>NZ_JAPDOD010000059.1 GCF_027587205.1 Solirubrobacter ginsenosidimutans
GGGGCTCGAACGCGGCCGACGATGCGCGGCGCGGCCGGGGCGCGGCCGACGACGACGGCCGCCGCGCCCGCGGGACGGCGGCGGCGTACGACGAGCGTGGACGCGACGACTCTCGGCCCGCGACGCGGCGGCGGGCCGGTGCGGTCGGCGGCGGGAACGGGCGCAACGGCGGCGCAGCCGCCCGCGACGCCGGCGAGCCGCGTCGGCGCTCGGTGGCGCCGCTGATCGCGGTGCTCGGCGCGATCGCGCTGGTCGCCGTGATCGGGGCGATCGCGCTCGCAAGCCGCGGCGGAGACGATCAGCCCCCGGAGGCCTCGGCCACGCCGACGCCGACGGCCACCAAGACGGCGACACCCGACAAGACGGCGACGCCGGAGAAGACCGCGACGCCCACCGCCACCCCTACCGCGACCCCGACGGACACACCGAGCGCGACGCCCACCCCGGAACAGCCGGAATCGACGCCCACCCCCGAGACGACGCCGCAGGCGCCCTCCGGGAGCCCGTCCGAGCTCCAGGCGAAGGGGCACACCGCCCTGCTCGGCGGGGACATCGACAGCGCGGTCACCACCCTCAAGGCCGCCGTCGACGCCTGCGGCGCCTCGAGCGACGTCGATCCGTGCGCCTACGCGATGTACGACTACGGCGCCGCGCTGCTCGCCGCCGGCCGCCCGCAGGAGGCCGTCCAGGTGCTCGAAACCCGGCTGCAGCGCTTCGACAACCAGAACGGCACGGTCAAAGCGCTGCTCAAGAAGGCCCAGAAGGCCTCTAAGGACTAAGCCGTCCCGAGTCGCAACGGCGCGCGCTGAACGTCAACTGCGCCGGGCGGGGAGGGGGGCGGTTTCGTGGTGCCACCCGTCCCGGGCTGCCGCGAGTCCGCGTGATGGCCGGCCTCCCGACCTCATTCGGCCCCGAGACTGACCGTCAAGGTGCGGCCACGGAGACAGAAAGCGCGTTCTCACGCGCGCCGATCACCCGCCGGCGAGGGGGTGTGTAACGAGAGCTGCCTGTCGGGCAGCTCTCGTTCCGCACCCCCCTCAACGCGCCAGCTCGAACAGTGCGAGCCTGATCGAAACCCACGCTCCACCCCTCAAACGCGCACGGCCAACCATGGCGATGAACGAGGCGCGAGGCCGGGGCACGCTTTCGGTCTCCGTAGCCCGTAACCGTCGGTATGCCGGCACGGCGATTCGAGGCAACCGAGCCGAGCCGCGAGGCGGACTCACGGCAGCCCAGGACGGGCGGCTCGCCACTCCCCCTCCCCCACCCGGCGCAGTTGACGTTCAAGCACCTAGCCGCCGCATCGTGGTCGTCGAAGACGACTGTTTCAAGGCCCTTCTAGGCCAGCGAGCGCTTCATGCGGGCCAGGGTCACGACGGCTTCGGCCGCGTGGGCGCCCTGGTCGCGCTTGCCGCCGCCGGTGCGGGCGAGCGCCTGGTCCATGTTCTCGACCGTCAGGACCCCGAACGCGCACGGCACGCCGGTGCGCAGTTGGACGTCCATGATCCCGCGGGCGGTCTCGGCGCACACGTAGTCGTAGTGGTCGGTCTCGCCGCGGATGACCGCGCCGAGGCAGGCCACGCCCGCGTAGCGGCCGGTGGCGGCCAGATACGAGGCGGCGAGCGGGAGCTCGAAGGCGCCCGGCACGTCGAAGACGTCGGCCTCCCCCACGCCCGCCTCGGCGAACGCGCTCTGCGCCCCCGCGATCAGCCGCGTCGCGAGGTCCTCGTAGAAGCGCCCGACGGTGATCGCGAACTTCATGACGCGCGGCGCTCGCGGTCGTGGACGGCCTCCTCGTGCACCATCTCCTCGTCCAGCGCGAGGCCCTGGTGGTGCAGCGTGTGGCCCATGCGGTCGCGCTTGGCGCGCAGGTAGGCCTCGTTGTGCGGGTTGGGCGCGTGCTCGATCGGCACCTGCGCCACCACTGAGAGCCCGTAGCCCTCCAACCCGCGGATCTTCTTCGGGTTGTTGGTGAGGATGCGAATGCTCGACAGCCCGAGGTCGACCAGGATCTGGGCGCCGATGCCGTAGTCGCGCAGGTCGACCGGGAGCCCGAGCTCCAGGTTGGCGTCGACCGTGTCCATCCCCTGGTCCTGCAGGTTGTAGGCGCGCAGCTTGTTCAGCAGGCCGATCCCACGCCCCTCCTGGGCCAGATAGAGCAGGACGCCCGAGCCTTCGCGCTCGATCATCGACAGCGCGGACTCCAGCTGCTCGCCGCAGTCGCAGCGCAGCGAGTGGAAGACGTCGCCCGTGAGGCACTCCGAGTGCACGCGGACGAGCACATCCGAGCGGCCCGCGACCTCGCCCTTGACCAGCGCCACGTGGTGCTTGCCGTCGACCAGCGAGCGGTACCCGACGGCGGTGAACTCACCGAAGCCGGTCGGCAGCCGCGTCTCCACGACCCGCTCGACGAGCTTGTCGTGCTTGCGGCGGTAGGCGATCAGGTCGGCGACCGTGATCATCTTCAGGTTGTGGCGGGCGCAGTAGCGCTCGAGGTCGTCGACGCGGGCCATCGTCCCGTCGTCGTTCATGACCTCGCAGATCACGCCCGCGGGGTTCAGGCCGGCCAGGCGCGCCAGATCGACGGCGGCCTCGGTCTGCCCGGTGCGCTCCAGGACGCCGCCCGGCTTGGCCTTCAGCGGGAAGACGTGGCCCGGCTGCACGAGGTCGCGCGGCGCGGACTCCGGGTCGACGGCGACCTGGATCGTGCGGGCACGGTCGGCGGCGGAGATGCCCGTCGTGATGCCGTCGCGAGCCTCGACGGAGACCGTGAACGCGGTCTCGTAGGGAGACTCGTTCTTGGCCGCCATCAGGTCCAGGCCCAGCTCGTCGCAGCGCTCGGGGGTGAGCGCGAGGCAGATCAGCCCGCGCCCCTCCTTGGCCATGAAGTTGATCGCCTCGGGCGTGGCGAACTGCGCCGCCATCGTCAGATCGCCCTCGTTCTCGCGGTCCTCGTCGTCGCAGACGACGACCATGCGGCCCGCGCGGATCTCGTCCAGCGCCTCCTCGACGGTTGCGAACGGGCTCTTCATCGAGCGACCAGCTTCTCCACGTACTTGGCGAGCACGTCCACCTCCAGATTGACGGGCCGGCCGGGTTCGGCCGTGCCCAGCGTCGTACGTTCCAATGTCTCCGGGATCAGCGAGACCGAGAACGACGTCTCGTCGATCGCGCTCACGGTGAGCGAGACGCCGTCGACCGCGATCGAGCCCTTCTCGACCACGTAGCGCAAGAGTTCCGATGGGACGTCGAACGACACCACCCGGGCGAACCCGTCGTCGCGCACCTCGCGGACGACCGCCACGCCGTCGACGTGCCCCTGCACGATGTGCCCGCCGAGCCGGTCCGACGCCCGCAGCGGCAGCTCGAGGTTGACCGGCGAGCCCTCGCCGATCTCCGCCAGTGAGGAGCGACGCAGCGACTCGTGCATGACGTCGGCGGCGAAGACGCCGTCGGCGATGGCCGTGGCGGTCAGGCAGACGCCGTTGACCGCGACCGAGTCACCCTCGCTCAGCTCGCCGGCAAGAGAAGTCTTCACGTTCAGACGCACGCCATCCTGGGTGCTGTCGACGGCGGTGACCGTACCGAGATCGGCGACGAGTCCGGTGAACATCGCAGTTACCACTCCCGCATTCGCGCGGTGATCAGGACGTCCTCGGCGCTGCGCGAGCACTCGAGCGAGAGCGCCCGCATGGCGGAGGCGATGCGCTCGGCGCCCTCGCCCTCCAGCGGGTCGCGCGCACTCGACCCGCCGAGGATCACGGGGGCCACGAAGAGCCGGATCTCGTCGACCTCGCCGGCGTCCAGGAACGCACCCGCGAGGTGCGGGCCGCCCTCGAGCAGGATCGAGGCCACCCCGGCGTTGCCGAGCTGGACGAGCGAGTTGCGCACCCGGTCGGGCTCGTTGGCGCCGGTGGCGACGATCACGTCGGCGCCGGCGATCTCCAGCGCATCGACCGCCGTCCGCGGCGCGGCGCGGGTGACGACGACGGTCAGCGGCACCTCCGCGGCGCCGCGCACGAGCTGGGAGTCCAGCGGCAGGCGCGCCTCGGAGTCGAAGACGATCCGCCGCGGCTGGCGCGTCACGCCTTCGATGCGGGCGGTGAGCAGCGGGTCGTCGGTCAGCGCGGTGCCGATGCCGACCACGACGGCGTCGACCTCCGAGCGCCACTGGTGCGAGAGCCGGCGCGAGTCCTCGCCCGAGATCCACTTCGAATCGCCGGTGCGGGTCGCGACCTTGCCGTCGAGCGTCATCGCGGACTTGAAGAGCACGAATGGGCGGCCGGTGCGGGCGTGCTTGCGGAACGGCTGGTTGAGCAGCCGCGCCTTCGCGGCGACCTCGCCTTCCGCCACGTCGACCACGACGCCCTCATCGCGCAGGATGCCCAGGCCACGGCCCGAAGCCTTCTCGGTCGGATCGTCGGAGGCGACCACGACGCGCGCGAAGCCGGCCTGGAGGATCGCGTCTGTGCAGGGCGGAGTGCGGCCGGTGTGGCAGCAGGGCTCGAGCGAGACGTAGAGCGTCGCGCCGCGGAGATCGGCGTCGCCGGCGGCGGCGATCGCGGCGCGCTCGGCATGCGGTTCGCCCAGCGCGGCGTGGAACCCCTCGCCCAGCACGTGGCCGTCGCGGACGATCACGGCGCCGACGAGGGGGTTGGGACTCGTCCGCCCACGCCCCCCCTCGGCGAGCTCGATCGCCCGGAAGAGGTGCTCGTGGTCGGTGGTCTGAAGGGTGCTCACTTACCCACAGACGATATTGACTTGCGAATCAGTCCCCCCACGACACGCGTCCATCCCCGGTGATGGGGATCTCGGTGCCCAGGAAATGCGGGTTAGCGCCGGTGATCGCGTCGCCCAAAGTCTTGACCCTCGCTGCGGCCTCGCGCACCTCCAGGCGGCGCATGACGCGGCCGTAGTCGCGGCGGTCGGCGGCGTAGCCGGTGACCTTCAGCCCGGCGCGGCGCGCGTCGTAGAGCGCGCGGGCCATGTGGAACTTCTGCGTCACGACGACCGCCGACTGCACGTCGAAGACGCGGCGCGCCCGCTGCGCGCTGTCCCAGGTGTCGAAGCCCGCGTGGTCGGTGAAGATGTCCTGCGCCGGAATGCCCTGCGCGAGCAGGAGCCGGCGCATGGTGCCGACCTCGTCGTAGTCCTTCCGGCTGTGGTCGCCGGAGAGCAGCAGCTTGTCCACGCGGCCGGCCTTGTAGAGCTCCGCCCCCGCGGTGACGCGGTCCGCGAGCATGATGCTCGGCTTTCCGTCGCGGTAGACCTGCGCGCCGAGGATGAGCGCCGCCTGGGCGTGCGGGACCTTGGCGGTGTCGGTCGTGACCGGCGAGCGCCCGCCGAGCCACACGATCAGGTTCGGCACGCCGACGGCGAGCAGCCCGCAGGCGAGCCCGAGAGCGATCAGTCGCTTCATGCGCCGCATTTTCCGCCATGGAGCCGGTAGATCACAATGTCTGGTCCTGGCCGTTCATAGGTCAACGGGTAGTAATTGAACGAGGAGTCGAACGAGAAGGGCACGCTCTCTGAGTCCTTCCCGTACGGGCTCGAGCGGAAGACGACTTCTCCCTGGCGCTTGAGCTCGTCGTAGTACTTCAGCGCGAACGGGACGTCCTTCGGGTCCGCGTACGCACGCCCGAACTGCGTCGAGCCGGTCACGACCCAGCAGAACCCGCCGTTGGCATAGCGGCTGACCAGGTCCGGGCGCGTCGTGCGCTCGTAGTCCTCGATCTTGACCACCGGGCAGGCGCCGGACGTGATCGTCTTGCCGTTGAAGAAGCACGAGCGCGACGTGCGCCACTTGTTCCAGCGGTTACCGGAGCCGGTCCCGCCCTGGTCCTCGAAGATCGGATGGCCGGCGTCCATCGCCCACTGGTCGGGCGCGATCGGCTCCACGACGATGTTCCTGCCCGACGGGATGTTGGTCTTCATCCACTCGCGCGCGACCTGGCGCGTGTCCGCCTTCGCCAGCACGAGGTCGTTGTGGACGCTGAAGACGAGGCCCTGGAGGACGACGAGGACCGAGAGGGCGAGCGCGGGGATCGCGAGGCGCCACTTCAAGCGGGTCGCGAGCCACGTCGCGGCGGCGATCACGCCCCAGGCCGCCAGCAGGCAGAGGATCGGGTAGATCGGCAGCATCCAGCGGGCGAAGAAACGCGACTGCTGGCCGAGATAGAGGAACAGCAGGATCGGGGCGGGCGCGAGCAGCAGCGCGAGCCGGCGCCGGCGCGCGAACAGATCCACCAGTCCGCCGAGGGCGAACAGCGACGGCAGCCAGCCCAGCCCCCAGGTGAACGTGCCGACGTAGTACGTCCAGCCGGACGTGTTGGCGAGGCCGAGCTTGCCCCCGTCCTCCCCGGCCGTCTCGGTCTGCTTCTGCAGCCCCTCGCGGAACGCGGTGTGGTCGAGCAGCGCGTATGGATTGGCGGCCACGAAGCCCGCGCACATCAGGCCGAGCATCAGCGCCAGGTTGCGCACCCGCGCATGCGCGACCGGGGAGGCGAACGCCGCCGCGATCACCGTGACCAGCACGATCCCGGCCGTGTACTTGGTCGCGATCGCCACTCCCAGGCCGAGCCCCGCGAGCACGTACTCGCGTGTGCGGCCGGTGCGGTAGATCCCGGCGACGCCGATCAGCGCCGCGGCGAGCGGCGCCAGCGTCGGCGCGTCGTTGAGGGCGAAGTGGCTGTAGTGGGTCGGCAGGAACGCGACCGCGAGCAGCGCGCCGGCCAGGACGCCGACGCGGCGGTCGGCGAACAGCCGCGCACCGGCGATCGCGGTGAGTGACACGGCGAGCGCGCCGAGGAACGCGGACGCGGCGCGGGCGAGCGCGAACGCCGTGGTCGGATCAGCCGCGAACGCGCCGCCGATCGTCGCGGGGTTCGTCCCCCATTTGACCGCGAAGAGCGCGTGGACGACGTACGTGTAGGCGGGCGGATTGATGAAGTAGTCGGGGTTCAGGCTGTGCCCGAACATCCCGATCGCCCGCGGGACGAAATGGCTGTTCTCGTCCGCGTTGTAGACGTACGGAAGCCCGGTCTTGTAGCCGACGATCCGCAGCACGAAGGCGGCCGCGAAGAGGCCCACGAGGATCGCCGGCCACACCCACGACCGGCCCCGCCGCGGCTCGTCGGTCACCGCGTCCGGCAGCTCGACCGTCTCAGCAGCGGACATACGCGGCGTAGAACCTCGAGGTCTTCACCCGCTTGAAGCCGGGGGGCGGGACTTGGATGCGGGCGTCGTCGGCGGCGTCGGTCCAGGCGTGCTTGAAGATCGCGAAGCGGGAGGTGACGACGATCGCCACGCCCTTGGTCTGAAGCGGGAGCGTGTACTTGCTGTCGGGGTCGCGGTAGCTCTGGGCGCGGGCCCAGACCTTGCCGTCGCCCAGATCGGCGATCCAGCGGGAGTCGGGGACGATCTTGTGGTTAGGGCCTGTTAGGGGCCCGCAGCGCAACCCGGCCTGCACCCGCGGATCCTTCAACACGCTCGTGAGATCGGTGTGGGCCTGGCCGCGGAAGCGCAGCTCGTTGTCGAAGCGGGAGAGGTTCAGATGGGTCGCCTGGTAGGCGACGCCGGCGAGGACGATCACGGCTGCGGCGACCATCCAGACGGTGCGAACCCAGCTCTTGGAGAGCATCGTCCAACCGGCGACCGTGACCGCCGCCAGCACCATCAGCGCCAGCGCCGGGACGGCGAGATAGCGCTCGATCACCGACGCGCCGGCCACGCCGATCGCGAGGAAGGTCACGACGCCCGCGAGGAGCAGCGCGATCGGCATCAGCATGCGGCGCGGAGAGATGACGATTCCGAGCAGCGCGCCCAATCCCGCCGCCGCGAAGACCGGCAGCTTGACCAGGTCCTTGAAGAAGCCGGGGATCGCGCTCGGGAGTTGCGAGAGCGGGCGCTGGCGGCCGAGATCCTCGGCTGAGAGCGACGTGTAGTGCTGCGAGAACAGCGGGTCGCCGGTCACCAGGAAGTCCGTGGAGGCCCACACCAGCGGGCCGCTGGCGGCGATCGCGGCGAACACGAAGCGCTGGCGCCATGTGGCCTTCCACGAGACCCAGACCCAGTACATGGCCGAGAGGAACCACGCCTCGGGGCGCAGCATCCCCGCCAGCGCGAGCAGGATCAGGACCGGCACGCCGCGGCGCGAGCGGGTCGCCTCGAGCGTCGCCGCCCACACCACCAGCGCCATGTAGGGGATGTCGATGTAGCCGCGGGCGGCGAGGAACGGGTAGTCGAAGCGGGTCAGCAGCAGCGCCGCCGCGACCGCGCCCACCAGCGGCGTCGCGGCGATCCGCCCGAGCCGGTACACGCCCGCCACCAGCACCAGGAACGCGGCCAGGATCATCGCCACCCACAGGCGGTCCCCCCAGGAGCCGAAGAGCTGCAGGATCGCGCCCGCGGCGATCCCCAGCGGGTGCTCGGTCGGGTAGCGGAAGCCGTCGAAGACGAGCGGGTTGCCGTGGAGCAGGTCGCGGCCCCACAACAAGGAGTAATAGGAGTCGTAGACCGGGTAGGTCGGGAACACGAAGAAGCCGATCGCGAAGCCCACGCACAGCAGCGCGAACACGATCTTGGCCAGGCCGTCGCCACGCTCACCGGGACTCGGTGCAGCGCGCGCGGAGTCGGTTCCCGGCTGCGGCCGGGTGAGCGTTGAGCCCTCCATGCGAGTCATCCAGTCTGACGCGCGCGGTACCGTCTTTCGTCGTTCACATGAAGCTGATCATCCAGATCCCATGCCTTGACGAGGAGAAAACCCTCCCCGAGACGCTGCGCGACCTGCCCCGTGAGGTCCCCGGGTTCGACTCGGTCGAGTGGCTCGTCATCGACGACGGCTCGACCGATCGGACGGTCGAAGTGGCGGTCGCCAACGGCGTCGACCACATCGTCCGGCTGACCAACAACAAGGGTCTCGCGAACGGCTTCCAGGCGGGTCTGGACGCGGCGCTGAAGCTCGGCGCGGACGTGATCGTCAACACCGACGCCGACAACCAGTACTACGGCGGGGACATCCCGAAGCTCGTCGAGCCGATCATCGCCGGCCGTGCCGACATGGTCGTCGGCGATCGTCAGGTGATGACGATCGAGCACTTCTCGCCGCTGAAGAAGTCGCTGCAGCGGCTCGGCTCGTGGGTCGTGCGCCAGGCGTCGGAGACCACGGTGCCGGACACGACGTCGGGCTTCCGCGCCTACAACCGCGAGGCCGCGCTCCAACTGTCGGTCGTCTCGAAGTACACCTACACGCTCGAGACGATCATCCAGGCGGGCAAGATGACCGTCGCGATCGACCACGTGCCGATCCGCACGAACGCCAAGACGCGCGAGTCGCGGCTCTTCAAGTCGATGTGGCAGTACGTGCGCCGCAACATGGTCTCGATCTTCCGCATCTACTCGATGTATGAGCCGCTGCGCGTCTTCATGACGCTGGCGATCATCCTCGGCCTGTTCGCGCTGGCGGTCTGGACGCGCTTCCTCGTCGCCTACATCGACGGCACGGGCGCCGGCCACGTGCAGTCGCTGATCCTCGGCGCGGTGCTGTTCAACGCCGCGGTCGTGCTCGCGGCGCTCGGCATCATCGGCGACCTCCTGTCGGGGCAGCGGATCATGTTGCAGCGCACGTTCGAGCGCGTCCGGCGGCTCGAGTTGCACGCCGAGATCCCGCCGTCGCACTACGAGCCCGGCGCCACCCCCGAGAGCCGTCCGCCGACGACCGGCGCTAACGCGTCCGGCGAAAGCCACACCGAAGAGCGAGAGAAGGTGCAGCTGTGAGTTCGACGATCAC
This sequence comes from Solirubrobacter ginsenosidimutans, assembly GCF_027587205.1. The sequence continues at coordinate 9,788 of NZ_JAPDOD010000059.1, forward strand.
CCGTGACGCCGAAGGCACGGTCACCGGCAACACGTACGACAAGTACGGCTCCTCGAACCCGGTCGTGAAGAAGCTGATGGCGGGCTTCGAGCGCACGCTGGATGAGCTGTGGGCGAAGGCCTCGCCGCGCAGCGTGCTCGACGTCGGCTGCGGCGAGGGCGTGCTCACCCACAAGTGGGCCCAGCGCCTGCGCGACGGGCGGATCGTCGGTGTGGACCTCGAGGACCCCGCGATCCAGGCCGAGTGGGTCAAGCGCCAGGCGCCCAACCTCGAGTACAAGATCATGAAGGCCGAGAACCTCCCGTTCGGCGACGGCGAGTTCGAGCTCGCCAGCGCCATCGAGGTGCTCGAGCACGTCCCGGACGCCGAGCACACGGTGAGCGAGATGGCGCGCGTCGCCCGCGGCGGCCACCTGCTGGTGAGCGTGCCGCGCGAGCCGATGTGGCGCGGCCTGAACATGGCGCGCGGGGCATACATCAAGGACCTCGGGAACACCCCCGGCCACCTGAACCACTGGTCGCGCAAGGCGTTCGTCGAGCTGCTCGGTCGCCATGGCACGGTGGAGGAGATCCGCTCCCCGTTCCCATGGACGATGTTGCTCGTCAAGGTGTGAGCGCGACACAAGAGAAGCGTTCGGGCTATGGCGCCGGCGCGAAGATCCTCTCGATCGGGATCGCGTCGACCGGTGTCGTCACCTTCGCGTACTTCAGCGTCGCCTCGTATGCCCTGAACGACGTCGACTACAAGTCGATCTCGCTGTTGTGGTCGGTGCTGTTCGTGATCGTCTCGGTGATCTACCGCCCGATCGAGCAACTGCTCTCGCGCACGATCGCCGACCGCCGCGCGCGCGGCCTGCACACCGGTCACCCACTGCGCACGCCGCTGCTGATCCAGGCCGGGTTCGCGCTCGCGTTCCTGGTCATCGCGCTGGCGCTCAAGGGCCCGATCCAAGACGACCTGTTCGACGGCTCGGCCGCGCTGTACTGGGTGCTCGTGGTCGCGGTGCTGGCCTACGCGGCGTCCTACTTCGCCCGCGGCTGGCTCGCCGGGCACCAGTGGTTCGGCTTCTACGGCGGCCTCGTGTTCATGGAGGCGTCCTCGCGGCTGCTGTTCGCCGTCGCGGTGGCGATCGGCATCGCCTCCGGGCAGACGGCCGTGGCGATGGGAATGGCCGCGGCGCCGTTCGTGTCGCTGGTCGTCGTCCCATGGGCCTTCGCGCGCCGGCCGAAGGTCGCCGCCGCCGAGCCGGAGAGCGATGAGGAGGTGCTCGACCTCGCCCGCGGCGGGCGCTTCGCCGTCGCGGTGCTGTGCATCATGCTCGCCGAGCAGACGCTGCTCAACGGCGGCGTGCTGGCGGCCGACATCAACGCCACCGACGCCGCCGTCGCGGGCTACGTGTTCAACGCGCTGCTGATCGCCCGCGCGCCGCTGCAGCTCTTCCAGGCGGTCCAGGGCTCACTCCTCCCCCACCTCGCCGGCCTGGAGGCGACCGAAGGCCGAGCGGACTTCAACAAGGCGATCAAGATCACCATCCTCGCGATCGCGGGCTTCGCGGGCGCCGTGGCGCTCGGCCTGCTGATCCTCGGCCCGTTCGCGATGAGCATCCTCTTCGACGACAACGCGACCTACGGGCGCCTCGGCCTCGCCGCGGTGGCGATCGGGATGGGCGCCCACCTGGCAGCCGGCACGCTCAACCAGGCCGCGCTCGCCCGCGATCACGCCGGCCTCGCCGCCGCGGCGTGGCTGGTCAGCGCGGCCGTCTTCGTCGCGTGGATGCTGCTGGACGTCGTCAGCGACGCACTGACGCGGGCCGAGGTGGGCTACCTCGGCGCCGCGTCGTTGTTGTGCGCACTCCTGGCCGTCGTCTACCGGCGGCCAGATGCGCCACCCGCGACGGCCACCTGAGTGACCGTCGCGGCAGGCGGGATGTCTCCCGTCCGGCCAGAACTTTGACCATGCCCGGCGTGACGCAGTCCCTATGAGCCGCGAGCCGCTGAATCTGTGACAAGCGTGCGGGAATAGATCCGAGACGCTCTACGTCGTGCGGGGAGAGATGTCTCACACGATCGTGCTCGGCGGAGGCCTGTGCGGCCTGTCCGCCGCGATGATGCTGGCTCGGGACGGGCATCGCGTGACCGTTCTCGAGCGCGACCCGGCACCGGTCCCGGCCGACGTCGAGGCCGCCTGGGAGCGCTGGCGGCGCGGAGGCGTCACGCAGTTCCGGCAGGCGCATTACCTGCAGCCGCTGGGGCGTGCCGTCCTCGAGCGCGAACTGCCGGACGTTCTGGAGGCCTTCAAGGCCGCGGGCGCGTTCCGCTTCGACCCGATCGCGGACGCGATGCCGCAGACGATCGCCGACCGCACGCCCCGCGACGGCGACGAGCGCTTCGTCACCTACACCGGGCGGCGCAGCACGATCGAGTGGGCGGTCTCGCGCGTGGCCGAGGCCGAGCATGGCGTCGAGATCCGCCGCGGCGTCGGCGTGACCGCGCTCGAGACGCAGCCGCGCGACGGCCGGGTGCACGTGACCGCGGTGCGCACCGACGCCGGCGACCGCGTCGCCGGCGACCTGATCATCGACGCGATGGGGCGCAGCTCCGCGTTGCCGAAGCTCCTGGCCGCCGCCGGCGGACCGCCGGTCGTCGAGGAGGCCGAGGACACGGGCTTCCTCTACTACACGCGCTTCTTCCGCGGTGCGCCGCCGGAGGTCCGCGGCCCGATCAACGCGCCGGTCGGCTCGTTCTCGATCCTCACGCTCCCGGGCGACAACGGCACCTGGAGCGTCACGCTGTACGCCTCCGCGGGCGACCGGCCGCTGAAGGCGATGCGCCATGCCGAGGCGTGGACGGCGGTCGTCGGCGCCTGTCCGCGCCACGCCCACTGGCTCGACGGCGAGCCGATCACGGGCGTGGTGCCGATGGGCGGCGTCGTCGACCGCGTCCGGTCATTGAACGGCAATGGCGCGGGACCGGCCACAGGCGTCTTGAGCCTCGGCGACGCGTGGGCGTGCACGAACCCCTCGATGGGCCGCGGGATGACGCTCGGGCTCGCCCACGCCGCGATCCTGCGCCGGGTGGTGCGCGAGGCGGGCGACGATCCCGCCGCGCTCGTCACGGCCTACGCGGCGGCGACCGAGGCGGAGCTGAAGCCGTGGTACGACAGCACGGTGCTCGTCGATCGCGCCCGGATGGCGCAGATCGTCGCGCTGCGCGACGGTCGCACACCGCCCGCGCCGCCGCCGGAGCACATCGGCGCGCGGATCGGCGCCGCGCTCCCCGCCGCGATGAGCCTCGACCCCGACGTGTTCCGGGCGGGCATCGAGATCGCGGCCTGTCTGTCACTGCCGCGTGACGTCTTCACGCGCCCCGGCTTCGGCGAGCGCGTCTTCGCCGCGGCCGCCGAGGCGACGCCCTCCGCGATGGGACCGAACCGCGAGGAGCTTCTCACGCTCGTGACATAGACGGTTCCACGTTGACACACCGTCAGCTCATCGAGAGACTGGTCCCGCTTTCAGTCAGTGTGGAGAGGGAGGGACAAAGTTGCTACGCAACGCAGCGGTCGTCGCAGGCATGTCGGTACTCGCGACCGTGCTCGTCTCAGCGACGACGGCGGTGGCCGCACCCGCGCCGCAGCTCGACGTCTACGTCGGGGACGTCCAACGTGACGCGCTCGGCAAGCTGGTCGACCTCGGTGTGGATCGCAGCGAGATCGATCTGTCCGCCGCCAAGGCGGGTGCCAAGGGCGCAGTCCACGTCGAGACGATCCTGAGCGGCGAGCAGGCGCAGGAGCTCGCGGACCAGGGCGTCACGATGACGCCGAAAGAGATCGACGGCCAGACCGTCACCCAGCGCGCGACCGCCAAGGCCGCCGCCGGACTCAACGTCTTCAAGAAGTACGGCGGCCCCGGCGGCATCAAAGAGGAGTACGCCCAAGTCGCCCGCCGGCATCCGCTGATCACCAAGCTCGTCACGATCGGCAAGACGACCAACGGGCAGGACATCATCGCGCTGAAGGTCAGCCTCGGCGCACCGCTGCTCAAGGACGGCGCCAAGCCCTCGACGCTGTACATGAGCGCCCAGCACGCCCGCGAGTGGATCACCCCGGAGATGAACCGGCGGCTGATGCACTACTACGTCGACGGCTACCTGCACAACCGGCAGGTGACGAACCTGATCAACACGACCGAGCTGTGGTTCGTTCCCGTGTCCAACCCGGACGGCTACGACTTCACGTTCGAGCCCGGCCAGCGGCTCTGGCGCAAGAACCTGCGCGACAACGACGGCAACGGCGTGATCGAGCCGGGCGACGGCGTGGACCCCAACCGCAACTACGCCTACAAGTGGGGCTACGACAACGAGGGCTCCTCGGACGATCCGGCCAGCGAGACGTTCCGCGGCCCCGGCCCGAACTCCGAGCCCGAGTCCAAGGCGATGGACAACCTGTTCAAGCGCGTCGGCGGCTTCACCGAGTTCATCAACTACCACTCGGCGGCGGAGCTGATCCTCTACGGCGTCGGCTGGCAGGTCAACACGCCCACGCCGGACGACCTGCTCGGCATCGCGATGTCCGGCGACGACGCGCATCCGGCCATCCCCGGCTATGACCCCGACATCTCGGCCGAGCTCTACACGACCAACGGCGAGGTCGACTCCTACTTCACCGAGAAGTACGGCTCCTTCGGCTTCACGCCGGAGATGTCGACCTGCACGGACGCCGCGAACTCAGTCCCCGACGACCAGTGGCTGGCCAAGGACTGCGGCTCGGACTTCGATTTCCCCGACGACGAGAAGCTCATCCAGGCCGAGTTCGAGAAGAACATCCCGTTCGCCCTGGCGACCGCCGAGTCGGCCAAGGATCCGGACGACCCGGTCTCCGCGGTCGGCCGCAAGGCCCCGGACTTCGAGGTCGATTCCTTCGACGTGTCCTACGGCGATCCGCAGACCGTCGCGGTGACGGCCAAGCGGGCGATCAAGCACCTCCAGCTCAACTACAAGATCAATAACGGCAAGACCAAGACCGCCAACGTTTCGGAGTGGAAGGGCGGCGAGAAGTACGGCGGCGACGAGAACGCCCACTACTACGCCGAGTTCCGCGGCGAGGTCAAGGGCACGCGCGTCGGCGACAAGGTCAAGGTCTGGTTCAGCGGCGAGAAGAAGGACGGCTGGCGCGACGACGACGTCTCCTCCGCCGCGTTCACCTACACCGTCAAGGGCATGGGCGCGAAGGTGCTCGTGATCGCCGACGAGGACCGCAACGGCGTCAACCCGACGTTCCCCAGCCCGCCCGGCGGCGGCCTGCAGTACGGCCAGCTGCATCTCGACGCGGTCCGCGCGGCCGGCTACAGCGCCGACCTGTGGAACACCGACACCCAGGGCGTCCCGCACGACCTCGGCGTGCTCAGCCACTACAAGGCGATCGTCTGGTACATGGGCGACAACCGCATCACCCAGGACCCGGAGGACTTCTTCACGGATACCCCCTTCGGACCGCTGCCCGACGTCTCGGTCGCCGAGCGCGAGCAGTACCTGACGATCGCGGTGCGTGACTTCCTCAACGAGGGCGGCAAGCTGATCAACGCCGCCGAGACCGCGCAGTTCTCCGGCCTGCCGGGCATCACCGACGTCGTCGGCGGCCTCTACTACGGCCTCAACGGCGCCCCCGACCAAGAGTGCGTCGTCACGTCCATCCAGGGCCTGTTCGACGAGTGCCTGCTGCTCGCCGACGACTTCCGCCAGTACTGGCTGGGTGGCTTCTCGCGCTTCAGCCTGGGCGGGCCGAACATCGTGGACGGCATCGCCAAACCGATCAACGGCTATCACGCGAACCTCGCCGGCACGCCGAGCAATGACCTCGACGAGGCGGGCGTCTTCCAGCCGACCAGCGAGGTGCTGCCGGTCGCCGAGTTCCCGCAGTTCAAGAGCCAGGGCGCGGCCTCCTACAACTTCACCGGGAGCCCGTTCTCGCCGGTGGAGGGCACGAAGTACGCGGGGGCGGTCCACCAGGACTCGTCCTACTTCCGCCTGACCAAGACGATCGCGGTGCCGGCGGCGGCGACGACCGCGCAGCTGCAGTTCCAGCTCTCCTACAACACCGAGCCGTCCTACGACAACGTGATCGTCGAGGCCCACACGGTGGGCGCCGACGACTGGACGACGCTCAAGGAGGCGTCCGGAAAGACGCAGACGAGCCCGCCGGCGGAGTGCACGGCCAACCCCGACGGCTTCCTGCTGCAACTGCACCCGTTCCTCAAGCACTACCTGGGTGGGACGAACAGCTGCGCCCAGCCGGGCAGCACCGGGACCTGGAACTCGTTCACGGGCTCCAGCGGCGGGTGGATCCCCGTCACGTTCGACCTCAGCGCCTACAAGGGCAAGTCGGTCGAGGTCTCGATCTCCTACGTGACCGATCCAGGCGGCGGCGGTGTCGGCGCCTTCGTGGATGACACCAAGGTCGTCATCGACGGCACGACGACGGCCGACGGGTTCGAGGGCGCGACGAGCACCTGGACTCCCGCCCCCGCACCCCCCGGCAGCCCGCAGAACGCGGGCGCCTGGGAGATCGCCGGCCAACTGGTGAACTTCTTCGCCGGTACGTCGACGGACGACACGCTGCTGCTGGGCTTCGGCCTCGAGCAGGTGGCCGCGCCCGCCGACCGGACGAAGCTGGTCAAGCAGGCGCTCGGCGGATTGGGCGTGCGTTAGAGCAAGGCCTTAGCCAACGCCGCGAAGTCCTCCAGCGGCTCGTCCCCATGGCCGAGCGGCTGGAGGCACACGTGGTCCGCGCCCGCCTCGAGGTGGGTGCGGACCGCGTCGGCGATCTGCTCGGGGGAGCCGTGCGGGATGACGGCGTCGATCAGGCGATCGGAGCCGCCGTTCTCCAGATCGCGCTCGGTGTAGCCGAACTTGCGCAGGTTGCCCGTGTAGTTGGAGAGCTGCAGGTAGGACGCGGCGTACGCGCGGGCGATCTCGCGCGCGGTCTCGGGGTCCTCCTCGACGACGACCGCGACCTCGGGGGCGACGAGGGCGTCCGCCCCCATCCGCTCGCGGGCGAAGCGGGTGTGCTGGGCGTCGATGAAGTACGGGTGGGTGCCGAGCGAGCGCTCCGCGGCGAGGTCGAGCATCCTCGGCCCGAGCGCGGCGGCCAGGCGCTGGTCCTTCGGGACCGGCGTCTCGGCGGCGTCGAGCCCGTCGAAGAACTCCCGCGTCGTCTTCAACGGGCGCTTGTAGTCGCTCGTCGCCTCGGGGTGGCCGATGCCGATGCCGAGCAGGAAGCGGTCCGGATGGTCGCTCGTGAGCTTGGCGTGGTCGCGCGCGACGTCCGCGGGATCGTGCTGCCAGACGTTGAGGATGCCGGTGATGACCGGGATGCGTTCTCCGGCCTCGACGTACGCCCGCGCCTGCTCGACCGACGGGCTCCCGCCGAGCCAGAACGCGCCGTATCCGAGCTGCTCGACCGCAGGGACTATGACGCGGGGGTCGCCCTTGCGACGGCTGTGCCAGATGCCGATTCGTCCGAGTTCCATTCCTCGATCGTCGCAGGATCGTCGGCTGGGCTCGGCGCGTCGCGCCGCAGCGCCAAGAACGCGCCCGCGACCCCCGCCGCGATCAGTAGCGGCATCAGCGGGAGGTTGTAGCGGGCTTGGGAGACGACGATCGTGTGGATCGCCGTCGAGAACGCGACCGTGAGGAGCACCGCGGCGAGCAGCGGATCGCGGCGGCGGATCACGCCCGCGATCAGACCGATCCCGGCGGCCAGGACGAGCAGGACCTGCCAGATGCGCATCGGCGTCGAGATGTAGTGCACGCCGCCGCCGCGGTAGTAGAAGAACCACATCCGCTTGGCCTTCGCCCACTGCATCTTCGCGAACGCGAACGGCTGCGTGGTCGAGTAGTGCAACAGGTTCTTCTTGGCCTCCCTGTTGAGCGCGACGTCGCGCGGGAGGTCCGGGTGCTTGGCAGCGAAGAGCTCGAGCGCGTCGGCGGCCGGGATCTTGTACGTCTTGATGCCGTTGTACTCGGGGTGCGCGGCCCGCAACTGGGCCTCGAGGTGCTCCTTCATCCCGATCGTCGTCCCGCCGCCGGGCAGGTAGGTGCCGACGAACAGCGCGGCCGCGCTGCCCTTCGTGACCGGGATGAAGCGACCCTCCTGGTTGGAGGCGTAGATCGTCCACGGCGCGAGGACGACGACGGCGGCGCCGGCCAGCACCGCGGGCGCGATCAGCGCCCGCCACGTGCGCGTCCGGATCAGCGCGATCAGCCCGCCGAGGCCGGCGATCAGGAACGGTACGGGCAGCAGGTCGGTGCGGGTGAGGATCGTCAGCCCCAGCAGCGCACCCGCCGCGGCGTACCACCACAGCCTTCGGCGTTTGAGCGCGAGCGCGAGCGCGACGAACGCCGCCAGCAGCAGGAACGCCCCCAGCGGCTCGGAGAGCTGGTCGCCGGTCGCGCCGATCAGCGGCGGGTAGGTCCCGACGATCAGGCCCGCGAGGAGCCCCGCCCACGGCCCGACGACGATCCACGCCAGCGCGATCGCGAGCGCGGTCGTCCCGGTCGTCAGCAGCGCCTGCTCCCAGTACGCCGAGCGGATGTCGTAGGTCTGCTTGTCGTGGGCCGTGCCGAAGAGCTTGTAGCCGACCGCGAAGAGCACCGGCGCGCCCGGCGGCCAGTGCAGCGGTTCCTTCATCTTCGTCGATGGGCTGCCGTAGTCGTGCTTGTCGACGATGTCGACCGCGAGCTTGCCGTAGGAGCGCTCGTCGGCGGACTGGTAGGCCGACCGCGGGTCGGCCGCGACGCGTGCGTTCAGGCCGAACGAGAGCAGCACGATCAGCCCGGCGAGGATGATGGGCAGACGCCGTTTCAAGCCCCCGAGGCTAGCCGCTCGGCCACTCGGACCGCCCGCGCGAGCCGTCACACAAAGATCTCAGCAACTACGCACCGTAGTCACATCCGGCGCGCGGGCGCTGCATAGCTTGGCGCGCGTGTTCACCGATACTCATCCCGCCTTAAGACACCTCACACCCCGCGTGCTGCTCGCCGCGGGCCTGACGATCGTGCTGCTCGTCGCGATCGCCGTCAATGCCGCCTCCCAGCAGGGCGGCGACACCCCGCCCGTGTTCGATCCGGAGAGCCCGCGCTTCACGCTGGCCATCGTCCCCGACACGCAGTACCTGCTCGACAACGAGCGCGGCGACTCCGAGCCCGTCAACGACGCATTCGACTGGATCGTCGCCAACCGCGCCAAGGAGAACATCGCCTTCGTCGCCGGCCTCGGCGACATCACGCAGGACGCGACCGCGGGCGAGATGGCGCGCGCCGACGCGGCCTACCAGCACCTCGACCGTGCGCACATGCCCTACAGCGCGCCGACCGGCAACCACGACATCCGCTCCGGCGACGACCAGCGCGGCGACACGCCGTACATCCGCACGTTCGGCCCCGACCGCTACAAGGACGACCCGACCTTCGGCGGCGCCTCCCCGGGCGGCTACAACACGTTCCACATCGTTCGCGCGGCAGGGCGCGAGTTCATGATCCTCGCGCTCGACTGGCGTCTCTCGAACACCGGCTACGCCTGGGCACAGTCGGTGCTCGACGCGCACCCGAAGATCCCGACGATCGTCACCACGCACGAGATCGTCAACAACGACACGGGCACGCCGCGGCTGTTGACCTACGGCCAGCAGCTGTGGGATCGCCTGATCCGCAAGAACGACCAGATCTTCCTCACGCTCAACGGCCACTACTGGCCGGTCGGGCGCATGACGATGAAGAACGACTTCGGCCACGACGTCCAGATGAACCTGGCCAACTACCAGGACAAGTACTACGGCGGCGCGGGCATGATCCGCACCTACGCGTTCGATCTGCGGCGCAAGACGGTCGACGTCTCGACGTTCTCGCCGTGGGTGATGCAGACCCCGATCGTCGACCGCACGCCGTTGATGGAGGAGATGATCGAGAAGACCGACGCGCAGAACCGCTTCAGCCTGCCGCTCGACCTCGACACCCGCTTCGGCACGGCCGCCGAGCCCGCCGAGGTCTCCACCGAGAAGCTGCTCGTCCCGGGCACCGTCGCGCTGTGGCGCCCGCAGAAGACCGACGCCGGCGGCGTCGCCGACCTCTCCGGCAACGGCAACGACCTGACGCCGGTCACGCTGGCGGGCGGCGGCACGCTCGACCTCGTCGACGACCACCGGACCGACGCACCGTCCAAGCAGAGCCTGAAGTTCACCGGCGGCACGAACCCGTCGCGCGGCACGTACCTGAAGACCGGCGACGCCGCCCCGCTCAACAAGATGACGTTCGAGCACGGCTACACGATCGAGGCCGTCTTCAAGCTCCCGGCCGGCTGCTGCCAGGTCAACGGCTGGATGGGCCTGCTCGGGCAGATGGGCACCGGCGCCGACCTCGGTCGTACGCAGGGCAACCCGCGCGAGCCCTCGATGCAGCTCGACCTCTCCCAGGCCGCCGAGCTGCAGTGGGCGATCTGGCCGCTCAACCGCGGCGACAACACCACCAGCTGGGGCCACCTGATGGACACCAACCGCTGGTCGCACGTCGCCGTCGTCAACGACGGCCGCTTCATCGACATGTACATCGACGGCTCTTTGAATCACCGCGTCCCGTCCACGGAGGCGATCGGCATGGGCAGCACCGGCCGCCCGTGGATGCTCGGCGCCTCGAACGAGAACAACATCATCTCGCAGACGTTCAATGGGCTGGTCGGTGACGTGCGCGTCGTCGACCGCCCGTTGCACCCGAGCCAGTTCCTGATCTCGCGCACGACCTCGACCGTGCAGGCCAAGACGGCCGTCCTCGACCGCGGCCGTCATGAGGTCGCCATCACGCTCGCCGGGGCCGAGTCCGCCGCCGGCACGATCGAGACCTCGCTGCTGGTCCCGTGGACGGGCCAGCGTGTGTCGCTCGGCACGCAGCCCTACAAGGTCGAGTCGGCCGCCGGCACCACGATCCGTCTGCCGCTCGGCGACGCCGACTACCGCGAGCTCGTCCAGGGCCGCGCCGAAGGCACCCGCGTCATGATCAAGGTCGACGGCGCCCGCGCGATGCTGCACCTCAGCGCGCCGGGCAACGAGGGCCAGGCTCCGACCACGACGGCGGCTCTGTCGCCCGCACCGGTCGGCGGCGAGTACGTCGACCCGACGGTCACGCTGACCGCGGTGAGCGCCGACGGCGCCGCCGTCGACCACACCGAGTACCGCATCGACGGCGGCGAGTGGACGGCCTACACGGCGCCGTTCGCGGTCAAGGTCGCCGGCGCCCACCTGCTCGAGTACCACTCCGTCGACAAGGCGGGCAACGTCGAGGAGCCGAAGCCGCTGACCTTCAGCGTCCACCTCCTTGCCACGCCCGTCGGCGGCACCGCGGGCGGCGACGTTCCCGCCACGCTCGCGCTGACGTTGGCCGCGCCGGCGAAGTTCGGGGCGTTCACGCCCGGCCTGGACAAGGCCTACACGGCCACGGCGTCCGCACAGGTGGTCTCGACCGCCGGCGACGCGGCGCTGTCCGTCGCCGATCCGAGCAGCACCGCTCCGGGCCACCTCGTCAACGGCGCGTTCTCACTCGCCGAGGCGCTCGAGGCGAAGGCGACGAGCACCGGCGGCACCGTCACGGGGGACTTCACGCCGCTGGGCGCGGGCGCGCTCGGACTGCTCACCTACGGCGGTCCGGTCTCCAATGACACGGTGGAGCTCTCGTTCCGCCAGAAGATCACCGCCGCCCAGCCGCTCCGCACCGGCGGCTACAGCAAGGCGCTGACCTTCACCCTCTCGACCACTACCCCTTAGTCGCGGGTGGGCGCGGCGCTGCGTGTCTGCGGCGCCGCGCCGGTGGGTCGAAAGTCAACTGCTCCGGTGAGGGAGGGGGCGGTTTCGGTGCACCCTCCGGGACTGGCTGCCGCGTTCCGCCCAGTGGCCGGGCTCCCACGCCCATGTGCCTCCGAGACTGACCGTCGAGCTACGGGCCACGGAGACAGAAAGGGCGTTCTCACGCACGCCGATCACCCGGATGCCGCGGTCTGCGAGGGGGTGGGGTCAAAAAACGTCCTGACAGGAAGCTTTTTGACCCCACCCCCATCAACGCGCCAGCTCGACCAGTGCGAACCTGATCGAAACCTGCGCACGGGCCCTCAAACGCGCACGGTCGACCACGGCGACCGGGACGAGTCGTGTGCGGGACACACTTTCAATGCCACGCCCGTAACTGCCGGTATCCCAGCACGGCACTTCGAGCCAGCAGAGCCGCGCCGCGCAGCGGACTCACGGCAGGCAGCAACGAAGGGCGCGCCACTCCCCTCCCCCCACCCGGCGCAGTTGATTTTCGGCCTTCGCCGCGCGCTAGTCCGTGGGCTCGTAGACGGCGGAGCGCTCCGCCCGGCTCCCGCCCGCGTCGAGATCGACGTACAGCTGCGCGATGCCCGAGCCGCCGAAGACGAAGCCGCTGACCTCGCCGAGGTCCCACACGTAGTGGCGCTTGCGCTGCCCGATCCTCGACGGCGGCCCCAGCGTCCGCCGGAGACTCGCCGGCGAAAGGCCGATCAGGGCATGCGAGTCGACCGCCGCGTGCGCTTGGTCGCGCATGGCGCCGCCGTCGCGCGTGGCCGTGGCCGCGCGGAACGCCGCGCCGCTGAACTCGGTCTCGGCGAACACGTCGCTCGTGGCGACGAGGTGCGCGCACAGCGCCGCCACGGCGAGTAGACCGAGCGTGGCGACGATCGCCGTCGCGCGGCGCGTCCCGGCGATGACCTGACGCCCCGTCACGGGCGCAACCCTAGTCCACAGGGAGGAGCACCGGACCGGCGCTCCTCCCCAATGGACGTCTATTCGGTGGTCACCGCGCGCAGCACGTCGACCTTCGACGCGCGGCGCGCGGGTGGGATCGAGGCCACGACGCCCGCGATCGCCGCGAGGATGAAGAACGTGATCAGCGACCCGATCGGGAGCACGAACACGAAGCCCTCGTCGGCCAGGGGCCGCGAGACGATCAGCGAGAACACGATCCCGAGCACGGTGCCGAGGATCGCGCCGATCCCCGCGGTGATCACCGACTCGATCGTCACCATCCGCCGGACCTGCCAGCGGCTCATGCCGACCGCGCGGAGCATGCCGAGCTCGCGCGTGCGCTCGTGCACGGAGAGCGCGAGCGTGTTGACGATGCCCAGCAGGGCGACGATCACCGACAGCGCGAGCAGGGCGAAGACGAGGCCGAGCAGCTGGTTGACCGCCGCGGCCTGCTTGTCCTTGAACTGATCGATGGTCAGCGCGTCGGTCTGCGGGAAGGCCTTCAGCGCGGCGTCGGCGCTGCGGGCGAGCTTGTCCGGGTCGGTCCCCTCGACGGCCGCCGCCGCCGCGAACGCGAGGTTCTTGGAGTCCCACTGCGACGCCAGCGTCTGCGCGGTGAGGATGACGGACGAGGTCAGGCCCGCCTGGTTCTTGAAGGTGCCGGCGATCTTGTAGGTCGCGGTCTTGCCGAGCGGAGTGGTGAACGAGATGTTCTGGCCCACGGCCTTGTCGTGCGACTTGGCCCAGTTGAAGTCGACGAGCGCCTGCGAGTCGGTCAGGCCGCTCAGCGAGCCCGCGTCCCCGTGGTCCCACTTCAGCTTCAGGACCGAGCCGATCGTTGCCGGGTCGACCCCGGTCACGGCCTCGTTGGAGCCGTCGAAGACGCCGGTGGAGAAGCGCACCGCGGATACGTCCTCGATGCCTGGCACCGAGGCCACGGCATCGGCCGCTTTCTGCGGGATCGGCGAGAAGCCGTCCTGGTTCTGCACGATCAGCGCGGCCGTGACCTGGTCGTCGATCGTCTTGTCGACCGACCCGCGGATGCCCGCGGCGAACACGGTGACGAGGACGACCAGCGCCAGGCCGACCATCAGCGCCGCGGCGGTGACCGCCGTGCGCTGCGGCTGGCGGATCGCGTTCTCACGCGCGAGCTTGCCGGGCAGGTTGCCCGCCATCGGCGCGCCGAGGACCCGCGCGAGCGGCTGCACGAGCAGCGGCGCCAGGAACGCGACGCCGAACATCATCAGGATCGCGCCGAGGCCGAGCAGCGACGCGGCGGCGGAGGTCGCGTCGATCCCGCCGAAGAGCCCGAAGAAGAGCGCGAGCAGGCCCAGGCCCATCAAGGCGATCGAGCCGATCACGCGGCGGCGGCGCAGGTGGCCGACCCCCGGTAGGACCGCGTCGCGCATCGCCGTGACCGGCTCCACGCGGGTCGCGCGGCGCGCCGGCACGAAGCCGGACACCATCGTCGCGAGGACGCCGATGATCAGGCCGATGATGACCGTGCTCGGCGAGATCACCAGGCCGGTCGTGCCGAGGTCGATCCCGAACGCCTTCAGCATCGCCGCCAGCGCGGGCGCGAGCGCGATGCCGACGAGCACGCCGAGGATCGACGCGATCACCCCGACCGCGAACGTCTCGATCAGCACCGAGCGCAGGATCTGCCGGCGCGAAGCGCCCAGCACCCGCAGCAGCGCGAACTCCTTCGTCCGCTGCGCGACGGTCACCGTGAACGTGTTGAAGATCAGGAATCCGCCCACGAGCAGCGCGACGGCGGCGAACACCAGCAGCGCCGTCCGGATGAAGCCGAGCGCGTCTGAGAGGTCCTGCGCCTGCTGCTCGGCGGCCTCCTTGCCGGTGCGCACGTTGAAGTCGCTCCCGAGCTCCTTCTTCAGGGCGGCCTTGACCGTGTCCGGCGAGTTGGAGCCGGTGGAGACCGAGATCGAGTCGTAGCCGTCGTGCCCGGTCATCCGCTGCGCCTCGGGCAGCGTCATGACCACGAGCTTCGCCCCGGCGAGATTGTCCTTGCCGTCGAGCGTCGCGACGCCGGAGACCTTGTACTGCTTCGCGGGGGCGTCGGAGGTCACGGTGACCGTGTCACCGACCTTGAAGCCGTACTTCTTCGATGTCCCGCGGTCGATCGCGACCTCGTCGGCGGACTGCGGGGCGCCGCCGCTCGGGTACTCCAGCGACTGGAAGATCTTCTCCTGCGACGCCGAGACGATCAGCGTCGGCGGGCCGTTGGAGGTGATCGGCTTGCCGTCCTTGTCCAGCAGCGTGCCGTCGGAGCTGACGCTGCCCTCGGCGACCTTGACGCCCGGGGTCGCCTTGACCTTCGGGAGCGTGTCGGAGGGCATCGTCGGCGGAGACGAGAAGTCGGCCTTGACCGCCTGGTGGGCCTCGACGTCGACGTCGACGCCCTGCGCGGTGCGCTCGAAGAGGTTCTTGAACGAGGCGTCGATCGTGTCGGTGAAGACCAGCGTGCCGACCACGAAGGCGACGCCGATGACGACCGCGAACCCCGTCAGGACCGACCGTAGCTTGCGCGACAGCAGGCCCTTCAAAGCGAGCTTGGTCATGCCGTCACCGCCTCGTGGGTCCCAGGGCCACGCGTGTGGGCCCTCGCTTTCCGGTTGCCTGGGTCGGTCAACTACGCCACGGCCTTCATGAGGTCGAGGACGCCCTCGGCGTCGGTGCCGGCGCCGTCGTGGACGACCACGCCGTCCCGGAGCACCACGATCCGGTCCGCGACCGCCGCGGCCTGCGCGTCGTGCGTGACCATGATCACCGTCTGGTCGAACTCGTCGACCGCCTGGCGCAGCAGCCCCAGCACCTCCTCGGAGGAGTGCGAGTCGAGGTTGCCGGTCGGTTCGTCGGCGAACAGTACGGCGGGCCGGTGCACGAGCGCGCGCGCCACCGCGACGCGCTGCTGCTGGCCGCCGGAGAGCTCCGCCGGCCGGTGCGAGAGCCGGTCGCGCAGCCCCACGGTGTCGATCAGCTGGTTCAGCCACGCCTCGTCCGGCGAGCGGCCCGCCAGCGTCAGCGGCAGGGTGATGTTCTCCTCGGCGGTCAGCACCGGGACGAGGTTGAACGCCTGGAAGACGAAGCCGAGGCGGTCGCGCCGCAGCTTCGTCAGGCGCTTGTCGTCGAGGCCTGCCAGCTCCTGCCCGTCGATCACCACGGAGCCTGACGTGGGCTTGTCGAGCCCCGCCAGCAGGTGCATCAGCGTCGACTTCCCGGAGCCCGACGGGCCCATGATCGCCGTGAACTGGCCGGCGGGGAAGGACAGCGTCACACCGGCGAGCGCGTGGACCGCGGTCTCGCCTTCGCCGTAGGTACGGCGCAGGTCGGCCGTCGAAACGATGTTCATAGTGGGAAGCATCGTCGCTGAAAGGGCAGCCGCGTGTGCGGCTGCCTCGTTAAACCCGGGTAGGGCTAGCTGGAGCGCATGTACGCCAGGACGGCGAGCACGCGGCGGTGATCGACGACCGTGGGCGCCAGGTCGAGCTTGGAGAAGATCGACGTGACGTGCTTCTCCACGGCGCGCTCGGTCACGACCAGCGCCTCGGCGATGGCGGCGTTGGAGCGGCCCTCGGCCATCAGGCCCAGCACCTCGCGCTCGCGGGCGGTCAGGCCCTCGAGCGGGTCCTCGCGGCGGCGGCGGCCGAGCAGCAGCGCGACGACCTCCGGGTCCAGCGCCGAGCCGCCGCCGGCGACGCGGCGCACGGCGTCGGTGAAGGTGTCCACGTCCGCGACGCGGTCCTTGAGCAGGTAGCCGGTGCTCTCGGTGGACTCCGACAGCAGATCCAGCGCGTAGGCCTCTTCGACATACTGGGAGAGGACGAGCACGCCCGTGCCCGGGTACTCGGCGCGGATCTTGCGGGCCGCGCGCAGCCCCTCGTCGGTGTGGCTCGGCGGCATGCGGACGTCGATCACGGCGACGTCGGGCTTGTGGGCGCCGACCTTGCGGATCAGGTCCTCGGCGTCGCCGGCCTGGCCCGCGACCTCGAAGCCGGAGTCCTCCAGCAGGCGCACGAGACCCTCGCGCAACAGCACGGAATCCTCGGCGACGACGACCTTCAGTGGGGAATCGGAAGTACTCATACGGGAATCTCCGCTCGGAGAGTAGTGCCCGACCCGGGTGGAGAGTCGAGTGCCAGGGAACCGTCCAGTGCGCCGACACGATCGGCGAGGCCGCGCAGACCCGACCCTCGGTCAGGATCCGCGCCGCCCACACCATCGTCTCGTATTTCGACGCATGCGTGGCCGTTGATTCTGCGGACGGCCACCGTAGCCGCGTTGGCGTTGGCGTATTTGGCGACGTTGGTGAGCGCTTCGGCGATGACGAAGTACGCCGCGGCCTCGACCGGCTCGGGCAGCCGCTCGCCCGGGACCTCGACGACCTGCACGGGCAGCGGGGAGCGGACCGCGAGCGCCTCGACGGCGGCCCGCAGGCCCCGGTCCGAGAGCACCGCGGGGTGGATGCCGCGGGCGAGCTCGCGCAGCTCCTCCAGCGCGCGGGTGAGCTCCTCCCCCGCCGCGCCGATCATCTCCACCGCCGTCTCGGGCGACTTGTCGATCTGCTTCTGGGCCATGCGCAAGGAGATCGAGAGGGCGACGAGCCGCTGCTGGGCGCCGTCGTGCAGGTTGCGCTCCAGCCGCCGGCGCTCCTGCAGGCCGGCCTCCACGATGCGGGCGCGCGAGCGCCGCAGGGCGGCCTCCAGGCGCTCTGAGCGCATCGCCAGGCCGGCGGCGGCCGCGACGGTGCTCAGGACCTCGGGCTCCGCGCGCAGGCTGCGGTCGTGCACGATCGCGCCCACGCGCTGACCCTCGAGCTCGACCGCCGTCCACGCGCGGTCGGAGGGGATCTGGGCGGCCTGGCCGTCGCGCTTGACCCATCCGCCCTCGACCCAATAGAGGACCTGGAGGCCGGGATCGTCGAGCGCCTCGGCCAGCAGGCCGCGCAGGCCGTCCGTGCCCGGGGCCTCGCCGAGGCGCACGAGCAGCGCGCCGACGGCATCGGCGTGCGCGACACGGCTGCGGAGCAGCCCGAAGAGGAAGGTGAACGGGACCGAGGCGAAGACGATCTGGCCGAGCAGCATCAGGACGGCCGCGACGTCGTCCTCGTCGCCGGCGACCGTCTGCGCGCCGATCGAACCCGCGACGAGGATCATCAGCACGATCCCCGACCACAAGAGCGGCGCAAGGGTGCGCCGGCGAGCGGGGCTCGCGGCGCGCCAGCGGGCCGCGAGGACGTAGACGAGGTAGGCGACGAGCGCGACCGCGGTGCCGGTGGTGATCGCATCCAGCACCGTCCCGGCAGTCGGGTCGTCGGAGACCTGGAAGATCGAGCGCGGGCAGCCGCTGCAGTGCGCCTCGAAACCGAACATCAGAAATGGCGCGGGCCCGACGATCGCGATCACATACGCCGCGGCGATCAAGCGCCGGTGCGCCGGGCGCCTGACGCGGCCCTCGGGGTAGGCGACCAGCAGGTGCACGAAGGCCGCGAGATAGAGGTTCACGCCGAGCACGGCGACGGTGAAGACCGCGGGGGTGTCGGCGGCGACGAACGCGCTGAGCAGCCAGGCGAAGCCGGTCCAGGTCATCAGCGCGCCGATCCGGTTCTGCGGGCGCCGCGCCCACGCGTAGAGGCCGGTGCCGATCCACGCGGCCCCGATCCCGAGCAGGATCGTGACCGTCAGCCCACGGTGGTCGAGGTGATCGGACGCAACGATGACGGCTGCGCCGAGCAGGCCGAGGGCGAGACCCGCGAGCGCCAGCAGAGCCAGCGCGCGGGTGAGGGGCTTCACACCAAGAGCTCCTGGACGCGCTCGCCCGACAGTTCGGCTTTCGGGACGAACCCGCGGGCGCCTGAGCGGCTCACGAGCGGGCCGAAGTCCGAGGAGTCGCGGCTGGAGACGAGGATCACGGCCGGCGAGTCCGGTCTCCCGGTGATGCGGGCCGCGACGTCGAAGCCGTCGATGTCGGGGAGTTGCACGTCCAGCAGCACGAGCTGGGGCCTGAGGCGACAGGTCTCTTCGACCGCGCTGGCCCCGTCCACCGCCTCGCCGATGACGTTGAAGCCCTCGCTCTCGAGCAGCACGCGAGCGCTGGCCCGAAAGGACGGGTGGTCGTCGACGATAAGGACGGTGCAGTCCACAGGTTCGATTCTCGTTACCGCGAGTAGGGGTTCACATACGGCTGGCCGTACAACACGTGCGTGCGGCCCTTTACCGGGTGATCGCGGTCGTGATGGTCTGAACCGCCGCGGCGGGGTCCTGCGCGCCGAACACGGCGGTACCCGCGACGAACACCGTGGCGCCCGCCGCAGCGCACTTCGCGGCGGTTTCGGCGTCGATCCCGCCGTCCACTTCGAGGGCGGTGCCGGGGCCGATCAGCGTGCGCAGCCGGACGAGCTTGCTCAGCGAATGTTCGAGGAAGCGCTGGCCGCCCCAGCCGGGGTTGACCGTCATGCACAGCACCATGTCGGGCGCGAGCTCGGATACGGCCTCGGCGGGCGTGCCGGGGTTCAGCGCGAGCCCGCTGAGACAGCCGGCGTCGTTGATCGCCTGCAGCGTGTAGTGCAGGTGCGGCGTGGACTCGGCGTGGATCGTGATCGAATCCGCGCCCGCCTTGGCGAACGCCTCGATCTGGCGCTCGGGCCGCTCGATCATCAGGTGGACGTCGATCTTGGCCCCCGCGGCCTCGACCTGCGCCTTGATCGCGTCCACGGCGAGCGGGCCCATCGTGATCGGCGGGACGAAGTGGCCGTCCATCACGTCGACGTGGATCACCGGCGCGCCGGCGTCGAGCACCAGCTGGACCTGGTCGGAGAGCCGGCCGAAGTCGGCGGCGAGGATCGAGGGGGCGAGGCCTTTGAGCACTAGATCGGAGCCAGCATGCTGGATTGACAGTGGCCGCACATATACAGGGCGGTGCTCGACATGCGCACGATCGTCGAGTGTTCCCCGCAGTTGGGGCACACCGAACGCAGCTCGAAGCGATGCAGGCAGTTCACGCAGCGATAGCGGCCGGGGAGGTTCGTCGGACGCAGCCAGGGCTCATGACAGGAGGGGCAGACGTCGCCCAGGTCGGACGTGCTCATGCGCGCCGTCGGAGTCTCGCGACGAAGAAGCCGTCGGTGCGATCGCGGTGCGGGAACGTCTGCAAATACTGCGGCATGGTCGGATGCTTCCAGAGAGGCAGGTCGGCGCCCAGGTCAGTCGCTGCGAAATCCTCGTGAGCGGCCAGGAAGGCTGCCACGACGCGCTCGTTCTCGATGGGCGAGATCGTGCAGGTCGAGTAGACAAGGGTACCGCCGGGCTTCAGGGCGCTCGCACCGGCCTCGAGAATCTCGCGCTGGAGCGACGCGAGCGCCTCCGGGCGGCCGGCCTTGCGCCAGCGGGCGTCGGGGCGCGAGGCGAGCGTCCCGAGGTCTGAGCAGGGCGGGTCGACGAGCACGCGGTCGAACGTCGGCTCGAGCGGGTGTGTGGCGTCGGCGGTGCGCACGTCGACGATGGTCGCGCCCATGCGCTCGGCGGTGGCGCGCAGCGCCTCGGCCCGGCCCGGGTGCTTCTCGACGGCGACGATCTCCCCCACGTCGCCCATCAGCGCGGCCAGGTGGGTGGTCTTGCCGCCGGGAGCGGCACAGAGATCGAGCACGCGCTCGCCTTGCGTGGGCGCGAGCGCGCGGGCCACCGCCATCGCGGCGCGCGACTGCGGCATCAGCAGCCCCTGCTCCCACTCCGGCGCGCCGAAGGTGTCGAACGGCCCGTCCAGGATCAGCGCCTCCTCGTCGACGACGTGGGCGGGCAGGCGCAGCGCCAGCTCCTCGGCGGTCGTCTTGAGCGTGTTCGCGCGCAGCGACGGCTCGGCCGGCTCGTTGTCGGCGGCCATCAGCGCCCGTGCCGTCTCGGCCCCGAACGCGTCGAACCACAACCGCGCGATCCATTCGGGGTGCGAGTGCCTGAGCGCCGCCTGCTCCGCCGTTCGGTCGGGAAGCTGGGCGACGATCTTGCGCCCCTCGCGCGCGGCGCGCCTGAGGACCGCGTTGACGAGGCCGGCACCGCGCGGAGCGTCGCGCTTGGCCAGCTCGACCGACTCCCCCACGGCCGCGTGCGCCGGCACGCGATCGAGAAAGGTCAGCTGGAAGACCCCCAGCCGCAGCGCGGCCAGAACGGGAGCGTCCAATTTCTTTGACGATCTGCGGGCAAGACGTTCGATGACATGGTCGAGCGTGGCCATCCGTTGGACGGTGCCGTAGCTGAGTTGCGTGGCGAGCGCGAGATCCCGCGCGTCCAGCCGCAATCGCTTGGCTTCGCCGTGCAGCGCGCGATCGGCCCACGCGTCCTGTTCGAAGACGCGCCGCACGACGGCGTATGCGCAGGCCCGCGCCGGAGCGATGGGGCCGAGGCCTGATGGAAGGTCCAGGTTTTGCACGTCAGCCTTTACGAATCCCTGGACTTCTGATTGGCTCCCGATTTCCGCAGCGCGCCAGGGCTGGCGCTGAGCGGTACCTCGAACAGAGGTCCAAATTCCGGTCTATTTCTCAAGATTGAAACTGGGCTGTTTGCAGCCCTTTCTCCCCATGCTCGAACGTTCGTCCAAAAACACCCCACCAGGATCAATTTGTCCCAAGAGGGCTAATGGACCGCGTACAACTTGCCGACACCTCCCCAAGGAAGGGGATGCCACACATGTCGGACACTGACAGCACTTACTCAATGAACCCGCGCACGGCGCGGCCCTCGGCACTTGGCGACCTCCGTTTCGCCGGGACGATCGCCGCAGGCCTCGTCGCAGGAACGCTCGGCCTCGGCGCGCTCGCCACTCCGCTCGTCGGCTGGAAGGATTGGCCCTCGGCGCTGACCCAGCAGGCCAACGGCCAGCCGGTCGTGCTCGCCAAGGCGGCGACCAAGGTGCGCAGCGAGCAGACGCCGCGCAAGGATCGCCCCGCGCCCGGCGGCGCGTCCGCGCAGGACAACGTCGGGTTCCCGGGCACCGGCTCGGGCAACGGGCCCGGCGCCGCCTCGCTCGCGGGTGGCCTCGCCACGTTCATCAACACACCTTCGCCCGGGGGCGCCTCCACGCCCGCCAAGAAGGACCGGAGCAAGCCGTCGACGTCGGACGTCGTCGGTTCCTCCGTGCCCGCCGCCGGCGACGCGACGTACACGAGCCCGGTCGCGTTCACGAACACGGGCGAGGACGCGAACAGCGACAACGTCCCGGACACGCAGCCGCTCGGCGCCACGCGCGTGAGTGACGGTGCCCTGGTCGGCGCGTCAGGCCTCTCCAGTGAGACCGAGTTCAAGATCCGCTCCGGCGGTGGCTGGCAGGACACCAACGGCGACGACGTCGTCGACGGCAACGACGACGCCGACGGCGACGGCGTGACCAACGCCGACGAAGAGCGCAACCACACCGATCCCATGAACTGGGACACGAACGGCGACGGCACTTCAGACGGCTCCGAGGACAACAACGGCGACGGCGTGCCCGACGGCCTGCCGCCCACGACGCCGGTCGAGGAACCGCCCGCGCCGGCCGAGACGCCGGTCGACGACGGCTCCACGGCTCCGCCGCCCGACAACACCCCGGTGGTGCCGGCCGATCCGCCGATTGCGCCGACGGACCCCGGCTCCTCGACCGAGACTCCCGTCCCGGCGCCGGAGACACCCGCCCCGGTGACCGATGTGCCGTCCGGCGACGCTCCGGTCAGCCCGGCCCCCGAGCAGTCGGCTCCGGTCGACGAGGCCCCGGCCGCCGCGACCGAGGCGCCCACGCAGACGCCGGCCGCCACGGACGAGACCCCCGCCGCCACGGACGAGACTCCGGCGAAGAGCGACGACGCCCCGGCGAAGAGCGACGACGCCCCGGCGAAGTCCGACGACGCCCCGGCGAAGAGCGACGACGCCCCGGCGAAGTCCGACGACGCCCCAGCGAAGTCCGACGACGCCCCGGCGAAGAGCGACGACGCACCCACGAAGTCCGACGAGGCTCCGGCCCCCGCTCCGGCCCCGGCTGAGGCTCCCGCACCCGCTCCGGCCCCGGCTGAGGCTCCCGCCCCGGCACCGGCCGCCGAGGCGCCGGCTCCCGCACCCGCTCCGGCCGCTGACGCTCCCGCCGCTCCCGCCGAGGCTCCCGCGCAGGAAGCTGCTCCCGCCGCCGCGGACCCCGCAGCTACCCCCGCCTGGTAGTCACGGCAACCGCATCGCTTTGACCCTCGGGGCGCCACACGGCGCCCCGAGGTCGTTAATCGCCGAGGTGGCTCGCCGTCTCCGCGAGGAGATGACGGGTCCAGACGCTGTCCGGGTCGTCGTTCTCGTGAGCGGCGAGGAGATCGCGGGCGGGCGCCTCGGCGCGCGGGTCACCGCGCACCGCCAGGCCGTGGACGGCCTCGAGGCGCGTGTCCTCGTCAGGATCGTCGAGGCGGGCCGCCAGCGCGTCGCGCAACGTCGCGTCGTCGGCCTCGGCGAGCGTGCCGAGGGCGAACGTGGCCCAGTCGCGCACGCCGCTCGCGTCGTCGCCGGAGAGCTCGATCAGCGCGGCGAGGACGTCGGCACCCGGCCGGCCGCCGAGGGCGAACGCGACCGCCTCGCGCACGTCGGGATCGGTGTGCCCGCGTTGCGCGAGCAGCCACGCGCCCCCGTGCGTGTCGCCGAGATGGCCGAACGCGCAGGCGATCGCCGAAAGGACCTCGGGGTCCTGCTCGCGCTCGGCCATCGCGCGCAGCGCGGCGTCCTGCTCGTCCGGGAGCGCCGGGGTCGAGGTGCCGAGCTGGCCGAGGACGTACGCCGCGAGCTCGCGGTCGGCGGGGGCGTCGCTCGCCGCCAGCTCGACCATCGCCGCGAGCACGTCCGGCGTCCCGCGCGCCGCGAGGGCGCACACGTGCGGCTGCCATTCGTCGCCCGGGTCGATCCACTCCGCGCGGGCCCGCTCGAGCACCTCGGGCAGCTCCCGGTCGGGCAGCGCAGGGTCGAGGCGGAAGTTGACGAGCGTGGGCTCGGGACGGCCGCGCAGCCATTCCGCGGCGGACATGACGCGCCCGCCGGGCGGGCGGATCTCGGTCAGCTCCAGGGCGCCCCCATGGCAGTCGAGCAGGAGCCGGTTGCCCTCGGTGCGGACGAGACCGCCGGCGGGCGCGCGGGTGGGGCCGTCCACGCGGGCCGCGATCACGCCCAGGAAGCTGCCGTCGGGCAGCGGTAGTCGCGAGCCGATGTGCGGCCGCAGCGCGCGGATCGTGCGCTCGACCTCCTCGGGCGACTGGGTCGGGTCCAGCGCGCGCTCACGCGGACCGATCTTGTTCGCGTAGGTGACGTGCGTCTCGTCCTGCTCGACCGGCGCCGGGCGCTCGTCGAGGACCTTGACCAGCAGGTCGGCGCCGATCGTCTCCAGGCGGACCGAAAGCGTGCCGTAGTCGTCGTCGGGCTCGATCGGAGTCCGGGCCAGCGCGTACACCGCGCCCGAGTCCCACCCGGCCGTCACCCGCATGATCGCCACGCCGGTCTCCGCGTCGCCGGCCATCATCGCCCGCTCGATCGGCGCAGCGCCGCGCCAGCGCGGCAGCAGCGACGGATGCACGTTGATCATCTCGTAGTCCGAGAGCAGCGGCTCCTTGATCAGGACGCCGTACGCGCACGTGGTCAGGACCTCGGGCTCGACGCTCGCGATCTTCGCGAGGATCTCCGGCTCGTGCAGCTTCTCCGGCTGGATGACCTCGATCCCGAGCTCGCGCGCCAGCACCGCGACGGGCGGCGGCGCGAGCTTCTGGCCGCGCCCCTGCTTGGCGTCGGGGCGGGTGATGACGAGCTGCGGGCGATGGTCGGACTCCGCGAGCCGCTGGAGCACGACCGCCGCGAACGCCGTGGTTCCCAGGAAGACGTTTCTCAAGCTGCGGCCGGACGAGGCTCGAGGGCTTCGCGGAGCGCCCGCATGGCCTGCTTGCGCTGGTCGCGGGAGGTCTTGTCCAGGATCAGCACGCCGTCGAGGTGGTCCATCTCGTGCTGGATGACGCGCGCCTCCAGGCCGCTCGCCTCGACGAGGATCGGCTGACCGCGCTCGTCGAGCGCGCGCACCCGCACGTGCACCGGTCGCTCGACCTCGACGCTCACGCCCGGCAGCGACAGGCAGCCCTCCTCGGAGGACTCCTTGTCCTTGCTCGACCATTCCAGGACGGGGTTCACGAGCGCCGCGACGGAGCCCTCGAGCTCGGTCCGGTAGACGAGCACGCGGTGCATCACCCCCACCTGCGTCGCCGCCAGCCCGATCCCGTAGGCGTCGTGCATCAGCCGCCCCATCCGGCGCACCTCGTCGACGAGCGCGTCGTCGAAGCGATCGATCTCCAGCGCCCGCGACCGCAGCACCGGGTCGCCGTACTTGCGGACGAGCTTCAGCGCCGCCTCACGCCGCGCCCGGACCTCAGGGTCGAGCTTCTCCTGCGGCTCGGCCACCTGCCCGTGCGCTTCGGTATGCACCTCGTCCGACATGGCGTCAGATTCTAGGTCGGGTCCACGTCGACTGAGAAGTTGACGTCCTTGAAGGCACGGTCGCGCGCGGCGGCCTCGACGGCGGCGCCGGTGGCTGCGATCGCCTCGGCGCGGGCGGTGGTCTTCAGGACGAGCTGGAAGCGCTCGCGGTTGCGCAGGCGAAACAGCGGCGCCGGCCCGAGCAGCTCCGTGTCGGTCGCGACGATCTCCTGCGCGAGGCGGGTCGCGGCGGCGTGGGCGGGGCGGGCGTCGTCGAGCGAGCTGGTGACGACGCGGATGAGGTCCGAGAACGGCGGGTAGCGCCACGCGCGCCGGCGCTCGAGCTCGCCCTTGAGAAAGCCGTCGGAGTCGTGCTGGGCGGCCGCGACGATCGAGGGCGCGTCGGGCGAGGTGGTCTGGACCAGCACCCGCCCGCCGCGTGGACCGCGCCCCGCCCGGCCCGCCAGCTGGGCGATCAGCGCGAACGTGCGCTCCTCCGCGCGGAAGTCCGGGAAGCGCAGCGTCGAGTCGGCATCCAGGACGACGCCGAGCGTCACGTCCGGGAAGTCATGCCCCTTGGCGACCATCTGCGTGCCGAGCAGCAACCCTTCGGGCGCCGCGGCGAAGCGGGCGAGCAGCTCCGGGACGGCGTCCTTGTTGGCCGCGGTGTCCGCGTCCAGCCGGAAGACCGGCACGTCGAGCGCGTGGCGCAGCTCGGCCTCGACCCGCTCCGTCCCGGCGCCGTGGCGGGCGACCGCGAGCGAGCCGCAGACGTCGCAGCGCGACGGCACCCGCTCGCGATGCCCGCAGTGATGGCAGGCGAGTGCGTGCTCGGCGCGGTGCAGGACGAGCGCGACGTCGCAGTTCGGGCACTCCCACGCCTTCCCGCACGACTTGCAGGAGAGGAAGTTCGACCAGCCGCGCCGGTTCAGGAGCACGATCGACTTGCGCGAGGCGCCGAGCGCCCGCCGTGTGTCCGGGTGCAGCGAATGGTGCGAGCCGCGCATGTCGAGCACGCGCACGGGCGGCAGGTCGCGGCCTCCGGCCACCCGCGTCGGCAGGACCAATCGCTTGGTGGAGTGGGCGGTCTCCGGGCGCGGCGTCGCCGAGCCGGCGAGCAGGCGGGCGCCGGTCTGGTAGGCGCGGTAGGCGGCGACGTGGCGGGCGTCGTAGCGCGGGTCGCCCTCGTGCTTGTAGGAGGCGTCGTGCTCCTCGTCGACGACGATCAGCCCGAGGTTCGAGACCGGCGCGAAGACGGCCGAGCGCGGGCCGACCGCGATCCGCGCCTCGCCGGTGCGCAGCCGCCGCCACTCGTCGTAGCGCTCCCCCTCGCTCAAAGCCGAGTGCAGCAGCGCGACCGTGTCCCCGAACCGCGCCGCGAAGCGCGCCACGGTCTGCGGCGTCAGCGCGATCTCCGGGACGAGCGCGATCACGCCCTCGCCGCGTTCCAGCGCCTCGGCCGCCGCCCGCAGGTAGACCTCGGTCTTGCCCGAGCCGGTCACCCCGTGCAGCAGGTGCGAGGCGCCCGGGGCGGCTTCGATCGCCGCCAGCGCCGCGGCCTGCGCGTCGCTGAGGTCGACCAGCCGGTCCGCCGCGGGGTTCGTCCGCGGCGCCCGCCGGGCCACCCGCGAGGAGATCGCCACCAAGCCGCGTTTCTCGAGCCGGCGCAGCGCCGCCAGATCCCCACCCGCGGGCCCCGGCAGCCGCGCCAGCAGCGCCTCCTGGCTCGCGTTGACGCGGCCCTCGACACCGGTCGCCTCAGCCCAGAACGCCGTCTTGGCCTTGCCCGGCGGCGGGGAGACCAGCGACAGGGCCCGCGCGGGCGTCGAGCAGTACTCCTCCGCCATCCACAGCGCGAGGTCGACCAGGTCGCGCGGGATCGAGTCGCCGCGCACCGACGTCACGTCGACGAGCTTCTCGGGCGCGACGTCCGTCGTCTCCGCCACACCCACGACGACCCCGTCGAGCTTCTGATGCCCGAACGGCATGCGCACCAGCGCGCCGACCTCGACCGCTCCCTCGACGCGATAGTCGAAGGGCCCGGAGAGGCGGCGCGTAGTGGTGAGGGGCTCGACCCGCGCGATCACGGGCCAAGCCTGGCACGCTCGGCGGACTACCCGCCGAACGCGTTGATGTAGTTCGGGCTCGGCACGCCGAGGCCGGTCACGTCGTCCCACCCCGGCGTGACCACGAGGCTGGAGTCCTGGTCGAACGTACGGACGCTGTAGACGATCCCGCCTGAGGGATCGAGGCCGTTGACGTAGTCGGCGCGCACGTTCCCCGCGTCCGGGCCTGGCCCGGTGACGTCGAGGAACTGGCCGGACTGGCCGTTGCCCGCCTGGTAGAGCGCCGGGTTGATGAAGCCCATCCGCCCGCCCGCGCGCTGCTGCGTCAACGCCTGCATGGCCGCCATCAGCGGCGCGGCGAGGCTGGTCCCGCCGACCCGGTGCTCGCCGTAGGCGGCGCCGGTCGGGAACTGCTGGGTCTCACCCACGAGCATGCCGGTGGTCGGGTCGGCGTCCATCGCGACGTCCGGATAGGCGCGCCCGGCCGGTGAGCGGGGCGCGATGATCCCGCTCTGGTAGTCCGGCCGCTTGAACAGCCTCGAGTACCCACCCCCGGAGCCGTCGACGAAGCCCTGCGGCGTCCATGACTTCCCGTCGTCCGAGAGCGCGTACTTCTGCGTTCCCCAGCCGGTCAGGAAGCTCAGCGCGCCGTCGGCGCCGATGCCCGTCGACGTGCCGCCGACCGAGGTGACGTACGGGTCCGACGCCGGGTAGTCGGCCTGCAGCAGGCCGGTGTTGGCCAGCTCGTCGCCGTTGTCGCCGGAGGAGAAGAAGAACGTGATGCCCTGGAGCGCGCCCTGCTGGAACGCCTGCTCGTCGGCCACGACGTCCTCGAGCGCCTCAGTGGACTCAGGGCCGCCCCAGGAGCTGGAGACGATCGAGACCGCGTTGTCGTCGACGACGGTGTCGAGCGCGTCCGCGAGGTCCGAGTCGTCGCAGCTCTGCGCGCCGTAGTAGCGGACGTTGGCGCCGGGCGCCATCGCGTGCACGGCCTCGACGTCGAGCGTCTCTTCGCCGTACCAGCCGGACGCATCGCACTCCGTCCCGTGGGTGAAGTCGTTCGGCGTGACCTGGCTCAGCTGGCCGGCCGCAAAGGCCGCGTCGCCGTGGCGCGTCGCGTAGGTGTTGGCGTCGGCCTCGATCGTGGGCGAGGCGTAGGCGTCAACGATGCCCACGGTCTGCCCCGCGCCGGTGAAGGTCGTGCCGCCCTCATACGCACTGCGCAGCTGCCCGGGCTCGTATCCGCAGAGCGAATACGGCACCGTGGCGCCTTCCAGGAGCGGCAGCGGCGTCTGGGCGTCCGCCTGGAACGTGCCCGGCGTCGAGCCGTAGGACGTCGAACACGGCCGCGCGTTCACATACGCGGCCGGGGGTGGAAACGACTGCAGCGGCTTCATCATCTTGTCGGCAGTCGCGAGACCGGAGACGGCCAGGATGCTCGAGGCGACGGCGTCGGGCACGGTCGGCGTCGCCGTAGGCGCCTGGAAGGTCTCGTCGCCCTTGGTGAACTCGTGCAGCGTGGTCGCGAACGCGGCCTCGGCCGCGGCGGCCGTGCCCGTGGCGGTGATGTAGCGGCCAGAGGCCTCCGCCCCGGCCGGCTGCAGGCCTTGCGCCTTGAGCCAATGCTTCACGGCCTTGATCGTGGCGCCGCTCGGCGCGTATTTGGCACGGAACTGGTCCGGTGTCAGGAAGTGCCCGTACGTGGGGCTGCCCGGCGTCGAGACGTCCGCGACGGCCTGCTTGAGCGCGTCCTCGCCGCCGTTGGGCGCGAGATAGACCCGCAGCGACTGCGGCGCGGTCTTGGCCGCCGCGCCCTGGTCGACCGCGTCGAGTGTGACCTGCGGCCCCGCCGCCGCGATCGGCTTGCGCCCGGCCGGCGCCGCGAGCGCTCCCGGCGCCGCGGCGAGTCCAGCCGCGCACGCCACGAGTGCGGCGCGCCCCGCGCGCGCCGGCAATCCTTCCCTCATATCTGCCTCCTAGCGAGCCGTTTGAGGTCGGGTACGATCGAACGTAGTCCGCAAAGATGAGAGGCGCGCTCGGGTGTCATCTGACCCGGTCGGTAGTCTCGGCGGCCGATGTCCGCCCCGTGGCCGCCGCTGATCCTCGAGGGCGACAACCTGCCGCACCTGCGCGAGCTCGAAGCGGGATCAGTGCAGATGATCTACACGGACCCGCCGTTCAACACCGGCAAGGTCCAGGCGCGCCGTCGCGTGTCGACCGTCCCGGCGATCGACGGTGGCGACCGCACCGGCTTCGGCGGGCGCCGCTACACCACCAGGCTGCTCGCCGAGTCCTCCTACAAGGACGTCTTCGACGACTACCTGGGGTTCCTCACACCGCGCCTGGAGGAGTTCTGGCGCGTCCTGCATCCGACGGGCACGCTCTACCTGCACCTCAACTACCTCGAGGCGCATTACGTAAAGCTCCTGCTTGATGAGCTGTTCGGGCGGGAGTCGTTTCTGAACGAGCTGATCTGGGCCTACGACTACGGGGCCAAGACCAAGGGCCGCTGGCCGCAGAAGCACGACACGATCCTCGTCTACGTCAAGGACCCGCGCGGGTACTACTTCGATTCGGAGGCGGTCGATCGTGAGCCCTACATGGCACCGGGTCTGGTGACGCCCGCGAAGGTCAAGCGGGGCAAGCTCCCGACCAGCGTGATGTGGCACACGATCGTCTCCCCCACCGGGCGCGAGAAGACCGGCTACCCGACCCAGAAGCCCGAGCGGCTGGTGCGGCGCTTCGTCCAGGCGAGCTCCCGCGAGGGCGACCTCGTGGTGGACCCGTTCGCGGGGTCCGGCACGCTCGGGGCCGTGGCGGGCAAGCTCGGGCGCCGCTCAATCCTGATGGACCAGAACCCCGAAGCCATCCGCGTCATGCGTGAGCGTCTTGAGCCCTGAGCGGGTCGTCGCCTTCGGTCCCGGGCGGGTCAACCTGATCGGCGAGCACACCGACTACAACGACGGCCTCTCGATGCCGTTCGCGATCGAGCGCGGCGTCACGGTGACGGCCACGCCCGCGGACCGCTTCGTGGTCGACGCCCGCGACTTCGGCGAGCGCGACGAGTTCAGCGAGCCCGAACGGGCGGACGGCTGGCGCGCGTTCGCCCGCGGCATGGTGGCCGAGCTGCGCGCCGCGGGCTTCGACGTCGCACCCGCGCACCTCGAGATCGCGGGCGATCTCCCGCAGGGCAGCGGGCTGAGCTCGTCCGCCGCGCTCGAATCCGCGCTGGCGCTGGCCCTGCTGGGCCGCGTGCCGGAGGACCTCAAGGCGCTGGCGCAGCTCTGCTCGCGCGTGGAGAACGACTGGGTCGGCGCCGAGACGGGGCTGCTGGACCAGCTCGCGAGCCTGATGTCGGAGGCCGAGCACGTGCTGCGGATCGACTTCCGCTCGCTCGAGGTGCGGCCCTTCCCGCTCGACCTCGGCGGCTGGACGCTCGTGACCGTCGAGTCCGGCGCCACCCACTCCCACGCCGGCTCCGGCTACAACCAGCGCCGCGCCGAGTGCCGCGCCGCCTGCCAGGCGCTCGGCATCGCGTCGCTAAGGGACGCGGACGACCTGAGCGCGCTCGACGGCACGCTGCTCAAGCGCGCCCGCCACGTGGTCAGCGAGAACGCCCGCGTCGACGCCACCGCCGCCGCGCTCGACGCGCACGACCTCGAGGCCGTCGGCCGCCTGCTCGACGCATCGCACGCCTCGCTGCGCGACGACTACGAGGCGTCCGTCCCCGAGGTCGAGGCGACGGTGGAGCGCTGCAAGGCCGCCGGAGCCGCCGGAGCCCGGATGGTCGGCGGCGGCTTCGGCGGCTCGGTCCTGGCGCTACTGCCCCCCGGGGTCGTCCGGCCGGCGGGTGCCCTCACGGTCGCCCCGCACGGTCCGGCGCGACTGCTCTGAGCTAACCGGCGGACTCATCGTCCTCGGCCTCGCGCAGCTCCCGTCCCAGCGGGCGGGCGAACGCCCACGCGAGGAAGATCAGGCCGACGATCAGCATCCCGATGCCGGCGTAGAGGTTGATGTTGATCCCGGCGGCCTTGTTGGCCTCCTCGGGGGAGTCGGTAAGCCCGAGGATGATCAGCAGCACGCCCCACGCGGTGAAGACGCCGCCGATGATGCGCCGCAGGTCGAACAGATTCGCTGCCCGCTCGGCGCGTGATGGGGTCTCGGAAGACACGGTCACTCCTTACCAGAACACGATCGTCAGGAGGAGGGCGCCGACGAGCACGAGGCCTCCGAGGATCGCCGGGGTGTGCGACGTGGCGACGCTGTCATCGGTGTTGGCCATGCCGTAGACCAAGCCTTGCAACTCGCTGATCGGCTTGGGCTCCGTGCGCAGGGTGACGAGCACCGAGACGACGGCGTCGACCACGAAGGCGAGGCTCGCGCCCACCATCGACTCGGCGAGGTCTGACCCGAAGTGGATCACCTTGGCCTTGTAGAGGACGAACGTCGCCGCGGCCGCGAACGTGCCGGCGATCAGCCCCCACAACCCGGCGGCGGGCGTCATCCGTTTCCAGAACATGCCGATGATGAACGTGGCGAACAGCGGCGCGTTGAAGATCGAGAACAGCGCCTGCAGGTAGTTCATGAGGTTGTCGTAGGACGACGCGATCAGCGCGGTGCCGATGCTGATGGTGATGCCGCCGACGGTCGCGTAGCGGCCGAAGCGCACGTACCACTCGTCCGGCATCCCCGGTTTGAAGTACGGCTCGACGAGGTCCGTGGTCACGACGGTGTTGAACGCCGACACATTGGCGGCAACACCCGCCATGAACGACGCCATCAGGCCGGTGAGCGCGATCCCCAGCATCCCGTTGGGCAGGTACTTGTTCATCAGCAGCGGGATCGAGTTGTTGAACTGCAGGTCGTCCGTGGTGCCGAGCTTCGGGATCACGACCAGCGCGATCATGCCCGGCAGGATCATCACGAACGGCAGGAAGAGCTTCGGGATCGCGCCGATCAGCGGGGTGCGCTGGGCGGCGTTGAGATCCTTGGCCGAGAGCGCGCGCTGCACCTCGGCGAAGTTCGTCGTCCAGTAGCCGAACGCGAGCACGAAGCCGAGGCCGAAGACGATCCCGATCCAGGACACCCCGATCGGGTTCGTCACGTCGCCCACCTGCGTGCCCTGCAGGGCATGCAGGCCCGCCTCCCCGAGGTCTGACTGCTTGATCTTGTCCTGGAGCCCGTTCCAGCCGCCGACGTCGTGCAGGCCCACGATCGCGATCGGGATCAGCGCCGCCAGGATGACGAAGAACTGCAGCACCTCGTTGTAGATCGCCGACGAGAGGCCGCCGAGTGTGATGTAGGTGGCGACGATGACCGCCGCGACGACGATGCCGAGGAGGATCGGCCAGCCCAGCAGGAACTTCAGCACCAGCGCGAGCGCGTAGAGGTTGACCCCGGCGATCAGGATCGTCGCGAGCGCGAACGTCCACGAGTTGAACTTGTGCGACGCGGGATTGAAGCGCAGCAGCAGGTACTCGGGAACCGACCGGACCTTGGAGCCGTAGTAGAACGGCATCATCACCAGGCCGAGGAAGACCATGGCCGGGATCGCGCCGATCCAGTAGTAGTTGACCGTGGCGACGCCGTACTGGGCGCCGTTGGCGGCCATGCCGAGCACCTCGGTGGCGCCGAGGTTGGCGGAGATGAACGCGAGCCCGGTGATCCAGGCGGGCAGCGAGCGCCCCGACAGGAAGTAGTCGAGACTGGACTTGATGTAACGCTTCGCTGCGAAGCCGACGCCGAGGACGACGGCGAAATACGTTAGAACGATCGCGTAGTCGACGGCATTGACGTCGAGACGGACATTGTTCAATGGGACCCCCTTTCGGGGGTCCCATACCCAATTAAGCGCGCCTAAGTGCGCGCCTCATGAAACGGCTTACGCGACCGGATCTGCGGCGGCGAGACCCGCGGCCTCGCGCAGCGCTGCGGCCTTGTCCGTCTTCTCCCACGTGAAGTCGTCGTCGTCGCGGCCGAAGTGGCCGTACGCGGCGGTCTTCTGGTAGATCGGACGGTGCAGCTTCAGGTACTCGCGGAAGGCGCCCGGGCGCAGGTCGAAGAACTCGTCGACGAGCGCGGCGATGCGCCCGCGGCCGATCTTCTCCGTGCCGAACGTCTCCACCATCACCGAGACCGGGTGCGCCACGCCGATGGCGTAGGCGACCTGCACCTCGACGCGGTCGGCCAGGCCGGCGGCGACGAGGTTCTTGGCCACGTAGCGCGCGGCGTAGGCGGCCGAGCGGTCCACCTTCGACGGGTCCTTGCCGGAGAACGCGCCGCCGCCATGGCGAGCCATGCCGCCGTAGGTGTCGACGATGATCTTGCGGCCGGTCAGGCCCGCGTCGCCCACCGGGCCGCCGATGACGAAGCGTCCGGTCGGGTTGACGAGGAAGTTCTTGCGCAGCTTCTCGGCGTCATAGAGGTCGGCCGGCAGGACCGGGACCACGACGTGCTGCCAGAGGTCGTCCGGGATCAGGCTCTCCGCGCCCTCGCGGTGCTGGGTGGAGATCAGGACCTTCTCGATCTCGACCGGCTTGCCGTCGCGGTAGCGGACGGAGACCTGGGTCTTGCCGTCCGGGCGCAGGTAGTCCAGCGTGCCGTCCTTGCGGACCTCCGACAGGCGGAAGGCGAGCTTGTGCGCGAGCGAGATGGGGAGCGGCATGAGCTCCTCCGTCTCGTTGGACGCGTAGCCGAACATCATGCCCTGGTCGCCGGCGCCGGCGATGTCCAGTTCATCGTCGTCGGAGGCGTCCGTGCGGCGCTCCAGCGCCTTGTCGACGCCCTGCGCGATGTCCGGGGACTGCTTGTCGATCGCGTTCAGGACGGCGCACGAGTCGGCGCTGAAGCCGAGGTCGGCGTCGACGTAGCCGATCTTGCGGATCGTCTCGCGGGCGATCTCCTGGATGTCGACGTAGGTCGTCGTGGAGATCTCGCCGGACACGACCACGAGGCCCGTGTTCACGAGGGTCTCGCACGCCACGCGGCCATTCGGGTCCGCGGCCAGAACCGCGTCCAGGACGCCGTCGGAGATCTGGTCGGCGATCTTGTCCGGGTGGCCCTCGGTGACGGACTCGGACGTGAACAGGTACTCGTTGTCGCTCAGCTGGCTCATAGGATCTCGAGGATCACTCCGCGTCGATACTTGCCTCCGAGCGTGCGCAAGCGCCAGGCTCAGAGCCGAAGGATGAAAGCCTAGCGGCTTTCGTGTGTTGCCCTGTTACGCCATCCGTTCAGTTCGTGAGCGGTTCTTGCGCTCGACGAAATCGATGATCACCGGCACGCCGTCGAGGCCGTAGCGCTCGCGCAGGCGATTCTCCACGAAATACGCGTAGTCGCGGGTGATCCGCTGGCGTGAGTTGATCTGGATCGCGAACCGCGGCGGGTTCTCGCCGATCTGCGAGATGTAGAGCAGCTTCAGGCGATGGCCCTGCTTGGACGGCGGCTGGCGCTGCTGCACGACCTCGCCGAGGAACTTGTTCAGCTCCGGCGTCGGGATCCGGTGGCGGGCGCGGTCGGCGATGCTCAGCGCCTCGGTCAGCAGGCGGGAGATGTGGCGGCCCGTCATCGCGCTGGCGGTCAGCACCCGCGGGCGCAGCCGCAGCTTGTTGTTGACCCGCCGGCGCTCGCGATCGAGCTCCTCCGGGCCGATGCCGCCGCCCGGTCCGAGCGGGTCGCCGTCGCCGCCGGTCAGGTCCCACTTGTTCAGGACGAGCGCGGTGGCGCAGCCCGACTTCATCGCCAGCTCGGCGATCCGCAGGTCCTGCGAGGTGATGCCGTCCTGCGCGTCGCAGACGACCAGCGCGACGTCGGCGCGCTCGGCCGCGCGCTGGGAGCGCAGCGTCGTGTAGTACTCGACGGACTCGGTGACCTTCGCCTGGCGGCGGATGCCCGCGGTGTCGACGAGGATCAGCTTGCGGTCCTCGACCATGATCGGCGTGTCGATCGCGTCGCGGGTGGTGCCGGCGACGTCGGAGACGATCACCCGTTCAAAGCCCAGGAACGCGTTGACGAGGCTCGACTTGCCGACGTTCGGGCGCCCGATCAGCGCGAGGCGCACGACCTCGTCCGGGTCGTCGGAGATCTCGTCGTCCTCGGGCAACAGCTCGACGAGCTTGTCGAGCAGGTCGCCCGTCCCGAGGCCCTGCGCGGCGGAGACCGCGACCGGCTCGCCGAGGCCGAGCGCGTGGAAGTCGTGCACGAGCATCAGGTCATTGGGCGAGTCGATCTTGTTCGCGGCGACCACGATCGGCACGTTGCCCTTGCGCAGGATGTCGGCGATCTCGGCGTCGCCCGGGCGCATCCCGGCGCGGGCGTCGACGACGAACAGCGCCACCTGGGCGTCGGCCAGCGCGGCGCGCGCCTGGTCCTGGATCGAGACCGACAGCGGATCGTCGTCCTCGAGGGCGACGCCCCCGGTGTCGATCAGCGTGAAGCTGCGCCCGTTCCAGTCGGTCGAGAGCTCCTTGCGGTCGCGGGTGATGCCGGCCCGCTCGTGGACGACCGCCTCGCGGCTCTGGGTGAGGCGGTTGACGAGGCTC
The DNA here is from genome assembly GCF_027587205.1 of Solirubrobacter ginsenosidimutans. The sequence goes on from NZ_JAPDOD010000059.1 coordinate 45,654, forward strand.
GACTTGCCCACGTTGGGGTAGCCGACGACTGCGACCTTCATACCTGTATCTCCTTGGCCTCGACGGCCAGCGTCACAACCTGCTCGATGACCTCGTCGAGCGTGAGCCCGGTGGTGTCGACAGGGATTGAATCCTTCGGGGCTTCGAGCGTGGACCGATCGGCCGTCTGGTCGCGGACGTCGCGCTCGTGCTGGGCTTTGAGCACCTCTTCGACCAGCTGGCCGAGGTCGGCGGCCCGGCGGCGCGCGCGCTCCTCGGGGTCGGCGGTGAGGAAGACCTTCACCGCGGCGTCGGGCGCGACGACCGTGGCGATGTCCCGGCCCTCGGCGACCCAGTCGCCGCCGGCGACGATCGCCTGCTGCTTGGCGACCAGCGCCGCACGCACCGCGGGGTCGCTCGCGACCCGCGAAGCGCCCTCGGAAGCCTCCGCGGTGCGGATCGCCTCCGTGACGTCGCGCCCGTCGAGCAGCACGCGGTCGCCAAGAACGATATTCACGCGCGCGGCAACCTCTCCGGCGGGCGAGTCGGGGTCGGAGGAGGCGGCGAGACCCACGCAGCGGTACATCGCCCCCGTGTCCAGGTACGTGAAGCCGAGGCGCTGCGCGACCGCGCGCGCCACGGTGGACTTTCCGGCCCCGGCGGGACCGTCGATGGCGATGACCATCGCATTCACGATAGATGAGGCGCCGTAACCTCCATGACCGGGTAGGCGTCTAAGTGGATATGAGCCGTACGTCCGCGGTGCTCCTGCGCACCCAATCCGACGAGCGACTGGTCGCTCTCGCGCGCGCCGGGCACGAGCGCGCCTTCGAGACGATCGTGCGCCGTTATCGGCGGCCGCTGCTGGCCGCCTGCCGGCGGATGGTGAACGACGGCCGGGCCGAGGACGTGCTCCAGCAGGCGTTGCTCTCGGCGTGGAGCGGGCTGCGCCGCGGCGACGACGTGCGCGACCTGCGCGCGTGGCTGTTCCGGATCATGCGCAACGCCGCCTTGAGCCATCGGCGGCGCGCCGGGCACGCGGGCGCCCAACTGGTCGAGACCCTGAGCATGGCCGCGAGCCCGCAGGAGGAGGCCGAGCGGCGCGAGGTCGTCCAGGAGACCCTGGAGACGATCGCCGCGCTGCCGCCGCGCCAGCGTGAGGCGCTGCTGCGGATCGCCGTCCAGGGTGCCAGCCAGGACGAGGTGGCGGAGGATCTCGGGGTGTCGCGGATCGCCGTGCGCCAGCTCGTCCATCGGGCCCGCACGTCAGTGCGGGCTGCCGCGACCGCGCTACTGCCGTTCCCGCTGATCGGCTGGGCGGCGGGCGCGGGCAGCGGCGAGTCGCTGAGCCTGCGGATCGCGTCGTTGATCACCGGCGCCGGCAGTGCGGGCGCCGCGGCGACGTTCGCCAAGGCGGGCGTGGTGGCGGGCGTGGCCGCCACCGCCGTGGGCGCCCCCGCGCTGGTCGAGCACCGGCCGCCGGCCTCGCGGATGGTCCAGGCGCGCCCGGCGCAGACCCACGCCCCGCGGCCCGCGGCGACGCCGGAGCCCGAGGCGGCGACGGTCGCGGTCTCCACGGCGGCCCCGGCCCCCCGCAAGGCTCCGCCGGCGCCCGCGGCGTCGCGCCGGCACCGCGCGGTCGTGCAGGTCTCGCAGCCCGGGACGTCCGGGCGGCGCGTCTCGAGCGGCGCCGGGCCGCGGCGCGCGAGCGAGCACGACGACGGCGCCGCGTCGAAGCCGCGGGATGCGGCCGAGCGCGACGAGGTCGAGCTGCCGACTTCGGGACGGACGCAGGGTCACCAAGGCGACGATGACGAGACGACGTCGGGCGGCGGCGACGAAGGCGAGAGCTCGACGTCCGGCGGCGGCGACGGCGAGCGGACGGCGTCGGGCGGCGGGGACGAAGGCGAGACCTCGACGTCCGGCGGCGGCGAGGGCGAGCGCCGGCGCGTCGCGCCGGGCGCGACGCCCACGGCGCAGCCGGCCGCGACCGACGACGCGGCGCCGTCGCACGACGACGGCGGGTCGGGCGGCGACTCGGACTGAATCCGTCCGTCACCCAACGGGCCTTGGCGGCGTCTGCATGGGTATGGAACGCAACACGACCCTTGGAGGCACCGTGTCCAGGAAGCTCCTCGCCCTCGCCGCCATGGCGCTCGCGCTCGCAGCGTCACTCCTGCTCGCCGGCGGGGCCGCGGCCAGCAGCCGCGACCGCAACCACGACCGGCTCCCGGACCGCTGGGAGCGCCAGCACCACCTCTCGCTCAAGGTGAACCAGAGCCATCGAGACCAGGACGGCGACGGCCTGAACAACCGTGGAGAATGGCGCGCGAAGCTCGATCCGCGCGACGACGACAGCGACGACGACGGCATCGAGGACGGCGACGAGAACGCCGGCACCGTCGCGAGCTTCACCGGCGGCGTCCTGACGATCACGCTGGCCAAGGGCGGCACGCTCGTGGCGAACGTCACGGCCGACACCGAGATCGAATGCGACGACTCGACGGCCAAGGCGGCGAGCGACGGGCCCGGCGACGACGACAACGAGGGCGACGACGACGATCACGGCGACGACGACGGGGCGCAGTGCGGCGCCGAGGCGTTGACCGCGGGCCGTCAGGTGGATGAGGGGGAGCTCAAGACGAGCGGCGGTGAGGCCGTGTGGGAGAAGGTCGAGCTCGGCGCCTGAGCCTCGGGCATCGCGGACTCCGATGACAATTGATGACCGCGCGTTGTCCGTCCCGGATCCGCGTGGGACCGTGTCCTCACGCGCCACACGCCGGTCATCCTCACCGTCCTGCTGTTCCTGAGCCTCGCGTCACCCGCTCCGAGTGCCGCGGCGGCCGCGCCGTGCACGCGCTACGCCGCGGCACCGGCTCGGATCGCGCACGGCGACGACTTCGAGTTCATCCACGCGGCCGCCTCGGCGATGTACTGCCCGAACGACGTCTTCGTCCAGATCACGGCGTGTGTCCAGGTCGCCGGCGTGACGGGCTGGACCGACGTGGGCTGCGTCACCAGCGATCGCACCTACGTGAGCGTCCATACGCCGGGGGGCCGCGGCGTCGGGTTCGACTTCGACGTCCCGTGCGTGTCGGGCTCGTTGCGCACCCACGTCACGGGAGGTGAAGGGCTCGACCCGAGGGAGTGGGACTCGCCGACGGTCGCGATCACGTGCCTCGGCCTGCCGCCGACGCCGGACCCGACGCCGACCGCGAGCCCGACACCGTCAGCGAGCCCGACGGCGACGCCGACCGAGAGCCCCACGGCCGCGCCGACCGAGAGCCCGACGGCCACGCCGACCGAGAGCCCGACGCCGTCGCCCGAGCCGACGCCGGGCGAGAGCCCGACGCCGTCGCCCGAGCCGACGCCGACCGAGAGCCCGACGCCGGCACCCGTCCCGACGCCGGCACCCGTCCCGACGCCGGCACCCACGCCGTCGCCCAGCCCGGCACCCACCGCCGCGCCGCACGCGACGCCGACGGCCTCCTCGGCTCCGACCGCGGAACCGGGCGACGACCCGCCCGCGGCGGCGAACAGCGCGGCCGCGCAGGTGCTCGCCGCTCCCTCCCTGCCGCCGCGCGATACCCGGCCGCCGCGGCTCGCCGTCCCGCGCGGGCACGTCGTGACCGCGACCGCCGGCGCCGTCCGCCTTGCGCTCGGCCCCGCCGACGAGGACGTGAGGGGCAGCCTCCGCCTGACCGCCGCCGGCCACGCCGCGCGCGCGTCCTTCCGGATCGTGGGCGGGACCACCGCGGTCGTGCGCGTCGCGCTTCCGGCGGCGACCCGCACGTCGCTGCGGCGTCACGGCGAGCTGTCGGCGCTGGTCACGCTGCGGCTCGTCGACGCCGCCGGGAACGCCGCCGCGACGACGTTCCGGATCGTCGTCAGGACCGCACGACGAGCGTGACCGTGGCGCGGTGGACGAGGCTGCCACCGGTCCCGGTGACGGTCAGCGTGAACGTCCCCCGGGTCGCGGTGCGCGTGGTGCGAACGGTCAGCGCCGACGTTCCGGGCGCCCGCAGCGGGTTGGTGGCGAAGCTCGCGGTCGCCCCGGAGGGAAGGCCGGCCACGGACAAGGACACATTGCCCGCGAAGCCGCCGATCGACGACACGGCGGCGGTGTAGGTCACGTTCTGGCCGGCGACGACGGTCGCCGTCGCGGGCGTTGCCGTCAGGCCGAAGTCCGGCGGCGCCGTGACCACCAGCGTCACCGCGGCGGTGTGACGGAGCGCGCCGCTGACGCCCGTGATCGTCAGCGGGTACGTGCCCGGGGCGAGCGCGGACACGGTCGTCAGCGTGAGCTGCGACGTGCCGGAGCCCACGATGCTCGCCGGCGTGAACGTCCAGCTCGCCTGCGCCGCGGTCAGCCCGGAGAGCGACAGGGCGACGCTGCCGGCGAAGCCGTTCTTCGCCCCCACCGACACGATGTAGCCGACCGTCGCCCCGGGCGCCGCCGAGCGCGACGACGGCGTCGCCGCCAGAGAGAAGTCCGGCACGATCAGCGACAGCACGGCGGTGTGCGTGATCCCGCCGCCGGCGGCGGTGAGCGTGAGCGGGTAGACGCCGGGCGCCAGGGAAGCGGCCGTCGTGACGTTCAGTTGCACCGCGCCGGAGCCGCCGGCGATCGTCGCGCTCGGCACGAAGCTCCAGCTCCCCTGGGCTGCGGTAAGGCCCGAGAGCGACAGGTCCACGTCGCTCCCGAAGCCACCGACGGCGGCCGTCGACACCGTGTAGGAGACGGTTCCGCCCGCCGCCGTGCGTTGTGAGGACGGCGTGGCCGCCAGCGAGTAGCCCGGCGGCTCCGGCGCCACCAGCGCGACCTTCGTCGACCGGGTGCTCGTGCCGCTCGTGCCGGTGATGGTGAGCGGGTAGGTGCCGGGCGCCAGCGAAGCGGCGGTCGTGACGGTGAGCTGTGTCGAGCCCTCGGTGCCCGGGGTGAAGGTCCAGCTCGCCTGGCTCGCGGAGAGCCCGGTGAGCGAGAGCGAGACGGCGCCGGTGAACCCGTTGCGCGCCAGGACATCGATCGTGTAGGACGCTGATCCTCCGGCGGGCGTCGTCACCGACGCGGGCGCCGCTTGGAGGCTGAAGTCCGGCGCGGCCAGCAGCCACGCGTAGGCGCCGGAGGCGTCCAGGCGCCCGGCCCCGGAGTCGTTGTCCGCGCCGGCCGGGCCGAGGTCGACGGCACCGTTGCGCAGCGCGAGCGCCTGCCGGTCGGCGTCGAGCCCCGGGAAGGCGCTCAACAGCAGGGCGAGCGCGCCCGCGGCGTGCGGCGCGGCGATCGACGTCCCGCTGACGGTGGCATAGAGGCCGTACAGATCGGTCGTGCGCACGTCCACCCCCGGAGCGACGACTTGCGGGTAGATCGAGTGATCGCACGCGGACGGGCCGCGGCTCGAGCCCGGATCGAGGCCATCGGCCGCGTCCGTCCCACCGACGGCGAACGCCTCGGGGTTGTCGGCCGGGCTCAGGCTCGTCCCGGCGGCCGGGCCGCCGTTGCCGGCGGCGAACACGGGCAGGACGCCGGCCGCGCGCAGGCTGTGCAGGTCCGGCGCGAAGGCGAGGTCGCAGCCGGGAGCGGACATCGTCCACGAGTCGTTGACGACGTCCGGCGCGTCGTCGGTCGCCGGGTTGCCGTCCGGATCGAGCAGCCACTGGAAGCCCGCGTGGATTCCGGCGGTGGTCGCCGTGCCGTGGTCGTTGAAGACCTTCACCGCGATCCAGCGCGCGTCGGGCGCGACGCCGACCGCCGCGCCGGCCATCGTTCCCATCGTCCACGTCCCGTGCCCGTTGACGTCGGTCGGGGTCGCCGGGTGCTCGCCGTTGGGATCGAACCAGCTGTTCGTCCCGCCGCGCCAGCGCGAGCCGATCTCGGGATGGGTCGCGTCAACGCCCGTGTCCATGTTCGCGACGACGACACCTTGCCCGCGGTAGCCCAGGCTCCAGAGCGCGGGCGCGCCGACGCGTGTGATGTTCCACTCGGGCGTCCCCCCGCTCAGCGGCGCGGCCGGTGCCTCAAGCGTCGTGTTGGGACGGATCTCGGCCACCTCCGGAAGCGCGGCCAGCTCGGTGACCACGTCCGGATCGGCGATCACGTGGACGGCGTTGAAGATCCAGAACGGCTCGACACGGTCGACCCGGCCTTGAAGCTTGCGGATCGCCAGCAGCGCCAGCAGCCGTCGCTGGTCGGCGCCCGCCACGCTGCGCAGCGCGCGCAGGACGCTCGCGCGCCGGGCCCCGGCCTCGGGGAGCACGGCTTGGCGATGCAGCACGACGATCGCATCGATCCGCGCGCCGGACGTCGCGTGCTGGACCGCCGCTCGCGCCTGCGCCGGCGTTGCGGCATCGGTCAGCGAGAGCGCGGCGAGCGTCGCGATGGCGAGACGCAGCAGGCGGGTCATGTGGCCTCCTCGACGATGGGACGGGCGCGAGTGATGCGCGGCCCGACGGCCGCCGCCGCGGCGCTCACGACCAGGAGCACCGCGAGCAGGGCGGCGGCACGATCGAGCAACGGCGCGAGCGGGCGCGCCGAGTAGGTGACCGGGCGGGCGGGATCCGGCGGGGCGACCGTCCAGCGCAGCGGTACGACGACGCGACGGCCGCCGCGCGTGATCGTCGCCGTCATGCGCCAGCGGCCCTCCGCTTCCAGTTCCGCGCCCCCGGCGAAGCGACCCGAGCCCAGCGGGGCGAGTGGGACGCTGCGTCCCGGCCCGCCGCCCGGCGGCGTGAGCCGAAGCACCGCGGCTTGGACCGGCGCCGGCGGCGGGCGGCGCGAGCTGGCCGCCAGGACCGTGAAGACGTTCGGACCCGGGCGATTGGGCCGGGTCGCGACGGTGACGAGCAGGTCGCCGGCCTGATTGGCAAGCGTCGCCGCGGTCGCGGGCCGCGGCGCGGCGAACTCCGGGCCCTTGGCGGGCGGCGATGCGGTCAGCACCGCGGCGGCGAGCAGCACACCGGCCCCGGCGGCCGCCTCGACCCGCAGCAGCCGCGGAAGCGACCCGCGACGGAGCGCCAGCGCGTTCGCGAACCCGAGTCCGATCGCCGCGACGACCAGCACGCTCTTGCTGATCAGCGTGCGCCCGTAGTCGGTGGTCAGCAGCGCGTCGACCGAGGCGACCTCCGCGCCCGCCACGACCAGCCCCGTGACCGCCAGGACGGCGAGGCTGACGCCGGCGGCGCGCGCGAACGGCGCACGGCACGCCCGCGCCAACGCCCCGGCCTCGCCGTGCGCGGCGGCGAACGCGACGCCCAACGCGGCCACGCCGCCGAGCCAGACGCCGGCGGCGAGGACGTGCGCGGCCGCGGCCACCACAGCGAGCTCGCGATGCGGCGCGCCCGCGGCATGCCCCGAGAGGGAAGTCG
>NZ_JAPDOD010000060.1 GCF_027587205.1 Solirubrobacter ginsenosidimutans
GCCGGGGGCCGCCCGGCGGGGTTGTGGCCCGCGGGCGAGGCGGCGCCGCCGGCCGGGACCGATGCGCCCGCGGACGAGTGGCCCGCCGCCGGCGCGGCGCCACCCACCGGAACTCGTCGCCGCCGGCCGGCGGCCGCCGTGCGCTGGGCGTTGGCCGGCACCGCCGCGGTAGCCGCGGTGGTCGTCGCGGTCGTGCTGCTGGGCGGGGGCGGCAACCCCGTCGCGCGCCCCACCCCGACGCCGACCACGACCGCGACGCCCGCCGCGCCCGCCGTCGCGCGGGTCGCGAAGACCATCACCGGGGTCAGCGATCGTCCCAACGGCGTGGTGCTCGCAGGCGGCGACCTGTGGGTCTCCAGTGCGCGCCAGCCGCGGCTCACCCGCATCGAGGCGGCGACCGGCACCGAGCGCGACGACCATCCGAAAGTCGGCGACGACGTGACGGCGATCACCGCGTTCGACGACGACGTGTGGGTCACCGTCGGGTCGACGCGTGAGGTGCTCAAACTCGACGGGCGGACCGGGAAGGTCCGCACGCGCTGGACGGTCGAGGGCACGCCCGTGCGGCTGGCGGTCGACGAGAGCGGCGCGTGGGTCGGTACGCAGGCTCAGGACGACGGTCCAGGCGTCCTGCGCCACTACGACCTCGCGGGCCATCCGATCCAGACGCTCACCGTCAACGAGGGGATCGGCGGGCTGGTCGTGGGCGGCGGGGCGACGTGGGTCATCAAGGCGCGCACGAACAAGGTCGCGCGCCTGCTGCCCGGTCAGACCGTGCTCTCCGACTGGGCCGCGCTGCCCGCCCCGGCGGCCGCGATGGGCTACGACGACGGCGCGCTCTGGGTGACGCTCGACGAGGACGCGATCGCACGGATCATCGCCGCCGGCGGCAACCTGCGGACCGCTGCGGCCGGCCGCAGTCCCGCGCAGTCGGTGCTCGCGGGCGGGCACCTGTTCGTCGCCAGCCGCAACGACGACACGGTCGTGGTGCTCAACCCGGCCACGCTGAAGCTGGTCGGCGAGCCGATCGGCGTCGGCGCCAACCCCTACGCGATGGTCGCCGACGAGCGCTCGGTGTGGGTCACCGGCCTGGGCGACAATACCCTCACTCGCCTCGACTACCGGTAGACAAGGTCCAGCGCGCGGGCGGCGAGCGCGGTGCGCTTGGCGTTCTGCGGCAGATCGGTCAGCTCGAAGCGCTCGAACAGCGCCGCCAGCGTGCCCTTGACCGTGTCCACGGAGATCCCGAGCTCGTCCGCGATCTCGCGGTTGGTCGCCGGAGCGGAGCCCGGGCGCTCGAACACGGGGCGGCACAGCGCCTTCAGCAGCCGCCGCTGCGCCGGGGTCACCCGCACGGCATCGGTGCCGGGACGCACCGGGCGGGTCGCGGGAGCCGTCGCCGGGCGCTCCTCCTCACAGACCGTCAGGGCGCAGGAGCCGACCTGCACGACGTCCCCCACCGCGAGTCGCTTGCGCCCCCGCACCCGCACGCCGTTGACGAACGTGCCGTTGTGGGAGAGGCCCTCATCGCAGATGACCCAGTCGTCGCCCATGTACACGAGCTCGGCGTGCAGCCGCGAGACCTCATCGTCCCAGGACAGCGCGACGTCGCTGCTGGGCCGCCGCCCGACGGTCTTGCGGGGAGCGTCGGCGGTCAGTTCGTGGCGGTGGCGGCGGCCGTCGGGATCGTGGAACTCGAGGAACACTGAAAGCGATGGTCGCGTGCCCCGCCGCACGGGTCGTCCCACCAAGGTGTGAAGCGGGTGACACCATTGCTCGGATGATCGCGGCGCTCGTGCTCGCAGTGGTCCTGATCGCGGTCGTGGCCATCGCGGTCACTCGCGTGCGCGCACTGGAGGGCGAGCGCCGAACGCTCGAGTCCGAACGCGCCCGGCTCGCCGCCGAAGGAGAGCAGCTGCGCGCCCAGCTCGCCGAGCGCCGGCGCGACGTCGACGAGCTGATTCCGTACCGCGACGCCGTGGATGCCGCGGAGGACTGGATCTGGGCCACCGACGAGGACGGCACGGTGCGCTTCTCGAGCCCGGCGGCAGGGGCGCTGCTCGGCCGCGACGAGCTCCTCGGCGTCGCGCTGAGCGAGCTCACGCACCCCGACGACCAGGCCGTCGGCTGGTCCGGCGTGCTGCGGCGCAAGCACGCCGACGGGAGCTGGCGCACGGTCGATTCGCGGTCTGTCCGCGCCGGCCGCGGCTGGCAGGGGATCGATCGCGACCTGACCGCGGCGCCGCCCGCCAGCGCGACGCCCGGCGTGGCGGTCGTGCGGTTGCCGGTGGTCGACGGTCGCCGCGAGGTCATCGCCTACGAGCTGATCGGCGACGGCGACGTGCTCGGCGGGTTCTCGCCTGCGGCGTTGCTCGAGCTCGGGGCCGGCCGGCCGGTGTGGGTGGGGCTGGACACGGCCGCTCCGCCGGAGCTGGACCGCTCCCGCACCGTGCTCCAGGTCACCCCGTCGACCCCCGTCGAGCAGGCCGTCGCGCTCACCGCGCAGGGGTTCGCGCTCGCGCTGGACGGGTTCGACGGGGCGGCGGAACTGCTCGACCACTGCGGCATCGTGAAGGTGGGCGTGGCGGGGCGGGAGGATGAGGATCTCCGTGCACTGCTGGCTGAGCCGGCCTCCCGCGGGCTCACCCTGGTGGCCACGGGCGTCGCCGGCGCGGAGGAGTTCACCCGCTGCCGCCTGCTCGGGTTCTCGCACTTCCAGGGCGAGTTCTTCGCCCGTCCCGCGGGTGAGCAGGGCGGCGGCGGGGCGATCGGCTCGCTCCAGGCGCTGGGCGAGCTCACCACTTCCGACGCCTCGTTCGAGCAGCTGGAGCGGATCATCTCGGCCGACGTCGGCCTCTCGGTCGGCCTGCTGCGCCACGTCAACAGCGCGTTCTTCGCGCTCCCGCGCAAGATCGACACCGTCCGCGAGGCGCTGACGCTGCTCGGCCCGCGCGCGGTCCGCCGCTGGGCGACGGTCGTCGCGCTCTCCTCGGTGCCCGAGGCGCCCGACCAGCTCGTGGCCCTGGCGCTCCTGCGCGGGCGCATGTGCGAGCTGCTCGGCCGCGGGATGAGCGAGGAAGAACGTGACCGCCTCTTCACCGTTGGACTTTTCTCGGTCGCGGACGCCCTCCTTGACGCCAGCATGGAGCACGTGCTCGAAACGCTCCCGTTCTCCGACGAGATCACCGGCGCGCTGCTGCGCCTCGAAGGCCCACTCGGTCGTACCCTCGGCACCGTGCTGCGCTATGAGCAGGGCCACTTCCCGGAGACGGGCGATCCGGCGGAGTTGGCCGAGGCGTATCTCGGCGCCCTGAAATGGGCGGACGATGCTGGACGCTGGGTTGCGCAATGAGTCGCATGCCGCTGCGGTTCAAGCTCACGCTGGCGTTCACCGGCGTGATGGCGGTGCTGCTGACGGGGGCCGGGATCGCGCTCAGCCTGCTGGTCGCCGAGAACCTCGACTCGACGATCGACGACGGGCTCGCCGCGCGGGCCGGGGACGCCGCGGCGGTCGTGGGCGCGCGCACGGGCCAGGCGAAGCTCGCCAACACGGGTGAGACGTTCGCCCAGGTGCTCGATGGCACCGGGAAGGTCGTCGATACGACCCCCAGCGCGGGTGAGGCGTCGCTGCTGGATCGGGCATCGCTCGCCAAGGCGCGCGAGGGCATCGTGACCGTGGAGCGCCGGACGGACGACGGCGCGGCGATCCGCCTGCTCGCGCGGCCGGTGACGGCGGAGAACACGCAGGAGATCGTGGTCGTCGGCGAGCCGCTGGCGCAGCGCGAGCGAGCGCTCGGCGCGCTGCACGCGCTGCTGGCGATCGGCGGGCCGATCGCGCTCCTGATCGCGTCGTTCGTCGGCTACATCCTCGCCGCGGCCGCGTTGCGACCGGTCGAGCGGATGCGACGACACGCCGCCGCGGTGACGGCGGCGGGGACGAGCGAGCGCCTTCCCGTCCCGCCCACCAACGACGAGATCGGCCGCCTCGGGCGCACGCTGAACGAGATGCTGGCGCGGCTGGAGGTCGCCTTCAAGCGCGAGCGGGCGTTCGTGTCGGACGCCTCGCACGAGCTGCGCACGCCGCTGGCGATCCTGCGCACCGAGCTCGAGCTGGCACTGCGGGGCAAGCACACGCAGGAGGAGCTCGAGGACGCGCTGCGCTCGGCCGCCGAGGAGTCCGAGCGGCTGTCGGGGCTAGCGGACGACCTGCTCGTCATCGCCCGGTCCGACCAGGGGCGGTTGCCCGTCCGGCCCGAGCCGCTCGAGGCGGGCGAGGTCCTGGCGCGCGTCGCCGGGCGCTTCCAGACGCGTGCGCGCGCCGAAGGGCGCCCGCTGACGGCCGATCCGTCGCCCGGCGTGACGGTCAACGCCGACCTCGCGCGGATCGAGCAGGCGCTCGCGAACCTCGTCGACAACGCGCTCACCTACGGCCACGGGACGGTGCAGCTGAGCGCTCGCACCGAGAACGGGCACGTCGAGCTGCACGTCTACGACGAGGGGCGAGGGTTCCCGCCGGACTTCCTCCCGCGCGCCTTCGAGCGCTTCACGCGCGCCGACGAGGCACGGACGCGTGGCGGCACCGGTCTCGGGCTCGCGATCGCCGCCGCGGTCGCCGGCGCGCATGGGGGCAGCGCACATGCGGAGAACATCGAGGGCGGCGCGGATGTGTGGATCGCGTTGCCTTCATAAGAAGCAACTCATGAGAACCCTCTCATAATTCTCATCTTCAACTCATGACGGTTGCGCATGATGCTTTCACCCCTACTCTGAGGAACCGTTCATGCGCGTGCTGGTGGTCGAGGACGAGATCAAGATGGCGAGCCTGATCCGGCGGGGTCTGCGCTCGGAAGGACTTGCGGCTGACGTGGCCATCAAGGGCGAGGATGCCCTGTGGATGGCGGGTTCAACGGGCTACGACGCCATCGTGCTCGATGTGATGCTCCCGGGCATCGACGGCTTCGAGACGTGTCGCCGTCTGCGTGAAGAGGGCATCTGGTCGCCGGTGATCATGCTCACCGCCCGCGACACCGTCGAGGACCGCGTCGCGGGCCTGGACGGCGGCGCCGACGACTACCTCGCGAAGCCCTTCTCCTTCGCGGAGCTCCTGGCGCGCCTGCGGGCGCTCGCCCGGCGCGGCCCGGTGGAGCGCCCCGCGGTGCTCGAGGTCGGCACGCTCAAGCTCGACCCGGCCGGCCGTCGCGTGTGGCGCGGCGACACCGAGGTCAGCCTGTCGGCCAAGGAGTTCCAGCTCCTGGAGACGTTCATGCGGCACCCGGGCGAGGTGCTCTCGCGCTACCAGCTGCTCGAGCACGCGTGGGACTACGACTATGAGAACCGCTCGAACATCGTCGACGTCTACGTCCGCTACCTGCGCGACAAGATCGATCGCCCGTTCGGCGTGAACCAGCTCGAGACCGTTCGCGGCGCGGGCTACCGTCTTCGGGACTAGGTCCCGATGTCGCCCCGCGGCCTGGTCTGAGGCCGCGGGAACCTCCTGACGGGAGGCGGTGTATTAGGAGGCGGTGGCTCGAGCGCTGACCGAGGGCGAATTGGTCGCCCTCGCCCGCCGTGGAGATGGCGACGCGTACGCGTCGCTCGTCCGCGCGCACTCGGACATCGCCTTCCGCACCGCCATGCTGATCACCCAGGACGCCGCCGAGGCCGAAGAAGCTGCCCAGGACGCGTTCGTCAAGGCGTGGCGGGCACTCGGGCGCTTCCGGGACGGTGAGCCGCTCCGGCCGTGGCTGCTGACGATCGTCGCCAACGAGGCGCGCAATCGCAAGCGCTCCGCCGGCCGGCGCCAGGCACTGGCGCTGCGCCTGATCCCGCACGCCGACACCGACTCGGCCGAAGCCGCGGTGCTCGCCGGCGAGACCCGTGCGACCCTGCTCGCCGCGCTCGGCCGGCTGCGTGACGACGACCGTCTGGTCCTCGGCTGCCGCTACCTGCTCGAGCTCAGTGAGGCCGAGACCGCCGCCGCGCTCGGCGTTCGCAAGGGCACGGTCAAGTCCCGCACGTCACGCGCGCTCGAACGCCTCCGCGGGGAGGTGACCCCGTGAGCGACCTCGAGACCGCCCTGCGCGAGCTGGACGTGGAGTGGCCGGACACCCCCGACCTCTCCCATGCCGTTCAGGCTCGGATAGCCGAACGACGGAGGAAGGTCTCATGGCGCGCCCGCATCGCCTACTTCGCCGCCGCCCTCGTCCTGCTCGGCGGCGGCACGCTCGCGGTCTCACCCGCCGCGCGGTCCTCCGTGCTCGAGTGGCTCGGGTTGAAGTCGGTCGAGATCAAGCGCGAGGCGCCGAAGCCGGTCATCGGGCGCGAGCTCGACCTCGGGACGCCGCTCGCGGCGCCACCGAAGGGCACCCGCATCCCGCAAGCACTCGGCGCGCCCGACACCGCGTACGACACGATCCTCCCGGACGGGACCCACACCGTCTCGCTGGTCTACACAGGCCCGCCGAAGCTGCTCATCCAGGTCTTCCGCGCGCGGGCGACGCCGTTCATCGAGAAGACGCTCGGCCAGGGAGCGACCGCCGAGCGGGTCGCGAACGGCTACTGGATCACCGGCGCGCACGGCTTCGCCTACCAGTCCGCGAAGGGGTTCGGCTACGAGCAGCAGCGGCTCGCCGACCGCACGCTGCTGATCGAGCGCGACGGGCTGCTCATCCGCGTCGAAGGCAACACGACGAAGGCGCGCGCCCTCGCGATCGCGGCGTCAATTCACTGACGGGTCCGGCGGCATCGTGGCCAGCAACGCGTAGCGCTGGCCCTTGCGGCGCAGGACCGCGGCCCACAGGTCGCCCGGCTCGAGCGTGAAGATCTCCTCGCGCTTGGGGGGCTCGATGATCCACGCCTCCTCGGCGAGCTCGTCCTCGAGCTGGCCCGGGCCCCAGCCGGCGTGCCCGGCGAACACCCGGGCGCGGCGGATCGCGCCGCCGAGCGCCTCCGGGTCGTCGGCGTCTGAGCCGATGAACCCGAGGTCGTCGTCCACCAGCGCGCCGGCCAGCTCCGGCCGGTCGAACTCCGCGAGCACGATCACGGCCGTCTCCGCCACCGGTCCGCCGACGTAGACGGGCTCCTCGTCGCCGGCCAGCCATGACAGGTCCGGCACGGCCTCGCCGACCGTCGACGCGGCGGGGCGATTGAGCACGAGGCCCATGGCGCCCTCGTCGGTGTGCTCGGCGATCAGGACGACGGTGCGGACGAAGTTCGGGTCGCGCAGGACGGGCGATGCGAGGATGAGCTTGCCACGCAGCGACTCGGCCATCCCTGCATTGTGCCTAGTGGCGCACGGTCTTGGGCTTCTTCTTGGCCGCGGCCCGCCGCTTGGCGGCCGCCTTACGCTTCGCCGCCGCGGCCTTGCGCTTCTTGCTGGCCTTCGCTTTGACCGCGGCCCGCTTGCCCTTCTTGGACGTCGAGGTCGCCGCGCGGTTGAGGCCGGAGGCGCCGACGGTGGAGCTCGGGGCGGACGCGGCGCTCGCGCTGCCGTCCTCGTTGGAGGCGACCACGGCGACCCGCAGGCGCCGGCCGAGGTCCTCGCTGGAGACGACGTAGCTCGCGCCGGTCGCGGAGTCGATGTCCTCCCAGCCGGAGGCGATTAGGCGCTGCCACTGGTACGTGTAGGCCGTCGGCGAGTTGGTCCACACGCCGACACGCGCGGTCAGGGTCTGGCCACGGCGCGTGGTGCCGGCGACGGACGGGGCGGTCGTCGCGGCCGGCGGCTCAGGCACCCACAGGGAGCCGCCGCCACAGGCCGGCGCGACCTCGCCGCACCCGGCCAGGAACGCCGAGTCGTACGTGTTCCAGTGCGTCGCCAGGTAGGAACCGGGAGCCGGCGCCGGGTTGAAGTAGTCGTCGTGGCCGCAGTCGTAGTTCTGCGGGATGGCGCCAGGAAGGCCGGCGCAGTCCTGCTGCATCGGGTGCGCGGCACCGCCGTCCTCGACGTAACACATGACGTCCGCGCCCTGCCAGCAATGGCCGTACTGCGGCGAGCTGCCGCCGGCCGGCTGCGTCGAGTGCGGCGCGCCCCACTGGACCGCGCCCAGGTTGTGCGTCATCTCGTGCAGGAAGCCTTCAGGCCACCAGCCCCAGCGCGCGCTGCCGGGGGCCGCCGCGCCGTCGCGGCTGAAGAGGATCGAGGTGAGCCCGCCGCGGTTGTGGATGTTCGCGGCGCCCTGGCGCTCGCCGGTCGGGCCCATGACGGTCTCGCCCAAGCCGTACTCCTGCGTGGAGCCGGAGAGGCCGTCGGCGATCACGATCGCGTTGCGCGGCCCGGCGGCGGCGCCGAGCGCGCGCTGGACGGCGCCGGAGATCGCCGAGAAGTTGTCGGCATAGGAGGCGCGGGACCCTGGCAGCTGGACCGTTTGGATGTCCACGAACTGGGGCCCGCAGCCGGTGCCCATGTCGAAGCGGAGGCCCTTCGTGCCGCCGTCCTGGGCGGAGAGGAACCGCTGGACGATCGCGACGTTGGCCTGGATCGCGTCCTTCCAACCCGCGAACCGGTCAGGCCGGTCGGCCGCATAGGCGTAGACCACCTTGAACTGCGCCTTCGTGGCCGGCGTGACGGGGGCGTTGTCGGCGCCCGTCTCGTCCCCGCACCAGCCGGTCGGGAGCCCGTCGGGTCCGTCGCCGGCGGCCGCCTGAGCGGTCGACACGACGTCGGCGAGGTTGACGTCCTGCAGCTGCGTGCGCGTGTCGCGGTGCGTCAGCAGGTTCGGGTCCTTGTGCGGGACGGCGAAGGTCGGCAGCGCGAGCAGGGCAAGCGCGAAGGCGGCAGCTCCTATGGGACGAAGGCGGATCATCGTGCCCCGGTTGATCGACCCGGGGCATAGGGGCTTAAGCCGCCCTGGACAGATCTCTGAGTGGCTCGATCCCCCAGCGGCCCGCCAGTGCGCTCAGTTCCGGGGTGATCGGCCAGCGGTCCGGCTGAGGTTCACCTTCGAACTCCGGCGCCGCGCCCTTGAGCAGCATCGAGCCGCGGTTGTCACCGATCGAACGGAGCGTCGCGACCTCCTCGGCGCTCAGCACGCTCGGCCCGCGGACGGCGGCCAGCTCGGCACGCTTGTCCTCGATCGACTTCGCGCTGCCGGACTCCTCGATGAGCGTCGGCGCGACACAGTGCACGGGCCCGTGCGCCAGGTTCCAGTGGCAGGCGAGCTGGAGCATCGTCAGCCCGTGGCGTTCGGCGATCGGCCGCATCGCCTCGAGCTTTGCGCGACCCGCCTCGACCCAGCCCGCCGGGCGGAACCCGCGATGGTCGTGGCGTCCGAACGCGTGCCCCTCGAGGACGTCGTCGTGGAAGAGACCGCCGTAGTCGACGACGCGGGTGATGACCTTCACGCCGTGGCGCTCGGCGGCAGGCAGCACGAGCTCGCCCGGCCACGGCTCGAGCGGGTTGAGGATCACCATCGCCCAGTCGATCCGGTCGCTGAAGCGCTCCAGGCAGTCGATCACATCGAGCGTGAAGCCGTTCGCCGGGCCCGGGGCGACGCCGAGCATCCGCGTCAGGCCGTCGGCCTGCACCGCCGAGAACGCGTCCCACACCGCTTCGTTCGTATAGCCCGTCCGGTCCGGGTTGTGAAGCAGCAGGAGATCGAAGGAATCGACGCCGCAGCGCTCCAGGCTGCGCTCCGTGGCCATCCGCACGTAGTCCGCGTAGCCCTCGGGTCCGCGCAGCCGCGGATCGGTGAACCGGGGGAAGCCCTTGGCACCTTCACGCTGGCCCGTGTAGAAATCGTGTCCGATGGCGCCGACGATGGCGAAGTCCGAGCGGGGGATACCGGCGAGCGCGTGGCCGAGCAACGTGTCAGCGGCGCCCGCGCCATAGGTGTCCGCAGTTATGACGGTCGCGATACCCTCATCCGGGCGGAGCAGGGCAGCGAGCCGATCATCGTCGATCGGTTCCCCAAAGTGCATGAAGCGCCCGCCGCTCCATGTCCCAACGGCGGCATTCGTCAGCTCAGGCCAACTTTCCCCATCAAAGTGTTCACTCAAGGCCCCCATGGAATGGCCGATGATACGAGGGTGACGCACTCGCGTTCGGGGTTGGCGTGCGCTGTCGCGCTTCTTTGCGCGATCGGCTGTGCCCTGCCCGCGCTCGCTCACGCGAAAACGGACACACCGACGCTCGACGACCGCTACACCCAGCAGTGGTCGCTCTCCAACGTCGAGTCGAAGCTCTATCCCGGGGCGATCGCCGACTCCGACATCGACGCTCCCGAGGCCTGGGAGATCATGGAGGGCCAGGGTGTGACGGTCGGCGTGGTCGATCAGCTGGTGTATGCCGCGCACCCGGACCTGGCGGGCCACGTCGAACCCGGGCAGGACTTCACGGAGGCGGACTCGTGCACGGCCGGCGATCCGGCCGGCGCAGATGACCACGGGACCATGATCGCGGGCATCGTCGCCGCTGGGCGCGACAACGGGGGCATCATCGGCGTCGCGCCGCTGGCGCACGTCATGCCGCTGCGGGCGATCGACAACTGCGGCACCGGGAAGCTGCCGTGGATCATCAAGGCGTTCGAGTACGCGGGCGCCCACGACATGCCGATCGTCACGGCCTCGTTCGCCAGCGATCCGCTCGATGGCCCGAACGCGGACACCAACCAGGAGTTCGTCAAGGTCTTCGACCGCTATCCCAACACCCTGTTCGTCGTCGCCGCCGGCAACGAGGGCAACGACAACGACGATCCCGCGCATCCGGTCTATCCGTGCTCGACCAAGCGGCCCGGCTCGGACCCGGACATCGCGAACCTGATCTGCGTCGGCATGACCGACACGATGGACAAACCCGCCTGCTGGGGAAACATCGGGCAGACCACCGTCGATCTCTTCGCTCCCGGCGTGTCGATCCTGAGCACGGTCCGCGGCGGCTTCGGCGGCTACATGTACCGCAGCGGGACGTCGATGGCGGCGCCGATGGTCGCCGGAGCCGCGGCGATCGTCCTCTCGACCGAGCCCCAGCTCGGCGCTGCGCAGCTGGCGCAGCGGCTCAGGGACAGCGTGGACCCCAAGCAGCCGCTGGAGCCGTTCTCCGTCGCCGGTGGCCGCCTCAACGCGGCGCGCGCGGCGGGCGCTCCGGGCCGGCTCAACAGCGGTGGCGGCGAATCCGTGGCCTGGGCCTCATGTGACCGCGACCACGACTCGTTCCGCGACGACTCCGGCGCGGATCAGTGCCCGGGCGTCCCGGGCTCGGTGCGCGGCTGTCCCGACAGCGACGGCGACGGCCTGGGCGACTCCACCGACAACTGCAGGTCGATCGCCAACGCCGACCAGGCCGATGCCGACTCCGACGGCGTCGGCGATGCCTGCGACGCGATGCCGCGAGGCACCGACGACGACGGGGACAACCGACCGTTGCTCGACGATCTCTGCCCGCTGCAGCCCGCCTTCACGGCCGACGGCTGCCCGGCGATCGACCAGCACCAATCCGGCGACCCGAAGAACCCGATCGCGACGCCCACGCCCACGGTGACCCCCACCGGCGCCGCCGTGATCGTCTCGCTCAAGGCGAAGGTGACCCCCAAGAGCTGCCCCAAGAGCACCCCGAAGTGCGCGCGGGTGGCCAAGGTCACGGTCAAGCTCTCGCGGCAGGCGAAGGTCGCCCTCAAGCTCGAGCAGCAGGTGCGCAAGCGCGGCAAGCTCGTCTGGAAGCGCGTGAGCGTGCAGTCGATGTCGGCGAATGCGAAGGGCACCACCCTGACGGTTCGCGGCAAGCGCGGCCAGCCTCGGTCCAAGTACCGCGTGACGGCGACGCTGGCCAACAAGGCCAAGGCCGTCAGCTTCACGGTGTGAGCCGGCTCGGGGTTCTCGCCTTCGGTGACTCGATCACCAACGGCGGTGGCGAGCTCCAATGGGGCGTCGCGCTGCAGTCCTGGGCGCTGTGGGTGGCGCGGGGGCTCGGCCTGGCGTTCACGACCTACGCCGTCGACGGCGCGAGCGCCGAGCACGTCGCGCACGCCCAGCTGCCGGCCTTCCTCGCCCGCACCGCGACCCCCGACGGGCGCTACGACCTCGGATGCCTCTACGTCGGCGTCAACGACGTCCGTAGACCCGATTGGGACCCTGCAGCGTTCGCCGCCGACCACGCGTTCGCGCTGGACGCACTCGCGGCGCGCTGCGACCGCCTGCTGGTGGTGACGCTCCCGGAGGACCTGGGGCGCCCGCGGGCGCCGGGTGTGGCGGAAGCCAACGCGATCGTCGAGGCCGCGGCACGGGCGCGTGGGGCGCTGGTGCTCGACCTCCGCGCGTTCGGGGCCCGCAACCTCGTGATGGTCGACCACGTCCATCCGACCGCGTTCGGGCAGGTGTGGATCGCCGAGCGCGCGCTCGACGTGCTGGCGGCGGACGGGATGGACGTCCGCGTGCGGCCCTCGACCCTGATCTCGCCCGCCGGCGGGACCCGCAAGCAGCGGCTGCAGGGCGACTGGACCTACGTCTACCGGCGGCTCAAGGAGCAGGCTCGGGCGCTTCGGGCTGGCGCGGGTCCGGTGCGCCGAGTTGCTCGAGCCGCTTCGGCACGAACCGGTAGCTCAGGAACATGAGCAGCCCGAACGCGGGCCAGCCCATCGCGACCGACGCCGCGGCCAGCCAGCCGACGCGCCCGGTCGCGATCAAAACGGCGTAGACGGCGGCGCGGAAGCCGAACAGCGCGGCCCAGGCCAGCGTCAGCTCGGTCATCGCGCGGCGGACCGCGGGGAGCTTGGCCCAGCCCGGCTCCGCACGGAACAGCGCGGCGACGAGGAACCCCGTGATCGGCTGACGGATCACCGCCGAGCCCGCGAACACGATCGCGTAGCCGGCCTGGATGAGCGCCCGGGGGACGAAGTAGGTCTCGGCCTTGCCGGTGCGCCAGGCGATCACCGCGGAGATCACGGTGACGAACAGCCCGCCGAGCACATTGACGACGGTCTTCTTGCGCACGACCCGCTCGACGGCCATCACCACGCCGAGCGCGATGGCGACGATCGCGGCGGTCTTGAGGCCCCAGATCGCGTAGACGACGACGAACGCGATCGGCCCCGTGCCGGTGTCCAGCATCGCGCGCTTGTCGCGCAGGATGTCGACCGGGCTGGGCGGGTGCTCAGGGGGCGGCTGGGACACGCCTCACCCCGGTTTGCGGGCCGCGACCATCAGGTTGTAGAAGATCCGCGGCGGCAGGCGCGGCTCGAGCAGCTTGCGGTCCACCTTCTGCAGGAAGATATAGCCGTTGTAGGCGTACTTGATCCAGCCCCACGGGATGCTCTGCGGGTCGGCTGAGGACTCCAGCGTGCGGTTGAACCAGCCGAACCAGTTCGCCAGCAGTTCCTCGCCCTGGACGCGGACGTCGGCGAAGCCCGCCGCCTTGGTGTGGCGCTCGAGGTCGGCCGGCACGAAGGCGTGGACGTCGACGAAGGCCTCGAGCGCATGCTCCTGCTCGTCCGTGCCGCCGTCGTGGGTGGGTGCGGGGCTGGCCCGGACGAGCTTGCGCCACAGCGGCCCCGCCTTGAGCCCCGCGCGCTTGGGATAGGCGGCGATGCGATCGCCTGAGCGGCTCGGCTCACCCGCGAAGAACAGCGTCCCGCCCGGCTTGAGCACCCGCTTGAACTCCGCGAAGCAGGCGTCCAGGTCGGGCAGGTGGTGCAGCACGGCGTGGCCGAGGACCAGGTCGAAGCTCTCGTCCTCGAACGGCAACTGGCTCGCATCGCAGGCCGCGGTCTCGACCTCGAGCCCGAGCTGGAGCGCGTTGTGCTCGAGCGTGGCCAGCATGCCGGGGCTGATGTCCGTGCACGTCGCGTGCTTCACCACGCCGGTCTGCAGCAGGTTGAGGCTGAAGTAGCCGGTGCCGGCGCCGATCTCCAGCGAGTTGGCGAACGGGCCGGGGCGCGGCCCGAGCAGCTTCGTGATCTTCCCCAGCACCTGCTGATGGCCGATCTTGCCGAACGAGATCCCCCATTTGGAGTCGTACGACTCGGCCGCCACGTCGTGGTAGCGACGGTTGACGTCCAGGATCTCGTGCTCGGTGGGCGGGGCGACCATGGGCGGTCATGAATGTAGCCGTCAGGGCGTGGCGGAGGCAGCGATCCAGCGCAGGATCCGGGCCAGATCCGGCTGCGGGGCGCCGCGGGTGACGAAGCCCAGCGTGGTGCTCCCGGCCAGCGGCGTGAAGGTCAGGCCGGCCGGATCGCTCGCGGTCAGCGGGCGGTCGACGAGTCCGGCGTCCACGATCCCGCGCGCGGCGTCGGCGATCCCCATGTCGGTCCCGCCGCCGACGAGCGTGAAGCGGGTGGCGTGCGGGCGGGCGTCCAGGACCTCGGCGACCGCCGCGCCGGCGACCGTCGACCCGCTGAGGGCGATCGTGGCCGGCGCGGGCGAGGTGCCGCCGACGCGGGCCTTGGCGGAGGCGATACGGCGGCCGGAGGCGTCGAGGCCTTCCGCGAGCAACTGGTGACCCTTGAAGTTGCGCAGGACGAGCGTCAGCGGGGAGCGCTTGCCGCGCAGCACCGAGACCTCCTCGCCGTCGAGCCGCACGCGCACGTCACTCACGGCGCCGCTCTTGGTCATCTGGACGCGGATCACCCGGCCGCGCCGCTTGGCCGAGAGGATGCGGACCGTCGGCGTCTGGCCGAGCGTCGAGATCGCCGCGCGAGCGTCCTGCGCGGCGGCCTGGACCGAGCCCAGCGCGTCGACGTAGCCGGGCTTGCCCGGGGTCGGCGGGCGGACCGCGTGCTCGAGCAGCAGGCCGCGCAGCTGCTGGGCCGAGAGCCCCGGCGCCACCGACGCCATCAGCGCCGCGACGCCGGACACGTGCGGCGCCGCCATCGAGGTGCCCGAGCGCGTCTCATAGCCTCCGTCCTTCGCCGTCGAGACGACGCCCTCGCCCGGCGCCGCGACCGGAACGGTCAGCGGGCCGAAGTTCGAGAACTGGGGGATCGCCTCGCCGTCGTCGGCGGGTGCGGTGGCGGCCACGCCGACGAGGTTGTCCGAGGGGATCGAGACCGGGTACAGCGGCCGGCGGTCGACGTTGCGGCCCATGTTCCCGGCCGAGCAGACGATCAGGACGTTCGCGGCGGCCGCCTCCTTGACCGCGGCGCGGACCTTGGGGTCGTCGGCCGTCGTCTCAAGGCTGAGGTTGATGATCTGCGCGCCGTTGGCCGCGGCGTAGCGGATCCCGTCGGCCAGCATCTTGGTCGAGCCGGACCCGCGCGAGTCGAGGACCCGGACCGTCATCAGCTTGGCCTTGTACGCGACCCCCACGACGCCCTGGCCGTTCTGCGCCGCCGCGATCGTCCCCGCGACGTGCGTCCCGTGTCCGTCCTGGTCATTGAGTGAGTGCTCACCCGTAAGGTCCACGCCATGAATGTCGTCGACGTAGCCGTTGCCGTCGTCGTCCTTGTCGTTGCCCGGGATCTCGGTGGGGTTCGTCCACAGGTTCGGGGCGAGGTCGGGGTGGCTGAGCCGGATGCCCGAGTCGACCACGGCGACCATGACGCCCGCGCCCTGGGAGAGCTTCCACGCCCCGGGCAGGTCGAGCACGGTCTGCGGCGACGCGGCCCACTGCTCCACGGGCGACGGGTCCGCGATGGCAGGCGCGGCGGACGCGGCCAGCGGCAGCACCGCGAGCAACGCGACGAGAGCGCGGGCCATGGCCCGACGCTAAAGCGTGCGCACTCAGGCACATCGAACCGTAGAACGGACGATCGCGTCCGGACGCCGCGCGCCCAGGTGCGGAGTAGTTCGCATACTGACAAGCGATGACCGAGCTCGACCGTGTCCGCGAGCTCTGTCTCGCCCTGCCAGAGGTCACCGAGCGCCTCAGCCACGGCTCGCCGACCTGGTTCGTCCGCGGCAAGAAGACGTTCGTGATGTACCTCGACGACCACCACAGCGACGGTCGCCTCGCCCTCTGGTGCGCCGCGCCTGAAGGCATGCAGGAGGCCCTGATCGCGGGCGAGCCGGAGCACTACTTCCGCCCGCCGTACGTCGGTCACCGCGGCTGGATCGGCGTCCACCTCAACCGCGGCCTGGACTGGAACGAGATCGCGGGGGCGATCGAGGACGCCTACGCCGAGGTCGCCCCGAAGACCCTCGTCGAGCGCGCCCGGTCGGCACGCGACGCGTGAGCGTCGAGTTTCTCGCGTACAGCTCGCGAAACTCGACGCTCGCGGGCGTTCAGGTCCGGCCGGCCTCCTCGGACGCCGCGCGCAGGCGCTTGGCGACGTCGGCGCTCGGCAGCTCGGAGAGCTTCCAGCCCCAGGCGCCGACGCTGCCGGGCTGGTTCATGCGGCCTTCGGAGCCGAGTCCGAGCGCGTCCTGGATCTGGATCATCGCGATCACCGCCGGCGAGCGGAAGACGAGCCGGATCAGCGCCCAGTTGGGCTCGTCCTCGATCCCGTGGCGCGCGAGGGCGGCGTCGACGAGGGCGTGCTGGGCGGGGCTGATCGACTCATACCAGCCGCGGATCGTGTCGCTGTCGTGGGTGCCGGTGTAGACGACCTGGTCGGCCGAGTTGTTCTCCGGCACGTGGACCGTGTGCTCCTCGCCGGGCGTGAAGCCGAACTGCAGCACGGACATCCCGGGCAGGCCGAGCGACTCGCGCAGCCGCGTCACCGGCGGAGTGATGACGCCGAGGTCCTCGGCGATCAGGGGTAGCTCGCCGAGCGCCTCGCGGGCGGCGTCGAACGGCGCGCGGCCCGGGCCGCGCTTCCACGCGCCCTCCAGCGCGTACTCGGCGTCCGCGGGCACCGCCCAGTAGGCGACGAAGCCGCGGAAGTGGTCGATGCGGGCGAGGTCGAAGAGCTCGAAGACGCGCTTGAAGCGCGCGGTCCACCAGCCATAGCCCTGCTTGCGCAGCTCGCGCCAGTCATACAGCGGGTTGCCCCACAGCTGGCCCTTGTCGGTGAACGCGTCCGGCGGCACGCCCGCCACCGCGCCCGCCTTGAAGATCTCCGGGTGGGCGAGCTGGTCGGCGGAGCCGGCGGCGACGTAGATCGGGATGTCGCCGATCAGCTTCACACCGCGCTCGGCGGCGTGGGCCCGCAGCGCGGTCCACTCGCGGTCGAAGCGCACCTGGTCGTCGATCGCGTCCTCACCCGCGAACGCGAGCCAGTCCTCGATCCAGTCGGCGGCACGATCGCGGAAGTCGATCCGTTCCGCCGCGCTGACGGGAGCCCCGGGTGAGCCCAGCAGCTTCGGCGAGGCGGCGAAGGCCGACGCCGACTTGTAGGGGGAGTCGTGCTCGTCCGGCGGCCCGAGCGGGAGCATCTGCCACCACGTCTGACCCGCCGAAGCGAGCCAATCGACCCAGGCGTAGGCGTCCGGACCGAGGCGTCCGGACGGCAATGAGGTCGGGTGCAGCTGCACCCCGGAGGTACGAGAGAGGTTCATGTGATCCAGTTGTCGGATACTCCACGGCGAGATGCCCGCACCGAAGCGCAGCGAAGCTCCGAGCCGGATCAGGATCGCAAAGCCGGCGCCAGTCCTCGATGGTGGGCGGTACGCGGTCAAGCGCACCGTAGGCGACACGGTCGCCGTCTCCGCCGATATCTTCCGTGACGGCCACGAGAAGCTCCGCGCGGTCGTGAAATACCGGGCCCCGGATGGGCGACGATGGCTCGAGAACGAGCTCCACACCGTCGACGCCCACATCAACGGCGTGCGCTGGGCGGGCGAGTTCACGGTCGAGACGCCCGGCCGCTGGGAGTTCACGTTCGAGGCGTGGACGGACCGCTGGGCGACCTACCACGACGAGCTGCGGCGCAAGGTCGAGGCCAACCTCGACGAGGACCTCTCGGGCGAGATCTCCGAGGGCGTCGTGCTCCTCGCCGCCGCGCTGGAGCGGGCCGAGGGCGATGGCCGCGGCTCGATCCAGCACGCGCTCCACGTGCTCTCGGACGCCGGCGCGCCGTTCGCGCAGAAGTTCGACGTCGCCCTCGGGCCGGAGCTGTTCGACGCGATGGAGACGTTCTCCGAGCGCGAAGGCGTGACCGCGCTCGACCCGGCGATCCCGCTCGAGGTCGACCGCGTGCGCGCCCGCTTCAGCGCCTGGTATGAGCTCTTCCCGCGCTCCTGGGGCGGGTTGAAGGCGGTCGAGGCACGCGTCCCGGAGATCGCCGGCCTCGGGTTCGACGTGCTCTACCTGCTCCCATTCCACCCGATCGGCGTCAAGAACCGCAAGGGCCGCAACAACACGCTCGTCGCCGGCCCGGACGACCCCGGCTCGCCCTACGCGATCGGCAGCGCCGAGGGCGGGCACTTCGCCGTGCACCCCGAGCTCGGCACCCAGCAGGACGTGCGCGACCTCTGCCGGACCGCCCACCACCACGGGATGGACGTGGCACTGGACATCGCGCTCAACGCCAGCGCGGACCACCCCTGGCTGACCGAGCACCCGGAGTGGTTCCAGCAGCGCCCCGACGGCACGCTGAAGTACGCCGAGAACCCGCCCAAGCGCTACCAGGACATCTACAACTTCAACTGGGACACGCCGGAGTGGGAGTCCCTGTGGCAGGCCTGGCTGGACGTCTTCCTGCACTGGGTCGACGCCGGGATCAAGTTCTACCGCGTCGACAACCCGCACACGAAGCCGTTCCCGTTCTGGGAATGGATCATCTCCGAGATCCACAAGGTCGACCGCGACGTGGTCTTCCTCGCGGAGTCCTTCACCCGCCGCGCGGTCATGCGCGAGCTGGGCAAGCTCGGCTTCACGCAGTCCTACACGTACTTCACGTGGAAGAACTCGCGCCACGAGATGATCGAGTACTTCAACGAGCTCGCCTGGGGCGAGGAGAAGGAGTACTTCCGGCCGAACTTCTTCCCGGTCACGCCGGACATCCTGCACGCGTACCTCGTCCATGGCGGTCCGCCGGCCTTCGTCGCCCGCCTCGTCCTCGCCTCGACCCTGAGCCCGAGTTACGGCATCTACTCCGGCTTCGAGAACTTCGAGAACGTGCCGGTGCGCGAGGGCTCCGAGGAGTACATGAACTCAGAGAAGTACGAGATCCGCCAGCGCGATCTCGACGGCCCGCTGCTGCCGATGATCCGGCGGATGAACGAGATCCGGCGCGAGAACGTCGCGCTGCAGCACCTCTCGAACGTGTTCTGGCTCGAGGGGCAGAACGACCAGTTGCTCGCCTACGCCAAGCAGGAGCCGGGCAACACGATCATCTGCGTCGTCAATCTCGACCCGCACGACGCGCAGGTCGGGAGCGTCACCATCCCCGCCCACCTCGGCACCGCGCCGGTCTTCGTCGTCGAGGACCTGATGACCGGGGCCCACTACGACTGGCGGATCGGGGCCAACTACGTCCGCCTCGAGCCGTGGGGCGAGCAGGCCCACATCCTCAAGGTGCTCTAACTCACATGGCCACCGGCACGCGCAACGACCCCGGGCACTGGTTCGAAGCCCAACCGCTGTGGTTCAAGACCGCGGTGTTCTACGAGATCCACACGCGGGCGTTCTTCGACGCCAACGGCGACGGCTCGGGCGACTTCCGCGGCCTCACCGAGAAGCTCGACTACCTGCAATGGCTGGGCGTGGACTGCATCTGGCTGCTGCCGTTCTTCAAGTCCCCGCTGCGCGACGGCGGCTACGACATCTCGGACTTCTTTCAGATCCAGCCCGACTACGGCACGGTCGACGACGTCCGCGACTTCATCGAAGCCGCCCACCAGCGCGGGATCCGCGTGATCGCCGACCTCGTCATGAACCACACGTCGTCGGACCATCCGTGGTTCCAGGAGGCGCGGTCGAGCCCGGACAGCCCGAAGCGCGACTGGTACGTCTGGTCCGACACGCCCAACAAGTACGAGGACGCGCGGATCATCTTCACGGACACCGAGGTGTCCAACTGGACGTGGGACGACCAGGCCCAGGCCTACTTCTGGCACCGCTTCTTCAGCCACCAGCCGGACCTCAACTTCGACAACCCCGAGGTCCAGGAGGCGATGCTCGAGGCGCTGCGCTTCTGGCTGGACCTCGGCATGGACGGCTTCCGCCTGGACGCCGTGCCGTATCTGTATGAGCGCGAGGGCACCAACGGCGAGAACCTGCCGGAGACGCACGCGTACCTGAAGCGGGTGCGGGCCGAGGTCGACGCCAACTACCCCGACCGGGTGCTGCTGGCCGAGGCCAACCAGTGGCCGGCCGACGTCGTCGAGTACTTCGGCGACGGCGACGAGTGCCACATGGCCTTCCACTTCCCCGTGATGCCGCGCATGTTCATGGCGGTCCGGCGCGAGGAGGCCAACCCGATCTACGAGATCCTGCGCCAGACGCCGGACATCCCGGACAACTGCCAGTGGGGCCTGTTCCTGCGCAACCACGACGAGCTGACGCTCGAGATGGTCACCGACGAGGAACGCGACTACATGTACGCGGAGTACGCCAAGGACCCGCGGATGAAGATCAACGTCGGCATCCGCCGGCGGCTGGCACCGCTGCTGGACGCGGGCCGCGACGAGATCGAGCTGCTGCACGCGATCCTGTTCTCGTTGCCCGGCTCGCCGGTCCTCTACTACGGCGACGAGATCATGATGGGCGACAACGTCTATCTCGGCGACCGCGACGGCGTGCGCACGCCGATGCAGTGGACGTCGGATCGCAACGGCGGCTTCTCCCGCGCCGACTTCGCCCAGCTCTACGCGCCGCCGCTGATGGACCCGGTCTACGGCTTCCAGGCGGTCAACGTCGAGGCCCAGATGCGCCAGCCGTACAGCCTGCTGCGCTGGCTGAGGCGCTTCATCTCGCTGCGCAAGGAGCATCCGGTCTTCGGGTTGGGTACGTACGAGCCGCTGCCCCCGTCGAACTCCCGGATCTTCTCGCACATCCGCTCCTACGAGGGCGACGTGATGCTGTGCGTGCACAACCTCGCGCGCTCCGCGCAGGCGGTGGAGCTGGACCTCTCGGCCTACCGCGGCTACTCGCCGGTGGAGATCTTCGGCCGCTCGCGCTTTCCGCGCATCGGCGAGCTCCCCTACCTGCTGACGCTGGCGCCCCGGGGTTTCTATTGGTTCCAGCTCGTGAAGGACGAGCCTGAATGACCGATCTCTCCTTCCTGGACGACCAGGTGCTGAACGACTGGATCGTCGCCCAGCGCTGGTTCGCCTCAAAGACCCGCGAGGTCGCCTCGATCGAGATCGTCGACCGCGTGACGCTGCGCGAAGAGTCCCCGGTGCTGGTGCTGTGCCTGGTGGAGGCACGGTTCCCCACGGGGACGCACGAGACCTACCAGGTCCCGCTCGGGCTGCGCCCGGTGTCCGAGGGCTGGAGCGAGCGCGTGATCGTCGAGGCCGACGGCTGGACGGTCTACGACGCGCTCGCCGATCCGGCCGCGGGGCGCGAACTGCTGCACCGGATGCGCTCCAACAGCGAGTTCCAGGTCGGTCAGGACGAGTTCATCTTCCGCTGGGCCCCCAACGCCGCCGCTGGGTTAGGTGGCACGGTCGACGTGCGCCCGGTGGGCGTGGAGCAGTCCAACTCCTCGATCGTCTTCGGCGATCAGCTGATCATGAAGGCCTTCCGCAAGGTCGAGCCGGGCGTGAACCCGGAGCTCGAACTGCTGCGGTTCCTCTCGGCCCACGGCTTCCCGCACATCGCCTCGCTGGCCGGCTGGTACGAGGTCGAGGGGCGCCTGATCGACGCCACTTTGGGGATCCTGCAGGAGTTCCTGTTGGGCTTTCGCGACGGCTGGGAGCTCGCGCTGGACGAGCTCGCCACCGATCCGGACGCGCTGCTGGACAAGCTCGAGGCGCTCGGGGTCGTGATCGGCGAGCTGCACGCGGCGCTGGGCTCGGACAACTCCGATCCCGCGTTCTCGCCCGACGAGCCGTCGATGGAGGCGCTCTCGATCCTCACCGCGGACGTCGACGAGCAGATCGAGCGGGTCTTCCTCGATCTGCCCGAGACCGAGGCGACGGCGCCGATCCGCGGCCGCGGCCAGGACGTGCGCGAGAAGCTCTCCACGCTCTCGCACGTCAATGCCGGCGGGAAGGTCATCCGCACCCACGGCGACCTGCACCTCGGCCAGACGATGCTCGGCGAGCGCGGGTGGGTGGTGCTCGACTTCGAGGGCGAGCCCGCGCGGCCGCTGCCCGAGCGGCGCCTGAAGCGCTCGCCGCTGCGCGATGTGGCGGGCATGCTGCGCTCCTTCTCGTATGTGACGGCGGGTGCGCGTATCCTCCGCGGAGTCGAGACGCCTGAGGGCTGGGAGCAGGCCGCGCGTGAGCGGTTCCTCACCGGGTACCACCAAGCTGTGGACTCGTCTCTCCTGCCCCCTGGCCAACAGGCCACGGACCAGCTGCTCGCGGTCTTCGAGCTCGAGAAGGCCGTATACGAGTTGCGGTACGAGCTCAACAATCGTCCCGATTGGGTCGCGATCCCCGTTGCGGGGATCGTCCGGCTCCTCGACTCGGAGTAGGAGTGCACATGAGTGACGCCGACCAACTGATCGCCCGCCAGCACGCCAATCCACACGCCTACCTGGGCGCGCACCCCGAGAACGGCTCCGTGGTCGTCCGGACCTTCCGGCCGGCGGCCTCCACGGTCGAGGTGGTGGCGCCCGACGGCAAGCATTCCGCGCTCGAGCAGGTGCATCCGGGCGGCATCTTCGAAGGGCACCTCAAGGGCGTGAAGCTGCCCTACGCCTACCAGCTCGAGGTCAATTACGGCGATTCGGGCACGATCACGATCGACGACCCGTACCGGTTCCTGCCGACGATCGGCGAGCTCGACGTCCACCTGCTGGGCGAAGGGCGCCACGAGGAGCTCTGGGACCGCCTCGGCGCGCACGTGCGCGAGCTCGACGGCGTCGTCGGCACGGCCTTCGCGGTCTGGGCGCCGTCCGCGCGGGCGGTCTCGGTCGTCGGCGACTTCAACTTCTGGGACGGGCGCATCCACCCGATGCGCTCGCTCGGCTCCTCCGGCGTCTGGGAGCTGTTCCTGCCCGGGGTGGGCGAGGGCGCGCACTACAAGTACGAGATCCTCGCGCCCGACGGCGAGATCCGCTTGAAGGCCGACCCGGTCGCGTTCGAGACCGAGCTCCCGCCCAAGACCGCGTCGGTCGTCCACGACCCCAAGCACGAGTGGCTGGACGAGGCGTGGGTGGCGGAGCGGCGCGAGTCCAGCGCGCTCGAGGGCCCGATGTCGATCTACGAGGTCCATCTCGGCTCCTGGCGGCTGAACCCGCTCGAGGGCAATCGCGCGCTGACCTACCTCGAGCTGGCCGACGAGCTGTCGGCCTACGCCAAGGACATGGGCTTCACCCACATCGAGCTGCTGCCGGTGATGGCGCACCCGTTCACCGGGTCCTGGGGCTACCAGGTGACGGGGTACTTCGCCCCGACGCCGCGGTTCGGATCGCCCGACGACCTGCGCGAGTTCGTCGACCGCCTGCACCAGAGCGGGATCGGCGTGATCCTCGACTGGGTCCCGGCGCACTTCCCGCGCGACGACTTCGCTTTGGCGCGCTTCGACGGGACCGCCTTGTACGAGCACGCGGACCCGCGGCGCGGCGCGCACCCGGACTGGGGCACGCTGGTCTTCAACTACGGGCGCCACGAGGTCCGCAACTTCCTCGTCTCCAACGCCCTGTTCTGGCTCGAGGAGTACCACGCCGACGGCATCCGCGTGGACGCCGTCGCGTCGATGCTCTACCTCGACTACTCGCGCGAAGCGGGCGAGTGGGTGCCGAACCAGTACGGCGGCAACGAGGACCTTGACGCCGTTGGGTTCCTGAAGGAGTTCAACGAGGTCGTCTACTCGCGCTCGCCGGGCGTGATCAGCGCCGCCGAGGAATCGACGGCCTGGCCGGGTGTCTCACGGCCCACGTACCTCGGTGGGCTCGGGTTCGGCTTCAAGTGGAACATGGGCTGGATGCACGACACGCTGGCCTACTTCCAGCACGACCCGATCTACCGGCGCTACCACCACCACGAGCTGACCTTCAGCCTCGTGTACGCGTTCACGGAGAACTTCATCCTGCCGCTGTCGCACGACGAGGTGGTGCACGGCAAGGGCTCGCTGCTGACGAAGATGCCCGGCGACCGCTGGCAGAAGCTCGCGAACCTGCGCTCGCTGTACGCCTACATGTGGGCGCATCCCGGCAAGAAGCTGCTCTTCATGGGCCAGGAGTTCGCGCAGGAGGTGGAGTGGAGCGAGAACCGCTCGCTCGACTGGCACCTGCTCGAGAACCCCGAGCACGCGGGCATCCAGTCGCTCGTGCGTGACCTGAACGCCGCCTACAAGGCCGAGCCGGCGCTGTGGGAGATGGACTTCGACGGCAACGGCTTCTGGTGGACGGAGGCCAACGCGGCCGACGACAACGTGATCGCGTTCGCCCGGCGCACGAAGGACTCCGAGCGGGTCGCGCTGTTCGTCGGCAACTTCTCACCGGCGGTGCGCGACAACTACCGCATCGGGCTGCCACGTGGCGGCCGCTGGCGCGAGGCGGTCAACACCGACGCGACGTACTACGGCGGCTCCGGCGTCGGGAACATGGGCGGCGTCGATGCCGAGGCGATCGGTTGGCACGGCCAGCCGTTCTCCGCGGAGGTCACGCTGCCGCCACTTGCAGCGCTTTGGCTCATCCCGGACGCTGACGACGGGCCTGAAGAAGACGCGTAACCCGCCGACTACGGGGGCGTGGACGATGAGCGCCGCCTCATGGGACCGGTTTCAGGCTTGCTCTGGTTGGCCGGCGTCGGCGTGGCTGTCGTGGGCCGGCTGTTGCCCGAGTCGCCCAAGGCCCATCCCGTGCTGTTCTGGGGGCTCGTCGCCCTCACGGTCGTCTACGGGGTGGGCTGCCTCACCCGCCTGATCCCTTGGCAGCGCGTGTCCCTCGCCGGACACGCGGTGGCCGTGGCGCTGCTGCAACCGCTGGTGATCGTCGCGCTGTGGCTGACCGGCGGCGCCGAGTCCTACATGGCGCCGGTGCTCGTGCTGCCGATGCTCTACGTCGCGTACTTCTTTCCGCTGCGGTACGCGTTGCCGCTCGCGGTGCTCGAGGTCGCGACCTACGCCTCGCCGCTCGTGACGACCGCGAGCAAGCACCAGTTGATGCTCGGTCGCTCGATCGGCTACGCCGTGGCGTACGCCGGCGTCCTCGCCGTGATCCAGTTCCTCAAGCGGCGCCTGGTGAGCGCCGAGCGCCACCAGCACCGGATGGCGCGCGTGGACCCGCTCACGGGCCTGACGAACCGGCGCGGCTTCGACGAGGCGCTGAGCGACGCGCTCGCGACCGGCGAACGCTTCACGCTGCTGCTCGCCGACGTCGACTCCTTCAAGCAGATCAACGACCGCTTCGGCCACACCACGGGCGACCGCGTCCTGCGCGAGGTCGCCGCCCACACGTCGGCGGCGGTCCGCGCGGGCGACTGCCTCGCCCGCATCGGCGGCGACGAACTGGCCCTCGTCGCCCCGGGCGCGGGCTCGGACGCGGCCCGGCGCCTCGCCGAGGCCCTGCGCACCGCGGCCACCCACGTCGACCCAGGCGACGGCCCCGTCTCACTCACCGTCTCCTACGCCGTCTACCCCGAGGACGGCACCGACCGCTTCACGCTCATGCGCTCCCTCGACCGCGAGCTCCACCTCCAAAAAGACGCCCGCCACAACCTAAGGCCCACCTAAGGGGCCAGACCCCTTAGGTTCCCTTTAGGTGCTCGATCCCGCCGCAGAGCCGTTTCGACGGCGGGCTCAAACCTAAAGCGCGGATAAGGGGCCAGACCCCTTAGGTGGGGGTTATCTTTTCGGGACGGTGAGGGTGCGGGAGGTGCCCGGGACGTTGGCGCCGCCGTTGCGAGCGATGACGACCACGCGGTAGTTGGTCGCGCGGGTGCGGCGTGAGACTGCCGAGATGCGGTAGCGGGAGCGGGTGGCGTCGAGGGCGCTGACCGTCCCGCGCTTGTAGAAGCCCCACTTGCCCGAGGCCGTCTGGCGCTGGAGTGAGACGCGCCCATTCGGGACGGCCGGCCAGATCGCGCCTTCGATGCGGACGCGCTTGCCGCGCAGGCGCTTGGTCTTCAGCCCCACCTTGGCCGCCACCGAGGCGGTCGTGACCGGGCTGTAGACCGGCACCGCGGTGCGGGTCACGACCCGCAGGTGCGTCGTCAGCAGGAGCGCCGGCACGGTGAAGTTGAACGCGCCGCCCGAGTTCGCCGTCACGGTCGCGATCTGGGCGTACGGGGCGCTGTAGGGCCAATCCTGCTTCTCGAGCGCGACCGGGGTCGAGCCGGCGCCGCTGACGCTGCCCGCGATCGTCAGCCCGCTGCCCCACACCGGGCGGATCGTGGACGGCGTGATCGCGACGCCGGTGGGCGCCTTGGGCGTCGTGAAGCTGCGGCTGCCGCCGCGGGCGATGCCCGCCGGGCTGGTGGCGACGGCGCGGAAGTAGTACTTCGTCCCCGCCTTGAGGTCGCCGATCGTGGCCGAGACGGACACGGTCGATCCGCCGGCGCCGACCGTCTGCTCAGGCGTCGCCGCACCGTAGGCCGTGGAGGTCCCGTACTCGAAGTGCATGGTGGTGGCCAGCGAGCGCGGGTTCACGCCCGCGTTGAGGGTCGCCCCCAGCGCGCTGACCGCCGTGGCCGCGCGACTGCTGATCGACGGAGCGGCCGCGGGCGACGCGGTCTTGAAGGTCTTGTCGGACCCGCGCGCCACACCCGCCGCGTTGGTGGCGACGAGCCGGAAGTGGTAGGTCGTGTTGTTCGTCAGGTTCGAGAGCGTCGCCCGCGCGCTGACGTCGGTGGTCCCGGAGCCCGCGTCCACCGCGGCCGTCGTCAGCCCGTAGGACGACGATGTGCCGTACTCGAACTGGTAGGTGGTGGCGTCGCCGCCCGGGTTGAGGGTGCCGGTGACGGCGGCCGAGCCCGTGGTCACAGACTCTGCACCGCCCGTGGTGGCGGTGGGAGCGGCCTGTGCCAGGACGGCGCTGAGGAGGAGGGCGGCGATCTGCATGACAGCGTTCGAACACGCGAACCGCCAAGATGATGCGCAATGCCGAAGCCGGTGATCATCGACTGCGACCCTGGCCACGACGACGCGATGGCCCTCATGCTCGCAGTCGCCAGCCCTGAACTCGAACTGGTGGCCGTGACGACCGTCGCGGGAAACCAGACGCTCGACAAGGTGACCGCGAACGCCATCCGCGTGCTCGACGTCGTGCAGGCCGACCACATCCCCGTCGCCGCGGGCGCCGATCGCGGCCTCATCCACACCGCCGAGGCGGCCGGGGAGGTCCACGGCGAGACGGGGCTCGACGGTCCCGATCTCCCGCCGCCGTCACGCGCCCCGGAACCGCTGCACGCGGTCGAACTGCTCGCCCAGAACCTGCGCGAACGCCCGCTGACGCTGATCGCCATCGGGCCGCTGACGAACATCGCACTCTTCATCGCCACCCACCCCGAGCTGCGTGGTCAGATCGAGAAGCTCGTGATCATGGGCGGCGCGATCGGCCTCGGCAACGTCACGCCGAGCGCCGAGTTCAACGTCTGGGCCGATCCGGAGGCCGCCCACCGCGTCTTCACCTCCGGCCTGGACATCACGATGGTCGGCCTCGACGTCACCCACCGCGCGATGCTCTCCGCCGAGCGCGCCGACGCCCTGCGCGAGACCGGCCACGCCGGAGCGGTCGTCGCCGACCTGCACCGCTTCTACCGCCAGTTCCACGAGAAGGTCTACGGCCACAGCGACACCCCGGTCCACGACGCGCTCGCCGTCGCCCACGTGATCGTCCCCGAGGTCATCACCACCCAGCAGCTGCCGGTCGAGATCGACATCACCCACGGTCCCAGCCGGGGCCGGACGGTGGTCGACCAGCTCGGGCGCACCGGCGCACCCGCGAACGCCCACGTCTCGGTCGACGTGGACGCCGCGGGCTTCATCGACCTGCTGACCGGGCGGATCGCCTCGCTGAGCTGAGCTGAGCTGAGCCTCAGGCTCAGCCGGTGAACTTCGGGTGCGGGGCCTGCTTCGGCGCGAGCGGGATCAGCAGCACGATCCGCTGTGTGCGCGTGGTCGTCTGGCCCGACCCGAACGTCGTGTTGATCGTCAGCGTGGCGGTCATGCGGCGCTTGCCGGCCTTCTGGGCGGCGCGGACGAACGACTTGGGCAGCGTGAGCTTGAGCGTGCGGACCTGACCGCCCTTGACGCTGATGTCGTCAAAGCGCGCCAGAACCTGGGTCTTCGCGGCCGCGGCCGCGGCGACGGCGCGCAGGCGGCGGCTCTCGATGTCGCCGGCCCGCAGCTTGAGCGAGCCGTCGACCTTGCAGACGTCACCCGCGGGGCAGGTGAGCGGCAGGGAGACGGTGTTGTCGACACGGCTCACCGTCGCCTTGCCGCCGGCCTTCGGCGACAGCGCGGCCCCGTCGGCCGGGGGCGTCGGGGTGGGCGTGGGCGTGGCCGTGGGGGTGGGCGGAGCGGCGGCCGCGGTGCCGGTGCCGGTCAGCGTCACCGAGTGCGGGCTACCGGGAGCGCTGCTCTCCACGGCCAGCGAGGCCGTGTGCGCGCCGGTCCGAGCCGGCGCGAAGGCGAA
The DNA here is from genome assembly GCF_027587205.1 of Solirubrobacter ginsenosidimutans. The sequence continues at coordinate 28,506 of NZ_JAPDOD010000060.1, forward strand.
CCGGACCACGCAGGTCGCGTCCGCGGCGAGCGTGGCGCCGCAGTCCGTGCCGGCGAGCGTGAAGGCGCTCGCGTCGGCGCCGGTCAGCGCGAGGTTCGCGAGGGCCAGCGCGCCGGCGCCGGTGTTCTTGAGCGTCACGCTCTGCTCCGCGCTGGTCTGCCCGGTCGTGACCGAACCGAAGTCCAGGCCCGCGGCGGACAGCCCCAGCCCGGGCCCGCCGACCGTGAACGTGACGCTGTTCTCCGAGCCCAGGCGCTCGTCGTTGCCCGAGTAGACCGCTTGAAGAGTGTGCGTGCCCGTCGTGGCGGGCGCGGTCGTGGCGCAGGTCGCCGTGGCGGCGGGGGCCGTCGCCGCGCTGAAGGCCTGGTTCTGGCATCCGGGGATCGCGACGCCGTCGAGCTTGAAGCTCACCGTGCCTTCGCCGCTGCCGACCGCCGCCGGCGTGACGACGCCGTTGAAGGTCACGTTGCTCGAGGGCGCGACCGCCGTCACGGGCGCTTCGGCCACGGTCACCGTGGCGAGCTTCGCGTAGGTGATGACGACGCTCGGCACGTGGCTCGTGTTGAGCTGGCCCGTGCAGGTGATCGAGACATCGCAGTAGCTCGAACCGCCGCCCCCGCCGCCGCCGAGAAAGGCCGACGAGTAGCCGTGGCCGCCGGTGCCGCCGCCGCCGCCGAAGTAGCCGGCGCCGCCACCGCCGCCGCCGGAGCCGTCCGCCACGCTCAGCTGACCACCGTTGCCACCGTCGCCGCCGGCCAAGGACGAGCCGCCTTGGCTGTTGTTGCCGAGGGAATAGCCTGCGGCCCCGAGGCCCGCGGCGACGTCCGTCGCCGGGTGGCCGATGCTGTAGCCCGAAAGGCCGTCCCAGTCCAAGCCGGACGTCGCCGCCGTGGACGGGGGATACGACGCGTTGCCGCCGGCCGCCCCGGTCGAGCCCAGGAGCCCGTCGCCGCCGGTTCCACCGCCGCCGCCGGCGAGCACGTACTGCGCTCCGGCGGCGCTGACCGACGAGTAGCCGCCGCCGTCGCTGCCGTCGTCAAGATCGTTCCCGAACTGATTCATAGCCAGACCGCCGGAGCCGCCACCGGCGTTGACGCAGACGGTGTACGACCCGCCGGGGGTGACCGCGAACGAACCCTGGACCACGGCGCCCTTGCCGCCCACGCCGCCGCCGCCGTTGGCACCGGTGGCCTTCACCGTGACGAGGCTGACGCCGGTGGGCGCGACGAAGGTGCTGCCGCAGCCCTGCGTCGTGTAGGTCTTGACCACTTGGCCGGGCGGAGGATCAGCCTGGGCGGCTGCAGCCGGCAGTGCGAGCAGTGCTGCGGCCGTGGCGAAGGCGAAACGGAACGGATGGGATCGCATACCTCCGGAGATCGTCTGCGCGGGCCGCACCTTGAAGCCGTGCCAAGATGCCGCCCCGATGCCCGCCTACCCCTTCGAGCGCCCGCTCGGCGCCTTTCCGCAGCGCAACGGGCGCACCGAGTTCCGCGTCTGGGCGCCGAACCCGGAGACGATCGCGCTGCGCCTCAACGGCTCAGACCACGCGCTCGAACCCGCGGGCTTCGACATCTTCGAGGCGACCGTCGACGCCCAAGCGGGGGACGACTACGCGTTCGTGCTCGACGGCGTCGAGCTGCCGGATCCCTGCTCGCGCTGGCAGCCGCAGGGCCTGCGCGGGCCGTCGCGGGTCGTCGACCCGCACACGTTCGAATGGACGGACGGCGGCTTCCGCCCGCCCGGGCTGGCCGACAGCATCATCTACGAGCTGCACGTCGGCACGTTCTCCCCGGAGGGCACCTTCGCCGGCGCGATCGGGTACCTCGCCCCGCTGGCCGAGCTCGGGATCACGACGATCGAGCTGATGCCCGTGGCCGAGTTCCCGGGCGAACGCGGCTGGGGGTACGACGGCGTCTACCAGAGCGCCACCCAGTCCTCCTACGGCGGCCCGCTCGAGCTGCAGAAGCTCGTCGACGCCGCCCACGCCCTCGGCCTGGCGGTGATCCTCGACGTCGTCCACAACCACGTGGGCGCGTCCGGGACCAAGGCACTGCTGGCCTACGGGCCGTACTTCACCGACAAGCACCACACGCCATGGGGCGCCGGGCTCAACGTCGACGACGAGCAGTGCGACGCCGTCCGCGAGTGGGTATGCCAGAGCGCGGAAGGGTGGGTGCGCGACTTTCACATCGACGGCCTGCGCCTGGACGCGATCCACGCGATCGTCGACTCCAGCCCCGAGCACCTCGTGGCCGAGATCGCCCGCCGCGTCCACGCCGCGCGCCCCGGCGCGCTGGTGATCGCCGAGTCCGGCCTCAACGACCCGCGGGTCATGCGCGTCCCTGAGCTGGGCGGGCACGGCTGCGACGCCGCCTGGGCGGACGACTTCCACCACGCGCTCAGAACGCTCCTGACCGGCGACACCGATGGCTGGTACGCCGAGTTCGACTCGCTCGCGCTGCTCGCGAAGGCGTTCAAGCGCCCGCACGTCCACGACGGGACCTATTCCGCGTTCCGCAAGCGGCGCTTCGGGGCAAGCGCCGCTGACGTGCCGCCCGAGCGCTTCGTCGTCTTCTCCGCCGACCACGACCAGATCGGCAACCGCGCCTTGGGCGACCGCCTGCCGGTCGAAACCCGCGCGCTGGCGGCGTTCTGCACGCTCCTGTCACCCTTCACGCCCATGCTGTTCCAGGGCGAGGAGTACGGCGAGCGGGCGCCGTTTCAGTTCTTCTCTGACCACATCGATCCCGAGATCGCCGACGCGACCCGCGAGGGCCGCCGGCGGGAGTTCGCCTCCTTCGCCGAGTTCAGCGGCGAGGAAGTGCCCGACCCGCAGGATGTGGCGACCTTCGAGCGCTCCAAGCTCACCCGCACCGGCGAGCCCGACGGAATGCTCGAGCTGCACGCGAATCTGATCCGCGCTCGCCGCGAGCTCGTACCGCCAGGGGATGTGGACGACGTGACCTTCGACGAGCGCCAAGGCTGGCTGGCCGTGCGCCGCGGCGAGTACACGCTGCTGGCGAACTTCGGGCGCGCCGCGGTTCACGTGCCGCGTGAGCGCGCGGAGGAGGTCATCCTCGCGACCCACGAGCCGACCGTCGAACCCGGCTTCGTCGTGCTCGCCGGGCTCTCCGGGGCGCTGGTGCGCTGATGGAGGTCTGGCCTGGGGCGCCGTTCCCGCTCGGCGCGACGTGGGACGGCGAGGGAACGAATTTCTCGATCTTCTCCGAGCACGCGGAGCGCGTCGAGCTCTGCCTGTTCGATGGGGATGGCGACGCGGAGACCTGCGTCGAGATGACCGAGCGCACGTCGCTGAACTGGCATTGCTACCTGCCCGGCGTGCACGCGGGCCAGCGCTACGGCTTCCGCGTCCACGGGCCGTACAGCCCGCAGACCGGCCATCGCTTCAACTCGGCCAAGTTGTTGCTGGACCCGTACGCGAAGTCGATCGAGGGGCCGATCCTCTTCGACAAGGGCAACGTCCACCCGTACGTCACGACGGGTGGCGAGGACGACGATCTGACGCCCGATGACTCCGACGACGCCGCGGCGATCCCGAAGTGCGTGGTCATCGATCCGCGCTTCGACTGGCAGGACGACCGCCCGCCGAACACGCCGCTGGCCGACAGTGTCATCTACGAGACACACGTCAAGGGCTTCACGATGCAGCATCCGGACGTCCGCGAGGACCTGCGCGGCACCTACGCCGGGCTCGCGTCCGACGCCGCCGTCGGCTACCTCAAGCAGCTCGGCGTGACCGCGATCGAGCTGCTGCCAATCCACCACATCGCCGACGAGGCCTTCCTCGCCGATCGCGGGCTGACCAACTACTGGGGCTACAGCACGATCGGCTTCCTCGCCCCGCACTCGCCGTACGCCGCCACCGGCAAGGCCGGGCAGGAGGTGCGCGAGTTAAAGGGCATGGTCAAGGCCCTGCACAAGGCGGGGATCGAGGTGATCCTCGACGTGGTCTACAACCACACCGCCGAGGGCAACCATCTCGGCCCGATGCTCTCGTTCCGCGGCGTCGACAACGCGGCCTACTACCGCCTGGTGCCGGACGATCTGCGCCACTACATGGACTACACGGGCACGGGCAACACGCTCAACGTGATGCATCCGAGCGTGCTGCGGCTGATCATGGACTCGCTGCGCTACTGGGTGATCGACTGCCACGTCGACGGCTTCCGCTTCGATCTGGCGAGCGCCCTGGCCCGCGAGCTCTACGACGTCGACCGGCTCTCGGCCTTCTTCGACGTCATCCATCAGGATCCGGTGCTCTCCCAGGTCAAGCTGATCGCCGAGCCGTGGGACGTCGGGCCCGGCGGCTACCAGGTGGGCAACTTCCCGGTGCTGTGGTCGGAGTGGAACGGCATCTACCGCGACACGATGCGGGACTTCTGGCGCGGCGAGGCGCACGTCGGCGAGTTCGCGCAGCGCCTCACGGGCAGCTCCGACCTCTATCAGGACGACGGCCGCCACCCGTTCGCCTCGATCAACTTCATCACCGCCCACGACGGCTTCCCGCTCGCCGATCTGGTCTCGTACAACAACAAGCACAACGAGGCCAACAAGGAGGACAACCGCGACGGGACCGACGACAACCGGTCCTGGAACTGCGGTGTCGAGGGGCCGACGGACGACCCCGAGATCCTCAAGCTGCGCGCCCGCCAGCAGCGCAACTTCCTGGCGACGCTACTGCTGTCGCAGGGCACGCCGATGCTGCTCGGCGGCGACGAGTTCGGCCGCACCCAGGGCGGCAACAACAACGGCTGGTGCCAGGACTCCGAGGTCTCCTGGTTCGACTGGACCTTGCTGGAGACCAACGAGGCGCTGCTGGAGTTCACGCGCAAGCTGATCGCCCTGCGGCGCGCGCACGCGGTCTTCCGCCGCCGCCAGTTCCTGTTCGGGCGCGAGGTCGAGGGCTCCGGCCTTCCCGACGCGGCCTGGTTCGCGATGGACGGCGAGCGGATGCGCGACGAGGAGTGGGGCGGCTCGGTGCCCGTCGTCGGCGTGTTCCTCAACGGCGAGGAGATCGCGTCCCCGGACTCGCGCGGGCGTCAGGTGCTCGACGAGTCCTTCCTGCTGCTCTTCAACGCCCACCACGAGGACCACGCGTTCACGCTGCCCGAGAAGGCGTTCGGCGAGGCGTGGACCGTCGTGTTCGACACCGCCGAGGACGGGATCGGCGTCCAGGAGATCTCCGCGGGCGCGGTGGTCGACCTGGTCCACCACTCGCTGGTGCTGCTGCGCCGCGTCTCTCAATGACGGAGTTCCGGGCGACGTACCGGCTGCAGCTGGGTCCCGGGTTCGGCTTCGCCGAGGCGGCCGAGCTCGTCGGCTACCTCGCCCGCCTCGGCGTGTCTCACGTGTACCTGCCGCCGTCCTTTCAGGCGCGCGAGGGGTCCACGCACGGCTACGACGTCGTCGACCCCACGTCGATCTCGAAGGAGCTCGGCGGCCAGGAGGCCTTCGACGCGCTGGTCGAGGCGGTTCGGGGCGCCGGCCTGGGGATCGTGCTCGACATCGTCCCCAATCACATGGCGACCGACGCCGCCAATCGCTTCTGGGCGGACCGGACGCTGCGCGAGCAGTTCTTCGACATCGACCCGGTCACCGGACGGCACCGCCGCTTCTTCGACGTCGACCACCTCGCCGCGCTGCGCCAGGAGGACCCGGAGGTCTTCGAAGCCACCCACGCGCTGGCCCTGCGGCTGGTCCGCGAGGGGATCGTCGACGGGCTCCGCATCGACCATCCCGATGGGCTCGCCGATCCCGCCGGCTATCTGGAGCGGCTGCGCGCCGGGGGCGTGGAGCACGTCTGGGTGGAGAAGATCCTCGACCCCGGCGAGCAGCTGCGCGATTGGCCGATCGACGGCACCGTCGGCTACGAGTTCCTCAATGACGCCTGCGCGCTGTTCGTCGATCCGGCGGGCGAAGCGCCGTTGACCGACCTGTGGGTGGAGGTCGCGGGCGACGACCGGCGCTTCGGCGAGCTCGCGTTCGAGGCCAAGCTCGAGCAGACGCGGACGACGTTCGTGCCGGAGGTCGAGCGGCTGCTGCGCGACGCACCTTCGCGGGTGACCGGGCTGGAACGCGCGCTGGCGTCGTTTCCGGTCTACCGCACCTACGTGGAGCCGTGGACGGGGCGCGTGGAAGCAGCCGACCGCGAGGCGATCTCCGACGCCGGCCTGTCGACCTCGATGGCGCGGGTGCTCGCGCTCGAGACGCCCGGGTGGGACGCGTTCGTCACCCGCTTCCAGCAGACCACGCCGCCGGTGATGGCCAAGGGCGTCGAGGACACCGCGTTCTACCGCTACGCGCGGCTGCTGGCCTTGAACGACGTGGGTGGCGACCCGTCGCGGTTCTCACTGAGCGTCGACGCCTTCCACGCCGCCAATCACGCGCGGGCGGAGCGCTTCCCGCGCAATCTCTTGGTCACCCAGACCCACGACACCAAGCGCAGCGGTGACGTTCGCGCGCGGATCGGCGCGCTGGCGGGGATGGCCGACGAGTTCGCGGCGCACACCCGGACGTGGCTCAACGCCTGCCGGTCTTTGACCTCGGGCGGCGCGCCGACGCCCGTCGAGCAGCACTTCATCTTCCAGACGCTGCTCGGGGTATGGCCGATCTCCGCGGAGCGGCTCGCGCAGTACCTCGAGAAGGCGATGCGCGAGGCCAAACAGCACACGACGTGGATCGCGCCGGACGAGACCCACGAGGCCGCGGTCCAGTCCTTCGCCCGCGCCCTGCTCACCCACCGCGACTTCCTGCGCGACTTCGTGCCGTTCCAGGAGCGCGTGGCCGAGGCGGGCGACCGCGCCGCACTTGGCCAGCTCCTGCTCAAGCTGACCGTCCCGGGCGTGCCCGACATCTACCAGGGCGACGAGCTGCTGCGCCTCTCGCTGGTCGACCCGGACAACCGCCGCGCCGTCGACTGGGACGAGCGCCGCGCCGCGCTCGACGACCCGCCGCCGAAGCTCGACCTGATCGTGCGCGCGCTGGCCCTGCGGGCCGAGCGGCCGGACGCGTTCACCGGCGACTACGCGCCGCTGCCCGCCGGCGACCGCGCCGTCGCGTTCGTGCGCGGCGGCACCGTGCTCGCGGCGACGCTGCTGCGCGGCGCGCCGGTCTCGCTCGCGCTCCCGCCGGGCGAGTGGCGCGACGTGCTGGGGGAGCAGACCGTCTCCGGCACGCTCACCCTCGACGGCATCGCGCTGCTAGCGCGCGGCTAGCCGCGACCTGACCGCCGGCGCCCGGCGGGCGCGGACGGTCAGCGTGATCGTGAGGGCGCGCTGGCCCGCTGCGGTGACCCGCACGGTGAGCTTCGTGCCCACCGGAAGTGCCCGCTTGGTGAAGCTCGCCAGCGAGAGGGTCCCGGCGGCGACGTCGCGGCGGGTCAGCGACGTGCGCGAGCAGCCCTTGCGGCAGGCGACGGTCACGGTCGTCAGCCGCGGCAGGCCTTCGAGGCGCAGGGCGGTGAAGCGGGTGCTCGTGCGGCCGGCGTGCTGCTTGGCGACGAGCCGGACGGCGAGCAGGCGCGGTGCCGCCAGCGGGAGGGCGACCGGTGGGTTGGGCGGGAGAACGACCGGGCCGGGGCTCCCCAAGCCGAGCCCCGTGACGGTGAGGCGGCGCGGCGCGAAGAGGCTGTCGGCGTCGATGATGACGTCGACGGCACGCAGTCCGCTCGCGCTCGGCGCGAACCGGACCATCACGCTGCACGTCTCGCCCGGTGCGACCCGCTTCCCGGTGCATCCGTCGTCGGAGGGCTGCAACTCGTCCCCGACGCTCACGGAACGGATCGTCGCGGGGCGCGGACCGTTGTTGAACACGCGCAGCGGGAACGCCGCGCCCGCCACGCCCACGGCCACCGGCGGCATGGGCGGCGGCTGCAGCTCGATCGCGCTCGCGGTGTCGACCGTGGTCACCGCTTCCGCGCTGCCGAGCTCGTGGCCGCCCGCGTCGAGGGCGACGGCGCGCAGGCGGTAGTCGCCGTCGGCCCAGGCGTCGATCCGGGTGATGCCGGAGCGGGGGTTCACGACCAGTTCGCGCTCGGCGCCGGGACCCGTCAGGTGCAGTCGCAGCTGGGCCGCCTTTCCGAACAGCCGCGTGAGGTCGAACGCCTTGTCCTGCGTGCGGGCGGGTGCGGACAGCGTCACCGCCGGCGTGTGGTTGCTCCAGACGCGGAGGCCCCAATCGTCGCCCGCACTGTCGCCGATCAAGAGGTCCGTCTGCCCGTCGCCGTCGAAGTCGCCGGCCGCGAAGCCGAACGCGTGCGCGCGGTCACCGAGCGGTTGGACGAGCGGGTCGCCGAAGCGACCGCCTTCGAAGCCGGGCAGGATCACCAGACGCGCTTGCCCGGCTTCGGTGGTCGCCACGGTCGCGAGGTCCGTGAGGCCGTCGCCGTTGAAGTCACCCGCGAGCAACGTGCTCGCGGTGCCGCCGAGCAGCTTGGACTCATAGCCGTGGTCCGGGTCGCCGGCGTGCGTCACGACCACCCGCTCGCCGTAGTCGTCGATCGCGGCGCGGTCGACGTCGCCGTCCCCGTCGAGGTCGAGCGTGAGCGGCGCGCCGAACGCGTCGCCGGAGCCGTAGGACTCGACCGCCGGCGCCAGCCCGCTCGCGCCGCCTGCGAAGTACGAGCTGCCGAACTGGTTGTGGATCGCGAGCGCGTCGAGCCGTCCGTCACCGTCGAAGTCGGCGACCTCGAGGTCCTTCGGCGTCGCGAGCGTGGCCAGGCCGGTGACGGTGAAGCCGCCATCGGATTGCCCGCTGGCGATGTTCAGCACATCCGCTGGGAAATTGACGTAGGCGAGGTCCGCGCGCCCGTCGCCGGTCAGGTCGCCGATGCCGAGCTGGCCCGACTTCTCGCGCTCGAACGTGGGCGTGAAGCCGCCGGTGGCCGTGGCGCGCAGCACCGTGAACCCGAACGTCTCCTCAGCGACGATGTCACGCCGCCCGTCGCCGTCGAGGTCGACCAGCGCGACGCGGTTGACGGTGCCGTCCACGGAGTACGTTCCCGCGACGTCGTAGCCGCCCTGCGGCTTGCTCAGGAGCACCTTGATCGCGGCCTGCCACCCGGTGCCGCTCGCGAAGACGATGTCGGATCGGTCGTCGCCGTTGAGATCGGCCACGGCGGGAGCGGGCCGCCACTCCGTCGCGATCGGCGCGCCCGCGGGCACGAACGCGGGCGTCTGCGCCCGCGCGGTACTCACGACACCGCCGAAGGCGGCGAGGACCAGCAGGGTGGACCATCCGTGGCGTCCCAAGCGGAGCGGGAAACTAGAGCGTTACTCCTGACTCGTCAAGCCCGGCGCCAACCGGTCAAGCGGCGGTGATGGCGCCGTTGAAGACCAGATTCCTGCCTTTCACGCCGTAGAGGCCGTAGGAGCGCAGGGTGGTGTCGCCGTTGGCGTCCAGGGAGTAGGTGCCGAGGACGCTCGCGCGGTTCTGGACGCCGGTGCGCAGCCAGCCGAGCAACGCCTCCTTGGTCGCACCCGCCGCGTTGGCGCCGTCGAGGATCAGCTTCATCACCTCGTAGCCGTAGAGCTTGTACGGATCAGCGTTGGCGAAGCTCGCGCCTCCCGGGTAGGCGCTCGGAGCCAGCGTCGAGACCGTGACCGTCATCCGCTTGGCCACGGACGCGCTGATGTGGTCTGTGAAGCCGGACTCGGCCACGCCGTCTGAGCCGAAGAGCTTCGCCTTGCGGCTCACACGGTTGAACATCCGCGTGGCGCCGTTGGCCGTGATTCCGGTGTAGGCGATGCAGTCGCCCTTGATCGAGGAGAAGCGGCGCGTGCCGCGGCGGATCCTGGTCGTGCTGGCCACCTTCATCCCCAGCCGTGCCGCGGAGCGGCGCATCAGCGTGCCCATGCCCTTGCCGTAGGTCTCACCGTCGTGCACGGAACCGATGCGCTTGCAGCCGGCGTCGCGCATCGCGGTCGCGAGCGCGTCGGCCTGGACCTGGTCGTTGGGCATGATGCGGAAATAGGTCCGCTCGCCGGTCGGGTAGTACTTGTCCGGCTCGCCCGGGTTCGCGCCCGGGCCGTCTGTGGTGAGCCCGATCGCGGTGTTCGAGGGGCTGATGACCGGGACCCCGGCCTCGTTGGTGATCGGGATCATGACCGCGGCCGCGCCGGAGTTGAACGGGCCGAGGATCGCGAGCGTCGAGTCGTCCTGCGCCGCTCGCCGGGCATTGCGGGCGACCAGTTCGGGAACCCAGGAACCCGCCCGCTTGGTGGCGTCGTTGAGCGTGACGAACTTGATCGCCTGGCCGCCGGCCATCCCGCCGGCTTCCTGAAGCGCCTGGCGCGCGCCGTCGTTGACCGCCTTCGTCTGCGTCGATGCAGGGCCGCTGAGCGGCAGCGACGAGTAGATCGTGCGCGTCTGGCCCTGGGCGGTCGCCGGGATCGCCGCCGACGCGATCAGGACACCCAGAATGATTGACCGTTTCATGTGTTCGGCTGGTACCCCGGTCGCTCTAAACTGAGTCCCGATGGATCGCAGTGCCGCGGAACGCCTGGTGAGGAAGGATCTCGACGGGACGACCGGGATCGGGAAGCCCATCTCGAGCCGGGCGCGCATGTCCCAGCGCACGGTCGAGGCCTACCTGAAGGCCGGCGTGCGGCCGCGCTGGATGGAGCGGATCTCGGAGATCGACCACTCGATCGCCGCGCAGAAGCGGCGGCTCGCCCGCTCGCACCGCGCCTTGAGCGAGGAATGCGGAGAGGACCGCGCGCTGTTCGCCGAGCGCTGGACCGGGTTCGCCCAGCGCTGCCGCTTCGAGGAGCTCAACGAGCTGATCACGCAGCACAACGACTGGTACCCGATCGAGCGCGACCTGCCGATGGACCTGCGCACGCGCGACTACGTGCTCATCAACGGCCGCTCGTACCGGCGGCAGTTGCTCAGCCCTCAGTGGGTGCTGGAGCAGTTTCCGGCCGAGTAGCCAGCTTGGTGCGGTCGCGGCCGCCGACCTTGGCCTCGTAGAGGGCGGCGTCGGCGCGCGCCAGCAGCTCCGCCGCGGACTCGCCGCGGTCCCAGAACGCCACGCCCGCCGAGCAGGTCTGGCCCTCGGTCACCGCTCCGCGGAGCCGGTCGACGAGCGCGACGGCGTCGGCCTCCGTGCACCCGGGCGCGATCAGCGCGAACTCCTCGCCGCCGTAGCGCGCGAGGCTGTCCGTGGCGCGCAGACAGCCCTGCCAGGCGCCCGCCACCTCGGTCAGCAGCCGGTCGCCGGCGGGATGGCCGTGCGAGTCGTTGAACGCCTTGAAGTGGTCGAAGTCGAACATCGCGAGGGCGACCGGGTTGCCTTCGCGCTCGGAGCGTTTGAGCTCACGCGTGAGCTGCTCGTCGAACGCGCGCCGGTTGCCGATGCCGGTGAGCGCGTCGACGCGGGTGAGCTTCTCGAGCTCGAAGAGCGTGGTCGTGCGCTCGATCGCCACGGCCGCCTCGCTCGAGAGCAGCTCGATCAGCGACAGCTCACGGTCTGGACGCTCCGCGGGCTCCTGCTTCCAGAACACGGTCAGCACGCCCACCGCACGCCCGCCGGCGAGCAAGGGCGCGAACAGCGCCGCGCCCCAGCCGGCGACGCCGAGCAGCTGCGCCTTGGCGCGATAGATCGTCTGGTTGTTGTCGAACGCCTGGCGCGATGCCGCTCCGTGCCCGGGCGGGAGCTCCGCGCCCACGACGTCGGAGCCGACCGCGGAGGTGGCGCGCAGCATGCCGTCCGGCGTCGCCGTCCAGAGGATCGACCCGTCCGCGCCGGCGAGGTCGCGGGCGGTCTCGCACAGGTCGCGCTCGAGCTCGGCGGCGTCCGAGACCCGCGCCAGCCGGCTCGTCGCCTCCCCGAGCCGGCGCAGGGTGCCCGCCTCGTCGGCGCGCTCTCGCTCCCGGCGGGCGAGCTCGACGTGGGCGGTGATCGCCGCCGCGAGCACCCGCAGCGTCTCCAGGTCGTCACGCGTCGGCGTCTTCGGTTCCTCGCCCGCGATGCACAGCGTCCCGATCCGCTGCCCGCCCGCGGTGACGGGCGTTCCGGCGTAGAAGCCGAGGCCCATGGTGTTGTCGGCGAAGCGCGGATCAGCGGCCGTGTCGGGGACGACGAACGGCCCGTCGCCACCGATCGCGTGGGCGCAGAAGGAGTCCGCGCGCGGCGCCTCGTCGCCGTTGGCCATCCCGGCGCCCGCCTTGGTCCACTGCCGGTCGGAGTCGACCAGGTTGAACGCGGCGATCGGGGCGCCCAACAGGCGGGCGGTCAGCGCGACGAGCTCGTCGAACGCGGGGTCCGGCCCTGACCCGAGCAGACCGGTCCCGCGGAGTGCTGCGAGACGCTGCGGCTCGGTTTCAGCAACGGGAGCGGAATCCATGACCCGTGGGTCATCGTAGGGACCAGGCCATTCGGTGGTCCGGCTCGTGCTCCTCGTTGTCGGCCCCGTCGGTACTACGGGTGATCGCGAAACCGTGGGCCTCGTAGAACGCGATGGCGCCGGCGTTGCGCTGGAAGACCCAGAGCTCGAGGTCGGCGTTCGCCGCCTGCGCCGCCCGCAGCAGGGCGGACCCGTGACCCTGCCGGTGGTGGGCGGGATCGACGTAGAGGTGGTCCACCTCGTTGCCCGACAGCGCCAGGAAGCCCACCACGGCGCCGTCGGCCTCGGCGACGGTCACACCCCCGCCTTGCACGACGCGGGCGTAGAACGCGTGGTCCTCCGCGTCGGTGTGGAGCTTGGGCAGGAACGCCAGCGAATGGTCGCGGGCTGCCTGGAAGACCTTCGTGACGGCGGCGGCGTCGGCGGGCTGCGCGGGTCTCAGCGACATGACGCTAGGGTGCCAGAGGTGCGGATTCTGACGCTCTCGTGGGAGTACCCGCCGATCGTCGAGGGCGGCCTCGCGCGGCACGTGCGCAAGCTGTCCGAGCAGCTCGTGCGCGATGGCCACGAGGTGCATGTCGTCACCCGCGGCGGCGGGCGGCTGGAGTCGGTCGAGGATCGCCACGGCGTCGTGGTGCACCGCGTGCGCGAGCCCGAGTTCCCCAAGGACGACCTCGACGCGTTCATCGCGTGGGTCGAGCACATGAACGAGGACATGCTGGCGGCGGGCGCGGAGCTCGGCGGCGGCTTCGACGTCGTCCACTCGCACGACTGGCTCGTCGCGAGCGCCGGCCGGTCGCTGGCGCGGCGGCGCCGGGTGCCGTGGCTCGTCACGGTCCACGCCACCGAGTACGGCCGCCACCAGGGGTGGGTGGACAAGCACCCGCAGTCGCACATCCACGGCGTCGAGCGGCGGATGGCGCGCGGCGCCGACCACGTGATCACGTGCTCGCACTTCATGCGCGAGCAGGTCGCGGACGTCTTCGGCGTGGCGCGGGCGCGCATCAGCGCGATCCCGAACGGCATCGACCCCTCGGACCTGCAGCCGGTGGCCGATCTCCCGCGCCTGCGCGCGAAGTTCGCGGCGCCCGACGAGAAGCTCGTGCTCCTGGTCGGCCGGCTCGTCTACGAGAAGGGCTTCCACCTCGCGCTGGACGCGCTGCCGGGGCTGATCCGGCGGGTGGGGAAGGTGCGCTTCCTGATCGCCGGCTCGGGCACCGCCGAGGCCGAGCTCAAGGAGCAGGCCGAGCGCCTGGGCCTGATGGAGCACGGCACGTTCGTCGGCTGGACCGGCGACGACGTCCTGCACTCGCTCTACCGCATCGCCGACCTCTGCCTGGTGCCGTCGATCTACGAGCCGTTCGGGCTCGTGGCGCTGGAGGCGATGGCCTCGGGCTGCCCGACGATCGTCGCCGACACCGGCGGCCTGCGCGAGGTCGTGCCGCGCGGGCGCCGCGTGGGGCTGCGCTTCCGCGCCTCTTCCGTGCGCTCGCTGGAGCGGATGGCGCAGCAACTGTTGACCGACGATGCGCTGCGCGAGCGCCTCGTGGCGGAGGCGAGCGAACACGTCCTGCGCTTCGACTGGGCGGAGGTCGCGCGCGAGACGACGGGCGTGTACGGGCGCCTCATCGCCTCCCGCCGCCGCCTGCGCCGCGCGGCGACGACCTGACCGGCGCGGGCTTCGGCTTCGGCGGCGCCGGGACGACCGCGTAGGGCGCGATCTCCTCGCCCGGCGCGACCCGCGCGCCCGGGCCCAATGAAGCGTGCGGGCCCAGGACTGCGCCCGCCCCGACCGTGATCGGCGCGCGGCGCAGCGGCTGTGCGCGGACCGGTGTCTCGACGTCGTCCCAGGTCGGCGCGGCGTCGTTGAGCGCCGCCCAGTGGCCGATCCGTGCCCGCTCGCCGATCTCCACGCCCGCGTGGGCGACGATCACCGCCCGCTCGCCCACGGCGACGCCCGCACCGACCCGGATCTCGCCGGCCACCGCCTCGATCCGGCAGTCCGGACCGAGCGTCACGCCGGGCCCGAGAATCACGCGCGCGCCCGGCGCGACCCGCACGCGCGCGCCGGCGCCGACCCGCACGGAACGCGCGGCGACGAGCCGCCCACGCGAACGCGCCCGCATCGCCACGACTCTCACCATTTCAAACACGGCGCGATACGGTGGCAGCGATCGAACGCTTCAGCACCGCATCCCGGCGCATCGGCGAGACGACGCACATCGAGGTCCACGGGGAGCTCGACTGCTCGACGGTCCCCTGGCTGGAAGGTCGCATGGACGCCGTCCTCCACGACGGCCACGGTCCTGTCGTCCTCGACCTCAGCGACCTGCGCTTCATGGACGTCTCCGGCCTCCGGCTCGCCGTTCGCCTCAAGGCCCGCGCGCAGCTGCACGGCGTCGACCTGTCGCTGATGGAGGGTCCCGCGCCCGTCGAGCGGGTGTTCGAGCTGACCGGCATGCGCCCCTACGTGCCGCGCACCGCGCGCCGGTAGGAGCGCAGGAACTCGTCCCAGCCGTGGCGCTGGGCGAAGCGCAGGTCCTTGTAGTAGGGCGAGATCTCGTCGGTCGGGGCCGGGAGGTACGCGGTCACGCCGCCGCAGTGCTCGACGCTCTCGCCGAGGTTCGCGTTGGCGACCACGAAGTCGCCGCCCGGCTTGAGCGCGTCGAGCACCTTCTTCGCCGCGGTCTTGACCGCGCTCTCGAACGGCTGGGCGCGCACCTGCTCGCAGAAGGTGCGCAGGTCGATCAGCTCGCCGTCGAAGCGCGTGCTGCGGGTGTGGGCGCGCAGCAGGCGGGTGGCGTCGACGTCGTCGTCCTTGATCACCCGCCGCAGCGCCATCGTGAAGGCGTCCACGGCGGTGGCGAACGGCTCGATCCCGGCGCTGTGGATCGCGCACATCGTCACCGGCCACATGTCCTCGGAGTGCTTGTAGGACTCGACGTAGCGCTTGACGACGACCCGCCCGAGGCCCGCGCCGTCGAGCGTCGGATTGGAGCGCAGGTCGGCCAGGATCTTCTCGTAGGGCCAGCCGTCGCCGGGCTCGAGCTCCTCGGAGGAGACGACCGCGCGGACGTCCTTCTCGCTCTGGTAGGCGACCTCGAGGCAGCTCATCAGGCACGCGTCCATCCCCAGCAGGTCGACCGGGCGGCCGAGCACCTCGTGCGCCTGCTTGAGGACGTTGCCGAGCTCGATCGTGTCGAGCGAGTGGCCGGTGCCGTCGTCGGACGCGATCGCCCGCAGGCGCGCGTTCGGTTGCGTCAGCGCCGCCTCGACCGTCGGCTTGAACAGGCTGCGGCCGATCTGGGAGGACCCGCGCGCGTCCAGCTCGCGCGCGCTCACGCCCGCGGACTTGACGCTCGAGTAGAGCTCGTCGAAGTCCAGCGGGTCCCAGCCCGAGCCGTGGTTCCAGATGATCAGCGCATAGCGCTCGGCGGGCGCCTTGGCCTTCGACCAGCGGATGAAGTCCACCATCGTCTGGGGGGAGCCCGAGTCGACGTCGCCGCCGAGGTTCTCGCGCAGCTCGTTCTTTCCGTCCTTGCTGATGACCATCCGATGTGCGGCCTGCTGCTCGAGCCGCTTGACGAAGACCGTCACCTTCAGCTCCTCGCCGGACCCGACCTTGCGCATCTCGGCGATGTCCTTGCCGGCGAATGACGTGAGGTTGTTGTACCCCGCCACGTAGACCATGAAGGTCCATTTCGCGCTCATGCGCTTGACCCTACAAGTCGTGGAGATCGCTCCACGACTCGTTGACATCTCATGAAGAGAACATGAGGATGAAATGGGGTTCAAGAGACGGAGGGTCTTGCATGCGTGTTCGAGGGGTAGTGGCGGCCGCCGGGATGGCGGCCGCAGTGTTTGGCGTGGGCTCAACGGCGGTGGCGGCGCCGCCCGCGCCGCTGGATCCGCAGAACTGGTCCTTCCAGGACAACCTGACCTGGGGCGACTACAAGAAGCTGCCCGGGCCGGACTATTCGGACCCGGCGATCCAGCCGACGGTCAAGAAGTGGAAGGTGGCGATCGTCCTCGCGGACTTCAAGGACCGCGACTTCATCGTCACGAAGGGGGCGGGGTCGACGATCTGGGGGACGCCGACCGCGACGGCCAACAACATCCCGCGCGAGCAGGTCGGCCAGTTCTACGCCGACTTCCTCAACAAGCCGTCGGCGACGAACAACTTCCAGACCATGAACCGGTACTGGATGGAGGACTCCTTCGGCAAGTACGGCGTCGAGCTGACGCCGTTCGGCCCGTACCGGCTGGACCACAACGCCTACGAGTACTTCATCTCGGCGTACGCCGGCACGACGCAGAACACCTACTGCCCGACGCCCGCGGCGACGCCGTGCAACCGCAACATCCGGACCGACCTGCGCGCGGCGTGGGCGGCGGCGGTCGGCGAGGCCAAGATCGCGGAGTACGACAACATCTTCTACACGGTCGCGGGCGAGGACCAGAGCTCGACGTGGCAGGAGTTCGGCGAGATGAAGTTCCTCTCGCAGGACACCGTCACCGACGCGTTCGGCCCCAAGGCCTACGACCCGACCAAGACCGTCAACTGGGCTCCCACGCGGTACGTGCCGTGGTCCTCGTGGGCGGTGGCGACGAACATCTGGCCGAACGCCTCGGGCAACACCTCGACCGAGGCCGAGAGCTCCGGCATGGCCGTCTACGCCCATGAGCTCTCGCACAACCTGAGCATCCCGGACAACTACAACAACCCGTTCGCGGCGACCCCGCAGCGGACGGCCTCCGGCATGTGGGACATGATGAGCCGCGGCTCGTTCAACGGGCCAGGCGGCCAGCACACCCGCTTCCAGATCCCGCCGACCCAGGGCGGCGCCCTCGGCGCCCAGCACAACCTGCGCAACAAGCGCTTCCTGAACTTCATCGGCGACGGCGACATCCTGCGCCTGAACCGCGGCGGCCTGGCGCAGTCAGGCGTGGCCGTGGCCGAGGTCAAGGCCCGTGAAGTCGCTCCGAATGGCGATCTCGCCGGCGTGCGCGTCCTGCTCGACGGCGGAGACAAGAACCCGGCCTGCCGGTACCACACGAACCCGACGTGTGAGGGCCCCTGGTTCACCTCGGCCACCGGCACGGGCGTGACCGCCGGGTTCAACGACTACACGATGGAGGTCGTCCAGCAGGTCGGCTCGGACTCCTACGCCCCGGGCCACGGCGTCCTCATCGGCAAGTCGAAGAACTCGAACTCGTCCTGCGGTTCCTTCTCCTGCTTCGTCTGGTACATCGACTCAAACCCGCAGGACATCAACCAGATCGACTACCTCAAGGCCGACGGCACCCCGGTCAAGGCGACGATCGGCGACGAGCGCCAGACCAACGACGGCTCGTTCAACGCCGGCCTGAACTCGGGCTCGACGTACGAGTACAAGGCGGAGGCCAACCGCCTCCAGTTCTACGTCATCAACAAGCGCACGGACGCCGACGGCATGCTGCGCTACACGGTCGCCGTGCGCTCGCTCGACGGCTCCGGCCCGCAGACGCGCGGCGTGGCCTTGGCCACCCCGCAGCGGGGGACGACCGAGGGCTTCGCCTCCTGCACGTTCCCGCTGACGAACACGGGCGCGGCGGCCGCCGTGCCTGCCGGTGTGCACCCGCAGGACGCGACCGCGTTCCTGGGCAGCGACGTCTACCGCCTCGCGGCGACCGCGAGCGGCACGGGCTGGACCGCACACCTCAAGAACGCGCTCGCCACCGCGAAGTTCGGCGAGACGATCCAGGTGCCGGTCTACATCGACAAGGCCGCCGGTGCGGCCGCGTCGGGCTCGGTCACGCTGACGGCGACGTCGGAGAGCGACGCGACCAAGACCGTCTCGGCGACCTGCACGACCACCGACGGCACGGTCGGCGGCAGCGTCCCCGCGACGCTCGCGCTGACGATGGGTACGCCGGCCTCGTTCGGCGCCTTCACGCCGGGTCTCGGGAAGGACTACTTCGCCACCACGACGGCGAACGTCATCTCGACGGCGGGTGACGCGGCGCTGAGCGTCGCCGACCCGAGCACGACCAACACCGGCAAGCTCGTCAACGGCACGTTCTCGCTGCCCGAGACGCTGCAGGCCAACGCGGTGCTGGGGACGACCTCCAACGGCGTCTACGCGCCGGTCGGCGGTGCCGCCACGCCGACGACGCTGCTCACGTGGGCCGCTCCGGCGTCCAACGCGGGCGTGACGATCGGCTTCAAGCAGCCGGTCAAGTCCACTGACGCGTTGCGCACGGGGACGTACAGCAAGACGCTGACGTTCACGCTGTCGACGACGACTCCGTAGGGGTACTGGCGGGCGGGGCCGGGTTTCCGGTCCCGCCCGCGGGGATGGCGTCTACGCCGCAGCGGCGAGCGCGACAGGCGCCGGCGGCACCCACAGCGCGTCGTGCCCGAACGGCAGGCGCGTGGCAGCGCCGTCGCCGATCGCGGCGATCAGGGCGTCCTCGGCCTTGTTGAGGTCCGGGGTGAACTTGTCGACGGTCATGATCAGGGCGACCTCGGCGGTCGTCAGACCGTCCGGGAAGGCCGTCAGCACCTCGGCGGCGTCCTCGGCGGGCGCGCGGCGCTCCAGCGACTGGTCGAGGTTGGCGATCAGCACGTCGTAAGCCTCGAAGGACTGGAACCCGCCGGCCTCCAGGGTCACGCCCTGGGCGTTCTTGAACTTCAGGCTCGGCGCCGTGTAGCGGACGCGGCCGTCGGAGTTCGCGTGCTTGTTCTGGAACTCGGTCGGGCTGTTGGCGGCGGTGCGGGCCTCGTCGCGGTCCTTGGCGAACAGCGCCTCGGTCTCGGGCTCGCCGGCGGCGGCGATGATCGCCTCGGCGTCGATGCCGGGGACCCAGCTGATCGCCTCCAGCAGGTCCTTGGCGTCCTCGAGGTCGAGGGTGCTGGTGAACTGCGCGAACTGGAGCGCACGGAAGACCGCGTACTCACGCTCGGGGGCGAGCCGGCGGGTGGCGACGACGACGCGGCACATCGGCCACGTGCCGTGCACCTTCTCGCGCGGCTCGGTGGCGAAGGGCATGCCGCGCTCGCGGAAGCTGCGGAAGCCGCGGGCCTGGCCGGCGGCCGTGTAGCCGCGGGACTCGTAGACGGCGCCGTTCTCGGTCAGGCCGATCATGACGTCGCGCCACTGAAGTTGATCGCCGTAGCGCCATTTCAGCGCGGCGAGTGCAGGGGAGGCCGACCAGGCCCAGGGGCAGCCGGGATCGGTGAAGTGGGTGACTTGGAGAGACACGATCATTGAGCGTACAACAACGGATGCGCCGGCCCGGGAGGGATGGCGAAGACGGCGCTTCCTCTCGCAGTGGTGTGCGGATGGAGGGCGTCGAGTTCTGACAGGCGCCGTTGGAGCGGGACGTACTGGCGGCGCGGGTCCTGCATGAAGGCGAGGAAGAGCAGGCCGTCGCCGGTGTCGTCGCCCCGTCTGAGGATCGTCACGCCGGTGGTGCGTGGCGCGGCCTGGACGATGTGGGCGTGGGCGGGGAGGTGTTGCAGGTCGGGCTTCTCGAACAGGCGGGTGCCGCCGAGCGGCGCGCCGGTGCGCTTGTCGCGGCCGATGATCTGCTCCTGCTCCGGCTCGCTCAGGTCGTGCCAAGTGGGTTGGACCGTGATGTCGCGGACGACGAGGTAGGTTCCGCCGACCATCCAGGTGCGGTCGCTTTTGACCCACACGTGGCGGTCGAGGTCGAGCGGGCGGCGCGGGTTCATCGTGCCGTCGCGGAAGCCGAGCGCGCCGTTGGGGGTTCTCTGGCCGTGGCGCTGCCAGCGGGGCGTGCCGAAGCGGGTGAGGGCGTCGGTGGGCTCGGTTGACGCGATCAGCACACAGGCGGCGCCGCCGCAGCGTTGCGGGTCGAGGTCGTCGCCCGCGAACGCCGGGAGGGGTTTGAGGCCGACGGGCGCGTCGCGCGTCGTGAAATGCTCGGCGCCGAACCCGAGCGTGACCGTCATCCCGCCTGTGCGCATCAGCTCCTCGGCGAGGTCGGGCCACTCGGGGGCGGGCGCGTCGAAGGCCCCGATCATCCCGTAGGTCAGGTGCGGGCCGGCGACCCCGGGCGGGTGGGGGTTGTGAAGGCTCGGGGGCGTGGAATCCGGCCGGTACGTCCGCTTCGGCCCCCGCTCATGCACCGGAACTCGTCGCACCTACCGGCATTTTCGCGCGTCGTCGCGACGTCCGGCGCGGCGCATAGTTTCTTCGGTCCCGTGACGTACGAGATCGATGCTCCCCCCCGCCCCACGGCGGGCCGCTCCCTGCCGTCCTGGCCCACCGCTCGCCCCCTGCGCGCGTGGCAACAGGCCGCCGCGGCCTCCGTGTTCGACTTCGACGGCGAGGCCTTCCTCGCCTCGGCGACCCCCGCCGCCGGCAAGACCACCTTCGGGCTGCACGTCGCCCACCGCATGCTCTCCGAGGGGCGGGTGGCGCGGGTGGCGGTCGTCGCCCCGACGACCCACATCTGCCGCCAGTGGGCGCTGGACGCCGCCCGCTACGGCATCCACCTCGAGCCCAACCGGCCCAACAGCGCCGGACCGGAACCGCGTGACCGCCACGGCGTGGCGGTCACCTACGCGACCGTCTCGGCGGGTCCCGAGGTCCATCGCCGGCGCGTCGCCGAGCGGCCCACGCTCCTGATCGCCGACGAGCCGCACCACATGGGCGAGGACGCCTCGTGGGGGCGGACGACGATCGAGGCGTTCGGTCGCGCGCGGTTCCGGCTATTGCTCTCGGGGACGCCGTTTCGCTCCGACAACTCGCCGATCCCGTGGGTCGCGTACGACGAAGAGGGCGTCTCGCGCGCGAATTACGACTACGGCTACACGCAGGCGCTGGTCGACGGCGTCTGCCGGCCGGTGACCTTTCACACGTACGGCGGCGACATGGAGTGGGTCAGCGACGGGCGGGTGCGCCGGGCGGACTTCGACGTCGTCCTGCCCGCCCCGGAGGCCGCGCGCCGGCTGCGGACCGCGCTTGACCCCGATGGCGACTGGATCACCCACGTGCTCCGTGACGCCGACGAGGAGCTGCGGTCGATCCGCGCGGGCGACCATAAGGACGCCGGCGGGCTCGTGATCGCGATCGACAAGGAGCACGCCGAGAAGCTCGCCGACCGGCTGGGCAAGATCACCGGCGACCGGCCGGACATCGTGCACTCCGACGCCGCGGACGCGTCGGCGCGCATCGCTCGCTTCTCGGCGGGATCGGCGCCGTGGTTGGTGAGCGTGCTGATGGTCTCCGAGGGCGTGGACGTCCCGCGCCTGCGGGTCGGCGTGTATGCCACGACGGCGCGCACGGAGCTCTTCTTCCGCCAGGTGATCGGGCGCTTCATCCGGCGCACGCCCTCGCCCAAGGTCCAGATGTCGCACGTCTTCCTCCCCTCGGACCCGCGGCTGAAGAAGCTCGCGGTGGAGATCGAGGAGGAGCGCAACCACGCGCTGGACCTCGGCCCGGTGGGTGAGCAGGTGGCCGAGCGTGGCGAGCGGGGCGAGGCGGGTGAGGCGTTTCGCGCCCTGTCCTCCTACGCCCGCCGCGACGAGGAGGTCCTGCAGACGACCCAGCCGGGGGACGCGCTGCAGCTCTTCGCCGAGCCGGCGCCGGCGGTTTCCCCCGCTCTGGCGGCGTTCACGGTGACGCCGGCGGCAGCGGTGGCCGCGGCAGCGTTCGAGCCGGAGACGGCGTTCGAGAAGCGCGAGCGGTTGCGGGCCGAGCGGGCGGTGCTGGTCGGGACGATCGCGAGGCGGACCGGCGAGGAGCACCGCGTGATCAACGCGCGGGTCAATCGCGAGGTGGGTGCGGCGTCGGTCAACAAGTCCACCGACGAACAGCTCGAGCGGGCGAACCGGTTGCTGGAGAAAGAGGCCGCCCGGCGGCGCTAAGCGGTCGCGCGAGCGTCGACTTTCTCGCGTACAGCTCGAGAAAGTCGACGCTCGTGTGGTGTGGGTAGCCTCGCGGGCATGGACGAGCTCCCTGAGTGGCCGGCCGGCACGGTCGCGGTGTTGTCGACCGGCGCGGGTGAGCCGCACGCGATCCCGGTCTCGACGGCGGTCCGCCGCGGCCCGCGGGAGCTCGTGCTGGCTCTGGCGCTGCGGCGCGAGTCCTTGGCGCGGCTGCGCGACGACCCACGCTGCGCGGTGACGGTGCTGGCGGCGGGCGATCTCGCGTTCACCGCGGTGGGTGTCGCGGTCGTGGAGGACGAGGGCCCGCGGGTGGCGGTCGTGCGCGTCGACGTCTCGCGCATCCAGGACCACGGCAACGCGACCTTCGTGATCGACGACGGCGTGCAGTGGCGCTGGACGGACGACGACGCCGCCCGCAACGACGCCGAGGTCCGCGCCCGGCTGTCGTCGTCGTGAAGGCCGCGGTCTTCGACTTCGGCGAGACGCTGCTCAGCGAGGAGCGGGCCTGGGGCGTGTGGGCGGACTGGCTCGGCGTCACCCACCAGGAGCTCTTCGCCGCCCTGGGGGCGACCGTCGAAGGCCGCTACCCGCACCGGCACGCCTTGGAGCTCTGCCGGCCGGGCTTCGATTTGTCACGCGCCTTCGCCGAGCGCGAGGCGGCGGGCATTCCGCGCCACGAGGAGCTCTACGACGTCTACCCGGACGCTGTCGGTGCGCTGGATCGGCTGCGCGCGGCGGGTGTGCGGGTGGGGTTCGCGGGCAACCAGCCGGCGGGCGCCGAGTCGTCCCTGGCCGGCCTCGTCCAGTCCGGCGACCTCGTCGCGACCTCCGCCGCCTGGGGCGTCGCCAAGCCCGACCCCGCCTTCTTCGCGCGGATCGTCGCCGAACTCGACCTCCCACCCGCCGAGATCGCCTACGTCGGCGACCGCGTCGACTACGACATCCTCCCGGCCGCCGCGGCGGGCATGTTCACCGTCCACCTCCGCCGCGGCCCCTGGGGAATCATCCAAGCCGCCTGGCCCGAAGCGTCCACCGCCGACGCCACCGCCGCCAACCTCGACGAGGCCACCACGGCAATCCTGAAGGGGTCAGACCCCTCAACATTGCAAACGGCGGTGTAGAGCCAAAAGAATTGTTGAGGGGTCTGACCCCCCTTTGGAGAGGAACGCGCGGAAGCCGCTCCCGCCGCCGACACGGCGGGAGCGGCCTCGCGATCTGGAGCGGCTAGGCCGCGGGTGCCGTGGCGCCGCCGGAGGCGGCGTCCGCGGCCGGGGCCGGAGCCGACTCGGCCGGTGCCGGGGCGGGCGTTTCGGCGGCGGGAGCCTCGGCGGCCGGGGCCGGGGCGGACTCGGCGGGCGCCGGGGCCGGAGTTTCGGCGGCCGGTGCCGGGGCGGGCGTTTCGGCGGCGGGGGCCGGGGCGGACTCGGCGGGTGCCGGGGCGGGAGCCTCAGCGGCCGGAGCCGGCGCGGACTCGGCGGGTGCCGGGGCGGGAGCCTCGG
>NZ_JAPDOD010000005.1 GCF_027587205.1 Solirubrobacter ginsenosidimutans
AGGCGCATCGTCGTCGGCAGCGCCGGGTCGGCGAAGTTCGCCAGCACCGTCGTGGTGCCCTTGGCCGGGTCGTGCAGGCGCACGGTGCCGGAGCGCGACGTCTGGATCAGACGACCGTCGGGCAGCTGGTCGAAGCCGATCGGCTCGAGCAGGTTCGGCGGCGCGCTGACCTTGACCTGCTGGTAGTTCTTGGTCACCGTCGCGCCACAGTCGCTGTAGACCGGGTCGCTCTGACCCGTCGCCCACTTGATCGCGCCCGTGAGGTGCGTGCCCAGCGTGGCGTCGTAGCTGTCGACCGTGTTGCCGAGCGACGTGTAGAACGAGCGCCCGCCCTGGTAGTCCTTGCAGAAGGAGACCGGGTGATCGGCGCCCATCGTCCCGCCGATGATGCCCTTGAGCGTGTTGCCCTGCGGCTGCGGCTCGAACGGATCCTCGACGACCGTGTCGAGCACGTGCGAGAGACCGCGCACGTTGGACGTGAAGTTGTAGAAGTTGTCGGTGCGATCCCAGTACTCCGGGAGTGCCTTGGACGCGTCATGAACGCGGTCCGCCACCTTCACGGTGCCGGTCTGAACCGTCGTGCGGCCCGCGGACCGCGTGCCGAGGACGTTCGTCAGGAACGCCCACGCCGAATCGGTCTCGATGGCG
This sequence comes from Solirubrobacter ginsenosidimutans, assembly GCF_027587205.1. The sequence goes on from NZ_JAPDOD010000005.1 coordinate 649, forward strand.
GAGCCGATGCCGACGAAGCCGCCGCCCTTCTTGAAGTACGCCTCGAAGTTCGCGCGCTGCGCGTCGGTCAGCGGGCTCGCGATGCCCGTGTTCAGGAACACGACCGCGCGATAGCCGTCAAGCGCCGCCGGCGTGAACTGCGCCCCGACGTTGGCCGGGGTCGGTGCGGTGACGGTGTAGTTGCCGCTCGCGGCACCCGCCTGGATCGACGCGATACCCGCCGCCGACAAAGCATCCGTCGTACTGGTCACGACCAGCACGTTGGCGGGCGCCGCCGCAGCGGCCTTCGGCCGCGCTGACGCGCTCGCCGGAACCACCAGGGCAAGGCTCAACAGAGCCAGCCCCAGACTTCTCCTCCTCATAAACCCTCTCCTTGCGACCCGTTTACGGGCCGTGCTTGTATCACCTCAAGGTGACCTAAAGCAAGGACTAAACAATGCAAAAGTTCCCAACTTCTGCCTGCCGGTTGGACCACATTCGCAAGGTTCTGCCTGATCTTCCTCGGAAACCCTCATGACAGACGACTGAGACCAGGACTAAGCGCAACGGGCTGCACTTAGTGCGCACTCGACGCAGGGGGTTAGAGCGGTTCGATCGACGTTTGGGTCGAATCCTGAACTCTTGTGTAGGAAACTCGCACGCGTCTGCACAGATGAGAGCCAAGTGAAACGTGTCAAATGCGCAAAATCGACGCGCGGATCGGGGCTCGCCGTGAGATTTCTCGGGTTTGCCTCATCAGAACAGGGCAAATCGGGCCGCCCCGCTCGCTGAGTTCTGTGCTCGCACCCATATTTCGCGCGCTTGACCCCCATCTCAGCCGGAACTTATTTCTGAAGTGGGAGTTGCTTCTGGGCGAGACGTGGCGTAAGTTCGACCCGTCGAAGACCGTTGTCTTCGCATAGCTGGGTCTGATGGGTCGTGGGCGCGCAGGCGCCCCGGTGAGGGATGTGGAGTAAGTGAGAGCCGGTCACCAGCGGTGGCTGGAGCACGCGTTTCCGCGTGCGACTCCGCAGTAGTAGTCAATGAGGACGTAGAGGAGGACGCACCGCCGTGAGCACGGATGAACTGCGCTTGAACCGCCGGAAGTTCCTAGGCGGAGCCGCGGGCCTTGCAGGCGCCGCAGCACTGGGTTCGTGGGCACCGGGGGCTTTCAGCAAGCCCGGGGGCCCCAACGCGCCGATCGTTTTCAAGGAGACGCTGATCGCTCAGCACTTCTCCGTCCGAGATGCCACGACCCGTGTGACATCCACGAGCGCGAGCCCGGTCATGGGTTACCTCGGCGGGCCGAACTTCCCGAATGACCCGACGGATCTCGGTCCGCTCGTCCCGCTGCCCGGCGGCTACCAGGAGGTCTTCGACTTCCTCGGTCAGTGCGGCTACGGCGGTTTCGAGTTCTTCCAGCTGTCCCAGAACGCCCAGAACCCGGGCGGCGCCAACCCGCCGGTCACCCAGATCAAGTCCTGGCTGGACGCCGCGGGCCTGAAGTCCGCCGGCACCCACCAGGGCGGCCTCGGCATGCTCAACACCGCGACCGGTCAGCTCAGCGCGGCCGGCGTGACACAGGTGGCCAACGCCGACATCCTCGGCCACCGCATGATCGGCACCGCCGGCGACCCGAGCGGTGCCAACACCATCGCCGCCTGGCAAGTCGCGTGCGACAACTACAACAAGCTCGGCCAGTTGTTGATGGAGAACTACGGGCTGAAGGCGTACCTGCATCCCGAGCAGAACAACTGGCAGTTCATCGCCGATCCGTTGATCCCGGTGGACCAGCGTCCGCACCGCATCGACTTCTTCGTCGCGAACACGGACCCGCGGTACGTGTTCCTCGAGCCCGACATCTTCCACATGTACAACGCCCGCGGGCGTTTCCCGAACGTCGACGGCTCGCTGTGGGATCCGATCTCCTACATGCAGGACAACTGGAAGCGGCTCGTCGGCTGGCACGTCAAGGACGCGGTCCGCGCGGCCGTCCCGGTCGCGGCGCCCGGCAACCCCTGGGATCAGACGAAGGTCCGCCCGGGCTTCCCGATCAACGGCGGCATGGACGTCATCTACTCCACCGAGGGCCACCTCGGCAACGGGGCTCAGGCGGCGGCGCAAGCCGGCATCGCGCCGACCGGCTACGGCTTCGACCCCGGTGCCACGGCGCCGTCGGCGTCGCCGGGGCTGGACCCGCGGGTCTGGGGCTTCCGCCGTGAGTTCACGGAGATCCGCGCCAACCGCGCGAAGGGGTTCAAGTTCCACATCGTGGAGTCCGACTCGGGTCCCGGCCCCGCCGCCGACCCGGGCCGCTCACTGCGCCACGCGAAGATCAGCGCCAAGCTGCTGCTCGGGCTGAAGTAATGCGTGCGTTGCGGGTTCTCTTCGCCGCGCTGATCATGCTCCTGTGCGTGCCGGTGGCCGCGCAGGCGCACGGTGACGCTTCGACGCACTATCTCGAGACGAGCGACTTCTACCCCGGTTTCAGCGTCCAGCGGGCCTCCCCGGCCACGGAACTGAAGCTGATGGGGTTGCTGGAGGCCGCCAAGAAGGCCGGCTATCCGATCAAGGTCTCGATCATCGGCGATCTGAGCGACGTCAATGACAAGCCGGAGATGCTCACGCACCCGCAGCGCTACGCCGCTTACGTGACCCGAGCGCTCGAGATCTCACGCGTCAAGCTCGTCGGCCCCGTCGTGATCGTCTCCCCCACTGGCATCGGCGTGGCCGGGCCTGGGGCGGAGAAGGTCGACGTCGCGACCGGCAGCAACGGTGAGCAGCACGTCGCCGCCGCGATGACCGCGGTCCGTCAGCTGGCCCAGGCTGGAGGGCATCCGTTGCCCGCCAACGTGGCGCCGCTGAAGGTCCCCGTGCTCCAACCGGCCAAGACGTCGGGCGACGGGTACGACCTGAGCGGGCTGACGCCGTTCGCGGTCTTCATCGCGATCTTCGGCAGCGCCGTGCTGTACCTCCAGATTCGCACGCGAGTGGCCAACCGCCGCGTGCCCCGAGGCGCATAGATGTCGCCTCGCTTGAACCCACTTTCGCCACCAAGGAGTAGAAACGTGTCCAGTCCATTGAGGACCTTCATGGCCGCGGCCGGGGCGCTGATGGCAACGGGAGCGCTCTGCGCATCCGCCGCCTCCGCCGCGCCGGTGCTGTACGGGGCCACTGGTGTCACTGCCACCGACACCCTCCCGGCCTCCAATCTCTACACGATCAACCCCGACACGGGCGCGACGACGAGCGTCGGCTCGATCGGCAAGGCCGTCACCGGCCTCGCCTTCGACGGCACCGACGGCACGCTCTACGGCGTGACCGCGGGCGTCCAGCTCGCGGGCACGACCCGTGACCTGCTCAAGATCAACCCGGCCACGGGCGCCTCGACGGTCGTCGGCTCGATGGGCGTCAACGAGATCGAGGACATCGCCGTCAGCCCGCTCGGCCAGCTGTACGGCTGGAACGAGACCGGCGACGATCTTTACAGCATCAGCAAGGCGACCGGCGCGGTCACGAAGGTGGGCGAGGCCGGCCTCGGCGTCACGTTCGGCAACGGCATCTCGTTCGATCGCAACGGCGCGTTCTGGGGCATGCTCGACGGTGACTTCGGTCACGTCTTCAAGATCGATCCGACGACCGGCGCCGTGACCACCACGACGACGCGTCTGACGAACTCGCCGATCAAGTCGGGCACGCAGATCTCGAGCCTCGACACGGCGTGCGACGGCCTCACGATGTACGGCGTCGTCAACGACTTCGGTGGCGCGACGAACCTCGTCACGATCGATCTCGCCACCGGCGTGATCACCAACAAGGGCGCCTCGCTGACGGCGCTCGACGCGATCGCGTGGGGCGGCTGCCCGCCGCCGCCGCAGTCGACGCCGGGCGGCACCGTGCCGGCGACGCTGTCCCTGTCGCTCGGCGCGCCCGTCACGTTCGGCGCGTTCACGCCGGGTCTCGGCAAGACCTACCTCGCCTCGACCACGGCCAACGTGATCTCCACCGCGGGTGACGCGCTGCTCAGCGTCGCCGACCCGAGCTCGGTCGCCACCGGCCACCTGGTCAACGGCACGTTCGTCATGCCCGAGACCCTGCAGGCTCGCGCCCGTAATGCTGCGAACACCGGTACGGCCTACAACAACGTCGGCTCATCTGCGTCTCCGCTGAATCTGCTGACCTACAGCGGACCGATCTCCAACGACACGGTCACGCTCGAGTTCAGCCAGCTGGTCAAGGCGACTGACGCACTGCGCACGGGCGCCTACAGCAAGACGCTCACCTACACCCTGTCCACCACGACGCCGTAAGCGCGCCGACCCTCGAACACGAAAGCGCATCCCTTATGCCCAATATCGGTCCCATGGAGCTGATCATCGTCTTGGTCATCGCTCTCGTCGTGCTCGGCCCCAAGCGCCTCCCGGCGGCAGGCCGCTCACTCGGCCAGGGGATGCGCGAGTTCAAGGACTCTCTCTCCGGCCGCGAGGACACGCCGGTCGCGGACGAGCGCCCGGTGGCCGAGGTCGGTCAGCGGGAGAGCTAGCACCTGCGGGGCGCTCGCGCCCCTGATCTCCGCCTCGAGCGTCGACTCTCTCGTGCCCGGCACGAGAGACTCGGCGCTCGTTTGCGTTGCGGGTGTATCGTGACTGGTGGAGGGCATCGATCCTGGGGTCCGCCGTTGACGGCGGGCAGCACCATCTGACTTCCGAGCTCCTTAGCTATGCGGAGGTCGAGATGTCGCACGTGGTTCCTTCGTCGGTGCCGATCACCAACGAGACGTCCGAGCGGATCGTGCGGATGCTCGTCGTCGGCATGCCGGTCGCCGCGCTCGCCTTCGCGGGCTGGCTGGCCTGGGGCGGGACGCTGCACTGGCACGACCTCGTGGTGCTCGCGGTCACCTACACGCTCTCGGGCATCGGCATCACCGTCGGCTACCACCGGCTGTTCACGCACCGCAGCTTCAAGACCACCCGCTCGATGCGGATCACGCTGGCCGTGCTCGGCTCGGCGGCCGTCGAAGGCCCGGTGACCGAATGGGTCGCGACGCATCGCATGCATCACCAGTTCTCCGACCGGGCCGGCGACCCGCACAGCCCCCACGTCCATGAGGGGACGGGCTGGCGGGCCGCGCTGCACGGGTTGGCGCACGCCCACCTCGGTTGGATGTTCCGCGGCAAGGACCAGGCCAACCCGGCGCGCTACGCCAAGGACCTGCTCGCCGACCGCGACCTGCGCTTCATCGCCCGCACGTTCCCGCTGTGGGTCTTCGCGGGCCTGGCCTTCGCGTTCGGTCTGGGCTTCGCGCTGACCGGGTCGATCGTCGGCGGGCTCACCGCCCTGTTGTGGGGCGGGCCGGTGCGGATCCTGCTGCTGCATCACGCGACCTTCAGCATCAACTCGCTGTGTCATTTCTTCGGGCGCCGGGCGTTCGCCACCGGGGATGAGTCGCGCAACCTCGCGTGGCTGGCGCCGATCGCCTTCGGGGAGGCGTGGCACAACAACCATCACGCGTTCCCGACCTCGGCCCGTCACGGCCTCGGGCGCGGACAGGTCGATCCGGGCGCGTGGTGCATCAGCGGGCTGGAACGCCTGCATCTTGCCTGGGACGTCGTTCGGATCAGCCCATCCCGTCAGGAGGCGAAGCGCGGCGAGCGCGGTGTGTAAGGCTGCCGGGACAGCCCCGAACGAGGAGTCGGACCATGCCGCGCGTGAAGGTCGGTACCGAGAACAGCGCTGACATCGAGATCCACTACAACGACCACGGGACCGGGAAGCCCGTCGTCCTGATCCACGGCTATCCGCTCGACGGGAACTCGTGGGAGCGCCAGGAGCGCGTCCTGCTGGCCGAGGGCTATCGCTGCATCAGCTACGACCGCCGTGGCTTCGGAAAGTCCTCGCAGCCGACCACCGGCTATGACTACGACACGTTCGCCGCCGACCTGAAGGCGCTGCTCGATCACCTCGCGCTCGACCAGGACGTCGCGCTCGTCGGCTTCTCGATGGGCACCGGCGAGGTCACCCGCTACCTCGGCACCTACGGGTCGGCCGGCGTGAGCCGCGCGGCGCTGCTGGGCGCGATCCCGCCGTTCCTGCTGCAGACCGACGACAACCCGAAGGGCGTCCCGGGAGAGGTGTTCAAGGGCATCGAGGCCGCGATCGTCGCCGACCGCTACGCCTACTTCGACGACTTCTTCGCCAACTTCTACAACACCGACGTGTTCTCGCCGGAGCGGATCGGCGATGCCGCGCTGCGGGCGAGCTTCCAGGTCGCCGCCGGTGCGAGTCCCTACGCCACATACGCCTGCGTCGGCAGCTGGCTGACCGACTTCCGCGGCGATCTCCCGAAGATCGACGTGCCGACGCTCGTCATCCACGGCACGGGCGACCGGATCCTGCCGTTCGAGGCCACCGCGGCGCGGCTGCGCGACGAAAAGCTGATCGCCGACCTCGAGGTGGTCGAGATCGCGGACGGCCCGCACAACATCGGCTGGACGCACCCGGAGGAGCTCAACGCCGCGCTGCTGCGGTTCCTCGCGAGCTGATCCTCGTCAGATCCCCGCGCGGGTCGACTAGGACCGCCCGTTGCGTGGCACGTCCTCGTCGCCGGTCGATCGTTGCGTGCCCGGCGCGCCGGCGACGAGGTCGGCGATCCGGCGCTCCCAGCGGCCCGCGCGCCGGGTCGGGTCGAAGCGCGCCTCCGCCCGCTTCAGGCGCGGCCCGGAGTAGCGCCACCGCGCCCAGGGTGATGTCGGATGCGCCAACCGCAGCGCCCCGACCAGCCCGACGACGGGGACGAAGAGGCCGATCACGCCGAGCAGCACGCGGCCTTTCGCGAAGCACAGCACCGCCAGCCCGAGGACCAGCGCGACCGCCAGCGCGGTGCCCGCGATGGAGGCGGGATCGTCGAGCCCGAACGGCTGGGTGCCCAAGACGACGAGCGCGGCGAACGCGGCGGCCACGACAGCGGCATCGAGCGACGCGCGCCCCTCCTGCGTCCAGTAGACATCCTCCAGCCGGACCCAGAGGGCGAACTCATCCATCGTCAGGCCTGCGCCCACGCCGAACCCGACCGCGATGAAGTGCCACCAGGGAGCCTCGCCGGGCGCCGCGAAGGCGAGGAAGCCGCACAGCATCATCAGGCAGATCCCCCACACGAGGTGATGGATGTGCACACCCCCGCTCTGCACGCCGCCAGGCCACCACGACACGCTCCGGGTCAGCCGCGCGCTGGTGCGGATCGCCAAGAACGACACCAGGAACGCGACCAACACGACGAACGCGGCCCCGGATCCCGGCCGCAGCCGGTTACCGAACGGATCGACGCTGACGATCGCCGCGAGCAACACTGTCGCCTAGGCTAAGTCCGGCGCCGGTGCCCTGAAAGCGGGACGATGGACGGTATGAGCCTCGACCTCGAAACGCTCGTCGCGATCGACGTGCACGTCCATGCCGAGCGCAACGCGGACGAGCCGCAGGACCCCGTCACGGGTGAGGTCCTCGCGGCGGCCGCGCGCTACTTCGGCGGCTCGCCCGCGCAACCCACCGCGCAGGAGGTCGCCGACTACTACCGCGAGCGCCGCATGGCCGCGGTGATCTTCACGATCGACGACGAGGCGGGGATGGGCCGCAAGCGGCTCGGCAACGACGAGGTCCTCGAAGCCGCCGCCGCGAACCCCGACGTGCTGATCCCGTTCGCGAGCGTCGACCCCCACAAGGGCAAGCTCGCCGTCCGCGAAGCCCGCGAGCTGATCGCGCGCGGCGCGCGAGGCTTCAAGTTCCATCCCAACACGCAGGCCTTCTGGCCCAACGATCGCGAGCACTACCCGCTCTACGAGGTGATCGCCGAAGCGGGCCTGATCGCGCTCTTCCACAGCGGGACGACGGGCATCGGGGCCGGCATGCCCGGCGGCGGCGGGGTGCGGCTGAAGTACTCCAACCCGATGTGCGTCGACGACGTCGCGGCCGACTTCCCCGGGTTGGACATCATCCTCGCCCACCCGTCGTTTCCGTGGCAGGACGAGGCGCTGGCGATCGCCGTGCACAAGCCCAACGTCTACATCGACCTCTCCGGCTGGGCGCCGAAGTACTTCCCGGAGAACCTGATCCAGTACACGAACAGCCGGCTCAAGCACAAGATGCTGTTCGGCTCCGACTACCCGCTGATCACCCCCGATCGCTGGCTGCGCGACTTCGCGCAGCTCGCGATCAAGGATGAGGTCCGGCCCCTCGTGCTCAAGGAGAACGCCGCGCGGCTCCTCGGTATCTCAGCGTCAACCTAAGGGTTACGCCTGCTCGAGATAGGTGCTGCAGGCGGACGGGTCGCCCGCCTCGAACCCGCGGTTCCACGCCTCTTCGCGCTGCTCGGGCGTGCCGTGGTGGCCGGGGTTCGAGGTGTCGAAGTCGCCGACGGCGAGCGCCGCGTTCAGCGCTTCCTGGACGTCGCCGTCCTCGAGACGGTTCTGCTGGTAGGCGCTGTTGGCCCAGGTCCCGGCGTAGCAGTCGGCCTGCAGCTCGAAGTTCATCGTCGGCACCTGGTCGCCGTACTTGTCGAACAGCCCGAGCTCGTCCTGGACCTGGTGGCCGTACTCGTGGGCGATGATGTAGGCGACCGCGAAGTCGCCGTGGGTGCCGCCGTAGCCCTGTGAGCTGCCCGGCAGCGACTGGTCGAGCTCACCGTTGTAGACCTCGGTCGCGAACTTCTCCGAGATGTAGATCGTGTCGTCGTTCGGGCAGTAGGCCGCGGCGCTGTCGCCCATCGTTCCGCTGTCGTCCCCGCACGCGCTGGCGGCCGTCTGACCGGCCGGGATCCACTGGTAGCTGACCCGCGGCTCGGGCAGGCCCTGGGCCTTGAAGATCTTGGTCCAGTACGCGTCGACGTCCGTGGTGACCGCGGTCAGGAACTGGTCCATGTTCTGCGGCTGCGAGCCGTCCGCCGAGTTCAGGACGAAGTTGGACGCGCCGGAGGATCTCTGCGTGCCGGCAGGGCTGGCCTTCGCCGAGCCGAGGAGCTGCGAGGCGCCGCCGGCTGCAGCGAGCACCAGTGCCACGACGGCGAGCAGCCGCGGGCGGATCAAAGAACGCATGCTGGGTGTCTCCTGGGTGGTCTCATATTTCGTTGGCCACCAGTGAGCCAAACCCGCGTAAGCGCGACGCGAGAGACCGCTAACGGTTCGCCCAGCGGACGCTAAGCATTTCCTCAGGCGTTGAAAACCGAGCGAACACTCGGTAACTTCGCCACGACACTTTTGGAGTTGATACTCCAAAAGTCTGTCTCTGATCTCATGAGGGGAGAGGTTGTGAGGATGAGGGTTGGAAGGGCGCGGATCGCGGGCCTGCTGCTCACCGCTGGACTGTGCGCGGCCGGGCCGCCGGCGGCGCACGCGCAGGACGCCCCACCGGACGATCGGTTCGACGTCACGCTGCTCGACAAGAGCATCACCCAGGGCACACGGATCGCGACGACGCCGGACGGCCGTGTGCTGCTCGCCGAGCGCGACGGGCGACTGAAGGTCTGGAAACCGACGACGCAGACGACCGTCGTCGCGGGGCAGATCCCGACGGGCCAGCCCGGCGAGCTCGGGTTCATGGGCCTGGCCCTGTCGCCGGACTTCGCCACCACCGGCTACGTGTACGCCCACTACGTCCCGCTGGTCCCGTCGTACAACACGACGCACATCTCCCGCGTGAGCCGCTTCACGCTCACCGGCGACACGCTGGACCTGACGTCGGAGAAGCCGATCTACGACATCCAGCATCCGGCGTACGCGGGCGGCGGCCACAGCGCCGGCGACCTCGAGTTCGCCCCCAACGGTGACCTCTACATCTCCACCGGCGACAACACGAACTGCTGCGCCTCCTTCGGCTACCCGCCGATGGACGAGCGCCCCGGCCAGACCGCCAACGACTCCCAGACGACGGCGGCCAACACCAACAACCCGATGGGCAAGATCCTGCGCATCCACCCGCTCGCCGCGCCCGGCGCGACGGTCGGCGCCGGCAGCACCTACTCGATCCCGCCCGGCAACCTCTTCGACGAGTCCCAGGACACCGACAACAAGACGCTGCCTGAGATCTACGCGATGGGTCTGCGCAACCCGTTCACGATCGGCAACGCGAAGTCCAACGGCGAGCTGTGGTTCGCCGACTACGGCCCTGACGCCACGCTGGCCGACCCGACGCGCGGCCCCGCCGGCCACGTCTCGATGATCCTGGCCAAGCAGCCCGCCAACTTCGGCTGGCCCTATTGCTACGTGCCCGGCCTGCCGTACGCCGATTGGGACTACGTCGCGAACGTCTCGCGCGGCTACTACGACTGCGACCACCTGGTCAACAACTCGCCCAACAACCTCAACCCGCCCGCCAACCAGCTCGTCAACGGCGGCCGGTTGAACCTCCCGCCCGCCACCAAGCGGACGATGTGGTGGACGTACAGCGCGGGGTCCCCCACGACGCCGTTCAGCGATCTCTTCGGCGGCGGCGCGATGGCCGGCCCGCTCTACGCCTTCGACGCCGGCAACCCGTCGACGACCAAGTTCCCGGCGTGGTTCAACGACCGCTACTTCTACTTCGACTGGACGACCGACTGGGTCCAGACCGTCGCGTTCAACCCCGACGGCACGGTCAAGGACCGCAAGTTCTTCCTGCCGATCCACACCTTCGTCAAGCCGATGGACATGAAGTTCGGCCCCGACGGCTCGCTCTACGTGCTCGCCTACGGCAACGGCTGGGGCACGAACAACGACGACACCGGCCTGTACAAGGTCGACTACGCGCCCGGCAACCGCGCGCCGATCGCCGGCGGGTCCGCCGACAAGGACTCGGGCGCCGCGCCGCTGACGGTCAACTTCGACGCCACGGGCTCCTCCGATCCCGACGTCACCGACACGCTGACCTACGCGTGGGACTTCACCAACGACGGAGTGACCGACGCCACGACGCTGAAGGCGAGCCACACGTACACCACGCCCGGCGCCGTGACCGCGCGGCTTACGGTCACCGACTCGCACGGGTCATCGACCGTGCAGAACTTCCCGCTCGTGGTCGGCAACGCCCGCCCGGTCGTGAAGATCACGGCACCGGCGGACGGCACGCCGCTGGAGATCGGCCAGCCGGTCAGCTACCACGTCGACGTCACCGACGCCGACGGGCCGGTGGACTGCACCAAGGTCGCGCTGCAGGTCTCACTCGGGCACAACTCGCACGCCCATCCCGACCAGATCGTCACCCCCGACGCCAACTGCAACGGCACGGTGACGCCCAACCGCACCGCCGGGCACACCGGGACGATCTACGTCTTCACGGTGTTCGAGGCCACGTACACGGACGCGGGCAACGGCGCCGCGCCCGCGCTGACGGGCTACGCCAAGGCGCGCTACAGCCCGCATACGCAGCCGACCTCGGTCTACCCGCTCGGCGAGGGCACCGGCCTCTACACGGGGCAGACGTTCATGCAGGGCCCGGGCCACTGGCTGATGTTCGAGGGCTACAACCTGGCCAGGATCGGCGCGATCACGATGAGCACCAGCTCGCGCGGGCCGGGCGGCACGATGGAGATCCACGCCGATTCGCCCACCGGCCCGCTGGTGGGGAGCGCGGTGATGCCGGACACCAAGCCGGCGGCCTCGCTGCAGCGCATCTACACCACGATCACCGCACCGACCACCAACAAGCCCGCGGGGTCGCACGACCTGTACTTCGTGACCAACTGGACCGACCCGGCGGCGCACGGTCCGAGCGAGGTGTTCCCGGAGATCTTCTTCAACACGTACACGCTGGTCGAGTACCCGGAGGTCTCGCTCTCGCTCACGCCCGCCACCGGTGACGCGAGCAACGGCTGGTACACGACGCCGGTCAAGTTCACCATCGCCTCCACCGGCTTCAGCGCCGCGACCCGCGAGTACCGCCTCGACGGCGGCGCGTGGACGCCGTATACCGCCGAGGTGACCGTCGGCGCACCCGGCGCCCACACGCTCGAGTACCGCGGGACCAACGCGGCGGGGACGACCGCGATCGGCACGAAGACGTTCACGATCGGCGCCGTGACCGATACGCCCGGAACGGTCTCCGGCTCGGTGCCGGCCACGCTGTCGCTCACGCTCGGCGCGCCGGCGACGTTCGGTGCGTTCACGCCGGGCGTGGCGAAGGACTACACGGCGAGCACCACCGCGACCGTGACGAGCACCGCGGGTGACGCGGCGCTGAGCGTCTCCGACCCCGGCCACCTGACCAACGGCGCGTTCGCGTTGCCAGAGGCGCTGCAGGTCGCGTTCAGCAAGGCGAGCTGGGCGGCTCCGGCGTCCAACGACGCCGTGACGCTGACGTTCAAGCAGCACATCGGTGCCGGCGACGCGCTTCGCACCGGCGCCTACAGCAAGACCCTGACGTTCACGCTGTCGACCACGACGCCGTGAACACCAGGCGTGGCCCCGGCGAACCGCGCCGGGGCCACGCCCGTACCCTGTGGCGATGGGTGCCCCGACGGTCAAGGGACGCGCTCGGCGGGAGCAGATCCTGTACGCCGCGCAGACCGCGTTCGCGAGCCGCGGCTATCGCGGCGCGTCGATCGCCGCGATCGCCGAGGACGTCGGCCTGAGCGAGCCGGGATTGCTGCACTACTTCCCGTCGAAGGGCGCGCTGCTCCTCGAGACGCTCGAGTTCCATCATCGCCGCACCAAGGAGGAGGCGTTCGGCGGCGCCGGCAGCTTCGCCGATCACCTCGTCTCGCTCGCCTCCAACCACGAGCGCGACCCGGGCTTCATCCGGCTGCTGCTGGTCCTCGCCGCGGAGAGCACCGACCCGGAGCATCCCGCGCACGACTGGTTCGTCGCGCGCTACGAGCGCGTGCGGATCGGCATGGAACGCCAGTTCGCCGCAGACCTTGGCGCCGGGCTCCTGCGCGAGAATCTGGACCCGGCGCACGTCGCTCGCCAGGCGATCGCGATGCTCGACGGCCTCGAGCTGCAGTTCCTGCTCACCGGCGGCTCACTGGACATCGTCACGCCGCTGCGCGCCTGGCTCGAGCCGCTGTACCGTTGACCCCGACGATCGAGGAGGCGCCGTGAGTACCCGCAACCTGGCCGACGAGGATCTGACGAACGCCGTGCTGGCGTCCTTCGCGGGCGCCGGTTCGGAGCGCTTCAAGACGATCGCGGAGAGCCTGGTCCGGCATCTGCACGCGTTCGCGACCGAGGTGCAGCTGACCGAGGAGGAATGGTTCGCGGGGATCGACTTCCTCACCCGCACCGGCCACATCACCGACGACAAGCGGCAGGAGTTCGTGCTGCTCTCCGACGTGCTCGGCCTCTCGATGCTGGTGGTGGGGATGAACAACCGGCGCCCGCCGAAGGCCACGGAGTCGACGGTCTTCGGCCCGTTCTTCGTCGAGCACTCGCCCGCGTTCGAGAACGGCGACAACATCGCCGAGGACTTCAGCGGCGAGCCCTGCTTCGTCAGCGGACGGGTGGTCGGCGTGGAGGGCGAGCCGGTCGCGGGTGCGCGCGTCGAGATCTGGCAGGCCGACGATGCCGGGTTCTACGACGTCCAGAACGGCGAAGAGCCGAATGGCCGAGGACACCTGTTCACCGACGAGGAGGGCCGGTTCTCGTTCTGGTCGGTCAAGCCCGAGGCCTATCCGATCCCGGCCGACGGCCCGGTGGGTGAGCTGTTGGACGCGGGCGGCCGCGGGCCGATGCGCCCGGCGCACATCCACTTCATGGTCACCGCCGAGGGCTATCAGCGCCTGATCACCCACGTGTTCGTCGAGGGCGACGAATACCTCGACTCCGATGCCGTCTTCGGTGTGCGCAGCGCGCTGATCGCGCCATTCGTGCGCGACGGCGATCACTGGACGGCGAGCTACGACCTGGTGCTCGCACGATGATCGAAACGGACGTCCTGATCGTCGGCTCCGGCCCGGCCGGCAGCTCGAGCGCGCTCTTCCTCTCCACCTACGGCGTCGAGAACCTCGTCATCACGAAGTACCGCTGGACGGCGAACACCCCGCGCGCCCACATCACCAACCAGCGGGCCGTCGAGATCATGCGCGACATGGGCCTCGAGGACGAGATCAAGGCCAAGGGCGTCCCCAACCACCTGATGGGCGACACGGTGTTCTGCGCCAGCCTCGCGGGCGACGAGCTCGCCCGCCTGCACACCTGGGGCACGCACCCGCAGCGCCTGGCCGACTACACGCTCGCCAGCCCCTGCACCCACTACGACCTGCCGCAGGACATCTTCGAGCCGATCATCCTCGGCGAGGCCGCGCGGCGCGGCTCCCGCGTCCGCTTCGACACCGAGTACCTGAGCCACACCCAGGACGCCGACGGCGTCACCGTGCAGGTGCAGGACCGCGTCGGCGGCGAGCGCTACGCGATCCGCGCCAAGTACCTGATCGGCGCCGACGGCGGGCGCTCGAAGATCGCCCAGGACATCGGCCTGCCGATGGAGGGCGAGATGGACTGGGCGGGGTCGATGAACATCGTCTTCCACGCCGACCTGTCCAAGTACGTCGCGCACCGCCCGAGCGTCCTCTACTGGATCATGCAGCCGGGCGCCGACATGGGCGGGATCGGCATGGGCCTGGTGCGGATGGTGCGCCCGTGGGACGAGTGGCTGATCGTCTGGGGCTACGACATCAACGAGCCGCCGCCCGAGGTCGACGAGGAGGTCGCCACCCGCGTCGTGCACAACCTCGTCGGCGACGACACGATCGACGTCACGCTGCGCAGCACCTCGCTGTGGGGCAACAACAAGATGTACGCGACTCGCTACGTCGACGGCCGCGTGTACTGCATGGGCGACGCCTGCCACCGGCATCCGCCGTCCAATGGCCTCGGCTCGAACACCTCGATCGCCGACGCGTACAACCTCGCGTGGAAGCTCGCGCTGGTGCTCGACGGCAAGGCCGCGCCGTCGCTGCTGGACTCCTATGACGCCGAGCGCGCGCCGATCGGCAAGCAGATCGTGCTGCGCGCCAACAAGAGCATCGAGGAGTTCGGGCCCATCTTCGACGCGCTCGGCCTGCTCGACACGACCGACCCCGCGCAGATGAAGGCCAACATGGAGATCCGCAAGGAGAACTCCGAGCGCGGCGCCGCGGCGCGCGCGAAGCTCAAGGCCGCGATCGAGCTCAAGAACTACGAGTTCAACGCCCACGGGGTCGAGCTCGGCCATCGCTACCGGTCGGGCGCGGTGATCGCCGACGGCACGCCCGAGCCGGAGTTCACGCGTGACCCCGAGCTCTACTACCACCCGACGACGTGGCCGGGCGCGCGGCTTCCCCACGCGTGGCTGGAGCACAAGGGCGAGCGCGTCTCGACGCACGACCTCGCCGGCAAAGGACGCTTCACGCTCTTCACCGGCATCGGCGGCGAGGGCTGGCTGGAGGCCGCGGCGGAGGTGACGCAGCGGACCGGCGTGCCGGTCGTCGCGCTGGTGATCGGGCCGGCGCGCGACGCCCACGACATCTACGACGACTGGGCGCGAGCGCGCGAGGTGCAGGAAACAGGCTGCGTGCTGGTCCGTCCAGACGCGCACGTGGCGTGGCGCAGCGCGGCGATGGTCGAGGACCCCGTCGCGGAGCTCGGGCGGGTGATGGAAAGCCTGCTCGGCGTGTTGGAACCGGTGGGAGGAGAGACATGATTCGACGCGAATCTGCAGCGCCCAGCGCAGGCGCCGGACCGGCGGACGCGACGGCCGACGTGGTCGTCGTCGGTGGCGGAGGCGGCGGGTTGCCCGCGGCGCTCTTCGCCCGCTGGCTGGGTGACGAGGTGATCCTGCTCGAGAAGGCGCCTGAGCTCGGCGGCACGGCCAAGAAGGCGGCCTTCTGGTACTGGATCCCCAACAACCGGTCGATGCAGGAGGCCGGGATCGAGGACCCGGAGGAGGACTTCCTGCACTACACGGCGCGGCTCTCGCGCCCGCAGCAGTACGACCCGGACAGCCCGACTCTGGGACTGAGCGAGTGGGAGCACGCCCAGATCCGCGCGATCTACGAGAGCGCCTCGCCGGCCGCCGAGCTGCTGGCCGAGCGCGACGCGCTGCCGTACCGCTGGTGCGAGGCGGTACCGGACTACTGGTCCGAGCTGCCGCAGGACAAGGCGCCGACGGGACGCGTTCTCGTGCCCGAGGGGGCGCGGGCGACGATGTCCGACGGCGGCCAGGTCGGCATCCGCACGATGAGCGCGGCGGCCGAGCGCGACGGCGTCGACATCCGCACGTCGCACCGCGTCCAACGGCTCGTGATCGAGGGCGGCGCGGTGGTCGGCGTCGAGGCGACGAACGCGACCGGCGAGACCGTGCGCGTCGCCGCGCGCAAGGCGGTGATCTTCGCGTCCGGCGGCTTCACCCACGATCCCGAATTGCGCGCGAACTTCCTCTCCGCCCCCGTGTACGGCGGCTGCGCGGCCAACACCAACGAGGGCGACTTCGTGCGCATCGGCGGCGCCGCGGGCGCGCAGCTGCGCAACATGAACCAGGCGTGGATGTGCCCGGTGCCGCTCGAAGCCGCCGTCGCGGGCGACCCGTCGCTCTCCGGCATGTTCTCCGTCGCCGGCGACTCGATGCTCTTCGTCGACAAGACCGGCCGCCGCGTGGTCAACGAGAAGCTGCCGTACAACGAGCTCGCGCAGATGTTCTTCCAGTGGGATCCGCTGCGCGGCGAGTACCCGAACCTCGTCCTGATCCAGGTCTGGGACCAGCGCTCGCAGGAGCACTCCGCGAGCGACGAGTACGGCCGGCTGATCGTCGGAGACACGGGCGCGAGCGACGCGCACGTGCTGCGCGGCGAGACGCTCGCCGACCTGGAGATCGTGGTGCGAGCGCGGCTCGAGCGGTACGCGCGCGTCACCGGCGGGCTGACCCTCGCCGACGGCTGGGCGGACACGCTGGGCGCCTCGATCGCCCGCTTCAATGACCTGGCGAAGACCGGCGTCGACGCGGACTTCGGCCGCGGCGAGCGCGCCGTCCAGCAGCTCTTCAACGGCGACGTCCGCGAAGAGCCGGGGCGCACCAACCCGACGATGTGGCCGCTGTCGGGTGAAGGTCCCTACTACGCCGCGCTGGTCACCGGCGGCACGCTGGACACCAAGGGCGGCCCGAAGGCGACGCCCGACGGCCAGATCGTCGACGACCTGGATCAGCCGATCCCCGGTCTCTACGGCGTCGGCAACTGCGTCGCGTCCCCGTCGGCGCGGGCCTACTGGGCCGGCGGAGCGACGCTCGGCCCGATCATCGCCTTCGCCTATCGCGCCGCCAACGCGGCCCATCTCGAACCAGTCCATGAGGAGGCCCTGACGTGATCGCGACGCAGACGATGACCGACGAGCAGCGCAAGTCGGTCGCGCTGGAGTACCTGAAGGCGTTCGACAACGGCGGCGTGACGTCCACCGGCGAGAGCATCCTCGAGCTCTTCGCCCCCGACGCCCAGGTGATGTTCCCCAAGTGGGGCATCGCCAACGGCCGCGAGGAGATCGGGCAGATGTTCGGCGAGGTCGGATCGAAGCTGAAGTCGATCCGCCACGACTACGCGAACTTCAACTGGATCTTCGGCGGCGGCGACACGATCGTCGCCGAGGGCACGTCCTACGGCGAGCACGAGGACGGCCCCTGGCGCGCGGGCGTGCCCGAGTGGGGCGCCGGCCGCTGGTGCGACGTCTTCGAGATCCGCGACTTCAAGATCCAGCGCTGCTTCATCTACCTCGACCCCGACTACGCGGGCGCCGACAAGGCCCGCTACCCCTGGTTGGACGGCGCCTAAGTCGACGTCCGGCGCCATCGGCACAATGCTCGTCCGTGTCAGCGACAGACTTTCGCGCCGAGATCGAGCGCGCCTGGGAGATCCTGGGGCGGCTCAACGCGCTCGCACCGGGTGACTTCCACGCCATGCGCGCGATGCTCGGCGAGCTGACCGGCCACGAGCTCGACCCGTCGGTTCGCGTGCTGCCGCCGTTTCACACCGACGGCGGCCGCAACCTCCGGTTCGGTCGCAACGTCTTCGTGAACCACGGCTGTACCGCCATGGACTTCGGCGGCATCGACATCGGCGACGACGTGATGATCGGGCCGAACGTGCAGCTGATCAGCTCGGGCCACCCGGTCGACCCGGAGACCCGGCGCTCGCGCATCACGATGGCTCCGATCCGCATCGGTCGCGGCGTGTGGATCGCCGCGGGCGCCACGGTCCTGCAGGGCGTCACGGTCGGAGAGGACGCCGTGGTCGCCGCCGGCGCCGTCGTGACGAAGGACGTCCCGCCGCGCACGCTGGTGGCGGGCGTCCCCGCAAGGGTCATCCGCACGCTCTGAGGGTCTGCCCCTAGAGGCGAAACCCGCCGCAGGCACCGACCACCAGTCCGTCGTCGGGTTGCGGCTTCGGCTTGGCCTTTGGGAAGGGGAAGATGAGCGCCACGCCGCGATCTTCGTTGCCGGCTCAGCCCAGCACCATGTCCTTTGACACGTATCAGGGGGCGCGCTGGCGCAGCGCCGCGAGATCATGCACTTCCAGCGCGCGCCGGCCGGTCGTGATCCAGCCCAGCGAGCGCAGCTGGCGGAGCGCCTTGGCGGTCGACTCGAGCGACGAGCCGGTCCAGCCCGCGAGGTCCTCCTGGGTGATCGGCAGCGTGATCCGCACGCCGCCGCCCTCGACGGCATCGCCGTGGGTGTCGCAGAGCTCGACGAGCCGCGCCGCCACCCGCCCGAGCGTGTCGGCGGCGGCGAACTCGGCCAGCCGCCGGTCCGACGCCCGCAGCCGGTTGCTGAGCATCGCCAGCATCGCCAAGGCGACGTCGGGGTGCGACGCGAGGTAGCTGCGGAACGTCGAGGCGGCGACGACGAGCAGCTCGACCGGCTCGATCGCCACCACGTCGGCCGAACGCGGCCGCCGGTCCACCAGCGCCTGCTCGCCCAGCAGCGCGCCCGGGCCGCGGAAGGTGAGCACGGCGTCGGTGCCCGACGCCGTCGGCACCGTCACCTTCACCCGCCCCGCCTCGAGGACCAGCACCCGGTCCGCCTCATCCCCGCGGGCGAGCAGGACGTCAGGCCGGTCGGCCTGACGTCGATGCCCGATGCGCTCGAGCTCGGCCCGATCCTCGGCGTTCAGCAGTCCAAGGAATTCGTCCGACGCGCTCACGAGGGGGGCGGTGGCGGCGTGATGCTCTGCTCGAAGTGGAAGAAGCCGGCGGGGTCGTAGTGCTGCTTGATGCGCAACAGCTCCGGGAAGGCGTCGCCCCAGTACTGCTCGCGGTAGTCGGGCAGATCCCGCACCGGGTAGTTCTGGTACATCTCGCCGTTGAGGAACGGCTGCACGACGCCGAAGAAACCGGCCAGCCACGTCAGCGCGGTCTCCTCGTCGCAGTCCGGCCACGTCGGGTCCCAGAAGGAGTCCACGAAGAAGTCGCAGTCGACCTCGCGATGGATGAACGCCGAGTCGCCGCGCGGGTAGGCGGTCGGCGCCGCGCCGTAGGGCTCGAGCACCATGATGTTGTACGGGTTCGGCGTCGTCGCGAAGTAGTCCACGAGCGTCTTCCACCCTTCCACGCCGACCGGCGTCGCGATGTAGCCGCTGCGCTTGGCCTCCATCGTCGTCGGCAGGCCGGGACCGGGCAGCACCGCGAGCACGGCGTCGTTGAGCGTGTTGTAGGTACCGGTGTCGTCGCGGAAGGTCGGCTTGCCGACGTCCATCAGCGGCCGCAGCGCGCGCATCCCATCGGCGGGATCGCCGCTGTAGAGCCCGAGCATCAGCAGGCAGGGCTCTGAGTCGATCGTCGCCATCACGACCAGATACCCGACGTCGGCGTTGTCGGCGTCGCGCATGTAGCCGCGCTGGATCGCGTCGAGCGCGGCCGGAGCGTCCTCGACCGTCCAGCGCAGCTCGAACGACCAGACGGACGGCAACTCGACGAGCTTGAACGTGATGTCGAGCAGGATGCCGAACTGGTTGCCGGTCCCGCCCCGCACCGCCCACCAGAGGTCGCGCTCGCGCTCTGCGTCCGCGACGACGATCGTGCCGTCGGCGAGCATCATGGTCACCGCGAGCACGCAGTCGCTGTTGATGCCGAACCGGCGCGAGGTGAGCCCATACCCGCCGCCCTGCATGAACCCGGCGACGCCGACGTCCGCACACGTCCCACCCGGGACGTGCAGGCCATAGCCGTCGAGCACCGCGTTGAGCAGCCCGAAGTTCGCCCCCGCGCCCACCCGCGCGGTCAGCTCGATCGGGTCGACCGAGATGCCGTTCATCAGGCTGACGTCGATGATCATGCCGCTGCAGGTGGAGTAGTTCGCGAGGCTGTGACGGCCGGAGCGTGGCACCGCCCACAGCGCCTTCTCGCGAGCCAGCGCAAGGCAGATCCGCACGTCCGACGGCGTCTCGCAGAACGCGATCAGCTGCGGGAAGGCGGGCCAGCGCGGCGCCGCGTGGGGCGCGGCCGCCGCCGGGTAGTCCGGCATCCCAGGCAGCACGATGTAGCCCCGCAGCTTGCGCTCGAGGTCCTCGCACTCGGCCTGCGTCATCCCGAGCTCGTCCAGCGCCACCGGGTCAAGCCGCGGCAGCTGCTCCTTCACGCGCCGTTCGACGCGCTCCTTGTGCAAATCGCTCTGCAGCGCCATCAGTCCGCGTACGGCACGTTGAGTGCCCCTTTCATGTACAGACACAGCAGGTCGGGATCCCAGCTGCCGAGCCAGAAGTCGATCCGCCACGGCGCCGTCGTGTCCAGCCCTTCGACGCCCTCGACCACCGCCTGGCCCGTCATGTCGAAGCCGAAGCGCTCGACGAAGTTGCGCACCAGCACGCGCCGGTCGTTCGGGTTCGCGACCGCATAGTGCAGCTCGGCGATACGGCCTTCGAGCGCGGTCCGCGCGATCGCGTCGTGCGTGCGCTCGAGGTCGTGCTGGAGCGTGGCGAGCCGCTGCGTCACGGTCGCGAGCGGATCCCATTCGCCGGTCGCGTCGCCGACGGTCGCGGGCTCATACTCCATCCCCTGCGCGCCCTGCTCCTCCAGCAGCGTCTGCGAGACCTGCCAGAGCGGCTGGCTCGGGTCGGCGGAGTTCAGCGGGGCGACGCGGTCGAGGACCGCGTCGGGGCCGTCGATGCGCAGGTGGAACGGCACGATCGGCTCGAAGCCGGGGAGCGTCAGGTTCCAGTTGCGGTTCTCGATGATCGGCTGCCCGAGCAGGTCGACGTGCGCGCCTTTGAGCGCCGGAAGCGCGTGGCCGTCGGTGCGGGCGGCGCGGCGCACGGTCACGCCGAGCTTCGGGCTGTGCGACCGGTAGTGCATCCCGGCGCGCGGCTGCAGGTTGAGGATCCGGTCCAGGTCCGGCTCCCCCGCGAACGCGAACGTGTAGCCGCTGATGCCGCGCGGCTCGTCGGAGGGGTCGGGATCGGTGGGCAGGCGCAGTGAGCACCAGCCCTCGAACGCGAGCACGAGGTTCACGGCGCGACCGCCGTCCCCATCGCGAGGCCGAAGTCGAGACCGATCCGCGCGAGGTTCTCGTGCATCAGGCGCAGCCGGTCGCGCACCTGGAGTGGATAGCCGCTGTCGCCCGACAGGTCCTCCGCCGTCGCGGTGAGCGCGTCGAGCTCGTCCTGGATCACCTGCCAGGCCGCTTCGCGGTGCGGAATCAGCGTGATGTTGCGGGTGAACCGGAACGCGGGCCCGGCGGTGCTCGCACCGTCGCCG
The DNA here is from genome assembly GCF_027587205.1 of Solirubrobacter ginsenosidimutans. Next base: position 22,299 of record NZ_JAPDOD010000005.1, read on the forward strand.
GTGGGCAGCAGCGTCAGCACCTCGGCGAGCGGCCGGATCACCGTCGTCATCATCGGGAAGAACGCCGCGCGCTGCAGGCCCGTCAGCTCGGCGGTGCGCTCGTCGCTGTGCGCGAAGAAGCGCATCAGCAGCAGCAACAGCGTCGCGTACGCGTCGTCGAAGAGCTGGCTGACGCGGCGGGTGCGGCGGTCGCTGATCGCGTGCGGATCGGGATGCGCGGTGACGGGGCGCGCGGGGTCGAACGCCGGGTCACGCTCGCGCTCGTCCCGGAACTCGCGCAGGATCGCGAGCACCCGCTTGAAGTGGCTCTCGCCGCTCGATCCGGGCGCGCCCTCGCCCTCGGCCACGATCTGCTCGACGACGGCCAGCGCCGACGCGAGGCCGGTGACCGGGACGAGCTCGACGTCGTAGATGCGGGCCGTATTCGGGAGCGAGATGCCGCGCAACGGCACCGGGATCACGTCGGTGGTGGCGAGCTCGGCGCCGGGCGGGCCGATGAACAGCGACTCGCCGAGCTGCTCGAAGAGCTGCGCGATCTCGTCGTAGAGCCGGCCGATCGTCTGGTAGCGCTGTGGGTCGATCTCCTGGCCGAGCGCCTGCGCGAGCAGCTCGCGGTCCGGCTGCTCGATCTCGGCGTCGGGGATCTCGAACAGCGCGAAGCGCACGAGCGTCTCCTCGGTCAGCCGCTCGAGCTTGGACTCGACCTCGAGGTCGTAGTGCCGGGGCGCGAGCGGCAGGTTCGGGCGGGTCAGCCACGGCGCCTCGCCGATCGCCGTCAGCAGGTTGCAGACGAGCCCGAGGTGCTCCATCTCCTGGCGGCAGATCAGCATGATGCTCGCCTCCCAGCGACGCATCAGTTCGAGCTGCTGCCAGCTGACGCCCTCCTCGATGCGCCGTTTCATCGACAGCGCCGCGTACAGGTACTGGCACATCAGCGCATGCTCGAGCTCGGCGGCCTCGGTCAGTAGTGCGACGAGCCGCCTGCGGTGGGTGTTGTCGATCAATGCGAGGTCCTCGCGTGTAAGAGCGCTTGCGCCGCCACCACGTCAGCGGTCCCGGAACCTTCGTCGAGCGTCGCGAGCAGGAGGGCCAGGCGCCCGTCGTCCTCGCCCAGCTCGGCCAACGTGACCGCCGCGCGCAGCTCGAGCCCCGGGTGCCGGCGCGCGGCCGCGAGGTCGGCTGCGGCGCGGATGCGCTCCACCGACGCTTCGCGCACGCCGCCCGCGGCCAGCTCGGCCAGGCCGAGCACGCGCAGCAGCTCGGGCTCGCACCAGCCGTCGCCGTTGGCGTCGGCCAGCCGGCGGCCTTCATTGAGCGCCTCGATCGCCTCGTCGGGACGGTCGGCGCGCAGGCACCCGTCGCCGAACTGCAGCAGCAGCCACGGCAGCAGCAGCTGGGCGCCGCCCATCCGCCAGATCTCCAGCCCCGCGCGGATCTCCTCGAGGCCTTCGTCGTGCGCGCCCTGCACGACCCGCGCCCACCCCGCGTACACGCGCCCCTGCGCCACCCACTGCGGGAAGCCTTCGATCGTCGCCTGCGCCAGCCCCGCCTCGGCGGCCTCGCGCGACGCCGCGATCTCCCCGCGCAGGCCGTAGACGATCGCCGCGCCGAGCCGGACCCAGCCTTCGCTGAACGGGTGCGGATAGCGCTCGAGGTGCTCGATCCCGTCGCCGATGTACGCCATCGCGGTGTCGGCGCGCCCGAGCGCGAACAGCGCCAGCGCGGCCTGCACGCGGGTGATCGCGAACGGGTCCTTGCCGAACACGAACGCGTGATGGCGATGGCGGGCGGGGTCGTAGAGCGCGGCGACGCGGTCGAGGTGCTCGAGCGACTCCTCGAGCCGGCCGACGTACATCAGGATGTTGCCCAGCTCGACCTCGGCCTCCAGCTCGAGCCCGGGGTCGCCGGTCGAGGCCGCGAGCTCGAGGTTGGCGCGCCCCATCTCCTCGGCGGCGGCGAATTGGCCGCTGACGATCAGGTAGGACAGCAGCCCCGAGAGCGCGGGGAAGAGCTGCGGCACGTCGCCGACGCGCGCGCCGATCTCCCGCGCGCGCTGGAAGTGCGTCTCGACCTCCGGGTCCGTCCACCCGCGCGTCGCGGTCAGCGTCACGCCGGTGAGGACCCGCGCCGAGAGCTCGAGGCCGTCGCGCTCGGGCCCCTCGGGCATGCGCTCGGCGAGCGAGATCGCGCGGCCCAGGTGCAACTCTGCCTCGGGGTAGGACGAGCCCTGCAGCGACCGCAGCGCGGCGGCGAGCCGGAAGCCGACGGCCTCGCCGAAGCGCTCGGCCGCCTCGAGGTGCCCGGCGAGCACCTCGGGCTGCTCGTCGGCGACCCGCGGACGCTGCACCAGCAGGTCGGCGATCTGGCCATGCAGCTCCTGATGGCGCGAGCGCAGGAGACTGTTGCGCGCCGCCTCGCGGATCAGGGCGTGGCGGAAGATGTAGGCGGTCGCGCCGGTGTCGTCGCGCTGCTCGACCAGCAGGTCGCCGGCGACCAGCGTGGCCAGCCGGTCGCGCAGCTCCTCCTCGCTGAGCCCGCACAGCGGCGCCAGCAGCTCGGTGTCGAAGCGCCGGCCGATCGCCGCCGCGGCCTGCGCGACCGCGCGCGAGGGCGGGTCACGGTCCAGCCGCGCCATCAGGCAGCCGTAGAGCGTCGCGGGGACGACGCCTTCGAGCCCGCCGGAGGTCTCCTCGCCGGTCTCAACGAGCGTCCGCGTCATCTCCTCGACGAACAGCGGCACGCCGTCGGCCTGGGCCGCGATCTGATCCACCAGGGCGGGATCGAGCGCATGGTCGGTGGCGCTGTGGATGAGCTCGCGAGCGTCGCCCGGGCCGAGCCGGTCGAGCGCGAGCAGCTCCAGGCGCGCGGTCAGCTCCGGCTCGCGTGAGCGCGACGTGGCCACGAACAGCAGCGGCGCGTCGTCCGGCGCGTCCAGCAGCTGGCCGATCAGCTCGCGGGTCGACGGGTCGGCCCAGTGCAGGTCCTCGACGACGAGCAGCAGGGGCGTGTTGCGCGCCTCGGCGTACACCCACGCGGTCAGCGCCTCGAGCGTCATCGCGCGGCGGCGCTGGGGGCTGAGCGCCTCCGCTTCCCCACCCGGCGTGGGAATGTCGAGCAGGGCGGCGAAGAGCTCGGTGCGCAGCGGGCCCAGCGCCGCGTGGCCGGCCAGCGCCTCCTCCACCGCGCCGCGGCGGGCGGCGTCGTCCCCGGCGAGCCGCCAGCGCTCGCGCAGCGCGTCGACCAGCGGGTGCAGCGGGGTCGCGCCGCCGTACTGGCGGCACTGCAGGTGCAGCGGCTCCAGGTCGGCCGCGAAGCGGTGCACGAGGTGGTGGATCAGCCGCGACTTGCCGATCCCCGGTTCGCCCGAGAGCAGGACCGCGGCGCGCTGCCCGGCGCGGGCGCGGGCGGCGGCGGCTCCGAGGACCGAGCGCTCGTTGTCGCGGTCGACGAGCGGGACGAGGTGGGCGGCGCGCTCGGCCTCGAAGCGGGCGACGTTGCGCCGCGGCGCGATCACCCGGAAGAGCTCGAGCGGCACCTCGACGCCCCTGAGCTCGTGCGGGCCGAGCGGCTCGAGCTCGAAATGGCCGGCGACGAACTGGCGGATCGCCTCCGTGACCGTGACCTCATTGGGGGCGGAGACGCCCTCGACGCGCGCGGCGACGTTCGGGGTGTCGCCGAACGCCTGCCAGCCGGTCACGCCGTCGTCGCCCACCACGACCGTGCCCGAGTGCGCGCCCACGCGGGCTTCGAGGGTCACTCCATAGCGGGTGACGACGCGCTCGCGGACGTCCACGAGGTCGCGCAGGATCTCCCAACCGCAGCGCACCGCGCGCACGGCGTCGTCCTCCTCGGCGCGCGGGTAGCCGAAGTAGACCATCACGCCGTCGCCCTGCCAGCGGGCGGCGTGGCCGCCGTGGCGCTCGATCGCGGCCTCGACGCTCTCCTGGTACGCGCGGATGACCTCGCGCAGCTGCTCGGGGTCGAGGCGCTGGCTCAGCGGCGTCGAGGCGACCAGGTCGCAGGCGATGACCGAGACGAGGCGCCGCTCCGGGCTGGGCTCGGGCTCGGGCACCGGCGCCGGAGCTTCGACGGCAACGAGCATCTTGCCCGCCTCGTCGCGCGCGGCGCCGAGGATGTCGATCAGCTCGTCCTTGAGGGCCTCGAGGTCCTCAGGCGTGAGGCCATATTGACGTGTGATCGCGGCGTACGACACCCGCCCTCGGCTTTTGAGGACATCGAGCGTGCCGTTGAGCGCCTCCTCGAACCGGGGCATCGGCGGAAGTCATACACGCTCCACGCCCCCGGCAGGGCCTCGCGGGGTGCGATCGGTCAGCGAGCAGCCGAAACGTGGCGGCGATCGGCCGCCGCGGCCATCCCGATCGTGCCGAACACGAACAGGGCCACCGAGCCGCCCGCGAGCACCGTCGCGCCGAGCTCGAGCCGCTCGGCGGTCGCCTGCGTCGCCTGTGCCCGGGTTGGTGCGTCCGCGACCGGCCGCGCGGACGCGGACGCCGGCACGAGCGCGGCGGCGGCGACGCCGATCACGACGGCGCGGCGGACGTGGGACACGAAGAGCACAGGCCGGATGGTCGTACGCGGTGGTCCGATCGACCATGTCGTTTGACATGTTCGGCGCAATTGACGTTCAACCGGTCAAACGACATGGAAGCGCGCGGCCGCAGGGCGAAAGATCGGGACATGACCCTGTGCGTCTCCCATTGGCACCAGCCGCTGATCGTTCCGCTCGCGACCGGCGTCCTCCAGCTCGACGTTGGGGCCCAAGTCGACGCGCCGTGGTCCGGAGGCGGGCCGGGCACGACCAACATCGCCTCCGACGGGTCCGGCGAGCGGCCACGGTTCGAGTACCACGTCAACGGCGACGGCGGCGTCTGGATCTTCAGCGCGGTCGCGCAGTGCGCGCGGCGGATCTCGGTCGCGTGGACCTACACGGGCTTTCACGCGTGGTTCCACGTGCGGGTCGAGCTCGAGCGCTTCGTCCGCCGCGGCGACGCCGAGATCCTCCAGGAGACGCTCACCGAGTCCGGTCGCCCCGGCCCGTCGAGCGGCTTCGCCTACACCGGGATCGCCACCTTCGACGTGTGGCCGGGCGACGTCTACGGCTTCCGGATGTCCGGCCGCGACTTCGGTCGCGGGCCGTCAGCGTAAGAACATGCGAATCGCCCGGGTGGGGTGAAACACTGCCCTGATGGACTTGCACCCCGGCGAGCAGATCGTCTTCGAAGGCCATCCGTCGTGGCGCGGGCTGCTGAGCTTCTACATCGGCGGCGTGGTCGGTGCGCTCGTGATCGCGTTCATCGTCGCCCTGGTGGGGAGCGTCGCGGTCGCCGTGCTGGTCGCGATCGTCCTGATCGCCCTGGTCCTGCTGTTCGGGCTGATCAAGCGCTCGGCGATCGACTACACGATCAGCACCCAGCGGCTGTACATCCGCACCGGCATCCTCTCCAAGCGCGTCCAGCAGACCCGCATCGACCGCGTCCAGAACGTCAATACCTCGCAGTCGATCCGGCAGCGGTCCTGCGGGTCGGCACGGTGGACTTCGACACCGCGGGCAGTGACGACTCGGAGTTCCGCTTCCTCGGGATCGATCGCCCCGAGCGGGTCGTGGCGGCGGTGGACCGCGCCCAGCGCGACGCCGCCGGGTCGTCCGTCTAAGGCGCTACGTGCCGTCGAGCAGCGAGCGCTGCTCGACGATGCGGCGCGCGACGTCGGCCAGGCGCAGGTTGCGGTCCCGCGCGGCGCGCTGGATGCGGCGGAAGGCCTCCGGCTCCGGGATGCCGGTGGCGCTGATCAGGATGCCCTTGGCCTGCTCGATCAGCTTGCGGTCCTCGAGTGCCTGCTGGGCCTTGGTGACCTCCGCCTCCAGCGCTCGGAACTCGGCGTGGCGGCTCGCGGCGAGGCGGATCCCGGCGTCGAGCGCGCGGTCGTCGATCGGCTTGGTCAGGTAGGCGCTGACGCCGGTCGCGATCGAGCGCTCGATCAGGTCGGGATCGTCGACACCGGTGATCACGACGATCGGGCGGCGCAGACCCTGCTCGGTCAGCTCGCGGGCGGCGGAGAGCCCGTCGAGGTGAGGCATGTCGACGTCGAACAGGTAGAGGTCGGGCGGGTCCTTTCGGGCCAGCTCGATCGCTTCGCGGCCGTCTGCGGCCGGGCCCAACGGCTCATGCCCGAGCGCCTTCAGGCGGGCGCTCAGACCGATCGCGATGACCGGGTCGTCCTCGGCGATCAGGATGCGCATCGTCGTCCACATTGAAGCGGAGGACCGCGGTCGTCGGACCGCCGGGGGTGGTGTCGAGGGCGAATGAGCCTTGCAGTCCGCGCTCGGCGATCTGGCGGACGAGCGTGAGGCCGAGGCCGCTGGTGCCGGCCGGCTCCGCGGTGTGGGCGGTGCCGCCGTCGCGGACGGTGAGCGTGACCTGCTCGCCGTCTCGGTGCAGGCTGATCTGCACCGGCGGGCCGCCGTGGCGCACGGCGTTGGTCAAGAGCTCGCCGGCGATCATCGCGAGCTGCTGGGCCTGCGCCGAGTGCAGCCGCAGGTCGTCGCTGACGACGGTCACGTCCTCGGCGGCGACGACCGTCTTGAGCAGCTCGTCCGCGGCCACGGTCCCGCCCCGCTCGCCCGCGAGCAGGTGATGGACGGCGCCGATCGAGCGAATGCGCGCCGCGGTGGCGTCGAACGCCGCGGCGCTCGTGTCGTCGTTCGCCGGGCGCCCCAGCAGGAGCAGGTCCGCGACGGTCTGCAGGCTGTTCTTGATCCGGTGGTGCGATTCGGCGAGCAGGGCCTGCTCGAGCTCGGCCTGCGCCTCGGCGCGGGCGGCCGCCGCGGCGCTGCGGCGGGTGCCGCGGGCGAGCGCGACGGCGAGGATCACGGATGCGCTGAGCAGGACGACGTGCAGCGCGACCTCGGCCGTCCTCAGGTGTGCGGGGGCGAGCGCGAGGGCGGCGGCGAACGTGGCGGCGGCCGCCGTCAGCCAGGCCGCCAGGCGCCGTGATTCGTGGGTGACGGCGATGAACGGGAGGACGAGGAAGAGCAGCAGGTCGAAGCGGCTCGCCGCACCGCCGATCACCATCAGCGCGGCCACGAACACGAGCAGCGCCGCGGCCCACAGGTCGAGGTAGGCGGTCGGCGCGAGCCGGTTGAGCACCACCGGGATCAGCCCGTTGCCGAGGCCGGCGGCGAGCGCGAGGGCGACGATCGCCTCGTCGTGGCGGACCGGCAGCCCGAGCGCGACCGCGATCAGCACCGCGGCCACCGACAGCCAGCCGAGGAGGAGGCCGGAGCGGACGGCGTCATGGGCGGATCCGTGGGTCACCACCTTCACGCTAGTTGCTACGTTGAATGGCGACGCGCTGTTCACGACGACGCTCGTCAAGGGTCCTGATCGCCCGCTCCCGCACCGCCCCCTGGGCGGTGACCCGGCGACAAGGAGTCCCCCGACGTGAACAGCCTCGATCTCGCACGCTGGCAATTCGCCCTCACGACGCTGCTGCACTTCACGGTGGTCGGCGTCTCGATCGGCCTCGTGTTGTATGTCGCTTTCCTGCAGACGCGGTGGCATCGCAGCGGCGACGAGCGCTGGCTGCGACTGACCCGCTACTTCGGCAAGGCGATGCTGCTGTCGTTCGCCGTCGGCGTCGTCACCGGGATCCTGCAGACCTTCCAGTTCGGGATGAACTGGGCGCGCTTCTCGGCGTACGTGGGTGATGTGTTCGGCGCGCCGCTGGCGCTGGAAGGGCTCGGCGCGTTCTTCGTCGAGGCGGTCTTCCTCGGGCTCTGGATGTTCGGCTGGGGGCGGCTGCCGCGGCGGCTGCACCTGGCGTGCCTGTGGATCGTCGCGGGTGCGGCGGTGTTGTCGGCGTACACGATCCTCGTCGCCAACACGTGGATGCAGCATCCGCGCGGCTTTGCGCTCGTCGACGGCCACGCGCAGCTGACGAACGTCGTGCCGGTGCTGTTCAACCTCAATGTCGGGCTGACCACGTTGCACGTGTTGGCCGGCTCGCTCTTGACCGGGTCGGTGATCGTGCTGGCCGTCGCCGCGTGGCACCTGCTGCGCCGGCGTGACGTCGAGCTCTTCGCGCCGGTGGCGGGGCTGGCGCTGCGGATCGGGCTCTGCGCCGCGCTGGTGGCCGCGAGCGTCGGGCACGTGCAGGGCATGCTCGCGCTCAAAGAGCAGCCGATGAAGATGGCCGCCGCTGAGGCGTTGTATGACACCGAGAGTCCCGCCGGGCTGTCTTTGTTCGCGTTTGCCGGGTTCACCGCGAACCCCGGTTCCCTGCTCGTGGACTTGAAGGTGCCGGTGGCGCTCTCGCTGCTCAATGACCTCTCGCCGTCGTCCACGGTGCGCGGGATCGACGACCTGCAGGCGGAAGCGGAGGCGCGGTACGGGCCGGGGAACTACGTCCCGATCGTCGGGCTCATGTACTGGAGCTTCCGTTCGATGGTCGGGTCGGGGACCCTGTTGATCGCCGTGATGGCTTTGGGGTGCTGGCTGTCGTGGCGGGGACGGTTGTCGTCGTCGCGGCGGTTCCTGCGCGTGGCTCTGGCGGCGGTGTGTCTGCCCTTCGTGGCGCAGGCGGGTGGGTGGATCCTGCGCGAGGGCGGGCGCCAGCCGTGGGTCGTCGAGGGGCTGTTGCGGACCGATACCGCGAACTCGTCGAATGTGGGCGTGTGGGCGGTGGGGCTCTCCTTCGCTGGCTACCTGGCGTTCTACGGCGTGACGTTCTGGTTCGCGGGGCGGACGCTGCTGCGCGAGCTGGGTCACGGCGTCGAGGGCGAACACACCGTGGGCGCGGTTGAAGCGCCGGGTCGCCGCTCGTCCTCCGACCTCGCGCTGACGTACTGATGGCCACCGCCTGGTTCATCGCGATCGCCCTGCTGTGGGCGCTGTACCTGGTGTTGGAGGGGTTCGACTTCGGCGTCGGCATGCTGCTGCGCCGCGTCCGTGGGGGTGGCGACCACCACGATCGCCGCGTCGCGATGCATGCCATCGGGCCGACGTGGGCGGCCAACGAGGTCTGGCTCGTCATCGCGGTGGTGGCGATGTTCGGCGCGTTCCCGGGGTGGTACGCGGCGTGGGCGTCGAGTCTCTACCTGCCGCTGTCGGTGGTGCTACTGGCGCTGATCGCGCGCAACGCGTCGATCGAGCTTCTCGGCAAGCGCGAGGATGAACCTTGGCGGCGCGGGTGGGAGCGGGTGCTCGCGGTGTCGAGCACCGTCGCGCCGTTCTGCTGGGGGCTGATCTGGGGTGCGGCGCTGGATGGGGTCGCGCTGCCTGGTTCGTCGGCCGTGGGTGGGCCGCTGGACGTCTTCTCGTGGTACGCGGTGCTGTGCGGCGTGGCGCTCGTCGCGGTGTGCAGGGCACTGGGTGCGGCGTTCCTGACGTTGCGCACCGAGGAGCTTGTGCGTGCGCGCGCGGCACGGGAGTTGCGGGTGGCCGCGCCGGCGGCGGCGCTTTTGGGCGGGTCGGTGCTGGTGTGGACCGATGGCCTCGGGGCGGTCGGGTGGGTCGCTGTGTCGTTGTGCTCGGTGGCATTGGGCGTGCTCGTGTTCGCGCGCCGCCGCCCGGGGTGGGCGTTCGCGGGTGGGTGTGTCGCGGTCGGGCTGCTGGTCGCGGTGTGGTTCTCCGCGCTGTTCCCGGCGGGGCTCCGGGCGCGTGGCGGCGGGCCGGGTCTGGTTCTGGCGGACGTCGCCGCGGGCCACTACACGCTCGTCCTGATGACGGTCCTGGCGGGGGTCATGCTGCCGCTGCTGCTGGCGGTGCAAGCATGGAGCTACTGGCTCTTCCGCGAGCGGGTGACGCGGGCGGCCGTCGGCGCGCCACGCCCGAGCCCGGTCGACCTGCTCGCCCGCGTGGCGGAGAAGCGCGGATGGTGAGCGCGGTCCACCGCCGCCTCCTGCGCCTCGCGCCTGGTGCACGCCGCCGCCTCGCCCTCGCGGTCGCGTGCGGGCTGGTCGGAGCGGTCGCGCTCGTCATCCAGGCGGCCTCACTCGCCCGCATCGTCGACGCCCTCGCCTTCTCCGACCACGACGCCGCGACGGGCGGTCTGGGCCGGGCCGTGACGACTGCGCTGATCGTGCTCGGCGCGGTCGTGCTCGTTCGCGCGCTCGCGGCCGCCGCCACGGAGTGGCTCGGCCGGCGTGCGGCCGAGGACGCGCTCGCCGCATTGCGTCGCCGCGTCGCCGAGCACGTCCTCTCTGCGCGCGTCCGGCGCGTCGACGACGCTCGGCGTGGCGAGCTGGCGACCGCCGCGGTGCACGGCGTGGACGCGTTGGGCGAGTACTACGCGAAGGCCGTTCCGCAGATCGTGCTCGCCGCGATCGTGCCGCCCGCGCTCGTGGTCGTGCTGCTCTGGCACGACCCGGTCGTCGCGGTCTTGCTCGGGCTCACGATCCCGCTCGTCGTGGTCTTCATGGTGCTGGTCGGGCGAACGAGCGCGGCACGGATCGCCGAGCGGCGCGTCGCGCTCGGCGTGCTCGGCTCGCACTTCCTCGACGTCGTGCGCGGGTTGCCGACGCTGCGCGCCCACGGGCGGATGGAGGCGCAGGCGGCGACGCTCGCGGAGATCGGCGAGCGCTACCGGCTCGAGTCCGTCGCCGCCCTGCGCGTGGCGTTCCTCTCCGCGCTCGTGCTCGAGCTGCTGGCAATGGTCGGGACGGCGATCGCCGCGGCGGTCGTCGGCGTCCAGCTCGCCGGCGGGTCGCTGGGCTTCGAGAGCGGCTTGTTCGTCCTCCTGCTCGCCCCGGAGGTCTACATGCCGCTGCGACTCGCCGGCCAGCGCTACCACGCCGCCGAGGACGGCGCAGCGGCCGCGACGACGCTGCTCGAGGTGCTCGACTCGGAGGTCGAGCGGGCGCCGGCGAGCGCTGGCGGCGACCCGTTGCGGGAACCCCTCGAGGTGCGCGGCGTCCAGGTAGACGGCGGTGCCGGTCGTCCACCGGCCCTCGACGGCGCGGACGTGACGTTCGCCCCGGGACGGATCACCGCGCTGATCGGCGCCTCGGGCGCGGGCAAGTCGACGCTGCTCGCACTGCTCGCCGCGCTTCGCGAGCCCGACAGGGGTGCGGTGACGTGCGGCGGCCTCGCGCTCGGCGGCGAAGCGTGGTGGCCGCGCGTCGCCTGGCTCGGGCAGCGTCCGGCCGTGCTGCGCGGCCCGCTCCGCGACACGCTCACGCTGCAGCGCGACGACGCGACCGGCGCGGAGATCGAACTCGCCCTTCGCCGGGCGGGAGCGCTCGAGATCGTCGCCGAGCTCCCCCACGGCCTCGACACGCTCGTCGGTGCCGGCGGCCGACCGCTCGCGGGCGGCCAGACCCAGCGACTCGCCCTCGCAGGCGCCCTCCTCTCGGACGCGCCCCTCCTCCTGCTCGACGAACCCACCGCCCACCTCGACCCCGACGCCGCGCTCGCAGCGGCCGCCGGGATTCGCGAAGCCGCGGCCGGCCGCACCACGGTCATCGCCACCCACGACCCCGCCGTGATGGCCATCTGCGACGAGATCGTCGAACTCCACGCCGGCCGCGTCCTGCACCCGGTGACGGCATGACCCGCCTTGCATCCAAGTCGTATACCGGGGTCAGACCCCGGTATACGCGCGGTATACAAGCAGTACACAGGGGTCTGACCCCGGTATACGGGTGGTATGCACGTTGTATGCATGGTGGGGGGCGGCGGGTCGTCGTGCTCGGGGCCGGGGCCGCGATGGCGGCGGCGGGGGTGCTGGCGGCGTCGGGGTGGCTGGTGACGCGGGCGGCGGAGCGGCCGCCCGTGCTGGCGTTGCTGGCCGCGATCGTGGTGGTGCGGGCGCTTGGGCTGGTGCGTGCGTTCGGGCGCTATGGGGAGCGGATCGCCGCCCATGACGCGGCGTTTCGCACGCTTGCCGGCCTGCGGGTGCGGTGGTACCGGCAGCTGATCGCGGGTCCAGGTCGTGCGTTGCCGGCGGCGGATCTGCTGAGCCGGTTCGTGATCGACGTCGACGAGCTGCAGCACCGCGACCTGCGGGTCCGCTGGCCCGCCGCGGTGGCGGCGGTGGCGGCCGCGGTGACGACCGCGATCGCGGTCGCGATCCTCCCGCTCGCCGGGCTCGTGCTCGGCACGGGCCTGGGCGTGGCCGGCACGGTCGTTCCCGGGCTCGCGTACCTCAGCGCGCGCGAAGGCCTGGCCCGCCAGGGGGCCGCGCGCGGCGCGCTCGTCGACGAGCTCGTCGAGGCGATGGACGCCGCTCCGCAGCTCGCCCTCGCCGGCCGCGTCCCGCAACGCCTGCGGCGACTCGACGATGCCTCGGCCGAGCTGTCGAAGATCGGGCGCCGGGACGCGGGCGCTGCCGCACTCGCTCAAGGCCTGGGTGTGCTCGTCGCGGGCGCGACGCTGATCGGCGTCCTGCTCGTCGCCGCGGCCGCCGACCTCGACCCGGTCTGGCTCGGCGCACTCGCGCTGCTCGCGCTGGGAGCGTTCGAGACGGTCGCGCCGCTGCCCGAGGCCGCGATCCGCGCGGTCGGCGTGCGCGAGGCGCACAGGCGCCTGCAAGACGCGACCGCGGCGCCGCCCGAGGCCACGGGCGCCGCGCGAAGGTCGACTTTCTCGGGCAGAGCACGAGAAACTCGACTCTCGCCGCGCCGGTCGCGACCGCACGAGGCGACCGTCGTTGCGCGCGGGCTCAGGCATCGGCCCGGGACGGACGGCCCGCTGGTGCTCGACGGCGTCGACTTCACGCTCGAAGAAGGCGAGCGCGTCGCGCTGATCGGGCCGAGCGGGGCAGGAAAGACGGTGCTCGCCCACCTGCTCGCCGGCCTGGAGACGCCCGACGAGGGCGCGGTCACCATCAGACGCGAGCAGGTCCGCCTCGCGGGCCAGGACGCCCACCTGTTCGCGACCTCGATCGCCAACAACGTGCGGATCGGCGCGCCCCGAGCCACCGACGCCCAGATCGAACAAGCGCTGCGCGCCACCGGGCTGAGCCCCTGGCTCGACGCCCTCCCCGACGGCATCCACACACTCGTGGGAGAAGCCGGCTTCGCGGTGTCCGGCGGCCAGTGCCAGCGGATCGCGCTCGCCCGCTGTCTGGTCTCCCCCGCCCGCCTGCTCCTGCTCGACGAGCCGACCGCGATGCTCGACCCGCCCGCGGCGCACGCGTTCCTCACCGACCTCGAACAGGCAGCGGGCGACCGCGGCGTGCTCGTGATCACCCACCAGCGGGGCGAGCTGCTGGACGCCTTCGACCGCGTGCTCGAACTGCGCGACGGGCACTTGACCGAAGGGGAGTTGGCGCGTTGACGCTGTCGATCTCCAATCGCCGGTTCGTCCCCTGGATGATCCGCGACATACGGTGATCGCGGCGAACAAAGACGGAGGTGCGGGCATGAAGGTGCTGCTGACGTTCTACGGCGCGGAGCAGACCGGGCTGGACTCGTCGCCCGAGGAGATCGCGCAGACGTTCACGACCTGGGGCGAGTTCGGCGAGGCCGCCGGCGCGGCCGGGGTCCTGATCGCCTGCGAAGGTCTCGAGGGTGCGCACGCGACGACCACGATCCGCGTCGACGGGCAGGGAAGGCACGTGACCGACGGGCCGTTCATGGAGACCAAGGAGCAGCTCGGCGGCTTCGCGCTGCTCGAGGTGCGCGACCTCGACGAGGCCTTGGAATGGTCCGCGCGCACCCCGTGGAACGGGGAAGGACAGACCACCGAGATCCACCCGGTGATGGACTACGAGCAGTACGCGGCGCGGGCCGAGAGCGCGGAGCGCGCCGCGTCCTGACCGGTCCGGCCGCAACGAGCGCCGTCGTCGAGCGCGCGTTCCGCGAGCACTTCGGTCGCGCGGTCGCCGCCCTGATCCTCTCCTTCGGCGACTGGGACGTCGCCGAGGACGCCGTGCAGGATGCGTTCACGACGGCGCTCGCCCGCTGGCCGCGCGACGGCGCCCCGCGGGACCCGGCGGCGTGGATCGTCGCGGTCGCGCGCAACCGCGCGATCGACCGCGTCCGGCGCGAGCGCGCCCTGCGCGGGCGGCTCCCCGAGCTGACCGCGCTCACCCCCACCCACGACGAGCCGCACGAGGACGAACCCGTGCTCACCAGCGTGCCCGACGAACGGCTGCGCCTGATCTTCACGTGCTGCCATCCGGCCCTCTCACAAGAGGCGCAGGTGGCACTGACGCTGCGCCTGCTCGGCGGCCTCTCGACCGCGGAGGTCGCCCACGCGTTCCTCGTCGCGGAGCCGACGATGGCGCAGCGGCTGGCCCGCGCGAAGGCCAAGATCCGCGACGCCCAGATCCCGTTCCGCATCCCGCCCGACCCCAAGCTGCCCGCACGGCTGGACGCCGTCCTGGACGTCATCTACCTCGTCTTCAACGAGGGCTACGCGGCCAGCGCCGGCGACACCCACATCCGCCAGTCGCTCTGCGCGGAGGCGTTGCGGCTCGTCACCGTCGTCACGGAACTGCTCCCCGACCAGCCGGAGGCGCTCGGGCTGCAGGCGCTGCTGCTCACCCACGAGGCGCGCCGCGAGACGCGGGTGGACGCGAGCGGGAACCTCGTGCTGCTCGAAGACCAGGACCGCACCCGCTGGGACGCCGACACGATCGAGCACGCCACCCGCCTCGCTACCCGCGCGCTCCGCAAAGGCCCGCCCGGGCGCTATGTGCTCCAGGCGGCGATCGCGCTCGAGCACGCCAACGCGCCGACGGCGGCGGACACCCGCTGGAACCGCATCGCCGCGTACTACTCGCACCTCGCCGCGCTCGGGCCCGACCCGGTCGTGGAGCTCAACCGCGCGGTCGCGCTCGCGATGGCCGGCGACCTCGAAGGCGGCCTCGCCCGGATCGACGCGCTCGGCGGAGCCCTCGACCGCTACCACTACTTCCACGCCGCCCGCGCCGATCTCCTGCGCCGGCTGGATCGTCGCGCAGAGGCGGCGGCGGCCTACGCCCGCGCCCTGGAGCGAGCGCGCAGCGAGACCGAGCGCGCTTTCCTCACACGCCGGCTCGACGAGCTGGAGCACGATCAGGACGAAGGCGATGACCGCGCCGGCCGCTGAGGCCGGCGCACGATGGTGTGTCTACGGGTGCGCTGGGTGCTCCCGCGCGTCGACGATCTTGAAGTCCTTGTCGACCGTGACCTCGAGTTCTTTGCCGTCAGTCGTCTTGATGTGCGACTCGTACGGTGCGCTCGAGTCGGTGTTGGTCTCCGTGCGCACGATCGTGGCGCCGGGGTACTTGGCCAGCACGGCGTCCTCGACGCGCTGCTTGGTCGCGCCGGTCAGGGCGGTCTCCTCGCGGTGCCCGCCGCGCCCGCCTCCGTGGCCCTTGCCGCCGCCGCGCCCCTGGTCGGCCTGCACCGCCGTGGCCTCGAACGACGCGTTCACGAGGACGACCTGCAGCGTGCCGGACGAGGTCTTGATGTGGGCGTGGTAGGCCGAGTTGTACGGGCCGCCGGCCTCGGTGCGCAGCACGGTCGCGCCCGGGACCTTCGCGAGCGCGGCGGCCTTGACCTTCGCGGCGACGTCACTGGAGAGCGCCTCGCGTTGCGGGCGATCCGGCTTCGCCGCGTTGGTTCCGGAAGCCGGCGACGCGGTGTTGCCGGCGGCGCCGGCGATCGCGGCCCCGCCGAGGCCGAGCGCCCCGAGGGCGGCGGCGGTCACTGCGGTCTTGCGGATACTGCTGATCATGCGTGTCCTCCTGGACTTGGGTCCCCGTCGCGCCGGCCCGCAGACGAGGCGCTGACATGGCCGCGAGGCTCACACCCCGCCCGTAAAGTCCGGATCAGGCGCGTCTGTGCGTTTCCTGAGGAGCGACACGCTGCGGCCGCGACGGCAGCGTGGGATCACGCGCATTGCGCGTGATCCCACACCGTGGGTGTCGTTGGAGGGCGGGAACCCCCGCCCACCCGATCACAGACCCGGCTTGAGCCCGCGCGCGGTCGCGTACGCGGCCTCGCGCTCGTGCGATGCGTCGCAGTCGGCCAGAACGGCGGAGGCGGTCTCGCCGCCGCCCGCCCGGACATCCGCGGCCACCTGCCCGAGGACGCTGGCCGTCTCGGCGAACCGCCATGCCGGCCAGGAGGGCACGTCGGCGATCACCTTCCGGCTCGCCTCAGCGTCTCGTCCGTCCCGCCAGGCGCGCAGCCACTGGCACGACGCGTTGTACTGCAGGACGGCCACGATCTCGGGCCGCGAGAACATGCCGCCCGCGGTCTCCCAGCGCACCCCGTCGAACGACCCTCCCGCCGGCAGCGGGATGTCGCGGGCGAGGTCGCCGGCGACCACGCGCGCCGTCTCCGCCGGGATCGAGACGGACGCGACGAACGGGTCGGTCGCGGGTGCGCGGACCAGCGCGCCCGAGCGCTGCGTCGCCGACCCCGCGCCGGCTGCCGACGCCGACGCCGAGACCGCGCCGGCGGCCGGGATCGTCAGCGCGATCGTCACACCGATGGCGAGAGCGCGACTCATCGCTGGATCCTTCCGTCGTGGTTGACCATCGAGCCGGAGCCGGCCGTGGTCCTGCCCCGCACCTGGAAGCACTGGCCCGCGCCCCCGAGGTACAGGTTGTGGTAGGTCGTGTCGCCGATTCCGTACGAGCTGCTGCCGAAGAACGACAGATCGGTGCACGCGTTGGCGGAGATGACAGTGGCCTTGTTCGGGCTGTCGAGCCAGCGGTACGAGGCGTACCCGGTACCGCTGGTGCTGATGTGATACTGCGTGGGCCAGGTACTCACCGACTCGGTCAGGTTGAAGTCGACGAGATCGCTGGTCACCTGTGCCGCGGCGCTCGCGGGCAACACGATCGCGGAGCACAAGGCAGCGCAAATCAGCGCGCGGGTAGACCCGCGGCGGATGCGACGGTCCATTACTAACGGTCCTTTCAGTTCGGATAGGACCGGTGCGCGCGCCGGTTCAGCGGCCTAGGACCCACCAGGCGCTGGGCCTGTGACCAGCCGGCGTACGGATACGCGCACATTGCGGCATCTGTCCACCGGCGGCGTGGTCGACTAGGCTCGCTATCCAGTGCGTCGCCGCTTTCGCATCCTCGGCTCGCCGTCAACCAGCCTGCTCGTGCAGTCGTTGAGTGACGTCGAGGTGTTCGCGAGCTTCTACCGGGCGTACTACGACGGCGTGCTCAGCTTCCTGGTCCGGCGCGTGTTCGACCCGGAGATCGCCTTCGACCTCGTGTCGGAGACCTTCGCGAAGGCGCTGGAGCGGCGCCGCCAGTTCCGCGGCGACACCGCCGAGCAGGAACAGGCGTGGCTCTTCGCGATCGCGCGTACGGAGCTGTCGCACTACTGGCGCTCAGGCAAGACTGAACGCGCTGCCATCCAGCGCTACTCGATCGCCGTGCCGGCCTTGACCGAGGCCGAAACCGACCGCATCGAGGCGATGGCCGGGCTGGCCGGGCTCGGCGACGAGCTCGCCGACGCGCTGTCGGAGCTCCCGCCCGATCACCGGCTCGCGGTCGAGCTGCGCGTGATCAAGGAGCTCTCCTACGCAGAGCTGGCCGCCGAGCTCGGCGTGTCCGAGCCCACCGCCCGGGCGCGCGTCTCGCGCGGGCTGCGCACGCTCGCCCTCCACATCTCGGCCGAAGACGTCAATGCCCTGATCGGAGACACGGCGTGAACGCTCCCGGCCGACCCCGCTCCGCTCGCGACGAGCTGCTCGACGAGATCATGGCCGCGGCACGCCGCGAAGAGGCCATGGAGCGCCGCGCGCACGCGGCCGGGCCCCGTGCGCGCAGGCACCGGCGCCGGATCGTCGCGATCATCGTCGCGCTCGGCCTCGGGGCGGCCGCCGCGGCCGGCGCCGCCGACCTCATCTCGACCGGCGAGCCGGTGCACGACAAGACTCCTCGCAGCGAGCGCTACCAACCGCACGAGGCGGGAGCGCCGACGCTGGTGGCGAAAGCGAGTGACCCGGCGGGCTCGACGACCTGGGGCGTCGGCATCTTCACGAGCGCCGCCGGACTGGACTGCGCCGTCGCCGGACAGGTTCGCGGCGTCACGCTCGGGTTGATCCGCAACGGGACGTTCCATCCGTACGAGCGCGGCAGCTTCGGAACGTGCGCCGGAAAGGGAATCCCGATCATGTCCGATCGGCTCGTGATCGGCGGTCCCCAGCCGCGGACGATCGTGTTCGGGCGCACCCGTCGCCCGGACCACTCGGTGGTCGTCGAATCCGGCGGCAAGCCACACACCGTCGCGCCGGCCGCGGGCGGCGCCTTCCTCTTCGTCTTCGAAGGCAAATTGCGCCCCGACGAGGCCATCCCGCACGCCGGCGCCAAGCTCCAGCCCTGATGGCCGAGCTGCCTGAGCGCGCCTACCCGGGGATGCCCGGGTACTCGACGATGAGCGAGCACGCGATGCGCTACGCGTGGGCGTGCGGGCTCGTCGGCGGGTTGGACGTGCTGGACCTCGGCTGTGGCACCGGCTACGGCTCGGAGATGCTGTCGTGGACCGCGCGGCGGGTCCGCGGCTTCGACCTCTGGCAGCCGGAACAGGACGACTTGCCGACGTGGCCCAGCGCTCCCGAGTTGCACTTCTCGCACGACCTCTGCACCGATCCGCTGCCCAGTGCCGACGCGGGCGTGATGTTCGAGGTGCTCGAGCATCTCCCCGACCCGCTGGCGGCACTGGAGCGCATCTGGTCCGCGGTGTCACTGCTGATCCTCAGCTTCCCGAACCCGACCTACCACGGCTCGCCCCTGAACCCTTGGCATGTCAATGACTGGCCGCTGGGGCGCGTCGAGACGCACCTCGAAGCGACGACGATCGAACACTTCCACCAGCCGCACGGCTCGCCGTTGCTGGCGCCAGGACGCGACGCGGAAGCGCCGTTCTGGGTGATGGTCGCGCGCCGCTGATTCAGCCGAGGTGCGCGCAGTCGCGGCACGCGGGGTCGCGCTCGACGGGTTCGCGGCGCATGGCCAGCGTCCGCAGGTCGAACAGCAGCGCGGCACCCGCGCTCGCCGGTGTGACGCCGATCAGCAGGTGCACGATCTCCATCGCGAGCATCGTGCCGACGATGCCCGAAGCGGGGCCGAGCGTGGCGCCGCGCGCGGGGGCGTTGCGGGTGTGCTCGGCGTATGCGTCGTAGTCCGCGGAGGTGGCTCGCAGCGCATGCTCCAGGCAGCTGAAGCACGCCGTTCGCCCGGGCGCGTGCAGCGGGCCCACCTTGAGGAGCGGCGGCAGCTGGCCGGCGCTGATGAACGGGACGCGGTTCCGCAAGCTCGCGGCGTTCACCCACCGAGCCAATTCGTAGGCCGGCTGGTCGGCCACGAGGACGACCGCATCCGCGCCCGCGACGACCGCTTCCGCCGCCGCCGGCCCGTCGATCATCCGCGTGAGCGGCTCGACCTCGGCGCGGGCGTCGAACGCTCGCAGCCACGCCGCGGCCGCCTGCACCTTCGGGACGCCGACGTCGGCCGGGGAATACAGCACCTGGCGGTTCAAGTTGGAGATCTCGACGGTGTCGTGATCGACGATCGTGAGCCGCCGCACACCCGCCCCGGCAAGCGCCGCCAGCGCCCACGTCCCGAGCCCGCCGCAGCCGATCACCGTCACCCGCGCGCTCGAAAGGCGCCGTTGCAGCTCGCGCTCGTCGCCGAACTCGCCGAGATACGGGAGCTGCCGGTCGTAACGCGCCGCATCCTCGGGGTCGAGCACGGGCGAGGACGGTGCCGTCGTCGCCACCGCGGCGGTCATCAGGTCGTCGAGCTTGGACGTCACGACCGCCGCGGGCAGGGACAGCTGCGCGGCGAGCTCGGCGACCGTCGGCTCGCCCTGCGCGAGCAGGGTCAGGAGTGCGCGATCCTCGACGCCGGCGCCGCGGACGACGAGATCGTCGTCGCCCGCGCGGCTCAGGTACAGCGTTCCATCGCCCGCGACGACCGGCTCGACCGACGATCGCAGCCGGAAGCGGCGCTCGCCGCCGATCATGCCGCGAGCCTCGCGGAGAGCTCGGCGCCCGTCGCGGCGAGCTCGCCGCCGCGTTCGAGCAGTTCGGCGAGCGACCGGTCCGGCGACGACAGCGCGAGCGCGGCGACCACCTCGTCGCCCTCGCCGCGGATCGGCACCGCGAGCGCCCGCAGGCCCGCGCGGAACTCCTCGTTCTCGAGCGCGAACCCGCGCTCGAGCGTGCGGTCCAGATCAGCGCGCAGCACCTCCGGCTCGGCCAGCGTGCGCTCGGTGATCGTCGCCAGCGGGGCGCTGAGGACCACCTCGCGCCACGGCGCGCGAAACGCCAGCAACAGCTTGCCGGCGGCGATCGCGTTGGCGGGCGCGAGATCGCGCAGCGCGCGGACGTGGTCGCCGGTGCCAGTCGCTCGCACCAGGCGCAGCGCGGACCGGTAGCTCGGGATCGCGAGGTGCACGGCGTCGCCCGTGCGCGCCTGCAGGTCGATCGCGAGCTCGAGCGCGTGCTCGACCAGCGGCGTGCGCTGCGTGAGCTGCGCGGCAAGGGCGATGATGCGCAGGGTCGGCGTGTACGTCGGGCGGGCGCCGTCGTGGCGGGTGAGCCAGCCGTCGTGGACCATCCGGTTCAGCAGCCGCCGCGCCGTGCGCGTGTGGACCTGCAACTCGTCCGCGACCTGCGTGACCGTGGCCGGCCCGAACGCGAGGATCTCGAGCGCCTGCATCGAGCGGCTGGCGAAGAACGCCTCGGTCGCGCTCATGCGGGCCTCGCGCGCGGCTCGGGTGTGACATCGGCGGCGTACTCGGAGAGGTAGCGCTCGACGGTCAACAGGTGATCGCGCATCGCCGCGCGCGCCCCGTCGGCGTCGCCGTCCGCGATCGCCGCGAGGATCCGGCGGTGCTCGGGCAGGCTGCGCTCGAGCCGCAGCTCCGGGCGCGCGAGCGGCCGCCGCGCCGCCGCCAGCGCGCGGTGCACCGGCTCGGTCATGCCGCCGAGAGCGGAGTTGCCCGTGGCGCGGATCACCGCGCGGTGAAACGCGATGTCAGCGGCGTGGAAGCGGTCCTCGGCCGACGGCGCGCCCGCGGTCTGCACCGCCGCCGCCGTCATCCGCTCCAGCGCCTCCGAGAGCGCGACGAGCTGCCCGCGGGTGGCGCGCTCGGCGGCGAGCCCGGCGGCTTCGATCTCCAGCAGCCGCCGGCACTCGAGGTAGTCGCCGAGCAGCTGCGGGCCTCGCGCACCGGAAAGCGCCGCGGCGATTGCTCCGCAACGTGATGAGCCGCCCGGAGGGCGTCGGTGCGCGCGATCCGCACTCCGCCGGGATGCTCGAGGCGGCGATCGACGCGACGCTCGTCTGCCGCTACAACGACCTCGACGACGTGCGCGCGACGCTCGAGCGCCACGCCGAGGACGTCGCCGCGATCATCGTCGAGCCGGTCGCGCACAACTCGCCCGGCCTCCTCCCCCGCCCCGGGTTCCTCGAAGGCCTGCGCGAGCTCTGCGACGCGTCGGGCGCGCTCCTGATCTTCGATGAAGTGATAACGGGATTTCGGCACGATCTCGGCGGGTTCCAGAAACTCGCCGGCGTGCTGCCGGACCTGACCACGATGGGCAAGGCGATCGCCAACGGCTTCCCGCTGGCGGCGATCGGCGGCCGGCGCGAGCATCTGGAGCGCTTCAACACCACCGCCGACGGCGACGTGCACTTCGGCGGCACCTACAACGGCAACGCCGCCGCGGTCGAAGCGGGCCTCGCGACGATCGAGGAGCTGGAGGGCGGCGAGGTGCACGAGCGGGTCTTCGCCCTCGGTGAGCGGATGCGCAGCGGGCTGGCCGAGATCGCCACGCGCGTCGGCGTCCCCGCCGTCGTCGGTGGCTTCGGGTCCCTGTTCGTGCTCTGCTTCATGGACGGGCCGCTGGAGACGTACGAGGACGTCCTGCGCAACGACGATGCGCTGTTCGGTCGCTACCGCCGGGAGCTGATCAAGCGCGGCATGTTCGAGATGCCCGAGAGCCTCGGGCGAAGCCACATCGGCGCCTCGCACACCGCCGATGACATCGATCGCTCACTCGAGGCGGCGGAAGAAGCGCTGCGCGCGGCGGTCGACGCGCTGGCACGGGCTTAACGCGACCAGGCGATGTCGTCGACGGTTCCGTCGAAGAGCGCGGTGCGGCGCCCGTCGGCGAGCGCGACCGCGACCGCCGCCCCCGACTCGTCCAAAGCGAGCAGGGCGCTGCCGTCGGCCTTGATGCCGAAGACGCCGGAGTAGCGGCCCGGGAGCGGGGTGGCGGTACCCGTGGCGTCGACGAGCAGGGCCTGGGTGCCGGGCGTCCCGCGCCACGAGTACTCGCGCGCCGCCGCGGCGAGCAGCCGACCGTCGTCCAGCCACGCGACCGGCCACACGACCTTGTGGTCGCGGTGCACCCGCCGCACGACCTGACCGGCGGGCGTGATGACCTCCAGGTCGCCGGGCGGCTTGACGTACGCGATCCCGCCAGGCCCCCAGACCGGCCTGGTCCCGCGCGCGACGGTCCGGCCTGCGACAACGATCGCGTGCCGCGCCGGGCGACGGTCCCCGAGCCCGTGCCCACGTTCCAGAGCGAGCCGCGATCCGTCGGGCGACGCGGAGGCATTGAACGTCAGCGAGCCGGCCGCCACCTGACGACGCGCGCCGGTCACCGGGTCGAACGCGATGGTGACGAGGCGGTGCTCGGAACCGCTGCGGTGATCGGTGAGGACCTCGTCGCGGCCGGTCCAGGCGGCACGCTCCTGGGGCGGCCGATAGCCGCGGGGGAGCGTCCGGCGCGCGGTCGTGCCGTCGACCGTACTCACCACGATGTGCCCGTCCTGCGTCCACTGGACGTAGCGGCCGTCGGGGGTGATCGACGGCCCCTCGCCGTCGTCGCTCAGCGCCCGCGGAGCGCTCCCGTCGTCGTTGGCGACGAAGATGCCGTCGCTCGTCGAGTAGACGAGGGTCGCGTGGGCGGGTGAAGCCAGGAAGGCCGCGATGAGCCACGCGGTACCTGCGAGCTTCGCGACAGGCCGTGACATCACCACAGGCCATCCCACCAACTGCGCGGCACGCGCACAATCGGGGGACGACCCTGAGGTTTCGCTCAGAAGCGCCAGCGCGTCGCGCCGCCCGGCTCGGCGGAGGCGACGCCGAACACGGTGTGGGCCGTCAGGCGGAACAGGTGCCACGGCGGCGGGCCGGCGCTGGGGGCGCTGAACGGCGCCGTGAACGTGTCACCTTCCACCTGCACCGGCCAGCCGCCGTCGCGGTAGATCGCGGCCAGCGCCTCCAGCGTCGCGGCGTCCGTCACGCGCTCGGCCTCGCCCTCGAAGACCAGATCCATCTGGCCGGGCAGGCTCCCGAACATCGTGCAGGCCGGGTTCGCCGCGAGGTTGCGTGCCTTGCGCGTGTTCGGCCCGCATTGGAAGTACAGGTCGCCGTCGAACCAGGCGGCGCCGACCCCGGCGGCGTGCGGGCGGCCGTCGGGCCTGACGGTCCCGAGGGCGAACGCCGCCCCCGGGCCGAGCGAGCCGACGCCGAGCAGCTCGCGCGGCCGGCTCCACGGCATCGTCTCGGTTCCGTAGATCGTGTCGAGGTTGGTCGTCTCGATGGGCTCACGGTTGGACATGCCAGTACAGACCACACCGGCACAGCGAACTCATCGGGGGACGGCACTCCTTGACTCGACTAGAGCGATGAGGTTGATTAGACCGTATGTACGGACGGGCTCTCCCGATCGTCTGCGTGGCGCTGCTGGTGGGGACTGCGCCCGCGGGCGCCGAGGAGGAGCCGCCGTCTGACGCGACGGCGACGGCGACCGCGAGCCCACCGCCGGTCATGGACGTGACGGAGGCCGTCCCGACGCCGACGATGGCGGCAGCCCCGCCGGAGGCCGCGGCGACGCCAGAGGCGACGGCGACGCCAGTGGCGACGGCGACGCCAGAGGCGACGGCGACGCCAGAGGCGACGGCGTCACCAGAGGCGACCGCGACCGCCGGCGCGACCGCGAAGCCGGAGACCAGCGCCACCGCGACCGCGACGTCCACGCCCGCCGCGACGACCGCGCCGCCGACGGCGGCACCTTTCGAGGCGCCGCGGGAGCAACCCACACCTGAGGCGACCGCCACACCCCCACCCGCACCGGCACCGCCGAGCTCCTGTGCCCTCCCCTCCGATACCGCCCCCGACGTATGCCGGGTGCCCTCGACCGCCTGCACGATCTTCGGCACCGACGGCGACGACCTCCTGATCGGCACCCCGTTCAACGACGTCCTGTGCGGGTTCGGCGGCAACGACCTGCTCGAAGGACGCGGCGGCGACGACGAGTTGCTCGGCGGTGCCGGGGACGACCAGTTGATCGGTGGTGACGGCAAAGACTGCATGCTGGGTGGTCCGGGCACTGACAGCGCCGACACCACCCCGGAAGATCTCGCCGAAGTCGAGGGGTCAGCCGACTACGAGCCGAGTCACACCGAACCGGACGTCCTCAGCCGATGCGGCGCCGCCGTCAGGCCTCGCCGGCAAGTGGTGTCCAGGCGCCTCCCCCGGGTCACCAGCGCCCCGCAGGCCCCGCAGACGGCCACCGCGTCGTCGATCGCGCTCGCCTCCAGTGCCGCGCCGTCCTCGGTCGGGCCGCGGCTCGGGCTCGAAGGCACGCAGCTGACCGTCCGCAAGGGCGCCGTGCGGATTCGGGTGTCGTGCTCAGCGTCCACGCCCGCCGAGCTCGTCATGCTCGCCGGCTCCAAGCGCATCGCGCACACCCGCTTCGTGTGCCGGGCGCCCGGACGCACGGTCCGCGTTCGTCTCAACCGCACCGGGCGCAAGCTCGTCGCCCGCGACGATCGCGTGAGCGCTCGCGTCTTCGTGCACGCCGCCGGCCAGACGGTGGCGGCGCAGTTCCAGCTCGTCAGCCGGCGGAGCTGAACGTGTATCGGCGGGCCTTGCCGATCGTCTGTGCGGCGCTGCTGGTCGGGTCCGCGCCCGCGGGCGCCGAGGACGATCCGCCAACTGAAACCGTGACGGCCGTTGCCACCGCGCAACCCACGGCGACCGCGACGCCGATCGTGCAGTTGACGGACGCCGTCCCGGCTCCGGCGGTCGAGGCGGTGCCCGAGGTGGCCGCGACGCCCGAGGCGACGGCGTCACCGGCTGCGTCACCCGAGGCGACCGCGACGGCAGCCGCAATCGCGGCGTCCACACCGTCCCCGACGCCGGACGCGACCCGCGAGGCCTCACCCACCGCGACGCCGCGCCCCGCGGCCAACCACCCTCCGACCGCACCCGAACTGCCGTCCCCGCCCGCGCAGGCGAGCGCCCGACAGCAGCCCACGCCCGAGGCGACCACGACGCCGGGCGCCACGCCCACACCCACGCCACCGAGCCCGTGCGCGCTCAACGACGAGCTCGACCCCGACGAATGCCGGGCCCCCTCGACGGTCTGCACCGTCTTCGGCACCGACGGCGACGACCTCCTCATCGGGACGCCGATGAGCGACGTCCTGTGCGGCTTCGGCGGCAACGACCGGCTCGAGGGCGGCGACGGCAACGACGAGCTGATCGGCGGCGACGGCGATGACGAACTGATCGGCGGCGACGGCAGGGACTGCATGCTGGGTGGTCCGGGCGAGGACAGCGCCGACACCACCCCAGGCGAAGCGGCTGAGGTCGAGCACTCGGCCGACCATGAGCCGAGCAACATCGGCCTCGACGAGGAGGGCTACTGCAACTCAGCGGTCAAGGCGCACGAGGAGATCCCGCGGGTCGGGGCCCAGGGCTCTCGCCCGCGCCCGACGGCCGCTGCGTCGTCGAGCAATTCCGTCGCCAACGCCGCGCCGGTCTCCACCGGGCTGCGTCTCGGGCTCGCAGACACCAAGCTGACGGTCCGCGACGGCGCCGTGCGCGTCCGGGTGATCTGCTCGGCGTCCACGCCCACCGAGCTCGTGATGATCGCCGGCGAGGACCGCATCGCGCACACGCGCTTCACCTGCACGTCGCCCGAGCGCACCGTCCGCGTCCGCCTGAACAGCACCGGCCGCACGCTCGTCGCCCACGACGACAACCTGAGCGCCCGCGTCTACCTCGCCGCCGCCGGCCAGACGGTCGCGACCGCGGTGCAGCTCGTCAGCCGCCGCGGCTGACGATCCGGTCGCGCGCGAGCCGGACCAGGTCCTGCACCGGCGCGCACGTCGCGCACGAGTAGAGCCGGGCGGTGTGGTCGTCTCCCGACGACAGGATCGTGCGCCCATCAGGGCTGAAGGCGACGCTGTTGACCGAGCCGCCGTGCATGCGCTGGCTCGACAGCAGACGGCCGGTCCGGGCATCCCAGACGCGGGTCGTCTGGTCGGCGCTGCCGGTCACGACCGTGCGGCCGTCCGCGCTGAACGCACCGCGCGAGATCCAGCTCGAATGGCCGCTCAGGACGGCGAGCCGCCGGCCCGTCCGGGCGTCCCAGATCCGGCCGGTGAAGTCCGAGCCGTAGGTCAATATGCGCCGGCCGTCGGGGCTGAACGTCGCGCCGTTCATCAGGCCCGACGTCGCGATCGAGCGCGTTTGGCGGCGCGTCGCGACGGCATAGACGCGCGCGACTCCGTCGTTGCCCGCGGTGACGATGGAGCGCCCGTCCGGGCTGAATTCGGCTCGTGCCACCGCCACGCCGGGCGGGATGCGGAGGGTCGCCGTCGGTTGCGAATCGCCGACGTCGCGGAAGTTCGCCAGCCGCCAGAGCGCGGGCGGCGCCGCCGTGGACGTGGTCACGAGCCACTGCCCGTCCGGCGAGAACGCCGCGCTCAAGACGGCCCGGCCGACGGGCAGCAACTCCTGCTGGATCTGCCCGGTCCCAGCATCGGCAACCACAATCTGACCGGACTGCGCGTCGTGCCCTCCGACCACCGCGACCCGCCGCCCGGCGGGATCGAACGTGATCGAGTTCATCGTCTGCGACGGGAACACCGGGCGGATCACGATCGATCGTCCGCCGCCCTCCACCGGCTGCACGCGTGCGTCGCCGTCCGCCGTCGCCGTGGCGATCCGCTTGCCATCGGGGCTGAAGGCAGCGTCGAGCACCCAGTCGTCGCGCCGGAAGATCCGTCCCTGGACGACCTGCCACGAACGCACGCTGCCGTCGAGTGACAGCGTGACCACGTCGCGCCCGCTCGCGGTGAAGGCCGCGTCGGCGACCTCGTCGGTGTGGCCGTGCAGATCGGCGATCATCGCGCCGCTGCGGACGTCCCACACGCGGGCCACGCCGTCCCGGCTCGCGGTCGCCAGCAGATCCCCGTCCGGGCGGTTGAACGCGACGCTGGTCACGAAGTCCACCTGCTCCGGGGTCTCCCACACCGTCTGGCCGGAGCGGTCGACCACGGTCGCCACCTTGCCCGCGGCGATGGCGAGCTGCTGTCCGCGAGCGTCCCACGCCAGATCGTCGATCGCCTGCCCCTCCGCCAGGTCCGGGCCGATCCGCCGGCCGCGGGTGAGGTCCCACACGCCGGCCGAGCCGGCGGCGTCCGCCCACGCCGCGCGCGTGCCGTCCGGGCTGACCCGGAGCAGGCAGGCGGGGTCGCCGCCGCGCATGATCCGCGTCTCCACGCGGACGCGGCCCGGCAGCGTGCGAGCCCGCTCGTCGCGCCACTGCCAATCGGTCAGCGGCCCGCCGGCACAGTCGGCCGCGAGCACCCGACGGCCGTCGGAGGGATCGAACGCCAGCACCGCCTGCGACGTGATCGCGACGGGCGTGCGCGCGAGCACCGCTCCCGAGCTCGCATCCACGACCACCGCATCGCCGCCTTCGAGTGCCGCGACGTAGCGCCCGTCGTCGCTGATTGCCGGAGCGCTCGCCCCGGCGATTCGCACCGGCGTGCCGGCGCCGTCGGTGCGCGCGACCTCGACGTCGCCGTCGGTCGCGATCCCCGCCACGACGGTGCCGTCGGCGGACAGCACCGGTCCGGCGGCGCCCAGGTGCATCGCGGGCGCGCGGGACTGCAGGCCGCGCCACGCGCGGATACCGCCGGGACCCTCATTGACCACGACCGCGCCGTCCTGCGAGATCGCGCCGCGCCAGGTGGTCCCGACCGCGAGGCGATCGCGTACGAGCGATGTGCCGAGCGCGCGGCGCAGCGCGTTCTCGGCCTCCGGCGTGTTGCTGCTCAACCAGGCCCTGCGGGCGAGCTCGAGGCTCTGCTCGGGGTCCACCGAGAGCTCGTTGGCCGACTCGGCCACGAGCGCCTGCGCACGGGCGCGATCGGCCTGGCGCCCGGCGGACGCACGCTCCAGCAGCGCCCACACGATCAGCCCGGCGAGGATCGCGGCCACGCACGCGAGCCCGGTGACGATGCGCCGCAGCGTGCGGAACTCGCGCGCCTTCTCACGCTCGCGGCGCCACTCGAGCGCGGGCACGGCGAGCAGGTCGTGGGCGAGCTCGTAGCGGGTCTGCCCGTCCGCGGCGACCGGCGTCAGGATGCGCGCCTCGCGCAGGTGCTCGAGCGCGCGCTCGACCACCGGCAAGGGCTCGCCGGTGAGGTCCGCGAGGTCCGTCGCGCTCTCCGCGCGCTTGGTGCCGGCGGAGGTGACGAGAAAGCGGAAGGCCTTCGCGAGCGCGTCCTGCTCGACCGCGCCGAGGCCGGCCACCGCCTCGTCGAAATGGCGCTCGAAGATCGCGCCCGAGCCCCCGAGCGCCTCGAGCGTCGCGAGCCGCAGCACCGCTGACCCGCGGCCGGCCTCCTCGTCCCACAGCCGCCGCAGCACGTACTGGAGGTGCGCCGTCTCATACCGCGCGTCCCCGTTT
Source organism: Solirubrobacter ginsenosidimutans (assembly GCF_027587205.1). The sequence continues at coordinate 51,002 of NZ_JAPDOD010000005.1, forward strand.
GCGCCTTCGCCGCGCCGGACGTCGTCGAGCACGCGGTCGACGAGCGCGGGCTCGATCGACGCACCGTCGCCCGCCCGTTTGAGCGGCTCCTCGATCGCCGCCCGCGCCCCGCGCTCGTCGAGGTCGTCCAGGTGCAGGTAGTTGGAGTAGACGTTCGGCAGCCGGCCCTTGAACTCGTCGCCGAGTCGCGAGTACGCGTCCTCGCGGATCGACACCAGGACGTGGGCGCGCAGGTCGCTGCGCTGCACGCAGCGGGCGAGATCGTCGGCGAAGCGGGCGCCGCTGAGCGTTCCTTGGTGGTACTCGAAGAACTCCTCGAACTGGTCGAGGACCACGAGCAGCATTCCCTCCGCCGATTCGGACCGGCGCTCGAGCGCGTCGAGGAGCCCGTCGCCCCCGACGCCGAGCGCACGCGGCAGCTCGACGTTGGGGTCCCCGCTCCAGCTGCTGAAGATGAACGGGACCAGCCGCGACGCGGGCGCGGCGGCCAGCCGCGTCACGACACCGGCGCGCAGGAGCGAGCTCTTGCCGACGCCGCTGCGGGCGTAGAGGAGCGTGAACCGCGACGCCTGCAGGTTCGCGATGATCCGCTTGCGTTCGGCGTCGCGCCCGAAGAACCGGTCCGCGTCCGCTTCGTTGAACGGGGCGAGGCCGACGTATGGAGGCGCGCCGGTCACCCGCGCAGGAGCTGCTGGAGGTCGGCCAGGTAGTCGACCGGCGACGCGTCGAAGCGCTCGACCTCGAGCGTCCGCCAGAAGTCGTCGTCGAGCTCGTCGGTGCCCGCCTGCACCGCCCACGACGTCGCGCCAGGCCCGCCGTCGTGCCAGACGCGGCGCAGGAAGACCCGCAGGCTCCACTCGCGCACGCCGTACCCGAGGAACAGGAAGTGGCTCTCGCGCAGCTTGTTCAGCAGCTGCGCCGGGACGAGGTTCTCGGCCGGGCTCTCGCTCAAGAAGCCGATGTAGTCGTCCTCCGTGACGAGGAACCCGGTCGGAACCTTCAGCCCGGGCGGCGCGTCGTGCACGGCGCCGCCGTGGACCTTGAGGATGATCGTGCGAGACAGGTCGCCGTAGTCGTCGATGGGGAACTCGACGTACTCGTTCGGGCGGGCGATCGGCTCGATCGCGCGGTCCTCGACGTCATACCAGGGGATGTGCAGGAAGCGCCCGCGGTCGTTGCCGGAGGCGATGCAGACCGCGAGGTCGAACGGCTCGCCGGCGCGCTCGAACGCGCGCTCCAGCCCCGTGTCATAGGTCGTCGTCACCAGCAGGGGGAAGCTCTCGCACTCCGCCGCCCGGAGCAGTGCGGGCCACCGCGCGAGCGCATGGTGGATCGGGCTCGGCTCGACCGGCGTGTTGAGCAGGAGGTCGCGCAGCGCCCGCTCGAGCGGCTTGGGCCCCTCGGTCGCGAGCACCTGCTGCGCGACCTCGGCGAGGTCCGCCGACTGGGATTCGCGCCCGAACCGCTCGGAGAGCGCGCGGGCGAGCTCGCTCGCGTTGGGCAGCCGACCCGAGCCGGGAACCCACGTCTCCGCCTGGGCGGGCGAGTACACGCCGGCGCCGATCACGGGAACGAGCATGCCGCGCGACAGGGCCTTGGCGATCCGGCGATAGTGGCTCTCGGGCGGGCCGCCCGCCCTCGGCTCCCACTCCTCGGCGGGCGCCGTGAGAGCCGCGGGCGCCGGCGCCTCGACGGGCGGCGGGACGGCCAGCGCGTCGACGAGTGCCTCGAGATCGCGCTCCCACGTGGCGTGGCGCAAGGTGACGGCGTTGTACGTGGTGATCGGCCTGAACGGCCGCGGCAGTACGTCCCGCGCGGGCAGCGCGGCGTCGTCCACCAGGACCGGCACCACGCGTCCGCCGCTGCGCAGCGCCGCCTCGATCTCGGTCCGGACGACGTCTTCCTCCTCCGGCTGGAGCACCCGCCGCCGCCCGCGCTCGTCGGCGATCGCCACCCACTGCGGCCCGATCACCGCGACGATCACGTCCGACGCATTCACACGCTCCGTGATGTCCCGGTGCCAATCGGTCCCCGCACGCAGGTCGCGGGTGTCGAAGAAGACGTTCTCGGCCCCGAACCGGGCCGTCAGCGCGTCGGCGATCTGCCGCGCGGCCGAGGGGCTGTCGGACCGCCGATAGCTGACGAAGCACCTCGGCCCGGTCGGCGCGGTGGGCGGTTGCCCCAGGTCGGTACTCGCAACGCTCAAGACGAATCCCGCGTTGAGTCTCCCTCCAACCGCGGCCGCAATGCAAGCGGGGGCACGTTTCGCACCAATGGGGTTGCGCTGCGTGGGTGGGTCAGCAATATTACCGGCGCCCATGGTTCAGAGATCCCTCATCGCCGCGCTCGCGGCACTGTTGCTCGTGCCCGCCGCCGCGCAGGCCGCCACCGTTTCGGTGCATGACGGCGTGCTGCACGTCGCCGGCACGGCCGGGAGCGAGCGGATCATGTTCGACCAGCTCAACGGCGGCAGCATCTCGGTCTGGAACATGGGGATCGACGACGATCTGGCCGCGGGCTCCGGCTGCATCCAGACGTCCCCGTCGCAGGCGCAATGCGCACCGGACGGCATCGAGCGCACGCTGGTCGAGCTCGGCGGCGGGGACGACGAATACCTCCCCGGCCGGTTCACGATCCCCACGCGGGTCGAGGGCGGTGCAGGCGACGACACGCTTGCCGACGACACCGGCGTCGACGAGCTCTATGGCGGCGAGGGCGACGACGTGCTGTGGATGGACGCCGGTCCCGATGCTGACCCCGATGTGCTCTACGGCGGGCCCGGCTACGACCAGGCGAGCTACGGCCAGTTCCGCGGCGACGGCGGGATCGGGGTGCGGCTCAGCATCGACGGCGTCGCCAACGACGGCGTGCCCGGCGAGGGCGACGACATCCACACCGACATCGAAGCGCTCAACGGCGGCTACGACGACGACGTCCTGATCGGCACGCCCGGCGACAACGAGCTCGACGGCCGCAGCGGGCACGACGTCCTCTACGGCCTCGGTGGCGACGACCTGTTGCGGGGCGGCGAGGACACCGATCAGCTGTACGGCGGCGAAGGGTTCGACGTCGCCGACTACTCCTGGGAGTGGGACCCGGTGGTCGTCACGCTCGACGGGCAGGCCAACGATGGCACCAGCGGCGAGAACGATCTCGTCAGCGGCGACATCGAAGGCGCGGTCGGGGGCTACGGCGACGACGTGTTGACCGGCAACGCGGGCGATGGGCTGCTCGCCGGCCTCGAGGGCGACGACCGGATCGTCGATCCGGGCGGCGAGGACCTGCTCGAGGGCGACGACGGCGACGACGAGATCGAGGCTGCCGACGGCGCCGCCGACGGCGTGCTCTGCGGCGACGGTTTCGACGCGGTGTGGCGCGACCCGGGGGACGAGGTCGACGGCGACTGCGAGCGGGTGACGGCCGGCCGGCGCTCGGTCACCCCGACCCCGACCCCGACACCCACGCCGACCGCCACCGCGACCGCGACGCCGACCGCCGGCCCGGTGCGGAACACGGTGTTCCCGACGCGCCGACCGCGCCCGGCGCAAGCGCCCGACGTCACGCCGCCCACCGCGACGGTGCTGCAGAGCACGGGCCGGGCTCGCGCGGCCACGCTGCGGCGCAGCGGCCTGCTGTTGACCGTGCGCTGCAACGAGATCTGCCGCGCGAGCGCCGAGATCACCGGGAGCCGTGGCACGGTCGCGAGCGGCGCGCGTCCCGGGCTGAGCTTCCAGGAGCGGCGGATGCGGGTCCGGCTCAGCGCGGCCGGCAAGCGCGCGCTGCGCCCTGGCCGCTATCAGCTGAAGGTCACGCTCACCGATCGCGCCGGCAACAAGACCACGATCGTCCGCCCGCTGCGCGTGAAGTGATCACCGGCTCGGCAGCGTGCGCGGCAGGCCGAACCAGCCGAGCACATTGCTCTCGAAGCGCGTCATCGCGCAGACCCGCTCGCCGGCGAGCTCCAGGACGAAGAGCCCGGTCCCGTGACGGACGCCGTCGGGGCCGTGGACGTAGGCCCCGAACGCCGGCTGGCCGTTGGCTCGCGTCGGCACGAGCTCGAAGGTCCGCCCCGAGCCGAGGATGCCGGCGCAGAAGCGGGCCGCGGGCTCGCGGCCTTCGTATTCGAGTGGCATCGGCGGCATCGAGACGAAGACGTCGTCGGTCAGCAGGGCGACGAGCGCGTCGAGATCGGCGGACTCGTACGCGCTGACGAACTTCGCCGTGATCGCCTGTTCGGCGGGTGAGTCGGCGGCCGGAGCCGGCTCGGAGGCCTGCCGGCGCTGGAGGCCGGCGCGGGCGCGCTTGAGGGCGCTCGTGACCGATTCGAGCGTCGTGTCCAGCATCTCGGCGACCTCCTTGGCGTGGAAGCCGAGGACGTCGCGCAGGATCAGGACGGCGAGCTGGCGGGGCGGCAGGACCTGCAGGGCGGTGACGAAGGCCAGCGAGATCGACTCGGTCTGCTCGTAGCGGGCTTCCGGGCCGAGCGGCACGTCGCCCAGGAGCGCGTCAGGAAACGGCTGCAGCCACACGACCTCGCCCAGCCGGGTCGGCTCGGGCGGTTGCATCCCGGGGATGTCCCACACCTTGGGGACCCGCCGGCTCGCCGTCCGTCGCGCGTTGAGGCACTGGTTCGTGGCGATCTTGTACAGCCAGGTGCGCAGCGAGGCGCGCCCCTCGAACCCGTCGAGGCCGCGCCAGGCGGTGAGCAGCGTGTCCTGCACGGCGTCCTCGGCGTCCTGGAAGGACCCGAGCATCCGGTAGCAGTGCACCTGCAGCTCGCGCACATGCGGCTGGGTCATGGCGCGGAAGGCGTCGTCGTCCCCCGCGCGCGCCCTGGACAGCAGATCGATCGTCACTGGTTCGGATTCCATTGTGGGTTAGACACCGGCCGGAGGCCGAACTGGGCGGCCGCCCAGTTTCACGTTGCCCCGGTGTCTACCGGCATCGTCAACTCTCCGAAAGGAACCCGGCGATGCTGAAGGACAAGGTCGTTGTGATCTATGGAGCGGGAGGTGCGATCGGCGGCGCGGTCGCCCGCGCCGCCGCGAACGAGGGAGCCAGGCTCTTCCTCACCGGTCGCGGGTTGGCGCCCGTCGCGGCGGTGGCCGAGGAGATCGGCGCGCACGCCGCGGAGGTCGATGCGCTCGACGAGCGGGCCGTCGACGAGCACCTGCAGTCGGTGATCGACAAGGCGGGTCGCGTCGACGTCTCGTTCAACGCGGTCGGCATCCCGGATGCCGGCGTCGTCGGCGTGCCGCTGATCGACCTCGACGCGGACCGGTTCTCGCTGCCGATCACGGCCTACTCGCTGTCGTACTTCCTGACCGCGCGGCTGGCGGCGCGGCGGATGGTCGCGAACGGATCGGGCGTGATCATGACCGTCACCGCGCTCCCCTCGCGGGCGGGCAGCACGCTGGTGGGTGGCTACGGCCCCGCGCACGCCGCCAAGGAGGCGCTCACCCGCAGCCTCTCCGCCGAGCTCGCGCCGCACGGCATCCGCGTCGTCGGCCTGCGCCCGCACGGCATCCCGGAGACGCCCTCGATGAAGGAGGTCTTCGAGCTCAAGGGAGCCGGGCTGACCTGGGAGCAGTTCCAGGGCTACCTCGCGAGCACGACCCACCCGCGACGGGTCATGACGCTCGCGGAAGTCGCCGACGTCGCCGTCTTCATGGCCTCCGACAAGGCGAGCGGGATGACAGGATCGACCGTCAACCTCACAATGGGAAGCCTGGACGACTAACGGACAGCGAGGTGATGACTGTGGGCGACGTGGCCGGCAGGCGGATGACGGTGGACATCGAAGGCGACTTCGTCGTCTTCTTGATCGGCGCCGGGTTCAACAGCAAGCTGCACCTCGCTCGCAGTTTCGCCGACCTGGGTGGCCGGCGCGGGATGAAGCACATGCTCGACTACCTCGTCGCCCACCCGGAGAAGGGGCTGCTCGCGTACGAGATCGGCATCCCCACGATCGTCCAGTACTGGCGGTCGTTCGAGCAGCTGGAGGCCTTCGCCAAGGACAAGGACGACCCGCACCTCGACGTCTGGCGCCGGTACTGGCGACGGGTCGGACGCAGCGGCCGCACCGGCATCTGGCACGAGACGTTCCTCGTCAAGGCGGGGAATTACGAGGCGATCTACGGGAACATGCCGCCGCGCGGCCTGGGCAAGGCCGGGCGGCTCGTGCCCGCGTCGGACGCCGACAGCGCCCGCAGCCGGCTCAAGGCGCTGCACGCATGACGGACGAGGCACGCTTGGAAGACGTCGGCTCGGGCCTGGCGCCCACGAGCCCGGGCTGGTTCGTGGTCAACGCGGGTGACGCGGCGTGGGTGCGCAACGAGGCGTTCGGTGGGCGCTGCGTGTTCGAGAGCACGCCCCGCGTGCTCGCCGAGCGGCCCGGCGTCGAGCCCCAGTTCTTCACCGAGACGGGCTTCACGCTCGCCGTGCTGGAGCCCGGCAAGCCGTCGGGCATGTACCACGCCGAGAACACGCAGGAGGACTTCCTCGTGCTGTCCGGGACTTGCCTGCTGATCGTCGAAGACCAGGAGCGCGAGCTGCGCGCGTTCGACTTCGTGCACCTGCCGCCGGGGACACGGCACACGTTCGTCGGGACCGGGGACGGGCCGTGCGCGATCTTCATGACCGGGGCGCGGCGCGAGGGCGACACGATCGTCTATCCGCGCTCGGAGACGGCGCTCGAGCGCGATGCCGGCGTGGCGGCCGAGACGCCGTCACCCGCCGAGGCCTACGCGAGCTACCCGCAGTGGCAGGTGGGCCGCCCCGGCGTTTGGGACCGGCTGCCGTGGGCTTGACTCACCAGCACATCGGCCATGAGGCCAGCGGGCGGGAGCGCGGCCCGCTCGACGGTCGCGCCGCGGCGCGGTCCAAAGCGGCGCGCAGCACGTCGCGCGTGGTGGACGGCTCGATGATCTCGTCGAGGGCCATGACGCCGGCGGCACCGTAGGGCCGGACGTCGCCGGCCACCTGCTCCAGCTCGTCGGTCGAGACGACGTTGGCGGCCGGGCTCGGGTCCATGAAGGAGATCTCCGCGCCGGGCCACGCGACGAGCAGGTCGGCGTCCATCCCCACGCCGGACATCACGTGGTTCGCCAGGCCGAAGGACTTGCGCAGGATGACCGCCAACCGCGGGACCGCGGTCATGACCACGGCCTGCTTGAAGAGCATCGCCTTCGAGAGCAGGCGCTCGTGCTCGACCTGGCGGCCGACCATGAAGCCGGGCGTGTCGTGCAGGAAGATCAGCGGCAGGCCGAACGCGTCGCACAGGCAGATCAGCCGCACCGCCTTGTCACACGCCTGCGGGGTGAGGATGCCCGCCTGCTGCATCGGCTGGCTCGCGAGCACGCCGACCGGGTGCCCGCCGATCCGCGCCAGGCCGGTGAGCAGCGTGCGACCGTACAGCGGACCGAGCTCGAACCAGCTGTCGCGATCGAGCACGCGGCGCAGCACCTTGCGCATGTCGTACGCGCGCCGGCGATCGGGCGGCACGACCGAGCCGACCTCCTCCGGCGCCTCGGGCTCCTCCACCCGCAGCGTCCGCGGCGCGGCCTGCGAGAAATTCGACGGCAGGTAGGAGAGAAAGCGCGCGACCAGCTCGCACGCCTCGGCCTCGGTCTCGGCGATCCGGTCGATCTGCCCCGTCACGCGGGCGTGGACGTCGGCGCCGCCGAGCTCCTCGGACGTGATCGTCTGCCCGGTCGCCGAGCTGATGACGCGCGCCGAGCTCACGGCCAGGCAGCTCCCGCGCACCTGCACCACGAAGTCGCTGACGACCGCGAAGAACGACGAGGCGCCGAACGACTCGCCCGTGATCACCGTCGCGAACGGCACCTTGCGCTCGCGCAGGCACGGGTAGACGAGCGGCGCGATCGACGAGAAGCCCTCGCTGCCCATCATGTCCGGGATCCGCGCGCCGCCGGTCTCGCCGAAGAGCACGATCGGGACGCCCTCGGTGACACCCGCCTCGAAGAGGCGCTTGAGCTTGCGCCCGCCGACGGTCGAGCTCGACGCGCGCTTGACGGTGACGTCGTCGGAGACCGCGACGACCGGGCGGCCATCGATGCGCCCGAACCCGCCGACCTTCCCGTCGCCCGGCGTCTTCGCCGCGTCCTCGGGCCTGATCGAACGCGCGAAGGTCCCGACCTCGGAGAAGGAACCGTCGTCGAGCAGCAGGTCGAGCCGCTCGCGCGCGGTGACGCGCCCGCCGGCGTGCAACGCGGCGACGCGCTCCGCGCCGCCCATGTCCTCGCGGATCGCCTGGGTGCGCCCGCGCAGCGCGTCGAGGGGATCGACCGGCTCAGCGGCCACGGAACACCGGCGCACGCTTCTCGAAGAAGGCGGTGCGGCCCTCGAGCGCGTCCTCCGTCCCCGCGGTCGTCAATGACGAGCGGATCTCGTTCTCCATCGGCGGCAGCGCGTACGCCTCGGCGAGGTTGCGCTTGGTCTCGAGCACGGCCACAGGAGGAAGTTTCGCGTAGCGCTCGGCGGTCGAGCGCGCGACCGCGTCCAGCTCCGCCGCGGGCGCCACCCACTGCGCCAGTTCCAGCGCACGGGACTCCACGCCGCTCAGCACGACGCCCTCGAACAGCAGTCGCTTGGCGGTGCCGAGCCCGACGTGCCGCGTGAGCCGCTGCGCCGGCCCCTGGAAGCCGACCGCGGTCTCGGGAAGCCCGAACCGCGCGCGATCGGACATCAGCCGCAGGTCGCAGGCCAGCGCGAACTCCGCGGCGTTGCCCAGGCAGACGCCGTCGATGACCGCGATCGTGATGAACGGGAGCACGTCGAACGCGGCGAAGAGCGCGAACTCGGAGCGGATGTAGTGCGCCCACGTGTCGTCGTCCATGTCGGCGATGCGCCCGAGGTCCGCACCGCCGCTGAAGGTCCCGTCAGGCCCCTGCACGAGCAGCACGCGAACGTCGTCGCGGCCCGCGAGCTCGCTCGTCAGATCCAGGAACGCCTCGACGAACGGCAGGTTCATCGTGTTGGCCGGACTGCCGGTTGTGAAGCGCAGGTGCGCGATCCCGAGCTCGTCCGGGCCCGCGAGGTCGAGGACGTGCGTGGCTTCAGCCGGCATGGGTGGGTTCCTCCTCCGCGGTGCGCACAGCACCGCTGCTGATCAGGTCATCGATGCGTGCGTCGTCCAGCGACAACACGCCGTGCAACACGTCGCGCGAGTGCTCGCCCAGCCGCGGGGCGGGCCCACCCGGCGCGACGCGCACGCCGGTCATGGGATGCGGTGCGGTCGGCACGAGCACGTCGCCGCGGCCCTCGATCCACACAGGCTGGAGCGTCCCGCGCTCGACCAGCGCCGGGTCGTCCGCGCACTCGGCGACACCGCGCACCCGCGCAGCCGGGACGCCGTGCGCGGCGAAGTGGTCGATCAGCGACTGCGCGGTCTCGAACTCGGCCGCCCAGGCTTCGATCTCGTCGTAGAGCTCGTCTTGGTGCTCCACCCGCCCCTCGGGTGAGCCGAAGTACGGCGTGTCCATGATCTCCGGCCGCCCCATCGCGGCCGCCACCCGCGCGAAGGCACGGTCGCCGGGCGCGCCGTAGGTGACGTACTCGCCGTCCTTGGTGCCGATGATCGAGGCGGGCACGACGAGGGTGTGGCGGGTGCCGAAGCGCCCGAAGGAGCGCTCCCCGCCGGTGAACGTGTGCAGCACGACGGCGGCGTCGATCATCGTCACGAGCGCGTCGAACGACGACAGGTCCAGCCGCGTCCCGAGCCCGGTCCGGGCCTGCCGGTAGAGCGCCGCGCCGATCGCCGCGAAGGCGTGCACGCCGACGTTGCAGTCGGCGAGCGGCGTGCCGAAGAAGCTCGGCGGCTCGTCGCCGTCGCCATTGAGCATCATCAGCCCCGAGTAGGACTCGGCCACGTAGCCGAAGCCCGGCTTGTCGGCGTGCGGGCCGTAGCTGCCGAAGGTCGAGACCGAGCAGAAGATCAGCTCCGGCCGGCGCTCCAGCAGCGCGGCCACGTCGATGCCGAGCCGCTCGAGCGTGCCGTGGCTGAAGTTCTCCACGATCACGTCCGCCCAGTCGCAGAGCTCGAGCGCGAGCTCGACCGCCGCCGGCTGCTTGAGGTCGAGCACGACCGAGCGCTTGCCGCAGTTGTACTGCGCGAAGTGCGAGGTCAGCTTCGGCGCGTACTCGACCGGCACGTTGCGCAGCAGGTCGCCCGCGGGCGACTCGATCTTGATCACGTCCGCGCCGTGATCGGCGAGCAGGCGCGTGCACATCGGCCCGGCGACGACATGCGAGAAGTCGAGGACCTTCAGGCCCGTGTAGGCGCCCTCAAGCACTGAACACCGAGCCGTGCGCCTTGCTGAGCTGGTCCTTGGCGATCTTGCCGACCGGCGTGCGCGGGAACTCCTCGATGAAGCGCACCTCGCGTGGCGTCTTGAAGCCCGCCAGCCGCGCGCGTACGAACGCGCGCAGCTCGTCCTCAGTCGCGGCCTGGCCGGCGTGCAGGCGGACGACGGCGATCGCGCGCTCCTCGTAGAGCGGGTCCGGGATGCCGATCACGGCGACCTCGGCGATCGCGTCGTGCTCGGCCAGCACGTCCTCGATCTCCTTCGGGTAGATGTTCTCGCCGCCGGAGATGATCATCTCCTTGGCGCGCCCGGCCAGCCGGTAGTAGCCGTCGGCGTCGACCGAGACGAGGTCGCCGGTGCGCAGCCAGCCGTCGGCGTAGAACGCGGCCTCGGTCAGGTCCGGGCGGTTGAGGTAGTGGTCCATCACCGTGTCCGAGCGCACCAGCAACTCCCCCACCTCGCCCTCGGGGACGTCGGTGCCGAGCGGGTCGGCCACGCGCACCTCGTTGCCCGGCACCGGCAGCCCGAGCGCGCCGCGGTGGTCGAGGAACTCCTGCCCGCGCAGCGCCATCGTGTGCGGGCCGGACTCGGTGGAGCCGTAGCCGTGCACGAGGTCGGTGCCGGGGAAGTGCGAGGTGATGCCTTCGAAGAGCTTCTCGGTGGCGACGCTGCCGCCGACGTAGCACCCGCGCACCGAAGCGGTGTCGACGCCGTCCAGCGCACCCGACTCGAACAGCAGGTTGTAGTGGGCGGGGACGCCGATCAGATACGTCGCGCCGTCGGCGATCGCGCGACCGACGCGGTCGGTGTCGAAGGTGATGATCGTCGCCTTGCCGCCCTGGACGAGCGCCTGGTTGGGCACCGACCCGCCGCCGATGTGGAACTGGGGCCCGAAGAAGACCATGTGCTCGTTGCGGGTGACCTCGAAGGCGAGCGCGGACATGATCGAGTCGATGATCCGCTTGCGCTGGCTGCGGCAGACGCCCTTGGCCTGGCCGGTCGTGCCCGAGGTGAAGATGATCTCGTGCTGGGCGTGCTCGTCGTTGGGGACGCGGTCGATCGTCCCCGCGGTCGTGAGCAGCTCGGACCACGGCATCCACCCGGTCGCCTTGCCGGACACGGCCACCCGCGACCGCACGCTCGCCGGCATCGCCAGCCCGTCGAGCATCTCGGCGTACTCCGCGCCCGCCATCAGGCACGCGGGTTGCACGAGGTCGATCAGGCCCTCCATCTCGGGCCCGCGCAGCCAGTAGTTGAGCGGGCTGAACACGAGTCCCGCCTTGGCCGTCGCGAAGTACGCGATCAGGTACTCGACGCAGTTGCGCTCGAGCCACATGACGCGCTCGCCCGGGACCAGGCCGAGCCCCGCCAGCCCGCAGGCCAGCGCGTCGGTGACGCGGTCCAGCTCGGCGTAGGTCCACTCGTCCCCCGCGTCGCCGACGATCGCGATCCGCCGCCCGTAGGACGACGCGCACCGTCGCAGCGTGTCCCTATGCGTCAGCACGTGTCCAGCTCCTCCTCACACCAGATAGTCCGCCAGCAGGTCGGTCGGCAGCTCACCGCCCGCGCGCTCGGCGCGAACCGTCCCGCGCACGAGCACGTAGACGCGATCGGCGAGCTCGGCCGCCAGCGCCGTGTTCTGCTCGACCAGCAGGACCGCCACCCCCGTCGCCACGGCCGTGCGCAGCATCTCGATCAGGTCGCGGATCATGATCGGCGCCAGGCCCATCGAGGGCTCGTCGATGGCCAGCAGCTTCGGCTCGCCCATCAGCCCGCGCGCGACGACCAGCATCTGCTGCTCGCCGCCCGACAGCAGCCCGGCGCGGTTGCCGCGCAGGCGCCCGAGCACCGGAAAGGCGTCGTACATCTCCGCCACGCGCGCGGCCGCCTGCTTGGGCGAGCGGCCCTGCGCGCCGAGCAGCAGGTTCTCCTCGACCGTCAAAGACGCGAGCGTTCCGCGGCCCTCGGGGACGTGCGCCAGACCGGCGCGCGCGATCCGGTGCGGCCGCAGCGAACCGATCTCCGCGCCGTTGAGCTGCACCGAGCCCGAGCGTTCTCGCACGAGCCCGGAGAGCGTCCGCAGCAGCGTGGTCTTGCCCGCGCCGTTGGGCCCGACGACCGCCACGACCTCGCCCGCCCGCACGCTCAGTGCGACGTCGTCGAGCACGTGCACCTGGCCGTAGCGGGCGTTGAGCCCTTTGACCACCAGGACGTCGCTCACAGCAGCTCACCTCCGAGGTAGGCGGCGCGCACCTTCGCGTCAGCCCACACCTCGTCGGGCGTGCCGAGCTTGATGACCTTGCCCCAGTCCAGCACCGCGATCCGGTCGCACACCTCGCTCACCAAGGCAACATTGTGTTCGATCAGGACCACGGCGAGACCTTCGCGGCTGGTGGAGCGGATCAGCTCGCCGATCTCCTTGGCCTCGGCCGGCGTCATTCCCGCCGTCGGTTCGTCGAGCAGCATCACCGACGGCTGCGCCGCGAGTGCCCGCGCGATCTCCACCCGCCGCCGCCGGCCGTAGGAGAGCGAGGAGACGGACACGTCGGCCACATCGCCCAGCCCGAGCCGATCGAGCAGCTCACGCGTCGCCGCCCGCTGCTCGCGCTCCTCGCGCCGGCGCACCCGCCAGAGCTGGAAGACGCGCCCCTTGAACGCCTGGTGACGGCCGGCGAGGACGTTGTCGATCACCGAGTAGCCCTCCAGCAGCCGCATGTGCTGGTAGGTGCGCGCCACGCCGCAGCGGGCGATCCGCTCGATCGGTGCGCCGGTCAGCGTCTGCTCGCCGAGCGTCACCGCTCCCTCGTCGGGGCCGAAGTGGCCGGTGATGACGTTGACCAGCGTCGTCTTGCCCGCGCCGTTGGGCCCGACCAGGCCGAGCACCTCGCCGGGGCGGGCGTCGACGTGGACGTCGTCGAGCGCGGTCACGCCGAGGAAGCGCTTGGTGACGCCCTGGACCATCAGCGCCGTCATGTCCGCGTCTCCTGCAGTGCGGCGGCGGGGCGCTTCGGGCGCCGGCGCCGGAACAGCTTGCGCAGCCGCGGGTCCCCGAGCCCCTGCGGCGCGAGCAGGATCAGCACGATCAGCACCAGGCCGTAGGTGATGTTCTCCCAGTCGGTGCCGACGTCGCGCATCAGCTCGTGGAAGACGCCCAGCGCGAGTGCGGCGACCATCGGCCCGACCCAGTACGCGACGCCGCCGACGACCACGTAGGTGAGCGCGACGACGAGCAGCGTGAACGAGTACTGATCGGGGCTGATCACGCCCACCTCGTGGGCGTTGAGCGCGCCCGCGAGCCCGGCCAGCGCGCCGCTGGCGACCATCGCCGCCAGCCGGTAGCGGCGGACCGGGATGCCGAAGCCGCGCGCCACCACGTCGTCCAGCCGCGCCGAGCGCAAGGCCCGCCCGACGTGCGAGCGGTGCACCAGCTCGAGCAGGATGCCGAGCAGAACGAGCAGGATCACCGCCGTCCACGTGAACGCGTGGATCGGGATGCCGATGATCCCCTGCACGCCGTTGGTGACGTGCAGCTCGCGGATCGCCACCAGGATCGCCTGGGCGAGCGCGAACGTCGCCAGCGCGAGGTAGATGCCGCTCAACCGCGCGACGAGCAGGCCGACGATCAGCGCGACGACGCTCGCGCACACGACGCCGGCGACGATCCCGAGCCAGATCGGGAAGCCCGACTTGGTCGTCAGGATCGCCGTGCCATAGGCGCCGACGGCCATGAAGCCGACCGACGCCAGCGAGAACACGCCCGCGTGGAACACGACGAACACGCTCATCACGAGCAGCGTCGAGATCAGCGTGATGTCGATGAAGAACTGGTGTGCCTGGATCCACTCAAGCACGGGCCACCGCCTGCTGGCGGAACAGCCCGGTCGGGCGGATCAGCAGCACCAGCGCCATCAGCAGGTACGGGAACGCGTCGTCGAAGCTCGACGACGTGTAGGCCGAGATCAGCACCTGCCCGATCCCGAGCACGAGCCCGCCGACCACCGCGCCGGTGACCGAGCCCATCCCACCCACGACCACCGCCGCGAACGTCAGCGTCAGCAGCGCGTCGCCGGTGGAGAAGGACACGAGCCGGGTCTGCGCGACGACGAACGTCCCCGCGAGCGCGGCCAGCGCACCGGAGATCGCGAACGCGACCGCGAACACCATGCGGGAGTTGATGCCGAGCAGCTCGGCGACCTCGCGCGAGTACGCGACCGCCCGCAGCTCACGGCCGAGCCGCGTCCGCGTCAACCACAGGCCGAGCGCGACCATCACGACGAGCGTCGTGGCCAGCACGACGAGCTGCAGCTTCGGGAGCCCGACGCCGGCGACGTCGATCGTCCCGCTCGGGAAGCCCGCCGCGGGGAAGCGGCGCAGCTCGGAGTCGGTGATGACCTTGACCAGCGTCTGCAGCAGCAGCGCGATGCCGATCGTCGCCACCACCGGGGCGAACTCGTCGCCCGGCGCCCTGCGTTGGAGCGGACCCAGGACGATCCGCTCCATCGCCACGGCGAGCAGCGCCGCGACCAGCATCCCGATCAGGATCGCCGGGACGACCGGGATGCCGTTCAGCAGCGCCGCGCCGGAGCCGAACGCGCCCCACGTCACCAACTGACCGTGGGCGAAGTTGAGCACGTTCAGCACGCCCCAGACGAGGGTCACGCCGAGCGCCAGGAGCGCGTAGACGCTGCCGAGCGCGATGCCGTTGACCAGCTGCTGGAGGAAGTAGCTCACGCGGTGCCTACGAGCAGGGCTTGTCCGCCGCCCAGGGCACGAGCTTCTTGTCCTGGATCTGGAACGTCACGCCGGGTTGGGTGGGCACGCGGTTCGTGCCGATGTCGTAGTCGCCGAGTGCGCCGGACATGCCCTTCAGGCCGGCGAGCGTCGCGCGCACCTTGGCCGGGTCCTTGGTGCCCGCCTGCTTCATCGCGGTGGCGAGCATCCAGACGCCGTCGTAGCCCCACGCCGCGTACTGGCTCGGCTTGGCGCCGTTCTTGGCCGCGTAGGCCTTGACGAACTCGGGGTTCTTGCCCGCGGTGGAGTCGACGTCCCAGGTGGTGGTGAAGATCGCGCACTGGGCGGTCGGGTTGGACACGACGTTCGGCGCGCCCCAGCCCACGTCGCCCATCAACGGGACCTTCAGGCCGGCCTGCTCGAGCTGCGCCAGCAGCGTCTCGTCCTGCCCGCCGTTGACGTCGACGACGAGCACGTCCGGGTTGGCGTTCTTGATCTTCGTCAGCTGCGGCTGGTAGTCGATCGCGTCGGTGACGACGCCCTGCGCGGCGACGGTCTTGATCCCGAGCGCCTCGAGCGTCTTGCGGCGGAACTGGTACTGCTCGGCGACGTTGCTCGAGTCGCTGGAGTAGAAGTACGCGGCGGTCTTGGCCCCGAGCGCCTGGACGATCTTCGGGTCCTCCTTCTTGTAGAACTCGACCAGCGCGGGATAGACGCGGAAGATGTAGTCGCCGACCTCGGTGACGCCGGTGCCGGAGAGGCCCACGGCGATGGTCGGAATCTTGGCCGCCTGCGCCTGCGGGCCGGCGGCGAGGAACGACGGCGAGAGCGTGAAGCCGACGATCGCGTCGACCTTGTCGGTGCGCGTCATGTCGATCACGGTCTGGACCGCGGTCTCCTTGGCGGCCTTCGTGTCGACGACCTTGAGCTCGAGCTTGGCGTTGCCGAGGAACTTCGACGCGTTGATCTCGTCGACGGCGAACTGCTCGCCCTTCTGCTCGTCGGTGCCGACCACGGCGATGCCGGCGCTGCCGGACGTGTCCAGCGGCGCGCCGATCTTGATCGTGCCCGAGAGGCCGCCGCCACCGCTGGCGTTCGTGCTGGAACCTCCGCCGTCGTCGCTGCCACATGCCGCGACACCGGCGGCCAACGCGAGACAGATGACTCCCGCGATGGGCCGAAACCCTTTGCGCATCCTGCTCCTCCTCGTGTGACCTCAACGGGCTACCGAGCAAGCATCACCCCAAGGCGCCGAATCCACGATGATCGGATTGCCGCCGCGCTGTCGGTCTCTACAAGTCGTGCGTCAGCGGCCACACCCGTCCGGCGAACGCGCCGGCGGCGAGCCCGGCGGCGGGGACGAGCAGCGCCGCGGCCAGCGACGTCTCGGCCAGCAGGCCCCACAGCAGGCTCCCGATCGCGAGCCCGCCGTTGTAGCCGAGGAACCACACCGAGAGCGCCCGCCCGCGCACCCACGGCGGGGCGAGCAGCGCGACGAGCGTGTTGAGCGCCGGGACGACCGCGATCCACGCCGCGCCGGCGAGCAGCAACAACACGCCCGTGATCACCGGCTCGGTGACGAGCGTGAGCAACGCGAGCACCGCGCCGAGCAGGAGTCCCGCTGCGCTGACGACGCGCTCGAGTCCCGCTCGCTCGTGCAGCGTGCCGAGCGTCAGCGCTGCCAGCACGGCACCGGTGCCGACGCACGCCAGCAGGATGCCGAAGCCTGACGCTTCGAGGCCGAGGCGGTGCACCGCGATCAGCGGCAGGATCGCCCACAGCGCGCTGCCGAAGAGCAGGAACAGCGCGCTGCGCGCCATCACCGCGCGCAGTGGCGGCGAGCCGCGCACGTGGCGGACGCCCGTCATGATCGCGGCGACGAGGCGCTCCGGCTCCGCGGGGCGCACGCTGCGCAGCCCCGCGGTCGCCATCCCGAGCGCGACCAGCGCGAGCCCGATGGCGAGCAGGCCGAACAGCCCGGCGCTGCCGAGGATCAGCAGGGCGAGGCCGGCCAGCGCCGGCCCGACGGCGCGGGCGACGTTCGTGCCCGCGCTCACGAACGTGTTGGCCGCGGTCAGCAGCGGGCGGGGAACGATCTCCGGCACCGCGGTCATGAACGCGGGGATCTGGATCGCCAGCCCCGTGCCGAGCGCGGCGGTCAACAGCAGCACGGTCGCGGTGCCCGCGTGCCCGCTCGCCTCCAGCACCGCCAACAGCGCCATGGCCGCGGTCATGCCGACGGCGGAGAAGATCAGCAGGCGCCGCCGGTCGAACGCGTCGGCGACCGCGCCCGCGAGCAGGCCGAGCACCATCCCGGGCAGCGTGATCGCGGTCTGGATCGCGGCCACCGCGGCGGCCGAGGCGGAGTGCGAGGTGATCACCTCGACCGCGCCGACCGTCTCGGCCCACACGACGACCTGGGCGCCGATGAACGCCGCCGATCCGATGCGGAACCGGCGGTCGCCCAGCGGCGCCCACACATGCGCTGCAGTGGTGCGCGTGGCCACGAGCGGGCAAGCATGCTCGCCGCCGGGCACGGCTGCCGGAGGACGATTGGAGATCTCACCAGCGAGCGTGTGCGAGTTCTGCGGGCGCCGGCCCTGGCGCCGTCAAGCTCGCTCGGCGATGCGGCGAACGATCTTCGAAGACGTCCACGACGACTTCCGCGAGTCCGTGCGCGGGTTCCTCACCCGCGAGGGCGTACCTCACACGGAGGCGTGGGAGGCGGCCGGCCTGGTCGACCGGTCGTTCTGGACCCGCGCCGCCGAACAGGGCCTCGTCGGCTTCTCCGCGCCCGAGGAGTTCGGCGGCGCGGGGCTGGACGACTTCCGCTTCAACGCGATCGTCGACGAGGAGGCGGCCTACACGGGCCTCGCGGGCGACAACCTCAACCTGACCAATGACATCGTCGCGCCGTACCTGCTCGACCTCACCGACGACGAGCAGAAGCGCCGCTGGCTGCCGGGTTTGACGTCTGGCGAGGACGTGTGGGCGATCGCGATGTCAGAGCCCGGCGCGGGCTCGGATCTGCGCGGCATGGCGTCCAAGGCGCGCTGGCGCGGGGACCACTACGCGCTCAGCGGCTCCAAGACCTTCGTCACCAACGGCATCCAGGCCGACGCGGTGATCGTGGCCGCCTACGTCGAGCGCGACGGCGTCGACGGGCTCGGCCTGTTCGCCGTCCGCGCCGAGCAGGACGGCTTCCAGCGCGGGCGCAAGCTGGCCAAGGTCGGCCGCCGCGCGCAGGACACGGCGGAGCTGTTCTTCGAGGACGTCGCGGTCGCCGAGGCGGACGTGATCGGCGCGCCCGGCGAAGGCCTGCGGCTGCTGATGCGCAACCTGCCGCAGGAGCGGCTCTCGATGGCCGTGACCGCGGTCGCCGCGGCCGAGCGCGCGCTCGAGGTCACGCTGGAGTACGCGCGCACCCGCAACGCGTTCGGCAAGCCGATCGGCTCCTTCCAGAACAGCCGCTTCGAGCTCGCCGACATGGCGACCGAGATCGGCGTCGCGCGCGTCTACGTCGACCAGTGCATCGACGCGCATCGCCGCCGCGAGCTGACGCCGGTCGAGGCCGCGAGCGCGAAGCTGTGGACGACCGAGCTGCAGTTCTCCGTGATGGACCGCTGCCTGCAGCTGCACGGCGGCTACGGCTACATGGAGGAGTACGAGATCTCGCGGATGTGGCGCGACTCGCGCGTGACCCGGATCTACGGCGGGACGAGCGAGATCATGAAGGAGATCGTGGGCCGCTCGCTCGGCCTATGACGGACAGGAGGGGTCGTTGTACGAGACGCTGAGGACCACGCGCGACGGCGGCGCGCTGCGCATCGAGCTGCACCGCCCGGAGGCGCTGAACGCCTTCACGGACACGCTGGCGAGCGAGCTGTACGACGCGGTCACCGCGGCCGCCGAGGACGTTGATGTCCGCGTGGTCGTGCTGTCGGGCGCGGGGCGCGCGTTCAGCGCGGGAGCGGACATCAAGGAAGGCTTCGCCGGCGGCGACCTCGATCTCGGCGCCGGTCTGCGCGCGGTCTCGAACCCGACGATCCTCGCGCTGCGGCAGATGCCCAAGCCGGTCGTCGCCGCGGTGCACGGGCCGGCGGCCGGGATCGGCTGCTCGCTCGCGCTCGCGTGCGACCTGATCGTCGCGGCCGAGTCGGCCTACTTCCTCGTCGCCTTCAGCCGCATCGGGCTGACGACCGACGGCGGCGCGTCGCAGTTCCTCGCCACGCGGGTGGGGCACGCGCGCGCGTTCCGGATCGCGCTGCTGGCCGAGCGCATCGCGGCGCCCGACGCGCACGCGTGGGGTTTGATCGATCACGTCGCGCCCGACGACGCGCATGCGGCGGCGGTCGACGACCTCGTCGCGCGGCTGGCGGCCGGCCCGACCAGCGCCTATGCGGCGACCAAGCGGGCGCTCAACGCCGTCCTCTATCCCAACCTCGAGCAACAGCTCGAGCTCGAGGCCACGTTGCAGACCCAGCGCGGGCGCAGCGCCGACTTCGCCGAGGGCGTCGCCGCGTTCGTGGAGAAGCGCACGCCGGCCTTCACGGGGAGCTGATCCCGTGGACTACCGCGAGATCGCCTACGAGGCCGCGGACGGGATCGCCACGATCACGCTCGACCGGCCCGACCGGCTGAACGCGTTCACGAACCGGATGCGCGACGAGCTGATCGACGCCGTCGACCGCGTCGACGCCGACGACGACGTGCGGGTCGCGATCGTCACCGGCCGCGGGCGCGGCTTCTGCGCGGGCGCGGACCTCGGCGACGGCGTCGAC
This sequence comes from Solirubrobacter ginsenosidimutans, assembly GCF_027587205.1. The sequence continues at coordinate 70,839 of NZ_JAPDOD010000005.1, forward strand.
ATCTTCGCCCGCACCGGGCCGGCGGAGTTCGACCCGGTGCGCGACGCCGACGGCGGCGGGATGGTCACGCTGCGGCTCTATGACGCGGTCAAGCCGTTCATCGCCGCCATCAACGGGCCGGCGGTCGGCGTCGGGATCACGATGACGCTGCCGATGGACATCCGGCTCGTCGCCGAGGGCGCGAAGCTCGGGTTCGTGTTCGCCCGCCGCGGGCTCATCCCCGAGGCGTGCTCGAGCTGGTTCCTCCCGCGTGTGGTGGGGATCGGGCAGGCGATGGAGTGGGTGGCGACGGGGCGCGTGTTCGGCGCGCAGGAGGCGCTCGCGGCCGGGCTCGTGCGCAGCGTGCACGCGCCGGACGAGCTGCTGGGAGCCGCGCGTGCGCTCGCTCGCGAGATCGCGGAGAACACGTCGTCGGTGTCGGTCGCGGTGTCGCGCCAGCTGCTGTGGCGGATGCTCGGGGAAGACCACCCCCGGGCCGCGCACGCGCTCGACTCCCGCGGCATCTTCGCTTTGGCGCGCGACCGTGACGCCGCCGAGGGCGTGGCCGCGTTCATGGAGAAGCGGCCGGCGCGCTTCCCGCTGCGCGTGAGTCAGGACCTGCCGGATCTCTGGGGCGGCAGGTAGCCGCCGTCGACGCGCAGGACGGCGCCCGTTGTATAGGTCGACGCGTCGCTGGCGAGGTAGAGCATCGTGCCCTCGAGCTCGTCGGCGCTGGCGCCTCGTTGCAGCGCGAAGCCCTGGCTCTCGCGTTCGAAGGCGTCCATGTCCCAGTGCTTGGAGACGTCGGTGAGGAAGGTGCCGGGCTGGACGCTGTTGACGCGCACGGCCGGGCCGAAGGCGTGCGCGAAGCCGACCGTCAGCGCGTCGAGGCCGGCCTTGGCCGCGGCGTACGGGATGACCTCGGGGAGCGGGTAGCGGGCGGCGACGCTCGAGACGTTGATGATGCTGCCGCCGTCGCCGGCGGCCATCCGCGCACCGATGGTTGCCGTCAGCCGGAACGGGCCGGAGAGGTTGACGTCGATCACCTTGCGCCAGAGCTCTTCCGACACGTTCTCGACGCGGTCGTAGAGCGGTGACATCCCGGCATTGTTGACCAGCACGTCGACGCGGCCGAAGGTCTCGTAGGTCGTCGCGATGAGGCCGTCGAGCTCGTTCCAGCGCCCGACGTGGCAGGCGTGCGGCAGCGCCTTGCGGCCCAGCGCTTCGACCTCCTCCGCCACCGCCTGACAGTCGTCGAGCTTGCGCGAGGCGATCACGACGTCGGCGCCGGCGGCCGCGAACGCGAGCACGGTGGCGCGACCGAGCCCACGGCTTCCACCCGTGACGAGCGCCACGCGGCCCGTCAGGTCGAAGCTCGCCATCAGCGCGTCATCAGCGCCTGCAGCCGCCCGCGCAGGTGGAGCACGAGCAGTGCGAGCTGCACGCTGAGCTGGGCGTCGGAGTCGGTGCGCACGGGCAGCCCGGTCAGCTCTTCGATCTTGGCCAGCCGGTAGCGCACGGTGTTCTCGTGCACGTCCAGGTGGGCGGCGACGCGACGCACGCTGCGCTGGTCCTCGAAGAACCGCACGAGCGTGAGCAGCAGGTCGGGCGCGCCGCTGTCGGCGAGCATGTTGCGCAGCGTCTCGTCGACGAAGCGGTCGGCCTCGGCGGCGTCGGCACCCATCAGCAGCAGGCGGCCCGCGCCGAGCTCGTCGGCCGCCAGCACGCGGGTCGAGCCAGGGCCATGGAACGCGCGGATGCACTGCAGCACCTGGCGGACCTGGGCGTAGGCGCGCGGGTAGGCCTCGGCGTCGGAGCACGGGACGGAGAGCGCCGCGAGCGGCTCGCCGAGCGTCGTGCGAGCGGCTTCGAGGGTGGCGCGCGCGGTCTCGACCGCGCTCGCACGGGTTGCGTCCGGCTCCGCCGGGAGCAGCACCACGACGCCGTCGGGCGTCGCGCCGGTCATCACCCGCGCGCCAGGTGCGGCGGTGACGAACGCCTCGCGCACGGCGCGCACGTCCAGCGGCGCGCCCGAGTAGGGCGAGAGCAGGCAGAAGACGTGCGGCTGATCGAGCACGATGCCGAGGAAGTCGGCGCGGCGGCGGACGTCGTCGTGGTCGCGGGCGCTGTCCACCAGGCCCGAGACGAACGTCGCCTCGGCGTCCCACTCGCTCGCCATGATCCGGCGCTCGGCGCTGAGGTCGAGCGCGATCATCGTCGACGCGCGGCGGCAGATCCGCTGGTCGAGCGGGCCGAAGTGCGCGGTGTGGGCCATCACGACCAGCGTGCCCCAGCGCTCGTCGCGGATCGTCACCGGAGCGACGAGATAGCGGTGCAGCAGGCCCGCGCGGGCGATCGGGCCGACGACCGTCGAGCGCACCGGGTCGATGCCCTCCAGCGCCGCGACGACCTCCGGGTGGCCGAGGAACTCCGGCTCGAGCAACCGCGGGATCACGAAGCCGTCCTCGCCGGGCGGGACGGCCGATGCCAGCCGCTGGTAGCCCGCGTCGTAGAGCGCGCAGGACTTGCCCGTCAGGTCCGAGACGGCCTGGACGATCTCGCGGACGTTGGCGCCCTTGATCACGAGGTTCGTGAGGCGGTCGTCGAGCGCGGCGACCCGGCGCAGGATGTCGTTCTGTCGCGCGACGGTGCCGAAGCTCTCACGCAGCCGCGCGTTCATCTGGGCCTGCGAGATCGCCACCGCCGCGAGCTGGGCGAAGACCGCGGCGATCGCGACGTCGGCGTCGCTGAAGGCGCGCGGGGCATCCTCGCCGTCGAGGTAGATGATCCCGATCACCTCGTCGCGCAGGACCATCGGCACGCCCACCATCGAGCGCACGCCCCAGTGGCGCATGGTCGAGTGGATCGGCCGCGGGTCGTGCAGCGCGTCGCGGATGTGGACCGGCTTGCGGGTCTCGACGATCTCGTGGGTGAAGTGGTCGGCGGGGATGCCGGCCGTGAGCCGCTTGACCTCGGCGTCGATGTCGTGGCCGGCGTGACCCACCTGGCCGCGGTAGAGCCCGGTCTCCTCGTCGCGCAGGTACACGCTGCAGCGCGAGGCGCCGGCGAGGTCGCAGATCTTGCGCGCGATCAGGTGCAGCAGCGAGCACTGATCGGTGGCGTCGTTGAGCGCCACCGCGACGTCGCTGAACGCCTGGATCGCCTTCCGGTATGCGACCGCCTCGTACTGGCCCGCGTCGCCCAGCTGATCCGCTGACAGCGCTGGCACGTTGACCTGCATGACTCTCTCTCCTCCTCGTGCTGCCACAACCAAGCGTAACGGTTGGCGTCCCTGGGCGATCCAGGGCATTGGAGGATTCGACAGTCGGCGGTCAGCGGGCGGTCCAGCCACCGTCGACCGCGAGCGTATGGCCCGTGACGTAGGAGCTCGCGTCGCTCGCGAGGAACAGCAGCGCGCCGTCGAGCTCGTGCGGCTCACCCGGCCGCCCGGCCGGCGTGTTGCGGCGGATCCACTGCATCGAGCGCTCGTCCGCCCACAGCTCCTCGGTCATCTCCGACGCGAAGAACCCGGGGGCGAGCGCATTGACCCTGATGCCGCGGCGAGCCCACTGGCACGCGAGCTCGCGCGTCAGGTTCACCACCGCGGCCTTGGAGGCGTTGTAGCTCGCCTGCGCGACCGGAGCGGAGGCGACGAGCCCGAAGATCGAGGCGAGGTTGACGATGCTCCCGCTGCGTTGTTCGAGCATCACCCGCCCGGTGAGCTGGCTAAGCGCGAACACGCTCGTGGTATTGATCGCGAGCACGTCGCGGAAGGCGTGCAGCGGCTCGGTCTCCGCGGGGCTGGCGGCGGAGATGCCGGCGTTGTTGACGAGCACGTCGATGCGGCCGTGTTCTCCGACGGTGTGCTCCACGAGCGCCTGCAGCGCGTCGTCGGACGCGACGTCGCAGGTGAACGCGTGGATGTTCGGCGCTGCTTCCGCGAGCGCCTCGAGCCGGTCCGTGCGCCGCGCCGCGGCGACGACCGTCGCGCCCGCGTTCTCGAGCACCCGCGCGAACCGGGCCCCGAGGCCGCTGGAGGCACCGGTGACGATCGCGACACGACCGTCGAGGCGGAAGGGCTCGTCCGTCATCGCGGCCCAGTCTCACGCGCACGTCTCCCTCTCCTCCGCGGGTTGTTTGGGCGCGCTGGGGAACCCTCCAATCCCGATTCTCCTCGAGGGCCGATGATCAACTGCTCCGGTGAGGGGGGAGGCGGTTTCGGTGCGCCCTCCGGGACTGGCTGCCGCCGTCCGCCCTCCGCGGCGGGGGGTGCGGCACGAGAGCTGCCTCTCAGGAAGTTCTCGTTCCGCACCCCCATCAACGCGCCACCTCGAACAGTGCGAACCTGATCGAAACTCGCGTTCGGGCGGCAAGACGCGCACAGTCGACCACGGCGACCGGGACAAGGCGTCATGGGGAGTTCTCCAATCCCACCCGGCGTGCGGCATGGCCGGGCGACTAGGGTCGGCGGCATGTCCGTCCGCTACGAAGAGCGCGGCCATGTCGCCGTGTTGACGATCGACCGGCCCGAGGCACGCAACGCGGTGAATGGGGACGTCGCCCGCGGGATCGAGGAGGGCCTGGATCGCGCCGAGGCGTCTGGGGTGCGCGTCGCGATCCTCACCGGCGTGCCGCCCGTCTTCTGCGCGGGCGCCGACCTGAAGGCCATCGGCGCGGGTGAGGGCCACACGCTCTCGACCGAGCGCGGTGGATTCGCGGGTGTCACCGAGCGGGTGCGGACGGTGCCGCTGATCGCTGCCGTCGACGGCCCCGCGCTGGCCGGCGGCACCGAGATCGTGCTCGCGTGCGACCTCGTGGTCGCCTCCGAGACCGCCCGCTTCGGCATCCCGGAGGTCAAGCGCGGGCTGATCGCGGGCGGCGGCGGGCTGTTCCGGCTCGGCCGCGTGCTGCCGCTCAACGTCGCGATGGAGGCCGCGCTGACCGGCGACCCGATCGACGCGCCCACCGCCCACCGCCACGGCCTGGTCAACGCGCTCTGTGCGCCGGGCGAAGCCCTCGAAGCGGCGCTGGCGCTGGCCGAGCGCGTCGCGGCCAACGCCCCGATCTCCGTCCTCGAATCGCGCCGCCTGGTCGCCGACACGGCCGGTCTGAGCGAGGCGGAGGCCTGGGAGCGCACCCACGCCGCCGCCGCGCGGGTCCTGGCCACCGAGGACGTCAAGGAGGGCGTGCGCGCGTTCATCGAGCGCCGGGACCCGGTTTGGACCGGGACCTGACCGACGGTCCGGCGGATCCCATAAGCTGACCCGCCTCCCCACGCAATACCCGATCGCGCGGCCTCGCCGCGCGACCCGCTCGATGCGAACTCACACCGCGCTCCTCATCGCGGCGGCGATCTTCTTCGTCGTCGCCTCACCCGCCCGCGCGGCGGTGCTCGTCGGCATCGGCGAGCAGTCGCCGGAGATGTTCTCCGACACCCGGTATCAGGCGCTGGACGTCCACCACGCCCGCTTCGTCGCGCCCTGGGACACGCTGCACAATCGCTGGGAGACGACGCAGCTCGACAGCTACCTGCTCGACGCCAGGGCGGCGGGAACGAACGTGCTGCTGTCGTTCGGGCGCTCGAACCAGCACACGCGCGAGCTGCCCTCGCCGAAGACGCTGACGCGCGAGTTCCGGCGGTTCCGCGCCCGTTACCCGTGGGTGACGGACTACGTCACGTGGAACGAGGCCAATCACTGCAGCCAGCCGACGTGCCGGCGGCCGGACCGCGTCGCGGCGTACTACGTGGCGCTCAAGAACGCGTGCAGGCGGTGCCGGATCGTCGCCGCCGACCTGCTCGACGACTCGAAGATCGGCGAGTGGGCGAGTGACTTCCTGGACGTCGCCGGCCGTGACCGCACGCTCATCTGGGGCCTGCACAACTACATCGACGCCAACCGCTTCCGCACCCGCGGGACGCGCGCGCTGCTGAAGGCGACCACGGGCGAGGTGTGGTTCACCGAGACGGGCGGGATCGTCAAGCGCAAGCAGGACGCGGCGGTGCCGCTGCCCGCCTCGCCCGAGCACGCCGCGAAGGCCGCGCGCTGGGTGTTCCGGCTCGCCGCGCTGTCCTCGCGCGTCAAGCGGATCTACTTCTACCACTGGACCCCGCCGACGACCCCCGGGGCGACGTGGGACTCGGCCCTGCTCGGCCCGACCGGAGCACCGCGCCCCGCCTACACGGTGCTCCGCAACTGGCTGATCCGCGAACGAGGGAAGCGCTAGCCCGTCATCCCGCCGACCTGCCCGCCGGTGACGTGCAGGACCTGGCCGTGGACGAAGTCCGACCACGGCGAGCAGAGCATGAAAATGCCGCCCGCGGCGTCCTCGACGGTCGCCTCTCGCCCCAGAGGGATCGACGCGGCGCCCGAGCCGACGAGCGGGTCGGGGATGCCGAGTGTGACGGTCTCCCCCGCGACCTCGATCGTGTTGCCCGCCTGGTTCGATGCCGTCAGGCGGGTCTGGACGGAGCCGAAGGCGACCGCGTTGACGTTGATCTTGAACTGGCCCCACTCCTTGGCCAGCGCCTTCGTCAGCCCCACCAGCGCCATCTTGCCCGCCGCGTAGTTGACCTGGCCGGCGTTGCCCATCGTGCCGCTGATCGAGCTCACGTTGACGACCTTGCGGAAGACCTCCAGGCCCTGCTCGCGCTCGGCCTTGGCCGGCTCGCGCAGGTGCGGAGCGGCGGCGCGCAGGACGCGGAACGGGACGACGGCGTGGATGTCGAGCATCCGCTGGAATGCGTCGTCGGTCATCTTGTGCATCACGCCGTCGACGGTGTAGCCGGCGTTGTTGACCACGATGTCGACGCGGCCGAAGGCGTCGATCGCGGTCTGGACGAGCCGGTCGGGCGCGTCGCCCTGCGTGAGGTCCGCGGCGAACACCGCGGTCTCGCCCGCCAACGACGAAGCGGTCGCGGCGGCCTCGTCGCCGTCGAGGTCTGAGATCACGACCGAGGCGCCCTGCGCGCTCAGCAGCGACGCGGTCGCGCGGCCGATGCCGCGCGCGGAGCCGGTGACGATCGCGACCTTCCCGTCGAGCACACCCATCAGCGCGTCCCCGCGATGTCGAGCACGATCCGCGAGCCTCCCGTGTCGCCGGACTGGACGCGGCGCAGCCCTTCGCCGACGTCCTCCAAGGCGATCACGTCCCCGACGACCCGGGGAAGCTTGAGCGTGCCGGACGCCAGCATCGAAATCACTGCGCGGACCTCGTCGGGCTCGGCGCCGTAGGAGCCGACGACGTCGCGCTCGCGCACGACGAGGCTCATCTGCCGTCCGGCGGCGGACTGGTCGGTGCCGATGCCGACGATCACCGCGCGCCCGCCGTCGTCGAGGCAGCGCACCGCGCCGTCCATCGTCGCCGCCCGCCCGACGAACTCGAGCGCGACGTCCACCCCGCCGTCGCCCGCGATCCGCTTGATCGCGCCTTCCGGCGAGATCGCCTCATCCGCGCCCGTCTCGAGCGCCCACTCCCGCGCCTCGGCGCGCGGGTCGACGGCGATCACCGAAGCGGCGCCGAGCGTCTTGGCGATCCCCACCGCGCTCAACCCGAGCCCGCCGGTCCCCCACACCGCGACGCGCGATCCAGGCCCCACGCCGCCGCGGGTCGCGACCGCGTGATAGGCGGTAGCCACGGAGTCGGTCGCCACCGCGGCGAGTTCGTCGCTCAAAGCATCCGGCACCGGAATCAGGTTCTCGACCGGCACCACGGCGAGGTCGGCCCAGCAGCCGTGCCGCTCGGCGCCGATGCACTGCGAGTCGACGCAGATCACCGTGCGCCCGGCGCGGCAGCGCGCGCAGGCGCCGCAGTGCAGCAGCGGGATGATCGCGACCCGCGTCCCCGCCGCGGGCCCGACCGTGTCCGGCCCGAGCGCCTCGACCACCCCGCACGGCTCGTGCCCGAGGATGATCGGCAGGAACGCGGTCTTGGCCGTGCCGTCGAGCACGAAGTGCACGTCGGAGCCGCAGATCCCGACCTTCGTGAGCGAGACCAGGGCCTCACCCGGGCCGGGCTCGGGCTCGGGCCATTCGCGCAGCGACAGCCCCTCGTCCCACAGAACGGCAGCGCGCATCCTCTAGTCCTTCCATCCGTGCTTGGCGAGTTCGATCCGCGCGACGGCGCGGCGGTGCACCTCGTCCGGCCCGTCGGCCAGCCGCAGGACGCGCTGGTGCGCGTAGGCCTCGGCGAGCGGGAAGTCCTGGCACAGCCCGCCGCCGCCGTGCATCTGGATCGCGCGATCGATCACCCGCGCGGCCATGCTCGGCACCGCGACCTTGATCGCCGAGATCTGGCTGCGCGCGGCCTTGTTGCCCGCGGTGTCCATCAACCACGCGGCGTGCAGCGTCAGCAGCCGCGCCTGGTCGATCTCGATCCGGCTGTCGGCGATCCACTCGCGCACGACGCCCTGATCCGACAGCGGCCCGCCGAACGCCACCCGCGACGTCGCGCGCCGGCAGAGGGCCTCCAAAGCGCGCTCCGCCGAGCCGATCGAGCGCATGCAGTGGTGGATGCGCCCCGGCCCGAGCCGCGCCTGCGCGATCGCGAAGCCGCCGCCCTGCTCGCCGAGCAGGTTCGCGCGCGGCACGCGCACGTCCTCCAAGACGACCTCGCAGTGCCCTTCGCGGTCGTTGTAGCCGAACACCAGCAGGTCGCGCTCGATCCGCACGCCGGGGGTGGCGAGCGGGACGAGCACCATGCTCTGGCGGCGGTGGGGCTGGGCGTCCGGGTCGGTCACGCCCATCACGATCGAGATCGCGCAGCGCGCGTCGCCGGCACCCGAGATCCACCACTTGTGGCCGTTGATGACGAAGTCGTCGCCGTCCGTCTCGATCCGGCAGCGCACGTTGGTCGCGTCGGAGCTGGCGACCGCGGGCTCGGTCATCATGAACGCCGAGCGGATCTCGCCCTCCAGCAGCGGCGCCAGCCAGCGCTCCCGCTGCGCGTCCGTCCCGAACATCGTGAGGATCTCCATGTTCCCGGTGTCCGGAGCCGAGCAGTTCAAAGCCTCGGGCGCGATCTTCGAGCGCCCCGTCAGCTCCGCGAGCGGCGCGTAGTCGAGGTTGGAGAGCCCCTCGGTCCACTCGGTGGCGTGCGGCAGGAACAGGTTCCACAGCCCGCGCGAACGTGCCTCGACCTTGAGCTCCTCCATCACCGCGGGCTGGTGATGCGGGTTGCCCGACGCGCGCAGCTGTTCCTCGTAGACCGGCTCCGCCGGAAGCACGCGCTCGTCCAGGAACGCGAGCAGGCGCTCCTGGAGCGCCGCCGCGCGCGAGCTCAGCGCGAAGTCCACCTAGACCCGCTCGATCAGCATGCCGGTGCCGAGGCCGCCGCCGCAGCACATCGTCACCAGCGCGTATGTGCCGTCGCGGCGCTCGAGCTCATTGATCGCCTTGGTGATCAGCACCGCGCCGGTGGCGCCGAGCGGGTGCCCGAGCGCGATCGCGCCGCCGTTGACGTTGACCTTGTCCAGGTCGGCGTCGAGCTCGCGCTGCCACGCCAGCACGACCGACGCGAAGGCTTCGTTGATCTCGACCAGGTCGATGTCGGCGAGCGTCATGCCGTTGCGCTCCAGCAGGGCGCGCGTCGCCGGAATGGGGCCGGTGAGCATCAGCTCCGGGTCGCTGCCGACCAGCAGCGAGTCCTTGATCCGGGCGCGCGGCGAGAGGCCCAGCTGCGCCGCTCGCTCCGCGCTCGCCAGCAGCACCGCGGCGGCGCCGTCGGAGATCTGCGACGACGTCCCCGCGGTGTGGACGCCGTCGGGTCGCGCGACCGGCTTGAGCGTTCCCAGCCCCTCCAGGGTCGTCGCCCGCAGCCCCTCGTCGCGCGTGACCGGGCCCACCGCGACGACCTGCTCGTCGAAGCGCCCGTCCTCCCACGCCGCCGCCGCCCGCGACTGCGAGCGCACGCCGAACGCGTCGGTGTCGGCGCGGGTGATCCCCCAGCGATCGGCGATCCGCTCGGCGCCCTCGAACTGGGTCGTGGGCTCATAGTGCTCGGAGTACTCCTCCGGCAGCGGGTTGCCGAGTCCGAGCTCCGGCTTGGAGTTGGACCCGATCGGGATCCGGCTCATCGCCTCGACCCCGCACCCCACCGCCACGTCCACCAGGCCGGCGCCGACCAGCGCGGAGGCGAGCGACGTCGCCTGCTGGGAGGAGCCGCACTGCGCGTCGATCGTCGTCGCCGGCACCTCGATCGGCAGCCCCGCCGTCAGCCACGCCGAGCGCACGGTGCTCACTGCCTGCTCGCCGACCTGGGAGACGCAGCCGCCGATCACCTGGCCGACGGCGGCCGGATCGGTCCCGGAACGCTCGAAGAGGGCGGTCAGCGTCTGCGCGAGCAGATTGACGGGGTGGATGGTCGACAGCGCACCGTTGCGGCGCCCGACCGGCGTCCGCACAGCGTCGACGAGCATGACGTCTGGCATGGCCGGGACGCTAGGCGCTGGCCCGCGTGGCGGGCACCCGTCGTCTCAGCGCGCGGTGTGGGAACCCACAAGGCCGGCGAACGCGGCGGCCTCGTCGAGCAGCCGCGGCACGTCGTCGCCCAGCGCCTGCGCGTACGACGACGTCAGGCGCCCGTCGAGATACTGCGCGTACGCGCCCTCGACGATCGCGGCGAGCTTCCAGAACGCCAGCGCCATGTACCAGTCCAGCGCGTCCACGGACCGGCCGGAGCGCTCGGCGTAGCGCGCGGCCAGCTCGCCCCGCGACGGCGCACCGTCGGAGCGGCTGAACGCCTGCACGCGCGGCATCGCCGGCGCCTCCGGCCGATCGGACCCCCAGAAGGCCAGCAGCAGCCCGAGATCCAGCAGCGGGTCGCCGATCGTCGCCATCTCCCAGTCGATGATCGCCGTCACGCGGACGGGCTCAACGGCAGAGAGCAGGCAGTTGTCGGCGTGGAAGTCACCGTGCAGGATGGCCGGCGCACCAGCATCGGGCCGGTTCGCCTCCAGCCAGTCGGCGATCGCGTCGAAGCGCGGGAGCGAGCGGACCTGGACCCGCTCGTATTGCCCCCGCCAGCGGGCGACCTGCCGCTCCAGGAATCCCTCGGGCCGGCCGAAGTCCTCGAGCCCCACGGCACGCCAGTCGACGCCGTGCAACGCAGCGAGCGCGTCCACGACCGCCTCACCGGCCTCGCACACCCCGTAGGGCCGCGCCGTCGTCGGCGCGAAGCCCGGCACCCGCTCCATCACGAGCATCCCGCGCCCGCAGGCGAGCGGCGCCGGGGCCGGCACGCCGGTTCCGGCCAGCGCCCGCAGCACGCGGAACTCGCGGTCCATCGCGTGCGCGCTCGGCGCGATCGACGCCGCCGGCGGCCGCCGCAGGATCCGCTCCGGCCCGGCGCCGCGCAGCACGAGCGTCTCGTTGGAGTTGCCGCCGCTGAGCCGCTCGAGCGTGAACGGCCCCGGCTCGCCCAGCGCGTCGCGCAGCCAGGCCGCCAGCTCAGGGTCCACCTCCATGCCCCACATCGTCGCCCTCACGAGCGTGCGACGCGCGGCCCCTCCTGGAGGTTTCCACAGGCGGCCGCGCGCGATGACCTCCCCCGCCCGCGACCATGTCCGGTCATGCGCGCAGTGAGATGGCAGGCGAACGAGACACTGGAACTGGCGGATCTCCCCGAGCCCACGCCGGAGCCCGGCCAGGCCGTGGTCGAGATCGCGGCCTGCGGCATCTGCGGCTCGGACCTGCACACCTTCGCGCACGGCCTGCTCGCGCACCCCGGCATGGTCCTCGGGCACGAGTTCGCGGGCACGGTGCTGCAGGCGCCCGGCGTCGACGGCCTCGAGCCGGGCCAGCGGGTCACGGCCCGCGCGCTGATCCCCTGCGGGCACTGCGACGCCTGCTGGGCGGGCGACCTCCACTTGTGCGCGGGCGGCGCCGCGCAGATCATCGGCTACGGCTTCGACGGCGCCTTCTCCGAGCGCGTGCTGATCCCGCGCGCGATCGTCGGCGAGACCGTCTTCGCCCTCCCCGACAACGTCAGCGACGAAGGCGGGGCGCTGGTCGAACCGCTCGCCGTCGCGCTGCGCGCGGTGCGCCGCTGCGGCGACGTCACCGGCAAGACGGTCCTGGTGCTGGGAGCGGGCATGATCGGCCTCGGCGCGACACGCTTCCTGAAGCTCGCCGGCGCGCAACGGATCGTCGTCGCCGACCTCTCCGCGCTGCGGCGCGAGGCAGCGATCGACATGGGCGCGCACGCCGTCGTCGACCCCACGAGCGAGCGCCCCAGCGACGCCGTCGGCCGCCGCGCCGACGTCGTGCTCGAGGCCGCGGGTGCCGCGGCGACGCTCAGCGAAGCCCTGCGCGCGGTCCGCCCCGGCGGGATCGTGACCATCGCCGCGGTCTTCGGGCGCAAGATCGAGGTCCCGATCGACCGCTTCACCGAGAAGGAGCTCGACGTGCGCGGCTCCTTCGCCTACCGCGACGAGTTCCCCGCCGTGATCGAAGCGCTCGCGTCGGGCGACGTCGACGCGGACACCTTCATCTCGCACCGCTTCAGCCTCGCCGACGCCGGCGAGGCCTTCCGCACCCAGCTCGACAAGGACGTCTCGCTGAAGGTGCTCGTCACACCGTGAGCACGAGCTTGCCCTGCGCGGTGCGCGCCGCCAGCGCCCGCAGCGCGTCGGCGCCCTGAGCGAGCGGGAACGTCGCGCCCACGATCGGCCGCAGCCCCGCGCCGACGAGCCGCACGACCTCACCCGCCGTGCGCACGAGGATGTCGGGCTCGGTCGGGATGAAGGCGCCGAGGCCGACGCCGACGAGGCTGACGTTGCGCAGCAGCAGCCGGTTCGCCGCCACCGCGGGGATCTCCCCCGACGTGAAGCCGAGGATCAGCACGCGACCCTCGGGCGCGGTGCTGCGCACGGCCTGCAGCGTCTCGCCGCCGCCGACCACATCGGCCGCGACGTCCACGCCGCGTCCACCGGTGAGCTCGAGGATCCGGTCGCGCCAGTCGGCGCCCGCGATGACCTCGTCCGCACCCGCCGAGCGAGCGGTCGCGACCTTCTCCTCGGTCGAGACGACCGCGAGCACGCGCGCGCCGTAGGCCTTGGCCACGGACACCGTCGCGCTGCCGAGCCCGCCGGCGGCGCCCAGCACGAGCACGGTCTCCCCCTCCTTCAACGCAGCCCGCCGTCCGAGCGCGAAGACCGCGGTGAGGAAGTTCACGCCCAGCGACGCGCCCTCCTCGAAGCTCAGCGCGTCGTGGAGCGGGTAGGCACGCTCGACCGCGACCGCCGCCACGCTGGCGAACCCGCCGTTGTCGACCGAGCCCCACGCGCGGTCACCCGCGCGCAGGACGTGGCCGGGCGGAGCGGAGCGGACCACGCCCGCGACCTCCTGCCCGGGCACCCACGGCAACTCGGCCTTGACCTGGTAGCGGCCCTGGCTGATCAGCAGGTCCGGGAACGACACGCCGGCGGCGCGGACGTCGATGACGACGCGCCCATCGGGATCGGGGTCTGGGCGCTCCGCGGCGGCGAGCCCGTCCGGGCCGTCGAGCGAGCGGATCTCGAGCACTTGCACGCCGCGGACGCTAGGGCCCGGTCCGCCGCCACCCGGCGCGCTCACGAACGCGACGTTGTCCATCCCGACAACGTGCGAACAAGCGGCCGCGTCCACGCGGCCGCCCGGCATTTAGCGTGGCCCGCGATGGATGCCCTCGAGGAACGCCTGCGCGCCGTCGTCGCCGATGTGCGACTGGAGCCCGACGTCGCCGTGACCGGCCTGCACCGGTTGACCGGCGGCGCGAGCCGGGAGACCTGGGCCTTCGACGTCGCCGGGCCGGGCGGCGTGCTGGAGCCGCTGATCCTGCGCCGCGACCCGCCGACCGACGCGCGCCCCGAGGGGATGACCGTCGAGGCGCTGGCGATCCGCGCCGCGACCCGCCACGGCGTCCCCGGGCCGCAGATCGTCGCCCACAGCGACGACCCGCGCGCGCTCGAGTCGCCGTACATCATCATGCAGCGCATCGAAGGCGAGACCCTGGCGCGCCGCATCCTCCGCGACGAGGAGTTCGCCGACATCCGCCCGCGCCTGGCGACGCTGTGCGGGGAGATCCTCGCCCGCATCCATTCGATCCCGGTCGAGGAGGTCCCCGGGCTCGAACGGCGCGACCCGGTCGCGTTCCTGCGCCGCCGCATCGACGGCTTCACCGACGTCAGCCCGGCGTTCGAGCTGGGCCTGCGCTGGCTCGACGCCCACCGCCCGCCGCCGACGCCGGAGACCGTCGTCCACGGCGACTTCCGCAACGGCAACCTGATCCTCGGGCCGACCGCCGTCCGCGCGGTGCTGGACTGGGAGATGGTCCACGCGGGCGACCCGATGGAGGACCTCGGCTGGCTGTGCGTGCGCGCGTGGCGCTTCGGGTCGGAACTGCCGGTCGGCGGGTTCGGCACCTACGAGGACCTGTTCGTCGCCTACGAGGCCGCGGGCGGGCGGCGCGTCGACCCCGCGGTCGTGCACTGGTGGGAGGTCTACGGGACGATCGAGTGGGGCGTCGGCTGCCTCGAGATGGCCTGGCGGCACCTCTCCGGCGACGAGTCCTCGATCGAGCTGGCCGCGATCGGCCGGCGCGTCTGGGAGCAGGAGTACGACCTGCTGCTGCTGCTCGAGGCCGCGCACTGATGCACGGCGTCCCGTCCGCCCGCGAGCTCGCCGCCGCGCTGCGCGAGTTCCTCGCCGCCGAGGTGATGCCCGCCACCGAGGGCCGCACGAGCTTCATGGCGCGCGTCGCCTCCAACGTCGCCGCCCAGATCGAGCGCGAGCTGGAGCTCGGCCCGCGGCTGGCGGGTGAGCACCGCGCGCGCCTCGCCGCGCTCGGCGTCGGCGACGACGCCGCCCTGGCCAACGCGATCCGGGCGGGCGACCTCGACGACCGCCTGGAGCAGGTGATCGCCGTGCTGCGGGCGAGCACCGCCGACCGGCTGCGGATCGCCAACCCGCGCCACCTCGAAGAGGCCGACAGGAGCTGACCCCGTGGACTACACGCTGCCGCAGGAGCTGACCGATTTCCTCGCGCGCCTCGACGCGTTCATCGCCGCCGAGATCGACCCGCTGCAGGCCGAGCACGAGCAGTACTTCGACCATCGGCGCGAGTGGGCGCGGACCGACTGGGAGCACGACGGCGTCCCGCGGGCGGAGTGGCTCGAACTGCTCGCCGAGATGCGCCGGCGCGCGGACCACGCCGGCTTCTACCGCTACGCGCTGCCGAAGGCGATGGGCGGCAGTGGCGGCACCAACCTCGGCATGGCGGTGATCCGCGACCATCTGGCGGCGCGCGGCCTCGGCCTCGCCAACGAGCTGCAGAGCGAGTCCGCGGTCGTCGGCAACCTCGTGTTCCCGCTGATCTTCGACGCGTTCGGCACGCCCGAGCAGAAGGAGCAGTTCGTCGCCGCCTCGATCACCGGCGAGGCGCGCTTCACGTTCGCGCTCACCGAGCCCGCGCACGGCAGCGACGCAACTTGGATGGACACGCGCGCCGAGCGCGACGGCGACGACTGGGTGATCACCGGCGCCAAGCGCTTCGCGTCGGCGATCGACGAGGCCACGCACGTGATCGTCTTCGCGCGCACGTCGGGCGACCCCGGTTCCGGCCGCGGCGTCACCGCGTTCGTCGTCGAGCGCGACGCCCCCGGGGTCGACGTGCCCTTCTACCACTGGACCTTCAACATGCCCACCGACCACGGCGAGCTGACGCTCGACCGCGTCCGCGTGCCGCACTCGGCGATCCTCGGCGAGGAGGGCCGCGCGTTCGACACCGCGTTGTACTTCGTGCACGAGAACCGCATCCGCCAGGCCGCCTCGGGCGTCGGCGCGGCCGACTACTGCGTGCGCGAGAGCGTCGCCTACGCCCGCGAGCGGATCGCGTTCGGCAAGCCGCTCAGTGAACGCCAGGCGATCCAGTGGCCGCTGGTCGAGCTGCACACCGACGTCGAGCTCGTGCGCACTTTGGTGCGCAAGGTTGCGCACGAGATGGATGACGGCGGCAAGGTCCATGGCATCTCAGACCGCGTGTCGATGTGCAACCTGCGCGCCAACCGGCTCGTGTGCGACGCCGCCGACCGCGCGATGCAGGTCCACGGCGGGATCGGCTACACGCGCGGCAAGCCGTTCGAGCACATCTACCGACACCACCGGCGCTACCGCATCACCGAGGGGACCGAGGAGATCCAGATCCGCAACATCGCCGGCCACCTCTTCGGGTTCATCGCGCGATGAGCTTGGACCTCGACCACCCGGCCGACGGCGTCGCACGGCTCACGCTCAACCGCCCCGAGCGCCTCAATGCGCTGACTTGGGAGCTCATGGAGGAGCTACACCAAACGCTGCGCACCATCGCCGCCGACACGTCCATCCGCGCGCTGATCCTGACCGGCGCGGGACGCGGGTTCTGCGCGGGCCTGGACCTCAAGCAGCGCACCGACGGCGACCCGCTCGGCACAGGCGACGACGTCGTCACCGTCTTCCGCCGCCAGGAGCTCGTCGCCTCGCTGGCGATCGCGCTCCGCAACCTCCCGCAGCCCGTGATCGCCGCCGTCAACGGACCCGCGTCCGGCGGCGGGATGGCGCTCGCGCTCGCCGCCGACGTCCGCTTGTGCTCGACCGCCGCGCGCTTCAACGCCGCGTTCGTGCGGATCGGGCTCTCGGGCGGGGACGTCGGCGTCTCCTACCTGCTGCCGCGCCTCGTCGGCGTCGGGATGGCCGCCGAGCTGCTCTTCACCGGCCGTCAGGTGGAGGCCGAGGAGGCGGTGCGCATCGGCCTCGCCAACCGCGTCGTCGCACCCGAGGCGCTCGCGGACGCCGCGCTCGAGCTCGCCGCCCAGATCGCCGCCAACTCCCCGTTCGGCGTCTGGATGACCAAGCAGGTCCTCTACCGCAACGCCGACGCGACCTCGCTCGAGGCCGCGATCGATCTCGAGAACCGCACGCAGGTGCTCGCCACCCGCACCGACGACGCCCGCGAGGCGGTCGACGCCTTCACCGCCCGCCGCGCGCCGAGCTTCAACTTCCGCTGACGCCGCGACGTGGTGTGGCGTTCAGTGAGATATGCGTGGGTCGACCCAGAAGTTGTCGACCTGAAAGCGGCTGGTGTTCCCACCGGCCACGAACGTGAAGCGCACCTGCTGCCAGCCGGCAGCGCCGCTCGGCTGGACGTTCATGGGATTCGACAGCGTCCACAGGCTGTTTCCGCTTCCGTGGAATTGGCCCGTGTTCTTCGGCGCCGTCCAGACGCCGTTGTTCCAGTAGGAGACGTAGAAGAACACGCCCTCAGATCCCGCGAGGTTGCGGACGTGCAGGCGCGCCGTTGGGTAGTCCGACGTGACACACAACACCGGGCTCGTCGCCTGCGACTTGCTGGGCAGGTCGAGCGAGCCGCCGACGGTGCCGTCGGGCTGCGCGGTCTGGACGATGCCGGCGCCGCTCTTGAGCTCCCAGCCTGCGCTGACGGCGGAGTCGAACGTTCCGCCGGGAGCAAGCGTGTAGGCGTTGAAGTCCTTGGCGAAGGCGAACGGCTGCGTCATGACCGGCTGCGAACAGCCGCTCAACGGCGCAACCTGCGTGGCGGTCTGGACCGTGGCGGCAGCGGCGACGGACGTGCAGAGCGCCATTCCGGCGCTCGCCAGTCCGACGGCGAGCGCAATACGTGATCGTTTCATCGACACCTTCCGTGGCGTCGCCGGCAGCCGAGCTGTCTCACCCCATGTGAGACCTCAAGCTTTGCGTCCCCGCCTCGCGACGGGTTTGCCTTTGTACAGCAGTCTTTGCTTTGACCAATGCATCGGCCCTGGCGGTCGTCCCTTGACCGGCGTGCGGCGCATGTGGACACCCGTTCGACAGAGGAGTAGGTCACACGTCGACGGTGCCACCCGCCGGGCTCGCTGCAGGTCGCCCCCGGTCAATCCGCAAGCACCTAGGTAATTCGTGTCCAGGTGATGGCCGATTATTACACCGACGCGGCGTAGTAGTGCAGGTTGCGACGGCTGTCACGCAGGCCCCCGATTGCCACGAGAGGTCCTCGACAGGTGAGGGATGACAGGGGGGCGCTTCCGGCGGGACGCTTCATTGCGAAATCTCCAGAGGGGGTCTGGCATGAAGCGATTTGCGCTGCTGCTGCTCGCAGGTGTCTTGGTGTTGGTCGTCGCGCCCGTGAGGTCGGTGGTCCCTAGGCCACCGGCGAACCACGTGGACGAGTTGCCGTTGTGGAGCGGCGTGGGCGAGGCCGAAAGTCCTCAGTCGATGCTCGATCTGGCGTCGTCGGTCAACGGGCCGGTCACGGAGGCGCAGGTCAAGCGCGCGTCCGCCCAGGCCGCGGCGCTGCCGGAGGCCAAGAGCACGCGCTGGCAGTTCGTCGGGCCGACGAACGTCGGCGGGCGGGTCATCGACGTCGCGGTCGACCCGACGACCACGCCGAGCACGGTGTTCGCCGCGGTCTCCAGCGGCGGCGGGATCATGAAGAGCACCGACGGCGGGGTCACCTTCACACCGTCGTATCCCGATGACTTCACGCAGTCGATGGGCGCGCTCGCGCGCGGCTCCGACGGGACGCTCTACGCGGGCACGGGCGAGGGCTCGAACCCGTCCGGCGGCGGGTCGACGTTCATGGGCGACGGCATCTACCGCTCCACGGACGACGGCGACACGTGGGAGTTCTCGGGCCTCCCGGACAGCGGCGCGTTCGGCCGCATCGTGGTCAATCCCGACAATCCGAAGGAGGTGTGGGCGGCGGCGAGCGGCTCGCTCACCTGGGTCTCGAGCCAGCGCGGCCTCTACCACTCGCTGGACGGCGGCAAGACCTGGGATCTCGCGCTCTCCGGGCCCGGAGACCACACCGGCGCGGTCGACATCGCGCTGGAGCCCGGCAACCCGCACGTGATCCTGGCCTCGCTGTGGGATCGCTACCGCAACAACGGCAGCTTCTACTACGGCGGCTCCGGCTCGGGCCTGTACCGCTCGACCGACGACGGCAAGACCTGGACGCGGCAGGACAACTCGAACATCAACGGAGCCACGTGCAGTTGGGACAAGACCAAGACCGGCCTGAACGCGAGTGATGACCTCGGCCACATCGGGATGGCGTTCGCGCCGAGCGATCCGAACCGGGCCTACCTCGTCTTCGCGACCTCCAACGGGCCGGACAAGGGCTATTACGTGTCCAACGACGCCGGTCAGACGTGGACCTGCGGCGCCGGCGAGCCCGGGTCGACCACCGGCGGCTACGAGTGGGTGTTCTCGCGCCTGTGGGTCGATCCCGCGAACCGCGACCACGTGTTCGAGGCCAACGTCAGCCTGAAGGTCTCGAGCAACGCGGGCGCCACGTGGAGCAACTCGAACGGCCCCCATTCCGACATGCACGCGATGGCGTGGGACCCGCAGACGCCGGGCCTCGTCTACCTCGGCAGCGACGGCGGCGTCTACCGGTCGCCCGCCAGCGGTAACAGCGGCACCTGGACGCACGCGGCGTCGGAGCCGTGGGTGCAGCCGTACCACATCTCGGTCTCGCAGCAGGACCCGAAGCGGCTCGCGATCGGCCTGCAGGACAACGGCAGCGTCCGGAGCTGGACATCGGGGGTCGAGCCGACCGACCCGACGCAGTGGAACTCCTACGGCGGCGGCGACGGCTTCCAGGTGCAGATCGACCCGACCAACCAGCTGCGCCACTACCAGTGCTCGCAGCCGACGCCGCCGCGCATCAGCTGCGGCCGGCGAGTCGATGCGGCAGCGACCGGCTCGACGACCAGCACCTCGTCGAACTTCACGACGCCGGCGTGGCCGTCGAACACGCGCGTCGAGGTGGCGATGCCGATGGTGCTCGACCCGGCCGACCCCAACTACGTCTATGTCGCCGGCACGTCGATCGCCCGCTCGGGCGACGGCGTCGTCAACGCGTGGACGATCATCAGCCCGCCGATCCCGGATGACCCGGCGAGCCTGCCGGGCGTCGTGCCCGATCCGGAGATCAACCGCGACACCTACTACGCCAACGAGTTCGGCGCGGTGACCGCGATCGCGCCGGCCAAGACGACCGGCACGAGCACCACGCCGGCGAGCACGATCTACGCCGGCACCGACACCGGGCTGCTGTGGAAGACGACCAATGCGACGGCGGCGACAGGCAGCGATGTGCATTGGACGCGCCTGGGCGCCGGCGTGCTCCCCAACACGTGGGTGACCTCGATCACCGTCGACCCGACCAACGCCGACCACGTCTACGCCAGCTTCTCGAGCTACAAGGAGGGCGACCGGGCGGCCAACGTGTGGGAGACCACCGACGGCGGCACGACGTGGCGCAACATCAGCTCCGACCTGCCGAACGCGCCCATCTGGCGCGTGCTCTACGACCAGTCCAACGGCGTGCTCTACGTCGCCCACAACCTGGGCGTGTTCGTGAGCAGCGACGACGGCGGGCACTGGTACAAGATCAGTCAGGGCATGCCGAACGCCCCGATCCTCGACCTGGGGCTCAGCGCCGACCACTCGCAGCTGTTCGCGGCCAATTACGGACGCGGCGTCTACGAGCTACCACTGACCGAGAGCACCGGCGGCGGCGCCGGCGGCACCGTGCCGGCGACCTTGGCGCTGACGCTCGGCACTCCGGCGAGCTTCGGCGCGTTCGCGCCCGGCGTCGCCAAGGACTACAACACCTCCACCACGGCCGATGTGCTGAGCACGGCCGGCGACGCCGCGCTCTCGGTGACCGACCCGAGCGGCGTCGCGCCGGGCCACCTGGTCAACGGCTCGTTCTCGCTGCCGCAGGCGCTGCAGGCGCAGGCGTCGAGCCCGGGGGCCGGTCCGGGGAGCGCGTTCGCGCCGCTCGGCGCCGATCCGATCACGTTGCTCACCTGGAGCGCCCCGATCAGCCATGACCAGGTGACGATCGGATTCCGCCAGTCGATCGGAGCGAGCGACGCGCTGCGCACCGGCAGCTACGGCAAGACGTTGACGTTCACGCTGTCGACGACGACGCCATAGAGCGGCCCCGCGTGCCACCGGCCCGCACCCGTGCGGGTCGGTGGTAGCGCGGCGTCCCGAGGGTCATCCGCCGTGCCGCACACAACTGGCCGTGAACGCCCCCTTGCCAAAGTGTTCGTACACGCAGTCCTGGCGGGCGGGAACGCCGAAGATCAGCATCAGCGCCCCGGCGACCACGAGAACGACCGCGAAGGCGACCAGGATGCCGATCAGGCGATCGCGGTCGGCGGTAGAGCGGCGCTCCCTTGGTTGCGTCATCGTGGCGAACTCACGCTACACGTGTTCGCCGGATGGTGGCGCGGGCCGACAATGCGGAAGGAGGGGGTCCACGCACGGCCGACCCGCGCCGGCACACGGGTCCGTCCGTGCATGGCGCTGCAGGGGTCACACAGCGCCCGCTCCCCAGGGAGCACGGTCATGGTCC
This sequence comes from Solirubrobacter ginsenosidimutans, assembly GCF_027587205.1. The sequence goes on from NZ_JAPDOD010000005.1 coordinate 92,214, forward strand.
TGCCTGGGGCGTTCTGCCGACTGACTGAGCCCGAGTGATACCCCTTGGTCGCAGAGGGTTTCCCACCCCATCGGGGGGTGCGATCGATCAAGCGGAGAGCTGGAGCGCGCGTTCGGCTGTGGTCTCGAGGGGCGGCCGCGGTGACATCCTGGACCTCACGGTCCGTCTCGCCCGAGAGGAAGCGCTCCGACCTCGGTCGCGCCCAGCGTGCATGATCTGGAGATGCGCTTTCACTGGCGTTCCGCAGACGACAGCAGCTTGTCGGGCTATCCGGGGTGGCTGGGTCACCTCGAGGGCAAGAACCGCAGGCCTGGAACAAGCGAACCGACGCTTGCGCTCGCCTGGTCGGGCCCGTTGGACGTTCTCGGGGCGTTGGCTTGGACCGCGACGGCGGCAACGTGCGAAACCACGACCTCGTCCTTCGCGGCGCCAGCAGTGGCGCGCCACTCGTCGCTCACGTGGTGACTGATATGCGTCACTCACAACTGGTCTCGGCGGCCGGGAACGTCTGAGGGAGCGACTTGTACTTCAGCGACACGGCAGAAACTCGAAAGGACGACACTTGAGCTATCGACTCGTTCGCGTGAACCTGCCGGAGCACGGCACGCGCGACAAGGCTTTCCGCGACATGGTCACGACCATCGAACGCGGCTTCTATTGGAAGCAGTCGCAGCTTCCTGACGTCCCTCGGTGGACCCAAATGATCGGTATGGGGAGCCACGGCGGGCGCGGTCTTTTCATCGTCGGCGTGACAACGAACGACGAGTGGGAGGCCGAGCCGGATGGCGACGTCTTCAAGCACCGACTACCAGTCGCGTGGGCGCGAGTGATCTACGAGAATCCGAGCGCGCTGCAAGCCGTCAAGGCAGTTCCCAGCCGGTTCAACGAGCGCTTCGGAGCGGAACTCAGCCACAAGGAGTACAGGCAGATCGTGCAACTCGTGCTCGACGGCGAAGCGCTTGACATGGACGTGGGTGCACTCGCGAGGTGAGGCCGTCCATACCGCCGGTCGCCCATCGGCGTCGCGTCCTGCGGCTACGGTGGGCGTGTGACCGACGCCCCGCCGTTTCCGTCGCGGTCGACGTTGCAGTGGGTGATCGAGAACGCGGCGGCTGACGAGGTGGCATCCGTCCAACGTCTGGTCGGCGGGTGGACGTCGGCGATGCACGCCGTCACCGTGCGTCGTGGGTCTGACCAACAGACGCTCGTGCTGCGCCGGATGTTCCGTGAGCCGTGGCGCACGCACGCGAGGGAACTGCTTGAGCGCGAGGCGACGGTGTTGCAGATGCTCGCCGGCCATCCGGTTCCGACTGCCGCACTCCTCGCGGTCGACCCCATTGCTGCCGCCACCGATGAGCCTGCTCTGCTCATGAGCCGGCTGCCGGGACGGTTGCGCCTGGACGACGTCGGCGTCACCGCTCCGCTCGCGCAGATGCTCGCGCGCATCCATCGGATCTGCCCCGACGACGGCGACCGGCCACGCCCGTATCAGTCGTGGGCGTTCCCGGAACGGCGCGTCGTTCCCGCCTGGGCTGAACGCCCGGAGTTGTGGCAGCGCGCATTCGGACTGATCGACGTCCACCCGCCGGACTACGAGGGCTGCTTTCTGCACCGCGACTTTCATCCCGGCAACGTCCTCTTTGACGGCGGCACGATCACGGGGGTGGTGGATTGGGTCGAGACATCGTGGGGGCCGGCCGAGCTCGATGTCGCGCACTGCGGCACAGCGCTTGCCATCCTCCACGGAACCGACGCGGCGAAGCACTTTCGAGACGACTACCGCGCGGCCGGCGGCGCCCTCGGAGAGGATCGCTACTGGTGGCTGATTGACGCCGTCGGCTTCCTCCCCGACCCAGAGAAGGTTGCCGCCCCCTGGCGGCAGAGCGGCCGGCCGGACCTGGCCGCACGACTCGCGCGACGCCGCCTGGAGGCGCACCTCGCCTGGGTCCTCGATGGGCCGTTGGACTAATCTTCGTCGGCCGTTGATCTCGGCCGCTCAGCTGCGTCCACGGACGCGGCCGATCTCCTACCCGGTCTACGCGCACGCCACCGAGGCGACTGTCACGGCCTCGAGTAGGGCGTGCCGGGCGTGGACAATCGGGTGTTCGCCCGATGCGAGACGCTGCCCGGCGCTCGATGCTGTCTCGGACGTGATGTCGTGCGTCGTTCCGAGGAGGAAGGTCATGCCAAGGCAAGCGAGACGATCGGCGGTCGCACTGGCCATGACGGTTTGCGCGCTCACTGCGCCGGTCGCGGCGTTCGGCGCGTCAGCGCACGACGACCAGAGTGGCGCCCTCGCGCCGGAACGGTTTGATGCCAGCGCCCGACTCGGGCCGCCGAGCGTGAGCGGGCATGACATCGCCCGGCATTTCGTCGGCGTCAGCGTCGAATGGACGCTGACCGATCGCTACATGGGCTCGAACTCCCGGCCCGACTTCGCGAACTTGCTGCGGAACCTCGGCTCCGGCGTGCTGCGAATCGGTGGGAGCTCCCAGGATCAGGTTCCGTTCGACGCGTCAGCGGCCGACAGCGACCGGTTCGTCACGCCGCACGACTTGGCGAGGATCCGCGAGACGTTGAACCTTGTGAACTCGACCGGGTCAGAGTCCGGTGAGGCCAGAGAGCCGGACTGGGTGACGGTGCTTGGAACCGCGATGGCGCCGACGACGCCGGCCTTTCCGTGGCGGACGGTCGATCATGCCGTCGGGTTCGTCCGGGACGGGGTTGCGCCGATCTTCCGAGACGACGCGGGCCGCCGGGACGTCGCGGGCATCGCCCTCGGAAACGAGCCGGACTTGACCTACTCCGGCGACCTGGTGCGCTATCTGAGCGAATTCCCCGCCTATGCCGGCGCCGCCTTCATCAACCAGTGGCCGCGTGTGGTGCCCGCGAGCAGTGAGAACATCGGGACGTGGCAGAGCATCAGGGACCGCACGATCAACACCCGATGGTTCTGGGACTGGCCCGCGATCCTCGACACCGTCGCCCCGGCGGTCAAGGACAAACCGGGTGTGCTCGGGCCCTTCGCGACCGATCACTTCTATCCGTTGGCGCGCACTTGTCCCACTGACCCGTACCGCTGCCCGACGATCGAGCGGCTGCTGTCGCGGGAGCGCATGGACAACTTCGACTACCAGGTCTATGCGCACGCCACCGAGGCGGCTCGTCGCGGCCTCGGCTATCGGATGGACGAGACGAACACGGCCGCCGGACGCGGAGCGCCGGGAGTCAGCGACGTCGCCGCGAGCGCCACGTGGACGCTCGACACGCTGTTCAACGCAGCGTGCCCGCAACCACCCGATCAACCCCGTGCCAACGCTGACTGTCATGTGGGCGCCACCGGCGTGAACGTCCACAACGCCGAAGTGCGCGCTTACTTCTTCCCCGAGGAAGGAAACGCCTACTACAACGCGATCCGTTATGACCCGACGCCCGCGGCAGGTCCGCCGACGCCTGGGCCGTCGTACTACGCGCTGCTGCTGTTTGCGCGACTTGCTCAAGGAACAACCGGCTTGCACCCGGTCACACTGGACGTGACCACGCCGGCGGGAGCGTCGGTCACGGCCTGGGAAGTGCGCACAGCCGGCGCAGATCGACGGCTGTTTCTGATCAACAAAGGCTCGACGGCCGCCACGGTCAACGTGCCGTCACCCGGGGCCTTGGTCGAGATAGACCGGATGACGCCGCATGACCCCACCGGCGCGGGCCGGACCCTGGACGCCGGCGACGTGCAAATCGACGGTCGCCCGGTCGCCGCGGACGGAACGTTCCCCGGGCTCGAACCAACCCTGACCAAGACCGACGGTGCTGCGCTTCCGGTCGCGATCGGCCCCGGAGAGGCAGGCGTCGTCACCTTGCATGACCAGTACGCCGAAACCGTGCGGGAGGCCACTGTGGGCGGCTCCGTGCCGGCGACGCTGTCGCTGTCGCTCGAGGCGCCTGCCTCGTTCGCGTCGTTCACGCCGGGAGTGCATCGCAGCTATCAGACGAGCACGACGGCGGCGGTCACCTCGACCGCCGGCGATGCGACCCTGTCCGTGGCCGATCCGAGTCAGGCGGCGCCGGGCCGGCTTGTGAACGGCCCGTTCGCTCTCAGGCAGCCGCTGCAGGTTCGAGCGAACTCCGGTCCGCTCGCGCCGTTGAGCACGGAGGCGTCCTCGCCCCTTGCGCTCCTCACCTACACCGCGCCCGCGACCAGCGACGCCGTCGCGATCGCCTTCCGGCAGGACATCGAGTCCAACGAGGCGCTGCGGACTGGCATCTACGCGAAGACGCTGACGTTCACACTCTCGACAACCACGCCGTGACTGGGACTCGATCTGTTATCCAGGGAAGACAATCGACGTGCACCACGTCTCGCTGAATCGCGGGGATCTCAACGATGCCCGATCCGGGCGCGTGCCGCCGGGCGCGGTGCTCGGCTCGGATGCTGCCGGCGTCGTGTCCCAGCCGGCGGCCGATGGCAGCGGACCGGAGGTGGGCACGCGCGTCGTGGCCATGGCGAGAGGGGCGTTCGCCGACCGGGCCGCGGTGGAGGTGGACGCATTGGCCGAGGTTCCGCGGTCGGTTGATCTGTCCGAGGCGGCCGCACTTCCGGTGGCGGGGCTTGCCGCGCTGCGGGCGCTCCGTGCCGCGGGTCCGCTGCTGGGCCGGCGTGTGCTCATCACCGGCGCATCCGGCGGGGTGGGCCAGTTCGCTGTCCAGCTCGCGGCCCGCGCCGGTGCGTACGTGATCGCGTCCGTCGGCTCGGCCGCTCGCGGTGAGGGCCTGGCAACAAAGGGCGCGGACCAGGTGGTGGTTGGCCTGGAGGGACTTGACCAGCCGGTTGACGTAGTGCTGGATAACGTCGGAGGCGCACAGATGGTCGCGGCCTGGGAGCTGCTCGCGACCGGTGGCAATCTGCAAAGCATCGGCTGGGCGTCAGGCGAGCAGGCGGTATTCCCCCCTTACTCAACGGTTGGCCCGCCCAAGACTCTCTCGTCGTTCCTGAACGAGGGCGAGGCCGGAGCGGATCTGGCCACCCTCGTCCGATTCGTTGCCGACCGCTCCCTCTGCGTTGAGATCGGGTGGCGTGGATCGTGGGAGCGGATTGCCGAAGCAGTCGAGGTGCTCCGCTCACGGCGGCTCAACGGCAAGGCTGTGCTCGACGTGAGACCGCTTGCCCCAATAGCCCCGACTCGGGCTTGCGTCAACCCGGCAAGCGCCGCGCCGTAACGGCCTCCGAATTAGTCCCGATCTGGGCCTCCGAGGCGGTTGCCCCAGTCCGGGCGGAACTGGACGCTGATCCGCGCGCCGAGGCAGCGCGTGGTCTTCGGGATCGCGTGCTGCCAGGTTCGTTGACAGCTTCCTCCCATCACGAGCAGATCACCGTGCCCGATCTGAAGGCGCAGCCCCGGTCCGCCCGACTTCGGACGCAGCGCAAACGGTCGGATGGCACCGAGCGAGAGAATCGCCACCATCGTGTCGCTCGCGCTCTCGCGCGCGATGCGGTCTCCGTGCCACGCGACGCTGTCGTTGCCGTCCCGGTAGAGGCAGAGCCCGGCACTGGTGAACTCCCCGCCAAGCTCTCCGCCGTAGTGGGCGTTCAGCGCCGACCGGGCGTCGTCGAGGACATGGTGGGGCAACTGCTCGCCCTGGCGATAGCGAGCAAGCAGCCGCGGGACCCGCACGGTGCTGTCGTACATCCGCATCCGCTCCTCGTGCCACGGAACATCGCTGACGAGGGCGTCGAACAGCGCATCCGCCGCGGTCACGAAACCCGGCCGCAGATCGATCCAGGCGCCGTCGGAGAGCGGCCGGCGCTCCACGGCATCGCCGAGGTCGGCTATGCCGGGCTCACCCGAGAAGCCAAACAGCGAGGGTTGGACTACGAGCGACACGTCATCAGCGAGTCTAGCGAACATACGTTCGCGTCGCCCGAGACTTGACCGACCGCTTCAGCTCCCGCTGACCGCGGCGCGGAGCTCGCGCCGCAGGACGCTGCCGCCCGAGTTGCGCGGGAGCGCGTCGACGAACTCGACGGACGCCGGGAGCTTGTGGTCGGGCAGCCGCTCGCGCAGGTGCTCCATCAGCTCGGTGTCGGCCACGCCGGTGCCGAGCCGGGTGACGACGACCGCCAGCGGCGCCTCGGCCAGCTGCGGGTGCGGCACGCCGATCACCGCCGCCTCCACGACCGCCGGATGGCCGAGCAGCGCCTGCTCGATCTCCGCCGGGTAGATGTTGCGACCACCGCTGAAGATGACGTCGGCCTTGCGCCCGGCGACGTAGAAGAACCCCTCCTCGTCCTGGTAGACGAGGTCGCCGGAGTGAAACCAGCCGTCATGGAACGCGTCGCGTGTGGCGGCGGCGTCGTCGAAGTAGCCCTTCATCACCGTCGGGCCGCGGTAGACGATCTCGCCCACCTCGCCGGGTGCGACGTCGTTGCCGTCGTCGTCGATCACGCGCGCCTCGACGTTGATCGACAGCCGTCCGACCGAGCCGAGCTTGCGCTCGGCGTCGCGGGCCTTGAGCCACGTCGCGCTGGGTGACATCTCCGTCTGGCCGAAGTTCGCGAGCAGCTCGACGCCCGGGAAGCCGGCGTTCATCTTCGTCAGCGTCGACTGCATCGCCAGCGCCGCGCCCCAGATCCCGACCCGCAGCGACGGGACGATCGCGCCGGGTTCGGGCACGCGACACAGGCGCTCCCACTGGCTCGGCGTGAAGAAGCACGCGGTCACGCCCAGCTCGTGCATGCGCTCGAGCGTCCGCGCCGGATCGAACCCGGCCGAGGGCATGATCACGACCGTCGCGCCGAGGTAGAGGAACGAGAACAGGCCGCCGAGCCCGACGATGTGCGACATCGGCACCTCGGAGAGCCACACGTCGTCCTCGCGCGCGCCGACCTCGTGGACGAAGTTGAGCAGCTGCGCGGTGAGGTTGCGATGCGAGAGCAGCACGCCCTTGGCGCGGCCGGTCGTGCCTGACGTGTACATCACGTAGGCCGTGTCGTCATCGTCGACGAGCACGTCCGGCGCGACCGGGGACGCGGTCGCGAGCGCGGCCTCGTAGTCGTGCGCGCCCGGAGCGGGGTCGCCGAGCGCGAGGTGGGCGCGGATCGCCGGCAGGACGGCCGCGGCCCGGGCGCCGCGTGAGGACAGCTCGTGGTCGGAGACGATCGCGATCACGCGCGAGTGGCGCAGCACGTGGTCGACCTCGGCCTGGCGCAGTCGCGGGCTGACCGGCACGGCGCAGGCGCCGAGCCGGTGGCAGGCGAACGCCACCTCGAGCACCTCCGGCCGGTTGTGCATCAGCAGGCCGACGTGATCGCCGCGACGGACACCGCGAGCGGTCAGCGCGTTGGCGGCGCGATTGACCCGCTCGTCGAGCTCGGCGTAGGTCAGCGTGCGGTCCTGGAAGACCAGCGCCACCTTCCCCGGCACGCGCCGCGCGGACCGCGCCAGCAACTCGCCGAAGACCATCCGCCGCGAGCGCTCGAGTCCGTGATCGTCCGTTTTCGTCCCGTCGAAGCCCATCGACCCGCTTCTCGTTGGGGTTTCACGCATACAGTCGCACGAGCATCTCGGCGACGCACACCGGTTTTTCCGTGCCTTCACGCTCGAAGGTCTGTGTGAGCTTGACCTGAATGCCGCCGTCGACATCACCCACTTCGGTCAACGCGACGCGCATCCGCACTCGCGACCCGACGGGCACCGGCGCCGGGAACCGCACGCGGTCCAGGCCGTAGTTGACCCCGAAGGCGATCCCGTCGAAGCGGTAGACGTCGTCGGCCAGGCGCGGACTCAGGGAGAGCGTGTAGTAGCCGTGGGCGATCGTCCCGCCGAACGGGGTCTCGCGGGCGCGCTCGACGTCGACGTGGATCCACTGGTGATCGCCGGTGACGTCCGCGAACTGATCGACGCCCTCCTGCGTGACCTCGAACCACTCGCTGGCGCCGAGGTCCTCGCCGGCGGCGGCGCGGATCTCGTCGAGTCCGGTGAACGTGCGCATCTGTCCTCATCCTCCGTACGGGTGAAAGCCACGGCCGGACTTGCGTCCGAGATCGCCGCCCGCGACCAGCCTGTCCAGCAAGGCCGGGGAGCGAAACCGCTCGCCGAGGGCGTCCGCGAGCGCGTTGGTGGTCAGCCGGGCGGTGTCCAGGCCGCCCAGGTCCGCGGTGTGCAGCGGGCCCATGGCGTGGTTGAAGGCCAGTTGGCAGGCGCGATCGACGTCCTCGGCGTCGGCGACGCCGTCCTCGACGATCCGCGCGGCCTCGACCACCAGCAGCATGATCAGCCGCGACGTGATGAAGCCCGGCGTGTCGCGTTTGCAGACCACCGTCTGCTTGCCGAAGCGCTCGCACAGCGCGAGCGTGGTGGCCAGCGTCCCGGCCGAGGTCGCCTCGCCGCGCACGACCTCGATCAGCTTCATCACGGGCGGCGGGTTGAACCAGTGCGTGCCGATCACGCGATCGGGTCGCCGCGTGACCGAGGCCAGGCGGGTGATCTCGAACTGCGAGGTCGTCGAGGCGAGGATCACGTCGTCGCGGCAGAGCGCGTCGAGCCGGGCGAGCACCGGGTCCTTGACGTCCAGGCGCTCCGTGACGGCCTCGACCACGTGGTCGGTCTCCGGCGCGGCCGCTTCCCAGTCGGTCGTGAACGTCAGCCGCGCGAACGCGTCGGGAGCGAGCTTGCCGCGCTCCATCCAGCCCGCGATCCGGTGACGACAGCGGTCGATGCCGGCCTGCCGGCGCGCGGCGACCGTGGTCTGGAAACCCGCGGCGGCGACCGTCTGCGCGATGCCGGAGCCCATCTCCCCCGCGCCCACGACGAGGACGTTTCTGATCTCAGCCGGCGACATCCGCGAACCTGGCGCGCTGCTCGGCGGGCGTGCCGAGCAGTACCCGCGAGCTGTGGGCGCGCTTGAAGTACAGGTGCGCCGGGTGCTCCCAGGTGAAGCCGATGCCGCCGTGGACCTCGATCGTCTCCTGGGCGATGTAGGCGTAGGCGTCCGAGCACGCGACCTTGGCCGCCGAGGCCGCGGCGGGAAGCTCGTCCGGCGCCTCCGCGGCGGCCCAGTTGGCGTAGTACGCCAGCGCGCGGGCGCTCTCGAGCGCGCACAGCATGTCCGCGCAGCGGTGCTTGATCGCCTGGTAGGAGCCGATCGGGCGCCCGAACTGGACACGGTCCTTGGCGTAGGCAACCGCCAGCTCGAGCAGCTTGCCGGCGCCGCCGACCTGCTCGGCGGCGAGCGCCGCGCGGGCGCGGTCCAGCGTGCGGCTCAAGGCCAGCTCGCCGCCGGCGGGATCGCCCAGCAGCGCGGCGGGTGTGCCGTCGAAGGCCAGCGCGGCGAGCGGGCGCAACTCGTCGAGCGAGCGCATCGGCGCGCGGGTCAGCGCCGCGCTGTCGCCGAAGGTGGCGAACAGCGCGATCCGCCCGTCGAGCCGGGCGGCGACGATCAGCAGGTTGGCCTTCGCGCCGCCGGGGACGAACGACGCCTGGCCGTGCAGCACGTGGCCGCCGTGCGACGGCGTCGCCTCGACGGCGACCGAGCGGCCGTCCGGGCCGGTCCAGGCGAGCGTCGCGGTCGCCTCGCCGGACGCGATCCAGCGCAGGTGCGCGGGCGCGGTCTCCTCGTCGCCGCTCTCCAGCAGCGCGCTCGCGCCGAGCGCGACGGTCTCGAAGTACGGGACCGGCGCGAGCGCGCGACCGAGCTCCTCGAACGCCGGCACGGCGTCCAGCGGCCCGTAGCCGGCGCCGTCGAGGCGCTCGGGGATCGTCAGCCCCGGCAGACCGAGCTCCTCCGACAGGCGCGACCACAGCGCACCGTCGTGCGCGCCGGTCGCCATCGCCGCGCGAACCGCGCTCTCCGGTGCGTGGCGCTCCAGGAACCCGCGCAGCGAGTCGCGGAAGTCCTCGTGCTCCGGGCTGAGCACCAGCGTGGGCTGGGCCTCGGCCGTCGGGGCCGTCATGTGCGCTCTCCTGCGTCGTGTGCCAGTTCCGCGCCCACCCCGAGGTAGGCCTCCTCCAGTGCGTTGCTCCCGCGCAGCGTGTCGGCGTCGCCGGCGGCCGCGATCTGTCCCTGTGACATCACGTACGCCCGCCGCGCCAGGCGCAGCGCACGGTCGGCCAGCTGCTCGACGATCAGGACGGTGCCACCGCGGCGGCCGAGCTCGGTCAGCGCCGCGAAGACCTCGTCCACCAGCACCGGCGCCAGGCCCAGCGAAGGCTCGTCGAGGATCAGCAGCCGCGGGTCGCGGACGAGCCCTTGCGCGATGGCGAGCATCTGCTGCTGCCCGCCGCTGAGCAGTCCCGCGTAGGTCTCCATGCGCGTCTTCAACGCCGGGAACAGGTCGAGCGCCGCCTCCACCCGCGCGGCCTCGTCGGCGCGCGCGACGCCGGACCCGAAGAAGCCCAGCTCGAGGTTGGAGGCCACGGTCTGGCGGGCGAACAGCCGGCGCCCCTCGGGCACGTGCACGAGGCCGCGGCGGACGATCTGGTGCGGCGCGCGGCGGGTGATCTCCTCCCCGGCGAACGTCACGGTGCCCGCCGACGGGCGGATCAGACCGGAGATCGCGCGCAGCAGCGTCGACTTGCCCGCGCCGTTGGAGCCGAGCAGCGCGACCGTCTCCCCGGCCGAGACCTCGATCGAGACGCCGCGCAGGATCGGGACGCCGCCGTAGCCGGCATCGAGGCCTTCGACGCTCAGCAGCGCGCTCACCCCATCACCCCCAGGTACGTCTCGCGCACCCGCGCATGCCCGAAGACCTCCTCGGGCGTGCCGTCGGTGACCACGCGGCCCTGGTCGAGCACCGTGGCGCTGTCGCAGATCGAGCGCACCCAGCCGATGTGGTGCTCCACCAGCAGCACGGTCAAGCCGGCGGCGCTGAGGTCGCGGATCACGTGGTCCAGCGATTCGAGCTCGTCGGCCGAGAGCCCCGCGGCCGGCTCGTCGAGCAGGAGGACGCCGGGCTCGGCCATCAGCGCGCGGGCGATCTCCACCAGTCGCTGGCGGCCGTGTGGCAGCTCGCCCGCGGGCGCCTCGGGGTCGATCGGCAGCCCCAGCGCGGACAGTAGGGCATCGGCGCGGGCGCGCAGGAGCTTGGCGTCGCGGCGTGCGCGGGGCAGCCGCGCGATCACCTCCGGCGTGCTCGCGTGCTCGACCGGATAGCCGCCGAGCAGGATGTTCTCGCGGACCGAGAGCTCCTTCAGCAGGCGCGGCGTCTGAAACGTGCGCGACACGCCCATCCGCGCGATCCGCCACGGGACGTTGCCGGTCAGCTCGCGCGCGTCCAGCGTCACCCGCCCTTCGTCGGGCACGTAGATGCCGGTGATGACGTTCAGCAGCGTCGTCTTGCCCGAGCCGTTGGGACCGACCAGCGCGTGGATGCCGCCGGGGCGCACCGCGAGCGAGGCGCCGTCGAGCGCGGCGATGCCACCGAAGCGGATCGTCACGCCGTCGACCACCAGCCCCGCGCCTTGGAGCTCCTTGTCGTCGCGGCCGGGAAGCGCGACCTTGCCGACGTCGACAGGCTCGCGCGGTGGGATCACCCGAGGCTTGCGCGTGCGGCGCCGGATGCGCTCGATCAACGCGTCGCCGGCGCCCATGATCCCGTCCGGGGCGAACGCCATGAAGGCCAGCAGCGCCGCGCCGTAGATCACCACGCGCCACTCCTCGAGGCTCGTGAGCAGTTCGGGAAGCGCGAAGAACGCCAGCGAGCCGATCACCGGCCCGAGCCAGCGCCCGGTGCCGCCCGCGACCACGACGACGATGAAGAAGATCGAGAGCTCGACGCCGAACTGCGGCGGCGTGAGCACCTGCTGCTCGGCCGCGAACAGCGCGCCGCCGGCGCCGGCGAACGCGCCGGAGAGCGCGAACGCGAACAGCTTCAGGCCCTTGGCGGGCACGCCGGAGATCGCGCCCGCCTCGCCCGCCTCCTTGCCCGCGAGCAGCCCGCGGCCGAGCCGCGAGTGGGTGATCGTGCGGTAGAGCGTCAGTCCGGCGACGATGCAGATCAGCACGATCACGTAGAGCTGGTCGGGCATCAGCAGGATCGGGATCCCGACCAGGCCGCCGTGGCCGCCGGTCAGGTCCTTGAAGTGCTCGACGAGGCCGACCACCACCTGCGAGAAGCCGAGCGTGATCAGCGCGAAGTACCAGGTCGACAGCCGCAGCGCGGGCAGGCCGAGGATCACCCCGACGAGCGCGCCGGCGACGATCGCGGCGACCCCCGCGGGGTAGAAGCCCCACGCGTACTTGGCCATCAGCACGCCGGTCACGTACGCGCCGACGCCGAGGATCGCGCCGTGCCCGAGTGACACCTGGCCGCCGATGCCATAGAGCAGGTTGAAGCCGATCGCCACCAGGATGTAGATGCCGACCATCCCGGCCTTGAAGAAGATGTAGTCCGAGCCGGCGATGAACGGGAACAGCGCGGCGGCCGCGACGAGCACCCACCACGGCCACGTGCGCGCGAACCCGTCGCGCCCGGCGGAGGAGCTAGACACGGGCCACCTGCCGTTCGCCGAAGAGTCCGGTCGGCTTGACCAGCAGCACCAGCAGCAGCACCACGAACGTGGCGACGTCGGTCAGGTCGGCCGCGATCCGCGCCGCGGTCAAGCCTTCGACGAGCGCCAGCAGGTACCCGCCGGCCATCGCGCCGCGGTTATCGCCGACGCCGCCGATCGCCACCGCCGCGAAGCCGGTGATCAGCAGCGACGGGCCGAGCGAGACCGACGCGTACATGATCGGCCCGGCCAGCACACCCGCGAGCGCCGCCAAGGCACCGCCCACGAACCACGACACGCGGGTCAACAGAACCGGGTCGATGCCACGCAGCACCGCGCCCTGGCGATCCTCGGCGATGGCCGAGATCGCGCGTCCCGGCCGCGTGGCGTAGAGCTTCGCGAGCCCGATCACCACGAGCACCGGGACGACGATCACCAGCAGGTCGTAGCTGGAGAGCCCGGTGTCGCCGACGCGGATCAGATAGTCCGACGACAGCGGCGCGGGAACGGCGACGGGCTGCGCCTCGCCGCCGAAGATCTTCGCCGCGAGGTCGTCGAGGATCAGCGACACCGCCAGTGTGGTGATCAGCCACGTGTGCGAGGTCGCGCTGCGCGACAGCACCGGCGCGACCGCGGTGGTCTCGACCAGCAGCGACAGCGCGCCGACGGCGAGCAGCGCGATCACCAGCGCGATCACCCACGGCACGCCGCCCTTCAGCAGCGCCGCGGCGAGCAGCGCGCCGATCGCGACGAACTGGCCCTGGGCGAAGTTGAACACGTTGGTGGGCCGGTAGAGCACGTTGAAGCTCACCGCGACGAGCCCGTAGAGCCCGCCGTAGACGAGCATGTGGAAGATCGGTTCCATCAGCCCGCGGGCGCCGGGTCGCGGGGCAGGCCGAGCACGCGCTCGGAGAGGATGTTGCGCATGATCTCGTCGGTGCCGCCGGCGATCCGGATGCCGGGGAGGTCGAGCAGCAGCTGCGTCCAGGCGTAGGTGCCCCACTCGCCGTCGTCGGCCGCCAGCCTCGGGCCGAGCAGCTCGGCCGCGAGGTCGTTGGCGTCGTGGACCATGCCGGTGTAGAGCAGCTTCCCGATCGACATCTCCGGGCCGGGCTGCGCGCCGCGCTCGGCGCTCTGGCGCTGGCGCGACGTGAGTGACTCGAGCGCCCGCGCCTTGATCCGCACGGCACTCAGGCGATCGCGGACGACCGGGTCCTCGCCGAAGCCGAGCTCGTCGGCGAGCTGCGCCAACCGGATGACGATGCGGCGCACGTTGTGGGTCTCTCCGATCGACGCGCGCTCGTTCATCAGCGTCGTCCGCGCGACCGTCCAGCCGGCGTCGATCTCGCCCAGCACCTGCCAGTCCTCGACGACGACGTCGTCGAGGAAGATCTCGTTGAACCCCGAGCCGCCGGTCATCTGCTTGATCGGCCGGACCTCGACGCCCGGCGCGTGCATGTCGACGAGGAACATCGTCATGCCGCGGTGCTTGGGCTTCTCCGGCGAGGTGCGCGCGAGCAGCTCGCCGACGTCGGCGATGTGGGCGTTGGAGGACCACACCTTCTGGCCGCTGATCCGCCACACGTCGCCGTCGCGGCGCGCGCGGGTCTGCACGCCCGCCAGGTCCGACCCGGCGCCGGGCTCCGAGAAGAGCTGGCAGCCGACGAGCTCGCCGGTGTGGATCGGCACCAGGTAGCGCTCGTGCGCTTCGCGCGTGCCGTGCGCGAGCACTGCCGGCGCGACGATCTCGCGCCCGACCATCACCGGGAACTGCGACGGGATCTCGTACTCGGCCGACAGCTCCTCCCACGCGCGCGTGCAGTCGAACGGCAGGCCGGCGCCGCCGAGCTCGACCGGCCCGCTCGGCCAGTGGAAGCCGTTGGCGGTGAGCAGCGCGCGCCACGCCTTGGCGGCGCGCAGCTCCTCCTGCTCCGCCGCGCCGCTGCGCTCCTCGATCACGGCCATGTCGTCGGATCCGACGCCCCACTCCAGGCGCTGCGCCTCGCGCCGCGGCGCGTGCGCGTCGAGGAAGGCGCGGGCGGCGACGCGGAACTCCTCGAGCGCCGTCATCGCGCGTGCTCCGCCGGCTCCCAGGTCACGAGCGTGCGCTTGAGGACCTTGCCGCTGGCGTTGCGCGGCAGGTCGTCGACGAACACGAACTCGTCCGGGACCTTGTACTTGGCGAGGTTGCGAGTGCAGAGCTCCGTCAGCTCATCGGCGGTGATCGTGGCGCCCGCGACCGGCAGCACCCACGCGCGGACGGTCTGGCCCCAGTGCTCGTCCTCGACGCCGACGACCGCCGAGTACTCGATCCGCGGGTCCTCGGCGAGGACGTGCTCGATCTCGACCGGGTAGATGTTCTCGCCGCCGCGGATGATCATGTCCTTGCTGCGGCCCTTGAGGAACAGGTAGCCCTCGTCGTCCATGTACGCGAGGTCGCCGCCGCGAAACCAGCCGTCGCCGATGAACACGCGGTCGGTCTCCTCGGGCATGTCGAGATAGCCGTTCATCACGGTGGTCGAGCGGGTGACGATCTCGCCCACCTCGCCGCGCGGGACGTCGTTGCCGTCGAAGTCGCACAGCCGCAGCTCGACACCGAACGCGGGCTTGCCGATCGAGCCGAGCAGGTGCGTCGCGCCGGCCAGCGCGCGGCGGTGCTCCCCCGGGCCGAGCGTGGTCTGCGAGCCCGCCTCCGTCCCGGCGCCGAAGCAGTTCAGGAAGTCGCAGCCCGCCAGGTTCATGACGTCGGTGAGCAGGGCGGGTGACATCGGCGCCGAGCCGTAGGAGATCAGCCGCAGCCGGCTCCAATCCGCCTCGCGCGCGCCCGGCACGCCGAGCACGGAGGCGATCATCGTCGGCACCAGGAACACGGCGGTCAGCCCGTCCTCGCGATCGATGTGGCGCAGCACGGTCTCGGCCCCGAACTGCGGCAGGATCAGCGAGCGGTAGCCGAGCGCGATCCCCATCATCGGGAAGGCGAGCCCGGCGACGTGGAACAGCGGCGACGCGCAGTACCAGAAGTCGTCGCTGCGCGGCCCGTAGTCGATGCAGTTGTTGGAGACGAGGCGGGTGAGCATCCCGAAGGACTGCTGCACGCCCTTGGGTAGCCCCGTCGTGCCGCTCGTGAAGGCCAGCGCGGCGATGTCGTTCTCGTCCGGGCGCGGGTTGGACGGCTCGGTCTCCGCTCCGCGGGTGAGCACGTCCTCGTAGCCGTCCTCGAAGCAGATCACCTGCCGCAGCGTCGGCTGGCTTTCGGCGATGCCTTCGAGCAGTTCGGTGTAGCGGTCGCTGTGCAGCAGCACGGCGGGCTCAGCCTTGGCCAAGAGCGTGTCGACCTCGCGCCGGCGCAGGCGGAAGTTCAGCGGGACCATCGTCGCTGAGAGCTTCATGATCGCCATGCAGGCCTCGAAGTAGCGGTGGCTGTCGACGCCCATCAGGGCGACGCGCGAGCCGTGCCCGATGCCGTCCTCGGCGAGCGCGTTGGCGAGGCGATTGACGCGCGCGTTCGTCGCCTCGAACGTGAAGCGGGTGCCGTCGGGCAGTTCCATGCAGACGCTGTCCGGCGAGCGCCGGGCGCTGAGCGGGAGGAACTCCTGGATGCCGCGGCGGACCTCGAAGCCCGCGCGTCGCTCCGAGGTCCTCGCAGTCATGCCGAGACCCGCTCGCGGAAGAACGTCTCGGCCTTCGGGTCGGTCCCGGAGATGGCGCTGGCGATGACCATCGAGGAGGCGTCGAGCGCGGAGTGCGTCTGCGAGCCGAACGCGTACGTCCCGAGCATGCCCTCCCACTTGCCGAGGCCTTCCATCGCCGTCTTGACCTTGGTCGTGTCGTCGATCGTGCCGGCCTTGGTGATGGCCTCCGAGAGCGCGTAGACGAAGTCGTAGCTGGGCGTGACCACGGTCACGGCCTCCTGGCCACCCATGTCGGGCGCGGTGCTCTTGAGCTTGGTCACGTAGTCCTTCTGCTTCTGCGCGATGTCGCTGCCATCGGCCCAGGTGAAGTTCCGCAGATAGAAGCCGTACTTGTTCGACAACGTGTCCTTCGATGCCGACTCCAGCGTGGTCTGCGTGAGCAGCGAGCAGTGGCCGATCGCCGGCGGGTTCCAGCCCATGTTCTCGTAGGACTTCATCGTCGCCGCGATCGTCGGCGCGACCGACTGCCACTGCAGGATCACGTCGGGGTTGTTCTTCTTGAGCGAGCTCAGGAACGGCGTCATCGCGGTCGCGACCGACTCGTGCGACACCTTGCCCACGAGCTCGGCGCCGAGCTCCTTGATCACGGGCACCGAGTCGTCGGTCAGCGTCTGGCCGAACGGGTCGTCGGCGTAGATGATCGCGATCCGCTTGTAGCCCTTCTCCTTCACGCACCACTCGACCACCGCGCGCGCCTCCTGGGCGGCGCTGGCGTTCATCTGGAACGTGTACGGGTACTTCCCCGCGTCGCCGAGTGCGTCGGCGACGGCGCTGGAGAGATTGAGGATCTTCAGCGAGGTCGAGATCGGCAGCGCGCCGAGCGTCGTGCCGCTGGAGTTCGGGCCGACGACGAAGTGAACGCCCTGCTCCTTGAACTTGCGGAAGACGCCGGGCTCCTCGGCGGGGTCGCCCTTGTCGTCGAGGTCGACCTTGACGATTTTGTGGCCGTCGATGCCACCCTTGCCGTTGAGCTCCGCGATCGCCATGTCGGCGGGCGTGAAGAGCAGCGCGAAGCTGGACGCGGTCGCGCCGGTGGTGGGGCGGGCGTAGCCGAGCTTGAGCGGACCCTTGGCGCCGCCGCCGCTCGCGCTCGCACTTCCACTGGAGTCGTCGCTCCCGCACGCCGCCAGCAGCCCGCCCGAGACGAGCAGGCCACCCGCCGCGCCGAGACGGCCCATGAACGCTCGCCGGCTGATCTCGTACTGCGTCACCGCGACTCTCCCTCCATCGGTGCCAGGGACTCCTGAGCGCGAAGGACACCACCGGGCCGGCGGGCGCCGAAGGATTTCTCGCGGGGCGGCTGTGGATTCCTCCAGTCGCCGCGTCCGCGCAATCGGGCGTGGGCCATAGCCTTCGCCGCTATGGCGTGGGACTTCGAGACGGACCCGGAGTTCGAGCGCGAGCTGGAATGGATGCGCGCGTTCGTGCGCGACGAGATCTATCCGCTCGAGACGCTCGACCTCGATTGGCGTAGTTACCGGCAGGTCATTCGACCGCTGATGGAGCGGGTCAAGGAGCGCGGGCTGTGGGCCGCGCACCTGAGTCCTGAGCTGGGCGGGCAGGGCTTCGGCCAGGTCAAGCTCGCACTGATGCACGAGATTCTCGGCGGGTCCGAGCTGGCGCCGCCGGTGTTCGGCAACCAGGCGCCCGACTCCGGCAATTCGGAGCTGATCGCGATCGCCGCCACGGAGGAGCAGAAACGCCGCTGGCTGGACCCGCTGCTGGATGGAACCCTCTACAGCGCGTTCTCGATGACCGAGCAGGGCACGGGCTCCGATCCGCGGCAGTTCACGACCTCCGCGACGCGGGACGGCGACGCGTGGGTGATCGAGGGCACCAAGTGGATGGTCGGCAACGCCACCCGCTCGGACTTCCACATCGTGATGGCGCGCACCGACGCCCCGCCCGACGCCGACCCCTACCGGACGATGTCACTCTTCATCGTGCCGGCCGACGCGGCGGGCCTGAGCATGCGCGAGATCGGCCTGCTGCACGACCCGCACTCCGAGGGCCTCGTGCACGCGCACGCGGAGTGCCGCTACGAGGCCGTGCGCGTGCCCGCCGACCACCTGCTGGGCGGCGTCGGCGACGCGTTCATGCTCGCCCAGAAGCGGCTCGGGCCGGGGCGCATCCACCACGCGATGCGGTGGGTGGGCGTGTGCCGGCGGGCGTTCGACGCGATGTGCGAGCGCGCGGTCTCCAAGTCCGTGCACGGCTCGCTGCTGAGCGAGAAGCAGACGGTGCAGAACTGGGTCGCGGACTCGGCGGCGGCGATGGAGGCGGCGCGGCTGCTGACGCTGAAGGCCGCGTGGACGATCGACCAGGTGGGCGCGTCCGGCGCGCGCACCGAGATCGCGATGATCAAGTACTTCGGCGCCACCGTGATGCAGGACGTGCTCGACCGCGCGCTGCAGATCCACGGCTCACTCGGCTATTCCACCGACATGCCGATCGAGCAGATGTACCGCTGGGCGCGCGCCGCGCGGCTCTACGACGGGCCGGACGAGGTCCACCGCGTGACCGTTGCGCGGCGCATCCTGCGCACCTACGAACCACACGACGTGCCGACCGAGCACGTCCCCACGCGCCGTGCGGCGGCGCTTGCGACCGCGAGTGCGGCATGAGGCCGCGGCGAGCGCTGGTCACCGGCGGCGGGCGTGGCATCGGGCGGGCGATCGCGCTCGGCCTGGCTGGCGACGGGGTCGACGTGGTCGTGACCGCGCGCAGCGTCGATGAGCTCGACGCGGTCGTCGCGGAGGGGGCCGCTGTGGGCGGCGGGGCAGTGCAAGCGGTCCCCGCCGATCTCGGCGACCTCGAGCGCGTGCAGGCGCTCGCGGGCGAGGCCGAGGCGCTGCTCGGCGGGCACATCAATGTGCTGGTCAACAACGCCGGCGTCTCGCTGCCCGGTCCCACCCCCACGGTGCCACTGCCCGACTGGGAGCTGAGCCTGCGGGTCAATGTCACCGCGCCGTTCCTGCTGTGCCAGGCGACGCTGCCCGCGATGGCCGAGGACCGCTGGGGGCGAGTGATCAGTATCGGGTCGCTGTATTCGCGCTTCGGTGTGCCGCTCGCCGCGTCCTACACCGCGTCCAAGCACGCGATCCTCGGCCTCACCCGCGTGATCTCGCAGGAGTTCGCGCGCAAGGGGGTCACCGCCAACACGCTCGCGCCCGGGTTCGTGGACACCGAGATGGTGCGTGCCGAAACGCTGCGCGTCGCCACCAAGCACGGCCTGAGCACCGAGGACACGCTCAAGCGCTTCCTCAAGAACGCCGGTCAGGCGATCGGCCGCACGATCGAGGCCGAGGAGGTCGCGGCGCTCGTGGTCTTCCTGGCGAGCGAGCCGGCCGCGGCCATCACCGGCCAGATCATCAACGTCGACGGGGGCGCCCACCAGGGGTAGGTGGGTTGAAAGTCAACTGCTCCGGGTGGGGAGGGGGAGTGGCTCGCCCTCCGTTGCTGCCTGCCGCGGACCCGCTCGGTGCGCGGCTCTGTTGGGGTCGAAGCGCCGTGCTGGGATACCGACAGTTACGGGCGTGGTGCTGACACCCCCATCCGCGCCGAGCCTTCCGGTGATCGGTTCCGGCGAGCAACGAGGTCATGCGCGAGGGGGGGTAGTTCGTTTTGGTTCACCCCCTGTGAACCAAGTCGAAACACCCCCCCGACCACGGCGACCGAGGCCGCTCCCCCGTCCCCCACCCGGCGCGGTTGACTTTGAGTCCCTCTACGCCGTGACTTCGGCCTCCAGGCCGGCGGCGCGCCGGGCGAGCGCCTTCGCGTTCTCCATGTCGTAGTGCTTACGGGTGACGATCCGCTGCGCGTACAGGCCGCCGCCGGACTGCACGTTGGTGACGAGGTGCCAGCCGCCGAAGCCGTCGGCGGTCAGGTCTCGGATCGCGTGGAAGAGGCGGATGCGCTCCTCGGCGGTGACGGTCGCGGAGCCCTGCATGTACTTCAGGAGCAGCGGGCCGATCTCCTCGTTCTCGATGTCGGCGATCGTGGGCGCGGTGAGCACCGCGCCGCCGGCGATGTCATGCAGGTTGCGGACCATCTCGTTGTACTGGTGCGCGCCGTGGTACTTGGCGGCGTTGGTGTAGAGCTCGTCCGGGAACACGAAGCCGTCCTCGGTCGCCCTCGAGTGGGTGATCGCGGCCTCCAGGCCGGCGCGGATCAGCGTCGCGTAGATGACGAGCTCGGAGACCTTCTCCTTGATGTGCTCCTGGCGCTCGAGGCCGTTGGCCTCGGCGATCAGCTGGGCGAGGCCGACGAGCGTGTCGGCCTCGATCGCCATCAGCGCGACGCCGCCGGTGCGCTCCCACAGCCCGAGCGAGTGCGCGAACAGCGCCGAGAACTCGACCTGCCCGTCGAGGAAGATGCGCTCGTTGGGCACGAAGACGTCGTCGAGGATCACGAACGTGTCGGGCATCTGCTCGTGGCGGGTGAAGGGGAAGTGGCGGTCGTCCTCCTCGCGCGGCGCGTAGGTCGTGGAGACCATCTTCACGCCGGGCGAGTTGACCGGGATCGCGCACGCCAGGGCGTACTCCTCCTCGCCCGGCTTCATGTTCTTCGTCGGCATCACGAACAGCTCGTGGGCGAGGCAGGCGCCGGTGATGTGCAGCTTGGCGCCGCGCACGACGATGCCGTCGTCGCGCCGCTCGACGATCCGCGTGTAGGCGTCGGGGTCCGGCTGCTTGGACGGCGGCAGCTTGCGGTTGCCCTTGCCGTCGGTGATGCACTCGACGATCCGGATGTCGCGGCGCTTGGCGTCGTCCACGTACTCGTAGATGCGCCGGCCGAGCTCGGGATAGCTGCGATTGACCTGCGCGGCGGCGGTCAGCAGCGTCATGATCGACTGGTAGGTCGTGCTGGTGATGAAGTCGACCTGGCCCATCAGCGGCACGTGCTCGCGCAGCTCGTCGGCGCTGCGCGGCGGCTGCACCATCGGGTTCACAGCGTCCGGGTCAGGCGAATAGAAGTGGTCGTAGACCCGGGCGACCCAGTTCGCCGCCTCACGCAGCAGCGGCTCTCGCTCGATGTCGTCGACGGAGTGGCCCGAGATGTAGTTGACCCGTCCGTCGTTGAGCGACTCCAGGTATTGCGCGCCGGTCAGCATTCACGTCTCCTCGGTTTGCGAGTCCTGCAACCGAAGATACTTAGGAACCCAACATTCGGCAACCCAACTATTTAGAAGTCTCCACGATGCGCACGCACCTTGCGCAGCAGCTCGGTCAGCGTGCGCGCCTCGTCCTCACTCAGCGCGTCCAGGCCGAAGCGGCGCTTCACGAGCTCGGGCGTCGACGCCTCGATGCGCTCGCGCCCCGCGGGAGTGATCCTGGCCAGCGTCCCGCGCCGGTCCGTGGGATGCGGCACGCGCTCGACGAAGCCCAGCTTGACCAGCGAGTCGACCGTGGTCGTGACGCTCGCGGGATGCACCATCAGGCGCTCGCTGAGCTTGCCGAGCGGGAGCTCCCCGCGTGAGCTGAAGTACAGGAGGCTGAGCAGTTCGTGACGGGCGTAGCTGAGCTGCAGCGGGCGCAGCACCTCGGTCGACGCCGCGCGGATCAGCTCCTCGACCCGGATGATGCTTAGCGCCGCGCGCAGCCGCTCGCCGCCCTCCCAGCCGTGCGCGTGCCACTGGGCGACGGCCTCCTCCACCGGGTCTCGGCGTTCTTCGGACATCGAGCGCAGCCTACGGGTTGGAGATCTCGCCAAGCCCGGTGCGGGCGACGCGGCCGCCCGCCGCGCGGGACGCATTAGCGTCGCCGACACGATGCTCGCTCCCGATGCTCTCGCCGACCGCGTCTGCCTCGTCACCGGCGGTGGCTCCGGGCTCGGGCGCGCGTTCGCGACCGCGCTCGCGGCCGCTGGGGCGCGCGTTGCCGTGCTCGGGCGGCGAGAGGAGGCGCTGCTCGAGACGGTTGCGGGATTGCCGTCCGGCCGTGGCCTGGCCACGGTGGCCGACGTGCGCGACCCGGCCGCTGTCGCTGCGGCGTTCGATGCCGTCGAAGCGACGTTCGGGACGGTCACGACGCTGGTCAACAACGCGGCCGGCAACTTCGTCGCGCCCGCGGAGGAGATCTCGCCCAACGGTTGGCGAGCCGTCGTCGGCATCGTGCTCGACGGGACGTTTCACTGCTCGCGCGAGTTCGCGTTGCGGGCGAGCGGCGGCGGGCAGATCGTCAACATCGTCGCGACCTACGCGTTCTCCGGCGGCCCGGGCAACGCGCACTCGGCGGCGGCCAAGGCGGGTGTGGTCAACCTCACGCGCTCACTCGCGGTCGAGTGGGCGCCGCGCGGCATCCGCGTCAACGCGATCGCGCCCGGCCCGGTGGACACCGGCGGCGCGGGCGCAAAGCTGTGGTCGACGCCGGAGGTCCGCGACCGTGTGCTGGCCAGCGTGCCGGCCGGGCGCTTCGCGACAGGCGAGGAGATCGCCGACGTCTGCACCTTCCTGGTCTCCGACCACGCCGCCTACATCACCGGCGACGTGATCGTCGCCGACGGCGGCTTCGGCCTCAACCAGTTGCGGCTCGGCTGACCAGCGAGACGCCTGCCGCCGCGGTTATCGCGACGAGCAGGAGCGTGAGGCCGTAGGTGCTGACGCCGAGCCCGTAGACCCAGCCGGCCGCCGCGACGAACATCGCGCAGAACGCGACCGCGGCACCGACGAGCCCCGCGCTTTCCGGGACCTCGGCCCGCGGCCCGGGCCGGACCAACCGGTCGGCCACGGCGGCGGCCGGGACGCCGTAGACCAGGCCGACCGCGAGGCTGCCGTACCAGCCGGCATAGATGGCGGCGACGCCGGCAACGGCGAAGACGAAGGTCGTGAGGGCGGTCAGCCGGAGCCAGGCCGCGACGGCGGGCCAGCGGCGGAGGGTGAGGCCGGCCACGCCGAGACCGGCGAGCAGCGCGACGAGGAACGCGGGCCACGAGCCGGTGCTTCCACGTCGCTGCCACTCGCCCTCATGGACGAAGTACCCCGCGGCGTCTGTGCCCGACGACTCCTGGATGGAGCATTCGCGGCCGGGCGGCGCCCAGCGCGTCGTGGTCCTGCTGATCGATCCCTCGGTCTGCGGAGAGCAGAAGTCCTCGCTGACGAGGTGACCGGAGAGGCCGGCGGCGCCGAGGATGGCCAACGCCACGATGGCGATCAGCCCGACCACGCGCGCAACGATCAGCACGCCCTCAGTATAGAGCGACGCCGCCGGAATACGGTGCGCTGCGACCGGGTGGTCGCAGCGCGAACTTCAATCAGCCGTTGCCGTCCTCGACGGTGCCGCTGACGGTCGTGTTGACGGAGACCGAGTAGACGGTCGGGGGCGTGTAGCCGGCCGGCGCGGCGGCGACGGCGGCGTACCAGGCGTCGACGGCCTCGGCGTACGTGAGGTTGTAGAAGACGTAGCCGCCGATGCTGATGACCGACGTGACCGACGGAGCGGGGGTCGAGGCGGGCGTCGCGGCCGGGGTCGCCGCGGCGACGGCCGGGGCGGCCGTAACGGCAGCCTGAGTCGCGTGCTTGCCGCGATCCGATCGGCTGTGAGAAGCGGCGGAGGCGGTGCTCGCGGCGAACGGGACGACGGCCAGGCCGAGCGCGACGGCAACGACGCGGCGACCCTTGAGGATGGAGCGGAGAGGAGTGTTCATGCAAGATGTGTCGGCACGCCGTCAAGCCCACACGACCCCCAAAATGTTCGTGGTATCTACACGAACGCTTCGCCTGAAGGTGTGTCAGTGGTGCTACAAAACCGCTGGTCAACCGCTTAAGTCGGGCCGATCGGCAACTCGGCGGTCGCGCATTCGGCTCTGCGTAACGGATGCCCCGCAACGATCGTCGACCGCGATCGGGGTTGTAAGCACGCGTACGCGCCCGCAAGGGCGCCGAACGCGTCCGACGGCCTCCCCCAGGTGGAGGAGGCCACCCGTCCACTGGCCGAAGGTCGGGCGTGGAGGCATCTCCACACCCGGATCCAACACAGCCTGCCCGGATCCATTCACATTTCTCTCATCTAAGGGTTGGCGCGACTGCGGCAGCCGAGGGTGAGACGGTTAGGAGGATCTGGATGATCACGAGACGGTCACTGACGACCGTGGCAGCCGCCGCGCTGCTGCTCGGGGGTGCCGGCACCGCGTGGGCCGACGACTCGCACGACGTGCTGCCGGGATCGGATACGGCGCTCGTGCAGGTGTTCGTCAACAGCGAGGCCGACGTCGAGAAGCTGTCGGCCGAGTTCGACCTCGCGGAGTACAAGCAGGTCGAGGACGACGGCACGATCCAGCTCAACATCGATGCCGATCCCGGCGAGCGCGCACAGTTGCGCGCGATGGGCTTCCGCATCGGGCAGACGATCGAGGACGCGAAGACACGCGCAGCGGTCAACGCCGAGCGCGAGGAGGCCGCGGCCCTGGAGCGGCTCGCCGGCGACCTGGCCGAAAACGGCGTGCCGAAGGGCGGCATCAAGCTCGACGGCAAGTCGGTCGTTCCGACTCCTGGCGAGACCGTCATCCAGCGCGCCAACAAGTTCACGAACTACGCCGGCACGTTCATCTACGTCGAGGCGCACAACAAGGCGACCGTCCGCGTCGCGGGCTCCAACACCGCCTTCACTGGCCCGACGCTGGCGCTCTCGTTCGCCGGCGCCGACGGGGTCTACTCCACGCCGACCAACATGGGTCGCTTCATCGACACCGACCCGACGCCCGACGAGTACATGTACCACCGTCAGCTCGTGCGTCTGACGCCCGCGCAGGCCGCGATCCCGGCCTCTCAGATGACGGTCCGCGTGGCCGCCGGCACGGGCGCGACCGACACGTTCAAGGTCACGGAGTGGCTCGGCACGACGCTGCCGCCGAACGTCGCGGGCTACCAGAAGGGCTTCTTCAACCGCTATCAGGACCCGACCGAGAACCGCGCCCAGCTCGACGCGCTGGCCACGCAGTTCCCGAACCTGGTCACGCCGGTCAACCTCCCGAACCTGACCAACGGCTACCAGCGCAAGTCGCAGGCGATCATGAACGGCACGACCGCCATCGGGTCGACTCCGCCGGTCACGCTCGGCCCGCTGCTGATCGACACCACGGGCGAGATCACGGCCGCGCAGCCGGTCGCCTCGATCCCGTTCACCGGCGTCGCGGGGCAGAGCATCCGCGCGATCGTCAACGGGATCCCGGGCGGCTCGACCGACTTCATCCTGGCGATCAAGGACCCCGCGGGCACCGTCCTGCAGTCGATCGACACCGGGACGAGCCCGGAGACGGTCAACCAGGTCCTGCCCACCAGCGGCACATACACCTACGAGGTCTCAGGCTTCGAGGGCGACCTCGGCGACTTCACGTTCACGGTCCAGGAAGTGTTCTCCTCGGCGGTCGTGCTCACCGCGAAGGAGTGGGGCCACACCGGCGGCGACGAAGTCACCGCCGAGTTCAGGAACCCGGGCGCCGCCAGCTCGCCGCTGAGCGTCGCGGTGACCGGTAAGGACATCGTCGTCAATCTCGCGACCAACGACACGGGCGCGCTCACGAGCACGGCCGCGCAGGTCGTCGCCGCGATCAACGCCAAGCCCGAGGCGGCGGCGCTCGTGACCGCCATGACCTATCGCGGCAACACCGGCGGCGGCGTCGTGCCGGTCCGCGCCAAGGTGAACCTCGACGACTTCCTCAACGCTCCGGCGCACGTGCAGCGCGGCCCGTTCCAGCAGCGCGTGTACCGCATCGGCTCCGTCCGTGACGGCTCCAAGGTCGGCGTCTTCCTCTACTGCCAGCAGCACGCTCGCGAGTGGACGACGGGCCTGACCTGCGTCGAGACCGCCGAGCGGCTCGTGCGCAACTACGCGACCGACCCCGAGACCAAGAAGCTGCTGGACAACGTCGAGGTCTTCGTGCTACCGAACGTCAACCCCGACGGCGGCCACTACTCGATGTACGACTTCAACTCGCAGCGGCGCAACATGACCAACCACTGCCCCGTCGCGGGCAACTCCGACCCGGCCGCCCGCAACACCTGGGGCGTCGACCTCAACCGCAACAACGGCGAGTACTCGCTCTTCGACGGCTACTTCGGTGCTTCGTCGAGCTGCACCAGCGACACGTACTCCGGCCCGGCGGAGTACTCCGAGCCGGAGATCAAGAACGAGAAGTGGGTCGCGGACACGTTCCCGAACATCAAGTTCGCCAACAACATCCACTCCTACGGCGGCTACTTCATGTGGGCGCCAGGCTCGTACACCGGCAACGGCCGCGTCACCGCGCCGGCGCCGAACATCGGCATCGAGAAGTACTTCTTCGAGGCCGGCGAGAAGATCCTCGCCCGCATCAAGGAGCACCGCAACACGGTGATCCTGCCCGAGCGCACCGGCCCGATCGCCGACGTGCTCTACAGCGCGGCCGGCAACTCGGCGGACGACCAGTGGTACCGCAAGGGCATCATCTCCTACTCCTTCGAGACCGGCGCGGATCGCTTCACGTCGACGTCGACCGGCACGGCGCAGATCATCACCGGCTTCCAGCCCTGCTTCTCGGGCGTGGGCACCGGCGGCGGCACCGGCACCTGCAACGCAAACCTCATCAACGAGGGTCGTGACCAGGCGATGGAGTTCGCCAACGGCAACTACGGCATGATCGAGTCCGCGTACGACTACGCGATGGACACCACCGCGCCGAAGACGTCGATCGAGTTCTCCGCCGCCCAGACGTCCGGCGACCCGATCAACTACCGGTTCAACTGGGACGACGAGGCCGCGGTCATCTACTACACGACCGACGGCACGACGCCGAACCTGTCCTCGCGCAAGTACAACAACCAGCGGGCGCGCAGCATCGGCGAGGTGCTGACGCTCAGCCAGCCGGGCGCCTACACGGTCAAGTGGATGGCGATCGACATGAAGGGCAACCAGTCCGCGGTCCAGAGCCAGCGGCTCCTGGTCGCCGCGGACGACGAGTCCGGCACCGTCGGCGGCTCCGTGCCGGCGACGCTGGCGCTGACCCTCGGCACTCCGGCGACGTTCGGCGCGTTCACGCCGGGCGTGGCGCGCGACTACAACGTCTCGAGCACGGCCACCGTGATCTCGTCCGCCGGTGACGCGACGCTGAGCGTCGCCGACCCGTCCTCGACGAACACCGGCCACCTCGTCAACGGTGCGTTCTTCCTGCCGCAAAAGCTGCAGGCCGGCACCGGCGGGACGCTCGCCCCGGTCGGCGGCTCCGCCGCTCCGACCACGCTGAAGACCTGGTCCGCCCCGACCTCCAACGAGGCCGTGGCGATCAACTTCCGCCAGACCATCGCGGCGAGTGACGCGCTCCGTACGGGTGCGTACTCGAAGACGCTGACGTTCACGCTCTCTACGACCACCCCGTAGACCGAAGCCGCTCCCGGAGCACGTCCGCGTGCTCCGGGAGCAGTGGTCTCCGTGGGCGGCGGTGGCTCACTCCGGGCACACCGCCGCGCCGTTCTTGCACAGTCGATAGGAAACGCCCGGCCGCAGAAGCTCGCGGTGATCGATTCGATAGGCCCGATCGCCGGAGCCTTGCCCGAACACGACGACGTATGGCCGGCCCAGGTTCCAGCCGCCGTCGAAGCCGCCGAAGCTGTCGGTGAGCCCGCCTCGGTAGCCCGCTTGGAAAGCCTTCGCCGCAACGTCTTTCGTGTCACGTGGAAGCGAAGCGCCGGCCTGCAGCGCCCGGCCGACTGGAACGCCCGCGTCGTAGCCCGCCGTGTAGCCGTCGCTCCACGTCCCTCGATGCGCCGGCGCGGTGTGGCGGCCGAGCAGGAACGCCGCGGCGAACATCGCGCCCAGGGCCACCACGATCGCCGCCGCACGCGCGCGGCTCGGTGTCATCCGAGGGTGGCGGCGCGGTTCGAGGCCGCGACCACCTCGAGGAGCTCGGTCAGCTCAGCCTCCGGACGACCGGGAGGGAGCACGAGGGCAACGCTGTCCGCGCCCGCCGCGGCCCACGCGTCGATCTGGCCCGGCCCTTCGTCATAGGTCCCGAACAGCGTGACCTCGCGCGCGAGCTGCTCGGCCGTGGCGGGCCATTCCTGCCCCGTGGCCTGCAGTGCCTCGATGGTGCCGGAATCGGAGAAGCGCTCGAGCAGCCGCGGGTAGATCGGTCCCATGCGGGTGGTGTAGGTCGACAACCACCATGCCGCCAACCGGCGCGCACTCTCGGTGTCCGGGCCGAGCGCGACCGGCACGGCGGCGGTGATGTGCGTCCGGTGCGGGAGCTCAGCACGCGCCTCGCCCTCGTCCAGCAGCGCGCGGCCTTCCGCCAGTCGCGAGCGTGCCCACAGAAACGGCGCCCACTCGTCCGCGAGCTCCCCCGCCACCCGGATCGACTCGTCCGCCAGCGCCGCCAGCGCGATCGGCACCGGCACGTCAGGGACAACGCCCAGCCGCAGCGGCTTCGCGCCCGCCGCGGGTCGTGGCAAGCGCTCGCCGGCGAGCAACGCGCGGACGCCGGTCAGCGTCTCCCGCAGGTGTGCGACCGGGCGCTCCCAGCGCACGCCGTGCAGCCCTTCCGTCAACGGCTGGCTTCCGGCGCCCAGGCCGAGCGAGAAGCGCCCGGCGGAGGCCCGCTGCAACCCCGCGGCGGCGAGCGCGATGCTCGCCGGCGTCCGCCCCCACACCGAGAGCACGCCGGTGCCGAGCCCGATCCGCGACGTCTGCGCCGCCATCTCCGCGAGCACGATCGTCGCGTCGTGGCTCCACGCCTCAGCTACCTGGACGCGACCGAAGCCGAGCGCCTCGGCGTGCCGCGCGAGCCGCAGCATGGTGTCCACCCGCGTCTCGAAGGGCGTGAACGCGACACCGGTCGCCGAGAGTTCCATCGCGACGATGGTGCCGCCTCGGGCCCCGCGGGACAATCGGGGCGGAACCCCGAACTTTCTCCCCGACAGGTCGGGGGTCAGTACTCGTTCTTGATGATGAAATACGATCCCCGGATCGTCCCGGCCAGCTTCGACCGCTGGCGGGCGAACTTGAAGCTCGACGCGAGCTCGTCGGGAACGTCCATCCCGTCGGACAGCTTGAAACCGACCGCCCGCTTCTCGGGGCCGTCGACGGTGTACATCACGTTGATCGACAGCCCGCTCTCGTAGAACACATACGCGATCCGGATGTTCTCGACCTGAAAGGCCGTCGCCTCCAGAGGGCGAGAGGCGATGACGATGTCCCGTTCCTCCTTGAGGATCCGGTGCACCCACTCGATCGTCGCCTCGGCGTCGCTCGCCGGCTCCACCGTGAAGACGTGGTCGTACTTGTTCTTGAAGTAGCGGGCTTCATTCGCCCGCAGACCGGCCAGCGCATCCGCGAATGGAGACGACTCCAGACCGACGGTCGAGACGGTCTTGAAGTCCACGGTGTACGGCATTCGCATTCTCCAGTTGCGCGCCTAGCAGGGGCCGCCGTAGCGGCAGCTGACGAGGCTGGAGCGCTCCACGGGGCGCCCGGCGTCGATCGACCAGGCGAGCCGGACGAACTGGGCGTGCGTCCACCCGAGCGGGGTCGCGGAGCCCGTGCCCGTCCCCGGGGTGCGGCCGTCGGTGCCGGCCGGCGGGTTGTCGTCCCACACCTGCTCGGGGAGCATGAGCCCGTCGTTGGCGGTGTTGGCGATGGCGTCGAGGCGTGTGGTCGCGGCTGCTCGGGCGGCCGCGACGTTCCCGGTCAGCTGACCGGCGGCGAGCTCGTACTCGCCGCGCTCGCCGGCGAAGATCGGCCACAGGCGCCCGATGCCGTCGTTGGTCCCGAACGGCCGGCCGTCCGGAGTCTCGCCGTAGCCGTCGTGGTTGAAGCGCCGCCAGAACGTCCCGTTCGGAGTGTCGACGCCGAGCTCACGGTCGACCACCGGCAGGGTCGACAGCACGTCGGGATCGTCGGCGCGCAGGACGCCGAGGCGCACGAGCTCCAGGAAGCTCGGGTCCACGACCGTGCGCTGATCGACGGTCGGACCGCCGTCGGCGATCGTGTAGGCGGTGCCCGCGTTCGCGTCGCCGTCCACGCTGAGTCGCAGGAAGTAGGGCGAGGAAGACAGCGGTCCGTTGGTGGTCACGGTCCAGTGATCGAGGCGCGAGCGCCAGTCGTCGGCGATCGAGCGGTAGCGGGCCGCCTCCTCGCTCGCGCCGTTGGCCTGCGCGATCTGCGCGGCGCACACCAGCCCGGCGATCTCGGCGCCGATGCTCGCCGGCGAATAGCCGGTCGCGTTCTCCCAGCGCTCCTGGGTCGCCGGTCCCTTCGCGAGGATGCACTCCGCGGCGCGCTGGACGTGGCTCCAGGTACCGGCGTCGGTGCGTCCGAGCTGCGAGGCGAGCAGGATCGGGTCGGCGACCTCGTCGAGCTGTAGGCCGCCCCAGTGCGGAGAGCCGTCGAGGTTCGAGTTCTGCGGCAGGCAGCCGTCGGCCTGCTGCTGGCGCGTCCACAGGTAGTCGAGCGCCCGCCCTGCGGCTGCGCGGTCGCCGGCGGCGATCTGGGCGGTGGCGATCTCGTAGAGGTCGCGCGACCACACGAGGTGGTAGGGCCCGTTGTAGCCGGGGATCAGGCCCCAGACCCAGGCCATGGTCGGCGACGCGATGACGGCGCCGCGGTAGGTCTTGTCCTCCGAGGCGGCGAGGACCATGAGCGAGACGTCGTAGAGCGCCTTGTGGCCGGCGACGCTGCGCGGCCGCGAGCGACCGGCGAGGTAGTCGTGCCACCCGGACTGGTACGCCCTCTCGGCGGTGCCGTAGCCGTCGGCGAGCGAGGCGTAGGCGGCGGAACGCGCCGCGGATGCAGACGTTCCGAAGCTGAGGGCCAGCGTCGCGTCCTGGCTTCCGGCCTTGCCGGTCAGCTCCAGGCGGCCGGTCTGCACGACGTTGCCGTTGGGCGCCGAGGCGTAGTTGAAGTCCATCGCGTCGTCCGCCTGCAGGTCGCTCCAGCCATCGCTGGCGCCGAGATAGCCGTTGGAGGTCTTCGTGAAAGCCGGGGCGGCGACGAGTGCGCTGGCCGCCTTGGCGTCGGATGCCACCAACGCGGTGCCGGCGGTCGAACCGGAGTCGTCGTCGCCGTTGCCCGACAAGCTCGGGTCGTACAGCGCGTACAGCCGGAGCGGCTTCTTGGTGAGCGACTCGAAGTGCACCCGGATCAGCAGGACGGAGCGCCTCGGATCCGTCGTGTAGGTCTTGGTGATGCGATAGCGCCTGTCCGGGTCGGTGTTGACCTGGCGGTAGGAGAGGCTGCGCGGGTCGGTGAGGCTGAGCGAGTGCCGGGTGTCTTCGCGCTCGCGATCGACCCACGACTTCCCGTCGCTGACGACGAACTGCAGGTCGCGGACCGCGGGCGTACCGAGATCCGGGTAGTACACCTCGGTCAGCTCGCCACCGCCGAGGGTGTGCCAGACGGTGCTGGCCGGCGCAGTCGAGGTGCCGAAGCCGTCCTTGTCGCCGGAGGTCCACAGCGCGGGGGCGCCAGGGGCGCCGGGCGCGACGCCGCTCGCGGCTCCAGCGGGCGGCACGGCGACGAGCGCGCACGTGAAGGCGAGGCCCACCAGCCGGGCGATCCGTCGGTAGGTCATGAAGTCCTCCCAGACTCGAAACGCGACCCTGCTGCAGTGCTGCTACCCCCGAGCGCGGCAATCCGAACAACGGGCAACCGATGACTTGTGGGAGGAGCCGTCGTCTCAAGGCGCATGTCCAACGTCACCTTCAGCCTCTCGATGTCCCTCGACGGCTTCGTCGCGGGCCCCCACGACGAGATCGACCCGCTGCACGACTGGCTCTTCAGCGGTGAGCACCCGCGTCCGCTGAACGCGTGGCTAAAGCTCAGGGTCGGCGCCTCAAAGTTCAGGGCTGACAACCAGGGCGGTCGCCACTTACGCTGACCGGCCATGCGCGTGAAACTCATCCTGGCGGTGCTCCTGACAGCGGTCGCGGCGGCCCCGGCGCACGCGGTGTCGGGCGGGGATACGTTGCCGATCGCGCAGGCTCCGTATGTCGCCTGGCTCGGTGGGCAGTGCACCGGCACGCTGATCTCGCCGACGCGCATCCTCACCGCGGCGCATTGCCTGGACGGAGCGGACGTGGCGGACGCGCGGGTGCTGGTCGGCGTCGACGGCAACACGCTGACGCGTGGCGTGAGCAAGCTCTCCGTGTCCGTCCGCGGGTACACCGAGCACCCGAAGTTCAAGCTGTCGTTCCCGTTCGCGCACAAGCGGCCGCAGGACGCGATCGCGGTCAATGACGTCGGGCTGATCCTGCTCAAGACGCCGGTCCGGACGATCGCGCCGGTGCGCCTGGCGGGAGCGGACGACGGCGCGCTCGAGGCGGGCGGAGCCGCCGCGGCGATCCTCGGCTACGGCATCATCGCGCCGGAGACCGAGATGGGCACGCCGCGCGCCCCGCTGCAGCAGGGCACGCTCGGCGTGCTCGGAGCGAGCGACTGCGAGCAGGCGTACCCGCGGGCGATCCAGGCCACGATGATCTGCACCTCGGACCCCGCGCACCAGGCGCCGCCGTTCGTCATGGCCTGCCCCGGCGACAGCGGCGGACCGGTGATCGCTCAGACCCCGGCCGGACCGGTGCAGCTCGGCATCACCAGCTGGGGAGCGGAGGTGATGGAGGTCGGCTGCGGCCTGCGCTCGCTGCCGAACGTCGCCATGCGCGTCTCGTCATACGCCTCGTTCATCAACCAGACCGACCCGGTCATCCAGCCGTACACGACCGGCGGCTTTCGCCACACGCGCATCGTCGGCAAGGCCCGGATCGGGAACACGGTGACCTGCACGCCCCCGAAACTCGGCGGCGCGCCGCTCAAGCTCTCCTACGAGTGGTCGGTCGGGACCAACACCGGCACCTTCAAGCCGCTCCGCCACGCCCACGGGTCGAAGCTGAAGATCACCAAGGCGATCTACAACAGCGCGCGCCCCACCCAGTACCGGAGCCTCTTCTGCACCGCGACGGCGCGCAACGCGGGCGGGAGCCTCGACACAGGACTGACCTCCACACGGATGAGGAAGTAGCTCCCCGTTGCCGTCACAGCGCGAGGATCAGGTCGCGGACGGCGGCGGGCTGGGAGAGGAACGGGTGGTGGCCGGCGTCGAGTTCCACGACGCTGCCCGCCCGGCCGGCGAACTCGCGCTGCCGCGCGACGGGAGTGCCGTGATCGTCGGCGCAGACGAGGTACGTCGAGGGCACGTGCTGCCAGGCCGCTGACCGCACCGGCTGCCCGACGACCGCCAGGCTCTGGCGGGCCGTCTTGTCGATGGCCTGTCGCTGGATCTCCGGATCGCAGTCCTGCAGGAACGTGGGTGCCAGCGTCTCCGGCCGGACCGTGAACGTGCCGCCCTCGGGATCGATGTCGAGGAATGGTGCGGGCTCCTCACCGCCGAATGAGGAGAGGCTCTGCCCGACCTCGGGCAGGTAGCTCGACACCAGCAGCAGATGGCGCACGGCGTCGATGCCCGCCGCTGCCTCCGCGGCAACGATGCCGCCGTAGCTGTGGGCGACCACGACGGCCGGCTCGTCGCTCGCGGTCAACACGTGCCGGACGGAGACGACGTCTTCGGCCAGCCCGGGTCCTTGCGCACCGGCCGGCTCACCCGTCTCGCCACAGCTGGGCAGGACGGGCGCCTCGCTGGCCACGCCCCGCTGGGCCAGCAGCTCGCCGGTTCGGTGCCACCACCACGATCCGTCCTTCACGCACGCCCCGTGCACGAACACAATCCGCATCACGACCTCCTCGATCGACTGTCGGGCAACGATAGACGTACCGATCGTTACGTGAAAACATGCGGCGATGGGCAGGCAGCGCCAGCCGCAGATCAAGCAGCGGCTCCTCGACGCGTGCACCGACTACGCGCTCGAGCACGGGCTGCCTGATCGGCTCGGGCCGCTGGCCGCCGCCGCAGGCACCTCGAGCCGGATGCTGATCTACCACTTCGAGACCCGCGACGGACTGCTCCGCGAGGTCCTCGGACAGGCCCGCCGCCGCCAGGTCGAGGCCTTCACCGACCTCATACGCCTGCGACCCGACGAGCCCTACCCGGCCACGCTGGACCGCGCCTGGTCCGCGATCTCCGGGCCCCAGGGCCAGCCGTACCTCCGCATGTTCGGCCGGCTGCACGACACGGCGGGAGAACCACTCTGGCCCGGGTTCCGGCGAACCGCGACGACCGACTGGCTCGCGCCGCTCGAGGAAGGCATGCGCAGTCTCGGCCGCCCCGAGCTGG
The DNA here is from genome assembly GCF_027587205.1 of Solirubrobacter ginsenosidimutans. The sequence goes on from NZ_JAPDOD010000005.1 coordinate 126,577, forward strand.
CGACCGTCGTGCTCGCCGTCATCCGCGGCCTGCTCACGGACCTCGCCGCCACCGGCGACACCGCACGCACCGACCAGGCCTTCCAGGACTTCCTCGCCACCATCGTCACTCGAGGGTGAGGACGACCTCGTCGATCTCCTCGCCCCGTGCGTTCGCAAAACCCCCGCTCGGTACCGGTCAACACGAATCCGCACTTCTCCAGCACCCGGATCGAGCGATGGTTGTCCGCCGCCGCGCGGCCACGCAACGGACGGTCCGTCACGACGCTGAGCAGCTCCCGCAGCGCGGCGGTCGCCGCTCCACGGCCCCAGTACTCCCGCCCGATCCAGTAGGTGACCTCACGTTCCTCGGGCGGGCCGTAGACGGCGGCGCTCCCGAGGACCGCATCACCGTCGCCGACGACGGTACGCGTGATGTTCGACGGGTCTTGGAGGATGCGCGCCCAGTGCGCCTCGAAGTAGGCCCGGTCCGTTGGGTCCTTGGCGGTGAACGCCGCCATCCACATCCCCTCGGGATCGTTCGAGTGGGAGAAGAAGACGGGCAGATCGCTGTCTCGCACTTCTCGTAGCGACACGTGCATAGGCACCAGCTTGACCGAACGAACCGGCCACGGGAAGATGGGGCGAAGGTGAGGACACGAGAGGAGCTCATCCCTCCACCGCACGAGCTCGTCCACCGCAATGGGGTGCCGGAGACGATCGCCGAGTGGAAGGCGCTGGGCGAGGGACTCCTGACCGAGCAGCCCTGCGCGTTTCACCGCAACATCGAGATCTCGTCGCGCTACGCCTGGCTGTACACGTTCCTGCCCGAGTACTTCAAGTGGGCCGGCATGGCCGCGTTCGCGTCCCACCACGTCCGGCTCGCCCTCTTTCCGTTCCGGCTGGACACCGATCGCACCGGCTACGTGGACATCCCCCACAGCCTGCGTCGTCAGAAGGCGCTGCTGCTCGCGGACGTCAACACGATCCGCGAGACGAACAACGCCATCTTCGACGACATCTTCTGGGCGCACCTCGCGTACGGCACCGCCGAGGATGGGATCGAGTGCCTTCGCGCGCTCCTGGGAGCGGAGCCCCACTACGCCGCCGTCCTCTCCGGCTTTGAGTCGATCGACCAAGGACGCCGGGTGTTGGAGGACACGGCAGCCTCACCGGAGGCGCGACGAACGGCCACCGCCCTGATTTGGAAGGGCAACGTCCAACTGCTCCAGCACGAGCAGCACGCCTTGGTGCAACCCAACCTCGATCGGCTCTCGTGCGCGTTCGCCAGGCTCTTCTCGATCGGCTCGGCCCTGACCTTCGAGGTGCGCGGAATGCGCGAGGAGGCTTCGTACTTCACCTCGTTCTACCTCTACGCGCTCACGCGAGGGATCCCACCGGCGCTGCGTGCGCAAGCGTGGCCGCGGATCACCCGCTACGACGACCGCTGGCGCTGGATCGTGACGAGCATCGTGCCCCGCTTCCGGAGATTCGACGCCGACACCCGCCTGGCCGACGCCAGCCTGAGCCGCATCTTCGACGAAGCGCGCGACTACGCGTCCAACCCCTGCGTCCTGCGCACCGGCCGAGCCGAGCTGTCACGAAACGGGGCGCGGTCCGGTCATTGAGGGCATGACCGCTCCCACCCTCACCTCGCCGGTCGTGCTCGAGCACGCGGCGCAGGCGTTCGCCGACGCGGCCGCACAGCCGCCGCTCCTTTACGAGCTGACGCCCGCGCAGGCGCGCACGGTGCTCGACGACGTCCAGGCCGCGCCGATCGACAAGCTGCCCGTCGACGAGACCTGGTTCACGGTTCCCGCAGATGTGGGCGACGTGCGCGTGCGCCTGCTGCGGCCGCTCGATGCCGTCGCTCCGCTCCCGGTGATCCTCTACATGCATGGCGGCGGCTGGGTGCTCGGCGACGCCGGAACGCACGACCGGCTCGTCCGCGAGCTCGTCGCCGGCACCGGTGCGGCGCTCGCGTTCGTCGAGTACGACCGCTCCCCCGAGGCGCGCTATCCGGTCGCGATCGAGCAGGGCTACGCCGTGGCCCAGCACATCATGCGCGACGGTGCCGCCCACGGCATCGACGCCAACCGGATGGCCGTCGTCGGCGACTCCGTCGGCGGCTGCATGGCCGCCGCGCTGACGTTGATGGCGGAGGGCCGCGGGGACGTGCGCTTCATCTACCAGGCGCTGTTCTACCCCGTCACCGACGCGGGGATGGACACGCCCTCCTACCGGCAGTTCGCCGAGGGCTACCACCTGACCGCGAAGGCGATGGCGTGGTTCTGGGACGCCTACGCGCCCGACCTCGAGACCCGCAACCAGGCGTACGCGTCACCGCTGCGCGCGGTCGACCAGCAGCTCGCCGGGCTGCCGCCCGCGCTGGTGATCGTCGACGAGGCCGACGTCCTGCGCGACGAGGGCGAGGCCTACGCCGCGCGCCTGCGCTCGGTGGGGGTCGCGGTCACCACCGTCCGCTACGACGGCGCGATCCACGACTTCATGATGCTCAACCCGCTCAGCGAGACGCGCGCGACGCGGGCCGCGATCGCCCAGGCCATCGCCGTGCTGCGCGCCGCGCTACACCCCTAACAGGCGAGTGCTTGGCGGAGATCCCGGCGCGTCGCGACGTCAAGCTTGCGGAACACCTTGCGCAGGTGGTACTCGACCGTCCGCGGGCTGATGAACAGCTGGGCACCGATCTCCGGGTTCGTGTGCCCGTCGCGGGCCAGCCGCGCGACCTGCGCCTCCTGGGGCGTCAGGACGTCGCGGGTGTCCGCGTCGCGCCGGCGCGCGGTCTCGCCGGTGGCCTGCAGCTCGCGGCGCGCGCGCTCGGCGAACGCCTCGGCCCCGATATCGCTGAACGCGCCGTGCGCGGCCCGCAGGAGCTCGCGCGCGTCGACGCGCCGGTTCTCGCGTCGCAGCCACTCTCCGTACAGGAGCCGGCTGCGCGCGAGCTGCAGCGCCATGCGCGTGCCGGCGAGCCGTTCGACGGACTCGCGATACGCGGCCTCGTCGTCGTGGACGAGCGCGCGCGAGCCGGCCTCGATCCCGAGCGCCCAATCGGTCCCGCTCGCCCGCGTGCGCTCGCTCAGGCGGGCGAGCGCGGCGGCGGCCTCGTCCGGGCGGCCCTCGCGGACGGCGGCCTCGATCAGCTCCGCCAGCGCCCACGCATACGTCCCGACGTCGTCGTGCTCGCACGCCCGCTGCGCCGCCTCCAGCGCCTCGCGGTGATGGCCGCCGCCGTTGTGCAGCAGCGCCGTCGCCCAGTCGAGCACGCCCAGGCCCATGCCTTCCCCGCGCGCCGTCCCCTCGCGCCGCGCGGGCTCGAACAGCTCGATCGCCCGCGCGTGATCGCCACGCCACGCGGCGAGCATCAGCGACGCGTACTTGACGGGCGCGCTCTCGCTCACCTGCCCGATCGCGTCGGTCTCCTCGATCAGGGCCTCCGCCGCGGCGAACCGCCCCGCGTGCACGTCCAGCGCGGCGCGGTAAGTGAGCGCGACGGGCAGCAGGCTCAGTGCGCCGGTGTCGCGCGCGACGCGCTCGCCGCCGGTGGCCAGCGCGCCCCAGAGCTCGTCGTCCCACAGGTCCTGGGCGAGCCGGCAGCCGACCGACAGCCAGCGGGTCTCATCCCGCTCCGCGCACGCCCGCAGCGCCGCCGACAGCGACGTCACCGCGGCGGCGTAGCCCCGGGTGAACCGCGTCACCAGGGCATCGAGCAGCAGATCGGCCGCGCGCGGCGGCTCCTCGCCCCGCGGCGCCCAGCCGGCGGCATCGGCCACCTCGCCCACGCTGGGCCCGGCTGCGAGACGGCCGGCGAACATCGCCGCCGTGAGCGCGTCGAGGTACGTGTCGCGGGCGAGCGTCGCATCGAGGCCGGTCAGGCGGCGGGCGGCGTCGAGCAGCAGCGGCGGAGCGTCGCGCCCGCGGCGGACCCGGAACACGACCTGCGCGTTCAGCCGCGCGAGGCGGGCGCCCTGGAGCGCGTCCAGCGGGGCGAGCTCGGCCGCCCTCAGAAGCTCGGCGGCGGTCGCCGGATCGCCGACGTCGAGCTTCGCCTGCGCCGCCAGCAGCGCGCGCTCGCCGCGGCGCGCCGGATCGGGGGTCAGATCGGTCGCGTGCTGCAGGAACGCGGCGGCCGCCGCCAGTCCTCCGCGCCGTTGCGCCCGGTCGGCCGAGCGCAGCATCTCGGCCGCCACGTCCTCGTCGGGCCCAGCCGTCGCGTGCGCGCGATGCCATGCGCGACGGTCGGGATCGATGGTCGGATCGGTCGCCTCCGCGAGCGCCTGGTGCGCGTCGCGCCGGTCGCTCGGGCTCGCTCCCCGGTAGACCGCCGAGCGGATCAGCGGATGGACGAACTCCACGCGCGTGCCCAGCTCGAACAGCCCCGCCGCCTCGGCCGGCCGGCCGGCTTCGGTCGCGATCCCGAGCCGCGAGGCGGCGCGCCACAGCAGGTTCGCGTCGCCGACGGGCTCCGCCGCCGCGGTCAGCAGCAGCCGCTGCGTGTCGCGGGGGAGCGCGTGGACGCGCTCGAGGAAGCTCTGCTCGATGCGGCTGGCCAGCGGGCGCGCGTCCGGCAGCCCGAAGCCGCCCGCGAGCTGCGCGGAGGTCAGTCGCCGCGGCAGTTCCTGCAACGCGAGCGGGTTCCCGCGCGTCTCGGTGATGATCCGCTCGCGCACCTGCTCGTCCAGGCGCCCTGGCGCGACCGCGGCCAGCAGCGAGCGGGCGTCGACGTCGGTCAGCCCTTCGACGGTCAGCTCCGGCAGGCCCGCGAGCGCGTCGGTGTCCGTCGGCTCGCGGACGGCGAAGACCATCGCGATCGGCTCGGCCAGCAGACGGCGGGCGACGAAGGCCAGCACCTGCGCTGAGGCGCGATCGAGCCACTGGGCATCGTCGATCAGGCACACGAGCGGACGCGTCTCGGCCGTCTCGGCCAGCAGGCTCAGGACCGCCACCGCGACCAGGAAGCGATTGGGCGGCCCGCCCTCGTGCACGCCGAACGCCGTCTGCAGCGCCTCCCGCTGCGGCACCGGCAGCCGGTCGAGCCCGTCGAGCAGGGGCGCGCACAGGTGATGCAGGCCGGCGAAAGCCAGCTCCATCTCGGACTGCACGCCCGCGGCCCGCGCCAGGCGACACTCCGACGCCTGCTCGGCGACGTACTCGAGCAGCGCGGTCTTGCCGATCCCCGCCTCGCCGCGGAGCACCAACACCGCACTGGTGCTCGTCCGGACGCCCTGCAGCAGCCGGTCGAGCCGCTCGCGTTCGTCGCCGCGGCCACGCAGCGTGATCATCCCGGTCACCTTATCCGCGCGTGTCCCTAGTGCCCCACGCGTAGGTGACTGGGCATCGGACTCGGGAGTCGCCCGGATGAGACCGGGGCGGCATCAGAGCAAGCTCGACGGCATGAACTCCATCACGTCCACATGCCCCGCACTGGCCTTCCTGCTCGGCCCGTGGCTGTTGCTCGGGCTGGTGCTGAGCGGCCCGTTCCTGGTGCTGCTGACGGTGGTCGTCGCGACGCTCGCGGTGGCCGCCATCCCCGTGTTGCTGCTCGCGCCGCCGTACCTGCTGCTGCGCCGGTACCAGCGACGGGCAGCGCGCGCCCCCGTCGAAGAGCCGCGTGTCGCGTTCGAGCTCCAGCGGGTCGTCGCATGACCGCGGTGTCCGAAGCCGACGCGGTGTCGTTCGTCGACGCGCGTCCTCGCCTGCTGCGCATCGCCCGGCGGGTACTCATCAACCCCGCCGACGCCGACGACGTGGTGCAGGACGCGTGGGTGCGCTGGCACGAGACCGATCGCGGCCAGGTGCGCGACCCCGCCGCGTTCCTCACGACGGCCACGACCCGGCTCGCGCTCAACGTCCGGCAGTCGGCTCGCGTGCGCCGCGAGTCGCCGGTCGGCACGTGGACCGTGGACCCGGTCGACCTGGACGCCAACCCGTCAGGGGCGGCGGAGCAGGTCGACGGCGTCGGGCGGGCGCTGGGAATGCTGCTCGAACGGCTGTCTGCGACCGAGCGCGCCGTCTACGTCCTGCGCGAGGCCTTCGACTATCCCCACCGGCGGATCGCCGAGGTGCTCGAGCTCAGCGAGGCCAACGTCCGCCAGATCGTCACCCGCGCGCGCCGTCGCCTGTCGGAGCCGCCGCGCTGGGCGCTCGACGCGACCGCGCACCAGGACCTGCTCGACGCGTTCCTCGCGGCGGCGCAGACCGGTGAGCTCACCGCGCTCGAGCAGGTGCTCGCCGACGCCATCGAACCGGCCCGCCTCAGCCTGGCGGCCTAATGTCCCGAGTGCCCCCCCGGCGAGGGGGTGTGTAACCAGAGCTGCCTGGCAGGCAGCTCTCGTTCCGCACCCCCCACCCGCGCGCCAACTCGACCAGTGCGAACCTGATCGAAACCCGCGAACGGACCATCAAACGCGCACGGTCAACCACAGCGACCGGGCACTCCCCCTCCCCACCCGGCGCAGTTGACTTTCAAGCACCTAGAGGGCCCCGGAGAGCTCCCTGCGCGAGTTGATGTCGAGCTTGCCGAAGACCTTGCGCAGGTGGTACTCGACGGTCCGCGGGCTGATGAAGAGCTGGGCGCCGATCTCCGGATTCGTGTGCCCATCGGCGGCGAGGCGCGCGATCTGGGTTTCCTGGGGAGTCAGCAGATCGCGCGTCTGGGCCGTCCGCCGGCGCACCGTCTCGCCCGTCGCCAGCAGCTCGCGGCGGGCGCGCTCGGCGAACGCCTCCGAGCCGAACGCGGCCAGCGCCGCGTAGGCCGAGCGCAGCTGCTCGCGCGCGTCCACCCGCCGGTCCGCTCGGCGCAGCCACTCGCCGTAGACCAGGCGCGCGCGGGCGAGCTCGACGCGGATCCGGGTGCGCGCGAGCCGCTCGATCGCCTCGCGGTAGAGCGCCTCGGCGGCCGCGCCCTCGCTCACCAACGCGTGAGAGCGCGCCAGGACGCCGAGCGCCCAGTCCGTCCCCGCGGCGCGGGTGCGCTCCTCCAGACCGGGCAGCGCCGCGGCGGCGACCTCCGGCCGGCCGGAGCGCACACCCGCCTCGACGAGCTCGGCCAGCGACCAGCCGGTGTAGCCCTGGACGTCGTCCTGGCTGCCGCGCCGGGCACCCTCGATCGCCGCTTCATAGCGGCCCAGGCCGTTGTTCAGCACCGCGGTCGCATAGCCCGCCAGCGCCAGCACCCTGCCCTCGCCGCGCGCCATCGCGCTCGCGACACCCGCGTCGATGAGCTCCTGCGCGACGCCCTCGACCCCGTGCCATGCGGCCAGGAACACCGTGGAGTACACGAGGCCCGCGTTGCCGGTCGCGCCGATGATCGCGTCGGCCTCCGCGATCAGTGACGAGGCCACGCCGAACTCGCCGCCGAACACGCGCACGCCCGCCAGATACGGCAGGACGACCGGCAGCGTGGTCAGCGCACCGGTGTCCCGGGCGAGCCGCACGCCGCGCGCGGCGAGCGCTTCGAACGCGTCGTCATCCCACAGCTCGAACACCGCCATCGACCCGACGACCGGACACAGCAGGAGCCAGCGCATCGTCTCCTCGTGACCGTCGAGCGGCTGGTCGCGGAAGGCCTGGACCGCGGCCCGCAACGGCGGCGCGCCCGCGGCGGGTCCCTCCGTGAACCGCCGCGCCATGCCGTCGAGGATGAGATCGATGGGGCGCGGCGACCCCGCCGCGGCGGGCGCCGCGCGGGCGGCCTCGGCGGCCGTGCGCACGCCCGAGTCGGAATAGAGGCGACCCGCGTACATCGCGGCTCCCACGGCCTCGAGGTACGTCTGACGCGCCAGCGCCCCGTCGAGCGCTTCGAGCTCTTTCGCCGCCTCGAGCAGGAGCGGCGGAGCGTCGCGCCCGCGCCTGAGCGCGAACACGATCTCCGCGCGCAGGCGTGCGAGCCGGGCCCGCTGCAGGTCGTCCAGCGGGCACAGCTCCGCGATCGTCAGCAGCTCGAGCGCGGCATCCGGAGCGGCCGATTCGAACTTCGCCTGCGCGGCGGCGAGCGCGCGGTGCGCACGCCGAGCGGGGTCCGGGGTCAGCGCCGTCGCCTTCTCGAGGAACGCGGCGGCCGCGGCGACGCCGCCGCGGGCCCGGGCGCGTCCGGCCGACCGCTCGAGCTCATCGGCCACGGTCTCGTCGGGACCCTCGGCCGCGTTGGCGCGATGCCACGCGCGACGGTCGGGATCGAGCTGGGCGTTGGTCGCCTCCGCCAGCGCCCGGTGGACCTCGCGGCGCTCGGGGGCGGTCGCCGCCCGGTAGGCCGCCGAGCGCACCAGCGGGTGCCGGAACCGGACCCCGGTGCCGATCGCGATCAGGCCGGCGGTCTGCGCCGGAGCCTCCGCGTCGGGATGGATGCCGAGCAACTCGGCCGCCCGCCGCAGGAGCATGACGTCGCCGACCGGGTCGGCCGCGGCCAGCAGCAGCAGGCGCCGGGTCTCCGCCGGGAGCGGCTTCAGCCTCCGGGCGAACCCCTGCTCCATGCGGCTCGCCAGGGTCATCGTGCCGGGCAGCCCGAACCCGCCGGCGACGCTTGCGAGGGTCAGGCCGCGCGGCAGCTCGAGCAGGGCGAGCGGGTTGCCGGCGGCCTCGGCGAGGATCCGATCGCGCACCGCCTCGTCCAGCGGCCCCGGGATCGTCGCGTCCAGCAGCAGGCGGGCGTCGGCGGCACCGAGACCTTCCACCATGAGCTCCGGGAGCCCGCCCAGCGCGTGCTCCTCACCGGTCTCGCGCGACGCGAACACGAGGCCGACCCGCTCGGCCAGCAGGCGGCGCCCGACGAACGCCAGCGTCTGCGCCGACACGCGGTCCAGCCACTGTGCGTCGTCGACGACGCACACCAGCGGCTGTTCCTCGGCCACCTCGGCCAGCAGCGTCAGCACCGCGAGGCCGACCAGGAACCGGTCCGGCGGCGGGCCGGCGCTGAGGCCGAAGGCCGTGCTGAGCGCAGCCGCCTGCGGGACCGGCAGCTGCCGCAGGTGGCCGAGGAGCGACGCGCACAACCCGTGCAGGCCGGCGAACGGAAGCTCCATCTCGGACTCGACCCCGGCGGCGCGCACGATCCGGCACCCCGCGGCGCTCCCCGAGAGATGCTCCAGCAGCGCCGTCTTGCCGACGCCGGCTTCGCCGCGCAGGACCAGCACCCGGCTTTCACCGTCCCGCACTCCGGCCACGAGCCGTTCCAGCGCCTCGCACTCGCTCTGACGGCCCAGCAGTCCCATGCCCGGGTCGCATTATCGCGACCCGGCGGCTCAGACCTCCAGATCGCCGGTGACGAGCGCGCGCAGGACGGCCTGCTCGATCGGCAGCAGATTCGCCGCCTGCTCGGACGTCAGCGCGCGGGGGCCGTCGAGCACGTCCCGGTGGACCTCGCGCCCGCGAGCGGTCGGGATCGCGTGCAGGAACACCGCGCGCGGGGAGGCGCCCGCCAGCAGCTCGGGCGTCACGCGGTACGCGTCGGGCAGCTCGGTCCGCCAGGCCGCGCCGTAGACGGCGAGGACGTCGCGCACCGCCTCGCGCGGCGACTCGTACACGCGCACGTGCTCGCCCGCGCGGGTCAAGAGCGCCGGATCGGGCAGGGCCGTCGGCGGCGCCGCGATCCGCACCTCGAGGCCCGTGAGCATCGCCGCCTCGATCAGCGACTGCGCCACCGCCTCACAGTCGCCGATGTAGGCGAGCGGCAGGCCGCGCAGGTCGCCGAAGCGATCGCGCAGCGTGAGGCAGTCGGCCAGCGCCCGGCACGGATACTCGCGATCGGTGAGCACGTTGATGACCGGCACGGACGCGTGCTCGGCGAGCTCGAGCAGGTCGCGATGGTGGGTGGTGCGAACCGCGATCGCGTCGCAGTAGGACGAGAGCACCCGCGCCGTGTCGGCGACGGTGTCCCCCTGATCGAGCCGCAGCTCTGCCGGGCTGAGCATCACGGGCAGCGCGCCGAGCCGGTGGATCGCGACCTCCAGCGACACCCGGCTGCGCGTGGAGGGCTGCTCGAACAGGCACGCGACCGCGCGCCCTTCGAGGGCGCTGCGCCAGGCCAGCGGGTGGCGCTTCATGACCGCCGCCATGTCGAGCAGGGCCTCGAAGTCGAACGCGGTGAGGTCGTCGATGCCGAGCAGCTGCCGCGGGCGGGTGGAGAGGGCGTCGAGGACGCTCATCGTGCCACGGTCCGGTCGTGCTTGACGTAGAGCTTCGCCTGCAGGCGGGTGGCGCCGCGGCGCAGGCGCGAGGCCGCCAGGGCCGAGTCCCGCCGGCCCAGCTGCGCGAGGCGATGCACCCGCGCGTGCGCCTCTCCCGCGCGGTGGCGATGCAGGTGCCGGACCACGAAGACCGGGAGCGCGATCACCGCGACCGCCGTCCCGACGACCACCGCGAGGGCGATGGCCGGGACGATGACCACGACGGCGAGGATCAGCAGCGGCGGGCAGACGAGCAGCGCCGCGAGCGCGATCACGGCGATCTCGACCACGCGGATCGTCTCCGCGATCGCGAGACCGGCCCACGACAGCTCCTCCTCCGAACGCTCGGCGAAGGTGTGGGTGTCGGTCGACATCAGGCGAGCACCAGCGCGTGGCGCAGCCAACGCGGCTGCCGGCGACCCGGCATCCGGGCCGCGGCGGTCAGCGAATCGCTCCGGTCGCGCTCGCACGGCGGCGCGTGCCCGGTGCTGAGCAGGTAGATCAGTCGTGGGCTCATCGGAGCCTCCTTGTGCGACGAAGGGGTCAGTACTCGGCGATCTGGTGTGCCGCGCTCTCGAGCGCGCGCCCGAGGCTCGTGGTCTCGATCAGCCACGGCTCGCCGTCGCGCCGGGGATCGATCCGCAGGTGCAGTTGCCCGTCATGGAGGACGGTGATGGCCATCAACTCGCCGCCGCACCAGAACTCGGTGTTGAAGTCCGCGGCCTCTTCCGGGCCGGTGACGATCACCCGCACAGGTGGCATGGCGCTAGGCGGCCGCGAGCTGGCGCTCGAGCCAGTCCTGGAAGTGGACGTCGCCGATCAGGGCGCCGTCGCCGGGGACGAGCGTCGTGTCGTCGACGGCGTAGTCGCCGAAGTACGGGGCATCCGCGTCGGCGACGACCTGGCGCGGGTCGCCCGCGGCCTGCAGCGCCTGGCCGACGAGCTCGTCCATGCGGAACTGGTCCGGGCCGGCGACCTCGACGATCCCGTTGATGGGCGCGCCGACCGCGGTCCGGCCGACGGCCTTGGCGACGTCCTCGGACGCGAGCGGCTGGAACAGCACCGGCGGGAGCCGGACCGTGTCACCGTCGGTCGCCAGCGCGGCGATGCTCTTGATGAACTCGAAGAACTGCGTCGCGTGCACGATCGAGTACGGGATCCCGGACTCGCGGATCAGCTTCTCCTGCGCGGCCTTGGCGAGGAAGTAGCCCTTGTCGGACATGCGCTGGGTGCCGACCACCGAGAGCGCGACGTGATGGCCCACGCCCGCCGCCTTCTCCGCGGCCAGCAGGTTGCCGGTCGACGTCCGGAAGAACTCGAGCACCGCGGCGTCCTCGAACGAGGGCGAGTTGGAGACGTCGACGACCACGTCGGCGCCCTGGAGCACCTCGGACAGGCCCTCGCCCGTGAGCGTGTTGACGCCGGTGTTCGGTGACGCGGCGATGGCCTCGTGCCCGTGCTCGCCGAGCTTGCTCACGACCTGCGAACCGACGAGCCCGGTGCCGCCGATGACCACGATCTTCATGGGATTGCCCTTCGTTGGGATGCGATTCACCCCGCATGACCGGACAGCGCGCCGGGATGTGACACCGCCGTCACAAACGGCGGGCGTGTCCGGTCCGTCGTCCATGTGACCCTTCTGATCCGCACTCCGATGGTCGCGCGCGCGACCGATGAGCCGCACCGCGCCTCGAGCCAGCTCGAGCTGCTCTTCGACCTCACCTTCGTGATCGCGATCGCGAGCCTCGCGCGGTACTTCGCCGGGGCGATCGGCCGCGGCGACGCGGCCGATGAGATCGTGCCGTTCCTCCAAGTGTTCTTCGCGATCTGGTGGGCGTGGGTGAACTTCACGTGGTTCGCGTCGGCGTTCGACACCGACGACGTCCCGTTCCGCCTGCTGACCCTCGTCCAGATGGCCGGCGTGCTCGTGCTCGCGGCCGGCGTGCCGGCCGCGCTCGATCACAGCGACTACCGGGCGGTCACGATCGGCTACGCGATCATGCGCGTGGGCCTGGTGGCGCACTGGCTGCGGGCGGCGTTCGAGGACCCCACCAGCCGTAGCACCGCGCTGCGCTACGCCGCGGGGATCACGGTCGCCGAGTTCGCCTGGATATCGCGCCTCCTGCTCGACGAGGCCGGCCTGCTCTCGGACTCCGCGCGGCTGGCCGCGTTCGTCGCCCTGGTGCTCTTCGAGCTGGCGATCCCGGTCTGGGCCGAGCGCAAGGGCGCCACCGCCTGGCATCCGCAGCACATCGCCGAGCGCTACGGGCTGTTCGCGATCATCCTGCTCGGCGAGAGCGTGTTCGCGGCGTCTTCCGGTGTGGAGAGCGCCGTGGCGGCGGGCGGCTTCAGCCTGCCGCTGGTCGCGATCGGCGGCGCGGGGCTCGTGCTCGTCTTCGCGCTCTGGTGGCTCTACTTCCTCCAGCCCGCGAAGGAGGGCCTCGTCGCCCACCGCGAACGCTCCTTCATCTGGGGTTACGGCCACTACGGCCTGCTGGCGGCGCTGGCCGCGATCAGCGCCGGCCTGGAGATCGCCGTCGAGCAGACCGGGCACCACGTCGCCGCGTCGCCGGTCGTGATCGGCTACGCGCTCGCGATCCCGGTCGCGATCTTCGTCTTCCTGACGTGGGCGCTGCACTCGCCGATCGTGCCGCAGCCGGTGCTCCGCCTCCCCTTGGTGTCGAGCAGCTGCCTCGTCATCCTCCTGCTTCCCATCGCTGCCGGATGGGTCGGGGAGGCGGTCGTCCTTGCGGCGATCGCGGCAACCTGTGCGTCGGTCGTCGCCATCACTTTGATCCAGCAAGGAGACCGGTCATGAGTCAGCATGCCGCGCGAATCGCCCGAGACCACTGCCTGGCGCCCGAACGCGTCGACGCGCCGATCTACGGCGGGCGCTACCGCTCGCTGTTCGACGACCTTCCCGCGCTCGACTCCGACGAGGACGCGCTGCACGCGCTCGGCCGGCCCGGCGGCCCGTGTGATCTCGGCGTCGACTTCGGCGACGACCCGGACTCGCACGTCGCCGCGGTGTGGCCGTTCTTCGGGCAGTTCATCGCCCACGACATCACCGCCGATCGCTCGCCGCTCGGCCATCGCGCCGACGTCGCCGCGGTCCGCAACTTCCGCGTCCCCAAGGCCAACCTGGAAGGCCTCTACGGAGCGGGCCCGGTGGGCTCGCCGTACCTCTACGGCAAGGACGATCCCGCGAAGCTCCTGCTCTCGCCAACGGGCATCGACGTGCCGCGCAACCACGAGGGCATCGCGCTGATCGGCGACCCGCGCAACGACGTGCACCTGTTCACCAGCCAGATGCTGGTCGCCTTCATCAACCTCCACAACCGGCTGGTCGATCGCCTGCGCGACGACGAGCTCGCCGAAGCGGACGTCTTCGAGGCGGCGCGGCGAGCCGCCACCTGGCACTACCAGCACGTCATCCTGCGCGAGTTCCTGCCCTCGCTGATCGGCGCGGAGCTGACCGCCGAGCTGCTCGACGACGGCCCGCAGCTGTACCGCATCGACGAGGACCCGTACATCCCGTTCGAGTTCGCCGACGCCGCCTACCGCTACGGCCACGCCCAGATCCGCGACCGCTACCAGATCAACGAGCACTTCGGCCCCTGCCCCGTGTTCCCCGATCTCATGGGCTTCGGCCCCGTCCCGCCCGATCACACCGTCGACTGGGCGCTGCAGATCGACGTCGAGGGCCACGCTCCGGCGCAGCGCGCCAAGCGCATCGACTCGCGGCTGCCCGCCCCGCTGATCGCCCTGCCGACCCAGATCTCCGGCTCCGAGCCCGGCACCGACTACGCGTCGCTCGCCAACCGCGATCTCCAGCGTGGCCAAGCCGTCGGCCTTCCGTCCGGCGAGGCCGTCGCGCAGCGCCTCGGGGTGCCCGCGCTGAGCGCCGAGCAGGTGGGCCTCGCCGGGGAGGGGTGGGTGGGAGAGACGCCGCTGTGGTTCTACATCCTCAAGGAGGCCTCCGCCCTGCACGACGGCGAGCAGCTCGGCCCGGTCGGCGGCCGGATCGTGGGCGAGGTGCTGGTCGGCATCATCGACGCCGACCCGGAGTCCTTCCGCTCGGTCGACCCCACCTGGATGCCGACGCTGCCGGCCCGCCGCACCGGCGCCTTCGGCCTGGCCGACGTCCTGGTGCCGTCCGACTGACCCGCTTGAGCGGCCAGTGAGTCGCCCCCGGGGTCACGCCCCTCCGAGGCGAGGGGGGGCGAACGTCAACTGCGCCGGTGAGGGATGCGGGAGTGCCGGCGCTGCCCGTCCGGTCGCCGTGGTCGACCGTGGGCGTTTGAGGGTCTGAGCGCGAGTTTCGATCAGGTCGCCCTGTTCGACGTGGCGCGCGGGTGGGGGTGCGGAACGAGAGCTGCCTGCCATGCAGCTCTGGTTACACACCCCCTCGCCGGGGTGATCGGCGCGCGTGAGAACGCCCTTTCTGTCTCCGTGGCCCGCACTCGGATGTCGGCGGAGGCTCACGCCGCAAGACTCTCGTGAACCACTTCCGGTCGCCGGTCGGCCGGCTCGCTGTATCACTCTCCGCGATGCGCGAGCCCTCCGCCGCACTCGTCTTGGCCGCGACACAGGTCGCTGCCGTGCGCGACGTTCCGGCGGCGCGTCTTGCGTTGCTGGCGCAGGTGTTCAAGGGGCCGACGGGTCGTGCTCCGAAACACCTCCCGTTCCGGCGTGCGGCGTTGTCATTCATGCGTTGGCAGGCGCGTCGCGGCGTGCTCGCGCCGCTGGACGCGTCGCCGCCCGGGAGCGTGTGGTGGCGTTCGGTCAACGAGCGGCTGCTGCTGGACGGGTGTGAGACGGTGGCGCTGCTCGGCGGGGTGACCGGCGAGCCGTCCTCGCCCGCGGTGCAGCTGTGGCTGGAGTTCGCCGCGACGCCGACGGGGCGCCACTGGTACCGGGCGCACAACGCGAGCGTCGTCGCCGGGTACCTGGAGCATCGCGATCTCGCCGACGCCGAGAGCGAGGCGGAGCGCTTCTTCATGAACGTCGCGCTGCTGCGGGTGCTCTACGCGCACGCACTCGCCGCCGCGCCGGAGCTGGCGCTCGGCCCGTTCGCGCCACTCGGCCGTGTGCTCGGCGACCCGAGGCTCGGGATGGCCGGCGTGTTCCTCTCTTTGCGCGCCGTGCTCCCCGACGCCTACCCGCTCGGGCGCGAGGCGGAGCGCTACATCGCCGACGAGCAGCACCTCGGCCGGATGCTCGACTACGCGGTGATCGCACCGCGGTTGCAGCGCCTGTACGAGTGGTCGGCCGAAGCTCTCGGGGAGCCGCGCCTGCTCGGGTGCGTGCGCGAGGGCAACCCGATCTACGCGTGGCCGTTCGAGCGGCGACATGTCTGGCGGACGTCGCACATGAATGCCGCCGGGCGGCTGCTCGAGCGGGTCACGCGGGCGCGCTGAGCGCCGGCCAGTCGACGGAGTCGCGGTCGAGTCGCGTGCGCAACGCGGTCCGCGCCCGCTGCACGGCGCTGTTGGCCGCGGGCACGCTGATCGACAGCGCGGCGGCGGTCTCGCGCGAGGAGCAGCACAGCAGGTCGCGCAGCACGAAGGCGGTGTGCTGGCGCGGCGGGAGGTAGCGCAGCGCGGCGAGCAGCGCGTGCTCGACCGTCTCGCGCTCGAGCGCCTGCACCTCGGGGAGCTGGTCGCGCGGCGCGGCGGGCTCGGACGGCTCGTCCTCGAGTGAGCTGCAGGGCGGGTCGCGCCGGGTCTGCAAATCGCGACAGGCGTTGGTGGCGATCCGGTACAGCCACGGCCGCGGGTCATCGGCGGTGAGGGAGCGGCGATAGCGCCACGCTCGCAGCAGCGTGTCCTGCAGCGCGTCCTCGGCATCCGCGGGCGAGCGCAGGAGATACGCGCAGTGCCGGCCCAGCCCGTCGCGGTGGCGCTCCAGGGCGGCGATGAAGGCCTGCTCGGTCGGGTCGGTCAGCACGGCGAGGATGCTCGCGAGCGGACTCGCGAAAGGGAAAGGCCGATCGCGAATGGCGCTCGTTCGCGATCCGCATGACCGGTTTCCGGAGCCGCGACATACTGGATCGGATGGACGAGCCGACCGGTGAGGTGATCGCGTTCCCGCAGGCTCCGGAGGGCGTCGAGATCCGCCATCTGCGGGCGTTCGTCGCCGTCTCGGAGGACCTGAACTTCAGCCGCGCGGCCGCTCGGCTCTATCTGTCGCAGCCGTCGCTGAGCCGGCAGATCCGCGCGCTCGAGCGCGTGGTCGGCTGCGAGTTGCTGCGGCGCTCGACGCATCGCGTCGAGCTCACGGTCGCCGGGAACGCGTTGCTGGATCGCGCACGGCGGCTGCTCGCCGACCTCGACGAGGCGATCGCCACGACGCAGTCGGTCGGGGGTGAGCTGGCCAACCGCATGGCCACGCTGTGGGCGCCGGTGCTCGAGGTCGCTCGCGCCGATCGCGACATCGAGCAGATGCGCACGGCGTACGAGGCGTTCCTCGCCGAATCCGCCGTGCCGGACGGCATCGCGGTGCGAGCGGTCAACGCCGGCGGCGTTCCCTCCCTGGCGTTGAACCCGACCGACAACCCGGCGACCGCGATCCTCTACCTGCACGGCGGCGGGTACACGGTCGGCTCGGCCTACGGCTACCGCCCGCTCGTCGGCGCACTGGTCGCCGCCACCGGCGTCGGCGCGCTCGTGCCCGACTACCGGCTCGCCCCCGAGCACCCGTTCCCGGCCGCGCTCGAGGACGCGCTCAGCGCCTACCGCTGGCTGACCGAGCAGGACGGCGCGCGGCGGATCGTGCTCGCCGGCGACTCGTTCGGCGGCGGGCTGGTGTGCTCGCTGTTGCTCACCCTCAAGGCGCGCGAGTTGCCGCTACCCGCGGGCGCCGTGCTGCTCTGCCCCGCGCTCGATCTCACCGGCGCCTCTCCCCTGGCCGCGAGCGAGGACCAGCAGACCGTCACGCTCCGCCGCGTGATCGAGGGCTATCTCGACGGGCACTCACCCGAGGACCCGATCGTGAGCCCGCTGCTCGGCGATCTGACGGGGCTGCCGCCGCTGCTCGTGCAGGCCGCGACAGGCGATCTCGTCCGGAGTGAGGCGGAACGGCTCACCGAGCGCGCGACGGCGTCCGGCGTCGACGCGCGCCTCGAGGTCTTCCCCGCCGAGACGCACGTCTTCCACGTCTTCTGGTCCTTCCTGCCCGAAGCCGCCGACGCGCTCCAACAGGCCGGCGCGTTCGTCCGCGACCGCGTGCGCGAGCCGCCGCGGCAGGCGAGCGCCTGACGGCGGCCGTCCTAATAGGTCTAAATCCGACCTGGTTTAAGTTGTTTCTATTGTTGCGGTCTCGATGCTCGAGATCCAACAGCTCCACAAGGTCTTTCCCAACGGTGTCGTCGCGCTCGACGGCGTCGACCTCTTCGTCCCCCGGGGCGAGATCCTCGGCGTCATCGGACGCAGCGGCACCGGCAAGAGCACGCTGATCCGCTGCATCAACCGGCTCGAAGAGCCGACGTCGGGCTCGATCCTCCTCGACGGCCGCGACGTGACGCGGATGCGCGGCGGCGAGCTGCGCGCCACGCGCCGGCGGCTCGGGATGATCTTCCAGCAGTTCAACCTGCTGACCTCGCGCACGGCGGCCGAGAACGTCGCGCTGCCGCTCGAGGTCGCCGGCGCCGGCCGCGCCGAGCGCCGCCGGCGCGCGCTCGAGTTGCTGGCGCTCGTCGGCCTCGAGGACCGCGCCGGGTCCTATCCGTCCCAGCTCTCAGGCGGGCAGAAGCAGCGCGTCGGGATCGCCCGCGCGCTGGCCGCTGAGCCGTCGGTGCTGCTCTCCGACGAGGCCACGTCCGCGCTGGACAGCGAGACGACCGACTCGGTGCTCGACCTGCTGCGGCGCATCAACGCTGAGCTCGGCGTGACCGTGCTGCTGATCACCCACGAGCTCGACGTCGTCCGGCGCGTGTGCGACTCCGTCGCGCTGCTCGACGCCGGCCGCGTCGTCGAGAGCGGTCCGCTGGGCGAGGTCGTCGCACGCACCGGATCGGCGCTGGCCACGGGCCTGCTCCCCTCGCTGGGGCGGGTCGAGGTCGGCGAGAGCGAGATCGCGCTGGACGTCGTGCTGCTCGACGACGACGCCGACGAACGGCTCGCCGCCGCGCTGACCGACGGCGCGCGCGTCGAGGCGCGCGCGACCGAGCGCATCGGCGACCGGCGCGTCACCCGCGCGCTGGTCGTGACCGACGACGCGGCCGACGCTCCCCGGCTGGCCGACGAATTGCGCGTGCGCGGCGCCCGCGCGGAGGTGGCGCGATGAACGACGGGACGGCATCCCTGATCTGGCAGGCGACGCGCGAGACGCTGATGATGGTCGGCGTCGCGATGGCGGTCACGATCCCGCTCGGGCTCGCGCTCGGCGTCCTGCTGCTGATCACCGGTCGCGGCCAGATCCTCGAGCAGCCGCTCGCCAACCGTGCGATCGCCGCGGTGGTCAATGTCGGGCGCTCGGTGCCGTTCATCATCCTGCTCGTCGCCGTGATCCCGCTCACGCGGGCGCTCGTCGGCACGACGATCGGGACCACCGCGGCGATCGTGCCGCTCGCGCTGGGGACGATCCCGTTCTTCGCACGCATCGTCGAGACCGCGTTGCGCGAGGTGCCCGGCGGCCTCGTGGAAGCCGCCCTCGCCGCCGGCGCGCGCCGCCGCGAAGTGGTCACCAAGGTGCTGATCCCCGAGGCGCTCCCCTCGCTCGTGGCCGGTGTGACGATCACGACCATCGGCGTGCTCGGCTACTCGGCGATGGCCGGTGCCGTCGGCGGCGGCGGGCTCGGCGACGTCGCCATCCGCTACGGCTACCAGCGCTACGAGACCGACGTGACGATCGCGACCGTCGTCGTCCTCGTGGTCCTCGTGCAGCTCCTGCAGTTCGCCGGCGATCGCCTCGCCCGGCGTCTCTCCCACACCTGATCCTCCCCAAGCTCCCCGAAAGGAAGCCGATGAGACGTATCGCCCTCGCCCTGGCCGCCGCCACCCTCGCCGTGGGTGTCGCCGCCTGCGGCGGCGACGACCAGCAGTCGAGCGCCGCCGCCCCCAAGGACACGTCGAAGCCGCTCGTGGTCGGCGCGTCCCCCGTGCCGCACGCCGAGATCCTCGACTACATCGCCAAGAACCTCGCGCCCAAGGCCGGCCTCAAGCTCGAGGTCAAGGAGTTCACCGACTACGTCGTGCCGAACACCGCCCTGGTCGACCACCAGCTCGACGCCAACTACTTCCAGACGCCCGCGTACCTGTCCGACCAGGAGAAGGCGCGCGGGTTCAAGGCCGTGTCGATCGTCGGCGTCCACATCGAGCCGCTCGGCCTCTACTCGCACAAGGTCAAGGACCTCGCGAGCATCCCGCAGGGCGCGCAGGTGGCGATCCCCAACGACGCCACCAACGAGGCCCGTGCGTTGCGCCTGCTCGCCGCCAACCAGCTGATCACGCTCAAGGACGGCGCGGGCGAGACGGCCACGGTCCGTGACATCGCCGCCAACCCCAAGGACCTGAAGTTCGCCGAGGTCGAAGCCGCGCAGACGCCGCGCGCGCTCGACGACGCCGACCTCGCGGTCATCAACGGCAACTACGCGCTCGAGGCCAAGCTGACGCCGTCCAAGGACGCGCTCGCGCTGGAGAGCGCGCAGAACAACCCCAACCAGAACATCCTCGTGACGCTGCCCGAGGAGCGCGACGACCCGCGCGTGAAGACGCTGGCCAAGCTCCTGACCTCACCCGAGGTCAAGCGGTTCATCGACCAGAAGTACCAGGGCGCCGTCCTCCCCGCCTTCTGAGGACCCGAGGAGCGCCACCGCCCGCGCGGGCGGTGGCGCGCTCTGAGCGTTACGGCGTGGTGGTGCTGAGCGTGAAGGTCAGCGTCTTGCTGTAGCTGCCCGTGCGCAGCGGCTCGTTCGCCCCGATCTGCTGGCGGAACGAGATGGTCACGGCGTCGTTGGAGACCGGCGCGGCGTACGTCTTCAGCGTCGCGGTGAGCGGCGCGAACGCGCCGCCGCCGCTCGCCTGCAGCGGCGTCACCAGCGCGAACGCCCCGTTCACCAGGCGCCCGGTGGCGGTCGTGCTCGGATCCGCGACCGTCAGGGCCGCGTCACCGGCCGTCGAGATCACGTTCGCGGTCGTGCCCGCCGTGTACTCCTTCGCGACGCCCGGCGTGAACGCGCCGAAGGTCGCCGGCGTGCCGAGCGTGAGCGCCAGCGTGGCCGGGACGGACCCGCCCGCGGTCCCCTCGACCGCGGTCGCCGCGGTCGTCTGCGAGGCGCTCCACAGCAGCGCGCGGCCGAGCTGCGGTTGCAGGCCCTTGGCGTGCAGGCGGACGGTCGGGCTGGTGCCGATCAGGACGACGCCGGTGCCGCCGGGGGCGATCGCGTGGACGACGCTGGCCTTGCCGGCGGCCTGCGCCTGGCCGTTGTTGGCGTTGCTGGGACGCCACCAGCCGGACAACAGCGGGTCGGCGGCGTAGGACTGCTCGACGACCGCGTTGGCGCCCAGCCCGCTGTACCAGGTGGCCGGGAAGATCCACGCGTAGGGCTGCGCGCCGTTGACGACCGGGCCGCCGTGGTTGACAACGTTCGCCACACCGCTCACGAGGCTCTGCCCCGTGGTCGCGGTGGCGGTCAGCAGCCCCGCGTTCGTGGTGAAGGCCGCACCCGCGGCCGTGAGGCCGACGACGCCGCCGCGGCGGGCGAGGAACGCGTCCAGCGCGGCCTTGTTCGCGGCATTCAGCGTCGCCGGGTTCAGCGTGGCGCCGACGAGCAGCACGTCGACATCCGGCGTCAGGGTCGTGGTCAGCGTCGTCGCGGTGACGGCGCGGCCCTCGAACCCGAGGGCGAGGAGCGTGTCGCGCACTTCGGAGCCGCCGTTGTAGGCGACGACGACCTTGTCCAGCGACGCCCCGGTCCACGCGCTCGGCGCGGCCTTGAACGTCGTCCCGTGCTTGGTCGCCTCGGCCGTCGCGAGCGCGCGGGCGGTGCGCGGGATCAGGACGGAGCCGTCGGCGAGGCGCTGCGTCTTGACGCCCTGATCGAGCAACGCGTTGAGCGCGAGCAGGTCCTCGGCGTCCTGCGGGTCGAGCACCAGGTCGCCTTCGCCCGCGGCCACCTG
Source organism: Solirubrobacter ginsenosidimutans (assembly GCF_027587205.1). The sequence continues at coordinate 147,856 of NZ_JAPDOD010000005.1, forward strand.
GCCGGCGGCGACGCCCTCGTAGACCCGCTCGGTGTCGACGGCGGGCAGCGGGTCCCACAGCGTGTCGACCGTCGCGCCCCACGTGAGCGCCTGGCTCCAGGCGCCCGGGCCGGCGTACAGGTCGTCGACGCGGTCGGTCAGGTCGATGCCCGGCTCCAGCAGCGAGTTCACGAGGCCGCGCTTGGGCTGGCGCAGGTCGAGCACGTAGGAGCCGGCGGGGTAGGTGTTCCCTCCGGCCGTGAACGCCGCCTTCGCGATCGTCACGCGGCCGCCGCTGGCGATCAGCAGGTCCACGAGGCGCTTGACGGCCGGCGCGGAACGCTGGCGCGCGCCGGCGGGGATCACGTACGCGCGCGGGAAGGTCGTCGTGTACTTGTCCTCCTCGCCCCAGCCTTCGACGTAGCCGACCGGGATGTCGCGCAGCGGCTCAGCGGCCCAGCCGCGGCGGTAGCCCTCGGCCTGGTCGAAGATGACCTGGTCGCGGTGGTCCTGGATGTACTTCAGCGAGGTCTTGATCGCCACGTCGTGCACGTCGGTGTCGATGTCGGCGCGGCGGATGGCCGTCGCGCCGGTGCCGCTCGGCTGCAGCGGCGCCTCGATCGTGTACGGGATGCTGCTCTGGAGCATCGCGAACGACGGCACGTAGATCGGCGGGAAGTCGTCCCACACGCCGGGCGCGTCGTCGCGGAACGGAATCCGCGCGCGCGTGACCTCCGGGTACCCGAGGGCGGCGATGCCGGACTCGATGTTCAGGGCGTTGGGCAGCCCGTGCTTGATGTAGAGGTCGTACTCGTTGTTGACGTTGTGCGGCGGCGTGCTCGGGTGCAGCAGCGTCGGGTTGACGTACCCGTGCAGGTCGAGCGTGATGATCGGCCGGTGCTCGACGATCAGGTCGCGGATCAGACGGGCCTCCGGCTGCGAGGCGATCGTCAGGTCGCGGTTGAGGTCGTAGCCGGCGCTGTTGGCGCGCGTGTTCGCGATGCGCCCGTCCGGGTTCGACGTGACGTTGAAGATCAGGATGTTGCGCTTGAGCAGCGCCTCGATCGCGGGATCGGTGCTCGTCGCGTACTGCTCGAGGACGCGGACGATCGCGTCCGTGCCCTCCTTCTCGTTGCCGTGGATGTTGCCGTTGACGAACAGCGGGGTCTTGTAGCCCGCCAGCAGCGCCGCGTCCTCGCGGGCGCGGACAGGCTCGTCCTCGATCAGCTGGCGCCAGGCGCCCTGCTGCGCGGCCTCGGCGGCGGTCTCCGGCGCCGTCACGACCACGGCGTAGAGGTCGCGGCCACCCGAGGACTTGCCGGCCACTCGCGCCGAGATGCGGTTGCTCGCGGCCTGCAGCGCGTTCAGCTTGGGCGCGATCTCGTCATACGGGATGTCGCCGATCGACGCGGAGGCGTCGGCCGGGTTGTCCGGCCAGACCGGCAGGACGTTCTGCTGCGGGTACGCGGGCCGCGGGGTGACACCGGCGGCGGCGAACGCGGTCAGCGGGCTGAACGACGCCGGCGTGGAGCTGAAACTGGCGGATGCGGCGACCGGCGCGGCCAGCGCGGCCGCGGCGGCTACCGACGCAGCGACCCGTACGAGCCGCATGGGCATGACTGTGGGCACGGAGTGCAATACCTCTCGAGAAGTGGAAACGGAGCGTGGACCGCCCGCGGAAGCGGGCGTGCGGAATCAGGCCCCGGAACGACCAAGAGCCGGGGCGATGACCTCTCGCACTGCTCTCATTTTCACGTGCGCCTCACGCTAAGTCAAGTATTCCGATCATCTTTGATGTATTCAGCCGCGGCGCGCTCGATGTCGAGCGCCTGGAGGCCGAGCGCGAGCTGCGTCTGGCCCAGCGTCGTCTGCGGGTCGTGACCGGTCAGCGAGCGGATGCGCTCGAGCCGGCTCGAGACGGTGTGGCGATGGGCGAAGATCACCGTCGCGGTCGCGTTCATGTTCGCGTCGTGCGCGAGATAGGCGCGGAGCGTGTCGACCAGGTCGCGGGCCGGCCCGACGGTGGAGTCGATCAGCGCCTGACGCTGCGCCCCGCTCGAGGCCAGCAGCAGCCGCCAGCTCCCCCCGAGCAGCGCGTCGAGGTCCACCCCGTCCAGCCCTCCGGACAACTCGGCCACGCGGAGCGCGTCGCTCAATGCGGCCGCGTCGGGCTCGAACGGGGAGAGCCCGGTGGTCCCGAACCGGCGGGCGAGCCGCCGTGCCGCGGCGCCGGGATCGCCGACGCGGGGCGCCGGCAGCAGCGCCTGGACCCGATCGTCGCGCGGCGCCGCCAGCGCGCCCGGGTACTCCTGCGCGATCGTCGCCAGGACCCGGTCGACGCGACCCACGGCCCGCACGCTCAAGGCGCTGGCACCGCGGGAGAGGTCGGCGTCCAGGCCGCGGGCCCGCGCCACGATCTCCGCTCCTGTCAGCGGCTGAGGACCGCGCAGCTCGTCGAAGAACACCGCCGACGCGCGCCGCTTCGTGACGCTGGCATCGCGCAGGGTCAGTGCGGTGAGCGCCGCCACGGCGGCGAGCTCGAGCACCTCTTCCGCATCGTCCGGATCGCCGGCGTCCAGGAGCCGCACCGACCCGAGGACCTCGTCACCGGAGCGGACCGGGATCTCGAGCAGGACACGCGGCCGGTGCCCGACAGGAAGTGGCGGCTCGACGACCGCGACGTCCTGGAGCACGATCGCCACGGTTCCCCCGAGGTGCTCGGCCGCGATCGCCGCCACCGGCGCGACGCCGCCACCCGCGAGGACGGCGTCGATCATCTCGAGGTGGATCTTCCTTACATCGGCGACCGCGCGGTCAGCAAGCGCGGACAAGCGGGCTCCAGTCTCATGGAGCTAAAGCTATCAAACCCGATCGTCTTTCCATCGATTTGGGGGCCCATCGGTGCTGCAGCTTGCGACCATCCCTTGGCACGCTTCAGGAGTCTGTTTCGAAGCGGGCGTCGGCCCGGACCTCGTTGACGCGCTCGGCGGCGCCCTCGAGCCACCCCGTGCGCTCAGCCCCGACGACGTCGAAGCGCGGCACGTAAGGCTTGATGTCGAGCACCGGCGTCCCGTCGACGAGGTCGACGCCGGCGATCTCGAGCGTTCCCCCTTCGACCGCGATCAGCCGCACGACCGACAGGCCGATCGGGTTCGGGTGCCGGGGCGAGCGAGTGGAGAACACGCCGCGCGGCGTGTCGTCCAGGAACGGCATCACCTCCAGCCCGCCCGGCCTGCCCCGGTGCAGGTGCGTGATGACGTGCACGTGCGAGAACCCGTCGAGGTCCTTCAGGCCGGGGGCGAACTCGGGCAGCACCTCGATCCGCCCCCGCACCGCCTCCGCCGCCACCGACTGCAGCGGCATGCCGTCGAGCCGCGTGAACGGCGACCGCACGGTCCCGATGGGGCGATACGAGATCACCCCCGCGATGCTAGCCCTGCGACGCGTAGACGTGGATGACGATCCCGGAGGCGAACGTGGTCGTCCGCTGCAGCGTCAGATGCGTCGTGTCGATGCCCTCCAGCAGCCGCTCGCCCGCGCCGGCGATCACCGGGAAGACCCACAGGTGGAGCTCGTCGATCAGCCCGTGCTCGAGCAGCGTGCGATCGAGCTCACCGGTGCCGAATTTCAGGATGTCCGCGCCCGGCTGCTGCTTCAGCTCGGCGACGTACTCCGCGACGTCGCCTTCGATCACGCTCGCGTTCCAGGTCGTCTGCCCCAGCGTCCGCGACGCGACGTGCTTGGGCAGGGCATTGATGCGGTCGGTGTAGGGGTCCGAGGGCCGCGTCGGCCACACGGCCGCGAACCCCTCGTAGGTCTCCCGTCCCAGCAGCAGGGTGTCCGCGGCGAACAGCATGTCGCCGGCGTACCGCATGTACTCCTCGTCCCAGTACTTCGGGCCGCCCCACACCTGCGGGTTGCTGATGACGCCGTCGAGCGTGACGAACGTGGACTCGACGAGCTTGCGGGGATTGGTGTGCGTGTTCATGGTGCCTCGACGCGCGAGTCCTCCGCCACCCGACAATGACCGCTCGATGTGGCGCGCAAACGCTCGGCGCGCCGCCGCCCCTCAGCGGCGGCTCAGCGACGTGGGGTCGCCGAGGGAGGAAAGGTCGGGCCGGCGACTGTCCAGCCCGTAGTCCCAGATCTCACCGGTCCTCGGCTCGATCACGAGCGAGAGGAACGTGCCCGTGGGGATCTCCGCACCGGGCGGGTGCTTCGCGCCTTCGGCGGCGAAGTCGCCGGTCATCACGATCAGGTCGACGTCCTCGTCGTCCCCGACGTCGTCGCCGGCCATTGCCGCGTGCACGGCCGCGTTGTGGGTCGTGGCGATCGCCGTCACGTCATCTGGATCCGGGTCGCCATTCGCCGCAGCGAAGCCCATGCCGATCCGCATGATCTCGCTGTCGGACAACCCTCCGGATAGGCCGGCATTGACGGTGGAGGCCGCGTCCGCGGTGGTGCCGAGGACACCGTGGAGCGCGAACAGCAGGAGGGCGGCGCAGATGACCGCGGCACCGGTTCGAGAAGGCATGGCCGCAGCCGCTCCTACCGCGTCGTCAACGTGACGCTCTGGTTGTTCGTGCCGGCGAACTCGGGGGCGGTCTCCGCCAGCGCGTCGACGACCCGCCGGGCGAGCGGGTGCCGCCCGCCGGGTGGGAGCAGCGCGTAGATGTCGCGGCGACCGACGGGTGCATCGAGCCGGCGGATCGCGACGCCGGCGTAGTCGTCGATCAAGAGGCTCGGGACCCAGCCGACGCCGAGGCGACGTCGAACTCGCCGCTGATGAACCGCGACTCGAGGGTGCTCGGCGTCACCTCGCTGAGGATGATGCGAAGGCCACCGTCGGCGGACCGGAGGCGCCTGATCGCCGCGGGCACGAACCCCCGCCAGCGCGGTCGGAGCTCGAGCAGGACCTCACCCACGTGCGTCAGGCGAAGGCCGGCGCGCCCGCGGTCGCGGTCGAACACCCGCACGCCGATCTCGGTCTCCAGCAACGCGATCTGGTGCGAGACCGACGGCTGCGAGAGCGAGAGCTTCTCAGCGGCCCGCGAGAACGACTGCTCGTGGGCCACGACGCGGAACTCTACGCGTACCGCGAGCTCTCGACCTCGCTGGCGTACGATCAGCCGGTCGCCGCGGCCTGAGGAGGGCACCGATGCAGTACACACGGCTGGGAAGCACCGGGCTGAAAGTCAGCCGGCTCGCGCTGGGCTGCATGAGCTACGGCGACCCCACGACCCCGGGCGCGCACGAGTGGGCTCTCGTCGACGACGCGGCGCAGCCGTTCTTTCGCCAAGCGATCGAACTCGGCATCACGTTCTGGGACACGGCGAACGTCTACCAGGCGGGCACGTCAGAGGAGGTGGTCGGCCGCGCGATCAAACGCTTCTCGCGGCGCGAGGACATCGTGCTCGCCACCAAGGTGTTCGGCAGGATGCACGACGGCCCGGGCGGGCAAGGGCTGTCGCGCAAGGCGATCCTCGAACAGCTCGACGCATCGCTGAAACGGCTGGACACCGACTTCGTCGACCTCTACCAGATCCACCGCTTCGATCCCGACACCCCGGTCGAGGAGACGATGGAGGCGCTGCACGACGTGGTCAAGGCGGGCAAGGTCCGCTACATCGGCGCGTCGTCGATGTACGCGTGGCAGTTCGCCAAGCTCCAGCACGCGGCGGACCTCGGCGGCTGGACGCGGTTCGTCTCGATGCAGAACCAATACAACCTGCTGCGCCGCCAGGACGAACGCGAGCTGATGGCGATGTGCGCCGACATGCAGGTGGGCCTGGTGCCCTACTCGCCGAACGGCAAGGGCCGCCTCGCGCGCCCGTGGGGCGAGCAGAGCACGCGCTCCACCGTCGACAAGGTCGTCCAGTCCTTCGACTCACCGCTTGACGAACCGGTCGTCGACGTCGTCGAGCAGGTCGCCCAGGCGCGCGGCGTGACGATGGCCCAGGTCGCGCTCGCGTGGGTGCTGACCAACCCGGCCGTCAATGCCCCGATCGTCGGCGCCACCAAGCCGCATCACCTCTCCGAGGCGGTCGCGGCGCTGGACCTCCAGCTCACCGCGGAGGAGTGTCGAGCGCTCCAAGCGCCGTACACGAATCACGGGCCTTCCTGGTTCTAGGGACCAGTTTGAGCGTGATCGCCGCGGTGGCGACCAGCGCGGTGGTGGCGACGAGCAGCGCGATCGACAACCCGTCGGCGTAGGCCGTGGCGGTTCCAGCGGTGGCGTGGGCGGTGACGATCGAGCCCAGCACCGCCACGCCGAGCGTCGCGCCGACCTGGCGGCCGGCGTTGTGGATCGCGGAGGCCATGCCGGTGCGCGCGGCGTCGACCGCGGCGACCGCGGTCGCGGTCGTTGCGGGCAGCGCGATCCCGGCGCCCGCGCCGATGGCGAACAGCGCGGGCCACAGGAGCCCGGCGCCGGGCGCCGCTCCGACTCGGCTGAGCAGCAGCGCTCCACCCGCGGCGCACAGCAACCCGACGACGATGGCGACCCGCGCCGGAACGCGCGCCGTGAGCCGGCCCGAAGCGGCGGCGAAGAGCGCGGTGGCGGCGCCGAGCGGCAGCAGCGTGAGTCCCGCCTGCAAGGGCGTGCTGCCACGGAAGGTCTGCAGGAAGTCCGAGAGATAGACGCTGGTCGCGAGCATCACGAACATCAGCGTCGCGGCCGCGAGGTTGGCCGCCGCGAAGACCGGACGGCGGACGAGCTCGAGGTCGACGAGCGGCGCCGGGTGGCGTCGTTCGGCAGCGACGAACGCGGCGGCGAGGAGCACGGTGGTCGCGAACGCGAGCAGCACGGCGCTCGAGGTCCAGCCGCGGCCGGGACCTTCGATCAGGCCGAAGACGAGGCTGGCGAGCACCGCGGTCACGAGCAGCGCGCCGAGGTGGTCGAAGCGGCGGGTGGGAGCGGCCTGCGCATCGCGGGGGATGAGCCGCAGCGCCGCCGACGCGAGACCGAGCGCCGCCAGCGCGCTCAAGCCGAACACCCACCTCCACCCGAGCCCGCTGACGATCACGCCGCCGAGCAACGGGCCGACGGCGATCCCGAGCCCCGAGCCCGCGCCCCACACGCCGATGGCGCGGGCGCGCGCGCCGGGCGCGGAGAACGTCACCGTCACGATCGACAGCGACGCGGGCAGGATCAGCGGCGGTCCGAGCGCCTGCACCACCCGCGCGCCGATCAGCAGGCCCGGGTCGGAGGCCAGCGCGCAGCCGAGCGATCCGGCTGCGAACGTCACGAGCCCGGCGACGAAGGCGCGGCGGCGACCGTAGCGATCGGCGAGCACGCCGCCGGCGACCAGCAACGCGGCGAAGACGAGCACGAACGCGTCGACGATCCATTGGCGCTGGACGTGCGAGGCACCGAGGTCGCTGCTCAACTGCGGCAGCGCGACGGCGATCATGTTCGAGTTGGCGACGCTGAGGACCTGGGCGGTGACCAGCACCGCGAGCACCCTCATCCAAGCCCTCGCAACACGGCCTCGACCTCGGTGCGGGCGTCCCCGTCCAGCAAGCGCAACGGGCGAGGGAGGTTGCGCGCGCCGGCGAGCCCGAGCAGCGAAGCGGCGGTGGCCACGACCCGCAGGCCGCCGTAGCGGCGGAACAGCGCCCAGAGCGGCTCGAGCCGCGCGGAGGCGGGGCCGCCTTCGCGCACGATCGCGAGGGCGAGCTCCGGGAAGAGCCCGCCGACCACGCTGAACCACACGTCCGCGCCGGCGTCCAACGCGCCCGCCGCGAACTGGTCGCCGCTGACGCCGATCGCGACGCTCGCCGGCACAAGCGGCCGCAAGGCGCCGGTCCGTTCCGCGGCTCCGTCACCCGGAAGCTTGATCGCCGCGACGCCGGCGAGCCCCGCGACCCGCGCATGCAACGCGTCGCTGAACGCGAACCGCGTCGTGCCGGGGTTGTCGTACACGCACAGCGGCACCGAGAGCTCGGCCGTGACGTCCGCGTAGAGCCCGTAGACCTCGTCGTCGGTCAGCGGCTGGTAGGAGACCGGGGCGAGCATCACCGCGGCGGCGCCGGCCTGCTGCGCATCGTGCGCGTGCTCGATGACGTGTTCGGTGCGCACGGCACCGATGCCGATCATCACCGGAACGCCGCCGGCCGCGCCGACCGCGAGTCGCGCCACCCGCGCCCGCTCGGCGCGGGTCAGGTAGGCGTAGCTGCCCGTGCTGCCGAGCGCTCCGATCGAATGCACGCCCGCTTCGGCAAGACGCGTCACGAGGAGCTGCAATGCCCGTTCGTCGATGGCGCCGGTGTCGTCGAGCGGGGTCAGGGGAAAGGCGCTCAGGCCTGTGAACATGCTGCCTCCTGGAGGTCTGCGGCGAACGCTTCGGCCTGCTGTTCGGTGAGGGTCGAGGTCGTGACCCGCACCGCGTCGATCGTCGCGCCGACCGCGAACGCATTGGCCGGCCGGACGCGCCAGCCGCGGGCGGCGAGGGCGTCCGCCGTCGCCGCCGTCTCGATCCACACGTTCAGGCCGTCGGGCGCGATCGACACCTCGATCGAGCGCCGCCGCAGCGCGTCGACCAGCGACGTGGCGCGCGCCGCGTACGCAGCGCGCGCGGTCTGGCGAAGGCGTTCGACCCGCGGGTCGTCGAGCATGCCCGCAACCGCGTGTTGCAGCAGGTGGCTGACCCAGGTCGTGGCCGGTCCGAGCCGCGCGTGCAACCGGTCGACGGTCTCCTCGTCGGCGGCGACGACGGCCAGCCGCAGGTCGGGGCCCAGGAACTTGGCGACCGAGCGCACCAGCGCCCAGCGCGGCAGCTCGGGCGGCGTGATCCGGTGGTAGCCGGCGGTGGAGAGCGCCCAGAGGTGGTCGTCCTCGATGACCAGCGCATGCGGGTGGCGAACCAGGACCGCGCGCAGCGCTTCCGCACGCTCGGCCTTCAGGCTCGCGCCCGTCGGGTTCTGCGCCCGCGGTGTGCAGATCACCGCCCGCGCTCCCGCCTCCAGCGCGTCCGAGAGACCGCGCGCCGACATCCCGCACTGATCCACGGCGACCGGAATCGCGGTGAAGCCGTTCAGCCGCAACGTGCTGATGTGCGCCAGAAAGCACGGATCCTCGACGGCCACCGCGTCACCCCGCGTCAGATGCATGGCCAGCAGGCGCTCGATCGCATCCACCGCCCCGTGCGTGACGACGACGCCGAACGGCCCGGGCAGCTCCTCCCCCAGCGCCCCGCGCGCCCACGCGGCCAGACCTGCGTGTTCGGCCGGCGTGCCGTACAGCGACGCTTCGTATCCGCGGACATACTCGACCACATCGGGAAGGAGCCGCGGATCCGGATTGCCGCTTGCCAGGTCGACCAGCCCGGGACGCGCCGAAGCGCCGTCGCGAGCTGCATCCGGCACCGCCGCGATCACCGTTCCGCCCCGGCCGTGGGTCTCGGCCACGCCGGCCGCGACCAGCAGCCGGTACGCCGCCGCCACTGTGTTGCGGTTCACACCGAGCTCCTGCGACAACGACCGGATCGGCGGGAGCGCGTCGCCCGCGCCGAGCCGGCCGACGTCCACGAGGTCGCGAACGCTCGCCGCGATGCCCGCCGCCGTCGTCCCACCGATGCTCGAAACCGCATTCACCCGAGACAAGGTAGCATTTGTCCTAGGACAAAGACCAGGAGGAGTTTCAGGACATGAGCGTCCCGCGCCGAATCGTCACCGGCCACGATGCGAACGGCCGGTCGGTCGTCCTGTCGGACGGCCCGACACCGCGCACGCACGAGAACGAGTTCGCGATCTTCCACGAGCTCTGGAACACGCGCGCGATGCCTGCCCCGGTCGCGCCCACCGAGCGCGAGCCCACGGAGCGGCCGTTGATCACCCCGCCCGACCCGAACGGGACGATCGTCCGCATCACCGTGATCAAGGCGGGCGAGCAGTCGCCGATGCACCGGACCGAGTCGATCGACTACGGCATCGTGCTCGAGGGCGAGATCTGGCTCGTGCTCGACGACGGCTCCGAGACCCGGCTGGGGCCGGGTGACGTCGCCATCCAGCGCGGCACCGACCACGCGTGGGTGAACCGCTCCGATCAAGCGGCGCGGATCGTCTTCATTCTCGTCCACGGCAGGTTCACCGACGAGCTGCGGTCGGCGATCGGCTCGCCGGAGCTGTGGGATCAGGCGCTCGACTGAGGGCTCATCCGCTTCTCCTCCGGCGCCGGGGAGAGTGCGCACATGCTGCGATCCAGACTCACCTACGCGAACGTCGTCGCCACGCTCGCGCTGTTCATCGCGCTCGGCGGGACCAGCGTCGCCGCCTCGAGCCTGATCAGCGGGAGCAAGATCAAGAAGGCCTCGATCCCCGGCGATCGCCTCAAGAAGCACACCCTGACCGCGACGCAGATCGATGTGGCCAAGCTCGGCGCGGTGCCGGCGGCCTCGCACGCGACTACGGCCGACACCGCGGCTCACGCGACGGCCGCCGACAGCGCCGGGAGCGCCGCGGTCGCCGACACGGCCGCCAGCGCCACCCATGCGACCGCCGCCGACACCGCGGGCCACGCGTCCGACGCCGACACCCTCGGCGGGCTCGCGGCCTCGGCGTTCACGCGCAGCGAGCGCTTCCAGGTCGGCACCGCCGACTCACGCTCGACGACCGCTCAGACCCTGCTCGACTACCCGGACATCAACCTGCGCGTCGAGACCGACGGAGCCGCTGACTTCGACACCAGCGTGATCGTGCACAACACGGGGACGTCGACGCTCCAGCTCGTCGGCGACTCCGGTGGCGGCAACATCTTCGCCGGACAGAAGGCCACCATCAGCGAGGGCAACACCGGCCTCGACTCTCAGCCCGACGAGACGCTGTTCCTGATCCAGACGAATGGGCGCGACGAGGTGCTGGTGGATTGCCACTTCCCAGCCGCGGGGAACACGACCGGGATCTTCACGTTCTGCACAGGCGTTCGCGCGAACCGCTGATCGCGCCGTCTCAGGACAGGATCTCGACGTACCCGTCCGTTCCGTGCAGGCGGATCCGCTGCCCGTCGCGGATCAGCCGCGTGGCTCGCTCGACCCCCACGACGGCCGGCAGGCCGTACTCCCGTGCGATCACCGAGCCGTGGGTCATCAGGCCGCCCACCTCGGTCACCAGACCGTTGATGGCGACGAACAACGGGGACCAGCTCGGGTCCGTGTACGCCGTGACCAGGATGTCCCCAGGCTCGAGTTGGGCGTCCGCCACGTCCATGACGACGCGGGCGCGTCCCTCGACGGTTCCGCTGGAGACCGGTAGGCCGATCAGCGCGCCGGCCGGCGCGTCGTCGCGCCGGTAGCTCCCGGCGACGACCTCGCCCTCCGACGTGAGCACGCGCGGCGGGGTGAGCGCCAGATACGACGTGAACGCCTGCGTGCGCTGGGCGATGAGCTCGTGGTCGACCTGCTGCGTGCGCGTGACGTCTTCGAGCTCCTGGAACGTGAGGTAGAAGACGTCCTCCGGCTCGCGCAGCACGCGGGCCGCGACGAGGCGCTCGGCCTCTTCCAGCAGCGCCTGCCGGTAGACGGAGTAGCGGCAGACCATGCCGTACTTCGGATACTCGCGGTAGCCGATGAAGGTCCGGACCCGGTCGATCATCCGCTTGGTCTCTTCGGCCTTCTGCTGACCGTCGGGCAGGTCGCGCAGCCGCTCCAGCAGCTCGTGTTCCTTGTCCCATGCCTCCTGGCGCCCTCGCTCGAACCGCCGCTCACCGTCGCCCGGCTCGAAGTGCTTGACGTTGCCGAGGATCAGCGGCACGAGCGCACTGGGCCGTTCGCTCCACCGCGGTCGCGTGATGTCGATCTCGCCGACGCAGCGCATGCCGTACTTGTCGAGGTAGTCCCGGATGGCATCTCGCGATTCGGCCCCGCCAGGCAACTCGGCGAGATCGTCGAGGAACGCCTCGTTCTCGACGTGCTCCAGAAACGCCACCACGTCCGGGTACGGGCGGATCACGTCGGCGACGTCCAGCAGCGCCAGGCCCATCTCCGACGTCACGTTGTTCGGGACGGACTGCGTGAGTGTGTCGGCCACGTTCTTCTCGCCCAGCCACGCCTCGAGCTGGTCGTTCAGCCACCACGTGGCCTCCATCGCGCCCATGAACACCTGGTGGCTGCGCGGATCGAACAGGATCCGCCGCAGCTCCTGGATGTCCGCCAGGATGAAGTCGAGCAGCGCCGTTCCCGACTTCGCCTGGATGTCGCGCTTCAACGCGGCGACGGATGCCTGGTTGTGCTCGATCAACTCGGTGACGATGGCCGGATCGGTCTCGATCGGGGCGGGCCCAGCACCGGCCGGCGGCCCGCCGGGGCCCTCGTCCGGGACCGACGGGACGAAGTCCCCGCGGTCGAGGATGGTCTGCAGCGCGTCCCCGGTCAGCGGATCGGATTGCCCGATGACCTGCATGATGCCGGAGCGAGCCGCGGGCGACGCCAGGCGCGGGGCGACGTCGACGAACAGCCGCCCACCCGCCTCGTACATGGTCGGGAGGGCCACCAGCTGGTGCACGGAGAGCCCGAGCGGCTTCATAGGGTCGGTCATCATCTGCTGGTGACCGACGGAGAGGTAGACGTGGTTGTCCGCGTCACCGATCACGGGGATCGGGAAGAGCGTCGTGATCGGCCGGCTCTGGACGATCTGGAAAGCGTCGTCGACCAGGCACCATTCGATGTCCTGCGGGCGGCCGAAATGCGCTTCGATCCGCCGGCCGAGCCGATCGAGCGCGATGACCTGCGCGTCCGTCAGCGCGGGCTGCTCCTGCGCGACCACCTTGGTGACGATCTCGCCGTCGCGCACCGTGTAGCGGTCCGGATTCACCAGGCCGGAGACCAGTGCCTCGCCGAGGCCGAAGGTCGCCTCCACCGCGGCGACCTTGCGGTTGGACGTGACGGGGTCCGCCGTGAAGAGGATCCCGGCCGCATGCGGGAAGACCATCTCCTGCACGACGACCGCCATGTGGACCTTGCGGTGGTCGAAGCCGTTCCGCAGGCGGTAGGTCACGGCCCGCTCGGTGAACAGCGAGGCCCAGCACCGGCTTACGTGCGCCACGACCGTCGCCGTCCCCACGACGTTCAGGTACGTGTCCTGCTGGCCGGCGAAGGAGGCCGTCGGCAGGTCCTCCGCCGTCGCGCTCGATCGAACCGCGTAGGCGGCGTGCTCGCCGAGCCGGCTCACGGCGCTCGCGATCGCCGCCGCCAGATCGTCGGGGACGGCGATCGCTTCGACGCTCTGGCGAACCTCTGCGCTGAGCGTGCGGATCGCCTCCCGGTCGTCCGCGCTCAGGCGCGACAGCCGCTCGAGCCGCTCCTCGATCGCGGGCGCTTCCCGCATGACCCGCTCGAAGGCCTGCGTCGTCACGCAGAAGCCGGGCGGCACGCGGATGCCGTCGATCCGCGAGAGCTCCCCCAGGTGCGCGCCCTTGCCCCCAACGACCGCGACCTGCGCCTCGCCGACCTCCTGAAGACCGACCACGTAATCGCCACCGGCCACCACCGCCGCATGCCCCTGCCTGCCCATCGCGCCGCTCCCTTCATCGCTTGCGGCAAGCGAGTATGGAGCACACCCGGGGGCTTGAAACAAGCCCCCCAGGCAGGGATACTCTGGAAGTGGAGGGGGCCGCGCGCACCTCCGCGTGCTCGAGCGCAGAGGTTCTAGTTGCAGTACGGCAGCGGAACGTCGGGGTCGTCGGAGCAGCTCAGGTCGTCGCTCGCCTCCTCCAGACCTTCGGAATAACCCTCGTCCCGGCCGGTTGAGTGACCGGCGTTGTAACCCGCCGCATTGCCGGATGAGTAGCCGTCGCGCTGCCCCTTGGCGTACGCCTCGTTCACCTTGCGCCTGCCCGAGCGCTTCATCTTGCGGACAACCCTCTTGATGACGCGGGCCGAGCGCTTCTTCTCCACTGCGACAGCGTCCTTCACTGCAGCGTCCTGGGCGCGCGATGCGGCGAGCATCGCAGCCTGCTCGTCACGGTCGGTCTTGATCGCGAGTGCCGCGTAGCGGTCGTCGCGCTGCTTGTACTGCGCTTGCACGTGGTTGGTCGTGAGGGTGAGACCGGTCGCCAGCAAGGCCATCACAAGCGCACCGATGGCGGCGATGCGTGCGGTGCGCTTGTTGAAGGTGACTGTCGCGTTGTTGTTGTGCTGTTCGTTGGAGTCCATATCGGGGTCTTCTTGTGATTGCGTCGGATGCGAGGTTGTCAGCCGTAGTAGACGGCGCGGAACTTGAAGGCGGTGTTCGACGTGTACTCGTCACAGCGCCACCCGTAGGTGCTGGTCTTGCGACAGTGCCAAGTCACATAGCCGTCGAAGAAGTGGGTGGGAATCCGGTTGGTGTACTGGCGCTCGTAGCCGCGCTTGAGCCACTTATTGACGACATAGCGGCTGCTGGCGCAATTCATGCCCTCCATCGGCACGACGTTGCTGACCTCCGCATACTCATCGAAGCGATTGCCGGTGTACCAGCCGCCGCAGTTGGAGGCGGACGCCACCGACGGCGCAGCGACGATGACCGCGACCGCGGCCAGGGTGAGAATCATGATGCGCTTCACTACGAAGCTCCTTGCCTTGTGCGAGGGAGAGATGACCGGCCTCTCGCATGGGAGCAGGCGGCCCGTTGTAGAGACAGCACATAAGACCCCACCGGCGCGGCCCGTTACGCCGATTTCCTGACAGTGTGAACAATTACGCAGCAGGACCGCGTGGAACTACGGATCGACGATGCGGCGCACTACGGTCACGCTGCGTGACTGCGCTCGTGGGTCCGCCCCGCAGGGCGGAGGGGCGCCGCCACCTGTGTGCTGTCAAGCTGACGCCCGAGTCCGTTGATCTTCGAGCTCCTCGCCCTCGGTGTCCTCAGTGCCTTGCGTCCCGCGACGAGCCAGGCCGCGGTCGTCGCGCTGCTGCGCGCGCCGGATGCGCGCCGTCTGCTGCTGGCGTTCACGCTCACCGGACTGATCGTCAGCATCGCCGTCGGGACCCTGATCGTGGTCGCCTTCGACGGTGCCGGTAACGCCTTCGGGCGGTCGTCCTTCGCGGCCGCGTTCGACGTGCTCGCCGGCGTTGCGGCGCTCGCCTTCGCGGCCGGCGTCAAGCAGGGGCGGGTGTCCCCGCCGCACCGCGCGGCGTCGAAGCCGAAGTCACCGTCGCGGATCACCACGCGGTTGAGCCATCCGTCCGCGCGGACCGCTGCCGTCGCGGGCGTCGCCACCCACGTGCCCGGTCTGATCTACCTCGTCGTGCTCAACGCGATCGCCGCGGAGGACTTCCGAGGCGGGGAGGCGACGCTCTACGTCGCCGTCTACAACCTGCTGTGGTTCGCAATCCCGATCATCGCGCTCGCGCTGGCGGTGTTCTCGCCCGGCACGGCGAACGTCTACCTCGGTCGCGGTGCCGCTTGGGCACGCGAGAACGAGGAGTGGCTGCTCGTCACGTCCTTCGCCGCGCTCGGCGCGTATCTCGTGATCAAGGGAGTGGTTGCGCTGGCTTAGGTCTTGCTCGCGCGAGGTCGGCCGCGATGTGCGTCGCGGCCGAGGTGAGCGGCGCGGCCAGGACGAGACCGATCATGCCGAACAGGCTCCCGCCGGCGATCGTGACGATCAGCACGGCCAGCGGGTGGATGCCCAGCGCGGCGCCGAACGCGATCGGCTGGATCATCTGCTGCAGGATGCCGTTGGCCAAGAGGACGATCACCGCCATGATCAGCGCCGTCGTCGTGCCCTGTGACCCGAGCGCGATCAGGACGGTGAACGCGCCGGCTGACCAGGCGCCGAGATAGGGGACGTACGCCGCCGCGAAGTTGACGAGCGCGATCGAGCCGGCGTGCCCGACGCCGAGCACGAGCGCTCCCAGGCCGATCACGATCGCATTGAACGCCGCGACCGCCGTGACGCCGGTGAAGTAGCCGCGCAGTGCCTGCAGCGTGCGCTCGGTGATGATCCGCCCGACGTCGGGCGGCACGCCCATATGACGCTCCGTCCAGCGGCGGATCTGCGGGCCGTCCTTGAGCAGGAAGAAGAGGCTGAGCGCGGTGAAGGAGACGAAGATGGCGAGCCCGCCCAGCACCTGGACGCCCGTCCCGACGCCCTGCAGGAGGGCGTGGAACGCGTCACTGAGGCTCGAGCTGGCGCCGGCGTTGGCCTGTTGGGCCTGCCCGCTGCTGACGCCGGCGTCCTCGAGCGCGCTCTGGAGCTTCGCGGCCGCGTTCGTGAGGGCGCTCTCCAGCTCGGAGGACTTGCTGACGACCGCGCCGAGCATCAGCACGGCGAATCCCACCCCGAGCGCGACCAACCCGAGGAACACGAGCGCGGCGGCCGCGGTCCGCGAGAGCCGGCCGCGGCTCAACCGGCGCACCAGCGGGGAGAGCACGGCGGCGACGATCGCCGCGGTCACCACCGGCGCGACGATCGCGTTGGTCAGTGCCAGCAGGGCCGCCACGCCGACCCCCAGCGCGGCGACGCCGACGAGCAGCCAGGACATCATCCCGAGGTCGCGCAGCCACGTCGGAGCGGCGAAGACGCCGCTCAGCTCATCCGGGGCGAGCTCGACGAACTCGGCGGCGGGCGCACCGTTGGGCTCGGGCGATGGACGCTGGCGGATCACTCGGCGGTGGCGCATACCCGGACGGTCTCAGATCTCCCCGGAGCCCACCTCGTCCGAACCGGGTGATCACGCGCGGTTCATCCGGATCGGGCGATGCGCGACCGCGCGCGGGCGCGGATGATCGGCACCATGAGCGATCCGGGCTATGGCGAAGCGATCAAGTGGGAGCCGGCGACGCCGCGGATCAGGCCGCTGCGGCTCCTTGTCTCCTGGGCGATCCTGGCGGCGTCCGTGTACGTCGCCGCGGGACTCGTCCCGGGCGTGGCCCTCGAGGAACCCGGCGCCGGCTTCGTGGTCGCGTTGTCGATCGCGCTGCTGAACGCGATCGTCCCGCCGGTGATCGCGGCGCTGCGGCTGCCGTTCATGGTCGCGATCGGGTTCATCCTCGTGCTGCTCGTCGACGCGGGCCTGCTGATGCTCGTCGACGCCGTCTTCCCGGATTGGCTGCGCGTGGACTCCTTCGGCGACGCGCTGCTGACCGCCGTGCTGATCGCCGCCGTGAGCATGCTCCTGCAGGTCATCGCCGGCACCGACGATGACGACGAGTACACACTGCGGGTCACCCGCCGGATCGCCCGCCGGCTCGGCTCCGACGACCGCACCGACACGCCGGGCATCATCTTCCTCGAGATCGACGGGCTCGCGCTGCCGATCCTGCGCAACGCGATGCGCGACGGGAGCGCGCCGAACATGGCGCGCTGGATCTCCGACCACGGCTACCGGCTCGCGGAGTGGGAGACCGACCTCTCGTCGCAGACGGGAGCGAGCCAGGCGGGAATCCTCCTCGGCTCCAACGACGACATGCCGGCGTTCCGCTGGGTCGAGAAGGAGACCGCGACGATGATGGTGTGCTCGTCGGCCTCGGACTGCGCGGAGATCGAGCGCCGGCACTCCACCGGCGTCGGCCTGCTCGCCGGCGGCGGCGCCAGCCGCGGCAACCTGCTGTCCGGCGAGGCGGACGACGCGATCCTCACCGTCAGCCGCATGGACGCCGAGAAGCAGGCCAATCCCGGCTACCGCGCCTTCCTGGCCAACGGCTTCAACGTCACCCGGCTGCTGGTGCTCTACCTGTGGGAGGTCGTGCTCGAGTTGACGGCGGCCGCTCAGCAGAAGCGGCGCGACGTGCGCCCGCGCGGGCACCGCGGCGGGATCTACCCCTTCCTGCGCGCCGCGATGTGCGTCTTCGTCCGCGACCTGATCGTCTACGGCGTGCTGACGGACATGATGCGCGGGCGCCCGGCGGTCTACGCCACGTTCGCCAGTTACGACGAGGTCGCGCATCACTCCGGGCTCGAACGCGCGGACACCGGCGAAGCGCTGCGCAAGCTCGACCAGCAGTTCGCACGTATCGAGCGGGCGCGCCGCTATGCGCCGCGTCCGTACGAGATCGTGGTGCTGTCCGACCACGGCCAGACGCAGGGCGCCACGTTCAAGCAGCGCCACGGCTACGGCCTCGACGAGCTCGTCCAGCGCCTGCTCTCCAGCGCCGACGTGGCGGGCTTCTCCGGAGGAGATGAGCAGCGCGCGCTGGTCGGCCACGCCGTCACCGAGGCGACGGGCTCGGGATCGGGCAAGCGCGCGAAGAACGACGTCTCGGGACGCGAGGTCGTCGTCCTGGGCTCAGGCAACCTCGGGCTGATCTACCTGATGGACTCCGACCGGCGGCTCACGCTCGAGGAGATCCAGCAGCGCCATCCGGAGCTGATCGGAGGCCTGCGCGCGCACGAGCACATCGGCTGGCTGCTGGTCCGTTCGGCACAGGACGGCCCGGTCGCGCTCGGCCCTGACGGGTCGCATCGGCTCCGGGACGGACATATCGAGGGCGTCGATCCGCTCGCCGCGTTCTCTCGCACCGCGCCCGCGCATCTCCTGCGCACCGACGGCTTCGCGCACGTCGCCGACATCATGGTCGGCAGCTTCTACGACCCCGACCTGGACGAGGGGTGCGCCTTCGAGGAGCTGATCTGCTTCCACGGCGGTCTCGGCGGTCCCCAGACCCGGCCGTTCCTGCTGTACCCGCCGGGGCTGACGCTCCCCGACGGGCCGATCATCGGCGCGGCCGCGGTCCACGGTGTGCTGCGCGGCTGGCGGTTCGCGCTGCAGCCGCCGGCACCGGCTCCCGCCGCCGGCGTCAGCGTTCCCGCTCCTTAGCGGCGAGGGTCGCCACCGCGCCGCGCCCGTGATCAGCGCGGGCGCGGGCTCCTAGTCGTGGCCCATCTGCTCGATGCAGACCGCGATCGCCAGGATCAGCGCGTCGTCCTGGTCGGGCATGACCTCGATGCCGTACGCATCGCGGATGCGGAGCCAGCGCTTCGAGACCTCGGCCACCTTGTCGCCGTCGCGCTCGATCTCGTACTCGTGGTCGACGAAGTTGCCCTTGGCGGACAGGTCGTCGCCGTCTTCCACCTCGATCGAGTAGCGGTCGCGGATGCCGACGAGCGCCTTCTTGACGGTCGCCACCGTGTGGCCGTCGCGCTCGATCTCCATCTTGTCGCGCACGGTGAGCTTCTTCTCCTGGATCTTGAGCAGCTCCTGGCCGGAGCGGCTCTCGACCACCAGCGTGTCCCGGACCCGCAGCGCCTTGCCGTTGACCTTGAACGCGCGTTCACCGCCGTCGGTCTCGATCCAGTAGTCGTCGCCGACCGAGAACAGCTTCTCGCGCAGCGTGTAGCGCGTGCCGTCCGGTTGCCCACGATCGCGCAGTCGTCGCATGGTTCATCCCTCCTATTGCCGCGCCATCAGTAGAACGGCTTGTCGGATGCGCACGCGACTCTCGCCGCTCGCGTGCGAACCGGCATCACCTCGACTGGGTGAGATCGCTCACGGACCCGCCGCGAGCCAGCGCTGCCCCTCGCGATAGGCCGCGTCGGACGCGTCCCCGACGACCTCGGTCGCCGCGAAGACGCTGACTTGCGCGTCGAGGTGGCTGCGCCCGGTGCGCCGCAGTCGCTCGACCAGCTCCGGAGCGACGCCGCTGAGGATCAGCCGGCCGCCGACGGCGGCCAGCCGCTCCGCGTAGGCATCCAGGACGACCAGCGAGGAGGCGCCGAGCTGCGTGCGACCGCGCAGCCGCAGCACGACGACCGGGCGCTCCGCGCCGGCGGTCTCCGGCAGCCGCGCCGCGAGCGTCTTGGCGCCGGCGTAGTAGAGGCTCCCGTAGACGTCGAGCAGGGTGACGGCGGCGCTCGGCAGCTGGGCGGGCGCCGGCGACTCCTCGAAGCGTCCGCTTTCAAGCGGCTCGAGCCGGACGACCTTGAGGTCGAGCGCCTCGCGGTTGAGCTGCAGCAGCAGCGACAGCGTCACCCCGACCCCGACGGCGGCCGCCACGGGCAGGAAGAGCGTGGCCGCGACCGTCGAGACGAAGCCGATCTGCGAGACCAGACCCGTCCGCAGGATCGTCCCGATCGCCCCGCTGCGCAACGAACCGGCCGCGGCAAAGATCAGCACGGCCGCCAGCGGCGGGATCACCACCCGCCCGACGATGCCGGAGAAGACGACGAGCACCGCCAGCATCCAGATCCCCGAGAAGATCGATGCCCAGCGTCCGCGCGCCCCCGCGGCCACGTTGAGCGCCGTCTGCCCGACCGAGCCGCCGACCGGCTGCCCTCTAAAGAGGCCGGACGCGAGGTTGCCGACGCCTTGGGCGATGAAGTCGCGGTTCGGCTCCGACGCGGGGCCGTCGCGGTTGGGTGCCGCCTCGCTGACGCCGACGCCTTGGACGAGGACGATCACCGCGACCGACAGCGCACCGACGAGGACGTTGGGATCGACGGCGAGCCCGAAATCGGGGAGGTGCGGAAGCGGGACCCCGGTCGGGATCTTGCCCTCGTCCTCGACCCGTGCGATCGAGTCGACCGACAACGTCAGCAAGGTCGGGATGACGAGCGCGATCACCGCGGAGAAAGCGGCGAGCCGCGTCCGCGCGAGCCCCACCAGCAGCACGAGCGCGCCCGCGCCGGTGAGCAGCGAGGCGAGCTCGATCTGGTCCGGATGCGTCACGACGTACCACGCCTTCTCCAGCGCGAAATCGCCGGTCGCGCTCACCCCGGTGAAGTCGGGGATCTGGCCGAAGATGATGTTCGCCGCGACGCCGGTGAGGAACCCGATCATCACCGAGAACGAGACGAAGCGGGTGTAGCGACCGAGGCGCGCGAGCCCGGCGACGACCATGATCGCGCCCGCCAGGACGGTCAGCATGAACAACGCGTCGGGGCGCTTGGCGGCATCGAATCCGTCGACGGCCGAACCCGCCGCGAGCGCCGCCGCGGTCGTCGTCGTGATCACCATCAGGCGTGTACTCGCCGTCAGGCCGCCCGCGATCGGCCCGGCGAAGCTCGCATAGAGCCCGTACACCGGATTGACCCCGACGAGCACCGCCGAGGCCATGCCGTCCGGAACGCTGCCGACCGCGCCGGGAACACCGGCGATCGCATCGCTGCGCAGGGTTCCCGGCTCGGGCCGGACGGACCTTAGCCAGCGGCGGGCGAATCCGAACTTCAACGCGATGACCGATCGACGCCGATGGCCCCAGGAGAGCACGCGCGACCTGCGTCCTGCATCACCCCAACCGGATGACCCGCGGAGCTAGATGGAATCTGGTGGGGGACGCTGGGGCTCGTCGATCGTCGTGATCAGAACCGCCCCACGGATCTCCTTGGCGAGCTTTCGGAGATCGGGCGGAGTGTCGTCGCGATAGAAGAGCCGGAACAGCGGATCGGTCGTGCTCGGGAGATAGCGAACGAGTGAGCACATCGGCGGCCGCGTCGACGTGTCCAGCTTCATTCTCGAGAAGACCGAGGAGCACCAACCCAGCTCCGTACTGCTCAGTCGCGTGTTCGGAGTCGTCGAGCTCGATGTGGATGGCGGCGCGCGCAAGTCCCCATTCCGGTGGCGCGTCCTCCGTGTCGGCGCATTGCTCGAGCCATCCGAGAACCTCACCGAGGGACGTTCGAGCTTTGACGAGAGGACCGCGAGCTGGAACCTGATCGCGGTGGTCAACTCGTCCGTTTCCGCGAAACGCAGCGCCGTCTGGAGCTGTGCCTCCGCCTCTTCCAATCGGTCTGCATGACCGGCGGTCAGAACCCGCCCGAGCTCGAGCAGCGCCTCAGGGAACGCCGGGCGCAGTGGGTGCCAGCCTTGCGTCCCGCTCCAGCGTCTCGAGCACGCCGCTTGGTTCCTCGGCCCGTTCGGGCTCGGGCTCGGCCGGCGCGTCGACGCGCACCTCCTCGGTCGGAGCGTCGGTGCCCACCGTCGGCCTCGTCGTCGCTTCGAGTCGCCGACGTAGAGGTCAATTGCAAGCGCGGCGCGAAGTCCAGCCTCGCCGGTCAGCGTCAGCACATCGAGCGCGAACATCCGCATCTTGACCGTGTCCGCAATGTCCTCGCGCAGTCGCAAGGCGCTCCACGGCCCGACGGCGGTCGACGGCCCGATCGACCGCATTCAACAGCGTGTCGAGCAGTGCACTCGGCCCCACACCGACGTCCTGGTTGCCGACTCGGGTCGTGAACAACGAACTGCGAAACCGCGCGGCGGCGGCCAGCCCGGCAACGATCACCTGCAGCGTGGCGACCGCGGTTTCCGAAGCCGTCGCGTCGAGGCCGAACCTCCAGCCGAAGGCTTGAATGACCCCGAATGCGGCAGCCATTGCTCCCGGGATGCGCGCCCGCCGCGCTGTAACGAGCCGGCCCTCGGAACGCCGAGAGAAAGCGCAGATACCACTCGCTGAAGGACGGTTCGGCCATTGCAATTCGACGGTCCTAAGGCAACGTGCGGGACTGCAACTGCGCCTCCACCGCCTCGTCGACATTGCCATGCAGGTGCTCCTCGCCGATCACGGCGAGCACCCCGTCGGCGGCGAGGACCACACGAATCCTCGGCTTCATGCGCGCCACGCGGAGCACGGCGCCGGATGCGCCGGTGAGTCGCTGGATCTCGCGCAGCTTCTCGGAGCCCTGGGAGTCGATGAAGTCCACGCCGGCGAAGTCCAGAACGACTGCGCGCAGCTCGTCCTCCAGGTCGATCAGCTCGCGGACGCGATCCTCGAGCGCTTCGGCGGTCGCGAAGGACAGGCCGAAGTCCAGGCGCAAGATGATGATTCCGGGGAACCGCTCGTCCTCGGGATGCTCTTTGGCGTCGCGGAACACCTGCGTGCCCGGCTGCCGGCTGAGCTTGGGGATGCTCGGCCGCGTGGCGACGCTGATGAGCCACAGCAACGAGAGCGCGACGCCGATGACGACGCCGGCGAGCACGCCCGCCGAGAGGACGCCGACGATGGCCGCGACCGCGATCCAGAAGTCGACTCTGGCGACACGGCGAAGACGACGGAGCTCTCCGATGTCGATCATCCCGAAGACCACCGCGTCGATGATCAAGGCGGCGAGCACGGCCTTCGGCAGATCGGAGAACAGCGGCGCCAGGACCAGGAGGGTCAGGAGCACCAGGCCCCCGGTCACGAGCGAGGCGATCGGCGTGCGGGCCCCGGAGGACTCGTTGAGCGAGCTGGCCGACAGGCTCGTCGAGACGGGCATCCCCTGGAACACGCCGGCGCCGGCGTTCGCCATGCCCTGGGCGATCGACTCCTGGTTGACATCGACGCGGTAGCGGTGACGGGCCGCGAACGCGCGCGCGTCTCCCGCCGTCTGGGAGAACCCGATCAACAGCAGCGCCATCGCGGCGATCCCGATCGTCGCCGCATGGTCCGCGAAGACGTCGGCGTCGGGCAGCGCCGGCGACGGCAGGCCGCTCGGGACGTCGCCGACCAACGCCACCCCGTGGCTGCCGAGGTCGAACAGTGCGGAAGCGAGCAGGCCGCCGACGACCAGCACGAGCGCTCCCGGAACCTTCGGCGCGACGAACCGCAACCCCAGGATCAGCGCCAGCGATGCGAGCCCGACGAGCAGCGTCGTGCCGTGGGTCTCGGCCAGACCGCCCACCCACGACCCGATCTCCTGCCATGCGTTGTCTCCCTCGGACGACGTACCCGTCAACTTCGGCAGCTCGCCGATCACGACATCGATCGCCGCGCCCGCGAGAAACCCGGTGATCACCGCCTTGGAGAGAAAGCGCGCGATCCATCCGAGCCGCAGCAGCGCCATCAGCAGGAACAGCGCCCCCGTCGCGAGCGTGATCGCGGCCACCAGCTGCGCCGCCTCCTGGTCGCCGGCGCCGACCACGAGCACGGCGCCGCCCGCGACGGCGGCCAGCGACGAGCTCGGTCCCGTGGAGATCTGCCGCGACGTGCCGAACAACGGATAGATCAACGCTCCCGCCGCGGCCGCATAGAGCCCGTTCTGCAGCGGGATCCCCGCGATGCCCGCATAGCCCAGGTTCTTCGGGACGACAAGCGCGGTCACCGCGATGCCGGCGATGAGATCGCCACGCAGCAGCTTGCCCGAGTATCGAGGCAACCATTCGAGGATCGGCAACCACTTCGCCACAGCGCGACGTTCTACGGGAGCCGCCGCGGCCGCATCGCCTCAAACGGGTGATGCGACCGCCACACGTGGCGGCGAGGCTACGTCGCATGGCGTCATGGGCCACGCGCTTCCGGCGGCGGCAGAGGCTGAAGGGAAGCCTTTGGATGGTGCCGCTGGTCTGTGCCGTGGCCGGCCCGCTGCTCGCGGAGCTGACGGTGGCGCTCGAGACGCACATCGACATCCCGAACGGCTGGATGTACTCCGAGTCGACGGCGAGCGCGGTCCTGGCCGCGATCGTCGGCGCGATGGTCGGACTCACCGGCTTCGTGGTCGCCTTCGGCGTCCTGATCGTGCAGATGGCGACGCAGACCCTCTCTCCCCGCTTCATGCGGCTGTGGTTCCGGGACGGGTTGCAGAAGACCGTGCTCGGCACGTTCGTCGGCACGTTGACGTTCGCGCTGGCGCTGCTGCGCCGCGTCGGTCCGGACACGGTCCCGGACATCGGCGTGACGATCGCCGGGATCGCGGTCACCGTGAGCGTCGTGCTCTTCCTGGTCTATCTCGACCGCTTCATCCACCGCCTGCGCCCGGTCGCGGTGGGGTGGATCGTCGCCCGCGCCGGAGCACGCGTGTTCCAGGAGATGCAACCGACCGGCCCGCACTCCGAGCTCGGCGACGCCAGGCCCGAGGGGCCGCCGTCGCTCGAGGTTCATAGCGGCGCGGCGGGTGCGATCCAGGCCATCGACCGGCGCGGGCTGCTGGAGACGGCGACCCGGCACGATTGCGTCCTGGAGCTCGCGCACGCGGTCGGCGACATCGTCCCGCACGGGAGCGTTCTGCTGCGGGTCTTCGGCGCCACCCCGCCCGACGCCGAGCATCTGCGCGGCCTGCTGGCGATCGGCGAGGAGCGCACGATCGAGCAGGATCCCGCCTTCGCGCTGCGGATCCTCGTCGACATCGCGATCCGGGCGCTGTCTCCCGCGGTCAACGATCCGACGACGGCCTGCCAGATCCTGGGGGCGATCGAGGACCTGCTGCTGGTGATCGGCGAGAGCGACCTGCGTGACCGCGACACGATCTGCGACGGCAGCGGGCGCCCGCGCGTGCTGATCGTGACGCGGCGCTGGGACGACCTGCTCGCCCTCGCGCTGACCGAGATCCGCGACTACGGCGCGACCTCGACCCAGACCACGCGCCGCCTGGCCGCGCTGCTCGACCACCTCGCCGCCCGCGTCCGCCCGGAGCATCGCGCGGCCGTCGAGGAGCAGGTCGCCGAACTGGCGGCCGCGCTGGAGCGGTTCGTCCCGGACCCGCGCGCTCGCGCGTTCGCGAGCCGGCCCGACGCCCAGGGCATCGGCGGCGCGTCCAGCGCGGAGGTGACCTTCAGTTCGTCGTGAAGCGGCAGGCGCGAGCCGACCCTCCTGTCGGCTCGCGCCACACCGAGCCCTCTGCGGCACGGCCCACACCTCGAGGAAAGCCGTTGCCGGGAGAGGTCCTTCCGTGCCACCGGCGCCGCGCGCACCCCGCCGGCGTCAGCTACCGCTCCTCCGCGACACGCCAACCATGGTGGCGCCGCTGGGCGCCGTGTTCCATCCCACGGTTGCGCGATCTCGAGGATCACCCCGATCGGACGATTCCGCCCGGCCGCGGCGGCTGGACGATGCGCTGACATGATCGGCGAACGGACGATCGAAGGCTTCACCGCGCTCACGCTGGCGACGCCCGACGGCGTACTCGAGGCCGCGTTCGTCCCGGACGCCGGCATGGTCGGCTGTTCGCTGCGCCATCGTGGCCAGGAGCTGCTCGGCCGGCGCGGCGGCCTCGCCGCGTACGTGGCCGAGCGCAAGACGATGGGCATTCCGCTGCTGTACCCGTGGGCGAACCGGTTGTCGGCGTGGCGCTGCGCGGTCGCCGGCCGCGAGATCGTCATTGACCCCGTCGCGACGCCGCTGCGCCGCGATGCGAACGGGCTGCCGATGCATGGCCTGCTGAGCGCGGCCGCGGGCTGGCGCGTCGAGCGCCACGAAGCCACCGCGGACGGCGCCGTGCTCACGTCGCGCTTCGACTTCTCCGCCGACGACGTGCTGATGGCGGCGTTCCCGTTCGCCCACGAGTTGGTGCTCGAGGCGACGCTGAGCGGCCCGACGCTGCGCGTCGCCACGACGGTGCACGCGTCGCGCGAGGCGCCCGTGCCGATCGCGTTCGGGTTCCATCCCTACCTCCGACTCGACGGGGTCGAGCGTGAGGATTGGCGCGTGGAGATCCCGGTCCGGGAGCGGTTGCGCCTCGGTCCGGACATGCTGCCGACCGGCGAGCGCGAGCCCGTGCGGATCGCGCCCGGGCGACTCGGCGCGCGGACGTACGACGATGCCTACGCCGCGCCACCCGACGGGGCCGCGTTCGTGCTCGAGGGCGGGGGCCGGCGGATCGAGCTGGCCTTCGAGGCCGGCTATCCGTACGCGCAGGTGTTCGCTCCCGCGGACGACGCCGTGATCGCGTTCGAGCCGATGACCGCGCCCGCCAACGCACTGGTGACGGCGGGGCCCGAGCTGACGCTGCTCGCGCCGGGCGACAGCTACCGGGCGGCGTTCTCGATCACCGTCCGAGAGCGCGACGCATCACCCGGATCGGAGTAAGCGGACCCGGACGGCGTCTGAGACGGTGCGCGCATGAGCCTCGATCTCGCACTTCTGGTCTTTGAACGCGTCGAGGGCGCCGAGCGGGCCTACGCCGGCATGCTGGAGACCTCCGGATCGCAACCGTGGGTCCACGAGGTCTCGTTCGTCGAGCACCACCGGCACGATCGCATCGTGGTGCGGGGCACGTTCGCGGGCCGCTACGTCGACCTCGACGAGCGCGGGGACGTGATCGGCAAGCGGACGGGCGAGGGTGCTCTCACCGGCGCACTGGTCGGCGTCCTCTTCGGGCCTGCCGGGTTGGCCGTCGGGCTCGTCGCCGGCGGCACCGTCGGCGGGCTGAAGGAGTCCGAGCACGCGCCGCATCTGCACGATGCGTTCCTGGACGAGCTCCGCGCGGAGGTGCCCGTGAAGTCCTCGGCCCTGCTCCTGCTCGCCGGGCCGGAGCACGTCGACGCGATGATCGCCGTGCTCGAAGGGAGCGGTGGGCGGCTCGTGCGCCACCACCTGACGCCCGACGCCGCGCTCGCGCTCGAGGC
This sequence comes from Solirubrobacter ginsenosidimutans, assembly GCF_027587205.1. The sequence goes on from NZ_JAPDOD010000005.1 coordinate 175,011, forward strand.
GGCCGTCGCCGGAGCCCCTCGCGTCACGCCGTGGACCGGCGAGTAGGCGCAGAGCATGGCGATCAAGCTGACCCGGGTCGCGCGGGCTGAGCGTACCGCCGAACCGCACGAGCACTTCGTGCATCTCCCGACGCGGCTGTGGAAGCTGCTGCTGGCGGGCGGCCTCGTCACGTGGCTGATCGCGGCGGTCGTCACGGAGGCCACCAACGACACGATCCTCGTGCCGACGGTGATCATCGTCGGCAGCTTCATGGTCCCGGTGACGATGGCCGCGTTCGCGCTCTCGCGCCGCCGCGAGGGCTACCTGACGACCGAGGAGGTCGTGCTCGGATTCCTGCTCGCGGGGACGCTCGGGGTCGTGGCCACGGCGCTGCTGGAGACCTACCTCCTCCCGTCCGCGAGCGGCACGTTCATCGCCGTCGGCTGGATCGAGGAGTTCGGCAAGGGCGCCGTGCTGCTCGTCGTAGCCCACCAGGTACATCACCGCGAGCCGCGCGACGGGATGGTGCTCGGCGCCGTCGTGGGCGCCGGGTTCGCCGCCTTCGAGAGTGCCGGCTACGCACTCCAGGTGGTGCTCGAGAACGCCGACCGCATCTCGGTCGTCGCCGTGCTCGAGATCGAGGCGTTCCGCGCCGTTCTCGCGCCGTTCGGCCACATCACCTGGACGGCCCTGATCGGTGGCGCCCTGTTCGCCAGCTCGCGTGGCGGTCGCTTCCACCTGACCCACGGGCTCGTCCTGACGATCGTCGGCGTCGTCACGCTGCACGCGCTCTGGGATCAGTCGTACGGGTGGGCCGTGATGCTCACGCGCGGCATCGTGATGGACGTCGGTTGGCAGCTGCTGTGGCCCAACGCGCAGTTCTGGGCGATCCCGCCGACCGGCTCCGACCTGTTCTGGTTCAACACGATCTACGACGTGCTGCTGGCGATCTGGTCCGTGATCGGCGCGACCTGGGTCGTCGTCGCCTGGCGCCGCTACGCCGCCAAGCGCGACGATCAGCCTTCGTCCTTGCCCTCCGGCGCCGAACGATCGATGACGGCATAGAGGTCGATGGCGAGCACCCCCCACGGCCGGCATCCTCCGCCTCGGACGATGTCACGGGCGGCGGCGTCCGTGACGGTCCCGCGCGTGTCGCTCGGCGATGGATGGCCGGCGCTGTTCGAGAGCGCGTTCCGTCAGTCGCGCAACGCGATGGTGCTGCTCGACGAGCGGCGGCGTGTGGTGGACGCCAACGCGGCCATGGTCGGGCTCGTCGGGCACTCGCGCGCCTGGCTCGTCCGCCGGCCGATGGCCGAGATCGTCGCCGACGGCCCACTGGTGACCGAGCCCGAATGGCAGCAGTGGCTGGCCGCCGGGCGCTTCGCGGGCGAGGCGACGTTGCTACACGCGGACGGCCACGCCGTGACCGTCCAGTGGGGCGCCACGACCGAGGCCGTCACCGGCCGCCGCCTCGTGCTCGTCGCGGCACTGCACACGTCGCGCTGGGGTCCGCGCTTCCGCCGGACGCCGGATGCTCGCCACGACCCGCGGGCGCTCTCGGCGCGTGAGGCCGAAGTGGTGCGCCTGGTCGCGCTGGGACAGACCGGGCCGGAGATCGCGGACGATCTCGGGATCGCTCATGACACCGTCCGCACCCACGTCCGCCACGCCATGGACAAGCTCGGAGCCCGGTCGCGCGCCCATCTCGTGGCCAAGGTGTTCGGCGGAGACCTGATCATGCGATCCGGGTGATGCCGACCACCGTGCGGCGCTGGATCCTCGTCCGCGAACGGGAACGAGGAGGTCGGTCTTCGTGACAAAGGTGGAGGGCGGCGAAGCGCCTGCGCGCGCAGGGCTGGTGCTCGCCGCGCTGATCCTCGTCGCGGGGGTCGCCAATCTGAACCTGTCGGTGGCGAACGTCGCGCTGCCCGACATCGGCAAGCACTTCGACTCGTCGCAGACGACGCTCGACCTGATCGCGGTCGGCTACTCGCTCGGCCTCGCCGCTTCGGTGCTCTACCTCGGTGCGCTCGGCGACCGGTATGGGCGCAAGCTGCTGTTGCTGCTCGGCATGGCGTTGTCGGTGCCTGCGTGCCTGCTCGCCGCGTTCGCCCCGACCGACGGGGTGCTGTTCGGAGCTCGTGTCCTGGGCGGGCTGTCCGCGGGCATGGCGTACCCGACGACGCTGGCGTTGATCGCGGCGCTGTGGTCGGGGCCGGGGCGCACGAAGTCGATCGCGCTGTGGTCGGCGCTCGGGGGCGCGATCGCGTCCCTCGGCCCGCTGGTCGCCGGCGCGCTGCTGGAGAGCTTCGACTGGGGATCGGTCTTCCTGATCACCCTCCCGCTCGTCGTCATCGCGTTCCCGATGGCCGCCAAGTTCGTCCCGGCGCACGTGAACGAGACGACCGAGCCGGTCGACAACCCCGGCGGAGTCCTGTCCGTGGTGCTGGTCGCGGCGCTGATCCTCGCGATCAACTTCGCCCCGGTTCCGAACAAAGGGACGCTGACGCTCGGGCTGACCGCGATCGCCGTCGCCGCGCTGATCGCGTTCCTCATCCGTCAGCGCCGCGCGGCCAACCCGCTCTACGACCTGCACGTCGCCTCGCGGCGGATCTTCTGGGTGGCGGCGCTCGCCGGGATCATCGTCTTCGGCTCGCTGATGGGCGCCGCGTTCGTCAGCCAGCAGTTCCTCCAGAACGTGCTCGGCTACTCGACGCTCGAAGCGGGCGCCGCGTTCCTGCCCACGATCGTGTTCATGGTGCTCGTCGCGCCGCGCTCGGCCAAGCTCGTCGAGACTCGCGGCGCTCGCTTCACGCTGCTGTGCGGCTACGTGTTCCTGCTGTTCGCGTTCGCGACGATGCTCCTGTTGTGGGAGCCGGGCATCCCCTACTGGAAGATCGGCCTGGCCTACGCGTTCATCGGGATCGGCGTGGGCTTCGCCGGCACGCCCGCGTCGCACTCGCTCACCGGCTCCGTGCCCGTGCGGCGCGCGGGTATGGCGTCCGGCACCGCCGACCTGCAGCGCGACCTCGGCGGCGCGATCATGCAGTCGATCTTCGGTGCGCTACTGACCGCGGGGTACGCTGCCGCCGCCACGGCGGCGATCGCCGCGGCGCCGAACAGCGCGCAGATCAACGGTGACGTCGAGAACCAGCTGACGAAGTCGTTCGCCGGGGCGGAGTCCGTCGCGCAGCAGTACCCGCAGTACGCGAGCCAGATCACCGCCGCGGCCAAGGAGTCCTTCCTCAACGGCGACCAGTGGGCGTACACGGCGGGCATCGTCGCGGTGGCGCTCGGCGCGGTGCTCGTGTTCTTCATGTTCCCGAGGAAGGACGAAGAGCAGCGGGCGCTCGCCGATTACCAACTCGAAGACTCCGCCTTTCACCCGGACCGGGTGACGACGGAGGCCGCATCCGAGAGGAGCTTGCGGGTATGAGCACGGCAGTCAGACCGCGCCCCGACGCGGGCGCGTCCTCCGATCAGACGACCGACGTCCTGGTGGTGTTCGGCATCAGCGGCGATCTGGCGCGGGTGATGACGTTCCACTCGCTCTACCGGCTCGAGCGCCGCGGATTGCTGCACTGTCCGATCCTCGGCGTCGCCGCCGATGATTGGACCGACGACGATCTGCGCGGGCACGCCCGGGCGGCGATCGCGGCGTGCGGCGAGACGATCGACGAGGCGACGTTCGCGCGCTTGGCGGCGCGGTTCTCCTACCTGGCCGGCAATTTCGCCGAGCCCGCGACCTTCGAGCGTGTGGCACGAGCGCTGGAGGGGAAGGAGCGCCCGGTCTTCTACCTCGAGATCCCTCCGTCGCTGTTCGGGATGGTGGTCGAGGGCCTGGCCGGCGCGGGCCTGACCGAGCACGCTCGCGTCGTGGTCGAGAAGCCGTTCGGCCACGACCTCGAGTCGGCGCGAGCGCTGCAGGCGGAGCTCGAGGTCCATCTGCGCGAGGAGCAGCTGTATCGGATCGATCACTTCCTCGGCAAGATGGGCCTCGCCGAGGTGCTCTATCTGCGGTTCGCGAACGCGATCTTCGAGCCGATCTGGAACCGCAACTACGTGTCATGCGTGCAGATCACGATGGCCGAGGACTTCGGCGTCGACGCCCGCGGCCACTTCTATGACCCGGTCGGCGCGCTGCGCGACGTCGTCGTCAACCACATCATGCAGGTGGTCGCTGCCGTCGCGATGGAACCGCCGGCGGGCGCCGACCCCAGCACCCTCAAGGACTCGATCGCGGGCGTGCTGCGCGCGATCCGCCCCGCGGACCCGGCCAACTACGTGCGCGGCCAGCACGAGGGCTACCGGTCGATCGACGGCGTGGCCCCGGATTCACAGACGGAGACCTACGCCGCGCTGCGCCTGGACATCGACAGCTGGCGCTGGTCCGGTGTGCCGTTCTTCATCCGCACGGGCAAATGGCTCCCGACGACCCAGACCGAGGCGCGGCTCGTGTTCCGTGAGCCGCCTCGGCTGGGGCTGCTTCCGGAAGAGACGCGCCGGCCCGAGCGAAACCAGATCGCCGTCAAGCTCGACCCGTCGACGGGCATCCGCATGGTCGTCGACGCCCGGCGCGGCAATGTGAGAGCGCCCGAGCGGATCACCATGGACATGGAGTTCGCCGACGAGGGCGGCGAGGACCCGACCCCGTACGAGGTCCTGCTCGATGCCGCGATGCGCGGCGACTCGATGCGCTTCAGGCGCCGGGACAGTGTCGAGCAGCAGTGGCGGATCATGCAGCCGCTGTTGGTCGACCCGCCGCCGGTGCATTCCTATGCCAAGGGCACCTGGGGTCCGGAGGCCGGTGACCGGCTGCCCGACGAATACGGCGGCTGGCACGGTCCGTGGGTGGCGTCATGACCGCCGTCGATGGAGCCCGTGCCGTCCCCGCCGCCGAGCCACAGAGCGCCGCCGCGCCCTCGCCCTTCCCCCCGATCGAGTCCTTCGGCTTCCTCTCGAACTGCCATACCTCGGCACTCGTCGCGCCCGACGGCGCGATCGCCTGGCTGTGCGTGCCGTCCTTCGACGCGCCGAGCGTGTTCGCGACGCTCCTGGATCGCCAGGCCGGCTACTTCCGCGTCGGGCCGTTCGGCCTCGGCGTCCCGGCCGCGCGCGCGTACGAGCCCGGCACCAACACGCTCGTGACCACCTGGCACACCTCGAGCGGCTGGGTCGTCGTGCGCGACGCGCTCACGATGGGCCCGCGCCGAGGCGAGGACACGGTGACGCCGCACACGCGCCCGCCGGCCGACGAGGACGGCGACCACCTGCTCGTGCGGACGATCGAGTGCATCGAGGGCAGCGTCGAGATGGAGCTCGTGTGCGAGCCCGTCTTCGACTACGGGCGCACCGCCGCCGAGTGGAGCCTCCATGACGGTCGCGGCATCGCCGACGCGAGCGGCGCGGGCGTGACGCTGCGCCTGTGCACCGACATGGCCATCGGGATCGAGGGCGGGCGCGCGCGTGCCCGCCACACGCTTCAGGCGGGCGAGCTCGCCTACTGCTCGCTGTCGTGGGCGGAGGAGCTGGCGTCGCCGGCCAACGACGAGGAGGCCCAGGAGCGGATGGCCGCGACCACCCGCTTCTGGCGGTCGTGGGTCGACGGGGCGCGGCTGCCCGACCATCAGTTCCGCGAGGCGATCGCGCGCTCGATCCTCGCCATCAAGGGTCTCACGTACATGCCGACCGGCGCGACCGTGGCCGCGGCGACGACCTCGCTGCCCGAGACGCCCGGCGGCGAGCGCAACTGGGACTACCGCTACGCGTGGATGCGCGACGCGACGTTCACCCTGCGAGCGCTGCACTGGCTCAACCTCGACTGGGAGGCCGAGGAGTTCATGCAGTACGTGGCCGACCTCGAGCCCAACGCCGACGGCGCGATGCAGATCATGTACGGGATCGACGGGCGCCGCGACCTGACGGAGTCCACGCGCGACGACCTCTCCGGCTACGCGGGCGCGCGGCCGGTGCGGATCGGCAACGGCGCCTTCGACCAGCGCCAGAACGACGTCTACGGCGCGGTCCTCGACTGCATCCTGCTGCAGACCCGCCGCAGCCAGCGGCTGTCCCGGCGCCTGTGGCCGATCGTCGAGAGCCAGGCCGAGTGTGCGACGCGCGTCTGGCGCGAGCCCGACCAGGGCATCTGGGAGGCGCGCGGCGCGCCCTGCCACTACGTCTCGTCCAAGCTCATGTCCTGGGTCGCGATGGACCGGGCGGCCAAGATCGCCAACATCCGCGGCGACGGGGACAAAGAAGTCCGCTGGCGCGCGGTGGCCGAGGAGATCCGCGCCGACATCCTCGAGCACGGGGTCGACTCGCGCGGGTCGCTGCGCCAGCACTATGAGACCGACGCGCTGGACGCCTCGAACCTGCTGGCCGCCGTCTTCGGGTTCTTCACGGACGACGATCCGCGGCTGCGCGCGACCGTGCTGGCGATCGCGGACGAGCTGACCGAGAACGGCTACGTCCTGCGCTACCGCACCGAGCAGACCGACGACGGCCTCGCCGGTCGCGAGGGAACGTTCCTGATCTGCTCGTTCTGGCTCGTCTCGGCACTGGCCGTGATCGGCGAGCTGCAGCGGGCACGCGACCTGATGGAGCGCCTGCTGCACAACGCGTCGTCGCTCGGCCTGTTCGCCGAGGAGCTCGACGCCACCACCGGGCGCCACCTCGGGAACTTCCCGCAGGCGTTCTCACACCTGGCGCTGATCGAGGCGGCGGCGCGCATCATCGTCGCCGAACGAGCGGAGGAGTACGCGGTATGAGCCACTACGACGTGATCGTGATCGGTAGCGGCGCCGGGGGCGGGACGCTCGTTCACCGGCTCGCGCCCTCCGGCAAGCAGGTGCTGCTCCTCGAGCGTGGCGACTGGCTGGCGCGCGAGCCGCAGAACTGGTCGGCGTCGGATGTCTTCATCGACAACCGCTACGTCTCCGAGGACACCTGGTACGACGAGGGCGGCAACGCCTTCCAGCCGCAGATCCACTACTTCGTCGGCGGTGCCACGAAGCTCTATGGCGCCGCGCTGTACCGGCTGCGCGAAGAGGACTTCGGCGAGCTCGCGCACCACGACGGCAGTTCTCCCGCGTGGCCGGTGGGCTATGACGAGTTCGAGCCCTACTACACGCAGGCCGAGCAGCTCTACCAGGTGCACGGCGCGCGCGGAGAGGACCCGACCGAGCCGCACGCGAGCGCTCCGTACCCACACCCGGCCGTCAGCCACGAGCCGCGCATCCAGCAGCTCGCCGACGACCTGCAGGCGGCCGGGCTGCACCCGTTCCACGCCCCCTGCGGCGTGATGCTCGACGAGGCCGACCCGCCCAATAGCCGCTGCGTGCGGTGCGCGACGTGCGACGGCTTCCCGTGCCTGGTGCACGCGAAGGCGGACGCCGAGGTGCTGGCGGTGCGCCCGGCGCTGACGCATCCGAACGTGACGCTGCTCACCCGCTCACGGGCGCTGCGGCTGGAGACGAACGCGACCGGGACCGCGGTCACCGGCGTGGTCGTCGAGCGCGACGGCGAGCAGGAGATGTTCACCGCCGACGTCGTCGTCGTCGCGTGCGGCGCCGCGAACTCGGCGGCGCTGCTGCTGTCCTCGGCGAACGCCGCGCACCCGCACGGCGTCGCGAACGCGTCCGGCCAACTCGGACGCAACTACATGTTCCACAACAGCCAGGCCGTGCTCGCGCTGTCGAAGGAAGAGAACCCGACGGTCTTCCAGAAGACGCTCGGGCTCAACGACTTCTACTTCGGCACCGACGACTTCGAGTTCCCGCTGGGGAACATCCAGATGGTGGGCAAGTCCTCCGCCGACATGTACCGCGGCGAGAAGCCCCTGCAGACCAGGCTGGCGCCGCAGCGGACGCTGGAGAACGTCGCCCGGCACGCGGTCGACTTCTGGCTCTCCACCGAGGACCTTCCGCGACCGGACAACCGGGTCACGCTGCGCCACGACGGGAGCCTCCAGCTCGCGTACGAGGCGACCAACCAGGTGCCGAAGGCCCGGCTGCTCGCCGAGCTCAAGGATCTGCTGAAGCACATCGGCCTCGACGAGCACCATCTGATCCCGCGCCACGCCTATCTCAAGAACGACATCCCCGTCGCCGGCGTCGCGCACCAGGCCGGGACGTGCCGGTTCGGCTCGGACCCGGCGACATCGGTGCTCAACACCGACTGCCGCGCCCACGAGGTCGACAACCTCTACGTCGTCGACACGAGCTTCTTCCCGAGCATCGGCGCCGTCAACCCGGCACTGACGGCGATGGCCAACGCGCTGCGCGTCGGCGATCACCTGCTCGCGCGGCTGGGCGTCACGAGCCACGAGGTCGCCGGTGTCCACTGAGCGCAGACGGGTCGCGATCGTCGGCGGCGGCTTCGGCGGGCTGGCCGCCGCGCAGGCGCTGAGCAAGGCCGACGTCGACGTCACGCTCGTCGACCGCACCAACCACCACCTGTTCCAGCCCCTGCTCTACCAGCTGGCCTCCGGCATGTTGTCGATGGGCGAATGCGCGGCACCGATCCGCGGCATGCTGCGCAAGCAGTCCAACGTGCGCGTGTCGATGGCCGAAGTGACCGAGGTCGACGCCGAGCGGCGCGAGCTGACGCTTGACCGCGGCGAGAAGGTCGGCTACGACAGCCTGATCGTCGCCTGCGGCGCCGACACGTCCTACTTCGGGCACGAAGAGTGGCAGGAGCCGTCGTTCGCGCTCAAGACACTGGCGGACGCGGTCGGGCTCCGCGATCAGGTCCTGTCGGCCTTCGAGGAGGCCGAACGGGCGACGGACGACGAGGCGCGCCGGCGCTTCCTGACGATCGTCGTGATCGGCGGCGGCCCGACGGGCGTCGAGGTCGCCGGGCAGCTCGCCGTGCTCGCGCGCCACCACCTGAGCCACCAGTTCAGCGGCTTCGATCCGAGCGACATCCGCGTCGTCCTGCTCGACGCCGGCGAACGCGTGCTCACCGCCTTCAGCACGAAGCTGTCGGCGAAGGCGGCACGTTCCCTGGCGTCGCTCAGCGTCGACGTGCGCGAGGGCGCGCGCGCCACCGCGATCGACGCCGCCGGCGTCACCTACGACCATGGCGGCGCCACACAGCGCATCGAGGCGGCCACGGTGATCTGGGCGGCCGGGGTGCACGCGGCGCCGTTCGCCGGCGCGCTCGCCGAAGCCACCGGCGCCGAGCACGACCGCGGCGGCCGCCTGCAGGTCCTGGCCGACTGCACGCTGCCCAGGCACCCGGAGATCTCGGTGATCGGAGATGCCGCATCGCATGCGGGATCCGACGGCAAGCCGCTGCCCGGGCTGGCGACGGTGGCGATCCAGCAGGCGCGCCACGTCGCCCGTGCAATCGCCGCCGGGGGCCCCGGGGCGACGGAGCCGTTTCGCTACTTCGACAAAGGGGCGCTGGCCGTCGTCGGCCGCGGGCGCGCGATCTGCGCCGTTCGTGGCCTCGAGCTGTCGGGGCCGATCGCGTTCGCGACCTATCTCGGCGTGCACCTCTTCTATCTCGGAGGCGTGCCCGGCCGGCGCGTGGCGGTGATCTCCGCGTGGGCGTCGACCGCGATGGGACGCGAGCAGAGCCGGGTGATCGAACGCGAGCTGCCGCGCCCGCGCGTCAACGTGTGAGCCGGTCGTGAACGTCGACCTGGCGCGAGCCCAGTTCGCGCTCACGAGCATCTACCACTTCCTGTTCGTACCGGTGACGATGGGGCTCTCGTTCCTCGTCGCAGTGATGCAGACCCTGTGGCATCGCTCCGGCGTGGAGGCCTGGCGGCGGCTGACGCGCTTCTTCGGCACGCTGCTGCTGATCAACGTCGCGGTCGGCGTCGTCACCGGGCTCGTGCAGGAGTTCGAGTTCGGCATGAACTGGTCGGCGTACTCGCGCTACGTCGGCGACGTGTTCGGCGGGCCGCTGGCGATGGAAGGGCTGGCGGCGTTCTTCCTGGAGTCCACGTTCCTCGGCCTGTGGGTGTTCGGCTGGGACCGGCTCTCGCCGCGCGTGCACCTGTTCTGCATCTGGATGGTCGCGCTCGGGTCGTCGCTCTCGGCGGCGTTCATCATGGCCGCGAACTCGTGGATGCAGCACCCGGTCGGTTACGCGGCCGGCAATCCTCCGCGGTTGGATGACATCGGCGCCGTGTTCGCGAACCCGGTCTTCCTGTGGGGCTACTTCCACGTGCTGCTGGCCGCGCTGGCCACCGGGACGCTCGTGCTGCTCTCGATCTCCGCGTGGCATCTGCGGCGGGCGGTCGAGGTCGAAGCGTTCCGGCGCAGCGCGGCGCTCGCCATCGCCATCCTCGTGCCGCTCAGCATCGCGCTGGTGCTGGTCGGCAGCCAGCTCGGGGTGATCGAGACCCGCTATCAGCCGATGAAGATCGCCGCCGCCGAGGCGCAGTGGGAGACCTGCCAACCGTGCTCGTTCTCGGCGTTCCAGGTCGGCGGCGGCAAGAACGACGAGGACCCCCAGAAGGTGATCGCGATCCCGCACCTGCTGTCGATCCTGGCCACGCTGTCCTGGAACGGAGAGGTCGTCGGGCTCAACGAGTTGCAGGCGCAGTACGAGCAGCAGTACGGGCCCGGGAACTACGTCCCGAACGTGTTCGTGCAGTACTGGTCGATGCGGGTGATGGCCTATCTGGCGACGGCGATCGTGCTGCTGTCGCTGTGGGGCGCGTGGCTGCTCCACCGGCGCCGTCTGGAGACCGCGAAGTGGTTCCTGCGCGCGTCCGTGTGGGCTGTGTTCACGCCGTTCATCATGAACACCGCCGGCTGGATGCTGACCGAGAACGGCCGCCAGCCGTGGATCGTCCAGGGGCTGATGAAGACCGCCGACGGCGTCTCGCCCTCGGTGAGCGCGACCGAGATCTGGATCAGCCTCGCCGTCTTCGCCTCGCTGTACCTCGCGCTCGGCGTGGCCGACCTCGTCCTGATGCTCCGCTACGGCCGGCGCGGTCTGCCCGAGGCCGAGACCGTGCGCGAGCCGATGCCGGCGCTGACCTACTGAGATGTCGCTCGAGACCTTCTGGTTCGTCGTCGTCGCGTTCTTCTGGACCGGGTTCTTCGTCCTGGAAGGCTTCGACTTCGGCGTCGGCGTGCTGCACACGGTCGTCGGTCGCGACGAGCGCGGACGTCGCACGGCGCTGGCCGCGATCGGCCCGTTCTGGGACGGCAACGAGGTCTGGCTGATCGTGGCGGGCGCGTCGATGTTCGCGGCGTTTCCCGCGTGGTACGCGACGCTCTTCTCGGGCCTGTATCTGGCGCTGCTCCTCGTCCTGGTGGCGCTGATCGCGCGCGGGGTCGCGTTCGAGTTCGGCGAGAAGGTCACGTCGCCGCGCTGGCGGCGGACGTGGACGTGGGCGGCCACCCTCGGCAGCGGCGCGATCCCGCTGCTGCTCGGGATCGGGCTGGGCGGCATGGTCGCCGGGTTCCCGATCGACGCCGACGGTGAGTTCACGGGCAACTTCGCCGACATCTTCACCGCGTACGGCGTCTGGACCGGGCTGACGCTGCTCTCGCTGTCCACGCTGCACGGCGCGGCGTTCCTCGCGCTGAAGACCCACGGCGCGGTGCGCGAGCGCTCGCGCGCCGTCGGCGTCCGCGTCTGGCTCGCGACGCTCGTCGCCTCGGTCGTCTTCGCCGCGTGGTCGCCGGCGGTGCTGAGCGTGCTCGCGGCCGTGGCCGTGCTCGCTGCGGGCGCGCTGCTGCGTGCGGGCCGCGAGGGCTGGGCGTTCTCCGCGACGGCCGCGGCCATGGCCGCGACGCTCAGCTCGCTGTTCGTCGACCTGTACCCGAACGTGCTGATCTCGAGCACCGACGCCGCGTACAACCTCACCGTCTCCGGTGCCGCGTCGGGCTCCTACGCGCTGAAGGTGATGACCGTCGCCGCCGCGGTGTTCGTGCCGCTCGTGCTGCTCTACCAGGGCTGGACCTACCGCGTGTTCCGCGCGCGCGTCCACGACTCGGCGTAGCGGCCGCCGCGGTCCAGCAGGTCGTCGTGGGTGCCGCGCTCGGCGACGCGGCCCGCTTCGAGCACGACGATCTCGTCCATCGCCTCGAGGCCGGTGAGCCGGTGCGTGATCAGCAGCGTGCCGTGGCCGCCTTCGAGCGCGTCGGCGACGACGGCATCGGCGGTCTTCGCGTCCAGGTGCTCACCGGGCTCGTCGAGGATCAGGAGCGGGAACCGGGCGAGGTCGGCGCGCGCGAGCGCGATCCGGCGGCGCTGGCCGCCGGAGTACCGGTGCCCGGCGGTGCCGCCCTCGGTCGCGAGGCCGTCCGGGAGGGTGTCCGTCCAGGCGAGCAGCCGGGCGCGGTCGAGCGCGTCGTGGAGGTCGGCCTCGCTCGCGTCGCGGCGAGCGAGGAGCAGGTTCTCGCGCAGCGTCGTGTCGAACACGTGCGCGTCCTGCGCCACGAGCCCGACGACCGTGCGGACGGCGTCGCCGTCGAACGCGTGGATCTCCGTGCCGCCGAGCGTCACCGAGCCCTCGTAGTCGAGGAAGCGCAGCAGCACCGCGGCGAGCGTCGACTTGCCCGCCCCGCTCGGGCCGACGACGGCGACACGCCGGCCGGGCGCGAGGTCGAGGTCGACGCCGTCGAGCACCCACGTGTCGCCGTAACGGGCCTTCAGTCCGCGGACGCGCAGCACCGGCGCTGGCGGGAGCGGGTGCGGTGTCGCGGGCTCGTGCACCGGGACCGGAGCGTCGAGCACGGCCTGGACGCGCTCGGCGCTGCGGCGCACCCGGGACAGGTCCGACGTCACCGCGGGAAGGCCGCCGACGAGCTCGAAGGTCGCGAGCGGGACGAGCGCGACGACTGCCAGCAGCACCGGGTCGAGGTTTGCATGGATGGCCACGAGGACGGTTCCCCACAACGCCAGGCCGGTCAGGAGCGTCACCAGGGCGCGCCCGCTGCCCATGGTGCGCGCGGCCGCGGCGTCGTCGCGGGTCAGCTCGGCGTCGAGGCGCGCGAGCGTGTGCAGACGTCCTGGCAACGCGCCGTTGACGAGCAGCTCCGGCGCGCCGTCGAGCATCTCGACCGTCACTGAGCTCAGGTTCGCCTGTGCCGGCGCGCGCCCGCTCTCGCGCGCCGTCAGCCACGGCACGACGGTCGCGGCGAGCAGCAGCGCGACGAGCACGATCGCGCCCGCGGCGGGCAGCAGCCACCACAGCAGCGCGACCGTGGCGGCGCCGGCGATCAGCGCGATCGCGAACGGCTGCAGGACCCGCAGCAGCAGGTCCTGCAAGGCGTCGACGTCGTGTACGAACCGCGCCAGCAGGTCGCCTTCGCGGAAGCCGGGCAGTGCGGCGGGCGACAGCGGCTCGAGGCGCTCGTAGACGCGGACGCGCAGCGCGGCCAGTGCCTCCAGTGCCGCGTCGTGGCCGGCGAGGCGCTCGGCGTAGCGGAGCAGACCGCGCGCGAGCGCGAAGAACTGGACGCCGGCGATCGCGACGCCGAGCGCCGACGCTCCCGGCTGCTGAGACGCGCGCGCGATCAGCCACGCCGACGTCGCGAGCAGGCCGACCGACGCGCATGCGGCCCCTGCGCCGAGCAGCGCGGAGAGCGCGACGCCGCCGGCCGCGGGCCGCACGAGCGTGAGGGTGCGGCGCACGTCGCCGCGGTCCGCCGAGGCGCGCCTCACGCCGCCACTCCAATCGGGTCCAGGTCGACGACGCGGTCGGCGAGCGCGAGCAGCGCCGGGCGGTGCGCGACGACCACGACGGTGCGACCGCGCACGAGCCGGCGGATCGCGCGCACGACCTCGGCCTCGGTGGCGCCGTCGAGGCCGGCGGTCGGCTCGTCGAGCAGCAGCAACGGCGCGTCGCGCAGGAACGCGCGGGCGAGTGCGAGGCGCTGGCGCTCCCCCGCCGACAGGCCGGCGCCGTGGTCGCCGAGCTGGGTCTGCAGGCCGTCCGGCCGCGCGGCGATCGCCTCCGTGAGCTGCGCGTCGGCGACCGCCCGCCTGACCGCCTCGGCGGGCGCGTCCGGGCGGCCGAGCCGGACGTTCTCGTCGATCGTCCCCGCGAACAGGTGCGGGCGCTGCGGAACCCAGGCCAGGTGGGCGTGCCAGGCCTCGAGGTCGAGCTCGCGCAGGTCCATGCCGCCGACGCGGACCGAGCCCGCCGTGGGCGTCGCGAGCCCGAGCAGTACCCGCAGCAGCGTCGACTTCCCGCATCCGCTGCGTCCGGCGATCGCCACCACCTCGCCCGGCTCGACGGTCAGCGACAGCCCGTCGAGCGCCGGGGCGAGCGAGAGACCGGCGACCTCGAGCGGGCCCGCGGGGATCTCGGTGCGTGTTCCGCGGACGGGCAGCGGCTCGTCCAGCACGTCGAGGATCTGGGTCGCCGCGGCGGCGCCCTCCGCTCCCGCGTGGTAGCTCTCGCCGAGCCGGCGCAGCGGCAGATAGGCCTCCGGGGCGAGCACCAGCACGAACAGCGCGGTCTCGAGGTCGAGCGAGCCGCTCAGCGCCCGCAGGCCGATCGCCACCGCGACGAGCGCCATCGCCAGGGTCGCCAGCAGCTCGAGCACGAGCGAGGAGAGGAACGCGATCCGCAGCGTCCCCATCGCGTGCTCCCGATACGCCGAGCCGACCGTCGCGATGGCCGCGGCCTGCGGCTTCGCGCGCCCGAACACCTTCAGCGTGGGCAGACCCGCGACCACGTCCAGGAAATGGCCGCCGAGCCGCTGCAGGCTGTGCACCTGCGCCTCCATCCGATCCCGTGTCGTCGCGCCGACCAGCGCCATCAGCAGCGGGACCAGCGGCAGCGTCACCAGGACGATCGCCGCCGAGATCCAGTCGCGGGCGAGCAGGACGGTCACCACGACCACGGGCACGATCGCGGCCAACACGACCTGCGGCAGGTAGCGAGCGAAGTAGCCGTCGAGCGAGTCGATCCCCCGCGTGGCCAGCGTCGCCAGCGCACCGGGCGGATGCTGCCGGCCGCCGGCGGTGGCGTGCGTCAGCAGCGCCGCGCGCAGCTCGGACTTCACCCGCGCGCAGCAGCGGGCAGCCACGGTCTCGCCGAGCCACGCGGTGGCGGTCCGGACGAGCACGACCGCCAGCAACGCCGCCAACGCGCCGCGCGAGCGATCCGTGCCCGAAATCAGCACCGCGAGCAGCCACGCCTGCGCGACCAGCGCCAGCGCGGCCACCATCCCGAGCGCCACGGCGGCCGCCACAGATGCCCGGACGGACCGTGCGCACCGGAGCAGCCTGCGGTCGAGGACCACGCAACAACGCTAAACGCGGTCCGCCCCAGCCGCATCCCCCGAAGCGGGTGATGGAGGGGCGGCTACGCCGTGGCCGGGCGCGAGACGGTGATCGACGAGCCGACCGCGAGCGACGAGTGGCTCGGTGTCGCGTCCTGCAGCCACGCCCACTGGGCCCGTAGAGCGCGCCGAAGTCCACCTCGAGCGCGAGGTCGTCGACGGCGCGCAGCGCCCACGCGGGATGCGCGACGTTGTAGAGCAGGGTGGTGCCGTCGCGACGCCGGCCGACGCCGAGCGAGTGATCCGTGAGCCAGTGGGCGGCGCTCCCGGGTTCGGGGACGGCGGCGTCGGCCGATCCCCGCACCGACATGGAGTAGCCGCGCCCGAACCGGTGCCGGACCAGCACGCCGCCATCCGCGGTCGCCTGCACGCCGCAGCTCATCGGCAAGCGTTGATACGGCTCGTTGTAGAGCAGCCGGGCGACCGTCGCGATCGCCCACCTCGGCACGAGCTCGCGGATGAACACGACACCGCGCTCACCCCGGTGGCGCACGTAGAAGCGCAGGTTGATCTCCGGGAACGCGATGTGGCGCGGGATCGCCAGCCCGAGCACACGCGTGCGCCGGAACTCGAACGCGACGAAGCTCACCCGCGGCGATCCCTCAAGCGTGTCGATCGTGACGCCACGCGGGAGGTACGGTCGCAGCCGTTCCTCCTCGACGGCGAACGTGATCACCGCCACGTTCAGCCACTCGGCGGTGAGAAACGGGCGATCGCGCACGCGGGCATCTTGCCAGCCGCGCCGAGGGCGCCGGCACACCGACAGGTACGGGCCACGGAGACAGAAAGTGCGTTCTCACGCGCGCCGATTGCCTCCCCGGCGAGGGGGTGTGTAACCAGAGCTGCCTGTGAGGCAGCTGTGGTTACGCACCCCCATCAACGCGCCAGATCGAACAGTGCGAACCTGATCGAAACCCGCGAACGGACCGGCAAACGCGCATGGTCGACCATGGCAACCGGGACGAAGCGCGCGTGAGACGTACGCAGCCTCGCTGCGGAACACAAGGCTCGCACCCCGGTCAACTCGCCGCGCGAGCCCGAGCCGTCGTAGCGGCTTCGGCCGCCTCTTGGAAGTCGACGATGGCGCCGCCGTTGTCTCTTGCCCAGTTCGTCAGGACTTCGATGGGTTCGACCAGCGTCTGGCCGAGGTCGGTGAGGCGGTACTCGATCTGCCGTGGTCCTTCGGCGTGGCGTTCGACCAGGCCGTACTGCTGGAGCCGGCGCAGCGTCTGGGTGAGGACCTTGCGCGAGATGCCGCCGATGAGGTCGACGAGCTCACCGTGCCTGCGGGGCTGCTGGCTGAGCCCGAAGAGCACGAGCACGGCCCATTTGTCGGAGATGATCTCGACCGCCAGGCGCGTGGGGCAGTCGGCGAGGAAGGCTGGTCCAGCCGTGTTCTGCATGCAAAATCGAAGGTACCAGGAGGTAACTCACGGCTCCGTAGCGTCCTTTGCAAGCAACGAAACCAGCACCAGATGCGAAGGAGTCACCCATGCCACGAGTCGTCGTGTTCGACGAGTTCGGCGGGCCGGATGTCATGCACGTCGTCGAAGAGCCGGTCGTCGAGCCCGCAGCGGGAGAGGTGCGGGTCAGGATCGAAGCGTTCGCGGTCAACCCGCTCGACCAGATGATGCGTTCGGGCGCCTCGCCCGCACCCGTCCCCCTGCCGCACGCTCGCCTCGGCGTCGAAGGGACCGGCGTCGTCGACGCGCTCGGCCCCGAGGTCACCGAAGTGGCGCTCGGCGATCCGGTCATCCTCACGGCCATTCCGGACGCGAGCGTCAGGGGCAGCTACGCCGAATACACCACGCTCCCCGCGAGCCGGGTCGTCGCCCGCCCGGCAGGGCTCGGGATCACGGAGGCGGCGGCGATCTGGGTCGCGTACTCGACCGCCTACGGCGCGCTCGTCGAGAAGGCGAGGATGCGGCCCGGCGACCACGTCCTGATCACTGCCGCATCCGGCGGCGTCGGCCGGGCGGCGATGCAGATCGCCAATCAGATCGGCGCCGTTCCGATCGCCGTCACCCGGCACACCGCGAAGCGGGACGAGCTGCTCTCCGCCGGTGCCGCCGCGGTCGTCGCCGTCGATGACAAGGGCTTCGTCGAGGCCGTCCGCCACCACACCGGCGGGACCGGCGCCGACATCGTCCTCGATGTCGTCATGGGCCCCGGCCAGCTGGACCTCCTGAAGGCCGCGCGCCCCGGCGGAACACTGGTCGCCGCGGGCTTCCTCGACCCTCGGCCGACGCCGTTCCCGAGCGGCCCGCCGCTGACGATCTTCAGCTACCGGAGCTTCGAGCACACCCTCGACGCCGTCGTGGTCAAGCGCATGGCGGCCTTCATGAACGCCGGCGTACGCCTCGGTGCACTGCGGCCCGCCATCGACACGGTGTTCGCCCTCGACGACGTCGTCGAGGCGCACCGCCACCTCGAGAACGGGCCCCGCGCCGGGAGGAAGATCGTCGTCACGCCTTAGCCGCTCGCAGCAGGTCGCTCATGATCACCTGCGAGCGCGTGCGGATTACCTGCCCGTCGAGCTGCAGGTCGGCGATGAAGCGCTC
The DNA here is from genome assembly GCF_027587205.1 of Solirubrobacter ginsenosidimutans. Next base: position 192,815 of record NZ_JAPDOD010000005.1, read on the forward strand.
CAGGTCCGCGTTGTCGACGGTCCGTACGCGGGCGATCGCGTCGGCGTCGCCCGTCACGCTCCAGGCCTCGACGATCTCAGGGTGCCGGGAGAGCGAAGCCGCGACCTCGTGCAGCTGCGTCCCGGGTGCGTAGAAGAGCTCGACCAGCGCTTCGGTGCGCCAGCCGAACGCCTCCGGGTCGACGATCGCGGAGAAGCCGCGGATGGCGCCGTCGGCGCGCATGCGGTCGATCCGGCGCTTGACGGCGGGCGCGGACAAGGAGACGCGGCGAGCGATGTCGTCGTAGCTGCGGCGACCGTCCTCAGTCAGCAGCGCAAGGATCTGACGTCCAACGTCGTCCATCGTTGGATTCTTGCGCACAGACGCGGCAAATTGTCACTGATCGGCCCATACCGTATTTGGCATGACCCTGCTGCACCCGCGCAAGCCCGCCACGCTCCTGTTCGACGAGGCCCACAGCGAGGCCTGGACGATCCGACCCGACCTCGCCGCACGGATGCAGCCCGCGCATCCAGAGGACGTCTCCTACGCGGAGGCCGCGAAGCTCCTCACCCAGCGCGACTTCACGGTGTCTGCTCACGTCGACGGCTCATTGGTCGACGCGCTCGCGGAGACTGACGTGCTCGTCCTGGCTCATCCTGCCGACGCGCGCTGGGAGGTAACCACGGGCATCGGCAGCCCGCGCTTCAGCGACGCCGAGATCGAGGCGATCGATGCCTTCGTGCACCGCGGCGGTGGACTGATCGTGCTCGGCGAGTGCGACCACGACCGCCACGGCAACAACCTCAACGAGCTGCTCGGGCGCTTCGGCGTCGAGATCGAGACCGCGACGGTCCAGGACTACGAGGAGTCCGAGGCGGCGCCGACCTGGATCCGCCCGCGCCTGTTCTCCAACGGCCGCGGCCGCTCCGCCGACGTCCTGGCTCGCGTGAACGAGATCCGGCTCTATCGCGCCGGGACGCTCGCGCTCACCAATGGCGCGCGGGTGATCGCGCGGGCGTCCGCGTCGGCGACGAAGCCGAACGCGCCCCTCGCCGTCGTCACCGAGCACGGCGAGGGCCGCGTCGTCGTGCTCGCCGACTCCGATCTCTTCGGCGACGACGGCATCCACCAGCACGACCACGCCGACCTGTGGCAGAACCTCGTGTACTGGGTCGCCGGCGCCGCGTTCGCGCACGCCGAGGACGTCGCCGACTCACCCGCCGGCAACGATCCCGCGTGGGCGACGCTGAAGTCGGAGATCGAGGCGCTGCGCCTGCTGCAGGCCGCGGACGGCTCGATCGAAGGCGCGACGCCCGACCTGACGCCGATCCTCGATGCGCTCGCCGCGCTCGCGCCGCACTTCCCGCACCAGGCCGACTACCTGGAGGCGCTCCGGGGTGACCTGGACACCTGGGCCGACGGCGGGTTCGGGACGCCCGACTTCACCGCATCGCTCGAGGCCTTCCGGCCCGACCAGCACCGCGTCGACGGGATCGAGCACCTGGTGGTCTTCCCGATGTACAAGCAGAACGGCCCGTCCGAGCGGGTGTTCGAGGCGCTGATCGTGCGCGTGCCGTGGCCCGAGTGGCTCGCCGAGCTCGAGCGCACCCGTTTTGAGAACCCGAAGTTCGTCCCGGTGTGCTTCGTCGATCGCACGAGCGGCTACGAGTCCAACTCGGCCGTGCTCTTCCCTGAGACGGTCAGCGTCGCCGGCAAGCCCGCGAACCACTTCGGCGCGATCTTCTGCGACCGCGAGGCGGCTCGCCTGCGCGCCGTCGCCAAGGAAGCCGCGGATGTCCTGTCGCTCAATCTCGCCCCCGACGCCGCCGCGCTGCTGGCCTCCCCCGAGCTCTCGCGCCAGGCGTTCGCGCTCTGGGATCTGATCCACGACCGGGCGCACTCCCGCGGCGACCTGCCGTTCGACCCCTTCATGATCCGCCAGCGCGCGCCGTATTGGATGTACGCGCTCGAGGAGCTGCGCTGCGACCTGACCGCGTACGTGGAAGCGATGCAGCTCGAGCGCGAGGGCTTCGCGTTCGCGCGCTACGTCCAGCACGCGATCCTGCTCGACCGCCTCTTCCGCTTCCCGATCACCGGCCCGCGCGTCCGCAACTACGACGGGCTCGGCGGCCAGCTGCTGTTCGCCTACCTGCACCAGCGCGAGCTGCTGCACTGGACCAACAACGAGCTGACGATCGAGTGGGACCGCGTCGGGGAAGGGGTCGCGCAGCTTCGCGCGGACGTCGAGGAGCTCTACCGCTCGGGCATCGACACCACCAAGACGCAGTACTGGGCCGCCGCGCACGACCTCGTCTCGACCTACGTCAAGCCGGCGGCCGACTCGGCGTGGAGCCGCGACCGACGTGAGCTCTCCGACTCCGGGGACCCGCGCCGCTTCATCGACCTCGTCCAGCCCGACGAGTTCCCGCTCTCGCTGTTCTACACCTCGCTGCAGGCGAAGCTCGCGCCGACCGTCGAGGCTGCCGGAGTGGCGGCATGAGCGGCGTGGTGGCCATCGCGGGTGCCGGCGGCGGGCTCGGCCCGTCGGTCATCGCCCGCCTCGACGGCCCGCTCGCCGGCGCCGACGTGAGCGCGCAGCGGCTGTCCGACGGCCTCGACGACGCGCGCGCCGTCGACCTGCTCGACCCCGCCGCCACCACAGCGTGGGCGAACGATCTCGAGGCGCGGTTCGGCGAGGTGCGCGCGCTCGTGCACCTCGTGGGTGGGTGGCGTGGCGGCAAGCCGCTCGGCGAGGCCGACCCGTCGGACTGGACCGTCATGGAAGGCCTCTTGATCCGGTCGCTGCAGAACACCTCACGTGCCTTCCTCGACCCCCTGAAGCGCTCCGGCGGCCGGCTCGTGATGATCTCGGCGGCGGCCGCCAAGCGACCGACCTCCTCCAACGCCGCCTACGCGGCCGCCAAGGCGGCGGCCGAGGCCTGGACGCTCGCGGTGGCCGACGAGTTCACCGGAACCGGCGCGACCGCGAACATCCTCGCCGTCAACGCGATCCTCACGCCGGAGATGCGTGCCGCCAAGCCCGACGCCAAGTTCGCGACGTTCACCCGCGCCGAGGACATCGCGGACGGGATCGCGTTCCTGCTCTCAGACGCCGCCGCGAAGATGAACGGGCAGCGGATCGCGCTGCATCCTGCCTAAGGGCTGCACATCGGCACGACCGAACCAGCCGACTAGCGGAGGCACATGGCGACGAGGTCGACGCCGAAGCGTGGCGAGATGCGGCAGGACAGCCGGGCGGAGAAGCGCTGTCCCATCGCGGGGTGGCCGAGGGCGGCGACCGGCGCGTCGTGTTCGGCGAGTCGGGCGGCTACGTCGACCGCGGCGGCGTCGCGGGCAGGGCCCTGGAGGCGGCGCAGCCGGCGAACGGCGGCGCGCGTGCTGGCAGGTTGCCACGCACTCGGGATGGCGACGGTCAGCATGCGGGTGAGGAAGGTCGCGGCGTCTGGGTACTCGAGCGCCACGCTGGTCAGGAGCAGATCGAACGCGTGCGGCCGGCGACGGACTGCGGAAATGCCGGCGGTGCGCCGCCGGAGCGTGATCCCGACGCCGGCGAGCGCGGTGCGGGCGAGCTCGTAGGAGCGCCGGCACGTGGCGCAGCCAGGGGTCACCGCCATCACCGCGGTCGCGGACGGGAGGGGATGCGGCGGCGCGGAGAGCGTGACCGGTCGGCTCGTGGCAATGCCCGGCGGAACCAGGCTGCTGGAGGGAATCAAGTCCCAGACGGCGGCGAGCCCGCTGCGCGACAGCGCGTACGCGGCCGCCCGGCGCGTGCGCGCCGAGGCGAACGCGCCGCGGCGGGCGTTGAACGCCATGAAGCGGGTCTCGGGGAGCACCGCCGGGGTGTCCGCGCCGGCCGGCGCAAGCAGCGGGTCCGCGAGCGTGACCCCATCGAACGTGCCGTCCCGGACGCGCTGGATCGCGCGGGCGGCGTCGATGCCCTCTCGCAGCACGATCGCATCGAGCGCATGCGGGCGTGGCCCGCGGTAGTACGGATTGCGCTTGAGCAGCATGTACTCGCCGTTGATGAATTCCGCCGCGTAGTACGGGCCGGCCGCTGGTGGTGGATGATCGGGTGTGCCCCCGGCGACGTTCGCCACGCCCGCGGCCAGCGGCGCGAAGTAGGGCAGCGAGAGCCGTTTGAGGAAGTCCGGCGACGGCCGCGTCAGCGTGATCCGGAGCGTCGCGCCGTGGACGTGTAGCCCGCGGATGTGTGGAGCGCGACCCGCGATGTAGGCGCGTGCGCCGAGGACATCGCCGAGGACCCGGCGACCGGGGGCGCGGTCACCGAGCGCGGGCGAGAGGGCGTGCTCGATACTGCTGCGGAAGCTCTCTGCCGTGACCGGTTGGCCGGAGGGAGGCGAGAACCGGTAGCCCGGCCGGATAGTGAACGTGTAGGTGCGCCGGTCGGCCGTAAGCGCGGGCATCGTGGCGGCGATCTCGGGCTGCAGTCGCAGCCCCGCCGGCGCGGGAGCGTCCGGATAATTGAGCAGTCCGGCCAGCGTCGCCTGCTCGGCCTGGAGCGCAATCGGCTGGCGCGCGAGCGCCGGGTCTGGCCAGTCGAAGGAGTAGATCGGCACGACCAGCCTCGCCACGTCGCCCTTGAGCGCATCGAGGGCCTCGACGAACGAGCGCCGGTGATCGACGACGACAAGCACGCGCCCCGCTGCGGCGAACGCGGAGGAGACCGTGTGGTGCGTGGCCAGGTTGCGCTGCGCGCCGGTCGTCGCGTCGATCCGCGTCACGGTCCCGACGTCCTGGTTGGTCACCCAGGCCGCGCTGGCGGAGAAGCTGACATTGTGGGCGCCCTCGCCTGTGACGTACGTGGCCACGACGCGCCCCTGCTGGTCGACCTTGTACGCCTCGCCTCGCAACTCGTTGGCCACCCACGCGAACCCGCCGCCGACAGCAGCAACGAAGAGAGGCTGCGGCAGCGCGGCGGTGGCCGTCACCGTGTTGGACGCGGCGTCGATCCGCGAGAGGCCGGCCTTGCTCGACACCCACACGGCGCCGTCTGCGGTGGCGCCGCCCCACACGTCCGAAAGGCCACGGAACCGGTGCACCACGCGCCCGCTGGCGGGATCGATCCGGAGGATCAGGTCGTGGCGAGGTCGCGACACCCAGAGCGACCCATAGGCCACGCCGATCACGGTTGTGAGCTCCGTGTCGTGTGGGTCGGTGCTGACCCGCAGGCGGCGGACCACGCGCCCGGTGCGCGAGTCGACCTCGACGACCGTCGGGCCCAGGCCGTCCCCGACCCACAGCCGGTCACGCGAGACGGCCCAATAGCCGATGTCCTCCACCGGCGCGGCGAACTGACGGACCACACGCCCGCGACGAGGGTCGATGGCGACGAACGACGCCGGCGTCAGGTTGAGCACCCAGAACCGCCCGTCGCCAAACACGATGTCGGCAGGCTTGCGCAGCGAATCGACATGGCCGACGACACGGCCGTCGGCTGGATCGAGGAGGACCACCCCAGGGGCGATGCCGGCGCCGGGACCGCGCGTGCCGCCCGGAATCGCTGCGAACGCCGCCGCAACGACCAGCCCCAGTACCGCGAGCAGAACCGCTCGCGGGCCCCTCCGACGGCGACGATGGGGCGGGCCACGCTGCACGCGGCGCGTGGGAGCGAGCGCCGGGTCCTGGCGCAGGATCGCGCCCTCCAGCTCGCGCAGTCGCGGTCCGGGCTCCAGACCAAGCTGTCCCACGAGCTGGGCTCGCGTGTCGTGATAGACCGCGAGCGCCTCCTGCTGCCGCCCGGCGCGATACAGCGCGACCATCTGCTGGGCGCGGAGTCTCTCGCGCAGTGGATGCTCGCGCGCGAGGGCATCGAGCTCGGCCACCAGCTGGTCATGGCGGTCGAGGCTCAGCTCCGCCTCGACCCGCTCTTCGACGGCGCAGAGGCGCAGCTCCTCCAGCCGCTCGAGCGCGATCCGCGCGTGGCCGTCGAGCTCGACGTCGGCGAGCGCGCGTCCGCGCCACAGCGCCTCGGCTTCAAGCAAGCGCGTCGCCGCGAGTTGCGGATCACGGGCGATCCGGCCGGCGTCCAGCAGCGCCTCGAACCGATCGCAGTCCAGCTCGCCGGGATCGACCCGCAGCCGATAACCGGGTGCCTGCGTGAGCAGACGTCCCTCGCCGAGCACCTTGCGCAGGCGCGAGACCTGGTTGGTGAGCGCATGGCTCGCCGTCTCGGACGACTCCTCGCGCCCCAGCTCCTCAAGCAGCCGCTCGCGCGCGACGACGCGGTTGGCATGCAGCAGCAGGACGGCGAGCAGCGCGCGCTGGCGCGGTCCACCGACCAGGAGCCGCCGACCGTGCGCGCGCACCTCAAGTGGCCCCAGGATGAGAAATTCCACCGCTGCGCGAGCATCTCAGAATCCACCCCAGCCCGCGGGGGATCGAGCTGTGACCCGATTGTGACCCGCCAGACGCATGCTCAGAGCGTTCACCGAGCCAGAGCGAGGATCACGTGCCGGCACATACCAAGGTCGTGGCAGCAGCAGCGATGAGTTTCATCGCCATCGGCGCCCCGCCCGCGCAGTCCGCGGGGCCGGGATGCGGGGCCGTCGTGACGAAGTCCACCACGCTGCAGCGCAACCTCACGAACTGCCCAGGCGACGGGCTGGTGATCGGCGCCGACAACCTCACGCTCGACCTCGGCGGCCACACGATCGACGGCACCGCGGTGCCTGCCACGGCCGGCATCCGGCTCGCCGGCCATCACGACGTCACGGTCCGGCGCGGAACGCTGCAGGAGTTCGGCAACGGCGTGCTGCTCGACGCCGCCGACGGCAACGCCCTGGTCCGCCTGACCGTCGCGCGCAGCATCGGCCGCGGCGTCCAGTTGCAGAACGGCTCGGACGGCAACCGGCTCGAGTTCGACGTCTCCAGCGACAACGGCAGCTCGGGGTTCGTCCTGCTCGCGTCCGATCGCAACGTGATCACCCACGCGGCCGGTTCCGGCAACGCGTTCAGCGGCCTTCAGGGTTTCGGGGCCAGCGGCAACCGAGTTGTCGGCGGCACGTTCACCGCAAACAAGACCGGGATCGGTCTGGAGGAGGGCTCGAACGGCAACCTGGTGACCGGCAACGTGCTCTCGGGCAACCGGGAGCCCGCGGTGGGGATCGATGGCAACGACAACGTGGTCAGGGGCAATCGCGCGGACCACAATGGATGGGGCATCATCTTCGGCGGCGATCGCAATCAGATCGTGGCCAACGTCGTGACGGGCACGCTCGGCTGCAGTCCCGACGACTGCGGCACGGGGATCGAAACCCCGGGCGGAGCCGACAATCTGGTCGCCTTGAACCTGGTCACCGGCACGGCCGACCAGGGCATCCGCCTGCGCGAGTTCGAGGCCGACGGCGGTCCGCCGACGATCGGGAATGTGATCCGCGGAAACGTCGTGCGCGACGCCGGCTCGGACGGGATCGTGCTTCAGGACAAGACCAACGAGGTCACCGGCCACGGCACCGTCAAGGACAACCTCGTCGCGAACAACCTCGTGACCGGCTCGGGCCACGACGGCATCGCCGTCAACCGCCCCGCGAACACGGTCTCCGGCAACATCGCGCTGCGCAATCGAGCCTTCGGGATCGAGGCGGTGAACGGCGTGATCGACGGCGGCGGCAACCTCGCCTTCGGCAACGGCGATCCTCGCCAGTGCCTGCGCATCGCCTGTCACCGACGGTAGCCGCCCGTGCCGTGACGGCGTGCTCCCCGCGACTGGTCCTGCACCCGCGGCTAGTGGGCGAGGAAGTACCGGTTGTCGAAACGCAAAACGTCCGCGCCCGTGCGCCGCTCGACCCGCACGGCAAGCATGGCAATGCAGAGATGCAACAGACCGATGACGAGGAGGGCGACGGCGACGATCCAAGTACTCGGCGACGGGACCGTGGCGACGAAAACAGCCACGGCCGTGGACATCACGGCGCTCAGGAAGTGGCTCAAGCCGACGCCACAGTCGCGCGGGCAGCCTTCATCGCGCGAACCTTAGACGCGAGGCGCCAACCCGCCGGCACCCTTCGACGAATGGCTTAGTGAAGGTTTGCTTCTCGGGCAGACAGGGGTGACGGCTTCGTCGGAGCGAGCTGCGGCGGCGCGTCGGTGACCCGAGTCGTCGGGGTTCATCGGTTCGAGATGGAGACGAGTTCCCATCGCTCGTCGCCGCCCGTGACGGTCTCCTCGAGAACGGTCCCCTTGCCACGTACGTAGTATTTGGCGTCGCGTACGCCCGGCTCGAGCGGCGTCCATTCACGCGTGCGCATCGCTTGGTGAGAGGAGACGGCCGGCACCTTCACGGACGCGTGGAGGCTGACGATCTTGAAGTGGTCCTCGGCGTGGCCCTTGTAGTTCTCCTGGCGGAAAGTCTGGCCGACGCGCGGATCGGCGGGCATGAAGATCCCGGCTTCGGCGCCGTCGACGCCCGCGCGCCAGGTGCCCTCGCGGCTCTTGACGTTTCCCCGGCGATCGAGCTCCTTCGTGTCCTCTCCGAGGTACCACACGTTGCCGTCCTTGTCCTGCGCGTAGTAGTCGAGCGTGTCCTCCACTGTCCTGCCATGCAGGATCACGCGATCGTGGACGACGGTCGCGCGCACGCCCTGGATCGTCTTGGTGCGGTGGGTGACGGAGAAGACGTCGTGGCCCGGGGTGCCGTCGGTCTCGCCGCGGTAGCGCAGCGTCGTCCCCGGGCGCAGGGGGAACCACGGGTTGGTTACCTGACGGACGAAGTTCGCGGGATCGAGCGCGGCGGGCGGTTGGACGGGCGGTGCCGAGCCGTTCGCTTCGGCACCGAGCAGCGCCGCCGCTGCGGCGACCCCTATTGCGAGACCGGCGAAAGCGAACATGGCCGGCTACGCCCGCGGTCGCTCGTGCACGCTCTCGCGCGCGGTTTCGACGTCGTCTTGCAGGCGGGCTTCATCGGTGTCGTCCACCGGTAGGACGATCGACACCCTCGCCCCGCCGTCCGGGTCGTTGGTGGCGCGCGCCTCTCCCCCGTGCGCGTGGGCGATCGCCTGCACGATCGAGAGCCCGAGGCCGGCTCCCCCGCGTGAGCGCGCATGATCGGCGCGGGTGAAGCGCTCGAACGCCTGCGCGACGAACTCGGGCGGGAAGCCCGGTCCCTCGTCGCGCACGAACAGCGCGATCGTGTCGCCCGCGGCTGTCGCTCCGAGGTGGATGTCGCCGTCGCCGTAGCGCAGGGCGTTCTCGACGAGGTTGCCGAGCGCCTGCTCGAGGCGGTGCGGGTCGGCGATGATCTGCGCGCTCTGGCCCTGGTCGACCACGAGGCTTCGTCCGCTCGCCCGCACGCGCGCCCCGAACCGCACGCTCACCCCGTCGAGGAGGTCGGCGGTGTCGAGCTCGGCCGTGGCGAGGTGGAGTCTGCCGCCGTCCGCACGCGCGATCACGAGCAGCGCGTCGGCGAGCTCTGCGAGGCGGTCGGTCTCGTCGGAGGCGGACTGCAGCGCGTCGCGCAGCATCTCGCGTGGGCGGTCGCCCTTCAGCGCGAGTTCCAGCTCGGTCTTGAGGACCGCCAGCGGCATCCGGAACTCGTGGCTCGCGTCCGAGACGAACGCGCGCTCGCGTTCGACGGCGTGCTCGAGCCGCGCGAGCATGCCGTTGAGCGTCCTTCCGAGCCGTGCGATCTCGTCGTCCGCATCGCCGACGGGCAGGCGGTCGCCCGGGTGGTCCTCGGTGATCTCGTCGGCCTTGCGGCGCATCGCCTCGACCGGCCGCAACGCCGCCGAGGCGACCCCGTAGCCGGCGAGCGACGCGAGCAGGAGCGCGACCGGCCAGCTGACCGCCAGCAGGAGCCCGAGGCTGTGCAACTGCGAATTGCGGTCGTCGGCGCCGGCTCCGACCACGACGACGAGCTCGCGCCCGCGCGCCGTGACCGGGGTCACCAGCAAGCGCGCGGGCTCGCCCAGCTCGAACGGGTTGGGCCGCGTGAAGATGAACGTCTCGCGCGCGCCGCGGGCGAGCAGCGCGGGCGTCAGCAGCGACTCGGCTTTGAGCTTCGGGCTGCCGTCGACGACCGCCCCGTCGGAGGCCAGCAGGATCTGGGCGAAGCTCTCGCCCCGCTCGACGAGGACGCTGCCGCCCGGCGCGTCGAGCGCGCTGCCGCTGCGCTGGATCAGCGCGCTCACGTCGCCCGCGCGCGAGCGCAGGCCCTGGTTGAGCGTCTCATCCAGCTCGGACTCGAAACGCAGGTACAGGACGATCCCGACGAACGCGAGCACGACGGCCATCACGCCTGAGAACGCGAGGGTGACCTTCACGCGGATCGGGAGCCGGCGGATCAGGAGGGTTCGCTCACCCTGGCCGGTATTCGCATCCGGTAGCCGGCGCCGCGCACCGTCTCGATCGACCTCTCGCCGAACGGCCGATCGATCTTCTCGCGCAGATAGCGCACGTAGACGTCGACGATGTTCGAGCGATTCTCGTAGTCGTAGTCCCACACCTGCTCGAGCAGCTGGAAGCGCGACAGCACCTCCCCCGGCCGGCGCATGAACATCTCCAAGATCGCGAACTCCTTGGCGGAGAGGACGATCTCGGTGTCGTCACGCCATGTCTGGCGGGTCGCCGGGTCCAGCCGCAGGCTGCCGACGCTGAGCACGGACGGGCGCTGGACCACCTGGCGGCGCGACAGTGCGCGCAGGCGCGCGAGGAGCTCCGCGAATGAGAAGGGCTTGACCAGGTAGTCGTCCGCGCCGCCGTCGAGGCCCGCCACCCGGTCCTCGATGCCGTCGCGCGCGGTCAGCATCATCACGGGCGTCCAGACGCCGTCGGCGCGCAACCGTTTGCACGTCTCGATGCCGTTGATCCCTGGGAGCAGGACGTCCAGGACGATCGCGTTGTATTCGATCGAGCCGGCCATCCAGAGCGCGTCCTCGCCCTTGCTCGCCACGTCGGCCGCGAGTCCTTCTTCGCGGAGCCCGCGGCGGATGAGGCTCGCCATCTTGAGGTCATCCTCGACGATCAGCACACGCACGGCAATCAGACCCTTCCGTCCGTAAATGAAAACAGAATGAAACGTCCGGCACGCTGCACGGCCGGTTTTCGCGCCCTGCGTGCGGGGGTAAACTCGGCTGCGCCGGTTCTCGAAGGGGGATGTCGTATGACGCTGCCGATCTTGCTGTACGCGTTGATGGTCTGCTCGCTCTTGGCCGTCATCGGCCTGCTGGTGTTCGATGGCGCACAGCGCCGCCTGAAGCGCTCGCGCCCCGTGCCGGTCCGGCCCTGCGTGTCCGAGCGCACGCGCATCACCTGGCTCGGATCAGCCTCGAGCCTTCGCCGCCGCTGAGCGGGCCCACACGTTCTTGACGGTGCGGTACGCGCGCCGGTCGAGTCGCAGCGCCCACCGGTCGAGCTTCGCGAGCGTCTTCGGGCGCAACGTCTGAACCTTGACGAGCTCCAAGATCTCGCGCTCCTTGCCGCCTTTGCCCGGGGCCACGCTGATGTTCCCGACTCCGTCGGCGTAGTACTTGAACTGGTGGCCGTCGCCTGGATCGAGCGGGTTGTTCTCGTCCACCACGAGTACGTTCTCGAAGCAACCGACTGGCACGCAGTGCCTCGGCTCGTAGTGCACGACCCGCGCCGTGTCGCCGAAGCCGATCTTCGGCGCGCTGCCCTGCATGTACGGCGGGGTCCCGGGCTGGGGATCGCCGCGCATCAGGACGCCCGCCTGGGCGCCGAGGCGGCCGGACAGCCAGGTCGACGGCGCCCCGTCGAACGAGCCGTCCTCGGCGTACTCCTCCGGGTACTCGCCGAAGTTCCAGACGTTGCCGTCGTCGTCCTGCGCGAAGAACGTGATCTCGGCCTCCAGGAGCTTGTTGCGGTTGATGTCGCGATCGAAGAGCACGACCGCGTCGACGCCGTCCACCCGCTTCGTGAGCCCGGTGACGGTGAAGATCACCCGGTGCGGGCGCGGCCCGAGGCCGCGGTTGGAGCGGCCCTCGAACACGAACTGCGTACCCGGCGCGAGCGGGTGCCAGCGGTTGTCGACCCGGGTCGGCGCGGAGAAGTTGCCCTTCGGATCGAAGTCCTTCTCCGTCACCGTCCGGTTGTCCGGATCGGCCTCGGTGCCCGCCAGCTTCGCTCCTTCGACACCGCACGCGCCGAGAGCAAGACCCGCCAGGAGCAACGCGGCGACCGATCGAGGTGACATCAGCGTCCCGCCTTCCTAGACCGAGGCCGGGACGGTCTTGTCGCCGGCCATCGGGATCTCGGACGCCACCCGCTCCCGCCGCTTGCGGGGCGCGAAGCGCAGGTACAGCGACGGCATCACGAACAGGTTCAGCAGCGTCGAGGTCACGAGTCCGCCGAGGATCACGACCGCCATCGGATACTCGATCTCGTGGCCCGAGATCGGGCCGGCGAGCACGAGCGGGACGAGCGCGAGACCGGTCGCCGAAGCCGTCATGAGGATCGGCGCGAGCCGCTCGGTCGCACCGCGCATCACGAGCTCGGGACCGAAGGCCTCGCCCTCCTCGCGCTCGAGGTGCTGGAAGTGGCTGAGCATCAGGATGCTGTTGCGGGCGCAGATCCCGAACACCGTGAGGAACCCGACCAGCGAGCCGAGCGAGAGCTCGTCGCCGGACAGCTTCGCGGCCAGCACCCCGCCCACGAGTGCCATGGGCAGCGTGAGGAACGTCAGCACGGCCAGCCGCGCGCTCGAGAACACGGCCTGCAGCAGCAGGAAGATCACGAGCACCGCGGCGAGGCCGAACAGACCGAGGTTCGACTGAGCGGCCGCGAGCTCGGTCGACTCGCCCCCGACCTCCGCGTGGTAGCCCTGCGGGAACGACACCTTGGCGACGCGCGCCTGGATGTCGCTCACCACCGAGCTGAGGTCGCGCCCGGAGACGTTCGCCCCGACCTGGATCAGCCGCGACTCGGATTCGCGCTCGATCGTGTTCGGCGTCGGGGCGACCTTGATCGTGGCGACATCGGCGAGGCGCACGTGCCCGCCGCCCGGGATGTCGAGCGGCAGCCTGCGGACGTCGTCCACGCTGCGGCGCGCCGACGGGATGCTCCAGACGTGCACGTCGTAGGCGCGGCCGCCGCGGAAGATGTCACCGACCTCCTCCGACGCGAGCAGCGTCGCCGACTGGCGCCTGATGTCACCGGGCTTGAGCCCGTAGCGGTGGGCCTGCGGCAGCTTGACCTCGACCTGGATGTGCGGCACGTTCTCGTGCAACTCGGAGTGGGCGTCGACGACGCCGGGGATCGTGGAGATCGACTTGGCGACCTCCTTGGCCTTCTCGCCGATCACGTCGAGGTCCGGGCCGAAGATACGCACGACCACGGCGTTGCTCGTCCCGGTCAGCGACTCGCTGATGCGCTCGCGCAAGTAGGTCTGGACGTTGCGGTAGATGCCCGGATAGCTGTCGGCGGTCTTCTGGACGGCCGCGATCGTCTTGTCGTAGTCGGCGTCGGGCTTGATGCTGATCCAGTTCTCGCCGAAGTTGACCCCTTCGGTCTCCTCGGCCAGGAACGCCTGCCCGATGTGCGAGCCGCAGTTGCGCACGCCCGGCACCTTGCGCAGGTCGTTGCAGCCTCGGGCCACGATCCGGGCCTGCTCCGGCTGGGAGGTGCTGGGCTTGTTGATCCAGTGCAGGAGGAAGTCGCGTTCCTTGAACGAGGGGAACAGCGACGAGCCGAGCGTCGGCGCGACGAGCACGCCGGCGAGCAGCAGGATCGCCGTGCCGACGAGTGCCGGGCGCGGCGTCCGGATGACGCGCGACAGGATCGCGCCGTACGCGCGCTTGAGCCCGCCCAGCAGCGGCGACTGGCGCTTGAGCGGCGCGTTGCGCAGCAGGATGAAACACAGCGCCGGAGTGATCGTCAGCGCGACGAGCATCGAGACCAGCACCGCCAAGCCGTACGCGAGGATCAGCGGCCGGAAGAACGAGCCCGACAGCCCGCTGAGCAGGAGCACCGGGACGACGGCGACGAGGATGATCAGCGTCGCGTAGGTGATCGAGCTCCGCACTTCCAGCGACGCCTTCAGAATCACCTGCGCGACCGAGCCCTCACCGCCCTTCGCGCGGTGCTCGCGCAGCCGGCGCGTGACGTTCTCCACGTCGATGATCGCGTCGTCGACGACCACGCCGACGGCAACCACCAGCCCCGCCAACAGCATGACGTTGATCGTGGTTCCGTAGAGGTCCAGGAAGACGATCGCCGCGACCAGTGACAGCGGGATCGCGATCAGGCTGATCATCGCCGTGCGCCACTCGAAGAGGAACGCGGCGAGGATCGCGACGACGAGCAGACAGCCGAGCAGCAGCGTCGTCGTCAGGTTGTGGATCGCGGTCTCGATGAACGTCGCGGGCCGGAAGATCGTCGTGTCGATCTTCACGTCCGGCAGACCGGGGCGCATCGCGTCCATCGCGTCCTCGAGGCCCTTGGTGAGCTCCAGCGTGTTGGCGCCCGGATACTTCTGGACGACCAGCAGCAGCCCGGGCCCGCTGTTGACGACCGCGTCACCGCCGAGCGGCTGGTGGTCCTCCTTGAGGGTCGCGACGTCGGAGACGCGCAGGCGCTTGCCGTCGCGGCGCTCGATGACGATCGTGCCGAGGTCGGCGGGCGTGTCGATGCCGATCTTGTTGCGCACGTTCAGCCGCACGCCGCCCGTCTCGACGAAGCCGCCCTTGCCGATGAACGCGCCGTCGGAGAAGCGCAACAGCCCGGAGTCCAGCGAATCACTGGTGGCGTTCATGACTTCATCGAGCGTGACGCCGTTGCGAGCGAGCTTCTTCGGATCGACCTGGATGTGCTCCTGTTGCAGGCGCTCGCCCCAGATCGCGACGTTCGCGACGCCGGGCACGCGCAGCAGGCGCTGACGGATCTTCCAGTAGGCGATCGTCGAGAGCTCGATCGGCGAGACCGTGTCGGAGGTCAGCCCGATCTTCATCACGCGGCTGGCCGCCGAGACGGCCGGCATCATGAAGGGCGGCGCCGCGAAGGTGGGCAGCGAAGGCGTGACGGCGGCGATCCGCTCCTGCACGAGCTGGCGGGCGCGGACCTCGTTGGTGCCGCGCTTGAAGATCAGCTCGATCGCGGAGAGGTCGGCGATCGACTTCGAGCGCAGCTCGGCGAGTCCCTCGATGCCGTTGAGCTGCTCCTCGAGCGGGATCGTGATCAGCTCTTCGACCTGCGAGGACGAGTTGCCGGTCGCCAGTGTCTGGATCTCGACGCGCGGCGGGGCGAACTCGGGGAACACGTCCACCTGGGCGCTGCGGATCTGCGCGGCGCCCGCGATCAGCAGCGCGATCGCGGCGAACAGGACGAGCCAGCGGAACCGCAGGCTCGCGGCGACGATCCATCGCATCACACCGGAAGAGGTCATTCTTCGACTCCGAACTCGGCGCTGTACACCTCGGGCGCGCCGGTCGTGACGACCGTCGTGCCGGCCGGTGGCCCGTCGCGCAGGACGACGCGGGAGCCGCCGATGCGCAGGACGTCGATCGGCTCGCGCACGAACACGAGCGGCTCCGGGCTCACGTACGTGAACGTGGCCCCTTCCTCGTCGTAGATCAGCGCGTCGTACGGGATCGACGTACGTCGCCCGTCCGGGCGCACGGTGGCGGTCTTGAGGTCCGCGCGGCGCGCCGCCTCGGCGGTGAAGGTCACACGCTGGACGTCGTCGTCACGCCCCTTGATGGGCTCGACGGTGGTCGAGGAGTACGTGCTCTCGAACTCCTCGACCTGGGTGCAGGCCGCGAGTGGCATCGACAGCGATCCCAGCGTCAACGCGAGGAGGAGCGATCGGCTCGAGCGCGACATGGTCAGCTCCCCTCCGCGGTCGCCGTCACCCGCACCGCCGTCGGGGTGGGCGCCGGCGCGGGTTCGGCGCCGGCCCACCGGTGGAGCAGGCCGTCGGCCGGATCGCGTCCGGTCCCGGCCGCGAAGCGGGCGTAGAGCGTCGGGAGCGCGAACAGGGTCATGAGCGTCGCGGTGAGCAGGCCGCCGAGAAGGACGGTGGCCATCGGGTGGACGATCTCCAGGCCGACCGGCGAGCCGAGCACCACGAACGGCACCAGGAACGCCGCGGTGGCCAGCGCCGCCGCCACGAGCGCACCGAACTGCTCGCGGGCTCCGCGCCGGACGAGATCCGGGCCGGGTTCGCATGCCGCTTCGTCTTCGAGCTCCTGGAAGCGGCTCACGATCAGCAGCGCGCCGCGCACGGCGATCGCGAGCGTGCCCAGCAGCCCGAGCGCCGCACCGAGCGACAGCGTCGCCCCGTCGACGATTGCCACGAGCACGCCGCCGGCGAGCGCGGCCGGCAACGTCAGGAACGTCAGTGCCGCGACGCGCCAGCTGCGCAGTGCGGCCTGCAGGATCAGGAACATCGCGATCAGCACGGCGATCGCGGTCGCAACGATCGCCGGCGTGCGGATCTCGCTGCTCGTCGAGTCCTTCAGGACCTCGGCGTGATACTGCAGCGGGAACTGCATCGCCGCCAGACGCGCCTCGACCTCCGCCTGTACCGCCGACTCGCTGCGGCCGCGGACGTCGGCGACAACGTCGATCCGGCGCGACACGGCGTCGCGCTCGATCGCGGCCGGCGCCTGCTTGACGCTGACCGTGGCCACGTCGCCGAGCCGGACGAACGTGCCCCGTGGCCCGTCGATCAGTAGATCACGAACGCTCTCGACACTCGTGCGCGTGGACGGCACACCCTGCACCACGACGTCGAAGACCTTCTGCTTGCCGAAGATGCTTCCCACCTGAATGCCCTGCAGCAGCGCGGCCTCCGCCCGGCGGACGTCGCCAGGCTTGATCCCGCGGGCACGGGCGGCGTCGAGCTTGGTCTCGATCTCGATCGTCGGCTCGGTCGGTGCCAGCTCGACCTTCGGGTCGGCGACGCCGTCGACGCCGGCCACGACGCCGCGCACCTTCTCGGCGGTCGCCCGCAGCGTCTCGAGATCCTCGCCGAACACGCGCACCACGAGCGGCTTGCGGGTGCCGGTCAGCTCGTTCAGGGCGCCCGGCTCGCCGGCCTGCCCGCCACTGATGAGCGTGCCGACGTCGCGGATCTTCTGCTCCGTGTACGGAATCACGCTGCCCTTCACAGCGCGGAGCCCGGCGACCGTGCGCCGCACCTGGGCGATGGTCTTGTCGTAGTCGGCGTCGCGGTCGAGGTTGACCCAGAGCTCGCTGGAGTTCACGTCGACGACCTGGTCGCCGGTGACGGCGCGGCCGAGGTGCGCGCCGACGTCGCGCACGCCGTCGATCGCCTCGAGCTTGCTGGTCGCGTCCGTCGCGAGCTGGGTCATCACCGGCTGCGCCGTGCCCGGCTTCGCGTCGAGTTGCACGAGCAGGTCGCGATCCTTGAAGGACGGCACGACCGACGGGTCGAGCAGTGCGAGCGCCGCGAGCGCGGCGACCGCGCACCCGCCGACGGCCGCCAGCATCGCCCGCGGGCGTCCGACGACCCGCGCGAGCGCGGCGGAGTGCAGCGCGGCGAGGCGGCGCAGGACGGCCGGTTCGCGACCGCCGCGCGGAGCCCGTCCCGCCAGCACGGTGCTGAGCGCCGGCGTCACCGTCAGAGCGACCAGCGTCGAAGCGAGCACGGCCGCGACGTAGGCGACGGCGATGGGTGAGAAGAACGCGCCCGGTCGGCCCTGCATGACGACGAGCGGCAGCACCGCGATCAGGGCGATCAGCAGTGCGTAGACCAGCGGGCGGCGAAGCGCCGTCGTCGCCTGCAGCACCTGCGAGCGGATCGAGGGCCGCTCCCCGTCGGGGTATCCGGCGCGCAGGCGCCGCGCGATGCTCTCGGCGCCCATCACGGCGTCGCCGATGACAATCGCCAGTGCCGCGGCCAGGCCGGCGAACGAGATCGCGTTGAAGGTCTCGCCCAGCAGCTCGATCACCAGCGCGGCCGTGACCAGCGACAGTGACAGCGCCACGAGGCTCGTCAGCACGGTGCGCCAGCGCATGACCAGCGCGGCGAGCACGAGCACCAGGAGCCCGGCACCGATGATGATCGCGAGCGTCAGGTTGGAGATCGCGTCGGAGACGACGCTCGCGGGGCGGAAGACGTTCGTGTCGGTCTTCATTCCGGCGAGGCCGGGGCGCAGTTCCTCCAGGGCGTCCTCGACGGCCCTGGTGACCGCGAGGGTGTTGGCGCCGGGGAGCTTCTCGACGACCAGCATGAGGCCGCTGCCGTCGGCCACGACGGCGTCGCCGATCAGCGGCTGGTGGTCCTCGGAGATCGTGGCGACGTCGCCCAGGCTCAGGTTGGGCCGTGAATCCTCCAACGGCACGCTCGCGAGTGCGGCCGGCGTCGACAATCGGTCGAACACGTGGCGGACCTGCAGGCGCTGGTTGGGGGTCTCGATGAAGCCACCGGTCCCGGGGGTCGACGCCTCGAGGAACGTCAGCGGCGAGACGAGCTGGGCGTTGCCCGTCGTCGCGATGATCTGGTCGAGCGTGACGTGCTTGGAGCGCAGTCGGCGCGGATCGACCTGGACCTGCAACTGCTGCTCGCGCTGGCCCCAGATCGCGACGTTCGCGACACCGGGGACGCCGAGCAGGCGCGGCCGGATCGTCCAGCGGGCGAGGATGCCCTGCTCGATCGGCGAAAGGTTCTTGGCGCCGTTGGAGAGCCCGATCATGAGCACGCGGCTCGAGGACGACTTCGGTTGCAGCATCAGCGGCGGCTTGGAGACGTTCGGGAGCGCGTGCGCCTGCGTCAGGCGTTCCTGTACCAGGGCCCGTCCCTTGTAGATGTCCGTGCCAGGCCGGAACACCATCACGATCGAGGACAGGCCTGGAACCGACTCCGACCGGATCGTGTCGACGCCCGCGACGCCGTTGAGCAGATCGGCCTCGAGCGGGACGGTGATCAGCTGCTCGACCTCGTTGGCCGAGAGGCCGAGGGCCTCGGTCTGGATCTCGACGTACGGCGGCGTGAATTCTCCGAGCACGTCGACGGGCGCGTCGTGCAGCCGTGTGACACCGAAGGCCAACACGCCCGCAGCGACGACAAGAACGAGCAGCCGGAATCGCAGACTAATTCCAATAATCCAACGCATGAGCTATGGCCCTCCAAGAGGTGGGCGATCTGGGTACGAATGGCTTGCACTACCTGGGGGGTGCGCGCAGCTCAGATTGCGCGCACCGAGCCTGAGAGGGGCGTTCTAAATGAAGCTCCGGCGGTACTCATTAAGCTCTCAGGGCTACGGCGAGTAGATAGGAATGGTTCGACGGTGTCAAGTCGCCAAATGACCGAAAACCGTTTAACCCAATTTTCATCTTCGCCGCGTGCGGCGCGACGGTGTGCGGCGGCCGGATCCGCGCCACCGCGGCGACGGCCGCGCGCTATTACGGTTAATCGTGACGCACTTCACGGTCCGGATCCCACCGTGGGTGATGTCACAGCGACTGATCGATCAGTGGCCGTCGCGCGCGTTCACTTCGAGCGCGTACTTCGAAGGCGTGGCGGCAACCGTCGGATTGTCCATCGCACTGAGTCGCCTCAGGAGTTTGGTCCATTGCTCAGGCTCAAGTGCGGTCGGGAACTCGGCAGGTCCGCGCTGAGCGCCGGGGCGGAAGCCCACGTGGATGTGATCGTCGTGATCGGCCATCGCGAACGTGTTGTCGGTGCCGTCGACTGTCATCAGTGAGATGATTTGATGTGGTTTCAGCACCCCTTGGAGAGTGAGCAGCCGTCGCACGGTGACATCGGTGACCGACCCGTCGCCCTGGTGTCCGAGGACCGGGATGCCGTTGATTGCGGCGATGTCGACCGCGTTGCCCGACACGTGCTCGGACACGTTGCCCGAGGACGTCAGGTACCCGTGGCCGCAGACGAGCGACGACACCGTGGGCTCCAGGCCCGAGGCCGCGAGGAACGCGAGCGTCGCGAGCACGCGGCGGTCGATCTGGCCGGTCTGGATGTCGTGACGGCCGCAGGCATAGATGTGGATGCGCCGGTCCGCGAGCACCCGTCGCGCGAGTGCGTCCTTGCTCATGAGGATGACTTCGCCGATTGAGGCCGGACCGGCGTCGCGGGGGAGCAGCGTTCCGCGCGCGCTCGACTCGAGCAGCTTCCAGCCGTCGAGGATCGGCTTCGGGTCGATCCGCGGTGCGCCACGCCCGGCGGGCCGGATCTCGAACCGCAAATGGGGCGTCCGCCCACCGATCCGACCAAGCTCGGTGCCCGCGATCACTTGCGAGCCCACGCGCAGCCGTCGGGGCTCGAAGTGCGCGTAGGTGTACGTGTTCCCGAAGACGTCCCGCAGGCGCACGGAATTCTGGCCGAGCTTGCTGACGCGGCCGTCGGCCGCGGCGATCACCGGGGTCCCCGCGCCGGCGTAGACGTCGATGCCACGGCGGGTCGCGCGTGTGCGCCGGCCGCCATAGGTCGTGCGGCCGCGAACCGGGAAGACGCCCTGCGTCAGCCCGGTGAGCGAGCTGACGAGGCCTTGCGGAAGCCCGCCGACGACACGCGCTCGCATCAGCACGGAGTCGACGTACCAGTCGGCGTGGTTGTAGGCGAAGATCGCCCGGCGCAGGTCGCGTGCGGCGCCGGCCGCGCGCAGATAGCGCGCGGAGGCGAAGATCGCGTCGACCGGATTGAACGGGTCTTTGACGCCGTCGCGATTGGCGTCCACGCCGTACTGCTTCCAGGTGGCGGGCATGAACTGCATCCAGCCCACGGCGCCGGCGGAGGAGACGTTGAGGTTGCGCCCGTAGTCGGTCTCGATCTCGTTGATCGCGGCGAGGATCTCCCAGCGAATCCCGTACTGCGTGCCCGCGGCCTGGTAGATCGGCAGCAGGAACGGCGGGATCCGGAACCGGTCGATGAAGAAGTTCGGCACCGCGACGGCGACCGGGCCGAGCGTCGCGGGCGCGATCATCGGCGTGTGCGGGGTCGTCGTCGCGCCGGGCGTCGCGGTCGTGTGCGGCTCGACCGATCCGGTGCGACGCTCCGTGTTCGGTGCGTGCGCGGGCCGACGCGCCGGCGTGGGCGCGCGGTCAGCGCGCGGCGTCGTGACGGCGCTGGGGAGCGTGGCCGCCGGCGCCGCGGAGGCTGCCGGCACGGCCGTGGGTGCCGCCGTCTCCTCGGCGGCGGGGGCGGCCGGCACCGGTTCGGCCGGCACCTGCGCCGGGGTCGCGGCCTCCGTGGCCGCCGCGGTTGCGGTGGGCGTCGGCTCCGGGGTCGTGGCCGTGGGCGTCGCCGTGACCGTCACGGTCGCGGCCGGTTCCTGCGCGTCCGCGCGTCCGCTCCACATGCCGGTACACACCGCAATCAGGACGATGATCGGGACTCGCATGGGCCGAGTGTTCGGCCGATCGATGAGGTTTTGATGAGGTGCCCATGTGTGCGCGAGCGCGCGATTTCAGCGGCCGGCGGCGACGAGGATGCGTCGCGCAAGCGCGATCACGAGCTCGTCGAGGCAGTCGCCCACGGCCGACTCGAACTCAGCGTCGCGGAAGCATTCGTTGACCGCTTGCCAGACTTCATCGTCGGTCAGACCGAACTGCTTCGCCGCGTCGAAGATCGCTTGCAGCGGCGCTGTCGGGGCGTGGTGGGCGGACATCCTTCGGGACCGGTGGTCTGTCCTGCTGATGCCGAGCGTTCCACCGCCGAGTTAGATTCGGATGAGAGCGAGACTAGGCCTCTCGCAACAGTTCCGTGGGCTTCAGGCGGCGCAGAAGCGCCGTGGCCGCGAGCGCGGATGCGAGCGTCGCGGCGCCTGCGAGCGCGGCCAGCGTCACGATGTCCGTCATCGGGAAGCCGAGCGTCGGATCGAGGATGAAGAGCGGCCGCAGCACGCCGACCAACAGCACCGCCATCCCGGCGCCGACGAGGAGTCCGGCGACCATGCCAAGGCCCACGACGACGGCCGCCTCGCCGAGCACGAGCGCGCGAACCTCGCCGGTCCGCATCCCCTGCGCGCGCAGCGCCACGTACTCGCGACGGCGGTCGAGCAGGAGGCCGAAGACGAAGATCGCGACGACGACCGCGCAGATCAGCAGCGTGTACACCGAGTCGAGCTGGACGAGCCCTCCGACGTTGAGCGCGGTCAGGCTCGACTGATCCTTGTCGAGCGCCGCGGCCCGCGTCTCGACGTCGATCGGGTCCTTCTTCCCAGGACCGGATCGCAGCACGGCCTCCGTCCGTGCCAGCCCCTCGTCGCTGCCATCGGCGGCGCGGACGAGAAAGCTGTCGACCTCGCTCAAGTGTGTCGCCGCCGCGTAGTCGCGGAGATTGATGACCGCGTCGGTGCCCCTCGGGAAGCCGGGGAGTCGCTCGAACAGGCCGGCCACGCGAAACGTCTCGAGCGTCTGGCGCTTCGTCCCGCGTGCCAGGAGCACCTTGACGTCCTCGCCCGGATCGATCGCCAGCGCGTCGGCCGCGTCGACATTGACGAGCGCAGCCCGTCCTCGCCCCTCCAGCGGCGCCACCGCCGCGCCCGTCACGCGCGCGAAGCGAGACGGCTCGATCGCCGTCAGCGTGGCGCGATCCTGGTCGTTCGGGCCGATCAGCACGGCGTTGTCGAGCCTTGAGACGACCGCGGTCACCTCCTCGACCCCGGGAACCCGGAGCTTGGCGGCGTAAGCGGGCGGATGCGAGCGCGGGCTCAACGCGCTCGGCACGACGCGCAGGTCCGCCCCGACGACGAACCTCGCGTCCGCGGCCTTGGCGCGATCGTAGGTGCTGCTGAACACCGCGAGCGCGGCCCCGAAGGCGACGACCAGGCCGACGCCCGCGATCCCCGTGCCGAGCGATCGCGACCGGCGCCGCAGACTGCGCACGAGCGTGCCGGGGACCGGCGAGCCGAAGTGCGGCGCGGCGGGCAGCCGCAACCGCGCCAGTAACCCGACGGAGGCCCGGACGGCGAGGGCCATGCCGGCGAACCAGGCGGTCAGCGGCGCGAGCAGCAGGTACGACGGCACAACCACCGATTCGCCGGCCGAGACCGACGTGCTCGGTGGATCGAACGCCGCGGCGCGCCAGGCCAGCAGCGCGACGATGGCCGCGGCCATCACGGCCGGGCCGGCGAGCGCTCGCGGACGTCCACGGGCGTGCGGCGCCAACTCCGCCCGTTCCTGGCTGATCTCACGGCGCAGCGCGCGCCGGCCGGGCACATAGAGCGCGAGCGCCGTCGTGGCCATGCCGATCACTCCCGCGATCAGTGCCGAGCGGGCGAGGTCGCCGACGGCCGTGGCGCGCAGCGCATCCGGTCCCACGACCGCGGCCGCGGAGAACACCCCGAGCGCGACGCCCAGCGCCGTCCCCACGCCGGCGATCGCCAGCGTCCGGTGGACGAGCAGCGTCCGCAGGTGGCCGCGATGCGCGCCGCGCATGCGCAGGTTCGCGTGCTCACGACGCTGCGCGCCCGCGAGGATGCTGCCCGCGTACGCCGCGAGAAACGCCGCCAACAGCACGCCCGGCAGCCCGAGAAACAGGAACATCCGCGTGGCCACGGCGCTGTCCGCCTTGGCCACGGCGAGCGTATTGGACAGGTTGTCGATCAGGTAGTCCTGCCCCGGCGCCACGGCTCCGACGGACTGCGCGATCGCGTGCGAGCGCACCAGCGCGCGCCCCGGGTCGGTCTCCAGCCGCGACCGGTCGACGCGCACGTCGACCTCCGAGACCGGCAGGCTCTTGAGCTGTCTGCCGATTTTCGCGGACCCTTCACGGAACGCCGGGACGATCACGCGCCGGAAGGTCTCCGGGCTCACGACGACGGAATGCGGTACGTAGATGAAGTCCTCCAGGCGAGCCGTCCTGCGGCTGTAGAAGAGCGGCTTGGCGCGCGCCAGGTCCGCGATGCCGCTGACGGGTAGCGACAACCTCAGGCGGCGACCCGGGAGCCGCAGCGAGAACCGCCCGCCGGTCCCCAGCGCCAGCCCGCGCGCCGCCTCCGCGCTCAGCAGCGCCGCGCCGGGCGCGATCGCCCCTTCGACGATCCGGATCGACGGGTAATGCCGCGCGTACGCCGCGCCGAACGCGAACACCCGCACCGGGTCGCGAATCCTCATGCGGCCGGCGCCGACCGACCCCGGCGGCAGGTCCGCGAACGACAGCGCGTCCGCCGATGCCACTCCGGGCAGCGCCGCGATCGCGCGCCGCAACCGCTCCAACGCGACGGGCGACGGGGCGTTCGCTCGGGTCGGGACGACGTTCTCCCGCGTCGAGATCGTTCCGCGCACCGGCAGGGCAGCAGGGGCACGCACGGCTCGCGCGGCGCGCGCACGGTAGGTCAGGCGCACCGTCTCGCCAGGGCCGATGGTTCCGAGGTTGAGCCCGGTGCGCGCGAGCCCCTGCGCGAGCGGGCTCTGACCGGCCTTGTCGCGCAGCGGGCGGCCGTTGAGCCGCGTCGAGGCGTGCACGTAGGTCAGCCGCGGTGGCGGCTCGTCGTTGACGACGACCTCGTTGGCTGCGACGGGGTCGCGATTGGACACCGTCAGCGCGATCGTGGCGGTCTCCCCCTCCGCAAGCCCCGACGGCGATGCGACCACACGCTGCCGCAAACGCGGCCCGGCGCCGAGCGGAGCGGAGCGCACGCGCTGCAGGTCGAGCGCCAGCGGGGCGAGCGCGCGCCGGGTCATGGTCGCGCGCGAGCCGTCGGCGAAGAACAGCACCGCCGAGAACAGTGCGATCCCGAGCGTCACCCCGACGAGCGAAGCGAGCGTCCGGCGCGGATTGCGCACGAGCTCGCGCCAGACGTACCTACGCACTGACGCACCCCTGCTCAGCGACCAGCCGTCCGTCGCGCAGGGCGACGGTGCGGTCCATGCGCGCGGCCACCTCCGGATCGTGCGTGACGACGACGAGGGTGGTGCTCGCCGCGAGCAGGAGCTCGACGACCGCGGCGGAGTTGTCCGCGTCCAACGAGCCGGTGGGCTCGTCGGCGACGATCACGGCGGGGCGGTTGATCAAGGCGCGGGCGATCGCCACGCGCTGGCGCTGGCCGCCGGAGAGCTGGTCGGGGAGCTTGCCGGCCTCGTTGCCGAGTCCGAGCTCGACGAGCAGCTCCAGGCAGCGCTCGTACCCGTCACCGGTGCCACAGAGCGCGAGCTGCAGTCCGACGTTCTCCTGCGCGCTCAGGTACGGCTGCAGGTTGTCGGACTGGAACACGAGCCCGAGCCGGCGGCGGCGCAGCCGCGCCCGCGCACGCTCGGAGAGGCGCGAGAGCTCCTCGCCGCCGATCGTCACGCGCCCGGAGGTCGGTGTCTCAAGCCCGGCGATCAGGCCGAGCAGCGTCGACTTGCCGCTCCCGCTGAACCCGGTGATCGCGATGCTCGTGCCCGCCTCGACGGCCAGCGTCACGCCGTCGACGGCGCGGACGGAGCCCGCCGGCGTGGCGTAGTGCTTCGTCACCGCCTGCAGGTCGATCGCGGCGGGCCGGATCACGCCGCGCGCACCTCGCCGTCGACGAGCTGCAGCCGGTGGTGCGCGCCGCCGGCGAGCTCGCGGTTGTGCGTGACGAACAGGACCGTCAGCCCGCGCTCGCGACAGGCGTCGAAGATGCGCCGCATGACGTCGCCGGCGGTATCGGAGTCCAGCTGGCCCGTCACCTCGTCGGCCAGCAGCAGGTCCGGGTCGTTGGCCAGCGCCACCGCGATCGCGACCCGCTGCGCCTCCCCGCCGGACAGGCGCCGCGGAAGCTGGTCGGCCCGATCGGCGAGCCCGACCCTGGCGAGCAGGGCCCGTGCGCGCTCGGCACGGCGATCGCCGCCACCAAACTCGATCGCGAGCTCGACGTTCTCCGCCGCCGTCAGGAAGCCGATCAGATTGTCCTTCTGCAGGACGACGCCGATCCGCCGCGCCCGCAACCGCGCCAGCCCCATCTCGTCGAGGTCCGTGAGCGCCTGGCCGTCGAAGCTGATCGTCCCCGCTTCCGGGCGCATCAGCCCCGCGATCAGCGCGATCAGCGTCGACTTCCCACTGCCTGAAGCGCCGACGAGGCTCGTCGTCTCGCCGCGCACGAGCGTGAGCGAGGCGGCGCGCAGCACGCGCGTCTCGGTGCCGCCGGAGCGGTAGGCCTTGCTCACCGCGTCGACCCGCACGAGCGCCGACATGCGCGGTCAGCGCAGTCGTGCCGCGGGCTGGGAGGTCCCGAAGACGTCCGGCACGGTCGAGGCGGCGTGGCGATCGAGCTTCAGCGCCTCCGCGCTGAGCTCAGCGAGGCCGCGAGGGCTGAGCTGGGTGAGGTTGATGAGCTTCTCCGTCTCCTCCTCGCCGCCCTTGGACTTCGGCTCGGTCAGGATCCCGCCGACGCCCGGAGCGAAGTACTTGTTCTCCGACCCACCCTCTTCGATGACGAGCACGTTGCTGTAGCACTTGAACGGAACGCAGGTCCGGACGCCGGACTTGACGACCTTGGCGATCGTCGGGTCGTCGCCGGGGGCGTGCTCCTGGGCGTACGGCGGCATGCCGACCTTCGGCTCGGCGGGCATGTAGATGCCGCCCTTGCCGCCCTTGACGCCGTCGAGCCAGCCGTCATTCGCGTTGACGAACCGGCCGCCTTCGTAGGCCTCGGTGTAGGAGCCGAGATACCACACGTTTCCGCGCTCGTCCTCGGCCAGGTAGTCGAGCGCCTGCTCGCCGATCTGACCGCCGTCGAAGTCCTGGTCCAGCGCGATCACCGTGTGCACGCCGCTGATCACCTTCGAGACGTCGGTGACCGTGTAGACGCGACGGTGTGGGAGACGCCGGCTGCCGCGGTTCACCGCACCCAGCCGGACGGACTGATAGCCGGGCTTCAGCGGGAACCACTGGTTCGTGCCGGTCGCCGTGCGCGCACCGAAGTCGTGGGCCCGCACCGGCGGCGAATCGTGGCGCTCACCGGCGCCGCCACAGCCCGCGAGCAGGCCCGCGCACAGCGCGCCGGCGAGCATGCGAACACGCTTCATGCCGTGAGCTTTCGGCCGCTGGATTAAACAAAAATGAGACGCTTCGAGCTTCACTTGGATTTCATTTAGCGCCTCTCTTCTCTTCATATGGAGAGCGCCTTCAAAGCCCTGATCTGGCTTTCTGCGCTGCTGACCGGAGTGGTGCTCCTGCCGGCCGGGAGCGCAGCGGCCGCGGTCGGTGACCTGCTGCTGGCGAGCCGCGCCGGCGGCGCGACCGGGGTGAAAGGCGACGGGGACTCGTTCGAGCCCAGGCTCTCCGCCGACGGCCGGTTCGTCGTGTTCGCGACGACCGCGACGAACCTCGATCCGGCCGACACCGACGCGGCGGTTCCCGATGTCTATGTCCGCGACCTCCAGGCCGGTGTCACCACACTCGTCAGCCGCGCCGTCGGGCCGGACGGAGCGAAGGGCGACGGCGCGTCCGACGCGCCGGCGATCTCCGCCGACGGGCGCTACGTGGCGTTCGTCTCGGAGGCGGCGAACCTCGACCCGGCCAAGACGGACGCGGCCGTGCCCGGCGTGTTCTTGCGCGACCTGCGCGAGCACACGACGACGCTCGTCAGCCGCGCGAGCGACGGAGCGACCGCCAACGCCGATGCAGCCGCACCGGCCATCTCTGCCGACGGTCATGTCGTCGCGTTCGAGTCCGATGCCACGAACCTCGCCTCGGGTGACACCGACGAGCTGACGGACGTCTTCGCCCGCGACCTGACGGCCGGGACGACGGTGCTCGTGAGCGGCCCGGGCACCGACCCGCGGACGGGAGCGTCGACCCAGCCCGCGATCTCCGCCGACGGCGCCACGGTCGCGTTCAGCTCCACCGTGACCGGCCTCGTCCCCGAGGACACGGACCCGCTCTCGGACGTCTTCATGCGCGGCCTCGCAACAGGCGCCCTGACGCTTGTGAGCCGCAGCGACGGCGCGGACGGAGAGAAGGGCAACGCCGCGTCCGACTCCCCCGCGTTCTCCGGCGACGGACACCTCGTGGCCTTCAGTTCGGCGGCCGCGAACCTCGACCCGGCCGACCTCGACAACGTGTCCGACGTCTTCGTCCGCGACCTCGCGCGTCACACGACGGCGATCGCCAGCCTGAGCGACGGGCCAACGGGCGGCAAGGGCGATGCTGACTCCACCGCCCCCGCGCTCTCGCAGACCGGCCGGTTCGTCGCGTTCGCTTCGCTCAGCGCCCTCGACCCCGCCGACGCGGACGCGCTCGCTGACGTGTACTCGCGCGACAGCGTGACCGGCAGGACGAGGCTGCTCAGCCGCGCTAGCGGCGTGCTCGGGACGAAGGGCGACGGCGCCTCGGACTCGCCGTCGATCTCCGCGGACGCGCGCTTCGCGTCGTACGCCTCGGCGGCCGCCAACCTCCATCCCGAGGACGCCGACGTGCTCACCGACGTCTTCGTGCGCGACGTGCTCGGCACGCTCGTGCCGGTGGCCCCGCCGGCGCCCCGCGCGCCCGCCCCGGTGACCTTGCCCGGACGGTTCCCCGTCGCCCCCGCGAGTTGCCCGGTCGACGGCACCCTGGTGGTGCTGACCGACGCCGGCGACCGGCGCCGCGGCGGCCCACGCTCCGACATCCTGCTCGGCGGCGGCGGACCGGACGTCCTGCGCGGGCTGGGCGGCCGCGACTGCCTGTACGGCGAGCGGGGCGCCGACCGGCTCGACGGCGGCGCCGGCGACGATCTGCTCAGCGGCGGCTCCGGCGCGGACCGGCTCATCGACGTACGCGGGAGCGACCGCTTCTCCGGCGGCGCCGGAAACGACGTGATCGATGCGCGCGACCACTCGCGCCGCGGCCGCCTCGGCCGCGACCGGGTGAGCTGCGGTGCCGGCGCGCGCGACCGCGCCCTGATCGATGTCCACGACACCGTCGCCCGCGACTGCGAGCGCGTGTCACGAAGGAAGGTGAGGACAGCTCATGCCATTCGGTAGCGGGCGCTATGCCAATGTCACCTCGACGCTCGCGCTGGTGGTGGCGCTGGGCGGAACGAGCTACGGGGCCGCGAAGCTGGCGCCCAACAGCGTCGGCACGGCCCAACTCAAGAACAACGCCGTCACGACGGCCAAGGTCAAGGACGGGACGCTGCTGGCCACCGACTTCAAGGCCGGTGTGATCAAGCCCGGCAAAGACGGCGCGCAAGGTCCTGCCGGTCCCGCGGGCGCCGCCGGGCCCGCCGGCGCCACCGGGCCCGCCGGCGCCAAGGGAGACGCGGGCCCCAAGGGCGATCCGTGCGTGTCGAGCGACCCGCTGTGCCGCGGCCCGAACGGCGCGGCCGGGTTCTCGGCCGTCACGACGGCGCCGGTCGCGTTCCCCGGCTCGACGGCGAGCATCACCGTGCAGTCGCTGAACCTGCAGGCCGGAAAGTACGTCGTCGACGGCAGGGTCAGCGCGCACGACACGGGTCTGGACACGAGCGTCGCCTGCTCGCTCACCGCGGGTGCGACGACGATCGACAACATGGGCGGGGCGCTGGGGATCGACGCCACGGCGACGATCGATGCCGCCATCTCGCTGCACGGCGTGCTGACGCTGGGGGCGCCCGGCACGGTCGATCTCAAGTGCAACTTGGCCGACGCGGTGGCGGGCACCTACACGCCGCGAAGCATCACGGCCATCCAGGTCGGAACGCTCAACGGGGTCTGATCCGGCGGCCACGGCGGCCCGCTCTCAGCGGGCCGCTCGGGCTGCTCGGCGCTTCGCCCGTGACCGGAATCACGGGCCAATTGACCTCATTTTTCTTTCATTCTGCGGGCGCACAGTCGCCAGCCAAGGAAGCAGCTTGATGAAGTCCCGGAGGA
This sequence comes from Solirubrobacter ginsenosidimutans, assembly GCF_027587205.1. The sequence goes on from NZ_JAPDOD010000005.1 coordinate 222,506, forward strand.
ACATCCACGTCGTGATCCTGGCGCTGACGGCCGTCGTGTTCTTGGCCGGCGGTGGCTGGGTCGCCGCGCAGCAGATCAAGTCGCCGGCCCAGGTCGCGGCCGACACCGCGCCGCCGACGCCGTCGCTGATCACCGCGCAGGTGGAGCGACGCTCGCTGTCGAGCGAGGTCATCGTCCGCGGGACGGGGCGCTACGGCGAGCCGCAGGTGATCGGCCTCCCGACATCGGCGCTGAAGACGAACACGCAGCTGATCTCGGAGATCGCCAAGCCCGACAAGGTCCTGCGCGAGCGTTCGATCGTGATGACGGTGTCCGGCCGGCCCGTGTTCATCCTCAAGGGCGACGCGCCGATGCACCGGGATCTCGGTCCGGGCGACAGCGGGAAGGACGTCGCCCAGCTGGAAGGCGCGCTGCGCCGCTTCGGGTACAACCCCGGTGCCCAGGACAGCGTCTACGACGGCGCGACGGCGGCGGCGGTGGCGCGGATGTACCGCGCCGCCAACCAGGCGCCATTCGGGCTCACCGACACCCAGATCGAGAAGCTCAACGCCGCGGCCGTGGCCGTCGGCTCGGCGACCGACCACCTGCTGCAGCAACGGCTGGCCCTGCGCACCGCGCAGCGCGGAACGACCCCGGCCGAGATCAACCAGGCCCGGCTCGACGCCTCCGCCGTGGCCGAGCTCCTCCCGCCGGCACGCTCGGCGATCGACGCCGCACGCACGCGCATCGCCGAGTCCCGCGACCTCGTGTCGATCGCGAAGCGACTCGAGGCCGAGGGCGACGGCACCGCGCGCCGCGACGTCGCCGCCGCGGGCGTCGACGTGACGACGAAGCAGAACGCGCTCGACGATGCCATCACCGCGCAGGCCGAGGCCCAGCGCGCCGTCGACACGCTCCCGCCCGATGCCACCCCCACCGAGGTCGAGGCCGCAGGTTCCGCACTGCGGATCGCGGCGGCCAAGGTCCCCGGCGCGCGCGCCGAGCTCGACTCGGCGCGCGCGGCCCTCGGGACCGCCCAAGAGGTGCTGCGCCAGTCCAGCGTGAAGGCACGCGACGACGGCCGCAAGGCCACCCGCGACCTTGCCCTCGCGCGCTCGGACCTGCGTGAGGCCCGGCGGACGCTGTCGACGCTCGAGGCCAAGTACCGGCTCGCGCAGTCGCGCGTGAGCATCCTGCGTCAGCCGTCGGGCACGCTCGTCGAGCGTGAGATCGTCGCGGCCGCCACGCGCGAGCTCAGCCGCTCCAAGGCCGACCTGGCCCGAGTTGCAGCGCGCAGCGGCGTCCAGGTCCCAGCCGACGAGATCCTCTTCTTCCCGAACACGCCGGTGCGCGTCGACAAGGTCAGCGCGACGCGCGGCAGCCCGGTCGGCGGCGACCTGATGACCGTCAGCAATACGACGCTGGCGATCGACGCCGGGCTCACGCCGCAGGACACGAAGTTGGTCCGGACCGGTCTCCGCGTGCACATCGAGGACCCGGAGACCGGCATCGACCTGGTCGGCCGCGTCACGCGGGTCGCGGACCGGCCTGGCACGAACCCGCAGATCGCCGACCCCACGAAGACGGCCATCGAGGTCACGCCCGAAGGCGCCGACGCGCGCCTCGTCGGGACGTCCGTGCGGCTCACGATCGCGGTCAAGAGCACGCGGGGCAAGGTCCTGACCGTCCCGGTGAACGCGCTGTCCGCGGGCGCCGACGGGCGGACGCGCGTGCAGGTCGACTCCGGGGCCGGCCGGCCGCGGCTCGTCGCCGTCAATCCGGGTCTCGTCGCCTCGGGCAACGTCGAGATCGAGCCCGCCCGCCGCGGCGCGCTCAAGCCGGGCGATCGCGTCGTCATCGGAGCGGTGACCACGTCGATCGCGTCGAAGGGGCCGACCGATTCCCAAGCCCCCGTGGCGCCCACGACCGTCGGGACCGAGCAACCGGCGGGCTCGGCTTCCGGTTCGGCCTCGCCGGTCCCGTCGCCGTCGCCGACCGGCGGCGCCGCAGCGACGCCGAGCGCCGGCGGCGCGACGGCGACTCCCGGAACCGGGGCGGCAGGTGGCACCGGTGGGCCGTAACGTGAGGCCGCTGGCGATGCCGCGCGAGCCGCGCCCGGTGAGCGTCGACGTACCCGTCGTGGAACTGGACCAGGTGAGCCGCGCCTACGGATCCGATCCGCCGGTCCACGCCCTGCGCGGCGTCGATCTCGTCGTCGAGCGCGGTGACGCGATCGCGATCGTCGGCCCGTCAGGGTCGGGCAAGTCGACGCTCTTGAACATCGTCGGCTGCCTGGACCGCCCCACCGCGGGCACCTATCTGATCGACGGCAACGACACGGCGACGCTCGGCGAGAGCGAGTTGTCGGCGCTGCGCGGCCGGCTCATCGGCTTCGTCTTTCAGACGTTCAACCTGCTCGCGCACCGCACGGTGCTGGAGAACGTGATGCTCTCCGAGGTCTACCTCGGCCGCCCGCGCGAGGGCCGCAGGCAACGTGCGATGGAGGCGCTCGAACGCGTCGGCATCGAGCACCGCGCACACTTCCTGCCGGTCAAGCTCTCGGGCGGCCAGCAGCAGCGGGTCGCGATCGCCCGCGCGCTCGCCGGGTCGCCGAGCCTGCTCCTGTGTGACGAGCCGACCGGCAACCTCGACTCGGTCAACACCAAGACCGTGCTGGCGCTGTTCGAGGAGCTCGTCGACGACGGGATGACGATGCTGCTGATCACGCACGACGACCACGTCGCCGAGCGGATGCCGCGCCGGACGAGCATCACCGACGGTCAACTGACGGAGCACACATGAAGCCGGCCAGCGCGCGTCCCCGGCTGCCGTTGCGCGATCTGCTCGGCGAGTCGATGGCCGGGCTGGTCGCACGCCCGGCGCGGGTCGCGCTGACCGTGCTCGGGACGGTCGTCGGCGTCGCCGCGCTGGTCGCCACGCTCGGCCTGTCGAAGACCGCCTCCAATCAGATCGTCGGGCGCTTCGACAGGATCGCGTCGACCGACATCGTCGTCTCCCCCGGGCGCCGCGGTGCCGTGACCAAGTCGAGCGTGTTGCCGTTCCGGGTGGAGGACTCACTCCAGCTGCTCAACGGCGTGGTGGCGGCCGGCAGCCTCTCCGACATCAATGTCGGACGCGATCTCGCCAGCTCGGTTCCGGTCAACGACCCGCTCAACCGCACGCAGTTCCAGCTCCCCGTCAAAGCGGCCTCGCCCGGATTGTGGCGAGCGGTGCGGGCGCGCCTGCGCACCGGACGCTTCCCCGACGCGGGCAACTCCGCGCGCGGCGACCGCGTCGTCGTGCTCGGGCCGAACGCCGCGCGGCAACTGAACATCACGCGCATCGATCAGCAGCCGGCGGTCTTCCTCGGCGACCGCCTGTATCTCGTCGTCGGTATCTTGGCCGGCGTCGAGCGCCAGCCGTCGCTGCTCGGCGCGATGATCATGCCCGAGGGCACGGCCGCAGTGGAGTACGGGCTGCGAGCGCCGGCGCTCGCCCAGATCGAGACCCGCGTGGGCGCGGTCGAGCTGATCGCACGCCAGGCACCGCTCGCCCTGAGCCCGACGCAGTCCGCGCAGCTGAAGGTGTCGGCGCCGCCGAACCCGCGCGATCTCAAGGGCGCGATCCGCAACGACCTCAACGCGCTCTTCGTCCTGCTCGGCGGTGTCTCGTTGCTCGTCGGCGCGATCGGGATCGCGAACGTCACGCTCGTCTCGGTCCTCGAGCGCGTCGGTGAGATCGGGCTCCGGCGCGCGCTCGGCGCGGCCCGCCGCCACATCGCCGCGCAGTTCCTCGTCGAGAGCTCGGCGATCGGAGCGCTCGGCGGGGTCGTCGGCGCGAGCATCGGCGTGCTGGTCGTGGTGGGGATCTCCGCGGCGCGCACGTGGACGCCCGTGCTCGACCCCCAGATCCCGCTCGCCGCACCGTTGCTGGGCGCCCTGATCGGGCTCATCTCGGGCACGTATCCCGCGCTTCGTGCGGCACGCATGGAGCCCGTCGACGCGCTGCGAGCCGGCACGTGACGTCACCCACCTGAAAGGACGAGAACCTCATGCAGCTCACTCCCTTCCTGCTCGCATCGATCGCCGGCGTCGTGCTGCTCGCCGGCTGCGGTGGATCGCACCAGAACGCGTCGTCGACGATGACTCCGGAAGCCGCGGCCGGCGGCGGCACGATCGAGGATCAGCTCGGCTTCACGCGCAAGGGCGTCGCCGCCGCATCGGCGAAGGTCGAGAACTCGATCGCCGCCTGCATGAAGGCCGAAGGCTTCGACTACGTCCCGACGGACCCCGTCGCACAACAGGCCGCTCTCACCGGGAAGGCCAACATGAGCGACGAGGAGTACGAGCAGCAGTTCGGCTACGGCATCACCACGCTGTACGGACGCGGGAACGCGCAGACCGACCCGAACGACACGATCCGCTCCGGGCTGGGCGAGGCCGACCGCGCCGCCTACGATCGCGCGCTCTCCGGCGGCAAGCCAGAGCAGACGTTCGTCTTCGCCGTCGACACCGGCGACTTCACCGAACTCGGTGGCTGCACCAAGAAGGCCACCGACGCGGCCTTCGGCGGCTCCCAGCTCCTCCAGACACTGCAGCGCAAGCTCGACGAACTCGACGACTCGATCGCCGCCGACCAGCGCATGGTCCACGCGCAGGAGGCGTGGCGCGCGTGCGTCAAGAACGCCACCGGCGAGCAGTACGAGGACGCCGAATCGATCGAGGAACAGCTCACACAGCAGTTCGAGAAGATCGTCGGAAGCATCGTGCCGCCCGGTCAGGTCGCGACCGACGGGACCCAGGTCGACATGGCCGCGCTGCACCAGCTCCAACAGACTGAGATGGACCTGTTCAACAAGGACCGCGCGTGCGAGAAGCAGCAGATCGATCCGGTGGAAACCAAGGTCCGCCAGGAGAAGGAGACGAAGTTCAAGAGCGACAACGCCGATCTGCTGAGCAAGGTCAAGCCGCTGGGGAGCTGACTCCAGAAGCTGTGCGCTGCGTCACGTCGCCCTATAGACGGTCTGGGACGGACGGCCGGCCGCGCGGTCCGAGGCTGATTCCGGATGGCGCCCCGGCGATGGTGATGCACCTAGTTCACCGGTTGGACCGCGAAGGTGACGGCGGCGGTCGATGGCAGCCAGTAGGCGTAGCCGAAGCCACTTAGCGGGAGGTCGACCTGCGCGTCGTTGCGACCCGCGTTGTAGACGGCCGTTACCTGCGTGCCGTCTGACAGGGTTCCCGAAGCCCTGACCAACTTCTGGCCGGGCGGGGTGGCGGGGACGGGTCCGGCGGTGCTGGTCCGCAGGTTCAGCTCGTGGATCGACCACCAACTGCCCGAGGACGCCTCGCTGGCGATGCGCAGATGACGTGTCGTCGTGGGCGGCAGCGGGATGACCATCTCGTCGGTACTGCCCTGTCCGCGGGCGATCGGAGTCCAGGTCACACCGTCGGGAGACGTCTCCACCTGATACGTGCGGACGTAGTCGCCCGGGCTGGTGCCGGAATTCATCACGACCTGGTTGAACTCCTGTGCCGCACCGAGATCGATGCCGACCCACGACCCAGGCCCCTGCCCGGTGCCCGAGCTCCACCGTGTGCTGAGATCGCCATCGGTCATGTTCGCCACCGGGCTGGCCGGATCACTCGACGAGGCGGCTACCGTCCAGCCGGCGCGGGACAGGTCCTGAGCCACAGCGGCGCTGCGCAGCTCCGCACCGAACGGCTTTGAGTACGTCAGCCATCGGTCGCCGAGCCGAACACTGTTCAGCGAGCCGATCAGCCCTGCGCTGACGCTCTGCACGAGCCGGCCACCGGGCGTTCCGGCGGGGCCGCGACCGAGGTCGAGGTCGATCCAACCGAGCCCAGCACCAGTCGCGGCGGTCCGCCCCGGATCGGTCCAGCGATAAGTCGCCGCGGCGCCGGCTGCCAGTGTCTCGCTGACGTGCCGCGTCCCGACCTGCACGGAGAAGTGCTGCTCGGTTCCGGTGCCGTTGTAGGCGACCAGGACCTGGGACCCGTCGCGATTCTGGTAGGCCACGTTCGATACCGGAGCATCGGCGGGCACGGAGGAGGCGATCCGGACGGCGCCCGGACGCAGGAACTTGCTGGCGTGGCCTAGGGCGTAGTACTCGACCTCCTTGGTGACGGTCCCGTCATCGTTCACGGTTACCACGCCACGGCAGGTCTGGCAGCCGCCATTGGTGGGCCCGTTGCGCTGGTCGAGGGCGAGATTCCACAAGACCACCGATTGGCCCCAGTTGCGCGGCACCCCGATCGCCAGGGCCATCGACTGCTCGAACGCCGCGGCCGTGCCGCCCTGCCATGTTCCGCCGGAGCATTCGGTCAGGAAGGCTTGCGCATGCGGATAGTCGTTGTGGGAGACGGTTTGCGCCGTCACATCGCCTCCATAGCAGTGCCAGGCCGTCCCGGGCACATAGCGGGCCGCGGCCGCGTCGTGGTAGATCTCCTCCGGGTAGGCGGGGACATCCCAGTTGTGGTCATAAGCGAGGATCTGGGTGTTCATCCCGCTCTTGGCGACAGCCGGTCCGAGGTTGCTGCCGATGAACGCGGCTGAAGCGCTGGCCGGCACGGACATTCCCGGGTAGTCCCCGGGCTCGTACAACGGCTCGTTCTGCACCGAGATGAAGTCGGTTGGCAGTCCGGCGGCGCGGTAGCCCTTGAGAAACTTCACGAAGTACCGGGCGTAGGCGTCGTAGAACTCGGGCTTGAGCGAACCGGTGATCATCGAGTCGCTGGTCTTCATCCACCCCGGAGCGCTCCACGGGTTGGCCATCATCGTGAGCTTGGGATTGATCGCCAGGGCCTGCCGCAGCCGCGGGATGATGTATGCCTTGTCATGATCGATGCTGAACGCCGCCAGGTTGGGGTCCGTCTGGCCGGCCGGCATGTCGTCGTACGAATAGGACCCATTGACGGCGAAGTCCGACGCCCCCATCGGCTGGCGCAGCATGCTCAGCCCGATTCCGTGGTCGGCGGAGAACAGCTCGGTCATCGTCTGGCGCCGAGCCGCGTCGCTCAGTTTGTTGGTCAGCACCCAGGCCGACGTATCGGTCATGGACGCGCCGAAGCCGGTCATCGTCTGATATCGCCGGGTGGGGTCGACGACCACCGTGCTGCCGGTCGGACCCGCCCCGGACGCCCATCCCTGGACCGGTTGTGGAGTGAGGCGCTGGGCGGTGTTGAGGTCGGTCACCCAGGACTCGACCCCTCGGCCCCCGGACCCCCCCGGCGCCGACGCGACGCTAGGGCCCGACCGCGCACCGAGCGCGGGGCTCCCGACCGCCAGCACGCCGACGGGCGCGAGCAGGCCGAGCGCGACGACAGCCGCCAAGACGCGATGACCGGGGCGCCGCTCGGACTTGCGGCAAGGGCTGGTCGGCTGGACGAACATTGGACCGGTCACTCCTCAGTGAGGCACGGGGTCGTTGGGGCTACGCCGCACGGACCATGGCCAACTCGGTAAGGGCACCGACGGTGCTAGCTCGAAACCCACAGGAGTCCGGCTCGGCACAGCAAATCCGGTCCTACCCACTATCCGTCACGAAGTACCAGGGGTTCAGGCACGATGGCTGCCCCGAAGAAGTACAGCGACGAGTTGCGCGAGCGCGCGACGCGACTGGCGTTGGAGTCCGGTCGTCCGATCGCGCACGTCGCGCAGGATCAAGGCCGACGCGGCCGGCGGCACGCCGATGGTGCTCTCCAGCGCTGAGCGCGAGCGTTTGAAGGAGCTCGAGCGTGAGGTCCGCGAGTTGCGCAAGGCCAACGAGATCCTGCGGGCGGCGAGCGCGTATTTCGCGAAGGAGCTCGATGGAATCCCGCGGAGGTGAGCGAGCGATAGGCGCATCGAGAACCGGCTGCGACAACGCCGCCTCGAGGTCCGCGCCGAAGAGATCGTCCTGCGACGCTGCCCCGACTGCGACGCGTGGATGCAGCACGCCAGGGGCTTGTGGGCGGAGTGTCATTCCTGCTGCCTCGTCAGCTTCGGATACGCAGAGCCGCGAACTCGACGAGCTTGCGTCCGTGCGGCCGGACCGTGGGCGAGTACGCGTTCGGAAAGGGCGTGTATTCCACGCCTGTTACTGGCCTGTGGAGACAGAATCCCTAGGAGGGCGAGAGGCGAAATAGGCGCAGAATGCCGAGTGACTAACCTACGGGTATGCTTCAATTTACAGGGGAAATAGGAGCGCCGTTCCGTCCGACCCGCCTGTTATGGCGTTCAGTTTCCTACCGAGGCGCTTGCTTCACTTGATGTGTGCTAGACGACCTTGTCCCCTACCTCCCCGAGGCCCTGGCGAGCCTCGGGATTGCTCGGGCCTTGTGGAAGCTCCCGGAGTGGTGCAAGGAGTGGGCCGAGGTGGGCGAGGCGTGGTTGGGGTTCTACGGTAAGTACCTCGACATCAAGGACCGTCGTCAAGAGGCCCGATCCGCCAGGAGAGTAGATCCGCCATTGGCTCCGGCGCTTCCTCAGGCTTCAGGTCAGCCTTCTCCCGCTGATACGCCGTGAGCAGAAAGGGCGCCGCCGAGCTTCAGTGCCATGCCATGTTCTCCGCCTTGTGAGCTTCGGCGAAGAGCTTGCTGGCCACCATGCGACCAGTGGAGTCCTCGATCATGGGCTCCTAGGTGCCGCGCGACAACTAAGGGCGACGGGGACGGTGCGTGCGAGGCGGAGTGGGCGTCGTGACCTACGCGCCGTCACGCGGCAGTTCGATGATCCGCGGTCGGGCACGACGCCGCGGAGCGCCCGCTGGCTTGGGCAGCCGCATCGTCATCCACTCCACCTGCAAGCTCCCGGTGCTGACGGCGGCGCGGAGTTGTGCTTGGCGGGCGCTCAGGCGCTTGTCGTTCCCGCTCTGTGGAGTAGCGACAGCCGATCGTCGCCGCAGCAAACGAAAGCGGGAGGGCGTCGGGTTGGCTGCCCCGCTTCCCGTCGCGTTCTTCGTGCCTCATCGCTGGGGACCTGAGGGATCACGGGCGGCAGCGAAAATACGCTGTCGCTCTCATGACCAGCGCTCAGCAGCCTGCGAGCTACCGGGCGTCGCGATCCGACGACGCCGCCGCGACCGCGAGCCCGAGCGCTTCGAGATCGGCGACAAGTTCGTGGGCGCGCGTCGTGAGGCGCTCCACCTGGCCGCCGAGATCGTCGGACGCCTCGGCTTCGACGGCTGCGATGTGTTCCTCCTGCCCGCGCTCGATGAACCGCTCCGCGATGGCGGCCGTCACGACAGCGAAGTAGCCGATGCCGACCAGCATCAGCACCATCGCCACCACCTTGCCCTCGACCGTCGTCGGAAGCTCGTCGCCATACCCAACGGTAGTCATCGTCGAGACGGTCCAGTAGATCCCGTCGAAGTAGTCCTTGTCGGGCTCTAGATTCTCGAATGCCGACGCTCCGGTGACGACGACCAGCAGCGTGAAGAAGCTCGCGTACCGGAAGCCGCGCAGGCTGAAGGCAACTCGGAAGATCGGCGCGAGCCGGAGCAGTCGCGCCAGCCGCAGCAGTCGCAGCGCCCGCAGACTCTGAAACAGCGCCGGGAGAAACGGCGGCGTCAGGACCACGATCGCGATACTCAGCAGGTTGTGGCGGAGGTACAAGCGTCGGTCGCGCACGACGGCGAGCATCGCGACCAGTTCGCCCAGGAACGCGAGCCAGATGACCCAGTTCAAGACGACCGCGGCCGTCTTCCCGGCGACGCGCACAGCCGCGCCTTCCAAGATCAGCGCCGGGATGACCAGCGCGGCGACGACCAGCATCGGCCGCTCAAGCCGCCGCTCACGGCGCTCAGCGCGCTCGCCCATCCACGGGCGATCCCCAGTGGAGGCCACGGCGACAGGGTTCGCTGCTATGCCCGCACCTCCTCTCGCGTGGAATCGCTCGGAGCCGACCTCCGACGGTGCCCGTCAGATCGTCATGCATCACGGATCACGTCTCCGTTCTTCTTGCTCGCCCGAGCCCGAGCAGCAGCACGGCGAGCACCGCGGTGTACAGGCCCCAGCCGAACGGCCCGCTACCTGACGCGAAGTTCAGCGCCGCGAGCACGACGGCGAAGACCAGGGCGATGAACAGGATCGCGCGTCTTCATCCGCGAAACGATGCCACGAAGCTGCTCGGACTCCGCGACTGCCCGGCCTGGCGGATATCCATGGCCGCTGGCGGCCACGCGAGACGGCGGCCGGGACGAATCGAGACCGGAGATCGACCATGACGCGGTCAGGCTGGATCGAGAGAGTTGCTTGACCTTTGCTTGACCTAAGCCGATTCTGACAAGGCTCAAGCCATCCGAAGTGGGCAATAATTGTGCCTATTTACAGGCTATTCGCGAGCGCCCCCGGTTGGATTCGAACCAACGACCTGCGGATTAGAAGGACCGTGGAAACCGCTCCGCTACGGTCCAGCAACGTCCCGTACGGCCGAACCAGCCGACCCGATCCCAGCGAATCCGACGAGTTAAGAGTACGCAGAGAGTACGGTCGCGCCCGATGTGTGGGCGCTCGCCCTCCGTCGAACGTGAGGTGCCGCTACGCCGCCGTCTTCGTCACCGCAAAGAATGGGTTCGGGTAACGGAGCCGCGGGTCGTTATGCCTGACGTCGTGAGCGACGCTATCGATCGGTGCCGGGACGGCGAACGACGACGATCTTCCATGACGACAGCGTGCCCCTTGCCGCGAGTCGATACGCGAAACGACCCTCGCGGCTGCTGCGGCGCAGGGAGCCGCGCACGAAACCTCGGGCGTCGACTCGCAATCCGCTGACGTTGTGCTGGCCGCCCGGACGCAACTGCACTCGTCCTGCGCCCTTCACGCGTAGCGCCAACGCCCCGTTCGCGCGACTCATCACGACAGATGGGGTCGGTCGGACGACAGGCTGAACTTCGTCTCGGAAAGCAGGATCGGTCGGTGCTCGTTCCTCGACGGTCGCAGTCGGTGCTGGCGCGATCCCGGTCGACTTATCCATGCGCGAGTCGGCGGTCGTCGAATCTGCCGCGTCCAGTGTGACGGCGTCCGTGCCGGCTGTAGGAGCGTCAGGGCTTGCTTCCGAACCGTTGACGATGACCAGGTCGACGCCCGCCGCCGCACTCTGGTCAAAGCCAAAACGTGGATCGGCGGCCGGCGAGAACTCGCCGTCTCGGGTCCCGCCGGAAATCACCCGCAGGCGTGCTCCGGACGCGATGGTCGGGGTTCCGTCGTAGGTGGCCCGAAGAGCGCCTGCTGTTCGGGCGGTGCCGGAGAGGGTGAGACGTCCGAAGGCGTCGACCGCACCGACGTGGAAGACGGTTGAGCCGTCCGTGGTCTGCCGGAACGCGGTGACCTGAAGCTCGCCGCGGTTGAGGTCAAGGACACCGTTGTTCTCGAATGGGGCCGAGATTGTGGCGCGCCCAGAGGTCGCCGGCTTCCGGATGGTGCCCAGGTTGAACAACAGCGCGTCGGCAGAGCCGGCGATCGTGCTTGAGTCGTTGACTAGGACAGTGCCGGTGTTGCGCAGCCGTGCGCGGCCAGAGAGGTCTACGAAGTACGTACGTCCGGGCGCGTTCTGAAGCGTTCCGCGGTTGTCCAAAGTGGCGTTGATGACCCGTAGGGTGCCGTCGAGCTCGGTCACGGCCGTCTCGGCGGTCCGGAGGACGCCGCGCAACTCGAGTTGTCCGCCGGTCGCATCGAAGCGGTTGCGGATCTCGAAGCGTCCGCTGCCGGTGATCCGTCCGGCGCTCAATCGCAGCGATGCGGCCGAAACAATTCCGCTGACGTCGACAGTCCCACCGTCGAACGTGATCGCGCCTTCCAAGGCGCTGTTCTGCAGCGCGAAGGCGCCACTCGAGAACGCGAGCTCCGATCCGGTGGGCGCGCTGAACGTCCCCGTACTGACGCCGCCACCGCCAGCGAAGCTCACACGACCGTCGCGGCTGGTGACGGTGCCGTCGTTGTCCAAGCCCACGTAGATCAAGGCAGCGCTCGTTCCGGCTGTACGAGTGATCGTCCCCGTGTTGTGAACGAGCGCCGGAGTGTTGGCGACGGCGCGGCGGATGTCGGCTCCGTTGCCGAGGGTGAGCGTGCCCGCGTTCTCGAGAGTGGTGTCGAGATAGCCGATGTTGCTCGTGGGGACATTGGCCGTCGCGCCGGCGGCAACGGTCAGCGTGCCCGTGCCGTCTACTCGTCCGCCGCTCCAAATCAGAGCCCCGGTGACGGTCGCGTTGGTGTTCAGCAACGAGAGCCAGCCGCCGCTCAGGCGCAGCGTGCCGGCAGTGACGATCGGTTGCCCGCTGACATCGACGTCACCGCCATCGATCGTCACATTGCGAGTCAGAGTCGCGTTCTGCAGCTTGAAAAGGCCACCGGAGAACGCGACCTCGGCGTCGTCAGGGGCGGTGAAGGTGCCGGTGCTGGTGCCGCCGCCGGCGGTCAGCGTCACGCGCCCGCCGGCACTCGTCAGCAGTGCATCGTTGTCGACCGGGACGTACAAGCTGGCGGCGCTCGTTCCGGCGGTGCGAGTGATTGTGCCGGTGTTGTGGATCAACGACGGCGCGTTGGCGGTGAGGCGGCGGATGTCGGAGCCGTTGCCGAGCGTGAGCGTGCCGGTGTTCTCGAGCGTCGTGTCAAGGTAGCCGCTGTTGTTGTTGGTGATGGTGGCCGTCGCGGTGGGGGCAACGATGAGCGAGCCGGTGCCGTCGACGCGTCCACCACTCCAGCTCAACGCGTCCGTGACGGTCGCGGTGGTCTCGAGCAGCGAGAGCCACCCGCCTGTAAGGCGGAGGGTGCCGGTGGTGGTGATCGGCTTGCCGCGAACGTCGACGTCTCCGCCGTCGATCGTGACATTGCGAGCGAGACTCGCGTCCTGGAGCGTGAAGGTACCGGCGGAGAACGCGACCTCGGACCCGTCGGGAGCGCTGAAGGTACCGGTACTCGTCCCACCCCCGACGGTCATTGTCAAACGGCCTCCGGCACTCGTCACGAGGCCGTCGTTGTCGATCGGCACGTAGAGGCCGGCGCTGCTTGCGCCGGGGGTTCGAGTGATCGTGCCGGTGTTGTGGATGAGGGCGGGCGAGTTGCTCGTGGAGCGGCGAAGGTCGGCACCATTACCGATGGTGATCGTCCCGGCGTTCTCAAGCGTGGTCTCAAGCGAGGCGCTGGTGTTGTTGGGTACGGTCACGGTCCCCGGCCCTGGCACGACGAGCGTTCCGGCCCCGTCCACGATCCCGCCTCCCCAGACCATCGCTCCGCCGATCGTCACGGAGCTGGCCGTGGTCATGCGCCCACCGGTGACCCGCAGTGTGCCCGTTGGGGTCACGCCGCCGCCGCTCACGTTGACCGTGCCGCCGTCTACGGTGACGTTGCGTCCGAGGATGGCGTCCTGGAGCGCAAAGACTCCGGCGGAGAAGGCGACCTCCGAGCCGTCGGCGGCCGTGAAGCTACCGGTGCTGGTGCCACCCCCTGCCGTCATGGTGATGCGACCGCCGCCGCTGGTTACCAGGCCGTCATTGTCGATTGGCACGAACACGCTGGCGGCGCTGGGCCCTGCGGCACGCGTGAGCGTGCCCGTGTTATGGATCAGCGCCGCAGACGTCGACGACGGGCGGCGAATGTCGGCCCCGTTGCCGATCGTGATCGTCCCCGCGTTCTCAAGCGTCGTATCCAAAGTGGCACCCGCGTTGTTGGCCACCGAAACTGCGCCGTCCTTGGCCACGATCAACGAACCCGTCCCGTCAACCGTGCCGCCGCTCCAGGTGAGGCTCTCGGCGACGGTCGCGGTCGTGTCGAGCAACGAGAGCCAACCGCCGCTGACGCGCAGGGTGCCCGTGGTGGTCACGGGTCGGCCGCTGACGTCGACGTCGCCGCCGTCGACGGTCACGTTGCGTCCCAGGGTCGCGTCACGCAGTTTGAACACCCCGGCGGAGAAGGCAATCTCCGAGCCGTCCGGCGCAGTGAAATTCCCGCTGCTCGTTAGGCCGCCAGCGGCCATGGTGACGCGACCGCCGCCGCTGGTTACCAGGCCGTCATTGTCGATTGGCACGAACACGCTGGCGGCGCTGGGCCCTGCGGCACGCGTGAGCGTGCCCGTGTTATGGATCAGCGCCGCAGACGTCGACGACGGGCGGCGAATGTCGGCCCCGTTGCCGATCGTGATCGTCCCCGCGTTCTCGAGCGTTGTGTCCAGAGTGCCAGCCGCGTTGTTGGGCACCGACAGCGCAGCGTCGTTGGCCACGATCAACGAGCCCGTGCCGTCGACCGTGCCGCCACTCCAGGCCATCGTCCCGGCAACCGTGATTGTGGTCGTCGTCGTCAGGCGACCGCCGCTGACCCGCAGGAGGCCCGTGGGGCTCACGCCGCCGCCGGTGACACTGACCGTGCCGCCATCCACCGTCACGTTGCGCCCAAGGGTCGCCTCCTGGAGCGCGAACGTGCCGGCGGAGAACGCAACCTCGGCACCGTCGAGCGCAGTGAAGGCGCCAGAACTGGTCGCGCCACCACCGATCAGGCTCAGCCGTCCACCAACGCTCGTGACCGTCCCGTCGTTGTCGACCGGGACATATACGCTGGCAGCGCTGGTCCCAGCGCTTCGCGTGATCGTGCCGGTGTTGTGGATGACGGCGGGGACATTCGTGTTTCCGCGCCGCAGGTCGGAGCCGTTTCCGAACGTGATCGTCCCGGCATTTTCCAGCGTCGTGTCGAGGTATCCCGACGTGTTGGCCGCGACGCTCAGCGTGCCGTCCTTGGAAACGATGAGCGATCCGGTGCCATCGACCGTTCCACCGCTCCAGACCATCGTTCCGCCGACAGTGATCGTCGTCGCGGTCGTCACCCGCCCGCCGCTGACGCGCAGCAGGCCGGCCGGATTCACGCCGCCACCCGCGATGTTGACCGTGCCGCCGTCGATTGTGACGTTGCGGCCGAAGGTGGCACTGGCGAGTGCGAAGCTGCCGCCCGAGAAGGCGACCTCGCCGCCATCCGGCGCGCCAAAAGTGCCGGAGCTCGTTCCGCCGCCCGCCACGAGGCTGAGGCGGCCGCCGTTGCTCGAGATCGTGCCGTCGTTGCCTACGGCGACAAAGATGCTCGCACTACTGGTCCCTGGTGAGCGAGTGACAGTGCCGGTGTTGGCAAGAAATGGTGTGATGCCGGTGCCCGACGGCGCGCGAATGTCGCTGCCGTTGCCGAGGCTCAGCGTGCCGGCGTTTTCCAGACGTGTAGCGAGATACGCCGAGGTATTGGGGTTGATCTCGAGCGTGGCGTCGGCGCTCACGCGCAATGCTGCGGCTCCGTTGAGCGTGGCGCTCGACCACGTCACACGACCTTCGACAGTGCTCGTGCTCGTCGGCGCGATGATTCCGCTCTCGATGCTGGTGCCCGTGGCGAGGGTGGCGCCGTCGAGAGTGAAGGTGCCACCGCTGAGGGCAACGGTCCCCGCGGTCGAGCCGAAACGGCCGGTTGTGATGCCGCCAGCGCTCAGGTTCAGGCGACCGCCGTTGCTGGAGATCGTCCCGGCGTTGTCGAACGGAACGTAGAGGGACGCATTGCTGGTGCCGCTCGGTCGGGTAATCGTGCCGGTGTTTGCGATGAGCGGGGCGAATCCCGTACCCGAGGGGGCACGCAGGTCGGCGCCATTGCCGATGCTCAAAGTGCCGGCGTTCTCGAGCCGGGTGGCGAGATAGCCCGTGCTGTTCGGGTTGACCTCGAGCGTGCCTGCGGCAGTGACCCGCAGGGCTTTCGGGCCGTTCAGCGTGGCGCTGCTCCAGGTCACGCGCCCTTCAACGAGGCTCTCGCTGGTTGGCTGAAGCGTTCCCCCTTCGATCGCGGTACCAGTCGCGAGCGTCGCACCACTCAGCGTGAACATCCCAGCGCCGAGGACAACAGTGCCTGCTTCGGTGGCGAAACGCCCCGTCGACGTACCACCGGCCAGCAACGACAACCGGCCACCACCACTGGCAACCACGCCGTCATTGTTGACCGGCACGATCAAGTTCGCGTTGCTCGACCCATTCGCACGCGTGACCGTGCCCGTGTTCGCGATCACAGCGTCCGTCGCTCCCGATGCCGGTCGCACGTCGGCGCCATTGCCGACACTCACCGTCCCGGCGTTTTCAACCCGTGTTGCCAGATACGAAGTCGAATTCGGGCTGAACTCGAGCGTGCCCCCCTGCTTGACCCGCAATGGCGCGACACCATTAAGCGTCGCGCTGCTCCACGTTGCTCGGCCCTCGATAAAACTTGCGACCGCCGGGCTGACCGTTCCGCCCTCGACTGCCGTCCCGGTTCCCAGCGTCGCCCCGCTCAACGCGAACGTACCCGCTCCGAGAACAACGGCGCCGATGTCCGTGGCGAACCGACCGCTCGACGAACCACCCGCAAGCAACGACAACCGGCCACCACCACTGGCAACCACGCCATCATTGTTGACCGGCACGATCACATTCGCGTTGCTCGACCCATTCGCACGCGTGACCGTGCCCGTACTCGCGATCACGGCATCCGTCGCTCCCGATGCCGATCGCACGTCAGCGCCATTCCCGATACTCACCGTCCCGGCATTCGCGTGGGTAGTCGGATCGAATGCCGCCTACATGACGTCCAGCGAACGCCCGTTCACGCTCGAGGGCGAGACTCTGGCGTGGTGCTGCACCTGGGCAGTCATTTTCACCGCGGTGATAGCCGCCATCACCGGCAGTGTTCGTGCCTGGCAACTCCGCCAGTAGTCCACGGACAACCATCGCCAGGAACCTGCCGCAGTTGGACTGTGCCGCTTCTCGACGAACGCGGGCAGGTTCTGTCCGCGTCTCTTGCGCTTGGTTAGCCTCCGACGCTGTGCGCGCAGTATTCGCAGTTGGGAGGGCCGATCCGGGGTTCCCGTTTGACGTCTTGGCTTTGTTCGCCAGCCAGCGCGAAGCGCAGCGTCACGCCGATGCTGCGGCGTACGTGTTCGAAGTCTTCGCGCTTCCGGTCTATGAGGACTGCTCCGAACTACCGCGATGGCTGCGACACCCGTGGAGATCCCAAGCGCGTTGGCGCGAGCGGATAACGGATGAGGTGACGCTGACCGCGGACGCGCTCACGGCGGGCGAGATCGAAGTCGTGGAGGCCGGCACCGTCGCCGCGGTCGTCGACTTCGATCCGCCAGAGCCTCAGGAGGTCCGGCTGCTGTTCACGCACGTCTCGGTTGCCGCTCCTTACCTTCGCGAGGCTGCGGATTGGAACGTGACGCTGCGGGCGGAAACCACGCCTGTTTACGGCAGCTACGACGATTGCCCGCCAGAGCAACGCTTCACCGCGCCCGGACTTATGCCCTTTCAAGGGGTGCATCCCCGGTAGGTCAGGGCGCGGCAGAGGATAGTGCTGCGTTTCGACGCTATCGAGACTCTGCGCATCAAGTCGGCGGCACAGCCGGCACCGCTCGCTGTTGTGTCTCGCGCAAGGGAGCAGCGCAAGTCCGCCAGCGGCTGCGGGACGGCATCACGCCAGGGGTCCGTGACCCCGGCTGCGATCAGGGCGATCGGTGGATGTCGTCGACCCAGTCGACCCGCTGCGGGTTCGGCTCGACATCGGGCAGGTCGAGGTTGACCACGACTGCTTCCTGCCCGGACCGCACGACGACGCATGACAGCGGCTCGGACGCCTCGGCGTTGATTTCCTGGTGCGGAACGTACGGCGGCACGTAGATGAAGTCGCCGGGGCCGGCCTCGGCGACGTACTCCAAACGATCGCCCCAGCGCATCCGCGCGCGCCCGGACACGACATAGATGACGCTCTCAACCGGCCCGTGATGATGCGCCCCGGTCTTGGCGTCCGGCTCGATGTCGACTGTGCCCGCCCAGAGCTTCTCCGCGCCCGCACGCGCGGCGGTGATGGCGGCGGCGCGCGTCATGCCCGGGGTCTGCGGGGTATTGCTATCCAGCTCGCCGGACCGGACGACGCGAACGCCACGAGTGCGCCAATCAGGCGACATGTTCACAGTATCTCGCGACTACCAATCGCGCCGAGCAGGCCCCGGCACGCGACTCGAGTTCGGCACTGCAATAGCGCAGGGGAGCGGCCACGCTGGCGGGCTACGGTTGTTCGGGTTGGCGGCCGAAGTCGACGCGGCCGGCGAAGTGTTCGTAGACCTGGGGTCGGGTGAGCTCGTAGACCCCGAGGCGCTGCCCGCCAGGGCACCGAAACGTCGCGCACGAACCGATCGGCAGCTCGACGCGCGCTTCGAGTCGCAGCCCGCGTGCCTCGAGCTCGGCCAGCGTCTGGTCGAGCGCAGGTACGCAGTGCAGGAGCACCGCCCCGTCAGCGGGGAGGTGCTGCGCGAGCAGTACATGCGGTCCCTGTTGAGCGAGCGCGACCTCCGCCACCCGCGTGCCCATCGCTTCGATCGCGAAGATGACGCGGCCGCCCAGTGTGTCGCGGTAGAACCGCACGTCGGCCTCGACGTCACGGCTGGGCAGGTAGAGCACGTCGAGCGAATCGATGGCCATCGCACCATCGTCCCAGCCGCGGCGAGCCGGCGAACCTGCGCGCGTCGCGACGCCCTCATCCCGTGTCTGTGGCGTGCGACGATTGCAAGATGGACGCTGCCGGTTTGCGAGCTTGGTGTCTGCAGCAACCGGGCACCGTCGAGGACTTCCCATTCGGCCCCGAACATTCCGTGTTCAAGGTCTCCGGCAAGATGTTCGCCGTGAGCGCGCTCGAACGCAGGCCACTGGAAGTCAGCGTCAAGTGCGAGCCGGAACTCGCCCAGGCATTTCGGGGCAGCTATCACGCCGTCCGACCCGGATATCACCTCAACAAGCGCCACTGGAACACGGTCACGCTCGACGGCAGCCTGCCGGAGCAACTCGTCCGGGACATGATCGAGGACTCCTACGATCTCGTCGTCAGTTCGATGTCGGCACGCGTGCGCAAGGCACTCGCGTGGAACCCCGAACGCGAGCAGCCGGAGTCGGCCGCGGCCGCCTCCGAGCGCCCCGTCGAGTCGTAGCTCGCCGCTCCTTTTCGCGCAAAGCAGCAGTGCGGAGCGGATCGGTTGCCCTGCAGGAGCAATGATTCGATCGCGCCATCGAACGGAGCAGTATCGACGGTCCCGTCCCGTTCGGCGAGGTTTCGCGCGAGTGCGGGGCTAGAGAAGGTCGGCGTCCGGTTGGGGCGGCGCAACCACTGCCGTATGCGTCCTCGGCACCGCTCGCTCGCTGCGCTACTCGGGCGCTAGTCGGCGCAGCAGCACGCGCTGGATCTCGGGCCGGAAGTTCGACTCCCGGATCAGCTCTGGCGTGCCGACGAGGCCGAGGATGAGCAGTGCGAGCACGTCGCCCGGGAAGGCCCAGAACCGCGCTTGTCCAGGTCGGAGGCTCAGGCTGGCGAGCACGTCGCGAAGCACCGTGTCGCCGACATCCGGGTCGCCGGGTAGAAGCGCCGCGACATCAGCGACCCGCGCCAAGCCGAGCCCTCGCACCACGCGCAGCAGGCGCTCAAGCGCCTCGCCGCCGCCTTCGCCCGGGTCGGCCTGGTCGTAACCGATGGTCACCGCCCGTCGGACCCAGCGCGGGCCGATGTCCTCACGGTTCACCAGCGCCCGGAGCGAGAGGATGTCGATGGTCACCCCGAGGTCGCCGTGCTCGACCGCGTCCGCGTACTCGGCGCTGCGGTCGAGGCTGGCGTGCTGGAGTCCCGCGAACTGCTCGTCCGCGATCTCGAGGAGCGCGTTGAGGCGGAACAGTCGGCGGCTCAGGTCACGCGGCAGGTCCTCGGCCTTGTAGCGGATGCGATGGTCGACGGCCGCCCAGGCGTGCTGCATGACCGTGCGCACCTGGATCTCCGCACTCAGCTCGGCGAACCGTTCGTCGGCCGCGGTGCGGACGATGTAGTGATCGGACCGGTATCCGAAGCGGTCGGGCGGATCGTTCTCGCCGCGTCGGGACGAATTCGCCCAGTCGATGTCGAACTCGCGCTCGATCAGCGTGCCGACGGCGCGCACGTCGTCCGGGTAGTAGACGATCACGCGCAGCCCGACGAGGTCGGTCATCTCCTTGAGCGGATCGGCGTACTTGCCCTTGCTCGTGACCTTTTCGATGAAGCTCTTGACCGTTTTGGTGCGGGACTCGATCTGCGAGAGCGCGATTGCCTCGCGGTCGATCGACGCGCCGATTCGGTCGCTGAGCGCGACGCGGAACGCGTCGTAGATTTCGCGTCTGCGAAGGAACTCTGCACTCCAGTCACGATCGGCCATCGGGGACCCACCCTAGGCGAACCCTCCGCGATTCCCCGGGTCTACCGTGAAGTGATCTGAGCGCCGAGGGAACGGAAGGCGCGTCAGCGTCAAAGAGATCCGTTTCGACGGGTTCCGTACGTTCGCCCCGACGACCGGCAATCGCAAAGGAGCTGTGACGCCGTTGATCGGTGAAGCTGCTCCCTCTCGCGCAAAGCGGCAGCCAATATTGATTGGCTTGTACGCCGCCTCTCTAACGAACCGTAAGGACGTCGGCCACTCGGCTATAGGTCGCGGAGGTCTCTTGACCCGGCTCGGACCACCAGGCCTCGGGCCGCTTCGATCCCAGCGTCGAGCTGTCTGAGCCTCTCCTCGGTCATGACCTGGACTCGCACCCCCAATGTGTCGCCGAACCGGCGATAGACCCGATAACGAACTACGGTCCCGCGGCGCTCGCCACAGTAGATCGACTCGAACGCGGTGAGCACGGCGTGCGCCGTATTGTCGACGTCGCGACTGTTGCCACCGGCTCCGTCGATGGAGATGTCAAGTGCGAGCGGCTGGTCGAACACCTGCGGGAGCATCGTCCATCGCTCGCGATGTCTCGCCATCGTCGATCGGACGGTCTGCTCCCACGGGGGGCCGCCTGAAAACTCAGGCGGTAGAGGGAGCCAGAACCGACCCGGTGACTCGTAGCGACTTATCGGTCTAGGACTTGCCAGCGCCACGCCAGCCGGTAAACGCGTTGTGTCGGACTTCCCGGGCCCTGGGCGATCGTCGCGGTCGGGTCGCTGGTCAAGCAGTAGCCGTCCTTCGAGCTCGGCGATCTCCCGCTCTCGTGTCTCCAGAATCCAAGCCGTGAGGTCGTCGTCAAGAATCGCAGCAACTCCGCGGCCGTGCTGTTCCCGCCGCCGTTCGTCGCGAAGTTCGTCAAGGCGCAGATCGTCGTTGGGATCCCACGCATCCTCGAAGAACGCCGTCGCTTCGTCATCGAGATCCCACTCCGATGCGAGCCGCCTGAGATCTCTTCCCAGGGCGAAGAAGCGGTCATGGTCACGGGCATACAGGCGTGCCGGCACAACGGTTAGGTAGACGTCACGCCGCGGCGTCGTCGACACGGGCGCGACATCGAGTGACCCAAATCGGCGGAGCATCGGATGATCGCCGGTGAAGCGATTTACCGAAAGATGCGCAACCTGACGATCGTCAAGATAGGCGATTCCCGAAAGAGCGTCGAGATACCTCTTGACGCTCTTAGGGGCGCTAGGCGGCGCAGCGTCGTCGCCAGCGAAGATGCTGACTTCCACGCTGACATCAGCCCGAAACGGGCGGCGACGGCGCGCACGCATCTGCTCGCGGAGTTGCTCGCGAGCTACCGCCAACATCTTCTGCTGCCGGGCCTTGACGTGACGCGATCCGCCTTGCCGCAGAAGCTCAGGCGTATCGATCGTCAACCACAGGCCTCGCTTCCACACTGCGATCGCGTCCAAGTAGTCGGCGAGCTGCGAACTCCACATCGACTTGAGCCTAGGCGGGCAGCGCTCGCTGATCGCGCAAAGCAGCACCGAGTGCGAGCCCTTTGGCAGCTCCTCGTTTCGGTCGAGGAGCGAGCGGCGGCTAGCGAATCCGATCGGACAAGCCCGACAGCGGGACCTTGTAACGCCACGGCCGTGCGCGACGAACGACCTCAGCTGCAGTCAGGGTCAATCGCTGAATGTCGCCCGCGCCTGAGCGAGCAGCGGTCAGGTTGGCGACGATCTCGAGCCGCCAGTTGGGATCTCGCGAGGCGCGGGCGAGCTGCTCTGCATTGACGTCGGCGTCGTAGGTGAAAGCGCCGTCCGGGCGCTTCAACGGCTCGCCCCAGCCCTTGACCTCGACAGGGTGGGGCGTTCCACCATCGGGCGGCTGGCTGAAGAAGTCGCAGCCATGGCGCGCCTCCTCGGACTTGCTGAGGTTCGGCGCGGGGATCCAGCCGCGAGCGTGCTCCTCAGCCCGCACGACGCTGACCGCTTCGCGTTCCGTGCTCAGACCTGAAGGGCTTCGCGGCATGCAGCCACGCTACCGCGCATCGCGCAGAGCAGCAGCGCCCAAGAGTCTTCAGATTCCACAAACTCGACACGTTCCGAGTGCCTACGTTTGGTAACGATTGGCCTAGGGATCGACTGCGCAGTCCCCTGTCGGCGACGCGGCGGATCGCGTCTGCTGTAGATACGGTCCTGAGCGGTAGTCGACCCGAGGAACGCGGAATACTTGGTAGCCATGGAGGGGCTTGACCAAGTGATCGCGCTCGTGCGTCCGCCGGCCGCGCCAACGGGCGCCCCGGTCGATTGGGCTGCTGCGGAGTCAGCGCTCGGGACGGCCTTGCCAACCGACTACAAGGCATTCTGCGACCGATACGGGCACGGGGAGTTCTTCAACGGCTGGGGATGGTTCCCGCTCACACCGTTCGCGCATCACTGCCACGAGGACCTCGTGTCCACGTTCTGGCGCGACATCCTTGCCGACGACGATTGGGGTCGGCGGCCCTTTCCGGAGCCCGGAGGCGTCCTGCCGTTCGCGACCTCTGAGCTCAAGTATCGGTTCTGGTGGCTCGCTGAAGGACCGCCCGACGACTGGCCCGTGCTCGTCGAGGACGACGGTGGGACCTGGCACCAATTCGCGCTGACCGCTACCGAGCTGCTGGCCGTCGCGCTCCGGGACGAGTTGTTCGGTCCGCCCGAAGCCGATCTCGATCCGGTCAAGTTCTTCTCCCGCCCCACGCCTCGTGAGCGCAACCTGCATCAGCCGTTTGTCATCAACGTCTATGGCACGAACCCGCAAGGCCATCACATCGATCTGGATCTCGCCGGGGCGCTGGGCGGAACACGTCAGGCGCGTCTCGACGCGCTGCTCGACGAGCTCAATCCCGAATTGCGTGCGTCGATCGTCCGGGCCGAGGCCAAACGCAGCAGGGAGGAACTCTGGGTGATCTCGCGAGACGACATCGATCCCCTGCGTACCGCAATTCAAGCGTGGGCTGATCGCGTCAGCGGGTGGTCGGGCCAATGAGCCGGACAGCAAGTTGCTCGCTGTGGTGCCGGGGCAGGTTGCTGTCCGAGCTCGCTGCGCCGCCAAGGCGCAAGGAACAGACGCAAAGTGCTGTTTGTCGACGATCTCGAGAGCGTCGGGTCTTACGGCGTAGAGCTCCGGATCGCCGCCCCCGCGAGGTGAAAGCGCCGGCGCGGAGCACGCGACGGAACATGATCTTTGATCGACCGGGGGGCGAGGTCCGGCGAGCTGCAAGCGACCCCGGCGTCGTGGTCGACCGTCCAGTAGCGCGCGTCACAAATCTTGGTCGACGGCAAGGACAGCGAGCTGGCGCGTGCGATGCACGGCGCGGCGCGGCATTCCGTCAGACCCCCGACAGGGCTCGCCCACTGCCACTCCGCAAGTTGGACAGTCAACCTCCTGCGCCTCCGCGCGTGACGTCATCCGCGCCAAGCTGCGCGAATCGATCTGGCGGGCACCGAGTTCGATCGCCCGGTGATGGCGCTGGATGTGCATACAGAGACGCGCCGTCCGGCGCAGCGTTCCGAGGCACGGCTTCTGCGCCACAGCACCGCACCTCGGACAATCGACCGCCAATGCCGCCTCGCGGGTCGTGGTGAGTTGGACCCTTGGCTCCCGCGCGTCGCGCCCAGTCGGGTCTTGCTCGATGCTCGGGGCTCCAAGATCGATCGCGAGCCCATGGCGCTGTAGATGAGCCGACCGCGGCGTCGAAGACGAGTCCCCCATGCAAGGCGCATCCGCATCGGCGCCGCAGACGGGACAAATCACCGCAAGCGCATGCGATCGAGTTGTTACGGCCCCGTGTGCCACGTCGACAAACGTACCTCGACGAGAGGCGGAAGCCCGCCTCGGTCCGGGTACGTCGGCACCCTCATCCTCTGCTGCTTTGGAGGTGAGGAGCGATCAGCGGAGCCAACCGCGTGACTGATGCTTTGCGCGACCAGCGACAGCGCGACGAGGAACCGACCACGCGAGCTTCGCAACCGCATCGAGGCAAGGCAGTAGCGCTGGAGCTGCGGCAGAGTGCTTCTTGTCGACGAAGACGCGTCGTCGTGGTACTGGCGATTGGGCAATCAAGCGGCGAGGATCGGCTCGGTTGTCGTCGTAATGTCGATCGCGTTCGCGGCGCGATCAGCAGTAAACGTCGATCCTGGCCCTCGCGTTCGCGATGCTGCGCTTGGTCGTCTCGAGCTGCTTGGTCAGCGCCCGCTTACGCTGGCGCGTGCGAGCCGTCCGCCGCTGCGCGGTGAGCTTCTTGGCTTGCTGCTTCTTCTTGCGAAGCGCGTCCCGCGCCGTGCCGCAGGGATCAGTCGCCGTGACGGTGGGCGTCTGTGTCGCCGTCCCCTCAGGTTCCGGGCTCGGGATCGCCGGCGTCGCGGCGTCGATGCTGAACGAAGTCGTGTCGTCGGTGATGGCTTTCTCGAGATCGGTGCAGGTGACGACGGGATAAGCGTCGCAGTGGAACGGCACCTTGTTAACACGCCATAGCGAGATCAAGTGCACGCAGCCGTAGTCCCTGTTCGCGAGCGCTGGTGCTGATGCCTGAACCGTGATGGCCCGGTGGTCCGCCGACAGGGTTCTGGTTGTTGGAATGGACCCTTCGTATCCGCTGAGGGTCATGGAGGCTGGGCTGTACGCACTGCTCGACGGAGGCAGGAGCAGAAGGGCCGTCCCCGCGGCATAGGTGCAGGAGGCGGCAGAGAAGGACGCCTGCAACGTATCGGCCGTCGAGGCGGGCACCGGATCGAGGAAGTAGAACGTCATCGTGATCGACCCTGCGGTGTCGTAGGACGCCGTGACGCGCTGAATGTCCTGATCCCGGTAGGACGTGCCGTCCACGTTCTGGTGCAGGGCGCTGTCAACCGGATCGGCGACCGATCCCGAGCGGACTTCCGCAGATGCGGAGCCCACCGGGGACATAGCAACGACCCCGAGCGCGACGGCCAGTCTCTTCAAACCCATGGCCCGACTATCGGCCAGATCCCGGTCTGTCTTGATCGTGTCGCGTCCACCAGGGCGACGACTTGCCTGCGCATGAACTGATCCTCGGCGAACCGTTCGATTGAAATAACCCGACCAGACTCTGCACTTGCCGCGTGAGGCAGAGGGAGAGTGGCGCTTCTCGACGCTTCCGGCACACTTGGGGTTGCGGCCGGTCGTGAGGTGTCGTCCTCATCGGTGCGTAACCAAGCGGCGGTAAGCGTGGATTGCGCGTCGAGTGATCGGAGAGATCGTGACCGCTTCAGCGTCGTTGGACTCGCTCGGGCGGCGTCGTTCGCCGGCCTCGGTCCCGGGCTATCTCGCAGGACGACCCTCGCGAAACCGGGGGCGGCGCTACCCGCCTGATCCGCCGCGCACGGAAGAGATCATCGCGGTCATGCGCTGCTCCGGCGACGGCCTTCACGGCGCTCGCGCGCGAGGGTTGATCGCGGTGCTCTGGCGCGCCGGGTTACGGATTCAGGAGGCGCTCGATCTCAACGAGCTCGATCTCGACCGTCGCCGCGGCTCGGTGCTGGTCCGGCGCGGCAAGGGCGGTCGCCGCCGCGAGGTCGGCATGGACGACTGGGGTTTCGAGCAACTCGAGCCGTGGCTGAAGGCCCGCGAGCAGATGCCCGTCGGACCCCTTTTCTGCGTGATCGACGGACGGACACGCGGGCGAGCCTGGTACGCCTCGGCCGCGCGCGCCGCCCTGCGGCGGCGCGCAGCGCGAGCCGGCGTGCGACGACGCTTCGCCCCGCACCAACTGCGACACGCGCACGCCATCGAACTCGCGCGCGAGGGCGTGCCGCTGAACGTCATCCAACGCCAACTCGGCCACCGAAACCTCGGCGTCACATCGATCTATCTCCAAGGCATCGACCCGGACGAGATCATCCAGACCGTCCACAGCCGCCGGCCGCCGATGATCCCGGCCAGCGTTGGGCTCACCCTGCCTCGCAGCCGATCGTAGCCGGGAGATCCAGCCGTCCGAACGAGCCGCTCATGCTCATCCACAGAGAACGACCGTGACGACTCCGGCAGGACTCGCTCGATACAGACGATTGCTCACAAGCTCTCACGCATGCGCCGGAGCCGACCACGCCTGGGCGTCCTGCCCGAAGCGGGCGCTGCAGGCACCGTGATTCCGAACGGCACGCCATCAACCGCGCGGGGCGCGGCTGGTCTGGCGATTCAGGAAAATCTCAATCGCACGGACGTGCACCAGCGGCAGGAGTTGGCGGACGGCCGCGCGGAAGAGCAGGGAGTTGAAGTGGTCGCACTCGTTGGCGAAAGCATCAACAGCGCGAGAGCGGTCGTCACCGCCGAGTCGGCGCGGCGGGCTGAGTGGCCATCCACTGGGCCAACGCCACGCCTCCGCATTCCAGGGTTCCGAGCGAGGAGATCTCGCCAGTGGATGGGTTCATTAGCCCGAGAGCACTATGTTCGCCGATCGCCCCGACGAGCAATTGACGCTCGTCGGGGCTCCAGGCCAGCGGGTACCAGTCGACGGCAAAGCTCTTGGGGTGTTGCGCGTCGGTGCCGGTCACGCGCAGCCTGCGATGCCTGCTGTCACCGCCGTTGTATGCGATCCGGCCACTGCGCGAGCTGATCACACGCGTCGGACGATCCGTCAACAAGCGACGGCTCGTCACGGTCCGCTCGCCCACGCCACGCACGATGCGGAACTTCTTGCGCGAGGCGGCCACTACGTCGAGGCGACCGGTGGCGTAACTGAGCCCCCAGACACTCGCGTAGGTCGCAACGCGACGCGCCGAGCGACCCGGACGCTTTATCCAGACGGCGCTGACCAAGCCTCCATGTTGACTCGTGGTCACGTCCCAAGCGATCGTGCCGTCGGCTTTAAGCGCGACACCCTGTCCGTCAGCGACCCGGTGAGTCCTGACCAGTCCTTGGCCAAGTTGCCCGACGCGGATCTCGTCCATCGTCGCTCCCGAGCCGACCAGCGCGATACGAGCACCCGCTACGGCGAAATTGTCCACTACTCCGTCCGGCGCGGATTGCGTGCGTCGGCGCAGCCGATCGGCCGTCAGCTCATACACGTCGGTGGACCGCTCGTCACGCCCACAGAGCACGAACACGCGCCCGGGCAGCGACACCGTCAGCGGGGTCCCCGCTCCGAACGCGGTCGCGTCACTGGCTCGGCCGTCGATCACCCAGCCGACCAGCACCAAACCGCACGCGACGCCCGCCAGTACAACCCGTGCGTATGCACGGCGCGACCAGATTCCGCTCGACCAATCAGCCATGACCGCGCAGATGGTAGATGCAAGATTGTGCCGCGGCTAATCGTAAAACCCAGAGTCTCTCTTCTCGACGGAAGCGCGTATCCACGGTTCCGGCCACGGGGGTCCTTCGCGACGCCGAGCGACCGCACGGCCCGGCTAGTAGGTTCGCCGTCATGAACGTGCCGGCGAACGATCCGCGAGACCAGTGGTCGGTCTTCCACTTCAGCCAGGCCAATCCCGAGGGTGACGGACAAGACGACGTGCCGGCCTTGCTGCGGCGAGTCGCGGACACGATCGAGGGACGTGGCGCAATCGATGTCATGGACATCACCTTCGAGAAGGAGATCACGGCGGAGGGGCCGTGGCCATCGCTGACGGTCTATTACGACCGCCGCGACCACCGGAGCAACGACTAGGAAGATCGGCGGGAACGTGGCCGCCGCGGTCCGCCGAAAGTGCTGTTTCTCGACGGATTCGAGACTCTGCTGCGTCGTCAGAGGAGGTGGCTCGCGGACGCGAGCCGGCCGCGGATGACTCACACGCGAAGAAGTCTCCGCAGGTCGCTGACGAGGTCGTCGAGGTCGTCCGGGTCGCACGCGTCCAGGTCCTCGTCGGCGACGGCGGCCATCGCGTCTGGGTACCGGCGCTCGAAGTCGGCGACCTTCTCCGGATGCGAGAGCTCGAGCTCCTCCACGAGCTCGGCGACGGCCATGTCATCTCGTCGGTCGTTGATCATGCGGCGATCAGTGTGACGCGACGGTTGGCTGGGAGAGTGCTGAGTCCAGGTAGGCGCCAGCAAGGTCGGCGTCCTCGGCCTTCGCCTTGTGATGCACGTAGCGTCGGGTGGTTTTGACGTCGGTGTGGCCGGCGTAGTCCTGGACCCTGGTGATGTCCCAGACGTTGACCGCCCATGTGCACCAGGAGTGCCGGAGGTCGTGGATGCGGATTGGCTGCTGCGGGTTGCCGCGCAGATCCTGCTTGGCGCGACGGTGGCCGAGGCCCGCGCGGACAAGCGCGGCGTAGAACACATCACGAGCGCGCTTGTCGGTCACACGCCCTCCGATCGCGGTCGAGAACACGTAGTCGTCATCGCGCGTGAACCGGTCACGCGTCCCGAGCGCCGCAAGGCGTTGGGACAGGGTCGGCACGAGTGGCGTCGATCGTGCCCGCTTGCCCTTGGTCGTCGACCGCCGGCCCTCGGAGAAGCCCGTCTCCGCACGGATCATCGCCCCGGCGAAGTCGACGTTGCGCCACGGCAGATCGCGAAGCTCGCCCAGACGCAGACCGGCGTAGAAGGCCGTCGACAGAAATGCTCCGAAGAGCTCGCGCTCCGAGTCATCGAGCTTGTCGATGGCATCTTCCTTGCGCTGACCCGGCGGGCGGTCGTCTTGCTGGAGCAGGACAGCGCGATAGACAGCCTCGAACTCCACGGGGTCGAGGACGTTGAAGATCTGGGAATCCGGAACCGACACCCGCTCGGCATCCGCGGACGGATTCGCCAGGATCATCTTGCGGCGCTTGGCGAGCTTGAAGACGCCGTGCAGCAGGATCAGGATCTTTTGCGCCGTCCGCGGCGAGGGCTTGGTGCTCAGCAAGTGGCGCCGGAACGCATCGATGTCGTCGGTCGTGAACGTGTCGCGGCGTTCGGCTTGGACCTCCGTGAACCGCCGACCGCCGCGCTGGAGAACCGCCTCTTCGCGCACCATCTTCGTCAGCGGCGTGTCCTTGCCGAACCAAGGGAGGAACTCCGCCTTGGCGACGTTGCGCGCGTCTCGCAGTGTCCCGTACTCGCGACGCTTCTCGATCTCGAGGTACTCGAGCCACGCGTCAACGGCGTCACCGAACGTCGGACCATCAGGCTCAGGCTCGAGCTCGGCCGCCATCGATGCCCATGCCACCCGTGCGCCGTCGAGCAGTGCTTCGAGCGCCTCCTCGGCCATCGCCGGCGTCAAGTGCCCAGGCGGGCAGGGACCAGGCGCGGTCCGCCAGATGATCGCGCCGCGCGGCGTCCGCCGGCCGCTGTCCTTGACGTGCGCCGGACCAAGCGCGGTCGTGCGTCGGCTGCCGGTCTCGTCCCACCAGCTCGCGTAGTACCGGCAACGGTTGCCCTTGCCCCGCACCTGCAGGTGGCCGCTGATCGGTGGGCGTGTCGAGGCGGGAGCCATGGACACGTTAAGAGTAAGCCTTAAGAGTACGGAACGGACGCGACGAGCCTGATTTGGCTCTGCATATAGCGCCCCCGGTTGGATTCGAACCAACGACCTGCGGATTAGAAGTCCGCTGCTCTATCCAGCTGAGCTACAGGGGCGGGCCTGGTCAGCTTATTCAAGCGGGCAGGCGCCCCGCGCGGGCTCAAGGACGCACGCGCACGTGGACCTCGCGCGACTTGCCGGCGGCGTACGGGAAGTCCGGGTCGGACGGGAGCACCGCTCGGAACCGGTACGTCGTCGGGGAGAACGTGCGGGTGAACGTGTAGCTCGAGGCGAAGGCACCGTTGCGCACGGTTGCGCTCGCGAACGTGACCCAGCGTCCCGCCCACGCTTGCAGGTCCACGCGCGCACGCGCATCCTTCGGTGCGCCGGGAACGCTGCCGGTGAACTTGATCGACCGCTTGTTTCGCGTCGAGCTGCGGTTGGTCTTGAGCTTCACCGGGGCCGCGACCGTGACTCGCAGCATGGCGACGGAGGCGGAGTCGCCGGTCGTCGCGGTCGCCCGGATCTCGCGTGAAGTGCCACGCGGGAGCCGGTACGCGAACTCGCCGTTCTTGTCCGTCTGAATCGTCTTGACGAGAGCGAGTCGCCGCCCGTGACGAGCGGCCGGGTGTCGATCTGCACGCTGGTCCCGGGAATCGCGGCACGGGACGTATCGCGCACTGTGCCGGTGATCGTCGGCGGTGCGTCGTAACGGGCAGCGAGCTTCGTCTTGCTCGTGCCCTTGAACGCCATCGAGAGGACACCTCGCCGGGTCGGCACGGATTGTTGTTGAGGGGCCGACGACGACCCGTAGTGCCCGAAGGTCCAGAACGGGACAGGGGCGGTCCGCGTCCGGTTGCCACCCGCATCGATGGCCTCGATCTCGAACTGCCCTTCGCCACCCTCAAGGACGGACGCTGCGATCGGCACGCTGATGTGACCGGTCAGCGGACAAGGACTGGGCACGGAGAACGGCGAAGCCGAGCACGTCCCGCTGGTGTTCGTAACTGCTGCCGCGGGCTGACCATCGATCAGGATCGTCATGGACTTGATGCCGGCGCCCTGGTCGACGACGTCGGCGTTGATCGCAAACGTCGACGGTCGCGCACGGGGTGCCTGATCGGTCGTGACCGCGTACTGGATCGTCGGGGCTGCCACGTCGAGCATGTCCGCCTCGAATCCACGCACGAATGCGTACTGATCTGGCTGCGGCCCGCAGGGAAGGTAATTGGGACACGTCATCGAGACCGTGACACCCTGGGTGTCGCTGAGGGTAATCTTTCCCCATCCTTCTGGGAATGGGACGGGTGACGGGTCGGTCCATACCTCGTAGGCGATATCGGCGCCCAGGAGTGCGTAGTCAAAGCCACTACTTCTGTGAATTCGCCGCTCGAAACTGAGCTTCGCGATCCGGGTTCCGAACGGCGCTCGAAAGGCCCACTGCGCGCCACTGTTTCCTGGCACCGTCATGTCGCTCATGTCGATACCGAAGGTTCCGGTCGAGTCGCAACTGGACAGAGCCCGCAAGGGTGCGCCGGCAGACAGGGTCCACGTCCACCCACCGTTTGAAACGTCGTGAGCGGTCTTCGTCAGAGGACACGACCGAACCGCGTATTGGCCGGGCGAGAGTTCGTCTGCGTGGACAGGTCGCGCGCCTGCCAGGCCCCACGTCAGCACCACCAGCGCAGCAACCAGCAGTCTCATGACCCTGAATAGTGCACGAAGGCGAAAGTTCGCCCCTGGTCCGCCCGACTTTCGTTCAGCCAGGCGGACCGTGAAACCGCGCGACGGTTCAGCAGGCGACCGGGGACTTCGCGCCCGGGGGCATGCACTTGGTGGTGATCAGCGGCTTCTTCGACGCACGGACGGCGAGGATCTTGACCGCGTTGATCGCGTCCGGCTTGGAAACGACCACCGTGATCACGTCACCTGCCTTCAACGGCTTCTTGATGAACTTCGCCAGGGTGACGGTGCCGAAAGCGTTCGTCTTCGTGAGGCCCTTGCCTTTCAGGCCCGACGGGCAGCCCTTGCCTTTGCAGGTCACCGAGACGGTGGCGCCGAACGGGACGTTCTTGACCTGAAGCGTCGTGAACTTGGTCGTCTTCTTGCTCGCGGTAGAGAAGAAGGCGACGGTCACGAGCACTTGCTCAGGAGCGTGCGCGGCGCCCGCAACGATTGAACTGCCGCCCGCACCTCCGCCGGCCGCGGCGGGCGTGTCTGCGCCGTCGCAGTTTTCATCCACGCCGTTGCCCGGGATGTCGTTGGCGCCTGGGTGAACCGACGCGTCGGCGTCGTTGCAGTCGATGTTGGCGTTGAAGCCGTCGGAGTCGTTGTCGGGGATAGCGATGGTCCAGGTTCGACTCGCGGCGGTGGCATCGACGTTGCCGGCGCGGTCGATCGTGCGCGACCGGAAGGAGTGCTTGCCTGACGCGAGGCCGGTGAGGGTCACCGGGCTCGGGCAGGAGGTGAACGGGGCGTCGTCGAGGCTGCATTCGAAGGTCGCGCCGGTCGGCTCGGAGGAGACGGGCTTGAAGGTCTCGGAGGTCACGGTCTGAAGGGCGCCCTCGCCGGGGCCGACGGTCGGGTCGAGCGTCGTGTCCGGGGCGATGTTGTCGACGGTGAACGAGTAGGTGCTGGGCGTGATGCTCGGGTTGGTGTTGTGCGTACCGCTGACGGCGAAGGTGTGAGGGCCGTCGAGGAGTGAGGGGAGTGTCACGGCGGCGCTCCCCGTTCCCGGGCAGGCCATGGTGTTGCCGTCGATCTTGCAGGTGAAGGTGGTGCCGGCTTGGCTCGAGAACGCGAAGTGGGGTGTCCTGGACTGAATGAAGGCTGCCGGCTTGTCGCTCAACGTCACCGGGACGATCTCTTGGAAGAACGCTCTGGGCGTGGTGGTGGTGTCAGCTCCCCCCACGAGCACGGTTGACGTGCAGGTCGAGCCATTGATCGCGGGGCAGCCGGTCCAACCGACCAGCTTCCAGCCGGCGGCGGGGACGGCGGTCAGCGGGACGACCGCGTTGTGGACGATGATTCGGGTGCCGATGACGAAGAGCGTGGCGGTGTCGCTCGTCGTGCCGCAGGCTTGGGCATCGGAGTTCTTGGGCTCGACGTTGATCGGGAGCGTCAAAGTGCAGTTGTACCCGGTCGTGGTGAGCGACCCGGCGCCCTGCAGGCTTGGCGTGACGGTCAGCACCCCAGTGGCATAGGCGGGGCCTGCGAGAACGGCGGCCCCCAGCAGCGCACCGAACGCGGTCACGAGAGTCGAGCGAAGACGCATCCCTTTTGGCTCCATTCAGCAGGCGGCGGGCTTGGACGAGCCCTCGGGCTGGCACAGCGTGGTGACGAGCGGGGCCTTCCGGGCCCGGATCGTCAGGACCTTGACGGCGGAACTGAAGCCGGGCTTGGAGACGATCACGGTGATCTCCGTTCCGACCTTGAGCTTCTTCTTGAGGACGGGCTTGAGGAGTAGCCGGCCTCCGACGGCCACCACCTTCGTGAAGCGCTTCTTCGCACAGCCGCTCGGGCAGAGGACCGTGACCCGCGCTCCGGCCGGCACGTTCTTGACGACGAAGTTCGAGACTTTGGTCGCGCGGGCGGTCGAGGTGAAGCCGAACCCGAGCGCGACCAGGATCTGGGGCGCAGCGACCGGCTCACCCGCCGCCGCCGACGCGATCGCAGGGTCGACGATCGGCGCGACCGGGGCGAGCGGAGCTGCAGTCGACACGGTCGCCGCGGCCGCGGGCACCTCGATCTTGAAGTCACGCGCCTTCCCCAAGAAGTTGCCGACCTTGTCGACCGCCCGCACGCTGAACGTGTACGCGCCCACGGGCTGTCCGCTCAGCACGTGCTCGGCGGCGCCCGTGCAGGCGCCGAACACGGGCGGCGCGCCCATCGGCACGACACTGCAGCGGAAGTGCGAGAAACCGGCTCCGGCGTCGCTCGCGCCGAAGGTCCAGCGCTGCGTCGACCCCGGGGCGAAGCGCTCCCGGTCCGGCCCGGTCACGGTCAGCGCCGGCGGGGTGTTGTCGATCAGCACGTCGAGCGTCGCGGTGGCCGACTCGCCACCCGCGGAGAACGCGGTCGCGGAGATCGTGGCCGGGCCGTCGTCGACGTTCGTCGTGTCGAAGGTGCCGCCGTAGGGCGCGGTGTCGTCGTCGAACTTCAGCTCGCCGCGGACGCGGAACTCGACGCGCACCACGTCGTCGCTGACGGACGCGCTGACCGGGATCTGATGTGTCACGACAGAAGCGACCGGCTTGTCCAGCTTCACCGTCGGCGGCGCGGCGAACGCGCTCGAGGCCGGCAGGAGCAAGAACAGGATCAGGGCGACAACGGTGCGCACGCCCACAGAGAACCCGCCTTGCCTTGGCGGGCGCTTGGCGGATCCTTGGGGTGCTTCAGGCGCGCCGGTACAGCCGACCCGGCCGCCCCGGGCCCTCCGAACGCAGCGCGCCCGTGTCTTCCAACAGTCCGGTGGCTCGCACGTCGCGGCGGAAGTTGGCCGCGTCGACCTCCTCCCCACGCAGCGCCTCGTAGAGCTGCTGCGCCTGGCGCAGGGTGAACGGCTCCGTCAACAGCGCCAGCGCCTTGCGCACGAACCACACCTTGTCGGCCACGCGCGCGTGCAGCCGCCAGAGCCCGTCGTCGACGATCACCGCGTGATCCAGCGCCAGCTCGGGGAGCGCGTCGAGGGGATGCCAGGAGGCGTCGCGGTCGACGGGACGTTCTTCGGGCAGCGTCTCCGGCCGGACCAGCGCCATGTAGGCGATCGTCGGCAGCCAGCCCCTCGGGTCCCGCACAGGGTCGGCATAGGTCCGCAACTGCTCGAGATGCACCGAGCCGACGCCGGTCTTCTCGCGCAGCTTTCGCTCCGCGGTCTGCTCGGGCGCCTCGGAGGAGCCGACGAACCCGCCGGGGAGCGCGAACAGCCCGCGCTGCGGCTCCTCCAAACGGCGAGCCAACAGCACGCAGAGGCGCCCGTCGAGGAGCGTGAAGACGACCGGGTCGGCGGTCAGGCCGATCGGCGCGTCGTATCCGGCGGTGTTGGTGGCCTGCATGCCGGCCATCAGGTTACGATCGCGGCGTGGACTTCATCGAGCGACTCGACGAACCGCAGCGCACCGAGATCCGGCGGGTGCACGACTTGATCACCACAGTCGCGCCGGACCTGGAGGTCGAGGCGGGGGAGAAGATCATCGGCTACGGCCCGTATCACTACCGCTACGCATCTGGCCGCGAGGGTGACGCCCACCTCATCGGCCTCGCGCCCCGCAAGGGCTCGATCTCCCTGTACGTCTCGTGTACCAAGGACGGCGCCTACCTCGCGGAGAGCTATGTCGACCGGCTGCCGAAGGCGAGCATCGGCAAGAGCTGCGTGCGGTTCAAGCGCACGAGCGACCTCGACCTCGCCATCCTGCGCGAGCTGATCGCCGAGGCCGCCCGCCTGGGCCCGCCCTACGTGGCGACGCCCTGAACCACGCCGAGGATGGCTTCGACGAACGCGTCGACGTCCTCCTCCGTCGTGTCCCACGCGCACATCCAGCGGACCTCGCCGGTATGTGGGTCCCAGACGTAGAACTTGAAATCGCGCTGCAGCTGCTCGGCGGCTCCCGGAGGGAGGATCGCGAAGACGCCGTTGGCCTGGACGGGCTGCGTGATCGTCAACGCGTCACCCACGCCGGACGCCAGCCGCGCCGCCATCGCGTTCGCGTTGCCGGCCGCGCGGCGCCACAGATCGCCCTCGAACAGCGCGAGCAACTGCGCGCTGACGAACCGCATCTTCGATGCCAGCTGCATCGACTGCTTCCGCAGGTACACCAGCGACGGGGCGAGCTCGGGGTTCAGGACTACGACGGCCTCGGCCGCGAGCAGGCCGACCTTCGTCCCGCCCAGCGACAGCACGTCCGCGCCGACGTCGGTGGTGAACGCGCGGAACTCCGCGTCCAGCGACACCGCCGCGTTGGCGAGCCGCGAGCCGTCGATGTGGAACAGCATCCCGTGTGCGCGCGCGTGCTCGCCGAGCGCGCGCAGCTCCTCGATCGAGTAGAGCGTCCCGAGCTCGGTGGACTGCGTGACGGAGACGACGCCCGGCTGGATGGCGTGCTCGTCGCCGATCCGGACCATCCATCGGTCCACCAGCTCCGGGGTGAGCTTGCCGTCGGGCGTCGGGACGGTCAGCAGCTTGATGGCGCCCATGACCTCCGGGGCGCCGCCCTCGTCGACGTTCAGATGCGCATTCTCGGCGCAGATGACGCCCTGCCACGGCCGTAGCATCGACCGCAGGCCGACGACGTTGGCGCCGGTGCCGTTGAACACCGGGAACGCGGTGGCCTGCTCGCCGAAGTGCCGGCGGAGCACAGTCTGGAGGTGGGCGGTGGTCTCGTCGGCGCCGTAGGAGACGGCGTGACCGTGGTTGACGGCCGCGATGGCGTCCAGCGCCTCGGGCAGGATGGGGGCATAGTTGTCGCTCGCGAAGGCACGCACGGCGCACGACGATAGCCATGGATCCCCTCCGCATGTACATCGTGATCCGCCGCGGGGCCTTCGAGACCATCGACGAGGGCGGACGACTGGCGGGCTTGGCGGCCGTGCGCGCGCTCGCCGAATACGAAGCTCCCGAGGAGTGGCTCGCGCGTCCCGGCAAGGTCGTCCTGCGCGCACGCTCGCCCACGCAGTGGGCCAAAGTGCTCGAAGAACCGCACGCGGCGGCCTCCGACGGCGTCGTCGCCCTGCCGCCCCGCCGGCGCTCCGAGCGCGGGGACGCGCTGACGAAGATCCAGGCGATGTCGACCGAGCTCGAGCCGCCACCGCCCAGCGTCACGGGGCCCGGACTCGTCTATGCGTTGAATCCCAAGATCGAGATGAGCAGCGGAAAGACGCTGGCGCAGATCGCCCACGCGGCGGTGATGGCGGACGCGCTCGGCTACGACGTCTCGCGCGCGCGGGTCATCGCCCCGCCCACGTTCGACCTGCCGGGCTGCGTCGCCGAGGTGCGCGACGCGGGGCTGACCGAGGTCCCACCGGGCACGATCACGGTGCGAGTGCTCGTCCGCGAGGGGGGTTCGTACTCCTAGTCCGGTCAGGCCGGACTAGACGTACGCACCCCTAGTGCGCGAGCGCTAGCCCGAGCCAGACGATCACCAGCGACACCACGAAGATGGCGCCTTGGAGCCAGTGAGCGGCGCCGTTGCGCAGGTGCCAGAGGATCAGCGCGCCCGCCAGCACCACCAGCGCGAGCTTGGCGTGCAGCGTGCCGGAGTCCCACAGCGAGTAGCGCGAGGCCATCCAGACGCCCGTGACCACCAGCACGCCCAGCGCGGCCAGCGACGCCCACCCGAAGCGCCGCGCCACGGCCCGCAGACCCTCCGGATCGCGGCCCCGCAGCCCAGGCACCACGGCGATCGCCAGCACCAACTGCCCGCCGACGAACAGCGTCATCGCCAACACGTGGAGGTAACGCAGGATCAAATCGGGGCGCCGGGATTTGAACCCGGGACCTCGTGCTCCCAAACTCCAGGCAGCGGCCGAGGTCAGCCTTTATTCACTCCGTCC
Organism: Solirubrobacter ginsenosidimutans; assembly: GCF_027587205.1. Next base: position 259,686 of record NZ_JAPDOD010000005.1, read on the forward strand.
GCCGCAGCCTAGCTGGCCTCTCGCTCGACAAGGTCACGGCCTTCGTCAAGCAGCGCCACCCCTACGCCGTCCCGAACGTCACCGCAAGACTCGACGCCGGCAACGCGGACTGCTTCGCCGAGACATCGGCCGGGAAGCAGCGGTCCTAGGTCCGATCAGTGCTCAAGGCTGCGGCGACAACATCGGCAGGCCGATGCCCTGACCATCGGCGAGCATCCGACGGTCGTAGGTGATGAGTACGCCAAGTTCCGCGGTGATGCTGGCTGCGGTGGCGAGATGGATCGCGTCCAACGAGCGCAGAACGTTCGAGCCGATTTGCATCGCTGCCGGAGCGATCGGGTCGATCGCAAGCAGATCCAAGCCGGCGAGGACACGCTGAGCGAGCGGAACGGCAAGCGGGCCGAGTCGGCGCGCGACACGCGTCAGCTCGATCGCGGCGAGCAGACTCGACACCCGGCGCGGCCAGCGCAGCAGTTCACGCCGCAGGGCCGCGGTCTCAGCCTCCACGGCAATCAACTTGACGAGTGCCGAAGAGTCCAGATACGCGACGCTCGGACTACTGCTCGCCACGCGCCGCCGCGTCACCAGGCCGAGGTCCGCGCTCCAGCTCGAGAGCCGCCGTCGCCGGCGCCCCCGGCCCGAAGCTCAGCGGCTCCGCCTCGAGCAGGTCGCTCGTTGCCGTCCGAACGACCAGATCGGCGAGCCGATGCTGAGCCGGCGGCTCAGGCAGAGACGGATTCGCGGCCACGACGGAAAGTATGTCGCACTGGGCAGAGGCCACTTTCCCAACGGCAGGCAGAGCCTGACCGAACGTCGACCACCGAGGCACCGCGGCCACGCAGAAACGCCCCCGACCGCTCTGAACGCGGTCGAGGGCACATCGGGGCGCCGGGATTTGAACCCGGGACCTCGTGCTCCCAAAGCACGCGCGCTACCAAGCTGCGCCACGCCCCGTCTGGACCAGTATCGCAGCGGATCGTCCAGTGCAGTGAAGGTTTGGGCGCTGCTGCCGATGAAGGGGACAACAACAGGTTCTACTTCCCGATAAGGGCAAACCGTCTGCGAGGACGGGGCGCAAAGCCACGGGGCTCTCCGAGCCAGCCGGGCTACCGAAGGAAACGTGCCACGGAACGGCGCGTCGGGTCGATCGGAACCGCATTTGACCCGACAGCAAGCGATCGACACGGAGGTCGCCGCGATGTCCGTAGCACGCAGGTTCTTTACCCGAATTCTTCCCACCGCCGCCATCGCGGCCGGTCTGCTCGTCGCTGCTCCCGCCGCGGACGCGAAGGCCAAGAAGAAAGACAAGCCGGTGATCGCCAAGATCGCCCTCGGGGACCAGCGCTCCAAGAACGCGAAGGCCTCCGTCAAGCCGAAGGCGAAGACGTCGCAGGCGCCGATCACGTGCCAGAACACGGATCTGATGCCGACGCCCGACAACGTCGAGCTGGTCCGCGCGGCGATCCTCTGCCTGCACAACCAGATCCGGGCGCAGAACGGCCTGCCGTTGCTCAAGGACAACGCGAAGCTGCGCAAGGCGGCGACGGGTCACTCCAACGACATGGTCACGCAGGGCTTCTTCGACCACACCAGCCCGGACGGCGACTCGTTCGTGGACCGGATCATCGGCGCCGGCTATGCCAAGCGCAACGACGGCTGGACGCTCGGCGAGAACCTCGCCTGGGGCACCGGCGACCTGAGCTCCGCGACCGGCGTCATGAACGCCTGGATGGGCTCGGCGGGGCACAAGGCCAACATCCTCAAGCGGGCCTACAAGGAAGCCGGCATCGGCATTCGCCTCGGCGTGCCCACGGACAATGGTGTAGGTGCCACGATCACGGCGGATTTCGGGGTCAAGCTGTAGCTCTAGACTCGGCTGAGATGGCCGACGTCGAACCCCTCTACGCCCTGCACTACGACCTGTCGAAGGTCGGAGGCCTCCAGCCGGTGGCCGCCCCGCCCTACGACGTGATCGACGCGGCCCAGCGAGCACAGCTCCTGGGCCGTTCGCCGTACAACGTCGTCGAGATCGATCTGCCGCAGAACGGCGCGGACATCTACGGCCACGCCGCCGAGGTCCTGAAGAGCTGGAACGACGAGGGGATCGTCGTCCGCGACGACACCCCCTCGCTGTGGGCGCTCGCGCAGGACTACACCGGCCCGGATGGGAAGCTGCGCACCCGCCACGGCGTGTTCGCGCGCGTGAAGGTCGAGGACTACGGCCCCGGCCGCATCCGCCCGCACGAGCGCACCCACCCGGGTCCCAAGGAGGACCGGCTGCGGCTCACGCGCGCCACACGCGCGAACCTCTCGCCGATCTTCAGCCTCTACGACGACCCGGGCAACGCCGCCTGGAAGGCCGTCGAGCCGTTCACGCACGACGCCCCCTGGGGCGAGGTGACCGACGAGGACGGCACCGTCCACAAGCTCTGGCGGATCGACGACGCCGCGGCCATCGACGCCTTCAAGGCCGCGCTGAACGGGACCGAGCTGCTGATCGCCGACGGCCATCACCGCTACGAGACCGCCCGCGTCTATCAGCAGGAACAGCCCAGCGCCGACCACGTGCTGATGTGCCTGGTCGCCCTGCAGGACTCCGGGCTGACCGTCTTCCCCACCCACCGCCTCGCGATCGGGCTCGACGAGGACCAACGCGAAGAGCTCGCGACCACGCTCGAAGAGGACTGGACGACCGAGCCCCAGGACACGCTGAGCATCGGCTACTACGCCAATGGCGAGGAGCAGACGCTCTACCTCAAGGACTGGGCGATCGCCGACGACGCCCTGGAAGGCAAGCCCGAGCCCTACCGCCGCCTCGACACCGCGGTGCTGGAGGCGCTGATCCTCAAGGGCGCCCTCGGCATGACCGAGGACGACATCTCGCACTTCAACGGCCTCAATTACGCCCGCACGCCCGAGGAGGCCCGGGCCAAGGTGGACGCCGGCGAGGCCGACGCCGCGTTCCTGATGACCGCGACCCCCGTGGAGCGGGTCCGCGACGTCGCGGCGGCAGGGGAGAACATGCCGCCGAAATCGACCTACTTTTTCCCGAAGGTGCTGACAGGGATGGTGTTCAATCCCTTGGAGGAGACATGGCCCTCATAAACCGATCACAGCAAGCGGTATCCGGTGCGATGCGCGCGATCGCCCGCAAGCGCGAGCGCTACACGCATGACGTGAAGGCGGGCCGGCACACGATCACCGTCGACGAGCCCGAGAAGCAGGGCGGGCAGGACCTGGGGCCGAGCCCGCAGGAGCTGCTCGCGGCATCGCTCGCCTCCTGCACCGCCGTGACGATGGAGATGTACGCCGAGCGCAAGGGCTGGAACGTGGACGGCCTCGAGGTCGACTGCCGCTATTCGCCCGCCGAGCGCGGCTGCCCCACCCGCTTCGAGCTGGTCATGCGCATGCCGTCGCACCTGAGCGAGGAGCAGGTCGAGCGCCTGCAGGTGATCGCGGCCAAGTGCCCGGTGCACCGCACCCTCGAGGGCGAGGTCGCCTTCGACGAGCGGGTCGAGCTCACCTGACCCGCAGCGAGGATCTGGCCGCCAAGCTCCTCACCCCCGAGGAGTCCTTGGCGATGGAGGTCCGCGGCGGCCGGACCGACTCCGCCGTGCTCGTCCCGCTGTTCACCGACGCGGGCGGCCGCCTGCACGCCGTCTTCACCCGCCGGCGCGACGACCTCAAGCGCCACGCCGGCGAGATCTCCTTCCCCGGCGGGCGGCGCGATCCCGGCGAAGGCCTGGTCGACACCGCCCTGCGCGAGGCGCACGAGGAGGTCGGCCTGCCGCCCGACCACGTCGACATCATCGGCGCGCTCGCGCCGGTCGGCACCTTCGTCACCAACTACGCGATCTATCCCTTCGTGGGCGTGATCGAGCCCGGGTTCGAGTGGACCCTCCAGGAGACCGAGGTCGCCGAGGTGCTCGAGTTCTCGCTCGAGGACCTGATCAACGGCCACTCGCTCAAGCGCCTGGTCCGCCGCGGGATGACCTTCAAGACCGACGTCTATGAGGTCGACGGCCACATGGTCTGGGGCGCCACGGCCCGGATCCTCGGCGATCTGCTGTTCAGGACAGGAGACGGTCCACCGCTGCGACCGCTTCCGTGACCCACCCGGGACCGAGCGGGTCACCGGACAGCACCTCCAGCGGGATCTGCCAAACGTCCGACGCACCGCGCGAGATCGCCTCGCCCTCCGGGAGCATCCCCTCGTAGACAAAGCCGCGCACGGGAGTGTCGACGAGCTTCTCCCACAGCATCCGCAGCCGCCCGGCGTGCAGGTCGGGGTCCGGGATCGTCCCCATCAGCCAGCACACGATCGTGACGCCGTGCAGCGCGTCCATGAGCGTCGCGATCCGGTCGGGATCGCCGACGTAGGGCTCGGCGCCGGTCGCGGCGATCTCGGCCACGTGGGCGCCGCGCGTCGTACCGCGCACGGCGTGCCCCGCGGCTCGCAACTCGCGGGCCAGCGCCTGCCCGCGTGCGCCGCAGGGGACGATCAGGATCCGTGCCACTCGTTCTCGACGTCTTCGAGGGTGCGCTCGGGCTTGCCGCGGCGGCGGCGGATCTCGTTCTGCGCCTCCATCATCTGCGCGAGGTCGTCGATCTCGTTCTCGGCCTCGACCTCGGGCGAGCGGGTCGGCTTCCAGTCGAGAATGTCGAGCGCGGAGCGCTTCGAGAAGACGCCGAGCAGGATCGTCGTGGCCACCAGGCCGAACACGATCAGACACGACACGAGGGTGAAGACGTCCACCCGCCGAGTGTAGGCTCGAGGGGAGGCGCCGCACCGATTGCGGGTCTCGCGTGTTGCCTTCACTCGTGACCCGAGCTTTCGCCGTAGCCTTCGCCGCCCTGCTGTTCCTCGCGCCCGCCGCGGGTGCGCAGGATTTGCCGATGGATCTTCCGGGCGATGCTTCCGCTTCCTCAGTGCGTGCGGATCCTGACACCTGGATCGTCGGCGCGGTGCCCAACGCGGCGTCGGCAAAGGTCGCCGGACGGTTCGCGACGCACCACATCGGGCTGCGCGGGACCGGCGGGTACACGGTGGCGCGCAGCCAGGCGCGGGCGTTCGCGAACGCGCTGAAGGCGAAGCACCTGCTCGTCTACGCGCAGGCCAACGTCCTGCGCAAGACGCTGTCGATGCCCGACGACCCACTCTCCGGCCCGCCCAACAACTGGCGCGCGACCGTCGCCGACCCGTCGCTGATGCCGCCGCCGGTGACGCCCCAGAGCCCGCTGATCGCGCTCGTGGACGCCGCGGCGGACATGACCCACCCGGAATGGACCGGAGACCCGAACGTCGCGACGCTGCCCGGCACGCCGGTCGACAACCCGCACGGCACCGCCACGATGTCCGTGGCCGTCGCACCGCAGAACGGGATCGGCATCCTCGGCGTGTGGCCCGGGGCGCGGGCGCTCAACGTGCCGCTGAAGACCTCACCTGGCACTGACGGGGAGATCACCTGCGCGGAATCCGGCGACGGCATCGCCAAGGCCGTCGCCAACGGCGCCTCGGTGATCAACATGAGCTACGGCTCGCCCTCGCGCTGCGCGGCGGAGTGGGTGCAGATCTATTTCGCGGTGGCCAAGGGGATCATCCCGGTCGCGGCCGCCGGCAACGAGTTCGAGGACGGAAACCCGCTGGAGTTCCCGGCCTCGCTCCCCCACGTCGTGACCGTGGCGGCCACCACGCCGCAGGACAAGAGCGCGGAGTTCTCCAATGCCAACGACGCGGTCGACCTGAGCGCGCCGGGCGTCGACATCATGACCGCGGTCCCACCGGCCCTCCCGGACCCCGACAAGGCCCAGGACGGCTACTCGCTGCAGTCGGGGACGAGTTTCAGCGCGCCGATGGTCTCCGCCGCGATCGCGTGGGTGCGCGCCGCGCGGCCCGATCTCACGCCCGACCGCGTGGTCCAGGCCATCCGCCTCGGCGCGCGCGACGTCGCCAAGCCCGGCTGGGACCCGCTCACCGGCTTCGGCGTCCTCAACGTCGGCAACTCGCTCAACCTCCCGGCCGACAAGCTGCCGATCCCGGACCCGCTCGAGCCCAACGACAACATCGTCTGGGTCAAGGGCAAGCTCTTCAACGGCAAGCGCGCGCCGGCGATCTGGTCCGGCGGCGCCCCGAAGCGCCTCAACGCGCTGCTCGACGAGCAGGAGGACCCGGTCGACGTCTACCGGATCGTCATCGCGGGCGGCAAGTCGGCCAAGGTGTCGGTGATCCCGCGCTTCGGCGACCCGTCGCTGGAGGTCTTCAACTCCTCAGCGATCGGCGTGTCCGACGAGGCCGGGCGCGTGGCGGTCTCAGAGCACGCCGGGAGCAAGAAGACCGAGCGGGTGACGGTCAAGAACACGGGCACGAGCTCGCACTCCTACTACGTCGCCGTCAAGCCGCAGGGCGACTCGCGCTATCAGGAGCGCGAGTACACCCTGCGGGTCGGTTAGGAGGCCCGCTGGTAGGTCCCGGTGAAGGTCCCGCGCCCGAGCGCGCCCTTCAAGACGGCCGTGACCGCCTCGGGTGAGGCGCCGGGCTCGAGCGTCAGGCCCTTGTCGAGGGCGTAGAGGCTGAACGTGTAGTGATGGGCGTCATCGCCCTTGGGCGGGCACGGCGGCGTCCAACCGACCTTCCCGGCGGAGTTCTTGCCCTCTTTGAGGCCGGCCGGGAACTGCCCCTCGGGCGCCAGGCCGGCGCCCGTGGAGGCGGAGATGCCCCACGCGGTCCAGTGGGTGAAGGTGCCGTCGGACGCGTCGGGGTCCTCCACGACGAGGACGAGCTCGATCGCGCCGGCCGGAAGTGCGCGCCAGACGATCGTCGGCGGCTTGCCGGCCCCGTCGCACGTGTTCGCCGCCGGGATCGCCCCGCCGTCCTTGAAGGTCGGCGTGGAGAACTCGATGTTCTCGGGCGCGGCCGGGAGGTCGGATTGGTTGTCTTTGTCGTTGCCGCCGCCGCAGCCCGCGAGGGCAGCGGCGACGACCACGGACGCTAGGAGCGAGCTGCGGGCGCCCACTGCTGCTCCGCCAGGTCGCCGGTTCCTTCGAGTACGGCGGGGGTGGGAACAGCGGGGTTGTCGCGCAGGTACCACTCGGCGTCGAGCGCCGCCTGGCATCCGGAACCGGCCGCCGTGACGGCCTGCCGGTAGGTGCTGTCGCAGAGGTCGCCCGCGCCGAAGACGCCGGGGACGTTGGTGCGCGTGGACTTGCCCTCGGTCAGGACGTAGCCCTCGGCGTCGGTTGCGACGAGGCCCTGGACGATCTCCGACTGCGGCTCGTGCCCGATCGCGATGAAGGCGCCCTTCATCGGCAGCTCGCGCTCCTCGCCCGTCTCGGCGTTGCGTAGGATCGCGTTGCAGAGCAGGCCCGACTCGTCCGGGCGGAACTCGGAGACCGTGTACGGCGTCAGGAACTCGATGTTCTCGGTGGCGCGGGCGCGCTCGAGCATGATCTTCGACGCGCGGAACTCGTCGCGGCGGTTGACGATCACGACCTTCGACGAGAACTTGGCGAGGAAGATCGCCTCCTCCATCGCGGAGTCGCCGCCGCCGACGATGATCGTCGCGCGGTCCTTGTAGAACGCGGCGTCGCAGGTCGCGCAGTAGGACACGCCGCGGCCGCCGAGCTCCTCTTCGCCCTTGACGCCGAGCTTCTTGTGCTCCGCGCCCATGGCGAGGATCACCGAGCGGGCCTGGAACTTCTCGTCCTCGATCCACACGGTGTGCGGCTCACCGTTCTCGCCGGGCTCGAACTTCGTGGCGTTGTCGGTGATGAACCGCGTGCCGAAGCGCTCCGCCTGGTCGCGCAGGTCCTGCATCATCTCCGGGCCCATGATCCCCTTCGGGTAGCCCGGGAAGTTCTCGACGTCCGTGGTCTGCTGGAGCAGCCCGCCCCAGAGGAAGCCTTCGATGACCAGCGGGTTGAGATTCGCCCGTGCCGTGTACAGCGCCGCCGTGTAACCGGCCGGCCCGCTGCCGATGATGATCACGTTCTCGACGTCTGCCATGGTTGCCTTTCCGCTTACGCTTTACTTTGTATAGTAGCGCCAGGGGCCCGTTCGTTACGCCATTCCTCAACGCGCGCCCGCAAGCGGAAGAACGCGATCACGCCCGGCACCAGCGGCAGCCAGAACGTGAACGCGCGGAAGACGAGAACCGCCACGACGGCGAGCCCGGCATCGACGCCGAACGCGGCGAAGGCGCCGATCATGCCACCTTCCACCCCGCCCACGCCACCGGGGATCGGCAGCAGGTTGCCGAGCATGCCCACGAAGAAGGCCTGGATGAGCACCGCGAGCGGCGGCGCGTCGCCGAACGCCCTGAACGCCGCCTCGAGCACCGCGATCTGGAATCCCCAGAAGAGGATCGCGCCGAGCAGGGCGGGGTTCCTGGAGCGGATGTGGGAGATCGCGTCGTGCAGGCCGGCGGAGGTCGCCGCGGGGACCAGGGCCAGGCGCTTGGTGATCCGCCCGATCGTCCCGGTGCGCTTGGCGAAGCCGTCCAGCCGGCGCTGCAGGTCGGTCGGGACGAGCAGGATCAGGCTCGTGAGACCCATCAGCATCAGGGCGATGACGGCCGGGATCACGGTCATCGTGAACGGCGCCTCGCCTGGGAAGATCCCCAGCCGCAGGCCGAGCCCGAAGATGATCACCGCCGCGGCGTAGGGGAAGTAGGTGAGGACGAGGAAGCTGATCGTCTTGTCGGCCACCTCGCGCTTGCGCATGCCCGCCTGGCGCAGCGCCCAGGCCTGCAGGACGAGGCCGCCGGCGCCGCCGGCCGCGAAGATCCGCGACGCGGCGAGGGCGGCCATCGTGATCAGGTAGCTCTCGCGCCAGCCGATCCGCTCGACATGGCCGAAGACGCCCCGGAACATCGCCACGTAGCCGCCGAACATGCCGAACGTCAGCAGGAAGGCGAGCACGATCCAGCCCGGCGAGCCGTCCTCGATCCGGTTCCACGTGTCCTCCAGCCCCGTCAGGTGGGGCAGCAGGAAGTAGAGCCCGGCGATCATCGCGACGAGGAAGCCGCACAGCGTCAGGATCGTGCGGGCGTTGAGCTCGAGACCGCGATCGTCGTCCTCGTCGTGCACCTCGCCGGGCGGCGGTTCGTCGACCGTCTGCCCCGGCGCCCGCGTCATGCGCGTACCTGCGCCTTGGCCTCGATCGTCTGCAGCACGCGCGACAGCCGGCGCGCGGCGGGCGTCAGCCGCGGCTGGGCAGCCTGGATGGTTTCGGCGAGGGCGAGGCCGGCGGCCAGATCCACGACATAGTGCTCCCCGAGATAGACGAGCGCGAGACCTAGCGTGGCCGCGTACGCCCACCCGAACGCCCCCGCGACCTTCCCGGTGTCACTGAGGACGTGGGCGGCCGTCACGGACGTGGCGAAGTGCAGCGAAGGCATTGCGGCCAGGGGATTCCCTCCCAGAACACCGTACAGAGGCGCCCATCCCTGCTTCCAGAACTGCTCGCCGTATTCGACCATCATCCGGCGCAGCTCGGGCGTGCGCCCGTCCTCCATCAAACCGCGCTGGGCCGCGAACCATGGGGGCGCGGTGGGAATCGCCCAGTAGCCGATGACGCCGAGGTCGAACGTGGCGTAGATCCGCGCGGCGGCGACGGGGAACTGGTCACGGTGCCTGAACAGCGTGTAGGCGACGGTGCCGTGCGGGAACGCGAACCAGACCCAGTGCGACCAGACGAGCACCTTCTCGAAGCGGTTGAAGCGCGCGGGCGTGCTGAGGGCTCGCTGCAGGCGAAGCGTGGGCGTGGTCCCGCGGCCGAGGAAGCGGTCGGCCTTGACGGGATACTCCACGCGCACCCGCGCCATCAGCTTCTCGGGGTCGTCGTTGGGCATCTTGTACGTGACGACGTAGGCGTACATCTGCAGCACGCACATGCCGACGTCCCGCGCGCGCCCGCGTGGAAATGCGGCGAGGGCGAACGGGGTCGCGGCTGCAGCGGCGATCACGACTGGTGGCTTTAGGCGGAGCCGGCGGCGGAGCAACGGCGCCGCGAGGCCGGCGGCGAGCACCGTGCAGGCGGCCGCGCGGATGGCGGTCGAACGGGGCACGGACGCGGCGAATATATCGGGGCGCGCGGACGAGGCGGGTACGGGCAGCCGCCCTACGCGCCTGAGGTCCGCCCGCGGACGCCGAATTCGCGGGGTGGCTAGGCGCGGGCCGGGGTGCGGGCCGCTTCGGCCGTGAAGGCGCGCACGACGCGCGAGCGCGGGTCGACTTCCGGGTGCCACTGGACGCCCAGCGCCCAGCGCGAGTCCGGGATCTCGATCGCCTCGACGAGGTCGTCCAGCTCGCTCCAGCCGCTCGCCACCACCCCGTCGCCCAGCTTGGCGACCGCCTGGTGGTGGTGGGACTTGGTCGCGTGGCGGAGCTCGCCGCACGCCGCCGCCGCGAGCGAGCCCGGCTCCAGACGCACGTCATGGTCGGCGTTGTCGAAGGAGCCGAGGGCGCGGCGGTGGTCGGTGTGGCCGAGGTCGTCCGGGAGGTGCTGGACGAGGGTCCCGCCGAGGGCGACGTTGATCAGCTGCATACCGCGGCAGATACCGAGCACCGGCAGTTCGCGCTCCAGCGCCCGCGTCGCCAGAGCGATCTCGGCGTGGTCGCGGTCGGGTCGCGTGTTGGTCGTCTTGGCGTGGCGGGATTCGCCGTAGGAGGCGGGATCGATGTCCGCCCCGCCGGCCAGCACCAACCCGTCGAGGCCGTCGAGCACGTCATCCGGGTGCTCGGCCACCCACGCGTCGGGCGGGACCATCAGCGCGACCGCGCCGGCGACCTGCAATGCGTCGACGTACGCCCGCGAGAGCAGGAACGCCTCGCGATCCCATACCGTCCAGCGAGCCCGCTCCAAAGCGGTGCAGAGGCCGATCCGGGGTCGTCTTCCGTCTCCCATCGACGATGGACGTACCCAGCTTCACAACTTGATCACACACAAAGGAAGATTCCTCATGAGGACCCTGGCAACACGCCGACGAGGGGCCACACCCGGATGCCATCCCCACCCACCCACGGACCGGTGCGGGGCATGAGCGTTCAAGTCCAGCGTCGCGGCGCGGTCGCCACGATCGTCCTCGACCGCCCGCAGGCGATGAACGCCGTCGACGCCGAGCTCGGGGACCAGTTGCTGGCCGCCCTCCGGGAGGTCGCCCAGGACGACGGGGTTCGCGCCGTCGTGCTCACCGGCAGCGGCCGCGCGTTCTCCTCAGGCGCCGATCTGCGCGCCGGCTTCGAGCCCAACGAGTCCGGGCGGCCCAACCTCCAGAAGGCGCTCAACGAGCGTTTTCACCCGATCATCCTCACGATCCGCGAGATGCCGAAACCGGTGGTGGCGGCCGTCAACGGGGCCGCGGCGGGCATCGGGTGCTCGTTCGCACTGGCCTGCGACCTGATCGTCGCGGCCGAGTCGAGCTACTTCCTGCTCGCGTTCGTGAACATCGGGCTGGTCGCCGACGGCGGCTCGAGCCTGTTGATCCCCGAGCGCATCGGCTTCGCCCGCGCAGCGGAGATGGCGATGCTCGGCGAGCGCGTTCCGGCGCCAAAAGCCCTGGAGTGGGGCCTGATCAACTTCGTGGTCACGGACGAGACACTCATGAGCGAGGCCGATCGGCTCGCCGACCGCCTCGCCGCGGGCCCCACACGCTCCTACGCGGGCACCAAGCGCCAGCTCAACGCCTGGCAATTCGCCCGCATGCAGGCGCAACTGGAGCTCGAGGCGGAGATCCAGCAGGAGATGGCGCAGTCACACGACTTCTTGGAAGGCGTCGGCGCGTTCGTGGAGAAGCGCACGGCGAATTTCGAGGGTCGTTGAGGTGACCGCGCCGCGAATGCGCCCCCTCCGTCCTTATACTCCCGGCCCTCGTGCCTGAAGGACGATTCCGCCGGCTCCTGCTCGCGCTGCCCCCAGCGCTGGCCGCAGCCCTCATTGCCGCCCCGGCCGCGCACGCCGGCCTCCTGTTCCCCGAAACAGGCGGCTCGCCGAACGCCGACAGCATTCACACGCTGTACGTGATGGTCTTCGTGCTCGCGCTGTTCATCTTCGCGGGCGTCGAGGGCGCGCTCTTCTACTCGCTGTGGAAGTACCGCGCCCGCAAGGGCCGTCAGGCCGCGCAGATCCACGGCAACACCAAGCTCGAGGTCGGCTGGACCGTGGGCGCGGCCGTGATCCTGATCTTCATCACGTTCTTCACGTTCCTCATGCTCGGGTCGATCAAGAACCCCAAGCCCTCGGTGGTGAACGAGAACGGCCAGCCGGTCGCCATGACCGATGGCAGCGGCTACGAGGTTGCGTCGACCGACATCACGATCCCCAAGAAGGGCACCGTGATGCACATCGCCGTCAACGGCCAGCAGTACGTGTGGCGCTACGGCTACGTCGGCAAGGAATCGGGGAGCCAATCCGCCCTGCTGGCCTACACCGACATGGTCGTCCCGGTCGGTCGCACGGTGATCCTGGACATCACGGCCGACGACGTCGTGCACTCCTGGTGGATCCCGAAGCTCGGCGGCAAGTTCGACGCCGTCCCCGGCTACACGAACAAGACGTGGTTCCAGATCCCGCCGGACGCGATCAAGCCGGGCCAGAAGCAGGTGGTCTTCACGGGCCAGTGCGCCGAGCTCTGCGGTCGCAACCACGCGAACATGTACGCCCGCGTGATCGGCATGCGGATGGACGACTACAAGAAGTGGTACGCGGACAAGGTCGCGGCGGTCAAGGCCGCCCGGACGAAGGTCGCGGCCCAGCAGAAGGCCCTCGTGGCCGAACAGACTTCAGGCCAGTAACCAGCAGCACCTGACGAGGACCGACTTGGCAGCCACGACCGAACCCACCAGCACCGGCCTGCGAACGCGCCCGCGTCCGCAGATCATCGCCCACCGCGCCCAGCGCGAGGCGACCGGCTGGACATCGTGGATCACCACGACCGATCACAAGAAGATCGGGATCATGTACCTGGCCACGGTGCTGGTGTTCTTCGTGCTGGGCGGGGTCGAGGCCCTGCTCATGCGCACCCAGCTCGCAGTGCCGGACAACACGCTGCTCACGCCTGAGCGGTACAACCAGATCCTCACGATGCACGGGACGACGATGGTCTTCCTGGTCATCGTGCCGGTGTGGGCGGGCTTCGCGAACTACCTGCTCCCGCTGATGATCGGCGCGCGCGACGTCGCCTTCCCGCGGCTGAACGCCTGGTCGTACTGGATGTACCTGTTCGGCGGCCTGGCGCTCTACATGTCGATGTTCTTCTCGCCGCCCGAGGCCGGCTGGTTCTCCTACGTGCCGCTCTCCCTGAAGCAGTACAGCGGGACGAACGGCCAGGAAGCGTGGATCTACATGGTCCACCTCACCGGTCTGGCGTCGATCATCGGCGCGATCAACTTCATCGCCACGATCCACAACATGCGCGCGCCCGGCATGGGCTGGGGCCGCATGCCGCTGTTCGTGTGGACGATCCTGATCTACTCGTACCTGATCATCATCGCCCTGACGTCGCTCGCCGCGACCGTGACGATGCTCCTGCTGGACCGCAACTTCGGCACGGCGTTCTTCGACCCTGCGCAGGGGGGCTCGGCGCTGCTCTGGCAGCACCTGTTCTGGTTCTTCGGGCACCCAGAGGTCTACATCCTCGTCCTGCCGGCGTTCGGCGTCTTCTCCGAGATCCTGCCGGTGTTCGCCCGCAAGCCGATCTTCGGCTACAAGGCGATCGCCGCGGCCACCGCCGGCATCGCCTTCCTCGGCATGCTCGTGTGGGCGCACCACATGTTCGCCACGCCGATGTCGACCGTCGTGCTCGCGTTCTTCATGCTCTCGAGCTTCATCATCGCCGTCCCGACGGGCGTGAAGATCTTCAACTGGATCGCCACGCTGTGGCGCGGCACGGTCGAGTGGACGGTTCCGCTCCTGTACTGCGTCGGCGGCATCGCGACGTTCACGATGGGCGGCATCACCGGCATCTTCCTGGCCGTCTTCCCCATCGACTGGCAGCTGACCGACACGTACTTCGTCGTCGCGCACTTCCACTACACGGCCTTCGGCGCATCCGCCTTCGCGATGCTCGCCGCGCTCTACTTCTGGTTCCCGAAGATCACGGGCCGGATGCTGAGCGAGAGCCTGGGCAAGGTCGGCTTCGCGCTGATGTTCGTCGGGTTCCACCTGACGTTCCTGATCCAGCACTCCGCCGGTCTGAGCGGCATGCCGCGGCGCATCTACGAGTACTCCAACCACAGTTGGACGGCCTACAACTTCATCTCCACGGTCGGCGCGTTCATGATCGCCCTGAGCGTGGCCATCACGGTCATCGGCATCGTCTACGCGCTCAAGCACGGCGCCAAGGCCGGCCCGGACCCGTGGAAGGCCAACACGCTCGAGTGGTTCACGCCGTCGCCGCCGCCGGAGAACAACTTCGACGTGATCCCGCGCGTGCGCTCGGTTGAGCCGATGAAGGACATCCGCCGCGAGATCGAGCAGCGGACCGGCGTCGAGCAGCGCTACCGCTCCGGACAGCCGCTGCAGCGGTAGGCCCGATGGAAGCGTCACAGGCATCACTCGCGGTTCCCGGCGTCAAGCAGGTCGTCTCCGACTACGTCACGCTGACGAAGCCGAAGGTGCAACTACTGCTGCTCCTGACGACGATCACGACGATGTACGTCGCGGGGGATCCGTCGGTCGGCCTGGTCGCGATCACCGTCGTCGGCGGCTTCCTCAGCGCGGGCGGAGCGGGTGCGTTCAACCACTTCTACGACCGCGACATCGACGCGGCGATGCCGCGCACGGCGTCGCGGCCGGTGCCGAGCGGGCGGATCTCCCCGCGCGCGGCGCTGATCTACGCGTTCGCGCTGCAGATCGCGTCGTTCGCGATCCTGTGGTCCGCCGCGAACCTGTTGAGCGCGTGCCTCGCCCTCGCCGGTTTCTTCTGGTACACGGTCGTCTACACCGTCTGGCTCAAGCGCCGCTCGCCGCAGAACATCGTCATCGGCGGCGCCGCCGGCGCGGTCCCGCCGCTCGTCGGCTGGGCCGCGGTCACCGGCGGCGTGGCCCCCGCGGCGCTCTACCTGTTCGCGATCGTCTTCTACTGGACGCCGCCCCACTTCTGGGCACTGTCGCTGCTGATGAAGGACGAGTACGCGCGCGTCGGCGTGCCGATGATGCCCGTCGTCCACGGCGAGGCCGAGACGCGCCGCCAGATCGTCCTCTACACCCTGCTGCTGACCGTCCTGACGCTGCTGCCGTTCGTATTCGGCTTCTTCGGCGTGATCTACGCCGTCTTCGCCGTCGGGCTGGCCGGAGCGTTCATCACGCTGTCACTGCGCCTTCAGCGCCGGGCGGATCGCAAGAGCGCCCTGCGCACCTATCTGTTCTCCCTCGGCTACCTCGCGGTGCTCTTCGTCGCGATGGTCCTGGACGCACAGCTGTAGACTGGCCGCCCGATGGATCGCAAGCTCGCCCGCCGGAACCTCCGCACCGCCTACTTCGCCGCCACCGTCGGCGTCCTGATGTTCGCCCTGACCTTCGTCGCCGCCTGGGTCTACAACTCATGAGCGAGCTCGACGACAACGGCACGGTCCCTCCCGTCGGGGAGGAGATCCACATGCCCGCTCCGAGCATCCTGCCGCTGATCAACGCGGCGGCGCTCTCGCTGACGATCGTGAGCGTCACGCTCACCCCGTACCTCGTGATCTTCTTCGCGATCATCTTCGTGTGGACGACGATCCGCTGGATCGCCGACACGCGGCGCGACATCGCGGATCTCCCACTGGATCACAGCTCGCATTAAGTACGGGCCACCGCGCCTATGGCGGATTCTGGCGGGCCCCGCCCGCCTCTGCCGGGCCCCGGCAGCCGCACACGTACAACCAGTATGCGAGCGGCTACCGGTGCTCGGCAGAGACGACCGGTGATCTGGCCAGCGATCCGCCATAGGCGCGATCGCCCGTACCGTGACATAGAGTCCCCCGCGATCGTGGGGACCGGGGACGTCACCAACGGCCTCGCTGCGCGTTATTCCGCGGCGTTCGCCGTCTATCTCGCAGACCGCTCCGAGCTCGCGCTCGGCGCCGCGTACGACCTCGGGCGCGAGGCGGTCAAGGCGCAGCTGAGCGTCCTCGACGTCGCCGACGCCCACCACAGCGCGATGCGCGACGTCAGGGCCGGCGACGACGCGACGCTGAGCGCCGCCGCCGACTTCCTGCGCGAGAGCCTGTCGACCTTCGAGACCGTCCATCGCGGCTACATCGAGGTTCAGGAGGTCGCCCGCCTCGAGCATGAGTACGTGCAGCAGCTGCGGGCGCTCGCGGATGCCTCGGTGGCGATCAACTCCTCGCTCACCGTCGAAGCGATCCTGCAGCTGACCGCCGACACCGCCCGCGGCGTGGTGCACGCCGGCCGCGCCACGATCGCGATCCTGGCGCAGGACCCGCGGCACCGGCCGCTGACGGCCACCTCTCCCCCGCGGCTGAGCGACGGCGACGCACACCCCGCCCGGATCTCGGCCCACCTCACGGGCCGCGGCAAGGAGCTCGGGGTGCTCGAGGTCGTCGACGAGCACCACCGCGTGTTCTCGGCGCGCGACGAGGCGATCCTCACCCAGCTCGCGCAGCTGGCGAGCGTCGCGATCACGAACGCCCAGCTCTACGAGCGCGAGCGCACGATCGCCCGCACGCTCCAGCGCTCCCTGCGCCCGGGCGCGCTGCCGCCGGTGCACGGCCTCAGCGCCGCGGTGCGCTTCCGCCCCGCGGGCGAGGGAATCGAGCTCGGCGGCGACTTCTACGACCTCTTCGCCGCCGGCGACGGCGCCTGGACGGCCCTGATCGGGGACGTCCAGGGCAAGGGCCCGGACGCCGCGGCCGTAACCGCTCTCGCCCGCCACACGATGCGCGCCGCGGCCGCCTACGAGAGTCGCCCCTCCGGCGTGCTGCGACTCCTGCACAAGGCGCTGCGCGACCAGACCGGCGACGAGGGTCGCTTCTGCACCGTCTGTTACGCCCACCTGCGGGTGGGCTGGGGTGAGGTCGAGCTCGACCTCGCCTGCGGCGGCCACCCGCTGCCGCTGGTCGTGCATCCCAACGGCCGCGTCACCCCGGTCGGCCAGCTCGGCACGCTGCTGGGCTCGGACATCGAGCCGCAGCTGACTGACGTCACGGTGACGCTCGGCCACGGTCAGGTGCTCGTCCTCTACACGGACGGCGTCACCGAGGTCCGGCGGCGCCGCCAGGAAGTCTTCGGCCACCGCGAGCTGGTGGCCCTGCTCGAGACCTGCGCAGGGCTCCCGCCGGACGCGGTGGCCGAGCGCGTGGAGACGGCCGTGCTGGCCGCCTCGGAAGGCCGGCTTCGCGACGACGTCGCGATCCTGGCCTTCGGCCCCACACCCCAACCCAAGGAGACCGATGGCTGACCCCACGGACACGGTCACGAACGGCCGCCAGGAGGCAAGCGACGAGCTCCTGCGCGAACTCGTCGCGCACCTCCGTGCCAACCGGACCGACCTGCGTCAGGAATGGGCGCGCCGGATCGGCGAGGCGCGCTTCCTGAGCGCCCTGACCGAGGAGGAGATCTTCTCGGAGGCGACCTCGGTGTACGACAACTACGTCGAGGTGCTCGAGACGGGCTCCGTGGAAGCCCTCCAGGACTACGCGCGCAACCTCTCCGAGCGCATCATCCCGCGCGGCGTGGAGACCGACGAGGTCCTGGGCATCGTGCTGCTGCTGCGCGACGTGCTCGCTCGCTCGCTGTTCAAGAAGTACCAGGCCGACTTCGAGGTCCTCAACGAGGTCCTCGACGCCTACGAGCCGGCCGCGAACCGGATCGCCAACACGGTGGGCGTGAACTTCGTGCAGGAGCGCGAGCGCATCATCCGCCAGCAGCAGGAGGCGATCCGCGAGCTCTCGACCCCGGTCCTGCAGGTGCGCGAGCGCCTGCTGATCCTCCCGATCATCGGCGTGCTCGACGGCCAGCGCGCCCGCCAGCTCACCGAGCAGCTGCTGCGGGGCATCCGCACCAACCGTGCCCGCGTGGTCGTGATCGACATCACCGGCGTCCCCGCGATCGACTCCACGGTGGCCAACCACCTCGTGCAGACCGTCGACGCGTCGCGCCTGATGGGCGCCTCGGTGATCATCACCGGCCTCTCCTCTGAGATCGCGCAGACCCTCGTGACGCTCGGCGTGGACCTCTCCAAGGTCAACGCGGTCGGCGACCTCCAGGGCGGGATCGAAGAGGCCGAGCGGTTGCTGGGCTACACGGTCATCTCCGGCGCGGTGGACAAAGCCGACGACAGGGTCTAGCGGGCATGGCCGTCCCCATCCTCAAGCAGGGCCCGTTCCTGATCGCGTCGATCCAGTCCGCGCTCACGGACACCGACGTCCTGCAGCTGCGCGACGACGTGATGGCGCAAGTGACGCGTCACCGCTCGCGCGGGATCATCGTCGACGTCACGTCGCTGGACGTGATGGACTCGTTCGTCTCGCGCTCGCTGCGGGGGATCGCGATGATGACCCGCCTGCGCGGCGCCGAGACGGTGATCGTCGGCATCCAGCCCGAGGTGGCGTTCGCCATGGTCCAGCTCGGCATGAGCTTCGAGGACGTGCAGACGGCGCTCGATCTCGAGGAAGGGCTCGCGCTGCTGCAGGCAGGTGACCTTGGCTAGAGACACGTCGGAGCGGATCGCGATCGAGTCCGACGCCGACGTCGTCACCGCGCGCCAGCGGGCGCGCGCGCTGGCGATCGGCCTCGAGATGCCGAGCACGGACCAGACGCTGCTCGCGACCGCGATCTCCGAGATCGCCCGCAACATCACGACCTACGCGGTGGACGGGCGGGGCGAGGTCCTGATCGACCTCGTGCGCGACGCCCGCGGGCGCCGGGGGGTCCGGGTGATCGCCCGTGACGAAGGCCCGGGGATCGAGGACCTCGAGCGTGCGCTGACCGATGGCTACACGACCGGCGGCGGGCTCGGGCTCGGGCTGCCGGGTGCGCGCCGGCTCGTCGACGAGTTCGACATCGACACCGGCCCGGGGAAGGGCACGACGGTCACGCTGATCAAGTGGGCGCAGCGTGGCTGAGGAGTGGCCCGGAGCCTTGGACCGCGGCCTCGCCGCCGCGACGCACGCGGGCGAGACGCGCTCGGGCGACCTCGCGGTGTTCGTCCCCACGAAGGTGGGCGGGCTCGCCTGCGTGATCGACGGGCTCGGCCACGGTCCCGAGGCCGCGGATGCGGCCGAGACGTGCGCGGAGGTCGTGCGCACGCACGCGGAGGCGCCTGCGCAAGAACTCTTGCAGACGTGTCACGAGGCGTTGCTGACGACGCGCGGCGTGGTCATGACCGCCGCCTGGTTCGACCTCGAGCGCTCGCAGCTCTCGTGGGCGGGCGTGGGGAACGTCGACGCGCGGCTCGTACGCTCCGGCCCGGAGCTGCGCGAGGAGGTCGCGCTGGTCTTCGGCGGCGTGCTCGGCTACCGGATGCCGCGGGTGCGACCCGCGACGATGCCACTGGCGCGCGGTGACCTGCTGGTGATGATCACCGACGGCATCGACGGCGCCATCTCCCCCGCGCTCGCCGGCGGCGGCGCGGCGCAGGCGCTGGCCAGTCGGATTCTGGACACGCATGCAAAAGGGACCGACGATGCACTAGCCGTGGTGATCCGCTACCGGTAGTTTCCCAGATGAAACCGATTACAGAGCGCCAACGCGCCAGTTCTGGCACATCGGCGGTTTGTGGTCATCCTCCAAGCCACTTCACGCGTAACAGATTCGTGCCCACGCAACGAGCCTCAACCATCCGCCTGCGCACCTCGCTGTTCCAGGAGGCCGCCGAGATCGTCGACCGTGAATACGCCTCAGACCTCTCGTTGGATGACATCGCCCGCCGCGTCGCCTCGTCGCGGCGGCAACTCCAGCGTGCGTACGCGGAGATCGGCCAGACCACGTTCCGCGATCACCTGACGCGCGTACGGATGCAGAAGGCGGCCGAGATGCTGGCCACCCGCGCGCTGACGGTGCGCGAGGTCGCACACCGCGTCGGGTACCGCCAACCCGCCCAATTCGCCAAGGCGTTCCGGCGCTACCAGGGCGTTGCGCCGTCAGATTTCCGCGCCAACGGGCGGGCCCCGGTGCGCCCTCCGGGCACGCAGTTCAGCGCGCGTCCCGCGTACCGCGCAGCCTGACGTTCTTCTGCTGACGAGACGTTCGTCGGCGCGCTCGCATAGGATGCCGCCTCCATGGGCCTTGAGGAGAGGACTCAGACCGCCGGGCCTCGGCCCGACCGTCCGCATGCACGCATCGACTGGCGCCAGATGGTTGGCGTCGGCGTCATCGCGTCCGCGCTCGGCATCGCCGCCGGGCTGCTGATCGACTGGTTTCCCGTCTCGGCTTCCAAAGAAGCGAAGTCGATCGACACCCTCTGGGACGTCCTGATCATCTTTTCCGTCCCCGTGTTCGTCGGGGTCACGACGGTCGTCCTGTTCTCAGTGCTCAAGTTCCGGATGCGCCCCGGCGAGGAGAACCTCGACGGGCCGCCGATCCACGGCAACACGCGCCTGGAAGTGATCTGGACCGCGATCCCCGCGATCATCCTGGTTGGGTTGTGCACCTACGCGTTCGTGGTGCTCGAGGACGTCGAGGCCGCCGCGCCCAACCCGGTCAAGGTGCGGGTCGTCGGCGAGCAGTTCGCCTGGACGTTCTTCTACACCGGCGCCGACGGCAAGGAGATCAAGACCGCGTCGCACCAGCTGCACGTGCCGATCGATCGCCAGGTGCAGTTCACGCTCCAGTCCAAGGACGTCCTGCACGACTTCTGGGTTCCGGCGTTCCGCATCAAGAAGGACGCGGTGCCGGGGATCGACGTCACGTACTCCGTCACGCCCAACCGGCTCGGCGCGTACCCGATCGTCTGCGCGGAGCTGTGCGGGCTCGGGCACGCGGTGATGCGCTCCAGCGCCGTGGTGCAGTCCCAGGCGGACTACGAGAAGTTCCTCTCCGGCCTGGGCAAGCCCGCCGCGCCCGCCGGCGGCGCGGGCGGCGGTGCCGCGCCCGCGGAAGACGGCAAGACGGTCTTCAACTCGTCCGCCGGCAACTGCAAGGCGTGCCACACGCTCGCCGACGCGGGAGCGACCGGCACGATCGGCCCTGACCTCGGCACCGTGCTCAAGGGCAAGGACGAGGCGTTCATCAAGGACTCGATCGTGGACCCGAACAAGGTGATCGCGCCCGGCTATCAGGCCGACATCATGCCGCCGGACTTCGGTCAGACCTTGACGCCGGCCCAGGTCGACGCTTTGGTGAAGTACCTTTCTGATGTGACCAAGGGGGGCTGATGGCAGTCCGACTGCGTGCACCTGGTATCCCACGGGCGTTTGCGTTCCTCGTTCTCGGCGTGCTGTTCTGTGCCGCGATCATCATCGGCATCCGGGAGGCCTATGGGTGGCCCGTCTTTGTCGACGGGGGGATCGTCACCAAAGCCCAGAACGGGATCCTGCTGCTGTCGCTGCTGATCGCGCCGCTCTGGTTCCTGGTCGGCCTCGGCGCCTTCGACTACTGGTTCCGCTGGGCGGTCGGCAAGCCGACGATCCCCGAGGATCACTCGGGCCACGGCGCGACGTCCTGGCGCGACTACTTCCGGGTCAACACCGATCACAAGGTGATCGGGATCCAGTACGTCGTCACGTCGTTCTTCTTCATGCTCGTCGGCGGCCTGCTGGCGATGATGGTCCGCGCCGAGCTGATGGCCCCGGGCCGCCAGTTCGTCGACGCGGGCACGTTCAACGGGCTCTTCAGCGTCCACGCGTCGCTGATGATCTTCCTGTTCATCATCCCGGTCTTCGCCGGGCTGGCGAACTTCGTCCTGCCGCTGATGATCGGCGCGCCGGACATGGCCTTCCCGCGCCTGAACGCCCTGTCGTTCTGGATGCTGCCGATCGCCGGCATCATGATGGCCTCGTCGTTCTTCGCGCCCGGCGGCTCGTTCGCGACCGGCTGGACGGCGTACACGCCGCTCTCGACGAGCGCGCCGATCGGCCAGATGTTCTTCACCATAGGGGTGCAGTTCGCGGGGGCGTCATCGATCGCCACCGCCCTGAACTTCCTCGTGACGATCATCACGATGCGCGCGCCCGGCATGTCGTTCTGGCGCATGCCGCTGCTGGTTTGGGCGAACTTCTCGACCTCGCTGCTGGTCGTCATCGCCACCCCGTTCATCGCCGCGTCGCAGTTCTTCGTGCTCTTCGACTACGCGCTGCACTTCAACTTCTTCCGCCCCGAGCGCGACGGCGACGTGCTGATGTACCAGCACGTCTTCTGGTTCTACTCGCACCCGGCGGTCTACATCATGATGTTGCCGGGCTTCGGGATCATCTCCGAAGTCCTCAGCGTGAAGGCCCGAAAGCCGATCTTCGGCTACCGGATGATGGCCTTCTCGCTGCTGGCCATCGTGCTCCTGGGCTTCACGGTGTGGGCGCACCACATGTTCGTCTCGGGCATGCAGGACTGGATCCGCATCCCGATGATGGTCACGACCGCGATCATCGCGGTGCCGACCGGCATCAAGATCTTCAGCTGGCTCGCGACGCTGTGGAAGGGCGTCCTGCACGTGGACACGCCGATGCTGTGGGCGCTCGGCTTCCTGACGATGTTCACGCTCGGCGGCATCTCGGGCGTGGTGCTCGCGATGGTGCCGATGGACATCTACGTCTCGGACACCTACTTCATCGTCGCCCACATCCACTACGTGCTCTACGGCGGCTCGCTGTTCACGATCTACGCGGGCGTCTACTACTGGTTCCCGAAGATGACCGGGCGGATGTTCGACGAGCGCCTGGGCAAGCTGCACTTCTGGCTGACGTTCGTGTCCTTCAACGCGACGTTCGGCCCGATGCACCTGATCGGCGTGAAGGGCATGCCCCGGCGGGTGTCGGACTACGCCGAGCAGTTCGCGGCGTGGAACCTCTTCATCTCGCTGAGCTCCTTCGTGCTCGGGCTCTCGACGCTCGTGTTCGTCTACAACATGGTCGCGTCGTGGCGCGGCGGGCCGCGCGCCCCCTCGAACCCGTGGAAGGCGCTCACGCTCGAGTGGCAGGTGTCCTCGCCGCCGCCGATCTTCAACTTCGATCGCGTCCCGACGGTGGTCGGCGGCCCGTACGAGTACGGCGTGCCGGACGCGGTCCACGGCATCTTCAAGCCCGCCGAAGAAGCGCGGCCGAAAACACCCGCAGGCGCCACCGGCGCCGAGGCGGAGTCGGAGCAGGGGGTCTAGCCAGTGCCGACGGTGCTCATCCTCGCGAACGAGACGATCGCCGGCAAGGCGCTGCTCGATCGCATCCGCGAGCGCAGTGAGGAGGGGGCGCGCTTCTTCGTCGTCGTCCCCCAAACCCGGCCGCGGCATGGCAACGTGATCTACGACGAGGTCGTGCGCGACTCCGCGCAGGTCCGCGTGGACCTTGCCGTGGAGTTCATCCACGACCTCGGCGCGGCCGCCTCGGGCGAGGTCGGCGACGCCGATCCGTTCAACGCCGCCATGGACGCCACGCGCGCCCAGCCGATCGACGAGATCCTCGTCTCCACGCTGCCCGAGACGGCCTCCGGCTGGCTGCGGCGGGATCTGATCGAGCGCTTGGAGGAAGCGACGAACGTGCCGGTCGAGCACGTGGTCGTGGACCTCGCGGCCGAGGGGCTGCCGTTCGGCGTCACGCTCGTGGTTGCCAACCTGACCGCCGCCGCGCCGGAACTGGTCGAACGCTTGAAGGCGCTCGCGCAGGAAGGGCCGCGGCGCTTCATCGTGGTCGTTCCCCAGAGCGGCCGCCAGGGCCACCGGGTGCGCGAGGCGCGCCAGCGGGCGCGGCGCCTGCTCGCCGGGCTCGACGACGCCGGCATCGTCGCCGCCGGGATGATCGGGGACCCCGATCCCTACACGGCGGTCATGAACGCCGTCCAGTACTTCCACATCTCGGAGATCGTCATCTCGACCCTCCCCGAGGGCAGCTCGCAGTGGGTCGCGGACAAGCTCGTCGACCGCGTGCGCGGGGCGACCAACGTCCCGGTCGAGCACATCGAGTCGCGCGCGAAGGCGGAGGCGTAGTGGCTGCTGCCGCCGTCGGGGCGCACGACGCCCACGACGACCACCATCACGGCCCGCCTGAGGCCAACCGCTCCTCGCGGGTCGAGCCCGCGTTCCTCGGGATGCTGCTTTTCATCATCTCGGAGGTCATGATCTTCGGGGCCTTCTTCACGGCCTACTTCTTCATCCGGGTCGTGGGCGGCGCCGAATGGCCGCACGCCGGCGACACGCTCCCGAAGCTGATCGCCGGCTTCAACACGGCGATCCTGGTCTCGTCCTCCTTCACGCTGCATTACGCGCAGGAGTCGATCAAGAAGAACAACCGGCTCGGGCTGCAGCTGGGAATGGTCACGACGTTCCTGCTCGGCCTGACGTTCCTCTTCATCCAGGTCAACGAGTACGTCCACATCGGCTTCGCGCCGCAGGACCATGCGCAGGGCTCGATCTTCTACGGCTTGACGGGCCTCCACGGCGCCCACGTGACCATCGGCCTGATGCTGCTGCTCTTCGTCACGATCCGCTCGTTCCGCGGCCACTTCTCCGCCGATTCCTACCGCGGCATGGAGATCCCGGGGATCTACTGGCACTTCGTCGACGTGATGTGGATCGTCGTGTACTTCACCGTCTACATCATCTGAGCCGGTGGCGCTGAACCCGCTGCGATCCGAAGGCGAGGCGTTCCGCCTCCTGCTCTACGTCATCGCCGTCTTCCTGGCGGCGATGGTGATCTTCTTCGTCGTCAAAGCGCTCTAGGCCCGCTAGCGGGCGGGCAGGGCGAACTCCACCCACAGCGGGTAGTGATCGCTGATGCGGAAGGTGCTGTCACCTTCCGCCGGGTCGCGCTCGAGCAGCGCGTCCCACTGGATGGTCCCGGCGGACGTGCGATCGAAGCCCAGCGCGCCCTCCTGGCCCTGGGCGATCCAGGCCACCTGATCGAAGGCGGTCACCTCGCCCGGCTTCTCCCCCACGGTGCGCGGGAGGCCGGCGAGGCTCGGGTCGGGCGTCAAGCCGTTGTTCACGAGGGCCTGGAAGCCGAGGTCGCCCTGCTCGGCGATGTTGAAGTCCCCGAGCGCGATCAGATTGCGGCGGAAGTCGTCGGGCGTCTTCGGAGACGGGTCCTTGACGCTGAGCCGCAGGAGATCGGCGAGCGCGCCCGCCTCCTTGGCGCGCTGGGCGACGTCATCGCCCCAGATGACGTGGACCGACGCGAGCGTGAACGGGTTGCCGGCGCTGACGAAGCTGACCAGGAACGGCGTGCGCGCGAACTGGCGCCCGATCTCCAGGCGCGCCGTGTCCTCGACCGAGAGCACGAGCTCTCCCGCCAGCCCCGACGGCTTCACGCGGCGCTGGTCGAACAGGAACGCGAGCCGCTCGTGGTTGCCCGCCGCGCCGCGCACGACGTCGGTGACGATGAACGACCACTCGGGACCGAGGCTGCGCGCGATCAGGCGCAGCCCGATCAGGTCGTCGCGGACCTCCTGGACGGCGACGACGTCGAAGCGGCTGATGATCTCCGCCAGCGCCCACACGTCGGCCAGGTTGCGCTTGGGCGAGTCGCTGGGAGTGTTGGTCCAGCGCGGCCCGACCGTCCCGAGCATCCGGACGTTCCACGAGGCGACGAGCAGGTTGCGGTCGAGCACCTTGCCGGGCACGAGGGCGTCGAGCTTCGCCGACAGGGCGAGTTGATCCTGGATCACCGCGATCGGCGGCGGTCCGGCGTCAGAGAGGGGGATGGCCGCCGGCACCCCCCGACACTACTTGACGGTGAGCTTGCCTTCCATGCCGCCCTCGCGGTGGCCGGGGACCGAGCAGAAGAACGTGTAGGTCCCGGGCTTGAGGTCGGCGCTGAACTGCGACACGCCGCCGCTGGTGACGACCTCGCCCTTCTCGTTGACGCCGTTGCCCTCGATCGCGATGTCGTGCTGCGTGGGCTGCGGGTTCTCGGACTTGACCGTGACCTGACCCGCCGTCGCGGTCGCGTCGGCGAACTTGTAAGCGAGGCCGGAGGCGGCGACCGGGATGTCCAGCGTCCCGCCCTGTTCGGTGGCCGTGCCCTCGGCCTTGGAGGCGCCGACGGCGGCCAGCGGGCCGGTGTCCTCGCCGGGTTCGGCCACCGCGCTGGCGACGTAGGCCGCCACGTCACGCGCGTCCTCGCCCGTGACGATCCCGGGCTTCATGAGCGGCAATTCCTTGCCAGTCGCAGGGTCAACCTGAGCGTTACGGTTGGGGTGGGCGATCTGGCCTTCGACGATGCCGGCGAAGGTGCTGTCCTTCATGCCGTCGGCCCGGGACTGGCGGAACGCCTCGTCGAGGTTCGGGCCGGTCACGCCGGAGGCCCCGGCGCGCGCCAGCGTGTGGCAGGCCGCGCAGTTGGTGACGAACTGCTGCTTGCCGTTGACGAGGTCCTCGCCGCCGTTCTTGAGCTGGCAGCCGGTCAAGGCGAGCGTCGTGACGACGCTGCCGACAACGACACGCCCAAAGCTGCCTCTCTCCATGGCGCGGAATCCTAACCGTCATCGAGGACGAGGGAGCTGCCGCCTAGAGTTCGGGGGATGACCGTCGCCTCCGGGCGGCTTCGGGCAGGGGCGTTCGGGGTCGTCGCAGCGAGCTGGTTCGCGATGATGGCGGCGTCCAACGTCGCCACGCCGCTGTACGCGATCTA
Source organism: Solirubrobacter ginsenosidimutans (assembly GCF_027587205.1). Next base: position 286,395 of record NZ_JAPDOD010000005.1, read on the forward strand.
CGAGCGCGAATTCGGGTTCTCGAAGGCGGTTCTGACGCTGGTCTTCGCCACGTACGCGCTCGTGCTCGCGCCGTCGCTGCTGGTCTTCGGGCAGCTCTCGGACCGCCTCGGGCGCCGGCGGGTGATGGCGACGGGCTTCGCCACCGCGACCGTCGGCCTCGTCCTGTTCGCCGGCGCGAGCAGCCTCGTCTGGCTGTTCGCCGCGCGTGCGGTGCAGGGCCTGGCGATCGGGATGATCAGCGGCGCCGCGGCCGCGGCGCTGTTCGAGCTCGACCCGGCGCCGCAGGAGGACCGCGCGGCGCTCTTCTCCGCGCTCGCGCAGGCGGGCGGGAGCGCGTCCGGGCCGCTGATCGCGGGCATGCTGGCCGAGTGGGCTCCGGCCCGGCTCGTGCTGCCGTTCGTCGTCTTCATCGGGCTGGGCGTCGCCGCGACGGTCGCCGCACTGGCGATCCCGGAGCCCGGGCGGGTGCGCGGCGGGCGCTTGACGATCGTCCGGCCGAGCGTGCCGGCCGAGATCCGCGTGCTGTTCGCGCGCGTGAGCCTCACCGGCGCGCTCGTCTGGGCCGTCGCGGCGTTCTTTCTCTCGGTCGTGCCGTCCTATGCCGCGGAGCTGCTCGATACGTCGAACCTGGCGCTCCTGGGAGCGATCAGCGCGGTGATGCTCGCCGCGTCCTGCGTGGCGCAGATCGCGGCGCGCGGCGGCAGCAGCTATGCCCGCATGCAGGCCGGCGGGCTCGTTCTGCTCGCGCTCGGGCTGCTGGCGCTCGCATTGGCATTCCCCACCCGCTCACTGCTCGTCCTGCTGTTCGCCGGCCTGCTCTGTGGGGCCGGACACGGCCTGGGCTTCCTCGGCGGCCAGGCGCAGCTGAGCCTCGCCGCCCCGCCCGATGAGCGCGGCGCGGTCAACGCGGCGTTCTACACGTTGATCTACCTCGGTGTGGCGACCGCCGTCGTGTCGACGGGCCTGCTCACGCTGCACTTCGCGCTGTCGACGGCGGTGACGGCGTTCACGATCGTCGTGGGGACGTTCGCAACGGTCACCGCCGTCTGGCACATGCGCTCTACGGCGCGCTGAGGATCTCGATCGCGGCGAAGTTCCAGCGGTCGGCGGTCGGCGCGCTGTCGTCCAACGTCACCGTAGTCCCCGCCACCGGCGTCAGCGCGTCGCGGCGTTGCGCCCAGTACGTGTCGCCGCTGGGGCTGAAGTACTGGTCGACCAGGGTCTGCCCGGCGCCGAGCGTGCGGCCGACCGCCTTATCCCAATCGATGCCGACGCCCCAGACCCAGCTGCCGGCCCGCGTCGTCGTGAGCGACACCCGCGGCGCGCCGTTCGCCGCGCTCGCACCCGCCGCGGCGCCGAGCGTCGCCGTGTCCGCGCCGGCGAACGCGGCGACGGTCATCGCCCCTTGCGCCTTGCCACCGGCGCGCGTGGCGGTGAAGACCACGTTGGTGAGCGCGGCAGGCGCGACCGCCTGCCAGATCTCCGCCGCGCCGGCCTGCGTATTCGCCCGCTGACGGAGCCGCCAGGTCAACCCTCCGCCGGTCACCGAGCTGAACGATTGCGATCCGGCCCCGCTCGGACCGTCCGAGGCCAGGAAGGCGACGAGCAGCTCGCCGGGCCGTGTCGTGGTCACGGGCGGCGAGGCGATCGTGGTGGTGTCGGCCGACTGGTGCGTCGAAACGACCTTGTCGAGGCTCACCGGATCGGCCGCCGTGGTCGTGACGCTCACTTCGCCGGTCCTTGCGCCGAGGTTGCCGGCGGCGTCGTAGGCGGCGACGGCGTACGCGTACGTCGTCCGCGGGCTCAGGCCCTGATCCGTGTAGCTCGGCGTGGGCGTGGTGCCGACCTCGACCCCGTCCCGGTAGACCCGGTAGCCCGAGACCGCGGCGTTGTCGGTCGCCGCGGTCCACGTCAGCGAGGCCGTCGTGGATGTCGCTGTGCCGGCCAGCCCGCTCGGGGTCGACGGCGGCGTGTGATCCGACGCGGCGGTCGCGTGCGCCTCCGCGGAGGCCGCGCCGACGTTGCCGGCCGCGTCCTCGGCGCGCACGCGGTAGTAGTACTCGCCGGCGGCCAGCCCGTTGTCGACGTAGCCCGTCGTCGTGCTCTCCCCCACCTTGTTGGCCGCCGACGGCGTGAAGCCACTGGTCGTCGAGCGGTAGACGTTGTAGTGGGCGACGCCGACGTTGTCGGTCGCCGGCGACCAGCTCAGCGACGCGCCACCGAGCGTGCCGGCGGCCGCAAGGTTGCCGGGAGCGCTCGGAGCGACGTCGTCCTCGTACGGAGCCGGGAAGCGCACGTAGGAGGCGACCGACGGCACGCCCTGGGCGTTGACGATCGAGAGCAGGTAATAGCCGGGGGGAGCGAAGTTGCCGTCGGCCGGCATCTTGACGTCGATGCCGCCGACCGTCTGCGTGAACTCGAGCGACAGCGCACGCGCGTTTTGATCGAACGCGTGCGTGACCGAGCCGGTGCGGATCAGCGACACGCGCGACACCGAGCCCGAGTCCGGGGTCCCGATGAACGTGCTCTCGCCCCAGTGGACGGTCGCCGGAGCGGAGGTGATCGTCGGTCGGGGCCCCTTGAAGAGATAGGGCGGCGAGTAGATCTGCGCGCTCTTCTGGTCGGTCACCCCGGTGTCGGAGCCACCTCCCGCGACGTACACACGGCCGTCGGGCAACAGCACCGCGACCGAGTGATACAGCCGCGGGACCGCCATGGCGGCGAGCTTGGTCCAGACACCGGTTGCCGGGTCCCAGGACTCGGCCGGCAGCACGCCGTTGGCGTCGATCTGCGCCGACTTGTCGGTCCCGCCGCCGGTGGCCAGCACGGTGCCGTCGGGGAGGTTGGTCAGATTCAGGAAGCTCCGCCGGTAACTCATCGACGCCGTGGGCTGCCACGCCGGAGTGGCCTGGTTCATGTCAAGCGTGTAGGCGGTGCTCGCGGACTGGCCGGAGAAACCGCCGTCGGAAGCGGTACCCGCCTTCATGAACTTGCCCGGCGCGTAGTTGACGGCGCTGCCGCCGTCGAGCATCCGCGAGTCGACGGTGCGCCACTGATTGGTGGCGAGATCGAGTGTCTCGGTCGGTGTCGGCTCCTCGGAGGCGCCGATGCGGATCAGCTTGCCGTCGGGGAGCTGGTACACGAACGAGTAGTACGGGATCGCCTTGCTGGCGGCGGTCAGCTCGGTCCACCGGTTCGCCACGGGGTCGTAGACCTCGGGGATCGGCACGATGTCCGTCGCGCTGCGGTTGGAGCCCGAGGTGACGATGACCTTGCCGTCGGCGAGGGTCGTCGCCGTCGCGTACCAGCGCGGGTAGTGCATCGGCGCGAGCTGCGACCACGTGAGCGTCTTCCAGTTGTACGCCGTCGCGTCGGCCAGGCCCAGCGGGCCGCCGGTCTCGGAGCGGGTGTCGGTGCCGCCGGCGACGTTCACACGGCCGTCGGCGAGCACGGCCTGGGCGGCGCAGAACAGGTTCGCGACCGCGTCCGGGAGCGGCGTGACCGCATTGGTGGCGGGGTCGAACTGATACTGCGAGCCGCCCTGGGTGAAGGTCCCCTGGAAGAGCAGGATCTTGGCGGTGGGCGTGAGCGCCGAGTGGATCGCGACCGCTGGGAGCGGGATGACCGGCCCCCACTGGCCGACCTGGGCGGGGTCATTGGCGTTGTTGGCGACGGTGACCGAGACCGCGGCCGAGCTCGCCATGTTCCCGGTCGTGTCCAGGGCGCGCGCCGTGAGCGTGTGCAGCCCGTTCACCGCCGTGGTCGTATCCCACGTGGCGGTGTAGGGCGCCGACGCGTCCTGGCTCCCGAGCGCCGCCCCGTCGAGCAGGAACTGCACGCCGGCGACGGCGACGTTGTCGGTCGCGTCGGCCCGCACCGTCACGGTGCCGGAGAGCGACGCGCCTGCCGCCGGAGCGCTGATCGAGACCGTCGGCATCGTCGTGTCCGGAGCCGGCGTGGTCACGGCCAGCTCGTCCGAGGGGGCGGAGAGGTTGCCGGCGCCGTCGTATGCCCGCACCGTGTAGGTGTAGGCGCCGCCGGCCGACACCCCGGTGTCGGCGAAGGTCGTGCCGCTCGGCGTGCCGATCTGCGTGCCGTTGCGGTACACGCGGTAGCCGGCGACGCCGAAGTCGTCGGTGCTGGCGTTCCAGCGCAGGTCGACCCGCGCGGCGGTGACCGAATCGGTGCGCAGCGCCGCAGGCGCCGACGGGGCCTGGGTGTCGGTGCCCGCCGGCAGGATCTCGATCGTCGAGAGGTTCCACCGGTCGTTCGTGGGCGCGGTGTCGCTGATCGCGACCGTCGAACCGGCAGTCGGCGTCGGATCGGTCTGGCGCTGGAGCCAGAACGTGTCACCGGCGGGAGCGAGGAACTCGGCGACCTTCGTCTGGCCGGAGCCGACGGTCCGCCCGACCGCCCGGTCCCAGTCGCTGCCGACGCCCCACACCCACGCGCCGGGGCGGGTTGTCACCAGCGTGGCGCTCGGCGCGCCCGTGGCGCCGTTGCCGCTCCCGGTGGCGGGCGTGGCGGCGGTCTCCGCGCCGCTGAATGCGGCCACGGTGAGCGTGCCCTGGTAGGACCCGGTGAGCCGCGTCGCCGTGATCGTCTGGTTCGTCATCGGCTGCGGCGCCACCGCGGTCCAGATCTCGCTCGTGCCGTTCTGGACGTTCGTGCGCCGGCGCAGTGTCCAGGTGAGGCTGCCGCCCGTGACGCTCGAGAACGTCTGTGCACCTGAGGCCGTCGGTCCGTCTGAGGAGACGAACGCGACCAGCAGCTCGTTCGCCGCCGTCGTCGTCAGCGCCGGCGAGACGATCGTCCTCGCGGCGGTCGATTGGTTCGTGGTGACCAGCTTGTCGACGGCCAGGCCCGCAGCGTGCGCGTCGGTGGCCGTTCCCAGTCCGATGAGGACACATCCAATGAGGAAGATCCGACGTAGCGGCATGACCGCTTTTACCGACGAGCAGGATTGGCGATCAATTCCGTTAGTACAGGATCCTGTCCGACGTGACCGATTTCTGACAGCGAGTCAGGACGGTTGCTGCAGCGCTTCGAGTTCTCCCCGCGCCGCGGCAATGACCGTGCGCGCGACGCCGTCCCACGAGTAGCGGGCGCGCGTCGCCTCGACCATCGCCGCGCGGGTCGCCGCCCGCAGGTCCTCCGGGGCCTCGAGCCAGCCCGAGAGGGCGGCCGCGAGCTGCGCGACGGCCTCAGGGCCGATGTCGAAGGAGAGCCACGGGTGGGCGGCCTCCGGCACGGCCGCCGCCAGGGTGCGGGCGACTTCGCCGAGCCCCGAGTGGTTCGCCACGACCGGTAGCGCGCCGCAGGCGGCGGCTTCCGCCGCGACCATCCCGAACGCCTCCGGGAAGGTGCTCGTGACCGCCATCGCCTCGGCGGCGGGCAGCAGGTCGGCGAGCTCGGCGTGATCCAGGCGGCCGGCGAACGCGACGCGATCGGTGAGGTCGGCGGCAGCCTCGCGATACGCGTCGGCGTCGGCGAGCCCGGCGAAGAACGCGGCGAGCTGCGGCAGCTCGCGTCCGTCCTCCCCGCGAGTCTGCGCCGCGGCGGCGAGATCACCCGCGGCCAGCTGCGCCGTGAGCCGCTGGAGCCCTTCCCTGAACGCCCCGAACCCGACGACCACGAGCCGCGCCCGGGGCTCGCGCGCGAGGACGAGGGGAAGCGCGGCGAGCAGCAGCTCCACGCCCTTGGAGGCGATCAATTTGCCCACGAACACGATCAGCCGGTCGCCGGCCTCGATCGTGTCGAGCGCGACGACCGCCTCGCGGACGTCGCGGGTGAATGACGAGACGGGCGCGGCGAGATCGTCGGGCTCGACCTCGTCCGCGGGCATGGAGTGGGCGGTCGCGCGGGGGGCGGACGGCGCGGCCGACGCCGCCGCCGCCGCGAGGCGGTCGCGGAGCGCCGTGAGGCCCGCGCGGGCCGCTGCCGGCTCTCGTGGGGCGAAGCGGGCGATGTCCACGCCCGGCGGGCCCAACCGCGTTCGCGACGGCAGCGCCGGGTCGTCCATCTCGGCCCAGAGCGACTCGGCGGTGTGGCGGGAGCCGACGAGCACCCCGCGCGCGCCCGCCAGTCCTTCGACCGCGTAGGGCCGGAAGCGCGGGTACGGCTTGACGGTGTACTCCAGCGCGCTGCCGTGGATCTTCACCGCGTAGGGCACGGAATCGCCGAGCGCGCGGGCGAGGATCGCCGGGCCCATCACGAGGTGGTTCGCCAGCGCCACGTCGGGCCGCACCCGCTCGGCGACCTCGCGCACCGCGGCCACGTTCGCGGAGAGGTAGGCGTCCAGCTCACCCGTGCTCAGCTCGTTGAAGGGGCGGGCCGAGATGCCCTCGTAGACGTCGGCCACGTAGACCGGCAGCACGCCGCCCAGATCCGGCCGGTAGACCGTCGCGCGCGCGGGCGAGGAGCGGGTGACCAGCTCGAGCGAGCCGCTGTCCCACGAGCCCGCGGCGTCCACCCACTCGAGCTCGAAGGGCGAGCGCTCCTGGCAGAGCAGGTGCACCTCGTGGCCCGCGCGCACCAGCGCCGCGCCGAGCTCGGCGTTGTAGACGTTCGAGCCCGTGCCGAGGAGCAGGTAGCCGTGGAAGATGAGGATCTTCAAGTCGGCACACCCTAGCTCCGCCGCGCCCGCTGCTAGGGTTCCCGCGCAATGTCCGAGCGCCAGCTGTATCGCCTGCGCGCCCCTTCCTCTGGCCGCGAGGTTCTTCTCCCCGCCGAGCCCGATAAGGTCTACACCGACCACGACACGGGTGAACCGCTCGAGGTCGTAGGGAAGGTGCTTCCGCTGCACCCGTCGAAATCCAGCCTGCCATGGGCGGTCGACACGCTGAGGTTCTGCAACTGGTGCGATCAGCCCGCCCAGAAGGACCTCAACGACTGTCCCACGTGCGGCCGCCGCATGGCCGCGCTGCCCAGCTGAGAGGAGGGCGCTTGCGCCTCACGAAGCCGCGGCTCCTCGCCGTACCCATCATCGTGCTCACGTTCGCCGTCACCGCGTGCGGTTCGAACACCGTCACCGTCCAGGAGGTCCCGGGCGACCCGGTCGCGCTGACCGTGCCCGGCACCGGCGAGGCGTTCGCCCCGACCGCCACGCCCACGCCCACGGCGACCCCCACGACCACGCCCGATGCGGGCACGGCGCAGGCGACTCCCACGCCCACCGCGCCGGCCGGCGACGGCGGCGCGACGCAGACCACGCCGCAGGACACCACCGGCGGCGGCGCCCAGGCGCCCGCCGGGGCGGATTCGGCGACGAACGACCAACCGCCGCCCGGGGGCTCCGACGCCCAGCAGTACGAGGACTTCTGCGCCGCCAACCCTGGCGCCTGCTGACCCGCTGCAGACGATAGGTTCCCTCAAGGAGGAACCGGTCTGGACGATCAACCAGGTGAAATGCGTCCGCTTCACCGTCTCGCCCGTGAGGCCGCCCAGTCGGCGTCGGCTGATCCGATTCGCGATGCGCTGAAGGCCGCGCTGCACGACCTGTACGCCCCGGCGATGCTGCGGGTGCTGGAGGTCTCACAGGACCGCGCGACCGCGGTTGAGCCCACCGAGCGCCTGCGGTTCGACGAGCACCAGTCGTCCGGCACCGCTCGCGTCGTCGCGACGCGCCGGCCGCTGATCGTCCCCGACGCGCTCACGAGCACCGAGATCGTCCCCGGCCGCGCCGAGCAGCACGGCATCGCCTCCGCCCTGTTTCTTCCCATCACGTGGGGTGACGACGTGCGCGAGGTGATCATCCTCGGCTGGCACGAGCGCCACGAGCCCAGCCACGAGGACGTCGCGTCGGGGCTGTTCGCCGCCGATCAGGCCGCCGCCGGCCTCGCCCGCATCGAGGCCGAGGCGCGCAGCGTCGCCGGCTCGGTCCAGGACCGTGCCGTCGTGCGCGCCGGCCGCGCGCTCAACGCCACGCTCGACCTGCAGGAGATCCTCCTCACGCTCGTGCACGAGGCGGCGCTGGCGCTCGAAGCCGACTTCAGCGGCGTCTACCTCGGCAATCGGGAGGACGGCGCGGTCGCCGCCGCCGGCTACAGCGTCCCGGAAGGCTGGCACGGCATCCGCCTGCGCTCGGGCGAAGGCATCGTCGGCCAGGTGCTCGCCAACGGTGAGACGTGCGTCAGCCACGACTACGAGCGCGACTTCGGCGACCAGGAACTCCCCGTCAGCCACGGCTTCCAGACCGCGCTCGCGGTCCCGATGGCCTGGAGCGACGAGCCGCGCGGCGTGCTCGCGATCGGCTGGAACGACCGCCACCGGATCAACGAGGAGGACCAGCACACGATCGAGGCGATCGCCGGCCTGGCCACCGTCGCGTGCCGCAACGCCGAGGCGTACGAGCACGTCCAGCACGCCGCCCGGACCGACGCGCTCACCGGCGTCCTCAACCACGGCGCGATGCAGGTCCGCGTGCGCGAGGAGATCGCCCGCGCCCGCCGTGACGGGACGCCGCTGGGCGCCGTCATCCTCGATCTCGACGACTTCAAGGCCGTCAACGACTCCCGCGGCCACGCCGCCGGTGACGAGCTGCTGCGCGGCGTCGCGGCCGCCCTCCAGCAGGAGCTGCGCCCGTACGACCAGGTCGCCCGCTACGGCGGCGACGAGTTCGTCCTGCTGCTCCCCGGCTCCGACGAGGAGATGACCGCGCACGTCGCCGAGCGCTGCCGTGACGCGATCGGCGGGAAGTGCTCGATCGGCGTCGCCGCCTGGCATGACGGCCTCGACGCCAACGGGCTGCTCGAGCAGGCCGACCGCGCGCTGATGCTCGCCAAGCGCACGGGCAAGGGCCGCGTCGCGATCGCCAACCCGGAGGTCGAGCGCGAGCTCGCGCTGCTGCAGTCCCAGGCGGGCTCACCCGCGGCCGTGCAGGCCCTGGCCGCCGCGATCGAGGAGCGCGACCACTACACCCGCGAGCACTCCGACGAGGTCGTGCGGCTCTCGCGCGGCGTCGCGATGATGCTCGGCCTTCCTTCCGACGCCGTCGACCGCATCGCCCACGGCGCGCTCCTGCACGACGTCGGCAAGCTCGCGATGCCCGCCGAGCTGCTCAGCAAGGAAGGGCCGCTGACGCCCGAGGAGTGGGGGGTCATGTCCCAGCACCCGATCGCGGGCGAGCGGATCCTGGCCCGCACCAAAGACCTCGCCGGCGTCGCCCCCATCGTCCGGCACGAGCATGAGCACTGGGACGGCAGCGGCTACCCGGACGGTCTCGCCCGCCACCGGATCCCGATCGGCTCACGCGTCGTGCACGCCGCCCACGCCTACGTGGCGATGCGGACGGCGCGCCCCTACCGCGACGCGCTCCCGAGCGACGAGGTCATCGCGCAGTTGCGTTCCGAGGCAGGCACCAAGTTCGACCCCGACGTCGTCGACGCGCTGCTCGACCTGCTGGGCCACAACGTGCCCGACGTCCCCAATCGTGCGGCGGGCGTCAAGCTCGTCGCGCAGACGCCCGCCGAGCCTAAGTCCCGTCGGTCGTCGCAGCCGGGTTGGGTACCGGGCGGGTGACGAGCGTCGCCGAGTAGGTCAACCGCGCCTTGTAGAGGCAGCGGTACTGCGCGACCTGCTTGAGGGTGCTCTGGGCGGTCTGCGTCGCGGCGTCATCGCACTTGCCCTTCGGGCGCGACGCGCGCCACGAGGAGTGGTCGGTCAGCACCGGTGTGAGCGCCGGCGCCCAGGTCGGAACCGTCAGGGCGATGACATATCCCTTCTTGACATTGAGCGCCCGGCCGAGCGGGAACTGCACCGTCTGGCCCAGATACGGGGCCAGTTGCTGGATCGGGCTCTGGCTCACGACGCGCGAGTAGAGCGTCTTGCCCGCGCGCAGGATGGTGAGGCGCGCGGAGGCGGGGCCGCCGAGGCCCTTGTCGAAGAAGGAGATCTGCTCGTCGGTGGGCTTCCCGAGCGCGATCGTCCACGCGACGATCTTCCCGTCCTCGGGAACGACGAACGAGCCCCGGTCGTCCGCGACCTTGATCTGGTACCCCGTGGTGCGGGAGACCGCTACACAGGGGGTCGCGGGACAGGCCGGAGCGACGTCCGTCCTCCCGACTTCAACGATCTTCGCCGACGCGGGCGCAGCGGTGACCAGGGCGGCTACCAGCGCAGCGAGGCCGATGAATGGGCGATGGCTCATCGCCCGAATGAAACACGACGAGGTCCCGGGGGATGCGGTTCCCCCCGGTTTGCGACCTCTCCTCTCAGATCTTCTGGACGTTGATCGCCTTCGGACCCTTGTCGCCGTTCTCCTCCTCGAAAGAGACCTTGGCGCCTTCGCTCAGCGAACGGTAACCGTCGCCGGTGATACCGGAGAAATGCACGAACAGATCGCGCCCACCCCCGTCGGGCGTGATGAAGCCGAAGCCCTTCTCGTCCGAGAACCACTTGACCGTGCCGGTGCCCACAGAGAACCCCACTTGCAGCTCGGCGTGAGTTGTCCACGCCGTACATATTTCGACCGGCCGGTGCGCCCGGTCCCAACAGGGGGAGACGCTATACATGGATGTGGCTCTCCCGCAACCGTTGGCGGAGGGTGCTGGGCGTGGAGATGTCTACGCGGTGAGTGCTCGTGCAGCGGCTGCGATCTCGTCGCGGTCGCCCGGCGCGGGCTGCCAGGGCAGCCGCAACGTGTCCCCTTCATAGCGCGGAATCACGTGCATGTGGAAGTGAAACACGGTCTGCCAGGCCAGCGGGCCGCAAGAGTTGATCAGGTTCACGCCGTCCGCCGACAACTTCTCCGTCACCCGCCGCGCCATCACTTGGGCCGTTCGGGTCACTGCGGCGAGGTCCTCGGGTTCGATCGCCAACAAGTCCTTCGAGTGCGCGCGCGGGATTACCAACAGGTGCCCTCGCGAACCCGGGTTGATGTCCATGAAGGCGATCGTCCGCTCGTCCTCGTAGACCCGGGTCGACGGAATGTCACCCGCGGCGATCTTGCAGAACAGGCAGTTGGGGTCAGACATCGGCCTCGACGAGGCGACGGATCGCGTCCAACGTGCCCATGACCTCGGGGTCGGGCGCGTTGCCGTGGACCGTCGCGACGTAGAGCGTGAGTCGCGAGCCGTTCTCGTCGGGGTCGACCTGCAGCCAGCCGTTGTAGTCGCTGCCCTCGGCGCCCCACTCGATGCGCCGCTTGGCGTCGTCGGTCCGGAACCAGGCCTCGCCGTGCTGCGTGTGACCGTCGTAGCGGGCCTCGACGGTGACCTTGTCGCCGTCGTGGGGCTTCGCGCTGGTCATCTGCGGCACGTAGTGCGGGAGGTTGGAGACGTCGGCGAGCGCGGCATACACCTTGTCTGCATCCGCGGCGACGTGATGAGTGTGCTCGTGCTTCACACGCGGGAGGCTACAGCCACCAGACCCGCGCGGGCGGCGAAGCCGTCGAACAGCGTCTCGGCCGCCCTGGCCGCGGCGCCGGCGTGGCGTCGCGTGGCGTCGTCCAGCGCTTCGCGGGTGGAGCCGGCGCGCTCGAGATCGCCGTGGTCGTCGTCCGCCCATTCGCTGACGATCACGGGCGTCACTTCGGGATGGAACTGCACCGCGAGGTGCCGGCAGTGACAGAACGCCTGCACGCCGAATGCGTTGGACGCGAGCTCGTAAGCCAGCGGCGGGAGCGTGAAGGAGTCCTCGTGCCAGGCGAGCCACGGACCCGACGGCAGCCGGTCCGCGTCGAGGGTCTTCACCGTGACCCAGCCCACCTCGGGCCGCTCGAGCCTGCGCACGCAGCCGCCGAGCGCGGCGGCGAGCGCCTGGGCGCCGAAGCAGATGCCGAGGATGGGGAGCGCCGCCGCGTCGGCCGCGCGCAGCCACTCGATCTCCTCCTCGACCCAGTCCGGTCCCCCGCCGGCGGCGGTGGCGCCGGACCCGAGGGCGACGACGAAGTCGGGATCTCGCGGGTCCGGGTAGGGCTCGCCGAGGTCGGTGCGGACCACCTGCAGGGTGATCTGGCGACGCGCGGCCCAGTCGGCGAGCCGCCCGGCCGGAGCGTCGGCCTGCGTCTGAAGGACGATTCCGTGTGGCATCAGGCCCTCGTCGTCGGCTCCGCCGGGGAGCGCTGGTCGGCCGTGTTGTACTCCGTCCCGGGCGCGGGCGCGATCGGGCCGTCGAGCAACGGGTCGGCGGTATCGACCATCCAGCGGTGCAGCCGCTTGCGCAACTCCGCCGCGATCGCAGGCTCGTCGTCGACGATGTTGTTCGCCTCGTTGGGGTCGAAGACGAGGTCGTACAGCTGCTCGGTGGGGGCGTCGCGCTCCGCCAAGCCGTGGGCCAGTAGATAGTCCTTGCTGGGGCTGTCGTCGATGTTGGCGAGCACAGGTCTCTCGTAGCGCCGGATGTACTTGTACCGCTTCGTGCGCACCGCTCGCTGCGGCTCGTACGCGGCGTGGAACGTGATCTCCGCAAACACCGCGTCGTTGACCTCGCTCAGCAGCGACTTCCCGCGCAGCCACGCGGGCCGCTCGATGCCGAGCACGTCGCAGATGGTCGGGAAGATGTCGATCTGGGACACGAGCGCGTCGGAGACCTTGCCGCCCGTGAAGCCGCCGGGACCGCGCACGATCAGCAGCACGCCGATGCCGCGATCGGTCAGCGTCGCCTTGGCGCCCGGGAACGCGAGCCCGTGGTCGGTGGTGAAGATCACCAGCGTGTTCTCGTCCTCGATCGCGTCGAGCACCGTGCCGACACCCTGGTCCAGGGCGCGGGCGCTGGCCTTGTAGGCCGCCATGTCACGGCGTGTGACCGGCGTGTCGGGAAGGTTGGCCGGCGGCAGCGAGTAGAGCGCGTCGCGGACGGACGTGGGCTCGAAGAAGTCCCGGTGGGTCTCGAAGAAGCCGACGCTGAGGAAGAACGGGCCGTCGGCGTTGCGGATGACGCGGGCCGCGGCCGGGGCGACCTCGCTCGCCTGGTGCGAGCGCAGTTCGACGACGTCGTCGTAGCCGATGTCGTCCGGGTCGGCGGAGACGTGCTGCTCACCGATAAGCGTGCTGGTGTAGCCCGCGTCGCGCAGTGTGTGGACGAGGTGGTGGTGGTAGTCCGCGAGGCGGTAGCCCCGGTGCGCCAGGCCCAGCATCCCGTTCGTGTGGCTGTACTCGCCCGTCAGCAGCGCGGCGCGACTGCCGGAGCAGACGGGGGCCGCCGAGAACGCCTGGCGGAACAGCAGCCCCTGGTCGGCGAGCCGCTGGATGTTCGGCGTCGGGACCTGGTGACCGTACGGCTGGATGTGGCGCCCGGTGTCGTGCGAATGCAGGTAGACGATGTTCGGACGCAAAGTCATGTAATCCTATCGAGTATGTCTGGATTGATCGTGTGCGCGACGCAGCGGAGCGGAAGCACCTTGTTGTGCGAGCTGCTGAAGGCCACCGGGGTGGCGGGCGTGCCGAACGAGTACTTCCAGCACTTCAAGGACTCAGGCATCGCCGACCAGCCGCGCCAGTACCTGGCGGGCGTGAGCGACCCGTCCGTGTTGGGGCTCTTGCCGCCGCTCGATCCGGGCGTGCCGGAGACGTCGTTCGACTTCGAGGCCGTCCGGCGGGCGGGCACGACGCCGAACGGGGTCTTCGCCGCGAAGATCATGTGGAGCCATACACCGGACCTGTGGGTGCGGTTAGGGGAGCGTTCGCTTGAGGACGTCTTCGGGCCGCTGCGCTACGTGCAGGTGGTGCGGCGCGACAAGGTCGCGCAGGCGGTGTCCCTGTGGACGGCGATCCAGACGCAGGCCTGGCGGTCGGGCGACTCGCCGGTCGCCGAGCCGGTCTATTCGTTCGCGGCGATCAAGCATCTGACCGAGTGGCTGGCGGCGGGTGAGCGCGGGTGGACGGAGTGGCTGCGCGGGCGCTCGCCCGACGTGGTCGTGTACGAGGACTTTGCGCGGGACCCGGGGCCGACGATCGAGATCCTGGCCGGGGTCAAGGCTCCCCCCTCGCCGCTGCTGCGTCAGTCGGGCTCGCGGTCTTCGGCCTGGGCGGCTCGGTTTGCTTCGGAGGCAGCATGAATCAGCTGGAAGCGCTGGAGGCCGAGGCGGTCTACGTGATGCGCGAGGTCGCCGCCGAGTTCGAGCGGCCGGTGCTGCTGTTCAGCGGCGGCAAGGACTCGATCGTGCTGCTGCGGCTGGCCGAGAAGGCGTTCCGGCCCGCCAGGTTCCCCTGCCCGATCCTGCACATCGACACCGGCCACAACTTCCCGGAGGTGCTCGCGTTCCGCGACCGCCGCGTGGCGGAGCTGGGCGAGCAGCTGATCGTGGCGAAGGTGCAGGACTCGATCGACGCCGGACGGGCTTTCGAAGACGGCCCGTCGCGCAACCGGCTGCAGACCGTCACCTTGCTCGACGCGCTGCGCTCGGGGCGCTTCGACGCCGCGTTCGGGGGCGCGCGGCGCGACGAAGAGCGCGCGCGGGCGAAGGAGCGCGTGCTGTCCTTCCGCGACGAGCTCGGCCAGTGGGAGCCGCGCAACCAGCGGCCCGAGGTGTGGGATCTGTTCAACACCGTCGTGCGCCGCGGCGAGAGCGTGCGCGCGTTCCCGATCTCCAACTGGACCGAGCTCGACGTGTGGCGCTACATCGAGGCGGAGGAGCTGGAGGTGCCGTCGATCTACTACGCCCACGAACGTGAGGTGTTCGACCGCGACGGGATGCTGTTCGCGGTGTCCGAGTTCACGCCTTCGAACGGGTCGCGCGTGTTCGTCGAGCGGGTGCGCTACCGGACCGTGGGCGACCTGACGGTGACCGGAGCGGTGCGCTCTTCGGCGGGGGACATTCCCGCGATCCTCGATGAGACGGCGCGCTCGACGTTGTCCGAGCGCGGCGCGACCCGCGCCGACGACCGGACGTCCTCCGCCGCGATGGAAGACCGCAAGCGCGAGGGGTATTTCTAGATGGATCGTGACCTGTTGCGGATCGCCACGGCGGGCTCGGTCGACGACGGCAAGTCGACGCTCATCGGCCGGCTGCTGCTGGACTCCAAGCAACTTCTCGACGATGTCCAAGAGGATGACCTCGCCCACGTCACCGACGGCCTGCGCGCGGAACGCGAGCAGGGCATCACGATCGACGTGGCCTATCGCTTCTTCGCCACGGCGCGGCGCTCCTTCATCCTCGCCGACACGCCGGGCCACGTGCGCTACACGCGCAACATGGTCACGGGCGCGTCGACCGCGGATCTCGCCCTGGTGCTGATCGACGCCCGCAAGGGCCTGCTGGAGCAGTCGCGGCGACACGCGTACCTCGCCGCGCTGCTCGGCATCCGGCACCTGGTGGCGTGCGTGAACAAGATGGACCTCGTCGGCTTCTCGGCGGAGCGCTTCGGCGAGATCTCGGCGGCGTTCGGGGCGCTGGGGGCGCAGCTGGGGATCGCCGACGTGCGGGCGGTGCCGATCTCGGCGCTGGAGGGCGACAACGTCGTCGATCCGTCGCCGCGGCTGGCGTGGTACGAGGCGCCGCCGCTGCTGGCGCAGTTGGAGCGCGTGGAGATCGACCGTGACCGCAACCTCGACGAGGTGCGCTTCCCGGTGCAGTGGACCGTCCGGGCGGGTGACTACCGCGGGTACGCGGGACGGGTCGCGGGCGGGGTGCTGTCGACCGGAGACGAGGTCGTGGTGCTGCCGTCGGGCTCCCGCTCGCGAGTCGCGGCGATCGACACCCCGCAAGGACCCGTGGCGCAGGTCTCGCCCCCGATGGTCGCGACCGTGCGCCTGGAGGACGAGCTCGACGTCGGCCGTGGCGATCTGTTGGTGGCGCCGGGCGCGGAGCCTGAGGTGGCGCGCGAGCTCGAGGCGACCGTGTGCTGGATGGTCGAGGCGCCTGCCCGCGTCGGCGCGCGGTACCTGCTCAAGCACACGACGCGGCGCGTGCGGGCGAACATCGCCGAGATCTCGGCGCGGCTGGACATCTCGTCGTTCGAGCAGTCGCCGGCCGAGGAACTCGGGCTCAACGACATCGGGCGGGTGACGCTGCGCACCGCGGCGCCGGTGCTCGCCGACCCCTATGCCTCAAACCGCGCGACCGGCGCCTTCATCCTGATCGACGAGCGCACCCACGACACGGTCGCGGCGGGGATGGTCGAGTCGGCCCGGGTGGGACGCGTCGCGGAGGTCGAGCACTCGCCCGACATCCGCTGGCACCCGAGCGCGCTGGAACGTTCCGTCCGTTGGGGCGCCACCGGACAGCGCGGCGCGACGCTGTGGCTGACGGGGCTGCCCGCATCCGGCAAATCGACGATCGCGGTGGCGGTGGAGCGCGCGCTGCTCGAGTCCGGCCGCTTCGCCTACCTGCTCGACGGCGACAACCTCCGTCACGGGCTCTCGGGCGACCTGGGCTTCGATCCCGCCTCGCGCTCGGAGAACATCCGCCGCGTCGCCCACGTGGCGCGGCTGTTCGCCGACGCGGGCGCGGTGGCGGTCGTCTCGCTCGTCTCCCCGTTCCGCGAGGACCGGCTGAACGCGCGACGGCTGCACGAGGCGGCAGGACTGCCGTTCGTGGAGGTGTTCGTCGACACGCCGATCGAGGAGTGCGCGCGGCGCGACCCCAAGGGGTTGTACGCGCGGGCCCGCGCCGGGCGGCTGACCGGGATGACCGGCGAGAACGCGCCGTACGAACCACCCGAGGCGGCCGAGTTCGTCATCCGCGCCGAGCCGACCGACGTGTCGGCGCGACGCCTCGTGGAGGCGATCGCGTGACCGCCGCGACCACACGCGCCGGAGCCGCGGCGCCGCGCGCCGCAGGACCGTCCGCCGCCGCGCCACGCGCCGCAGGACCGTCCGCCGCCACGCCACGCGCCGCAGGACCGTCCGCCGCCACGCCGCACGCCGCAGGAC
>NZ_JAPDOD010000061.1 GCF_027587205.1 Solirubrobacter ginsenosidimutans
CAACCCCCGATCTCACGACACGAACACGATCGTGTTGCATCGACCGGATGAATCCACCGTCCTGTGAGGACGCACATGTTCATCACCCCCACCAGCGCGCCAACTCGACCAGTGCGAACCTGATCGAAACCCGCGCACTGACCCTCAAACGCGCACTATCAACCACGGCGACCGGCTACGACAGAGCAAACCCAGCGGGAAACGGATCAGAGGGGTCCAAAAGGTATTGCCCCATCCCCGTCACCCACGCCCGCCCCGTGATCTCCGGCACGACCGCCGCCACACCGGCGACGGAAGTCTCCTCAACGAGCCGCCCCGTGAACCGGGTTCCGATGACCGATTGGTTGACGAACGGCGAACCGAGCGCGAGTTCGCCCCGTGCGTGCAGCTGCGCCATCCGCGCGCTCGTCCCCGTCCCGCATGGCGACCGGTCCAGCCACCCCGGATGGATCGACGTGGCGGCAACCGCGTCCGCTCCATCCCGCCCCGGCTCGTGGAACACCACGTGATGACACCCATTGATCCGCGCATCCCCAGGGTGCACCGGACGGTCGACGGAATTGATCGCCGCCATCACGGCGAGCCCCGCCTCGACCAGCTCGGTGTTGCGAGCCGGGTCAACGACCAGCCCCGCGTCCGCCGCCGGCGTGAGCGCGTAGAAGTTCCCGCCGAAGGCCATGTCGTACGTGATGTCGCCGTAGCCGGGGACCGAGACGACCCGGTCCCGCGCGGACAGGAACGACGGGACGTTGCGGATCGTGACCGACTGCGCGCGGCCGTTCTCCACCCGCACGCGCGCCTCGACCAGGCCCGCGGGGACATCGAGGCGGATGACCGTCTCGGGCTCGGTGACGGTCACCATGCCGGTCTCCACCAGCACGGTCGCGACGCCGATCGTCCCGTGGCCGCACATCGGCAGCAGGCCGGACACCTCGATGAAGAGCACGCCCCAGTCGGCGTCCGGGCGGGTCGGGGGCTGAAGGATCGCCCCCGACATCGCGCCGTGGCCGCGGGGTTCGCGCATCAGCAGCAGGCGCAGCTCGTCGAGCTCGGCCTCGAAGTGGAGCTTGCGCTCCAGCATCGTCTCGCCGGGAACGGGACCGACGCCGCCGGTGATGACGCGGGTCGGCATCCCCTCCGTGTGGGAGTCGACCGACGCGAAGTAGCGGGCTGCTCTCATACCGCCGCCGGCTCGCGCAGGATCGCGAGGGCCTCCTCGAGCGCGGCGACCTCGTCGGCCTTCAGCGGCAGGCGCGGCGCGCGGGTCGGGCCGCCGTTGAAGCCCACGGCGTCCTGGGCGGCCTTGAAGTACTGGACGAGCTTGGAGGTCATGTCGAAGCGGGCGACGGGGAGCAGACGACGGTACACGTCGCGGGCGCGCGGCAGATCCTGCGTGAGCACCGCCTCGTAGAGCTCGACGGTCTCACGCGGGGCGAGCACGCCCACGCCGGTGATCCAGCCGATCGCGCCGGCGGCGAAGCCCTCGAGCGCCCAGTCGTCGCCGCCGACGATGACCTCGAGGTCGCCGTCGAGGTTCAGCAGCGCGGGGATGCGGCGCGCGTCGCCTGAGCACTCCTTGATGGCGATGACGCCGTCGACCTCGTCGTAGATGCGGGCGATCAGGTCCGCGGACATGTCGACGCCCGATGCCTCGGGGTTGTTGTAGGCCATGACCGGCAGGCCGCAGGTGGCGAGCTCGGTGTAGAAGGCGATGACCTCGTCGTCGTCGGCGCGGTAGGCCAGCGGCGGCAGCGACATGACGTACTGGGCGCCGGCGGCCTTCGCGTCGGCGGCGTAGATCAGCGACTGCTTGGCCGTGCCGGAGGAGATGCCGACCGTGACCGGGACGCGGCCCGCGGCGGCCTCGACGACCGAGCGGACGACCAGCGCGCGCTCCTCGGTGGTCAGCGAGCCGGCCTCGCCCATCGTGCCGGTGGCGACGAACCCGTGCACGCCGGCCTCGATGAGGTTCGCGATGTTCTCCTTCAGCGCCGCGACATCGACCTGGTCGTCGGCGGTGAACGGGGTGGTGACGGCGGGGATGATGCCTTCGAAGGCCATGGCTTAGGAGAGCTCCATGTAGGCGCGGACGCGGTTGATGTGCTGGATGGAGTAGAAGGCGGCGGCTTCGGCGTCGCCGGCGACGATCGCCTCGTAGATCATGCGGTGCTCGGCCACGTGGATCCGGGTGCGGCCGGGCTCGGCGATCGAGTCGTCGCGCAGGCGCTGCCACAGCGGCTCGTCCATCAGCGCGGCGACGTGATCGGCGAACGCCAGCAGGACCGGGTTGCCGGTCATGGCGGCGAGCTGACGGTGGAAGAGGCGATCGGAGGCGTTCCAGGTGGCGATGTCGACCGGCTCGGCCTCCATCGCGGCCAGCAGCTTCTCGGCGACCTCGTCGGCCTGGCCGCGGGCGGCGGCGAGCCGCGCTATCGCGGGCTCGAGCGCGAGCCGTGCCTCCAGGACCGCTGACGGTGACGCGTCGTGCGGCGGCTCCGACGGTGGCAGCCCGACGACGAACGTTCCGGCCCCGTGGCGCGTCTCGACCACGCCCTGCAGCGCGAGTGACGCCAGCGCCTCGCGCACCGAGGCGCGGCTGACCTCGAGCGTGCGCGCGAGGTCGCGCTCGGACGGCAGCCGCTCGCCGGGCGCCAGGACCCCGGAACGGATGTCGTCCGCCAGCCGCTCGGCGATCTGCTCGTAGCGCTGGAGAGGACGGAAAGTGGTTCGTTCGTCAGACATACTCGCGACCAAGTGGTACGAAGACAGTACCACATTGACGTCTGCCATAACACCCGTGTGCGGGTTGCGCGCCGGGCGGGGGTGCTGATCGCGACGGTGCTGGCCGCCGCCGCGTTCGGCCATGTGTTCTTCACCGTCACCGCCACCGAACGCGAAGGCACGCCCCTGACCACCACCATCACGGGTACGCCCGCGTGGATGGTCGACGTGTTCATCCACCAGAACTTCGGGGAGACGACGGGGCGGCGCTACAACCAGCACCGCGATCCGTGCGTGCCGCTGTGCCCCCAGTACGGCCCGGGTCCGGTCGCCCAGATGGTCCGCGAGCGCGTCCCGGTCGACCTCAGCCTGCTGCTCGGCGCCCTGCTGATCGGCACCGCGGTGGGCGTCGCGGGCGGGCGCTTCTGCGCCACCCACGACGGTCGCCGCCGGACCCGCGTCCTCCACACCGCCACGGCCCTGCAGCTCTCGTCGCCCGTCCTCTTGCAGAGCCTGCTGGTGCTCTTCTACTTCTCATCGAACGCGAGCGAGTTCATCCGCCTCCCGTTCCTTTCCGGACAGGGCCAGTACGTCCCGTTCAGCGAGGACCCGCTGCTGTTCCTGCGCGCGATGTGGCTGCCGTGGCTGCTGGCCGCGGCGCCGCTGGCCGCCTTCACCCTGCGCCTCACCGAGGTGCACATGCGCGAGGACCTGCAGGAGGACTTCATCCGAACCGCCCGGGCAAAGGGCCTCTCCGAACGGCAAGTGGTCAACCGCCACGCGCTCCCGATCGCCGGCCCCGCGATCGCGGCGATGACCGGCGTCAACGTCTCGACGCTGCTGATCAACATCGCGATCATCGAGTACGCCTACAACATCCCCGGCCTGTTCCGGGTCATCAACAGCGCCGTCCGCTCGCCCGCCGACATCCCGGTGCTGGAGGCGCTGGTCATCGAGGGAGTGGTGCTGGTCGTGCTGGCGAACGCCCTGGCAGACGCAGTTCAATACCGGCTCGACCCAAGAGTCCGGATGTCGCGATGAGTCTCAGGCCGACTGCAGGATGTCCGCGACGAACTGCCGTTCGGTTTCAGAGAGGTCGTCGCGGTGCCTCCAGGCCCGCAGAAGCTCCGCTTGCGCCGGCGTGACAGCGCCGGCGATGCCCAGCGTGCTGAGCGTCGGAACGAACCAGAACAGCGCCCAGAGGGCCGCCATGCGCGCCTGGCCGACGGCGGCCGCAAGGTCGAATAGGCGTTCGACGATCGCGGCGGCGGTCCGCTGATCGAGATCCGGATCTCGGTCCTGACGATCGAATTCGTAGGCGAAGTGCATCAGCTCGAGCGCCGCCTTCGTCGCCCGCCGCACGTCGCTCTCGGCGAGGCCGGCCAAACGCTCGCTAAGCCACGGCGCCAGGTCCGGCCACGACTCCGGTCGCCGCATTGCCGAGATGTCCGCACACAGTCCGCCGCAGCGCACGTTCTCTTCCTGGGTGTCCGCCAGGAACCGCTCGATCAGCCCACTGGAAAGGCGGTCCGCCCAACGGGAGCGCCCGAGCTCAGCGCCCGCCTGATCGATGATCGAGATGACCGGACCGTTGCCGTCACGGCCGTTGACCACATCGATCAGCGCTTGCATCACCTCGTCGGCCACCTCGTCGCTGACGTTCGGCTCGTCGGCGATGCAGAGTCCCGCCAGGGCCGCCCGGCTCCGGGCCGCCTCGAGGCTCTGTTCGCCCCGGTCCGGGCGGACGATCGCCCGCAGGACGGGGTCGACGTCGTCGTCGCGGCAAGAGGTGACGCAGAGCCGCACCGCCTCGCGCCAGTTCTCCGCGAACCCGAACTCCCCGTCCTGTTCTCCCACCAGATCGCCCACCCGTTCGGCGAGCGATCTCGAGCGGTCGCGATTCGGATGCCTGCCGTCGACCAGCGCCAGGCCGGCGAGGTACTCCTGGAACGTGAGGTGCCGGAACTCGAACACCGGCACCTCACGACCGAGATGCCGCACCCGCCCCGCCTCCAACAGGATCCCCGTGCGGCGTTCGAGCAGCTGGAGAAACGCCTCGGGTGACCGCTCGTGCACAGGGGCCACCTGCGGATAGTCCGCGCGCATCTGGCGCAGCAGCTCGAGGATCTCGTCTTCGCGCAGACGCTGCTCGCCACGCTCGCACATCGCGTAGGCGATGTACTCGAGTTGCGGGATCGCCTCGTGCTGGTCCAGCGGCGCGTCCACCTCGCGGCGCCAGTTGAGGAGGACCTCGACCGCGCTCCAGTACAGATCGGCGCGCCGGCTGGGGAGCTTGCCCACCTTTCGCTTGATCAGTGCCATCGTCGTCAGCAGCATCGGGTTGCCGGTCAGACGCTCGATCCGGTCGGCGCTATGGATGTCGGCGATCAGCTCCTCCGCCGCGATCTCCCGCCGCTCCTTGACCTCGGACACAGCGCACCAACGGCGCGCGAACAGGTCCTTGTCCTCCGGTGACAAGTCGGCGACGGTCACGTGCTCGAACCGGTGACCCAGGCGATAGCCCATCTCGCGATAGCCGACGATCCGTGAGGTGGCGACGATCGCGGCCTCGGGATAAGCGCCGAGGATGCTTTCGAGGTGTTGGGTGAAGCGGGCCCGCGCACCCGCGTCGGCGATCTCGTCCAGCCCGTCGATGAGGACGAGCGCCGAGCCTTCGACGAGCCGGCGTCGAAGCGCCTCGCGCATCGCCTCGACCTCGCCCGGCGCAAGTTCCGCCCGCCGCAACATCCACGTCAGGACGTCGTCGAACGAGCCTTCGAGCGCGGCCTGCGGCAGATCGCGGCAACGGATCATGATCGGCAGCCAGTCCTCATCCGGAAGCGTGGCTACGTCCGGAAGCTGACTCCAGTGCGGATCGTCGCGCAGCCGCAGCAGATACGCCGTCGCCAGCCAGCGCAGCATCGTCGTCTTCCCGGCGCCCGGATCCCCGAGGACGACCAGTCGCCGTCGTTCGCTCAGGCGCTCGCCCACCGAGGCGACGAGAACCAGGTTCTCCTCCCCTTCTCCGTCGTCGAACTCCGAACGCTGCGCCGGTCGGCGCTCGAGCGCTTCGATCTGATCGTCCGGCGGGTCGATCAGGACGCGCAGCGCGACGTACAAGCGCCGGAGCTCGAGCTGGCGGGTCGCGATGTGCCGGTCCATCTCGGGCAGGTTCGCCAGACCGATGATGTCGCAGCTCTCCTGCAGCAGCCGGCGGTACTTCGCCTCCGCCGCGGTGACGTCCACCGACGCCCCGCTCGCGGACGGCAGGTGTACCGCGAGCGCCTTGATGAGCTCTGCCATCGCCCGCGCCGGATCGCGCCAGTACTCGGCTGGCCGCGCATCCAACGCGAGCGGTGCGAGGTAGGCGTCCCGATCGACCTGCAAGGGATAGATCCGCGTTGCCGGGTTCATCCGCGCCGCGTTCACGATCCGGGACGCCAACCCGGTCCCCACGCACCGCACCGTGCCGCACAGCACGACGTGCGCCCCTGCTCCGAGCAGCGCCGAAGCCTCCTCGATCACCGAGTCGCCGACGAGCACCGTTCCCTGGTGCGCGACGTCGTATCCGGCCGCGCGCAGCGGCACGGCGATCCGTTCGGCGATCTCCTCCTCGCCCGGAGCGTGCGCGATCAGCAGTTTCATGGCGCCAGCCGCTCCAAAGCTCGATCGAGCTCGGCGAGGCCCGTGGCGTAGTTAGTCCGGAGATCGGCATAGCGGAGGTCGGCCAGCAGCGGGGGCAGCTCGGAGCCGGTGAGGAGCACCGGGAGGACCTTGATGCCGTGGCCGTTGAGCTGACGGGCGAGCGCGGACATCCACTCGCGACCGATCCACGGTGCCTCCACCCCGGACGCCGAACAG
Source organism: Solirubrobacter ginsenosidimutans (assembly GCF_027587205.1). The sequence continues at coordinate 6,583 of NZ_JAPDOD010000061.1, forward strand.
CACAGGACGAGCGCGCGCGTCGTCGTGAGCCCAGCGTTCATCTTCTCGACGATCGAGTCGCCGAGGTCGATCTCCCATTCGTCGAACCAGACTTCATGCCCGAGCGATCGCAGGTCCTCCGCCAGTCTCTCCGCCAGCGCAGTGTCCGAACGCCGATGACTTATGAACGTGCCGGTCACAACGGAGGATCTTTACCGGTGAGCGCCGCCCCGCGCAACGTCAGGCCGCGCGAGCGAGGCGAAGCGGCAACACGGGAACGACCAGGCGTTTGACGTACTCGGCGCCCCCGCGCAGCGCCACAGCACGCAGCGGGTCCCAGTAGAAGCCGTACTGGCGGCGGATGTCGCGGGGGAGCCAGCCGATCGTGATCTGGTTGACCAGTTCGACCAGCGGCTTCGCCCGCAGGGGGACCGGCGGGTGCATCACGACGTCGATCGCCAGCGCCCGCGCCGCCGGCGTGACGAACAGCTCGCCGCTCGCGTACATGCCGGCCATGTAGGCGCGGAAGCCGTCGATGTCGCGCGGCATGTCGCGCTCACGCAGGCCGAACCGGCGCCCCACGAGCCGGTAGTCGGCCCAGAGCGCGTTGAGCTCGTCGTCCGACAGGGAACGGACGTACTTGCCGTAGACGAGCATCGCCGACTCCGCCAGGGCGGCGAGGATCCACAGCAGGAGCTTCGGGTCGTCGGCTCGATACGGCGTGCCGGCCGGGAACGGGCCCGCGGCCTCGGGCAGCTCGCCGGAGACCGTGCGGTGCATGGCGCGCACGTGCGCCGTCAGTTTGTCCGCCCGCGCCTTGGTGCCGAAGGCGACCGCGTCCATCACCGTCGCGGTGCGCCGGAGGCGGGCGTAGGGGTCGTCGAGCGCGCCGGTGTGGGCGAAGAACCCGGCGAACGCGACCGGGTGGGCGGCCATCACCAGCAGCGCCCGCGGCCCGGAGAGTGCGGTCAGCCGGTGGCCGACGACGTGGCGCAGCAGGGAGCTGTCATCGAAGTAGTGCTGCATCTGCAGTTAGTACGGTGATAGATCGATGCCAGCTCAGGCCTATGCGGGGAAAGAGTGCGTCTGTCAGTACCGGCGCGGGATCTGTGACCAGACCTGCGTGCGCGACATGCTCGACACGCCGTTCTACATCGCGTGCCTAAAGCTGACGGGTCGCCGGTGCGTCGTGGTCGGCGGCGGCTCGATCGGCCTCGAGAAGGTCGAAGGACTGCTGGCGTGCGACGGCCGCGTCGTCCTGATCGCCCCGCAGGCCGAGCCTGAGCTCGAGGCGCTCGCCCAGGAAGGCTCGATCGAGTGGCTCCGCCGCCCGTACGAGACCGGCGACCTCGAAGCCACGTTCATCGCGATCGCGGCGACCAACGACACCGACGTCAACATCGGCGTCTACAACGACGCCGAGCGGCGCGCGATGCTCGTCAACGTCGTCGACGTCCCGCCGCTGTGCAACTTCATCCTGCCGGCGATCGTCCGTACCGGCCCGCTGGCCATCGCGATCTCGACCGCCGGCGCCTCACCCGCCCTGGCGAAGCGGATCAAGGCCGAGATCGCCGAGAGCTTCGGCGAGCCGTACGCCCGGCTGGCGGTGCTGCTCAACGAGGTGCGCGGCTGGGCCAAGGGCACGCTGCCGACCTACCAGGACCGCAAGGCGTTCTTCGAGGCCATCGTCAACGGCGAGCCCGACCCGGTCGAGCTGCTGCGCGCCGGCGACGAGACCGCGGTGCGGGCCCTGATCGCCGACGCCCAGCGGGCACACGAACCGGCCACCGCGTAGGCTCTTCCGCCATCCGCGCCGCCATTCTCACCGTCTCCACCTCCGTCTCACGCCGTGAGAACGAGGACCTCTCAGGTCCCAAGCTCGCCGCGGCCGCCGAGGAGTCGGGCTGCGAGGTGACCGCGATGGAGGTCGTCCCGGACGACTTCGCGCTGATCGAGGACCGCCTGCGCCACTTCGTCGAGGCGGGCGTCGACCTGGTCTTCACGACCGGCGGCACGGGGATGACCCCCAACGACATCACGCCGGAGGCGACGAAGGCCGTGATCGAGCGCGACGCGCCCGGGTTCGCCGAGACGATGCGCGCCGAAGGCCTCAAGCACACGCCGCTGGGCATCCTCACCCGCGGCGTCTCGGGCATCGCCGGAAAGACGCTGATCGTGAACTTCCCGGGCTCCCCGAAGTCGATCGACCAGCTCTTCCCGGTCATCGCGCCGACGCTCAAGCACGTGGTGCGCACCCTCAGCGGGGATTCGTCGCACCATGAGAGCGATCGAGCTGGCTGACGTCGGGCGGGCGTACGGCGAGCGGATCGCGCTCGCCGGGGTCACGCTTGATGTCGAAGAGGGCGAGACGCTGGCGGTCTTCGGCTCCAACGGAGCGGGGAAGACCACGCTGCTGCGGATCCTGGCGACGCTGCTGAAGCCGCACCACGGCGTCGCACGGGTGCTGGGCAAGCAGGTCCCTCGCGAGGGCTGGGCGGTGCGCGGCCGGCTCGGCTTCCTGGGCCACGAGCCGCTGCTCTACCGGGACCTGACCGCGCGCGAGAACCTGCGCTTCCACGCGCGGCTGCACGACGTCCCGTTCGCCCGTATCGACGAACTGCTCGATGCGGTCGGGATGCGGCTGCGGGCCGACGATCCGGTGCACACCTACTCGCGCGGGATGCTGCAGCGCACCGCGGTCTGCCGCGCGGTCCTGCACGAGCCGGATCTCTTGCTGCTCGACGAGCCGCTGGCGGGGCTGGACCCGGGTGCCGCGGCGCTGGTGGCGCCGCTGATCTCCTCCGGGACGCGCGTGGTGATCTCCCACGACGTCGAGCACGGACTGGCGGAGGCGGATCTGGTGCTGGGCCTGCGCGGTGGGCGGGTGGCGCTGCTCGAGCGGGCGGGCGCGGTCACCCCTGCCGACGTGCGAGCGCTGTACGTATGAGGCGGGCGGTCTCGGCGCTGATCCGCAAGGACGTGCGGCTGGAGCTGCGCAGCCCCGAGTCGGTGCCGGCGATGGTCCTGTTCTCGCTGAGCACCTTCGTCCTCTTTCATTTCGCGCTGGACCAGAAGGAGGTCTCCGGCGGGCTGGCCTCGGGGATCCTGTGGGTGACGTTGCTGTTCGCCGCGATCCTCGGCATCAACCGCCTGTTCGTCGCCGAGCGCGAGGAGGGCGGCTTCGACGGCTTCCTGCTGGCGCCGGTCGACCGCACCGCCTTGTTCGTGGCCAAGGCGACAGTCCTGTTCGTCTTCCTGGCGGCGGTCGAGGTGTTCGTCGTCGCCGCGTTCGCGATCCTGCTGCTCGGGCCGTCGCCGTGGCCGGGACTGCCGTCGCTGGCGCTGGTCTTCCTGCTCGCCGACGTCGGCCTGGCGGTGATCGGGACCCTGGTCGCGGCGCTCGCCGTGCAGACCCGCGCACGCGATCTTCTGGTCCCTTTGCTGGCACTTCCGCTGTCGGTCCCGCTGGTGATCGCGGGGGCGCGCGCCTGCGACCCATTGCTGGCCGCAGACGGCGCGGGTGCGCTCGAGGGGCGCTGGCTGCTCGTCCTCGGCCTCTATGATCTGGTCTTCGGGCTGCTCGCCTACGCGATCTTCGACTTCCTGCTGGAGGAATGACGCAGTGTTCGGCCGGGGTCTGAAGACCCTCTCGCTCATCACCGTCGCGCTCATTGTGGGCGCGTTCGCCCTGGTGTTCTTCTACGCGCCCAACGAGGCCGACCAGGGCTTCATCCAAAAGATCTTCTACCTGCACGTGCCCCTGGCGATCGTCGCGCTGTGCGGGTTCGTGGCAGGCGGGATCTACGGGATCCTGTACCTGCGCTCGGGCGACCGGATGCACGACCTGCGCTCCTACGTCGCGATCCACCTGTCGCTGATCCTCGGGGTCGGCGCGCTCGTGACCGGCTCGATCTGGGCCAAAGCGTCGTGGGGCGTGTGGTGGACGTGGGACGAGCCGACGCTCGTGAGCTTCCTGATCGTCTTCCTCTTGTATGCGTGCTACCAGCCGCTGCGCTTCTCGATCGACGACCCGGAACGCCAGTCGCGCTACGCCGCGGTCTTCTCGATCGTCGCGGGCGCCTTCGTGCCGCTGAACTTCATGGCCGTGCGGCTGGCGCAGCCGCTGGTGCACCCGCGCGTGCTCTCGACCACCGGCGGCTCGATGCCCGGCGAGATGCGGATCACCTTCTACCTCTCGCTGATCGCGATGGCGCTGCTGTTCGTGACGCTGTGGAAGTACGAGCTGGCGTCCAAGAGCGCCACGTTCCGGCTGCGGGCGCTCAAGCGCAAGCTCGCCGGTGACGAAGAGGTCTGGGCCGGCAACCCGCGACGCTCCGCCGCACCCACGCTCTGATGCCCGCCCTCCCCCTCGACGAAGCCGGCAAGTACGTTGCCGCCGCCTACCTGGTCTTCCTCGCCCTGGTCCTCATCTATGTCGCGATCATGGCGGGCAGGCTGTCGCGGATCGAGAAGGATCTGGGAGAAGTGACCGAGTTGCTGGAGCGCCGCCTGGCGGCCTCCGAGTCCGACGACGATCGGGAGACCGTCGCACGGTGAGTGAGCTGTTGGCGCTGGGCGCGTCGCATAAGACGGCGCCTTTGGCCGTACGCGAGCGGCTGGCGTTGCTCGACGGCCAGGTCGAGCCGTTCCTGTCGGAGCTCGTGGCCCATCCCGGGATCACCGAGGCGGTCGCCGTCTCGACGTGCAACCGGACCGAGCTCTACGTCGTGGGTGAGGACCCGGAGCCGGCGGTCGCGTCGATGCTGGCTGCGCGGGCGGGCGGGGAGCTCGCCGATGCGCTCTACACGGCACGCAACTGCGACGCCGCGCGGCATCTGTACCGCGTGGTCTCCGGGCTCGATTCGATGGTCGTGGGCGAGGCGGAGATCCAGGGCCAGGTCAAGCGGGCCTACGAGCGCGCGCTGGCCGCGCACACGACCGGGCCGATGACCAACAAGCTCTTCCGCGCCGCGCTGGCCACCGGCAAGCGGGTGCGGACGGAGACGACGATCTCGGTCGGCCAGGCCTCGGTGGCGTCGGTGGCGGTCGAGTCCGCGCGGGCGCTCGTGGGTGACCTCGCGTCGCGCCACGTGCTGATCGTCGGCGCGGGCGAGAACGCCGAGCAGGTCGCGCGCGCGTTCCACTTCCACGGCGTCACGACGATGTTCGTGGCCAACCGGCGGCGTGACCGGGCGATCGCCTTGGCGCAGCGCTTCGGTGGCGCGTCGGGGTCGTTCGACGCGCTGCCCGAGGAGCTCGTGCGGGCCGACGTCGTCGTCTCGTCAACCGCTTCGCCGCACGCGATCATCGGGCCGGAGGAGCTGGCCGCGGTGATGGCGGAGCGCGACGGGCGGCCGCTGCTGCTGGTCGATCTGGCCGTGCCGCGCGACATCGATCCCGGCTGCTCCGCGGTCTCCGGCGTGACGCTGCTCGACATGGACGCGCTGCAGGCCCAGGTGCGCGGGAATCTCTCGGTGCGCCGTGAGGAGGCCCGGCGCGCGGAGGCGATCGTCGAGGACGAGATCCAGTCGTTCGCGGGCTGGCTCGGGCGCCTGGAGGTCCTACCGACGCTGAGCGCCCTGCGCTCGCTCGGGGACTCGATCGTGGACGGCCTGCTGGCCGAGAACTCCGGGCGCTGGGAGTCGCTGTCCGAGCGCGACGCCGAGCGGGTCGAGGCGATGACGCGCGCGGCCGTCAACCGGCTGCTGCACGAGCCCACCGCGCGGGTGCGCTCGCTCGACGCGGCGGATCGCCACGCGCGGCTCTCGCTCCTGCGCGAGCTCTTCGGCCTCGAAGAGGCGGCTGCGGCCGACGCGGACGAGGCCGCCGAGGTCCGCCGGCTCCACGGGTGACGGCACTTCGGCTTGGCACCCGCGGCAGCGCTCTGGCGCTGGCGCAGGCGAACGAGGTCGCGCGGCTGATCGGCGGCGACGTCGAGCTGGTCAAGATCACGACCGCCGGGGACGTCGACCGCGCACGCGGCGACAAGTCGCGCTGGGTGGGCGCCTTGGAGTCCGCCTTGCTGGACGGGTCGATCGATCTCGCGGTGCACTCCGCCAAGGACGTCCCGGGCGAGCTGGCGCCGGGCACGGTGATCGCGGCGACGCCGCGGCGGGCCGAGCCGTTCGACGTGCTCGTGGGTGAGAACGCGCTGGCGTCGGTGCGCGAAGGCGCGCGGGTGGGGACGAGCGCGTTGCGCCGCCGCGCCCAGCTGCTGGCCGCGCGGCCCGATCTCGAGGTGTGCGAGATCCGCGGCAACGTGGACACGCGGCTGGCCAAGCGGGCGGGCGGCGAGGTCGACGTGCTGGTGCTGGCCGCGGCCGGGCTCGATCGGCTCGGGCGCCGGGGCGAGGCGGGTGCGCTGCTGCACGACGGCGTCTTCATCCCCGCCGCGGGCCAGGGCGTGATCGCGATCCAGGCGCGGGCGGGCTCACCCGCCGCGTCGGAGGCGGCGCGCGCGGACCACGCGTCCACCCACGCGGCTTTGGACGCCGAGCGCCACGTCGTTCGCGCCTTGGAGGCCAACTGCCACACGCCGGTAGGTGTGCTGGCGTCGGGCGGGGTCGTACGCGGCTTCGTCGGGCTGCCTGACGGGTCGTGGTGGCTCGCCGAGGAGGCGACCTCGGCCGAGGAGCTGGCGGACGCGTTGCTGCGCGCCGGAGCGATCGAGCTGCTGCGGGCGCTGGCGCCATGACGGTGTTCCTCGTGGGTGCGGGACCGGGAGATCCGGGCCTGTTGACCGTGCGGGCGCGCGAGCTGATCGATAGCGCTGACGTGATCTTGTACGACCGGCTGATCCCGCCGGGCATCCTCGACGGCGTCCAGGCCGAGCTGGTCTACGTCGGCAAGCAGGGCGGCGGGCCGCAGATGCCGCAGGAGGAGATCGACCGGCTGCTCGTTCAGTACGGGTCCGGCGGGCGAAGCGTGGTTCGGCTGAAGGGCGGCGATCCGTTCGTCTTCGGGCGCGGCGGCGAGGAGGCGCTCGTGCTCCGCCAGGCGGGCATCCCGTTCGAGGTCGTGCCAGGGATCACCGCGGGGATCGCGGCTCCCGCCTACGCGGGCGTGCCGGTCACGCATCGCGAGCTGGCCTCGGGCGTGGCGTTCGTGACGGGTCACGAGAACCCGTCCAAGCCCGAGACGGCATTGGATTGGCCCGCGCTGGCGGCGTTCCCGGGCACGCTCGTCTTCTACATGGGCGTCAAGGCGCTGCCACGGATCGCGTCACAGCTGATCGCGGGCGGGCGGGCGGCCGACGAGCCGGTCGCGGTCGTCGAGCAGGGCACGCTCCCGGGACAGAAGACGGTGCTGTCCACGCTGGCGGAGATCGGCTCCGTCGAGGGGATTCGCGCGCCGGCCATCACACTGGTCGGCCCGGTCGCCGCGCTGCGTGAGCAGTTGGCATGGCTCGAGACGCGCCCGCTGTACGGGCGGACCGTCGCCGTGACGCGGGCGCGGGCGCAGGCGTCCGCCTTGGCCGCGCGGCTGCGCGCGCTGGGCGCGTCGGTCGTGGAGGCGCCGGCGATCCGCACCCAGGCGCTCGACGTCACGGTCCCGGACGTCCGCGGCTACGACCTGCTGTGCGTCACGTCCCCGACCGGCGCCGATCAGCTCTTCACCCACCTCCGCGACGCCCGCGACCTGGCGGGAGTGACCGTGGCGGCGATCGGCCCGGGCACGGCGAGAGCCCTGCACGCGCACGGCATCGACGCCGACATCGTGCCCCAGCGAGCCGTGGCCGAGGGGCTCGTGGAGGCGCTCGACGCGCACGCGGCCGCCGCTGCCACGCTGCGCGCCACCCCCGCTTCCTCGGGCGCGCCGGCGTTCCAGCGCGTTCTCGTCGCCCGCGCCGCCGAAGGCCGCGACGTCCTGATCGACGCGCTGCGCGAGCGTGGCTCGGAGGTCGACGTCGTCGCGCTCTACGAGACGGTGCCGGAGCCGCTGGATGACGACGCGCGCGCGGCCGCGGCCGCCGCCGACTACGTGCTCTTCACCTCGGCCTCGTCCGCGCGCTTCTTCGCCGCCGCCGGCGGGTCGCTGGACGGACCGCGGCTGGTGTCGATCGGGCCCGCGACGAGCGCGGAGTTGCGCGGGCTGGGCTGGGAGCCCGATCTCGAGGCCGATCCGCACACGCCCGACGGGCTGATCGCCGCCTTGCTCGCGGACGCCGTAACGTCTGCGGCATGAGCCTCGGAGAACCCCGCGAGCACCACGCGTCGATCGGCTCGACCAACGAGCGCGCGCGCGAATTGGCCGAAGAGGGCGCCGCGCACGGCACGCTCGTGACCGCGAGCGAGCAGACCGCGGGGCGCGGCCGGCAGGGCCGTAGCTGGGTCACGCCGCCGGACGTCGCCATCGCCGCCTCGCTGATCCTGCGCGAGTTCGACGACCTGCTGCCGCTGCGGGCCGGACTCGCGGTCGCCGACGTCGCCGGGCCGTCGGCGCTGGTGAAGTGGCCCAACGACGTCTGGATCGACGGCCGCAAGGTGGCCGGCATCCTCGTCGAGGCGCGCGGGTGGGCGGTGCTGGGAATCGGGGTCAATGTCGCCGTCGACGTCGCCGCGCTCCCGCCCGAGGCCGCCGCGGTCGCGGGGACGCTCGGCCGCGACCCGTCCGAGCTCGACGCGACGCTGTCGGCGCTGCTGAGCGCCCTCGAGACCCGCCTGGACGAGCCCAAGTCCGCCACGCTGGAGGCCCTGCGCGAGCGCGACGCTCTCCTCGGCAAGACCGTGCGCTGGGACGGCGGCGAGGGCATCGGCGCAGGGATCGACGACACCGGCGCGCTGCTCGTCCAGCTCCCGGACGGCACGACCACGACGCTCAATGCCGGCGAAGTGACCTTGAGCGTCTGAACCTCACACCGCGCCGCGGCGGCGCGTTGGGAGGGCATGGATCTTCAACTCAACGGCCGCGTGGCCGTGGTCACGGGCGCCTCCAAGGGCATCGGGCTCGCGATCGTGCGCACCCTGCTCGACGAGGGAGCCCGCGTCGTGGCCGCCTCGCGGACGCCGCTCCCGCCCCTGGACGGCGAGCTGCTGCACGTCCCCGTCGACCTGATGGACCCCGCCGCGCCCGCCGAGGTCATCGCCCGCGCCGCCGAGGTCTACGGCGGCCTCGACGTCCTCGTCAACAACCTGGGCGGCCCGCCGCCCGGCGACCGGCTTCCGCACGCGGGCTTCCTCTCCCGCGACGACGCCGACTGGCAGGCGATCCTGGAGTTCAACCTGCTGTCCACCGTACGCGCCTGCCGTGCCGCTCTGCCGCTGCTGCTCGAGCGTGGCGGCGGGTCGATCATCAACGTCGCCTCGGTGGTCGGCCGGCAGCCGGCGCCGATGAACCTCGACTACGGCGCGGCGAAGGCGGCGATGCTGAACCTCACGAAGGGGCTGTCGGAGGAGTTCGGCGCGGCGGGCGTCCGCGTCAACAGTGTCTCGCCCGGACCCACGCTCACCCCGTGGTGGACCGACGCGGGCGGCGCGGCGGACATCGTCGCCGGGTGGGCGGGAACCGACGCGGGCAGCGTCGTCTCCACGCTCGCGCCCGCGCAGATGCAGCTCACGACGGGACGGTTCGTCACGCCGCAGGAGATCGCCGACGCGGTCGCCCTTCTCGCCTCGCCGCGGTCGGCGAGCACGACGGGCGCCGAATGGGTCGTCGACGGCGGGATGCTGAAAGCGTTGTGACCGACTGGCGGCCGGCCCCGTGCAGGGCCGGCCGCCGAAGGTCTTTACGGAGTCGTAGTCGACAGCGTGAAGGTGAGCGTCTTCGCGTAGGTGCCGGTGCGAAGCGCGTCGTTGACCCCGATCGACTGCTTGAAGTTCAGCGCGACCGAGTCATTGCTGATCGGGCCGCTGTACGTGAGCAGCGTCGTGGGAGCGGCGGAACCGCCGACCGGCGCGAAGGCGGCGGTCCGGGCCGCGGCCTGCAGCGTCTGCGGCAGCGAGAAGGTGCCGTTGACGAGGTGGCCCGTGGCGGTGGCGCTCGGGTCGGCGACGGAGAGCGTCGCGTCACCCGCGGTCGAGATGACCGTGGCGGTCGTCGCCGCGGAGTAGTCCTTGGCGATGCCCGGCGTGAACGCGCCGAACGTGGCCGGGGCGCCCAGCGTCAGCGACAGGGTCGCCGGGACGGAGCCGCCGACGCCGCCGGTGGTGCAGGGCGTGATGTTGGCCACGTCGCCCTTGTCGACGAGGACCTTGGTGGTGCCCAGCAGGGTGCCGTCGGCCGCCGTGCAGGTCAGCGTGTAGCTCTCCTGGTAGAAGCCGCGCGGGCCGGCGTGCACGCCGTCGGCCTCATACGCGGGGACCGGGCGCACGGACGGGTTGACATCCCACTTGAACGTGCCCGAGGCCGGGACCGTCAGCGAGGACTCGATGTGGGTCGGGATCGCCTGCGGCGGCGTTGACGGCCCGCCGACCTTGTCGCCGCCGCCGACCGTGTTGCCGATCTGCACCGGCGCGGTGTAGAGGTTGAAGTCCTTCGTGATCTTCAGCGTCGCGCCGGGGACGGCCTTGCCGGTGATCTGCGAGTGCGCGCCGGCCAGCGACGCGTAGACGAGGTTCAGCCAGATCGCGTTGCGGACCGGGTGGCCCTGGAAGCGGGCGGTCTGCGCGGCGGTCGAGCCCGGGCCGGCGGTGCCGGTGTAGTCGGGCGCCGTGCACTGCTGGTACGGCGGAAGCGCCTGCGGGCAGCCCGCGCCGGAGCCGACGAGCTCGAGCGTGTTGGCGATGCCGCGGGTCGCGTAGTAGGACCAGTCGACCGTCTCGCCGCTGGTCTCGTAGTCGTGCGCCGAGTCGCGGACGTTGGTGTAGCCGTCAGCCGTCGCGTGACCCATGGCCAGCGCGAGGTCGCGGTAGCCGTTGTTGAGGTCGGGCGTCTGGCCGGCGAAGACCTCCAGGCCCGGGTAGAAGACCGCGCGCGAGTTGGTGTGCTGGGTGACGAGGGTCACGACCTGGTTCTTGAGCACGATGTCCATCGTGTTCTTGACCTCGGGCTCGGAGCCCGGGCCGCTACCGCGCTGCGTCAGGCTGACGCCGATGTTGGAGCCCCAGCCGAACGGATAGTTGCGGTTGAGATCGACGCCTGAGGGGCTGCACGTGGCGGGCGGGACGATCGCCCCGAACGGACCGCAGCTCGCGCGGCGCGGCGCGGCGGCACCCGTGGTGGCGTTCTTGAAGGCGTGGCCGTCGGGGTTGGTGAGCGGCAGGTCGATCAACCGCACCTTGTCCAGCAGCGCGGCGACCTTCGGGTTGGTCTTGGCCTGCAGCAGCACGTCGTACGCGAACTCCAGGCTGTCCTCGGCGCCCGCCGTCTCGTTGCCGTGGATCCCGCCCATGTTGAAGAACACGGGCTTGCCGTCGCCGACCGCGGCGGCGTTGTTCGTGATCTCGACGTACTTGATCGTGCGGCCCTGGATGCTCTTGAAGGGCGCGTCCTTGACGACCACCTGGGTCGGGTAGGTCGTGGCGAGCGCTGTGAGCTCGGCGTTGAACTCGTCGGTCGTGCGGTACGTCGTGCGCCCGCTCGGCATCCCTGTGAGCGTGCCGAGGTTGAGGTCGGCGAGCTGCGCTACGGCAGCGTCGACGACCGGATCGGCCTTCGCGATCGATGGCGTGACGCACACGCCGATTGCCGCAACCGCGGCCAGCATTCCTGCTGCCCGCTTGACGGGTGACATCCTTGGGACCCCCTCATACGTGAAAACTGACCCTCCTCCGGATGAGGACCCTATGGGGTCCCCATGAACGGGTCAATCGCGCGGGCGTGGAGGTTCTTCGACGCGCGCCTGCAGGCGGCGCATGCCGGCGAGCCAGCGGTCGTAGTCGGAGGCCTTGCGCTGCAAGAACTCGAGGACCTCGGGGTGCGGCAGGATGAGGAAGGTCTCGTCGGCGAGGCCGTCGATGACGGCGTCGGCGACGTCGTCGGGCTCTAGCACCGGCGCCGCGGCCGTGACGACCCGGAACCCGAGTCCGTCCTCGCCGCCCAGCCCGTCGTTGAGCAGCGGCGTGTTGACGCCCATCGGGCACAGGCAGCTGACGCCGACGCCCTTGGCGCCGTAGGTGATGCTCAGCCACTCCGCGAACGCCACTGCGGCGTGCTTGGTCACCGCGTAGGGCGCGGAGCCGATCTGCGACGCGATGCCCGCCGCGGAGGCCGTGGCGAGGAAGTAGCCGTTCTTGCGCTCAAGCCAGCCGGGGATGAGCCGCTGCGCGGCGGCGATGTGGGCGCGGACGTTGACGTTCAGCGCCAGATCCCAGTCCGCGGGCGAGGCGAGGTCGACGCCGACCGCGACCCCCGCGTTCGCGCAGAAGAGATCGACGGGGCCGAACGACTGCTCGGCGGCGGAGATCAGGACGTCGGCGTGTGCGGGATCGCCGACATCGCAGCCGACGGCGATCGCGTTGTCCAGATCGGTCGCGACGTCGGTCGCGCCCTCCTGGTCGAGGTCGGCGACGACGATCCCCTTCGCGCCCTCGTCGGCGAACCGGTAGACGAGCGCGCGCCCGATCCCTGACGCTCCGCCGGTGACCACTACGACCTTGCCGGCGACGTCCATCGGGCGCTAGGCCGCTTCGTCGGTGACCGCCGCGGCGGCGGGGCGCTTCGCGCGCGGCTTGGCCTTGGGCTTCGCCGCGGCCTTGGGCTTGGCAGCCGCCTTGGGCTTCGCTGCGGCTTTGGGCTTGGCTGCGGCCTTCGGCTTGGCTTTCGCCGCGGCCTTGGGCTTTGCGACGGCCTTCGGCTTCGGCTTGGCGGCGACGGCCGCCGCGGGCTTGGGCTTGGCAGCCGCCTTCGGCTTGGCCTTGGCCTTCGGCCGAGGCGTGATGACGCCGGGCGCCGGCTCGTCAGCCGCCACGGGCTTCGGCTTGGCCTTCGCGCGCGGCTTGGGCGTCGTCGCGACGCTGCCAGGCGTGGCGGCCTCGGTCGCAGCAGGCTTGCGGGCGCGCGACGTGGACTCCTCCACGGCGGTGCCGGGCGCGACGAGCGCGTGCGCCTTGGCCGCGGGCTTGCGGCGCCGCGAGGACGGTTCGACGACCGCGATGCCAGGCGCGTCGAGCGGCGGCAGCGCGGCGGGCTTGCGGGCGCGGGTCTTGGGCGCCGCGACCTCCGCGGCGAGCGCGTCCCCAGAACTGCGACGCGGCGCAGGCTTCGGCACGGCGACGTCGAGCGAGAGCTGCGACGCCTCGGCCGGCGCCTTCGCGGCGGGCTTCCGGCGAGCGCGCGGCTTGGGCTTGGCGACGACTTCGACGACCTCGACCGGAACGTCAGCCGCGGGCTTCGCGGCCGGCGTGCGCCGCGACCGCACCGGCGCCGCCTCCACGACCTCGACCGCCGCGGGCGAGCGTCGCGACCGCGCGGGCTTCGGCTTGGCCGCCACCTCGACGACCTCGACGGGCACGTCAGCCGCGGGCTTGGCCGCCGGCTTGCGCCGCGAACGCACCGGCGCCGCCTCGACGACCTCGACGGCCGCCTCGGGAGCCGGCTTGCTGCGGCCACGAGACGACGGCGCGGGAGCGCCCTCGGCCGGCGAAGCAGCGGTCGCGTCGCCGACGGCCTCGGCGGCGACCGCGGGCGCCGGCTTGCGGGTACGCGACCGCGACCGGCGCGGCTCGACGGGCTGCGACGGCTCCGCGACGGCCTCAGGCGTCTCGGACTGAGCGGCCACGGCCGGCGCGGGCTTGCGGCGGCGCGAGCGCGACGGACGCGGCTCGCCGGACTCGGGCTGCGACGGCGCGGCCAAGGCATTCGCCTCGGGCGATCCGGCGATCGCGACAGCGTCGGGGGTCGTGTCGCCGGCGGCGACGGCCGGCGCGGGCTTGCGACGGCGCGAGCGCGACGGACGCGGCTCGCTGGTCTGCGCCTGCGACGGCGCGGCCACGGCATCCGTCTCTGACGACCCGACCGCGGCGACATCGCCGCTCGCCTCGGCGGCCACCGCCGGTGCCGGCTTGCGGCGGCGTGAGCGGGACGGCTTCGGGGTCGGTTCGACGGTCTCGTCCGTCTCGGACACCGTCTCCGTCGCTTCGACGGGCGGCTGGGCGGCCGGCTTGCGGCGACGGGAGCGGGACGAGCGTGAGCTGCGGGCGGGCTGCGGCGTCGCTTCCTCGCTCGTCTCCGCCCCACCTTCCGTGGCCTCGGTCTCGGTCGGGGCCGCCGGGCGGCGGCGCGAGCGGCCGCGACGCGACGACTGGGTCGCTTCGGGATCGGCGTCGACGGGCCGGCGGCGGCGGGAGCGGCGCGAGCGCGTCGGAGCCGCCGCCTCGGGGGCGTCGTCATCGTCGTCGTCGATGTCCACATCGACGTCGACGTCATCCAGTTCGAGATCGTCGTCGTCCAGCACCGCGTCCAGCGCGCCGTTCGTCACGCCCGCCAGCACGGCGTCCGGAGCCGTCGCGTCTCCGGCGCCCTTGCGGCGACGGCGGCGCTTGGCCTTGCCACGGCCCTTCGGGAAGTTGCGCAGCAGCTCCCGCGCCAGCGCGGCCGGCTTGCGGGACATGCGGGTACGGGCGCCGTTGATGACCTCGCCCGCCTCGGCCGTATGCGGGATCGCGGCGGCGAGCAACGCCGCCGAGAGGCGCCGGTCCTGCAGCCGCGCCTGATGAACCAGGCGACGGGCGTTGCGCGCGTGGGCGCCGCCGGACGAGTTCACCAGAAGACCCAGCAGGCGCTTGGTCTCGGGCCAGCGCTGGACGGCGTATTCCTCGTGGACCTCGCGCGTCATGTTCGCGCAACGCCAGATCCAGTTGTTGGCCTGGTCGCGGCGACCGATCTTCTTCTCGGCCAGCGCCTGCAGGACGACCTTCACGCCTTCGCGCTTGTCGTCGCGCGGCCAGGACTCGACGAAGTCCAGCGCGCGATCGAACGCCTCGGCGTCACGCCCAGAGGCGATCTCCTGCAGCGCGCGCAGCCGCAGCGCGGGGTTCTTGTTGCGGTCGACCGCGGTGATCAGGAAGGTGCGCTTGAGCTCGCCGCCCTGGTCGAAGTGCAGCATCGCCCGCGCCCGGCGCCAGCCCGTCGGCGCGACCCGCGCCCCGGCCAGAGCCGCCCACTGGACCTGCTCGCCGTAGTCGAGGTGCTCGACCGCGATCCGCCAGAGCTCGCGCTCGAAGACCTCGATCCGCCGGTTCTCCTCCGAAGTCACCGGCAGGACCCGGCGCTCCACGCGCAACCGGCGCCCGCGGCCGCGGCGCACCGGGCCGACGACGATCGCGCCGCCGCGGTAGACGTCGCGGTCCAGCAGCGAGTGCAGCGTCACGACCGGGTCGTCGTGCTTGGTCGCCGGGTGCACGAAGTCGACGACGATGCCGGCCTCCTTGCCCAGGTGGCGACGCGTGACGCGACCCACGCGCTGCTGGTAGATGCGCTTGGAGGCGGTCGGCGCGAGGTGCATGCAGACCGTCGCGCGCGGCGAGTTCCAGCCCTCGGCCAGCAGCTGCGCGTTGACCAGCACGTCGATGTCGCCCGCCTCGTAGCGGGCGAGGATCTGCGCCAGCTCACGCTTGGGCGTCTCGCCCGAGACGGCTTGCGCCTTCATGCCGATCTCGCGGAACGCCGCGGCCACGTTGTAGGCGTGACGCACGCCGGCGGCGTAAACCACGCCGGGCACGCCGTTGAAGCGCGTCTTGTAGAGGTCGGCGATCGCGAGGTTGAAGGGCAGCTGATCGAGCAGTTCGGCCAGCATCTCCTGGTCGAACTCGGTGTCCACCTCGCCGCGGCGCAACGGCACCTTGGCGATCGTGCGGACGCCCGGACCCGGCGGGATGCGCACGCAGCGCAGCGGCGAGATGACGCCGCGGCGGGCGGCCTGCGCGAGGTCGAAGCGCGAGGTCTGCGTCGGGAAGAGGTCCGTGACGTGGCGCGCGATCAGCGCGCCGGTCGCGGTCATGCCGACGAAGACGGGGCCGGTCCAGCGACGGATCGCGGCGGAGGTCTTCTCGCCCAGCGCGGTGTGCGCCTCGTCGCAGATGACGATCGAGTAGGCGTCGGAGATGTTGCCGGCGTTGCGGACGAACCACTGGTAGGTCTCGACCGTCACCGGGCCGTTCGCGGTGTCCTCGTGGCCCAGCAGCGCGGGGGCGATGCGCTTCCCGTAGCCGCGGTCGCGCAGCTCGCCGTGGAACTGGTCGACGAGGTTGCGGCGGTGGGTGAGGATCAACACGCCGCCGGTGCGCGAGGCCTCGACGAACCCGACGGCCGCGACGGTCTTGCCGGCGCCGGTCGCGTGCTCGAACCAGAAGCGCTTGCCGGCGTTGGGGTCCTCAGGCGCCTCGGCGACGTCCTCGGCCTCGGCCTCGTCCGGCGTCCACTGCGGCTCTTCTTCTTCCTCGTCGTCGTCATCGTCGTCGTCCTCGTCGACGACGACCGGCATTTCGTCATCGGCGTCGAGGACGGGCTCGGCGACGGGAGCGGCGGGACCGTCGCCGTTCTTGAGCCGGTCCGCCAGCAGCGCGGTCAGCGTGCCCGAGAGCGCGTCGACCTGATGGGCGGAGAGGACGGTGCCGTCGATGAGCTTGGGCTCGTCCTGCGAGAGCAGGCGATCCAGCCCGAGCAGCAGCGACCACTGGCGGCGCCAGTGGGGGGTCGGGACCTTCGCACCGGCCTCCAGCTCCTCCAGAGCAGAGTCCAGCGCCCGGCGCCGTGGGGTGCCGGGTGCGAGTGCGGATGCGGCGTCCTCCCCTTCGGTCAGGAAGGGTTCACGGGTGAACGCCGACGCGCGGTCGATCTCTTCGATTGAAGGAAGCGTGGCCGGTTCGGCCACTGGCGTGGTCTCAGCCAAGAGGACGGCTCGAAAAGTGGCGGTAGCAGCGAAAGCCGGTTGACGCGACTGACGCTCCAAAGAGAACTCATTCGGCGGAAGCTCCAGGCGCCTGTCGGCGTTCCCCTCGGAAGTGCTCCCGGCGAGTCGAGACCTATTGAAGCAGGTTCGTAAGACAACCCGTGCGATCTGCCACCCTCTTGTCTCATGCGACGGGTCCTTTACATCCTCGCCCCCATCGCCTTGGTGGCGATCGTGGTCATCGGCCTGACGCAGACCGGTGGCAGCGGGAACCTCGGAGATGGCACGAAGTTCGACCTCAACGGAGCGAAGAAGACGCTCGAGACCGCTCCGGCACCGCTCAACGGTCTCTACTCCCAGGCCAACACCTTGATCGGCGGCGGCGAGTCCGCGTTCGACCAGCAGATCGCCCAGCTCAAGGGCACGCCGGTGATCGTGAACAAGTGGGCATCGTGGTGCGGACCGTGCCAGGCCGAGTTCCCGGTCTTCCAGGAGGCCGCGCTGACGCATGGCAAGAACATCGCGTTCCTGGGCCTCAACAGCGGTGACAAGGACAAGGCCGCGCTGAAGTTCCTCAAGACGCGCCCGCTGCCGTTCCCGTCCTACACGGACGGGGACTCGAAGATCGCCACCAAGCGGGCGATCGCCGCCGGCTTCCCGATGACCGAGTTCATCGACCGCAACGGCAAGTCGGCCTACACCCACACGGGCCCGTACACGAGCGAGGACCAGCTCAACAAGGACATCGAGCGCTACCTGCAGTGACGGCGATGCAGCCCCAGGTCCGCGTCGACCCGCTGACCGGGCTCAAGACGATCATCGCCGGCGAGCGCGCCGACCGCCCCGGCGCGGGCTTCGACATCCCGCCCGACGACACCGTAGACCCCGCGACGGATCCGTTCTCGCCGGGCAACGAGCACGAGACGCCACCGGAGATCTACCGCGACGGCGACCCCTGGAAGGTGCGCGTCTTCGCCAACAAGTTCCCCGCGCTGGAACCCGATGCGCGCACCCCGGAACGCGACGCGGTGCCCGACCTCTTCACCGCCCAGCCGGCGGCCGGCGCGCACGAGGTGATCGTCAACGCGCCCGATCCGGTCACAAACCTCGCGGACCTGTCCACTACCCAGGTGCAGCTCGCCGTCGAGACGTGGCGGGCGCGCATGCGCGCGCACGAGGACGCGGCCTGCCGCCACCTGATCGTCAATGAGCACCACGCGGCCGGCGCATCGCTCCCGCACACCCACGCGCAGCTCTTCGCGATGGACTTCGTCCCCGCGGCGGTGGCCCGCGAGCGCGAGCGCTTCGGCGCGTACGCGGTGCGGACGATGGGCGGCAACCTGCTCGCCGACCTCGTCCAGGAGGAGGTCCGGCGGCGCGAGCGGATCGTCGCGATCGACGACGAAGCCGTGCTGATGGCGCCCTTCGCCTCGCGCGTCCCGTTCCACCTCGTCCTGGCGCCCAGGCGGGCGCGGGCGCGCTTCGAGGAGGACGGGCCGACCGGCGCCGCGCTGCTGCACGACGCGCTGCGGCGCCTACGGGCGCGCCTCGGCGTCTCGCCGCCGCTGAACCTGTGGGTGCGGACGGCGCCCAGCGGCGCCGACCACTTCTGCTGGCGGATCGAGATCCAGCCCCGCCTCACCCACCAGGCCGGGCTCGAGCTCGGCACCGGCGTGAACCTCTGCATCGTCGCGCCCGAACAGGCGGCGGCCGAGCTGCGCGAGCTGTGAGAGCGCTCGTCCAGCGCGTCGCGCGGGCCTCGGTGACGGTCGACGGGACGGTGACCGGCGCGATCGGCCCGGGCCTGCTCGTGCTGCTCGGCGTGACGCACACCGACACCGAGGCCGACTGCGATCGCCTCGCGGAGAAGGTTCGCAACCTGCGCGTCTTCGCCGACGCCGACGGCAAGATGAACGAGCCGCTGGGCGCACGCGAGCTCCTCTGCATCTCGCAGTTCACGCTCTACGGCGACACCCGCAAGGGCAACCGCCCCGCCTACGTCGACGCGGCGCGGCCCGAGGTGGCCGAGCCCCTCTACGAGCGCTTCTGCGAGCGATTGGACGCGCAGCGCGGCGTGTTCGGCGCGCACATGGACGTCGAACTCGTCAACGACGGGCCGGTCACCGTGATGATCGAGGTACCGAGCCATTAAGTGGGCGCGCCCGGACGAGTACGCATTCCGGCGGGCCCGGCCCGCCAGCTGTCTCGCCCAGCGGGCTCACCACCGCTTCGCTCGCGGGCGGCGGCCACCGCATCCGGACCACCAGTACGCCCGCGGCGGCCGCCGCGGGGCAGCGACGACCCGTGATCTGGCCGGCGATGCGCGCTCATCGCGTCCGCGCCCACTAGGCTGGCGGCCATGCCGATCTGCCGCTTCGCCGCCGAGCCGCCTCAAGGCGGGCTCCCGCCGGAGGAGACTCTTCAGGCCGAGTTCCTCGCCGCCTGCCTGCGCGTCGAGACCGAGGAGGGCGACCCGGATCTGGGCGCCGCCGGGGAGATCCACTGGTTCCCGGACCGCAGCTGGTCCGGCCGCACGTACGTTCCCGCGACGACGCGCACCGACACCGGGCTGGAGCTCTTCGGCTATGTGTCGTTCTCGCTCACCGACGAAGGCCCCGTCGACCTCTACGCGTGGGCCGACTACACCGCCGACGTCGCCGAGGACCATCCCGAGTGGCGGATGGACATCTCCCAGGAGGTCATCGGCGGATGGCGCGGGGAGCGCGACATGGTCGCCGCGATGACGCTCGTCTGGGGCGTCCCGTTCGAGCGTCGCGGGCGGCTCGTCACGGCTGAGCTGGGCGCGACGATCGTCGACGAGTCCGAGATCGTGGGTGAGCGCTTCACGCTGCTCGCTCCCGACGACTACGACGGCGAGTACCTCGACGTCGTGCTGATGGACGGCGCCGGGAACGAGCTGGTGCGCGAATCGCTCTACGAGGACGACGACGAGTAGCCGTTCCCGTTGTTCCGATCGACCACGACCCGGTCGATCAAGCCGTACTCCTGCGCCTGCGCGGGCGTGAAGAACCGGTCGCGCTCCATGTCGTTGGAGATCTGCTCCTTCGGCTTGCCGGTGTGGTCGGCGTAGATCTCCTCCAGGCGCTCGCGCAGCTCGAGCGCCTCCTTGGCGTGGATCTGGATGTCCGTTGCCTGGCCTTGGAATCCGCCTGACGGCTGGTGGATCAGGATCCGGCTGTTCGGGAGCGACGAGCGCTTGCCGGGCGCGCCGCCGGCCAGGATCAGCGACCCGGCGGACATCGCGATCCCGCAGCAGATCGTCGCCACATCGGGCTTGACGAACTGCATCGTGTCGTAGATCGCCAAGCCCGCATACACCACCCCGCCGGGCGAGTTGATGTACATCTGGATGTCCTTGTCGGGGTCCTCGGCTTCGAGGTGCAGGAGCTGGGCGACGACGAGGTTGGCGACGTCGTCGTCGATCGCCGAGCCGACGAACACCACCCGCTCGCGCAGCAACCGCGAGTAGATGTCGAACGAGCGCTCGCCGCGGGAGTCCTGCTGCACCACCATCGGTACCAAGGGCATATGCAACCTCCAAGTTGCGTTTTTCTCCATGGTAGCCTGTAGTGCAACCCATCAGTTGCAGGAGCGTGCCGATGCCCGTCGTGAACCGCGAAGTCGTCCTCCCCGTCCCTCGCGAACGCGCCTGGGAGCTGATCACCGAGCCGTCCGAGCTCGAGGAATGGCTCGGTGAAGAGGTCGAGTTCGAACCCGAGGAGGACGCGCCGCTGCGCGTCACCGACGGCGGCGAGACGCGCGAGGGCTTCGTCGAAGAGGTCACGGAGTTCGAGCGGATCGTCTTCCGCTGGGGCGATTCCCGTGTCGAGTGGATCCTCGAGGACGCGATCAGCGGCGGCACCCGCTTCCTCGTCACCGAGCACCGCTATGCGGCCGACACGGTCGCATGGGGCCCGAAGTTGATGGCGCTCGCCGGAGCGTCGCTGCTGTGCCCGGCGTAGACGAGGTCTTCTTCGCACTGTCGGACCCGACCCGCCGCCAGGTCCTGCGCTCGGTCGCCCAGCGCCCCGAGCTGACGGCCTCGCGGCTGGCCGGCGAGCTGCCGATCACCCGCCAGGCGGTCGCCAAGCACCTCGCGGCGCTCCAGAAGGCGGGGCTGGTCGAACCCCGCCGGGCGGGAAGGGAGACCCGCTACACGCTCACGCCGGCGCCGCTGGTCGACGCCATGGGCTGGATGGTGGACGTCGGCGCCGAGTGGGATCAGCGCCTCGCACGTCTGGCCGAGCGCGCTCGCGGGTAGGTCGAAGGCCGCATGCCTGCCGCCCTCGTCACCGGCGCCGCCTCAGGGATCGGCCGAGCCGCCGCGGAACGCCTGATCGCTGATGGCTACGACGTTCTCAGCGTGGATCTGCGCGACGACGGGCCGGGGGTCGCGTACGCCGCGGACCTGACGACCCGCGAGGGCAACGCGGGTGCCGTGTCAGCGGCGATTGACGCGTTCGGCCGATTGGACGTGATCGTCGCCAACGCGGGGATCCAGCACGTCGCGCCGGTCGCGGAGTTCCCCGAGGATCGCTGGGACATGATCGTCTCCCTGCTGCTGACGAGCCCGTTCCTGCTCGCCAAGTACGCGTGGCCGGCGCTGGCCGCGTCGGGAAGCGGGCGCTTCATCGTCGTCGCCTCCGTGCACGCGCAGGTCGCCTCGCCCTACAAGGCGGCATACGTCTCGGCCAAGCACGGCGTCCTCGGCCTGGTCAAGACGCTCGCGCTCGAAGGCGGCGAGGCCGGGATCACCGCCACGGCGGTCTGCCCCGGCTACGTCCGCACACCGCTCGTCGAGGCGCAGCTTCCCGATCAGGCTCGGCGGCACGGCATCAGCGAGGACGAGGTGCTCGAGAACGTCATCCTCGCCCCGCACGCGGTCAAGCGCCTGATCGAGCCGGACGAGGTCGCGGCCACGATCGCCTTCCTGGCCGGACCGAACGGCGCCGCGTTCACGGGCGTCCCCGTGACGATGGACCTCGGATGGACCGCCCGGTAGACCTGTCCAACCGGCTGGTCGAGCTGCTCGAGCACGCCGTCCGCGCCTCCGAGCCCGAGGTCGCGCTGCACGCGCTCTCCGCGCTGCGACGCGAGCTGGACGCCTTCGAGCGCGTCCAGGCCTGGCGCGCGCTCGACGCGGGCAGCTCGTACGGCGCGGTCGCCCGCGCGCTCGGCATCTCCCGCCAGGCCGCGCACCGGCGCTACCGCGAGCTCGCGGCCGCGACCGAGCCGCCCAACGGCGCCTCGGAGCCTGCCCGCCTGCGCGTCGCGCCCGAAGCCCGGGCCGCCGTGCAGCTCGCAGGCGAGGAGGCGGCTGCGCTGGGCGCCCCGCGGATGGGCTCCGAGCACCTGCTCCTCGGCATCCTGCGCGCCGGTGACCCGATCGCCTCCGCCGCCCTGCGCGCCGGCGGCATCACGCTCGAGAACGCGCGGATGGCCGCGCAGCCGACGCTGGCGGGTGAGGAGCCGCCCGACGACCGCGCGTCGCAGGTCACGGTCTACGCGCGCAAGGTCTTCACGGACGCGCTGCGGGCGGCGGCGGCCGAACCGGGGCACGTGATCGGGGTCACGGACTTGCTGAAGTCGGCGTTGAGCGACCCGAGCGGGGGCGCGTGCCGGACTCTGGAGGCGCTGGGCGTGGATGTGGCGGCGTTGCGCGCGTCGCTCTGAGGGACTTGCTCCGGGTGGGGGGAGACAGAAAGCGCCTTCTCACGCTCGCCGATCCGCCGGCGGCGAGGGGGGTGTGTAACCAGAGCTGCCTCTCAGGCAGTTCTCGTTCCGCACCCCTCCCGCGCGCCAACTCGACCAGTGCGAACCTGATCGAAACCCGCGCACGGACCCTCAAACGCGCACGGTCGACCAGGCGACCTACTCGCGCACGTTCCGCGCCGAAGGCACCCGCTCCAGCACCTCGGCGTCGGTCAATGGGAAGTGGCACGCGGCCAAGTTCCCCCCCGCCTTGGCCTCCAAAGGCGGGTCGTCGGAACGGCAGATCTCCTCCGCCTTCCAGCAGCGCGTGTGGAAGCGGCAGCCGGGGGGCGGGTTGGTCGGTGAGGGGACGTCACCCATCAGGACCTGGCGCTTCTTGGCCTTCGCCAGCCGCGGGTCCGCGACCGGGACGGCTGACATCAGCGCGCCGGTGTAGGGCATCCGCGGGTGGGCGTAGAGCTGGTCGGACGATGCGAGCTCGACGATGCGCCCGAGGTACATGACCGCGACGCGATCGCACATGTGGCGCACGACCGAGAGGTCGTGGGCGATGAAGATCAGCGTCAGGCCGAGGTCGCGCTGGAGCTCGCGCAGCAGGTTGAGCACCTGCGCCTGGATCGAGACGTCCAGTGCCGAGACCGGCTCGTCGGCGACGATTACCTTCGGCTTCAGGGCCAGCGCACGCGCGACGCCGATGCGCTGGCGCTGACCGCCGGAGAACTCGTGCGGGTAGCGGTTGTAGTGCTCGGGGTTGAGGCCGACGGTGTCCATCAGGGCTTGGACCGCGACCTTGCGCTCGGCCTTGGTCTGCTTGATGCCGTGGATGACGAACGGGTCGGCGATGATCGTGCCGACCGTCTTGCGGGGGTTCAGCGACGAGTACGGGTCCTGGAAGATCATCTGCATCTCGCGGCGCAGCGCCTTCAGCTCCGCGCCCTTGATCGACGCGATCTCGCGGCCGTTGAAGTTGATCGAGCCCGCCGTCGGGTCGACCAGGCGCAGCAACAGCCGGGCGGTCGTGGACTTGCCGCAGCCCGACTCGCCGACGAGGCCCAGCGTCTCGCCGCGCATGACGTCGAACGAGACCCCGTCGACGGCCTTGACCGCGCCCACCTGCCGGCGGAAGAACCCGGCGTTGATCGGGAAGTGCTTGAAGAGTTCCCGGACCTCCATCAGCTTCTCGCCGGGGGCGGCGGGGTTGGAGGCGGTCTCGCCGGCGGGGGCGCTCATACGGCCTTCTCCTCCATCACGTCTTGCCGTGCGTCATCGGGCTTGATGCCCTGCTGGAGCTCGCCCCAGAGCTTGCGGCGGGTCTCCTGCGGCAGCAGGCAGGCGACCGAGTGGTTCGCGGCGCCGGGCACGGGATCAAGCGTCGGATCCGTGTGTTTGTGCGCCTCGCGCACGTACGGGCAGCGGGGGTGGAACGAGCACCCGCCGGGCAGGTTGATCAGCGACGGCGGGCGGCCGGAGATCGGCACGAGCTCCTCGCCGCGAGGCGAATCCAGCCGCGGGATCGACGACAGCAGGCCCCAGGTGTAGGGATGCTCGGGCGCCGCGAAGATCGTGTCCGTGTCGGCCTTCTCGATGATCCGGCCGGCGTACATGACCGCGATCTCGTCCGCCATCTCGGCGACCACGCCGAGGTCGTGGGTGATCACGACGACCGCGGTGTCGAACTCGGACTGCAGCGTCTCGATCAGCTCGAGGATCTGCGCCTGAACGGTCACGTCGAGCGCGGTGGTCGGCTCGTCGGCGATCAGGAGCTTGGGGTCGTTGGCCAGCGCCATCGCGATCATGGCGCGCTGACGCATGCCGCCCGAGAACTCGTGCGGGTAGGAGTCGGCGCGCTTGCGCGGCTCGGGAATGCCGACCAGCGAGAGCATCTCGACCGCGCGGTCCCACGCCTGGGCCTTCGAGACGTCGCGATGCGCGCGCACGCCCTCGGCGATCTGCGTGCCGACCTTGTAGAAGGGATGCAGCGAGGACAGCGGGTCCTGGAAGATCATCGCGATGTCGTTGCCACGCACTGCGCGCAGGTCGTCCTCGGACGCGCCCAGCAGATCCCTGCCGTCGAAGCGCACCGCTCCGCTGATGCGGGCGTTGCGGGCGCGGGTGAGACCCAGCATCGTGAGCGAGGAGACCGACTTGCCGGAGCCCGATTCGCCCACGATCCCGAACGTCTCGCCGCGATCGACCGTGTAGGAGATCCCGTCGACGGCCTTGACCAGGCCGTCCTCGGTCTCGAAGTGGACCTTGAGGTTCTCGACCTCGAGGAGGGGAGTCATCTAGTACCTCACCCGGGGGTCGATGAAGGCGTACAGGATGTCGACCAATAGGGACATCATCACGATGAAGAACGCGCCGACGAGCACCGTCCCCTGGATCACCGGCAGATCGCTGTTGTTGATCGCGTTGAACGCGTAGCGCCCGATGCCGGGGATGTTGAAGACGGTCTCGGTGAGGATCGCACCGCCGAGCAGGATGCCGATGTCCAGGCCGAGCAGGGTCACGATCGGCGTGATCGCCGCTCGTACGCCGTGGCGGAAGACCACGCGGCGCTCGCTGAGCCCCTTCGCGCGGGCCGTGCGGATGTAGTCCTCCTGCAGCGTGTCGATCAGGTTGCCCCGGAGGAATCTCGCGTACACCGCAGCGAACGCCGCCGCGAGGACGCACCACGGCATGATCAATGCCTCTGCCTTCTCGGGGAAGGTGGTCGCGGAGTTGTAGGCGGAGTTGCCCGGCAGGATCGGGAACTTGCCGATGTCGTCAGCGAAGAGGTAGAGGGCGACGAGCCCGAGGAAGTAGACCGGGGCGGAGATGAAGATCAGCGCGATGCCCATCGCGAGGCGATCCATCCAGGAGCCGGTCTTGACGGCGGAGAGCACGCCGATCGGGATGCCGATCGACAGCCACAGCAGCACCGCGCCGGCGGTCAGGAACAGGGTGGTCGGCAGCCGCTTGAGGATCTCGGGCAGCACGTCGGCGTTGTTCTGGTAGCTGAAGCCGAAGTAGACGCCGTTGTGGCCGACGAACGGCAGCAGATCGCCGATGTAGTTGATGAACTGCACGGGCTTTGACTTGTCGAGCCCGAGCTGCGCGCGGATCGTCGCGACCAGCTCCGGGGTCGGCTGGCGGCCGGCGCGGGCGACGGCGGGGTCGCCGGACGGCAGGACGCTGAAGATGACGAACGTGATCAGCGTGATCACGAACAGCAGGAAGACCACCCAGATCAGGCGGCGGGCGATGTATGCGGCCATGGCCTGTGCCTACCTCGACCGCGAGCTCTTGGGGTTCAGCGCGTCCTGCATGCCGTCACCCACGAGGTTGAACGCGAGCACGGTGAGCAGCAGCGCCATGCCCGGGAAGAACATGTACCACCACGCGGAGGCGAAGATCGTCGACGCGTCGGAGAGCATCTCGCCCCACGACGCCTGCGGCGGCTGGACCCCCACCCCGAGGAACGACAGCGACGCCTCGAGCAGGATGTTGGCCGGGATGAACAGCGTCGTGTAGACGATGATCGGCGCGACGAGGTTCGGCAGGATCTCGCGGAAGATGATCCGCTTGTTGGACGCGCCGAGCGACTTGGACGCCTCAACGAACTCCTTCTCGCGCAGCGAGAGGACCTGGCCGCGGATGATGCGCGCCACGTACGGCCAGTTGGAGATCACGATGATCGTGACGACGACCGTCAGGCCGGGCTCCAGCGCGCCGCCCAGGCACCCGTCCTTGGTCGAGCACGCCGACGCCAGGCCGAGGCCCAGGAGCAGCACCGGAAACGCCAGCAGCACGTCGATGAGGCGGGCGATGCCGGTGTCGATCCACCCGCGGTAGAAGCCGGAGATCATCCCCATCGTCACGCCGATCATGACCGACAGGCCGGTGCCGACGAACGCCACCAGCAACGACACGCGGGCGCCGTCGAGGACGCGGGAGAAGATGTCGCGCCCGAGCCCGTCGACCCCGAAGAGGTGCTCGCTGCTGGGCCCGGACGGCAACCCGAAGTCGTCCAGCGCGTCCGTGTTGCCCACGTTCGGGGCGGGCGTGTCGAGGATCTTGCGGATCAGCGGCGCGAAGATCGCGACCAGGATCAGCAGCACGATGAACGTAAGGGCGGCCAGCGCGACCTTGTCCTTGCGGAAGCGTCGCCAGAAGAGCTGCAGCGGCGAGCGCGCAGCCACCTCAGATTTACCGGCGACGATCTGATCGACGCCGCTGTCCTCGGCCTGCAGCAGATCGCTGGCGCCGGTTCCCGTACTCAACTCAATTGCTCCCCTCGGGTGGGCTTGCTCCCCTAGTTCCCCGAACCGGTCAACAAACTACACCTTGCGCACCGGTCGATCCGGTTCCACATACCCTTCTTCGCGGCCCTCGTAGCTCAATGGATAGAGCACGCGCCTCCTAAGCGCGGGATGCAGGTTCGATTCCTGCCGGGGGCATCCGTACGCTGCGCGCGTGCAAGATGCCATCCAAGTGTGGGCGCAGGCCGCCGCGCGGGCCGTCGAGAAGACCATCGGGGAGCGACCCGCCGCGCTCATCAGTGTGCGGTTGCGGCGGGACGACCCCGCCCCTGAGGTCATGTTCGCGGGCCCGGGGGACCTTGCGGATCGCGCCGCGGTGCGCGATGACTTCTTGCCTGGGCGGTTTCCGGGTGGGTCGGTGCGCGACCACCTGAGCCCGGCCGGCGAGCGCGCCTTCACAGCGCTCGAGCACCTCGACACCGAGGTGCTGGCGGACGCCCTGCAGGAGCAGTTCGACGCCGCGCCCTGGACCGCGATTGTCAGCGGCCGCGGCGACGCCACCGAGCGCGCTCGTTCGCTCCTCGGGCCCGAGCGGATGGAGGCGTTGTTCGGCCCCGAGCCGCGCACGTACCCCAAGGTCAGCGCCGCACCCACCTCACGGGCTGAACTCGCCGAGCTGGTGCGGGCCTTCGAGCTGCCGGACCGGTTGGTCGAGCAGGCGCGCTGGGGGCTCGCGCTGGTCGCGGGCGGCACCGGAAGCAGCCGGCTCGGAGGGCGGCCCGACCTGCCGGGTGGCGCGTGGCCGCTCAACGAGGGCCGCGGGCTCACGCACCTGGCCTCGATCGCCCTCGATGAGCTGCCCGAAGTCGAGGGCCGTGAGGATCTCCCGGCAAGTGGCACACTCGTCTTCTTCGCCGACTTCAGCGAGGAGTCCGAAGGCTGGGGCCCGGCCCAAGGCGACGATCCCGTGGTCCGCGTCGTGTACGTCGCCGCCGGAGCCGCGACGACCGTCGCCGAGCCGCCGGACGAGCCGCGCGACGAGCGCGACGTCCCGGTGCTGCTCGCGGAGCGGCGAGTGCGCTTCGAGCCGGTCCTGACGCTGCCTTACCCCGACGACCTGTCAGAGGACGAGTGGGAGGCCCACGAGGCGCTCACGGGCCAGATCGAGGCGCCCGACCACATACTGCTCGGCCATCCGGTGTTCATCCAGGAGGACCCGTGCGAGCCGGGCGAGGTCAGCCTGCTCGCACTCAACTGGGACGAGGACCTCGGCTTCATGTACGGCGACGGCGGCCAAGTGACGTTCTACGGCGCGCCCGGCGACTTCCGCGCCGGGCGCTGGGACCGCCTGAAGGTGATCCCGGACTCGTCCTAGGCGCGGTCCGGGCGGTCCGGGTAGACGTCGTCGATCGTCGCCAGCGCCTCATAGGGGGCGTCGGAGGACGCCAGGGCGATCTTCGCGGCGCCGCCCGCGAGGCGATCGAGGACCGAGACGACGCCGACGACGTCGTAGCCCTCGGCGCGGACCGCCTCGATCGCCTGGACGGTCGAGCCGCCGCTGGTCACCACGTCCTCCACGATCAGGCAGCGCTCGCCCGGGTCGAGCGTCGGGCCTTCGATCTTGCGCTGGAGCCCGTGGGCCTTGGCCTCCTTGCGCACGAAGAAGGCCTTCACGTCCGCTCCGCCCGCCAGCGCGGCGCAGGCCGGGGCGTCGGCGCCCATCGTCAGGCCGCCCACCGCCGTCGCCTCCCATTGCCGGGCGAAGCCGGCGACGAGCTCGCTCAAGGCGGCGAAGCCGGCCGGGCGCAGGATCGCCCGCTTGGCGTCCACGTAGTACTGCGCAGTCGCCCCCGAGGTGAGCGTGACCTCGCCCACGATCAACGCGTGGGCGCGGAGTTCGGCGATCAAAGTGTCTTTTGCTGACATCGACCTGGACACTAATCGGCCTCGCGGCCGTAGACTGGCTACGTGGAGCACCACTTCGGTGAAGCGCCGGACTTTGCGTTGGGCATCGAAGAGGAGCTTCTTCTCGTCGATGAGACGGATCTCCGTCCGGCCAACATCGCATCTGACCTCGTCGCCCGCGTGAGCACGGACGACGGCTCGATCATGAACGACCTCTACGAGGCGCTGATCGAGACCTCGACCCCGGTCGTCAGCAGCGCGCCCGAGGGCATCGAGTATCTGGCCCGGCATCGCGAGCAGCTGCGCGAGGCGGGCGCGGCGTTCATCGGCGGCGGCCTGCATCCGGATGCGGCGTTCGGGGACGTCGTGCACGTCCCGCTCGAGCGCTACGAGCGCATCCACGACGAGATGCGCGGCCTCGTCCTGCGCACGCCCACCGCGGCAGTGCACGTCCACGTCGGGATGCCGGACCCGGAGACCGCGATCGCGGTCTTCAACCGCCTGCGCGCCCACCTCCCGCTGCTTCAGGCGCTCGCCGCTCATTCGCCCTTCTGGCACGGCCGGGATTCCGGCATGGCGAGCGCCCGCGCGTTGACGTTCCGCGCGTTCCCGCGCTCGACGATCCCCCCGCCGTTCGACGACTGGACCGACTACGAGACGCTGGTCGCCTGGTGCGTCGAGGCCGCTGAGGTCGAGGACTACACGTACCTGTGGTGGGACATCCGCCCGAGCCCGAACCTGGGCACCGTCGAGGTGCGCGCGATGGACGGGCAGGCGCGGCTGGCGACCGTCGGCGGGCTCGCCGCGCTGATCCACGGGCTCGCCGTGGCCTGCGCCGACGGCAACGAGGAGCGGATGCCGCCGACCGAGGCGCTCAAGGAGTCCTCCTTCCGCGCCGCGCGCGACGGCCTCGACGCGACGATCTGGTGGCGCGGCGAGATGCGCCCGATCCGCGAGGTCGCGACCGACGCGTTGGAGCTCGCGCGCCCGTACGCGCGCGATCTCGACGGCGAGGATGCGCTCGAGGAGATCGAGCGCATCGTGCGCGAGGGCGGCGGCGCGGACCGCATGCGCGAGGCCCACGCCGCCGGCGGCATGCCGGGCCTACTGGCCCGGCTCGCCGACGAGACCTACGGCTCGACCCAGACGACGTCGCCGATCCGCAGCCAGTCGTAGATCGACCGGGCGTTCGGCACCGGCACCCGCAGGCAGCCGTGGCTCGCGTTGTACGCGGGCACGTCGGCGTAGCCGTGGATGGCGTAACCGCGGATGAAGTAGTTCGAGTCGACCATGCCCTTGGCGTTGGTGCCCGGCGTCTTCATATAGACGCGGAACTTGCCCTGGACGGTCGGCGTCGAGGGCTTCCCCGAGGACGTGTGGTAGATCCGCTCGACCTTGGATCCGTTGATCAGCGCCAGCACCTGCTGGTTCAGGCGCGCCTCGACGTGGCGGCCGTCACCGGGGTGGCGGACCTTGAAGACGCCGCGGCCCTTGAGCATCCCCGAGAAGACGTCGGGGGTGGCGATGTAGGTGCGCGAGTACCCCGCGACCTTGCGCCACGCCATGATCGCCCGGCCGGTCGCCCCGTCGTAGACGCCGGAGCGCGACGTGACGTAGTGCAGGGCGGCGAGCCTTTCCTGCAGGTACTTGACCGCCGGGCCCTTGGAGCCCGGACCCGCGTATGCGCGGACGACGTTGATCCGCAGCGGCTTGGCCACCGTGGTCACGAGGCCGGGCGTGGCGCGGTGCGAGACCTTCAGCGTCAGCCTGGCCGAGACCTTGGAGCTGACCTTGAACTGGGCGACGCCGGCGGTTCCGCCGTTGACGGCCTTGAACTTGAGTGACTTGACCTGCAACTTCTTCGAGCCGCGATAGACGCGCAGGACCGCGCCCTCGTTGGCGACGAACGGCTTCATGACGACGCGCGCGGTGAACGTCTGCCCCGTGAGGGCGGCAGGGGTCTTCCCGCTCAGCCCCCCGAGCACGGAGACGGAGAGCTTCGCCGTCGCCGCGGGCGGCGGGGTGGGGGCGGGCGTGGGAACGGCCGGCGGCGGCGTGGGAACCGGATCGGGCGGCGTCTGTGCGGCGGCCTGGGCGGGCAGCGCGAGCGCCATCAGCAGCGCGAGCGCGGGTCGTTTCATACGGCCCCCGCGGACCGGGCGGAGACCGCGGTGGCGCAGCCGGCGACGACGCCGACGCTGCCGACGACCACAACGGCGAAGAGCAGCGGATCGAGATCCACCGTTACACCGAACGTGATCGAATTGTTCAGGGCGTGGAGAGCCATACCGGGAATGATGGACTGTGTGCGCCAATAAAGGAGGCACAACCCGACCCCGAACGCGCCGAGCGCGATGAGCTGAATCGCTTCAGCACCGCCCGCGTGGCCCAATCCGAAGACGATGCCGTCGAGGACCGCGGCCCACGCGACCCCCATCCGGCGCGAGAAGGCGGTGAACATGAAGCCCCGGAAGAAGAACTCCTCGGCCACCGGCGCGAGGACGCAGATCAGGATCGCCCAGGGAATCAGGACGGAGAGACCCGACTCCGCCTTGAGGTCGGTGACGAGCGTCTGATCCTCGGGCTGGCCGAAGATCGCGGCCAGCAGCAGGCTCACCAGGTAGAACCCGGCCATCACCGCCGCCGCCCAGCCGAGGGCGCTCTTGAGCTCCTGCGGCCGGCGCAGGCCGAAGTCCGCCGGCCGCGCGCTCCCGAGCGAGAGCTTGACGCCGATGTAGGCCGCGAAGATGAACACGAGGTCCTGGAAGAACGTCAGCGCCTGCGTCCAGCCCACGGGGAGGTCGTTCGCGTCCTTGATGGTCGGGTCCGACGCCGAGACCACGCCGTAGATCGCCAGGCCGAACAGGCTGACGATGACGAGCACGGCGAGCAGCGCCACGAACGGGACCCACACCGGCACCGAGAGCGGACGGGGCTCCGGCGGGGGCGCGGGCGGCATTTCGGGATACGGAATCAAGTCGCGAGCAAGGGTATGAGCTCCGCAAGCGTTCTGACCGTCGTGAGCCCGTCGAGCTCGACCGGGTTCTCATCGCGCACGATCAGGATCGGGCGGATCCCGGCGGCGAGCGCGCCGGCGACGTCGGCCTCCGGCGTGTCCCCCACGTGCCACGCATCCCCGGCGGCCACCCCCGCGATCCGCAGGGCGGCAGCGAAGATCGCGCCGTCGGGCTTGGCCGAGCCGACCTCCGCGGAGGCGACCGCGCCGTCGAGGAGTTCCGCCAGCCCGGTCTTCAGCAGGCGCTCGTGCAGCGACCAGTCCCAGTTGGACACGACCACCGTCCGGATCCCCCGCTCCCGCAGGCCGCGCAGCGCCGGGGCGCTGTCCGCGTAGGCGTAAAAGCGCAGCGACGCCATCAGCGCGTCGAAGGCGATGTCGAGCGCGAAGGGCAGGTCCATCGCCGCGGCGCAGCGCCGGCGCAGGTCGTGCAGCGCCGCCGGGTCGGTTCCCTCGTGCAGGTGCGCCCGGTAGTACGCGATCTCGGCCCGGGTCGCGGCCTGCGCGCCCGCCTCGCCGATGTCGGTGCCCGTGCGCGCCAGCAGCGCGGCGCGCAGGTGCGGCGCGGGCGGCTCGAACGTCAGCAGCGTCCCGAGCGCGTCGAGCAGGATCGCGCGCGGTGTACTTTCCTGCGCCATGGCTGACGCGGATGCTGGCACCTGGATCAACGCCGCGCTCTCGATCCTGATCGCGTTCACGGTCGCGACGCTGATCGATCGCGCCTTCCGCGGCCGCGCGGCGCGCCTGGCGGCCGAGAAGACCGGGCTCTCGCGCGAGGGCGCCACCCGCCTGCGCTTCGTACGCCGCCTGCTCTACGCGACGATCGTGGTGATCGGGATCACGATCGCGCTGTCCGGGTTCACCGGCATCTCCCAACTGGCGACCAGCCTGCTGGCCTCCGGCGCGATCGCCGCCGCGATCGTCGGCTTCGCCGCCCGCCAGACGCTCGCCAACTTCATCGCCGGGATCATGCTCGCGATCACGCAGCCGCTGCGGGTCGGCGACTGGGTCTCGTTCGAGGGCAACTACGGGGTCGTCGAGGACGTGAGCCTCAACCACACGGTCCTGCGCACGGCCACGGAGCAGCGGATCGTGATCCCGAACGAGAAGCTCGCGGGCGGGATCCTCAAGAACGACACGCTGGTGGTCGACCTCGTGGCGCTCGACGTCGTCGTCTGGCTCCCGCCCGAGGCCGATGTCGAGCTCGCGATCGCGGCGCTGCACGACGAAACCGGCCAGGACGTGAGCGTCGCCGAGATCGTCCCCTGGGGTACGCGGCTCGCCGTCGGCAGCGATCCGGTCAGCCCGCCGGACAAGGCTTCAGCCGAGGCGGCTCTGCGCCGACAATGCTTGCAACGGCTCCGCCACGAGGGGCTGCTCAGGGGAGGTTTAACCGACCCCGCCTAGAATCCTTCGTTCGCCCTTGAGTCATTCTGCGCGCATACGGCGGCGCCGTCAGGGCGCCCATTACGGTCGGTGGATCGCTCTCGGCGTCTTCGTCGTGCTCCTCCTGGCGGCCTCCGTGGCCGGTGCCGCGGTCACATGGGTGCTGCGCACGGCCAACTCCGCACCCGCCCTCTCGAGCCTCAAACAGAAGGACCCGGGCGGCTTGACGGAGGTCTTCGCCTCCGACGGCAAGACCCGGCTCGGCTTCATCCAGTCCGACGACCTGGTCCGCGAAGTCGCGTCCAATCAGTTCCCGAAGGTCCTCAACGAAGCGACCGTCGCGATCGAGGACGAGCGCTTCTACAAGCACAAGGGCGTCGACTACGAGGGCATCATCCGCGCCGCGGTCAAGAACGCCACCGAGCACAAGACCGTGCAGGGCGGCTCGACGCTGACGATGCAACTCGTCCGCAACCTCTACACCCAGGACGACACGCGGTCGGGCCTGGACGGCTACAAGCGCAAGATCAAGGAAGCCAAGCTCGCGCGCGACCTGGAGGCCAAGTACTCCAAGGCGTGGGTGCTCGGCAAGTACCTCAACACCGTGCCCTACGGGACGGTCGGCGGCCAGTCCGCGATCGGCGCCGGCGCGGCCGCGCGGCTCTACTTCGACAAGCGCGTCCAGGACCTGACCCTGCGCGAGGCCGCGATGCTCGCGGGCATGCCGCAGGCGCCCTCGACCTACTCGCCGGTGCTCAACCAGAGCGGGACCAAGCAGCGCCGCAACGAGGTCCTCGGCAAGATGGCCCAACTCGGCTACATCTCGCAGGCGACGGCGCAGAAGACCATGAAGCAGGGCCTCGGCCTGCACATGGACGGCTACTTCCGCAAGGCGCGCGAGCGCTACGTGCTCGACTACGTCCAGTCCGAGCTGATCAAGGAATACGGCCGCAACGCCGTCAAGCGCGGCGGCTTCAAGGTCTATACGACGATCGACCTCAAGAAGCAGAAGGAGGCCCGCGCGGCGATCGCCAACAAGCTCGCCGGGATCGGGCCGTCCTCGGCGATCGTCTCGATCGATCCCGCCAACGGCAACATCGTCGCGATGGCGTCGTCGGAGCAGTACGGCAAGTCGAAGTTCAACCTCGCCGCCCAGGGCCATCGCCAGCCCGGCTCCTCGTTCAAGGTGATGGTGCTGCTGACCGCGCTGCGCGAGGGCGTGAACCCGAACTCGACCACGTACACGTCGACCTCGCCGATCGAGCTCAACGATCCGCCCTGCGGCTCCGCGGCCAGTCCTTGGCAGGTCAAGACCTACGGCGGCAAGGGCGCCGGCAGCATGAACCTCGTTCGCGCCACGCTCGCCTCCGACAACTCCGTCTACGCGCAGCTGACCTCGGACCTCGGTCCGGACAAGGTCAAAGAGACGGCGCGGATGATGGGCATCAAGTCAAAGCTCAACGGGTTCTGCGCCGAGTCGCTCGGCGGCCTCGAGGACGGCGTGTCGCCGCTCGAGATGGCCAGCGCCTACGCCACGATCGCCAACGGCGGGTACCGCAATCGCCCGCGGATGATCGAGAAGGTCGTCGACCGCGACGGCAAGAAGGTCAAGCTTCCGCCGCGCTGGCGCGTGCACCGCGTGAAGGCCTTCTCGGACGGCGTCACCTACGAGGCGACCAAGATCCTGCAGCAGAACATCCAGGGCGGCACGGGCACCCACGCCAACATCGGCTGCCCGGCGGGCGGCAAGACCGGCACGACCGACAAGAACATCGACGCGTGGTTCGTGGGCTTCACGCCGCGGCTGTCGACGGCGGTCTGGGTCGGCTTCCCCGGCTCCACCGCGACGTCGATGAACGGCATGTACGCCCCGACGGGCGGCAACATCGACGGCGGCACCTACCCCGCGGACATCTGGGGCGAGTACATGAAGCAGGCCGTCGGCAAGTTCTGCGGCGACTTCAAGAAGCCGACCGAGCCGTTCCAGAGCCAGCCGTTCTCCGGCCACTACGCCAGCAGGGGCGGCAAGGACGACAAGGACAAGGACAAGGTCGATCCCGACGCGCCCGGCATCGCGCCCGGAACGCAGTCCGCCCCCGGTGACGACTCCCAGGGCGGCACCGAGAAGAAGCCCGCCGACAACGCCAATGGCAACGGCAACGGGAACTTCGATCCCAACGCCTACGAAACACCTCCGCAACAACCGCCGAGCGGGACCGACGGCGGCGGGACGCAAGCGCCCACCGACGGCTAGCCCCAACCGCTCAGGACTGGTACAACTTGCGCCGTCAGGGCCGCCGGGCGCGGTCATGGTGGTATGCGGGAAGGCAGTGCCGGCAGCACCCCTCGCGCATGCTGGATCCAAGAGGAGTGCTGTCAGATGGCTACTGGTGTCGTGAAGTGGTTCAGCGACGAGAAGGGTTTCGGCTTCATCACGCCCGATGACGGAGGCAAGGACGCGTTCGTCCACTTCTCCGGGATCTCAGGCGATGGCTTCCGGACGCTGGCCGAGGGCGCGAAGGTCGAGTTCGAGCTGGGCGAGGGCACGAAGGGCCCGCAGGCCACGAACGTCAGGGTCATATAGCTTTGGCGAAGGAAGACAAGGTCGAGTTCGAAGGTGAGGTCGTAGAGGCGCTCCCGAACGCCATGTTCCGGGTGCAGCTCGACAACGGCCACGAGGTGCTCGGCCACGTGGCCGGCAAGATGCGGCGCTTCCGCATCCGCATCCTCCCGGGCGACCGCGTCCGGGTCGAGGTCTCCCCGTACGACCTCAACCGCGCGCGGATCGTCTACCGCCATCGGTGAGCTCGCGCTGATCGGAGCGATCCGGGACGTCCTCGCGGTCCGTCCCGGGTCCCGCGTCGTGCGCTGGATCGGCGACGACGCCGCGGTGGTCCGCGCCGGCGGGTATGCCGCCGTCTCGACGGACGTGATGGTGGACGGCACGCACTTCCGGCTTGGCCAGGCGACGCCGGAGGATGCCGGCTGGCGCGCACTCGCGGGTGCGCTCTCAGATGTGGCCGCGATGGGAGCCGCGCCGGGCGAGGCGTACCTGTCGGTCGTCCTCCCACCGTCGCTGGGCGACGAGGACGTGATCGCGGTGCACCGCGGCGCCGAAGCGCTGGCGCGCGAGTGCGGGGTGACGATCGCGGGCGGGGACCTCGCACGCGGGCCGGCGCTGACACTCGCGGTGACCGTCGTCGGGTGGGCGGAGACGGCGGACGCCCTCGTGGGCCGCGATGGCGCGCGGGTGGGCGACCGGGTCGGGGTGACCGGGACGCTGGGCGCGGCGGCGGCGGGGCTGGCGATTCTCGATGGAGCGGCCGGACCGCAGGAGCTGGTCCAGCGCTACCTGCGCCCGCGCCCGCGGCTGGCTGCGGGGCGGGCGCTGGCAGACGCGGGGGCGAGCGCGATGCTCGACCTGTCTGACGGACTGGCTTCGGACGCACGGCGGCTCGCCGAGACGAGCGGCGTGCGGATCGAACTGGATGCGTCGGCGCTGCCTCTCGCCAAGGGGGTAGCGGAGGTCGCGCGAGCGCTGGGTCTGTCGCCGGCGAAGCTGGGCGCGACCGGCGGAGAGGATTTCGAGTTGTGCGCCTGCATCGCACGGTCCTGCGACACGGCGGAGCTCACCTGGATCGGCGAGGTGGTGGATGGGCCTCCGGATGTGATCTGGAAGAACGCCCCGCCAGGCTCGGAAGCCTGGCGGGGATACGAGCACTAGCTGGCTAGTTCCGCCAACCGCTCACTTTTGCGCCCTGTCCTCGAGAAGGAGACGCTTGAGGATCGCCGCGGCGACAGCTTTGCTGTCCACCGTGTAGGTCCCGCGCTCGATGCTCGCTTGGAGCTGTTGCACTTTGGTCACCGCACCATCCTTGGGAGGGGGCGATGGGGACGAGCGTTCAAAACGCCGTCCACCGTCGCGAGCCGGGCCCGTCACCCGGGCTCGCGGTACATATCGGACTTCCGACACCGTCATATGAGCCTCATCGTCCTGCGTCGGACAATGGTCGATGGGGTCGTCGCCCGATGTCACGCCGCGGCGCCGCGCGGGACCGCTCGGATGAGCCTCGCAAACACCACGATTCGCTTTGCCGCCGAATAGAGCGGATGGCACGCCGAGAGGATCAGCCGGTCGTATGAGACGCGCTGGGTGACCCACACGGCGGTCGGCGCGACGATGCGGGTGCGCTCGACCTTGTAGGTGAACCGCCCGTACGGCATCACCACGTTGATCTCGTCCCCGGGGCGGACCTTGTCGATCTTGCGAAACGGCGCGCCGTAGGTCGTGCGATGCCCGGCGATGGCGACGGTGCCGCGCTGGCCGGGCAGCGGCGTGCCGGGGTAGTGGCCCGGGCCCTTGCGCAGATCCCCCGCGTCGGTGCCCTCCACGACCACCGACGACAGCCCGATCCGGTCGATCAGGATCTTGCCCACGGCATCGCCCTCGTGGGTCTTGCGGTCCAGCGAGCGGGCGGCGAACGCCAGCCGGCGCTCCGGGTCGGGGAGCTTCTTGAGCGCCTTCTCCTCGACCGGGGTCGGCTTGACGCGCTCCAACCGGTCGAGCTGGTCCTGCAGGTCGCCCTGCTGGAACTGGGCGTAGAGCGAGGAGACGGGCTCCTCCCAGACGAGCGTCGCACCGGCGTCGGCCAGCAGCAGGCTGCCGGAGACGATCAACAGCGTGGAGAGCAGGCGCAGCGTCGAGCGGACGCGGCTGCGGGTGGCGACGGTCATCGGCGCAACGCCGATTCGGTGCCGCCGAGCGAACCCGGACCGGCGTAGCTCAAGGGCCCGCGCGTGCTGATCGACTTGCCCGCGGGCCCGTCAGCACCCAGCCGGCGGCGGGCGAAGAGCACTCGCATCACCCCGGCGAATGCGGCCAGGACGCCCGCCAGCAGCAACGTCGACCACAACCCGGAACCCGAGGCCGCCGCGAGCGCGGCACCCCACGCCAGGCCGAGCGGGCCGAGGTCGAGCGCGAGCTTGTAGTAGACGGCGATCAGCACGATCGGCGCCAGGCCGGCGAGCACGGCGACGAACGCGGGCCAGCGGCGCCAGCCGCCGGCGGCGAACAGCCAGAGATGGGTGGCGAGGAGGAGCACGCCGGCCGCGTAAGGGTTCATCGCCCAGGTAATCGCCGCGAGCGCGCAGATCCACACCCCGGACGCGACAGCGAGCCCGTCGACCCCGGGAACCGGCCGCGCGCGGCGCGAGGGAACGCCATCGGCGTCCGGCTCGCCGGCCGTCATCCGGCCCGCGCCCAGCGCGGCGGCGGCGAACCGGGCGAGCGCGCACGCGAGCGCACCGGCCAGCAGCGCAGAGCCCATCGCGACGTAGCCGCTCGTGTCGAGCGTGTAGAGGTGCGGTAGCACCGGCCCGTCGGGGACCTCGATCACGTCCGCGGCGCCGAGCACGCGCAGCCACAGCCACGCCACGGGCAGCGGAACCGCGGCGACGGCGAGCCACGCGAGCCAGGGGCCGATCGGCACCCGCCGGCGGCGCGCGCGGAAGAAGGCGTCCAGCGCTGCGAGCAGCGCGGGCAGCAGCAGCGAGCCGACCACCAGCCGGACGCCCCAGTCCGGCAGGACGTTGCGCAGCGTCACGATCCCCTTCGGCGCGTCTCCGAACGCGGGTCCGTCGCGCGGGCCGGCGGCGTCGATGGCGCCGACGGCGTCCAGCGCCGCCTTGCCGAAGGCGTCCATGCGCGTCTCGAGGACCCGCTCGTCCGCGGCCGGGCCGCGCTCGCCCGATTCTGAGAGGAGCGCGGCCGGCAGACCCTCGCCGCCGATCGCGCCCTGCTCGGAGACGGTGATCGGCAGCGCGCGCCGGATCCACTGGCCGAGCGCCCTCGGGCCACCCGCCTCACTGCGGACCTCGCGCCGGACCGAGGCCTGCAGCGTGCGCTCGAGACCCAGCGGCGTCGGTCCGGCGCTCTGCGGCCAGCCGACGACCCACGGCTTGGCGAGCTTGGTCCCCGCCATGTCGCCGAGCACGATCACGCCGTCCACCTGGTCGCCCCCTTCGCGTTTCGCCCAGTCGCGGGCGCCCGCGAAGCCGGTCGTGGACCCGGAGGTCGAGACGAGCACCAGCGTCTTGCGCAGCTCGCGCGACTTGAGCACCCGCGCCAGCTCGAGCAGCGTCGCGGTGCCGGACAGATCGGCGAGACCCTTGCCGTCGCGGTGTGCGAGGACGACGATCCGGCGCTCCGATTGCCCGGGCCGGGTGGCGATCACGGTGGTCAGATCGCCGGCGCGGCTCGGCGTGATCAGGCGTTTGACCGTGAACGGCGCGCGCTGGCCCGCGTCGTCGGGCGCCTTGAAGACCTGCTCGACGAGGTCGGCCATCCGGTTGTCTCCGGACGACCCGGCGGTGCGATCCGGGAAGGCCTGCGCGAGGCCGTTCAGCGACTGCGGTTCGGGGTTCGCCCCGCTTCCGAAGGCACGCGACGCGGTGAAGGCATCCGAGGGCAAAGAGGTGCGTGCGGGGTCCGGTCGATCCGCGAGCGCGAACGCGGCAATGAACAGCGCAAAGAGCGCTGGCAGGAAAGCGGTCCGGTACACGCGGGCATCCAGCACCTCCGTCGAGGTTAATCGGTTAGCCCCCATCTATCCTCTCATTGCACAGGTCATGGCAGACCGAGCCCCGAGAATCCTCCTCGTCGATGACGAGCAGCCGATCCAGACGCTCCTGTCCTTCCCGCTCCAGCGCGATGGATACGAAGTCGTGCAGGCGGCAGACGGCGCAGAAGCGCTGGCGCGCTTCGACGAGCAGATCTTCGACCTCGTCGTTCTCGACGTGATGCTGCCGCGGATGGACGGGCTGGAGGTGTGCCGGCGGCTGCGCGCCAAGGGCGAGACCGTCCCGATCATCATGCTCACCGCCAAGTCCGAGGAGATCGACAAGGTCCTCGGTCTCGAGCTCGGCGCGGACGACTACATCACCAAGCCCTTCTCGATGCGCGAGTTCCGCTCGCGGGTGAAGGCGGCGCTGCGACGCTCGGGCATGGCGCGCACCGACAGCGACGACGAGCGCCCGATCGACGTCCGCGGCCTGCGGATCGACCCCGGCAAGCGCACCGTCGCGCGCGAGGGTGAGATCGTGGCCACAACATACGTCGAGTTCGAGATCCTCCTCGCGCTGGCCCGCTCACCTGGGCGGGTGTTCACGCGGGACATGCTGCTGGCGCGGGTCTGGGGGGACTCCGCGTATCGCGACCCACGCACGATCGACGTGCACATCCGCCACCTGCGGGAGAAGATCGAGGTGGATCCGAAGGAGCCGGAGTACCTGTTCACGGTGCGCGGCGTCGGATACCGCTTCCGCGACGAGGAGGGGTAGGGGGCGTTGCCGGGGCTGCGGTCGCTGCGCAACCGGCTGGCCGTCATCTTCGCGCTGATCATCATCGGCGCGATCGGCACGATCTATCTCTCGGTGACTCCGCGGCTGGAGGCGTCGCTGACATCGCAGCGGCTCGACCAGGTGCGGGCGAGCAGCACGCAGTACACGCCGGACGTCGGCAAGTTCTTCTACACGCCGCGCGAGTTCTACGGCGACAAGCCGGTGCCCACGAAGGACGGCGCGCGCGACATGCAGCGCATCCACGCCGACCGGGATGCCGCCGTCCGCCGCTTCGCGGAACGCATCGGCACCGAGATCATCGTCATGGCGTCGCGCGAGGCGGGGGCGTTCCTGGTCTCGGACTCGACGCCCGACGGTGGCGCGACGAGCCGGGACGTCCAGGACGTGACCCGCGAGGCCGTCAGGACCGGCCGCCAGGCGTCGGCCGTCGTCACGACGCAGAACGGGCGGATGACGCTCGCCGCCAAGCCGATCGTCGACGAGCGCATCAAGGACGGCAAGTACGTCGCGGTCTTCGCCGACTCGCTCTCCGACGTGCAGGACAACGTCGCACTGATCCGGCGGCAGGTGCTGATCTCCGGCGGCATCGCGCTCGTGATCGCCATCCTCGCGGGGTACCTGGTCGCGCGTGCCCTGGCGGCGCGCGTCAAGCGGCTCGAGCGGGCGGCGCGCAAGGTCGCCTCAGGCGACTTCTCGCAGCCGATCCGCGCGGATTCCGAGGACGAGCTGGGCCAGTTGGCGGCCGCGTTCGACGACATGCAGTCGCAGTTGGCGCGGCTGGACCGCGCGCGCAAGCAGTTCATCGCCAACGCGTCGCATGAGCTGCGGACGCCGATCTTCTCGCTCGGCGGGTTCCTCGAGCTACTCGCCGACGAGGACCTCGACGAGGAGACCCGGCGGGCGTTCCTGGCGCAGATCCGCGGGCAGGTCGATCGGATGCGCAACCTCGCGGTCGAGCTGCTCGACCTGTCGCGGCTGGAGGCGGGCGCGCTCGAGCTGCGACCCGAGCCGACTGACGTGGGCCAGCTGGCGCGCGAGGTCGCGGCGGAGTTCACCCCCGCCGCGGCACAGCACTCGTCCAGCGTGACCTTGAACCTGCGGCCCGAGCCGATCGAGCTCGACTGCGATCCCGAGCGCGTGGCCCAGGTCCTGCGGATCCTGCTGGACAACGCGCTGCGCCACACTCCGCCCGGAACCGGGGTTCAAGTTTCGGCCGCCCGCTCCAACGGGCACGTTCGGCTGGAGGTCTCCGACGCCGGACTAGGGATCAAGCGCCAGAACATGCCCCACATCTTCGAGCCGTTCTTCACGTCCAACGAGCAGGCCGCCGGCGGCGCCGGGCTCGGCCTGGCGATCGCCCGCGAGCTGGCGGAGCGGATGCACGGTCGCCTCACCGTCCGCTCGGGCCCGGGCCGGACGACGTTCTCCCTGGTCCTGCCGTCATGACCCGGCGGCTCGCCGTGGCGGGCGCGTTCGTGGCGCTGCTTGTGGCCGGGTGCGGGGACAAGGGGTCGAGCACCGCTTCTAAGGAGCCGTCGCCGACCGCTTCGTCGCGCGACGAGGTCGTCGCCTCGATCGGCTCCGAGGGCGGCTTCGACGCCCAGAAGATCTACCGCGACGAGGCGCCGGGCGTCGTGACCGTGCTCTCGCAGTTCGGGTCCGAGGGCGGCGAGGGGTCGGGGTTCGTCTTGAACGGCGACGGCGAGATCGTCACCAACGCGCACGTGGTCACCACGGGCGAGGGCAACGCGATCAAGCGCGCTTCGGCGGTCTACGTGGAGTTCGCCGATGGCAACCGCGTGGGCGCGAAGGTGCTCGGGCATGACCCCAACGCCGACGTCGCGCTGCTGCGGGTGGACACCAAGGGCCTGACGCTGAAGCCGCTGCCGCTGGGCGACAGCGAGAAGGTCGTGGTGGGTGAGCCGGTGGCGGCGATCGGATCGCCGTTCGGGCAACAGCAGTCGCTGTCGGTGGGGATCGTGAGCGCGATCGACCGCTCCGTCGCATCGCTGACCCAGTTCGCGATCTCGGGCGCGATCCAGACCGACGCGGCGATCAACCCGGGCAACTCGGGTGGTCCTCTGGTCGGCTCCGACGGGCGGGTGATCGGGATCAACCAGCAGATCCAGTCGAAGTCCGGTGGCGGCGAGGGCGTCGGGTTCGCGGTGCCGATCGACGTCGTCAAGCGCTCGGTGGGGCAGCTGCGCGACGAGGGCCGGGCTCGCTACGCCTACCTCGGCGTCTCCTCCGTCCCGTTGTATCCGCAGCTCGTCGACCACTTCGGGCTGAAGGTGGAGAAGGGCGTGTGGGTCCAGGAGGTCACGCCCGGCGGGCCTGCCGCTCGCGCCGGACTGCGCGGCGGAAGCGGCCGCGAGGTCTTCCAGGGTGTGCCGTTCGCCCGCGGCGGCGACGTCATCACCAAGGTGGGCGATGACGCGATCACGAACTCCGACGACCTCTCGAGCGCGATCTCGCGCTTCAAGCCTGGTCAGACCGCGGACGTCGAGATCCACCGCGGTGGCGACACTCAGACGATCAAGGTGAAGCTCGACGAGCGTCCGCTTGGCGGCTGAGGTGCTGTTGGTTACCTCGCGGTGGCGCCCGCGCGTAGAACGCGTCCCGTCCGGATATCGTCAAGGTTCATGACCGAGCAACCGGCCCTGGTCCTGGTCTCCAACCGAGGCCCCGTGACCTATCAGGACGACGGCTCGGTCAAGCGCGGCACGGGCGGGCTCGTGACGGCGCTGACCGGGCTGGCCTCGCACCGGGACGCGATCTGGATCGCCTCCGCGATGACCGACCACGACGTCGACGTCGCCCGCGAGCACGGCGGCAAGCCCTTCGAGGTCGAAGCGCCCGAGGGCGGCTCCTTCCGCGTGCGCTTCGTCGAGTCCGACGACGAGGCCTACGACCGCTTCTACAACATCATCGCCAACCCGATGCTGTGGTTCATCCAGCACTACCTCTGGGACCTCAGCAACGCCCCGGACATCCGCCGGCACGAGGTCGTCGCCTTCGAAGAGGGCTACCAGCAGGTCAACCGCGACCTGGCCGAGGCCGTCATCGACGAGATCGAGGGCCGCGACGAGCCCGTCGTCATGGTCCACGACTACCACCTCTACACGCTGCCGGCGATGGTCCGCGAGGCGCGGCCGGACGTCTTCCTGCACCACTTCGTCCACATCCCGTGGACCCAGCCGGACGCCTGGCGCGTGCTGCCCACGCCGATGCGGGATGCGATCTACCACGGCCTGCTGGCCAACGACATCATCGGCTTCCACACCCGCTCCTACCAGCGCAACTTCCTGCAGTGCTGCCGGGATCTCTTGGATCTCGAGGTGGACTTCGAGCGGGGCGTCGTGGTCTGCGACGGGCGTGAGGTTTGGGTGCGCGCGTACCCGCTGCCGATCGACTACGAGGCCACGCGGGCCGTCGCCCGGCGCCCGCGGGTGCGGGAGTACGAGGAGCGGGTGCT
Source organism: Solirubrobacter ginsenosidimutans (assembly GCF_027587205.1). The sequence continues at coordinate 50,445 of NZ_JAPDOD010000061.1, forward strand.
GTCGCGCCGGCGCGAGTACTCGATCCTGCGCGTGGACCGCGCGGATCTCTCGAAGAACGTCCTGCGCGGGTTCACCGCCTTCGACATCTTCCTCGAGCAGCATCCGGAGTTCTCCGAGCGGATCACGTTCACCGCGCAGCTGATGCCCTCGCGGACCGACGTGCCCGAGTACGCCGAGTACCTGGAGAAGATCGAGGCGCTGGTCGCGGTCGTGAACCATCGCCACGGCACACCCGACTGGATGCCGATCGACTTGAAGCTGCGCGACGACCTCGACGAGGCCGTCGCCTCCTACAAGCACTACGACGTGATGATGGTCAACGCGATGTTCGACGGCATGAACCTCGTGGCCAAGGAAGGGCCGCTGGTCAACGAGCGCCACGGCGTCTCGATCCTGTCGGAGAACACCGGCGCCCACGAGGAACTGGGCGAGTTCGCGCTGAGTGTGAACCCCTTCGACGTCCAGGAGCTCGCGGACGCGATCTACTCCGCGCTGATGATGTCCCCCGAGGCGCGCGAGCGGCGGGCGCGCGGCCTGAAGGAGATCGTCACCTCCCGCGACCCGGGCGACTGGATCGACGAGCAGATCGCGGACATCCGCGCCAAGGCGGGCTCACCGTCCGCCACGCCCGGCTGACCCGCCACTTCACCCACCCTCGAACCCGAACTCGCCGCTCGCGCCGCGCTGCGGCGCCGCGATGGCCGGCGGGGGCGGGGGCGGGGGCGGCGCGGCCGGCGGGCCGGCGGGCGACGTCGCCTCGTCGCGCGAGCCGGCCCGCTCCGGTTTCGCGCCGTCGCGCGTCTTCGCCCCGCGTGACCTCGTCGGCCGACCACGCGATCTGGCCCGGCGATGACCTTTGGCCCGGCGCTGCGCCTTGGCTCCGCGGCGTCCCTTCGCCCCGCCGCCCGACTTCGTGCCGGTCCGAGACTTCGGCCCACCTCGCGTCTTGGCGGCTCCCCCCTTCTCGGCGGCGGGCGGGCCCTGGTCACTCACCAACGGACGGGCCGTGTCCGGGGGTAGCGACGGGGCGGTGGCGGTGACGAGCGGCCAGACGACGACGGCGGCCAGGGCGGTCAGTACAGCCACGGCGAGGGACACATTGCCCCATCGAATTCGCCGCAGGACGTCGCGCCGCATGCTCTTGATAGGCACGCAGGCGGGCGGGTTCGCCCCACGTTGCTACCGTGAGGACCGCAATGGCGAGCGGACAGCACATCTACGACCTCACGCTGCTTCTCGACCCGGCTGTTGAAGCCGAGCGTCGTGAACAGATCGTGGCGGACATCGCGGACCTTATCGATCGCACCGGCGAATTCATCGGACGGCACGACTGGGGTTCCCGTCAGACCGCCTATGAGGTGCGTAAGAAGGCCGAAGCGGACTACCACCTCATCCAGTTCCGGGGTGAGAACGAGCTCCTCGAGCAGCTCGACCACAATCTCAAGATCACGGACGGCGTCCTGCGTCACCGGATCATCAAGCTGCGGCCGGGCACGCCCGATCCGCCGGACCTGCGCCCCTCGGCGACGCCCACCACGGCGCCTCCTGCCGAGCCGGTTCCTGCCGAGCTCTAGTTAGTCCCGCTGGTTTCACTTTCGCGCGCGTCCTTTGGGCGCGCGCTTTGTGTTTAAGGGACGAACGTCAACTGCGCCGGGTGGGGGAGGGGGAGTGGCGCACCCTCCGGGACTGACTCGCCGCCGTCCGCCGCTCGGCGCGGCTCTGTTTGCCCGAAATCTCGCGCTGGGATACCGACAGTTACGGGCGTGGGCTGGTCAGTGTGTCCCGCACTCGCGGTTGTCCCGGTC
>NZ_JAPDOD010000062.1 GCF_027587205.1 Solirubrobacter ginsenosidimutans
CGGGCGGCGGGCCTGGCGGCGCGCGCGACCGGCTTGGCGGCCGGCTTGGGCTCGCCGGCGGCGGGCTTGGTCGCGCGCGCGACCGGGACCTGCTCGACGGGCGGCGGGGTCTCGCTGTCGACCTTGCGGGCGACGGTCGGGTCGGTGCCCTCGACGGGCTGATGGTCCTCGCCGGCGGCGGCGCGGGCCGCGGTCGCCGGCTGCGCCTCGACGGGTCCCGTGGGCTGGCCGGCCGCGACGCGCGCGGCGGCCTTGTCGGCCTCGACCTCCTCGGCATCGCCGGGGTGGGTCACCCGCGGGGCGCGGGCGACCGGCATCGCGACCGCCGGCGCTTGCGCCATGGCGCCCTTCGCGAGAGCGCCGCCGTCGTGCTTCTTCTCCGGCGCGTCGCCTCCGCCCGCGCCCCCGCCGGCGGGGGAGTCGCCGCCGGATGAGGCGCGCGCGACACGGCGCTTGGGCTTGACGGGCTTGGCGTGGTCCGTGCTCATGAGAGCGCCTCCAGGAACGCTTCGATGCCGCGCTCGGGTGCGGCGTGGCCGTCGCGGTCGAGCGGAGAGACGGCGCCGGCCTTGCCGTACTCGGCGCTTACCGCGCGTTCGACGTCGGTGGTCGCGACGTTGCCGTCGCGGTCGAGCGCGAGGAGCGTCGCCGAGAGCGCCGCGTTGCGGATCTGGCCGCCGGAGAGGACGCACCGCTCGGAGATCTCGTCGAGGCGGCGCGCGTCGGCGGTGTGGCCCTCGGGCAGATGCAGCGCCCAGATCTCGCGCCGCTCGAGCGGGCCGGGCTCGACGAAGCTGACGACGACGTCCATCCGGCGCGAGAACGCCGGGTCGATCCGGTCGGCCGCGTTGGTCGTGACGGCGACGATCCCCTGGTAGGACTCCAGCCGCTGCAGCAGGTAGTTGGTCTCGAGGTTGGCGAAACGGTCGTTGGCGGAGCGCACCTCGGTGCGGGCGCCGAGCAGCGCGTCGCCCTCGTCGATCAGCAGAAGCACGTCGAGCTCTTCGGCGGTCGAGAGGATCCGGTGGAGGTTCTTCTCGGTCTCGCCGACGTACTTGTTCACGACGGCGGCGAGGTCGACCCGGAAGAGGTCCATGCCCAGCTCGGCGGCCAGGATCCGCGCTGCCATCGTCTTGCCCGTGCCGCTCGCTCCTGTGAACAATGCGCGCACGCCGCGGGTCGCACCCGCACGCAGCGACGGCGCGAGCCGCTCGAGGATCCGCTCGCGGTGACGGCAGCGGCGCTCGAGCTCGAGCAGCCGCGCGCCGGTCCGCTCGCTCACGACCAGCGACTCCCACGTCCCGGCCGGCTCGACGTGCGTGGCGAGCGTCTCCAGCCGCTGGCGGTTCAGGCTCCGGCACGCCTGGCGCACATCGGCGGCGCCGACCTGCTCGCGCCGCTCCAGCGCGGCGATCGCGCGCGCCTCGGTCGCGACGCGGCGCAGATGCCCGGCGGGCAGCAGGAACCGCTCGGCGAGCTCCTCGACCGGCTGGGCGGGCAGCGCGCCCTCCCACAGCCGCAGGCGCTCGTCGAAGCCCTCGGGCGGCAGCTCGAGCGTGACCGAGCGCAGCATCGCCTGGCCGCGCACGCCGCCCTCGCCCGCCAGCACCGCGGCGAGCGGGCCGTCGTAGCCGGGAGGCGAGGCGAGCGTCGCGGTCTCCCCCGGCGCGAGGTCGAGCACCACCATCGGTAGCGCGCCCAGCGCCGTGCACAACGGCCCCACCCGCCTCCATGACGCCTCGTCGGCGGCGGTCTCGCCGTCGACGCGCAGCACCGCGACCCCGAGCGAGCGGGCGACGGCGCCGACGACCTCCTCGCGGTCGCTGCCGCGCATCCCGCGGACCACGAGCGTCGAGGCGCGCTCGCGCGCGAGCACCGCCGGCAGCTCGTGCACGCGGGCGGCGACGCCAGGCGCGAGCACGAGCTCCCGCGCGTCAGGAAGCTCCCACCGCAGCTCCATCCCGGGCTCGGGCGCGACTGCCGCGAACCCGCGGATCGCTTCCCATAGCCCGCTCGGAACGCGCAGCACCCACTGCGAACGGGGGACTCGTGGATCGGCGGCCTCGACGAGCCCGGCGTCCAGCAACCGCCGCCCGAGCGCCCAATGGTCGACGCCGACGACGCGCCCGAGCGTCTCGAGCATCGCCGTGCGCGCGCCTCCTGGCTGCAGGTCCGAGAGCAGCTCCGCGAACCGCGAGTCCTCCTCGGCCAGCCCGGCGGTCAGCAGCGCCATCCGGTCGTCGAGGTCGAGCACCCCGGCGCGGGCGAGCGCGACCAGCGGCGGCGGGCGCTCCGCCGGCGCCTCGCGCTCCCACTCGCTCAGCGCCCGCGGCCACCACGCCACGGTCTCCTCCCACCCGAGCCCGTCCGGGAGGTAGGGAGCCATCGTCTGGAGGTGCCCGCGCAGGAACGGGTAGCGGGCGAAGAGCTCGTCGGCGTCGCCGCCGCCGAGCGCGCCCAAACCGCGCGCGTAGACGATCACGCGATAGACGGCGGCGTGCACGTTGACGGCGAAGTGCGACGCGGGCGAGAGCTCCAGGGCGGCGAACGGGTTCACAGGGCGTCCTCGAAGTGGAGGCGGATCACGCGTCCGTAAAAAGGCATCCAGCCGGGATCGGCGTCGAGTCCGGCGCGCCGGACGCGCAACGAGATCGCGTCGAGCGTCAGGACGACGTCGACGTGGGTGCGGGTGACGTGGACCGTCCCCCACCGGATGAGCAGCTCCGCCGCGACCGCGTCGCCGTCCACCTCCAGCGCCTCGGCGAGCCGCGCGCGGACGGCGGGGAGCGAGCGTGTGAGCCACCCCCGCGTGTATGGCGAATGCAGGGCGACGCCGGGCTCGCGGCCGGCGAGCAGCGCGAGCACCTCCCACACCGCGTCGGGGGGCGGGTCGCCGAGCAGGTCGCGTGCGAGTGCCTCGAGCACCCCCCACGCCCCGAGCTCGGCCGCCACGCGCTCGTCGTCCGGAAGGTCGAGCCAGGCGATCGCGTTGACGAGCATGAAGACACCGGCCAAGCCGGTGGTGACGCCGTCCTCCCAGGCGGCCGCGTCAGCGCGCGGCGGCGGCGAGGAGCGCGCGGTCCGGGCCGGCGGCGCGGGCGGAGCGTCGCGGGACGCGGTCGTCTGTGCCTCGGCGACCGTGTCTGCCGCCGCCGGGTCGAGCGGCCGTGGCGGCCGTGGCTCGACCGGGTCCACGTGCCCCGGCGCGGAGGGCGTCCGTGGAGCGGTCGCGGCGGAGTCGCTCGCGGCCGGGACGCTGCGATCCAACGCCCGGCGCAGCATCGGCGCCGAGCGGCGCAACTCGCCGGCGAACGCCTCGCCGCGCGCGCTCGCGGGCCGAGCGTGCAGGCGCAGGGCCGTGCGGAGCAGCAGCCGTCGCGCGTCGGCGAGCCGGACGCCGCCCTCGCCCGACGCGGGCGCGGGCGCGCGGGCGCCCGTCACGTCTGGCGCCGCCGCGGGCGCCCGGGTGAGCGCGGCCGGCGTCTCCCGGCGGGTCAAGCGCGGGTACTCCGGGCGCTCGTCGGCGCCGGTCTCGGGCGCACCCGGCGCGCCGGGCTCGAAGCCACCGGGAGCGAACGCCGCCGCGAGCTCGACCGCCACCGCCGCCAGCGCCGGCGCGTCGTGCGCGCGGGCCAGCGCGTGCAGCACGGTCACGACGTCGTCAGCGTCGAAGGTTTCCAGCACGGCGGCCGCGCGGTCCCACGCGTGCAACTCGGCGAGGACCGCCGGGGCCGCCTCGGGCTGTCCCGCGAGCAAGTCCGCCGGCGTCGAGCCGAACCGCCCCAGCAGCAACCGCCACCACCAGCGCCGCCCGGCGGCGCCCCGCGCGAGGTCCGCCGCGAGGCAGGCCAGCAGCTCGGCCTCGTCGCGAAAGAGGACCGCTTCGGCGCCCTCTGCGACGACGCCGTTCTCGGGGCGTGCCGCCCGCGCGGCGAGCTCGGCGAGGCGTGCCCGGCACGCGTGATCCCAGCCGGCGCCACTGAGCGGCGCGTCGACATCGGCGCGCCGGACGACGAGCACGGCGGCGGGCGCGAGCTCGCGCGGGCGGATCTCCGCGGCCCGCACGCGGCTCTCCAGCGCGCTGCGCAACGCCGGGGTATCCCGCGGCACGCCGCGGGTCGCGAGCCGCCCGACCTCGGCGGCCGGCAGCGTCACGGGCCGCCCTCGAGCACGTCGGTCGCCTCGATGTGTTCCGCGTTCGCGCGCAACGTGACGCGGAAGTTCGGCGCCAGCGCGATCCGGGGTCCGACGGCGACCCGCGCCGAGAGCGACACCTCGCGCTCCTCGCCCGGCTGCATCGCTTCGAGCACCGGCGGGTCCAGGTGCACGTCCACGAGCCCGCCCGCCAGCTCGGCGTCCGCCTCGAGCGCGACGTCGGCCGTGGTGTTGAGGTCCGAGCGGACCGTGTAGGTGACATTGACGACCCGCCCGCCCGCCGGGCGCTGCTCGGAGCGCGTGAGCTGCAGGTCGCCGGCGAGCGACTTCGCGGGCAGCACGGGCAGCGAGACCACCTGCTCGCTCCCGCCCGCGCGCACTCGGACGTCCAGGCGCTCGCCGCCGTCCGGGATGTCGAGTGGCGGCAGCGTCACCTCGACCGCGTCGTCGGAGAGCTTGCGGACCTCCGCCTTGACGTCGCCCACGAAGACCGCGGCCTTGTCGATCCCGGCGCCGCGCAGGATCACGCGCTCGTCGGCCGCGACCGCCCGCGACGGCTCGACGGACCGCAGCCGGAAATCCCCGTACCAGTAGTCCGGGGCGAGGTAGCGCGAGAGGAAGACCGTCTCGGTGACGTTGTCGCCGACGGCGAGCGAGTAGAACCAGATCAGCTCACCCGCGGCGACGTCGATCGGCGGGTACGCGAGCGAGTCGCGCACGAGGCGCTCGATCCGGTCCGGCGCGAGCCAGCCGCCCCAGACGTACGACATGCCGGTGGCGAAGGCCCCGTAGTCGAACGAGTCCGGGAGCAGCCCGGCGGCGGGCAGGAAGCGCATGTACTGCCGCGCCTGCAGGGAGCCGGCGTCGGGGCGTGTGGCGAGCTCTCGGGCCTGGGTCTGGAACTGCGCGCTGGCCGCCACCCGGAGCGCGGTCCGGCGCGGCCGCTGGAACGCGGCCCACACGTCCGACGGCGAGGTCAGCGGGACCGGCGTGCGGCTCGCGGCCGGCCCGTCGAGGAACTCGATCTGCCCGCCCGACCACGCCACGACCGCGATCGGGACGTCGCAGTCGGTCAGGCGCCCGAGGCCGCGCAGCGTCGCCAGCGCGCCGGGGTGCTCCGTGGACGAGGGCGTCGGGTTCTCGTCCGCGATCAGGCCGGTGTCCAGCAACAGGTGCGCGAGCACGTTGCGGGTGCGCAGCCGCGCGGCGCTGCCGGCCGCCGCCAGCAGGGCCGAACGCGCGTCCTCGTCGAGGCCGGAGCTGTCCGCCATGCCCGCGATGTCGAGCGCGACGAGCCGGAACGCCACCCCTTCGACCGTGTAGCGGGCGCCGCAGTCGGCCGCGACGCCGCCTGCGCCGAAGCCGACGGCGGCCGCGCGCCCACTCGGGCCCGCGGCCTGCGAAATCGTGAGCAGGTAGAAGCCGGTGCCGCTGACGACCGGCGCCGTCGGCACGCTCGCGCAGGGGGCGAACGCCGACGCGCCGCCGGAGGCGTCGCCCGTCGCGCTGACGACGAGCGCCACATCCACCGCCGTGCCCAGCTCGATCACGTCGCCCAGCGCGTCCAGCGCCAGGCCGGGCTCGACGTGCACCGAACGCCGGTCGCTGCCGGTGAGGACGCCGAGCCCCCCGACGACACCCCAGCCCTGCGCGCGGCCGAGGCGCCGGCGGTGCTCCAGCCCGGCACGCTGCTCGTCGCGCAGGTCCTCGGCGGTCAGGACGCGGCCGTTGAAGAAGTTGACGTTGTCGATGCCGTCGTCCAGGACGGGCGTGTTGAGTGCGATCCCGGTCATGTCAGCCGTTCTGGTCGTGGTCCAGGTCGCGGTCGCGGACGAACCGGGTCACCGTCGTCAGCCGCGAGCGCCGGACCGCGCGCTCGCCGAGACCCTCGTAGGTGATCGAGTTCGCCTTGGCGTATTCCTCCACGGTCACGCCGGAGTCGAGCGTGATGGCGCGCAGCGTGAAGGTGAACCGCAGGTGTCCGTGGGGTTCCTTCGGCGGGGTGACCACCAGCGTGAACACGTTGCGATGCGGGTTGCCGACGATGTCGATGTTGAGGGCCTCCAGGAACGGCGCCTTGTCGGTCTCCGCCGCCACCTGGAGGTTGTCCGTGCCGACCTTCTCGACCGCGACCGGGTTGTCCGGCGCTTCGAGGTTGAACCAGATCTCGTAGCGCCGCTCGTCGAGCTTGGTGATCGTCGCGAACGGCAGCACCCGCGCCACGGTGGGCGCGTCGGGCACCGCGATCGTCGCCGGCGCCCAGCGCTCCCCGTTGAACACGAGCGCGTTGCCGGGCTGCGGCTTGTCGTCGGCCACCGGGTTGCCCTGGAGCCCGACGACGCTCGGGTTCGGGTACGTGCCGGCGAGATCGCCGCCGGCGGCGTCGCCCACCCGCAGGACGTTGGCGAGCTGCCCGAGGGTGACGGCGTCCTGGGTGTCGACCGCGTCGGCGAGGCCCGTCAGCCGGTGCGTGCCGGCCTTCAGGTCGCCGCTGAGCGCCCGGGACCCGTCGACGAGCAGGTACTGCGTGTGGTCGTCGTCGCCGAGCCCCGTGAGTTGGCCGTGATCGGTGATCGGCGCCTTCGGCACCCACAGCGCGCCGTCGTAGGTCAGGACCTCGCCCGCGTCGGTGCCCGCGGTGTCGACGTCGAGGAGGTCGTCGAGGATCCGCACCTCCTCGGTCTCCGCCGCGGTCAGCCGCATCAGCCACTCCTGCAGGAAGCGGGTGCTGAGCAGCAGCGGCCGGTCGGCGTCGTCGACGGCGGGCGGCCCGGCGACCGAGAGCGTGCCGTCCTCGAGCAGGTCGACGTCGACGTCGATGCGGGCGAGCAGCACGCACGTCTCGTCTCCCGGCGCCAGGCAGGGATGCTGGGAGAGCTCGGGGCGCAGGCGCACGATCCAGTCGGCGACGAGCTCGCGGATCTCCTCGAGCGCGACGGGCTCCTCGGGCGGCGACCATGGCGGCGAGCCCGTGTCGTCGACGTGCACGATCTGGTCGAGCAGGTCGCCGAGCCCTGGTCCGGCCGTCTCGCCACCCGCTGCGGGCGGGGAGAACGCGAACTTGAGCTCGAAGCCGTCGGTGATCCGCGAAGCGGCCATCGACTCCTCGTCGGACTGACAAGGCTCCGACGGCAGCGGCACCTTGTCGGTCTCGCACTCGCGGTAGCAGAGGACGACGTAGAGCCCGAGGCCGCCCTGACCGGGTGACCCGCTGAGGTGCGCCAGCACCTCGGTGCGGTTGCGTGCGACCCAGTCGTCGAGGTTCGCGCACTGGTCCGACGGGACGCAGATGAACCGCCCGGCGCCGTCGACGGCGAGCCCGGGCCGGACGACCACGCGCCCCTGGTCGAACGCCACCGCGAGGCCGGCGACCGTCCCGTAGCCGTGCAGCGCGCGCACGGCTCGGTGGTCGCGCTCGCGCAGGTAGAACTGCTCCTGGCGGAACTCGTCCTCGCCCAGCACGAGCCCGAGCGCGTAGTTCACGCGCTTGCGGGGGTCCAGCGACCCGCCCGTGCAGGCGCTCGCCGTGAAGTCGTTCATGGTCGTTCTCCTCGATCGGGGCGGACGCGGTCGCGGCCCACCACCAGCCGGTCGGGTACGTCACCCGGCGGCCGGACGCTCAGATAGCCGGTTGCCAGCCGGTCGCGGCCGAGCACGACGGCGACGAAGCGGCTGCCCTCGCCGATGACGGTGTCGAGCCCGACGCGGGCCTCGCCGACGCGGCAGGCGGCCCAGTACGGCTTGATGTCGTAGTCCGTGTGGACCGGGCGCTCGACGAGGACGACGCGCTCGACGCGGCTCAGGCGGCGCGCGCGGTCCTCGTCGCTGTCCTCGGGGCGCACCGGGACCAGGACGGTGAACCGGTGGGCGCGGCGCTCGGTCGCCAGCACGATCGAGACGAACTGGATCCAGTCGAGCAGCTCGGCGCCCTGCTCGGGCAGCTCGGCCGGGAGCGCGATGTCCGCGAACGCGGTCACGGCCGCGCGCCCCCACGCGGCGGCCAGTTCCTCCGGACGGCGGTAGCGCGAGGTCAGGAACCGCCGCCACGACTCGACGTCCGCGCTGCCCGGCTCCTCATACGGGATCGCGAGCGCCTCGCGGACGAAGCGCCGCCAGTCGACCGGGTCGGCGGGCGGGAGCGGTGGGAAGCGCGCCGGCGCGGGTTGCGGGCCGTGGCGGGCGACCAGGAACGCGTTCCAGCGCTCGTGCAACGCGGCCGCCCCTTCGGCCGGGGTCCAGCGCTCGCCGCTGTCGACCTCGCGGGGCCCGTCGAGCTCCGACGGGTCGCCGAGCGCCACGGCCGGCACGCGCCGGGTCAGGAACGACTCGACGATCCGCGGCGTGAACGCGGCCGTCGCGCCGCCGCCGCACCCGCAGTCGCATGCCGCGTCGAAGAGCGCGGCCGAGGGGCAGGCGTCGATCGCCAGCCGGATCATCAGCAGCAGCCCGGCGCGTGTGCCGCGCAGGCGGAAGAGCTCAGGCAGGTGGTCGATGAACAGCCGTCGCCGCTCGTCCTCCCAGTCGGCTTCGAGCACGACGCCGAGCCACGAGGCGAGCCAGGGCAGGTAGTCGCCGTCGACGGTGCGCACGTCGTAGTGGCGCTGCGCCGTCGCGACGCGATCCTCGATCGCCGTGAAGATCCCCTCGGGGTTCGCCAGGTAGCGGTCCAGGAACGAGGCCGAGACCGGATCCTGCGCGAACACGTCCGGCAGGTACTCGCGCAGATACGAGAACCGCGGGCGGTAGACGCGCAGCGCGAACAGCCGCGGCGTACGGCGCCCGTTGCCGGTCACCCGCAGGCGCAGCTGAAGGTGGCGACCGGTGGCGCGCTGCAGCAGCAGCTCCCACGTTCCCGAGCCCGGCGGGCGCTCGGCCCGCGGGCGCGGCGCGGCGGGCAGTTCGGAGCCGTCGCCGCGCAGGTACGGCGCGGGCTCGTCCACCCACTCGGCCGCGGCCAGGAGCTCCGGCGTGTCGCCCGCCCGGCTCTGCACGCTCACCGACGTGCCGGCGGGCAGGCAGGCGTCGAGCAGGAGGCGGTGCCAGACGCAGTCCGGCCGTGCGCTGTCGAAGCCGTGCAGCAGCACCGAGCCCTCGACGCCGTAGCGCGGTGTGCGGCGGTCGACGAGTGCCAGCCAGCGCTCGCCCGAGTCGAAGTACACGGCATCACCCGCCCGCACCAGGCCGCGCCCCGCGAACAGCCGCAGCGGGAAGTACTCGAGGGTCGGCGTCAGCTCGGTCCCGTCCGCGGACAGCAGGAACGCGTAGGCCTGGTTGCCTTCCGTGTCCACGGCGAACAGGCGCCCGGCCACGCCGTCGCCCGCGGGCAGGAACGCGATGTCGTGCGGCGCGCCGCGCAACTGGCCGGCGTCGAAGGCGAACGGCACCGGCTCACCGCTGCGGCGCACGCGCAGGATCCGCGTGCCTTCGAGGAGCAGGACCGAGTCGTCGGGGAGGCCCTCGACGACGTCGGGCCGCAGATCGAACGGGAGCGCGAAGCCGCGCTCGATGCGCTCCGCGCACGGCTGCGCGGGCAGCGGTGACGGCCCGAAATCCTCGACGGGCGCCGGCGGCGCGCCCGCGCCGCCGAGATCGTGCACACGGAAGTCGTGATCGAGGCGCCAGAGCCGCGCGGCCGGGCCGCCGGGGGGATGGTCGAGCACCCAGAGCCCGTCGCCCGGAGCGGGCGCCATGTCCACGGGGGCGAACGCGAACGGCCAGCGCAGCTCGACGGGCGGCCCGCCGCCGTGCAGGTCGAAGAGCAGCAGGCCGGGCAGCGACGGCACGCCGACGACGAGGTGGTGATGCTCGGTGACGGCCAGGCCCGACAGCGCCACGGGCTCCGGCGCCGGCGGCGGCACGAGCGGCGCGAAGTCGCCCACCGGCTCGCTCGGCGGGGTCTCCACCGGCCAGTAGCGCACCGATTGGCGCTCGCCCGCGCGCACCAGCCGGATGTCCCTGCGGCCGGGGCCGATGAAGAACCAGTGGCCGTAGCGGTCGCGCGCGGCACCGCGCCGGTCGGTCGGGCGCAGGTCGCGGTTCGCGCCTGGGCGCGGGAACCGGAACTGCTCGCGGGTCAGCGTGACCGAGGAACCTTCGCCGTCCCACTCGAGGCCCTCGCCGCTCGCCTCGAGGTCCCAGTCGGCCTCGCTCAGGCGCAGGTCGTAGGGCGTGGCATTGGCGTCCACGTCAGCACTCCACGGGATCGACCGGCACGGGCAGGGTCTTGGCGGAGCCGGGCGGCGGCGAGCCGGCGTCGCCGCGGATCTCGTCCAGCGGGCGCGGGTCGCCCTGGGAGACGGCGATCGCAGCCAGCCGAGGGAGCTGGAGCCCGCTCATCGGGACGCGGTCGCGCGCGGTGCCGGAGCTGTCGGTGAGCTGGGTGTCGAAGACCTTCGCGACGCCGTCGACGTTCGCCGCCTGCGCCCACAGCTCGAGTCGCTCGACGCTCGTCGCGACGGGCCAGCCACCTTCAGGCCGGCCTTCATGCGGGAGCGGGCTCAGGAACGTGCGGATCCGGCGCTTGACCGCCTCGAGCACCGGGGCGATGTCGCGGCCGGGCTCGACATCGACGCCGATCGACGCCCAGACGTCCACGTAGACCGGTCCGCGCACGTGCAGCTCGGTGGTCAGCAGCCGCCGCGGCTCCAGGTGCGCGCAGACGAGGTCGAGGAACAGCCCGTCCGGCTCGGGCGCGTCCGGGTGAACCGGGTCGAACTGCGGGATCACCATCACGGTCAGCACCCCGGGCAGGCGCGCGTCCGGCAGCTGCGGGTTCAGCAGCGCCAGCACCTCCACGCGCCCCATGTCGACGCCTGGGGTGACCTCGGCGATCTCCTGCACGTCCTCGGCGGTCACCAGCCGGTCGCGGTGGCGCACGACGCGCGCGATCTGGCGCTCGGCCTCGTCGACGGAGAGCGCCTCGTCCCCGCCCCAGGTCGGAAGCGGGTTGGTGACCTTCAACCCGGCGGGCAGGGCCGGGCCAGTGGTCACGGCGTCCACGCCGACGTCGCCCGCGCGCCCGCCGCCATAGTCGTACGTGGCCTCGATCAGGGCGCCGGCGGCAGGCCGTGCGCCGTGGCTGCCGTCGCCGAAACGGATCTCGCCCGACTCGCGGTCGACGGTGTAGGCGGTCGCCGGCAGCGTCGCCTGATCCCCATAGCCGACGCCGGGCGCGCTGGAGGAGGGCACCTCGGGCGCGGCGGCCAGCAGGTCGTCGACGAGCGTCCAGGCCGTGCCGTCGACGGTCAGCGCCACGCTGTCGGTCAGCACCGGCGTGTTGACCAGCGCGTAGGCCTGGTCCGGCGCGCCGCTGCCGCGGCCGACGAGCTCGTGCGGCACCCGCGCGCGATGCTGGATCAACGTGGCGTTGACGCCCGCCCAGCGCAGCGTCACGCTCGCCTGGCCGAGCGCGCCCGCGGTCGCGGCCGGGCGGATTCGCACCCAGGTGACGATCCGCTCGGCGTCGTCGCCCTCGACGGCGGGCGGGAAGTCGCCGGTGCCGTCCTCGTCGGGCTCGAGGTCCTCCCAGAGGCCGAGCTGGCCGACGTCGCCGGGCAGCGTCAGCTGCACCAGGCCCGGCTCGGCGAGCACGTCGGCGCTCGCGTCGGACGGGATCAGCGTGTAGCGGGCGAGCCGCGCGTCGGCGTCCTGCGGGAGCGGCTCGACGCGCGGCAGCTCGAAGCGCAGCTCGCGCGCGAGCCCCGCCGCCGGCCCGCCGGGCGCGAGCACGCGGCCGTCGCCCGAGGTCTCGGGCACGATCCCGACGGTCAGCACGGCGCCCGCGAGCGAGCGCCGCACCGCGCCGACGGCGTCCGGCGTGCGCGCCATCAGCGCCAGCCACAGCGTCTGGTCGACCGTGCCTGAGCTCAGATCCACCGTCTGCGCGGCCCAGTCCACCGGCCGCGTCTCGTAGAGCAGCAGCTGGTCGCCGGCGCTGCCGAAGCCTTCGTAGATCAGCTCGTAGCGGGCGCGGATCTGCGCTTCGCGGTCGGCCGTCAGCGGCGCCTTGACGAACGCGCGGCCCTCGGCGGGCACGACCGACAGAGCGTGCGTCGTCCGGAACGGCACCTGTCCGGCGAGCAGCTCCAGGTCGGTCTCGACCAGGATCGGCGAGAGCGGGCCGCTCTGGTACTCGAACGCGACGATGCCGGCGGCCGCGTGCGCGGGCTCGAGCGGGATGTCGAGCAGCTGCAGGAACTTGATCCGCGCGCGCTCGGGGATCAGTGCGCTGCGGTAGCGCACGCTCTCCGCGAGGAACGCGAAGAGCTGCAGCAGGGTGATGCCGGGGTCGGACGGGTTGTAGTTGGTCCACTCGGGGTTGTGGACGCGAATCCGGGCGATCGCCTCGTCCAGCAGCTCCTGATAGCCGCGGCCGTCGATCTCGGGAATCTGGAGGGGCATGGGTCGTTATCCCGTCAGTCGGACGGCCAGGTCGAGTTGGTCGGTGCGCGCGGTCGCGACGAGCTCGTAGGCGATCGTCACGTTGGCCTGCTCGGGCTCGTCGGCGTCCTCGAGGACGCTCACTCCGGTGACCGTGATCCGCGGCTCCCAGCGCCGCAGCGCGCGCATGATGCGGTCCTCCATCAGCGCGTGGGTCGCGGGGGTGTTGGGCTCGAAGAGGAACGTCCGCAGCCCGCCGCCGAAGTCCGGCAACATGATCCGCTCGCCCGGGTCGGTGAGCAGGATCGTCCGGATCGACTCACGGATGTTCGCGTCGCCCGTGGACCACGCGACGCGCCCGTCGGTGCCGATTCGCACCGGGAAGGAGGTTCCGCGCCCAAAGAGCGCCGCGCCGTCGCCGGTCATCCGCGCCTCACGCTCGGGAAGCAGATCTTGAACAACGGCAACCACCAGAACACGATGTTCAGCAGCGCCACGATGATCATCAGCAGGATCAGCGCGCAGATCGTGATGATCGGGATCGAGAGCTGACAGACCATCCCGAAGCTGAAGCCGCCGTCGCTGCCCGTGTTGCCGGACTCGAGGTCTGAGACCTTCATCGCCTGGAACCGGTTGAGCTGATTGCGCAGCTCGGTCGACAACGCGATCGAGACGCCCTTGGGCGACTTGCGCAGCGTTGCGAGATTGAGGTCGTTGGGCATCGCGATCTGAGACGGCCGGACGGGGCCGTCGGGGTCGTAGAGGGAGGCGAACACGAACGGCGCCGAGGGCGGGCTGAGCTCGAGCCGGTGCTCGGGCACGCAGTTCGGCCGCTCGTAGCCGCAGCGCGCGACGAGCACCGCGTCCTCCTCCGCCTGCGGGTCGTCCGCCGGGACGGCGACCGCGGTGGTCGTCGTCGGCTTCGGGAAGAGCCCCTTGATCTGGGTGAAGACGGCGGTCGAGCCGGGCAACGCGCCGGGGTTGACGCCGAGCGTGCCGAGCGCGGGCGTGATCTCCGTGCGCAGCAGGTCCGAGAACGGCTTCGGAACGGCCGCGGTCGGGTCGCTGGTGCGAGCGGCCTGGAGCGCGTCCCGCCACGTCGTGCCCTTGCGGAACCCGTCTTTGGCGGTGAAGACACTCAGGGTCGCGGCCTGCGCGTCGGTGACGCGCTCCGCGAGCTCGAGCGTGTCGAAGTAGATCGCCTCACGCAGCTTGGCCAAGGCCGGCACCGTCTTCGGCGCCGCGCGCGACACCTCGATCAGGCCCTCGATCGCGGGGAGGAACGGCGCCAGCCGCGGGTCGGTCGCGCCGGCGAGGGGGTCGTTGCCCGCGTCGGCGGGGACCGCCGGGGCGGCGCGCAGCCGCTCGCGCGAGCCGACCGGGATCAGGCCCGCGAGCAGCTTCCGGTTGCCGCCGAGCGCCTGGTAGGCGATGCCGAAGAGCGGCAGGCGCTGCTCGCTCGCGACCAGCCCGGGTGCGGGCACGGGCGTCCAGGTGCCGGTGCCGGCGGCGCCGGGGACCCACGCGTACTCGCTGAAGGTCGCCGCGTTGAGGGGGTCGGGCGGGACGTTCGCACTGCGGCGGCGCAGTTGGCGCAGGACGAAGAACGCCGACTCCTGGCGGGTGGGGTCGACCATCCGGTCGGGGAGGCCGCGCTTGCTGCAGACGAGGGTCGCGCTGACGAGATAGAAGCGTCCCTGCAGCGGCTGGAAGAGCTTCAGTGTCCCGGTGTCCAGCGGCAGCCCGGCGGCCGGTGCGCGCCACGTCTCGTTGCGCGCGAGGAAGCCGTCGAGCCCCTCGCCGCCCGCGGTCAGCACGGCCTGCACGCGATCCATAAAGTCGTCGGTCGCGAAGCGCAGGATCGCCGGGCGCCCGAGGTCCACCCCGCCGCCGGACGCGGCCTGCCAGAGCGGCGCCGCGGTGCGCCACTGGATGCGTTCGCGCAGGACGGTCACCAGACGTTCCCCGCCCCGGGCGTGTAGCTGGAGCTCACGACCGCGTTGGTGATGACGGTGTCGGCCTTGACGACGCCGCTGAACGTGGACATGCCCGCGTTGACGGTCACGCTGCCGGCGGTGATCTCGACCGTCGAGGCCGAGACGGTCGCCTTGGCGGAGGTCGTCAGCGTGATGCCCGAGCTCTCCATCACGGCTCGGTTGCCGTTGGCGTCCTCGAGCGTGATCGAGCCCGGCCCGTCGCGCAACGTCGCCTTCTGCCCGCCGGGGGTCTCGAGGATCAGCTTCTCCTGGCCCTGCTCGTCGTCGAGCGTGACCTTGACGCCGTTGCGGGTCTTGATGATCCGGTGCGGATTGCGCCCGGCACCGTCCATCGTGTCCGGCGGCTTGTCGCGCCCGTTCCAGAGCGCACCGAGCACATAGGGCCGCGACGCGTCCCCGCCCTCGAACGCGACGAGCACCTCGTCGTCGACGTCAGGGACGAACCACGTGCCGCGATCCGCGCCCGCCATCAGCGTCGCCACGCGCGCCCATGCCTCGTAGGCGGCGCCGCCTCCGTCGGGAGTCCACGGCAGCTTGATCCGCACGCGCCCTTGGGAGTCGGGGTCCTTGACGTCGGTCACCAGCGCCGGGTGCACGCCGTAGAACAGCCCGCCGTGTCCGGTCGGGACGCGCTCGTCGATGTAGGTGTCGAGCCCGGTCATCTACAGCCCCGCCCGTTCGAGCTCGAAGGTGGTCAGGTAGCCGCGCGATCCGTCGAAGGTGTGCAGCGCGCGCGCCACGTGGTAGGTCCCGTTGAGCGCGCCGACGCCGACGACGTCGATCGCCGCCCCGACACGGATGCGCCCGTCGCCCTCGGTCACGCCACGCGCGGTGAGGAAGCGCCGGGCGGTCTCGCGCAGCCGGTTCTCGGCCGCCGCGCGCGCTTCGCTGGTCGTCGTCGGGACGAAGTGCACGACCTGTCCCGGTCGCGCGCCGAACGCCCGCCGCAGGGTCGCCGGCCCGCTCGTCCCGCCCGCCAGCTCGGGCTGGATCGCGGCGTCGGTGGCCTCGACGTCGATCGCCTGCTTGGCGGCCACGTCCCAGCCCGACACCGAGACGCCCGTGTGCTGGCCGGCGACGTCGGCGAGGATCGCGATCTCGCGCAGCTCGCGCCCGTAGGTGATCTTCACGGGCGACCCCTTGCGGCGGGAGCGCTGGCGGGCGTGCAGCGTGTCGCCCTCCATCCACAGCTCGGCGTCGACGCGGCGCGCCACGTCGCGCAGGAACGCGAGGTCGCTCTGGTTGACCTGGGCGACGACGGCGCGCTGGGGCCCGTCCACGTCGAGCTGCGTCTGCAGCCCGTAGCCCTGGGCGACGCGCTGGATGACGTCGCGGTCGGTGACCTTCTCGAACGTCCGCGTGCGGCGGGTCATCCGCAGGTCCTGCAAGCGGTCCTCGGCGAGCACGACGAGCTCCGGCGCCGCGCCCTCGGGGAAGCGGGCCTCCAGTCCGGTGATGCGGCCGCGGAAGACCTCGGCGGCGCCGTCGCCCGCGCCCATCCGCAAGGCGAGCGTCTTGCCGAAGTCCAGCAGCGAGCGGTCCAGGTAGCGGTAGCCGGCGGTGCCGTTGGGCTCGCCCCAATTGCCGAAGCTCGCCTCGCAGCGAGCGCAGCCCTCGGCCGAGTCCTCGACGCGGGCGCTGATCAGGCCGCCGCTGAGCTCGGCGTTGTCCGCGCCGTCGAGCAACACCGACGGGCGCGCGGCATAGAGGGCGGGCGTGCCGGCCATCAGTGCGCCCTCGCCCGGCGGTCGCGCTCGGCGCGCTGCGCGATCAGCGCCAGCACCTCGAGCGGCTCGAGCGCGCGCGGCTCGCGCTCCGGCTTCGCCGCGGGCGCCACCTGCAGCGGCGCCGCGGGCGCCACGGTCACCTCGAGCTCGTTGACGATGACGGTCATCGCAGGCTCACGCCCGCGTGCGCGTCGATGAACTGCCCGGGCCGGGGCAGCCGCGGGTTCTCGATGCCGTTGGCGGCGGCGACGGACGGCCAGTCCTGCGGGCGCCCGGAGCGACCCATCGCCTGCTGGACGCTCTCGCCCTGGCGCATCTGCTGGCGCGGTTGCGTGCCCGGGGTCGGCGGCACCCCGGGAGCGTCGTCGTCGATCTGGAACTGGATGTCCTGGCTCGAGATCGAGAGGCTCACCCGCGCACGCAGCGGCCGGCCGTCGGAAGAGAAGAACTCGAGCGTCTCGTCCATCGAGTCCATGACGCCGTCGAACTTGAACGAGCCCCAGTGGAAGCGCACCGCGGGCGGCACCCACTTCTTCTCCTTGCCGTCCTTCTGCTCTTTGGGCTGCATGAAGTAGTTCACGCCCTCCGTGCGCTTGCGCACGTCCTTGTCGGTCTGGGAGGTGGTGACGTCGAACCACAGCTCGACGGCGAGCTTGGTCGTGCTCTTGGCGGCGAACTGCATCGCCGGGCCGCCGCGCTGGTCCTTGCCCTCGATCGTGTTCGTGTAGGTCACGCGCAGCGTCTCGGGGTTGAAGTCGACCGTCACGTCGTGCGGGAGCTCCTGGGCCGGCTTGCCCTTCTCGGTCGGGAGCTTGATCTCGCGCAGGTGGGCCTTGGCGGGCTGGTCAGCCATTGCCGTCTCCCGGTGCCAGGGCCAGCGTCTCGTAGGCGATCTGCATCTCCTCGATCGCCAGCGCGCCCTCCTTGGCGTCCAGCGTCGGGACGCGCAGCTTCAACGGCATGCAGCCGGTGAGGACGAAGGAGGCGTTGGTCCGCTTGCGGTCCGACGAGAGCATCGCGACCTGGCACTTGGCCCGCAGGTGGCGTTCCGTCTGCACCCGCTGGAACCAGTCCCAGAGGTCGAACGTGTCGGTCATCCCCCGCTTGAGCGTGAGCTGCCCGTAGCTCACGGGCCCCGCGAGGTGGATCGCGCGCGCGTTGTCGCCGCCTTGGCGGATCGTCTTGACCGCGGCGGTGAGCTCGAGCCCCGAGCACTCCGAGAACGCCGCGTCACAGAGCGCAGCGGACTCGCCGTCGAGCGTGATCGTCACGCGGAAGTTGAACGCGGTGAACGGGCGCTGGTCGGCGGCCATCAGGCGGTCTCCAGGAGCGTCGCGGGGCCGTTCTCGACGAGCGTCAGGCGGACGGTGATGAACGCCATCGGCCGCGACGGTGCGACCTGGATCTCGGCGACGAAGCGCCCTTCGTCGACGCTCGTCGGCGGGTTGAGCGCGTCGCCGGTGCGGACGCGGAAGGCCTGCGCCTCGGTCTCGCCCGCGAACGCCCCACGGGCGAACATGCGCGACAGAAGCGTCTCCAGCCGGCGCGCGACCTGGTCGCGCAGCTGCGGGCGGTTGGGCTCGAAGACCAACGTCACGCCGTCGCGCAGCACCAGCCGCCGCAGCAGCGTCAGCAGGCGCCGCACGCCGATCGCCTCCAGCTCCCGCTCGAGGCTCAGCGTGTGCGCGCCGTTGACGATCACGCCGCGCGGGTCGGTCATCAGCGGGTTGATCGCCAGCCCGGCGAGCACCGCCGGGTCGACGCCCGCGCGCTCGGGGTCGAGGCCGATGACCCCGTCGAGCGGGTCGTTGGCGGGCGCGATCCACGCGCCGCGGGAGAGCGTGCGCCCGGCGATCTTGCCGGTGGCCGCGCCGTCGGGCGGCACGACCCGCAGCGCCGGCCCGGACTCGATCACCCACGGGTGATAGAGCGCGCCGTAGCTGAGCGCGCCCGCCTCGCCGTTGTCGAGCGGGCGCACGCCGCCACGGCCAGGGTCGAACGCGGCGACGCCCGCCGGCGGCAGCAGCGCGGCGACGTGTGCCGCGGCCTCGGCCTCGCGCGCATCGGGCGGCAGGGCGAGCACGGCGAAGGCGCGCTCTTCGCGGGCGGCGCACATCCGCAGCAGCGCGCGCTGGACCGCCAGCAGGTCGCCTGTGGGCGACTGGGCATCCAGCGGGGCGAGCGTCCAGATCGATGTCGGGCGGGCGAGCACGATCACGGTGTTCGACCACGGGGCGACCCCGGCCGGCCGGACGCGTGCGTAGTGCGTGACGTCGCGATCGAGCTCGTAGCGCACGCGGTTGACGCTCGTCGTCACGGTGTCGTCGACGAAGCCGAACGCGGGATCGGTCGAGACCTGCAGCTCGTAGCCACCCTCGCCGGACGTGCACCAGGAGAGCTGGACCGCGTCGTCCTCGTCGTCGGCGACGATCTCGAGCTCGACCGGGTCCGGCGCGCGGCAGCACGTGTCGAAGCCGTCGCCGGCGAGCAGGTCGACGGTGTTCGACCACGGGCCTGACCGCGCACGCACGCGAAACCAGCGCCGGCCGGCGCAGGAATCCTCGCCGACGTCGAAGCTCAGCATCGTGCCCTGGACGAGTACGACCGGCGCGGCGAAGCCGGGCGCGGCGGATTCCTCGAGGACGTAGACGGTGGCGCCGTCGACCGCGGTCCAGCGCGCGAGGGTTCCCTCGAGCGAGAGCACGGGGGCGCCGAGCACGGGCGGGCGCTCGACGGCGACGCGCTGCCAGCCGCGGTGCGCAGCGTCCGGGACGGCGATCAGCGCGATCTCGGCGATCGGGTAGAGCGAGTGGATGCCGCGGAGCCGGCGCGGTGCGCGGGCCATGTAGGCGAGCTCGCGGACCTGGGTGTCGAGCCGGTCGACGCCGGAGTCGGCGAGCGCCGCGTCGACGAACAGCTCCGGGCTGAACCGCGCGAGGCCGTCGCGTGCCAGCGGCTCGGTCGCCGCTTCGGCCCCGCTCTCGTCGAGCCAGGCGGACGGCCGCTCGCCGTCCTGGGCGCGCGGGGCGATCGGGACGCCGAGCGGGAGCCACGGTCCGTCGTCGTCGCCGGCGGCGGCGAGCGGGAAGCGTGGCAGTGCGGCTTCGCTCCACAGCGCGGCGGGCAGCCGTGGCGCGGACACGATGCCGGTCCCGCCGGTCGCGACGCCCGGCAGGTTGGCGAGCGTGCCGAAGAGCGCCTCGTCGTCAGGCAGGTCGCGCCAGAAGCGCGGGTGCCCGGGTGCGAGGCCGAGATCGGCGAGACGGGCGATCACGGCCTCGTCGCGCCACACGAGCAGGTCGAGCGTGAGCTGCTCCACGAGCGGCGGCTCGCCGCCGTCGCAATCGCCGGCGCCCGGCGTCAGTCGCCACGCCGCGGTCAGCGCCAGGCGCGACCAGCCGTCGTCGTCGCCGGGCTCGGCCGGCGCGGGCGCCCCGGCCTGCGCGACGACGGTGCCGTCGCCGAGCGTCAGCGACAGCAGATCACCGGGGGCGATCGGCTCGCCCACCGGCACGAGCAGCACGCCGTCCTGGAGCCGCGCGCCGATCGGCGTGCCGCCGCCGGCGTCGAGGCGATCGGCGATGTCGAGCTCCGCGCACGCCAGCGTGACCGTCTCGACGCGGATCGCGGCGCCGAGCAGCGCGACCGGGCCCGCGGGCTCGCGCACGAGGCTCTTGACCGGCGCATAGATCGCGGCAGCCGATCCGGCGGGGGTGATCCGCAACAGGTCGCCGGCGACGACGCCGGGGGCGGCGATCAGCGCCAGTCGTCCGTCGCGCAGCCCGCCGGGACGGGCCGCGAGCGGGCGGCTGCGCAGGATGGCCGAGATGCGGAGGTCGCCCGCCCAGCTCCCGGGTGAGCGGGCGTCGAGCTCGGCCAGCCGCCACGCGCACGGGTCGGGGGTGGCGCGCAGCAACCCCCCGACGGGGAAGCGCGCCGTCGCCATGCTCGCGCGGTCGGCCGTGCGCACGACCCAGCAGCGTCGCCCGCCGTTGGCGAAGAACGCCTCGACCGCCGGGCCGAGCCGGCTGGTGACGGGTGCTCCGGTGACGCCGTCGCGCGCCAGGTCCACGTCACCGCCGAAGACGTCGCGGAAGCGCACGGCGTCCTCCACGGCGACGGGGACGTCGACGGGCCCGGCGGCGGCAAAGCCGGCGAACGCGGCCACGTCCATCCGCGGCAGCGTCTCCGGCGGCGCCGGGCGCCCGGTATCGAAGGTGATGCCGGGCAGGCGGGCGGCGGCGAGCGTGCTCAGAACTCCATCTCCAGGCGCTCTGAGGCCAGCACGAGCTCTTCGATCGCGACGTCCGTGCCCTTGCCCGAGAGCTGCGGGCCGGTGTACTTGATCGGACGGGCGTTGGTCAGCTTCCAGGTCTGCGCGACCGTCGCGCGGTCCTCGCTGAGCAGCTGGATCGTGACCGAGCGCAACGCCTCTTGGCTGCCGTTGCGGACGTCGTTGAGCCAGTCGTAGAGGGTGCTGTCCCCGATCACGCCCCGCTTGCACGTGACGTCGGGGACCTTGTAGGTGCCGGTGATCTTGCGGGCCGTGTTGTCGCCCTCGTTGCCGTTGCGGTACTCGGCGACGGTGATCTCCATGCCGAGGCCGGAGACCTCCTGGAAGCCGGCTTGCGCGCTCTTCGGGTCGGTCCCGAAGTCGACGACGAAGTTGAACTGGCTGTAGGGGCGTTCGCGGAAGGGCATCGCCTTATCTCCTCGTCGCCTCGAGCGTCTTCTGGCCGATGCGGAAGATCACGAACTCCGCGGGTCGCAGCGGCGAGACCCCGACCAGACACACCAGGCGTCCGTTGTCGAGGTCGTTCTGCGTCATCGTGCTGCGATCGCACGCGACGAAGTACGCCTCCTCCGGCGTCGTGCCGAGCAGGTGCCCGACCTTGAACTCGTTGAACAGGAAGTCCTCGACGGTGCGGCGGACATTGGCCCACAGATCGGGGCCGTTGGGCTCGAACACCGCCCACGTCGAGCCGCGATCGATCGAGTGCTCCAGGAACGCGAAGTAGCGGCGCAGGTTCACGTACTTCCACTCGGGATCCGACGTGACGGTCCGCGCGCCCCAGACGACGAGGCCGGCCTGATCGATCAGCCGCAGGCAGTTGATGCCCTCGGGATTGAGGACCTCCTGCTGGCCGCGATTGATCAGGAACTCGAAGTCCAGCGCGAGGCGCACCGGCTCGTTCGCGGGCGCCTTGTGCACGCCGCGCAGCACGTCGCTGCGGGCGTAGATGCCGGCGACGAAGCCCGACGGCGGCGTGATGATCTCCTGCTCGGTGTACGGATCGACGACCCGCACCCACGGGTAGTAGAGCGCCCCGTACTTGGAGTTCAGGCGCCCGCGCCAGGTGCGGATCTGGTCCGGGAGCGCGCCGTTGGGAGAGTCCAGGACCGCGATCCGGTAGCGCATCCGCTCGGCATGGCCGAGCAGCGCGTCCTGGACGTCGCGCGCCGTCAGGTTGGTTGGGCCGTCCACGAGCCCGCCCAGGGACGAGCCGGGCGCGGCGACGATCGAGATGTCGTCGAGGTCCTCGAACGCCAGCAGCCCGCTCTTGTTGCCGGCCGCGTCCGCGTCGCCCCGGTAGGCGTCGCCGTCGGGCAGCTTGCCGTCGTTGCCGTGGGTCAGCAGCGCGAGCAGCTGCAGCGGCGCCTGTCGCGGATCGGCGACCGGCGGCGTGTGGTTCTCCAGCAGCTGTCCGGGCGTCGGCGGCGAGGCGTCCCCCGGTGGCAGCGCCTCCAGGATCAGCTCGAGGATTTCCGGGCCGTTGGTCAGCGGCGTGTCGATCGCCAGCGGCACGAACAGGGACGTGCTGCGGTCGACGGGCGTCGGGTCGAAGACGCGCGTGAGCGCCTGCGGGTGCTCGGGGTGGAACGCCAGCCCGCCCCAGAACTCGTCCGCCACGAACCTCCCGAGGCGCGAGACCGTGACGTTGGCGGTGACGACGTGGACGCCCAGGCCCGCGACTCCCACGAGGTTGGACGCCAGCAGCTCCGCGGCGTTGGGGTCGGCCGCGTGCAGCTTGAACGTGTCGAGGTTGGTCGTGGGGTCGAAGAACGGCTCCAGCCAGTACGTGCCCTCGATGTCGCGCGTCCCGAGCTTGGCGCTCGTGGCCTTCTTGTCGGTCAGGTAGACCGTGTCGTAGGGCAGCGCGCCTGACAGCACGCCGATCCCGTCGCTCTGCACCAGGATGTTCGGGCCGACCGTGACCGAGATCGTCACCGCGAAGTTCCCGGCGCTGCCGGGGTGGCGGGCCTTGAGCACGAAGCCGCCGGGCGGGCTGCCGCCCAGGTCGAAGGCCGCGACGCCGAGGTCGGTGTCGCTCGCCTTGTCGAACGCGCGGGCGACGTAGAGACGCCGGCCGCCGTTCTCGAAGAACGCACGCACGCCGTGCGCGAGGTGGTTCGTGGTGCTCACACCGGCGTAGCGCAGCGGGTCGATCCCGCCATAGATGCGCTCGAAGTCGAGGAAGCTGGTGAGCAGCGCGGGCGGCCCGCTGACCGGTCCGAAGCGCGTCGCGCCGACGAAGCCGGCGGTGCTGGTGCTCACCCCCTCGATCGTCTTCTGGCGGAAACTCACCTCCTCCGCGTAGACGCCAGGCGCTAGGTACTCGGGCATGCCGATGTCTCCTTTCGAGACCTCACGGGGACGTGTCCAGGACGAGCTCGGCGCCGAAGTG
Source organism: Solirubrobacter ginsenosidimutans (assembly GCF_027587205.1). Next base: position 22,945 of record NZ_JAPDOD010000062.1, read on the forward strand.
CAGCTCCGCGACGAACGTCTCGACCAAGGGCTGGCCGAGGATGCTCGCGAGCTCCGGAGGGCGGCCGGGCAGCGGGAAGACAAGGGCCCCCGGGTCCTGGCGCAGCTCGACCGTGAGCGTCCACACCTGCAGGGCGGGAGGCGTGCCGCCGGTGCCGGGCGGGGGCGAGGGCGAGGGGGTGCCGCTGAAGGCGGGGTAGGGGAAGCCGATCGCCACCGCGCCGTCCTCGGTCGCGATCCCGGCCCAGCGACGGCCACCCGCCAGCACGTCGACGCGCGCGTGCGGCGCGACCTGGGCGCGGGCGACGGCCACGGCCGCCGCGAAGCGCCGGGTCGGGGCGGAGAACAGGTAGATGCGGCCGTTGCTGAGCCCCGCGAGTCCCTTGTGCGGGGCCGTGAGTTCGATCGTGGCGGGGAGGAAGCGGCCGCTCGGGTCGTCGACGGTGACGGCGAACGTGCCGCTGGTCGCCGGCGCGCCGAGCGGGTCCTCGGTTCCGGCCGGGTACTCGATCCGGTGCAGGCCGGGCAGGCCGGTGAATGCGCGGACGCCGGACGGCGTCGTGGTCGCGATGGCCGGCTCGCCCGGCACGTCGAGCGGGTGGGCGAGGACGCGCAGCGGGTCCGTGACCGGGGCGTCGGTGACCGAGTCCCAGAACCAGACGCCGAGCGGCGTGACGATCCGGAGGTCCTCGACCGTCACGACTCGACCCTGAAGTCGCGTTCCTGCACGAGCGCGCCCCCGGGCTCGAGCTGCTTGGACTCGATCCACACGTTGCGGGCCACGTAGGGCACCGACAGCTGGTACGAGCCGGGCCCGATCAGCTCCCAGAGGCGCATCAGGTCCTCGGTCGCGATCTCGCCGGCGACGATCTCGACCGCCTCGTCGTCGCGGAAGACCGACGGCGTGCGGCGGTTGAGGAGGCCCGAAGGCAGGACCGGCGTGTCGTCGAGCGCGCGCATCATCCAGCCGGCGATCGAGTACTGCGTCGACGCGTCCTTGCCCCACGTCGTCAGCAGGAAGTGCAGGTCCAGCGGGAGCTGCGCGTCGGCCCTCCCGCCTCCCGGCAGCCGGCGCCCGCCCGGAATGCGGTGCGAGCCGTCGACGAAGATCCGGTACAGGAACAGCGACACCCCCGCCGTCATGTGCTGCGGGAAGTTCGACGCGGTGTAGACCCGGAACTCGAGATCCTGGTCGAGCTGCGCGGGGTCATAGCTGTCGCGCAACACGTCCACCACGGCGTTGCAGACGGCCTCGATGGCGCGTGTATCGGCCAACTCAGCGGCTGGGGAGGTTCGCGGCGGACGGCATCGTGGCGATCATCCAGCGACCTCGTCACCGCTCCGTCACGGCGGCGTCACGTCGCCTCCGAACCGCTCCAGCCAACGCGCGACGGCCGCCAGCGCGTCCTGCGGAGAGCCGACGACCTCGCCTTGCTCCGGCCCGCCCTCGAGCTCGAACGTCGAGGTGATGCGCGCCCGGAAGCGCCTGGGGTCGGAGTCCTCCAACCAGGCGCGAACGACGATCACACCCATGACCTCTGGCGCAGCCACGATCACGCAGCCTGACGCCCGAGCGTCACACCGCCATCACCGCTCAGGCTTCCTACAGCGGCAGGACGAGCGCCTGCAGCTCGGGTGTCGGCGACACTCCGAGCTGGTCCTGCAGCAGGGAGCGGAAGAGCTCGTACCCGCGCACCGCCTCCCCGCGATTGCCCGCCTCGAGGTGCGCGCGGATCAGCGCGCGGTGCGCGCTCTCGCGCAGCGGCTCGGCCGCCACCGACGCCATCCCGACGACGATCGCGTCCCGATAGCGCCCCTGCTCGCGGAAGTCCTCGCAGAGCGCGTCGAGCGCCAGCAGCCGCAACTGCCGGAACCGCTCGCGCTCGATCGCGAGCCAGTCGTCGTACCAGTCCGGCAACAGGTCACCCGCCTCGCACAGCACGGCCACGTCGCCGGAGCGCGGCGAACCGCCCCAGCGCAGCGCACGCCGCGCGCACTCCCCGGCGTTGTGGAGGTCGACACTGACGTGACGCCCGAGCGCCATCGCCGTCGCCGTCGTCGCGACGAGATCCTGCGCGCGCTGGCGGATCCGCCACAGCGTGGTCCGCAACGCGGCCTGCGCGTGCTCCTCGCTCGAGTCGATCCAGAGCGTCCCCGCCACGTGCGCCCGCTGAACAGGACGATCATGCAACGCGAGGAAGGCGAGCAGGCGCTGGGCCGTGTGCGGGAGCTCGATCACACAGCCGTTCTGGCGCGCCTGAAACCCACACAGCAGATCGAGGGTCACGCCGGAGGCGGCCGCGTCGGTCCCGGTCTGCAGGATCGTGGGCGGCATCGTGGCTCTTCACGAGACAGACCCGCCCTCGCCGCGCCGTGATACGGCGAAATGTAACCGCGGCCAACTTCGCGGGATCACGATCGTCTCCGTACTGGAGCCGACCGTCGCCGCTTCACCCATGTTGCCGCGGATCACCGGATGCGAGTTCGGCCGGCGCCTGAAGAGCTCGTCGCCGAACCGCTCGATGGAGCTCGTCCCGGCCTTCCACTCGAGGCGGACCGCCAATAGTCGGCGGGCGACTGCTTGCCGCGTGGGCTGCGGCGAATCGACGTCGTCGTCCGCTGATAAGCGGGAGTGGTGACCCGACAAGCCTGCCGCGACGGCAATGCGCGATCCGGGTCGTTTCACCCGGGTGAACTCGTGATCCAGCGGTGACGCGGTCGCGATCTCGGAGTACCTGAGATCAGCACGGTAGTGCTGCCCGCGCCCTATGGCCGCGCGCACGCGCCGTGCACTTCGACGCGGCCGCGAGACCGTGGCGGATTCACATCGCCGAACCCACCCACGACAGAAATTCAAACCTTGAGCAAACGAACGATCGCATTCGCGTCGTCCCTCGCGGGATTCATCGCATTCGTCATCCCCGCGGCGGCACGAGCACAAGTTCCCCCGGGCCCGTTGATGGCGCGCCGATGGATCTCCAAGAACGTGAATCCGATCCGAGAGCTCCCTCCGTTGCCCTTGACCCCCGCTTCACCGGCGTGTTCTCCGCTCGTCCGTGTGTCCGTCGCAGTGGCGCTTGCGCTTCTCACGTTTCTGCTTGCCGCTCCGATCGCGTCCGCGCGCGAGCTGTTCGTTACCGCCAGCGGGTCGCCGACGGGCTCTTGCGACCGCTCCGATCCATGCACGCCGCAGCAGGCGATCAACGCCGAGGCGCGTGGCTCGGATGACGTGGAGATCGCCTCCGGCACCTACACGGTGACAGCGCCGCTAGTCGCGCGTGACCAGGTGACGGTGCACGGCCCCGCCCACGGGCTGCGCCCCACATTGGTCAACGACGGCAGCGGCAGCACAACGGTGCCCGTGGGACCGAACTCCGGCGCGATTTACAGCTCTCGCACGCTCGCTCTGCGAGATCAGGCGAGCGCCCGCAGGCTTTACGTCACCCAGACCGGTACCAGCGCATTCACCCTGGAAATGGAATCGAACACATCCGCGTCCGACGTCGTCGTCGTCGCGACCGGCAACGGGTCATGGGCCGTAAATGTCAGCGGCGGCGCCACACCGCTGTTGCGGGACGTGTTCGCGTTTGCGGGCGGCACCGGGGCGACCGCGATCCATACCTACGCGGACAACCTGCGGCTGCGCAACGTGCTGGCGATCGCGCCGAACTACGGCGGCGACGCGCTCGACATCGTCGGCTGGGGCTGTCTCCAGCACGCTGGCTGTCGGGGCGCAGTTACGGCCACGGTGGACGCCCGTAACGTGATCCTGCGTGGCGCATTGGCGGATGCCGTGCTGCTAAGCGACTACGCAGGCGCGCGCGGCGTCCTCAATGTCGACCACTCGAACTTCCGATCGGGACGGGTGCTAGCGCCGGGCGGAGCCGGGACCGGGAGCCTGGTTGACCGCGGCACTAACCAATCCGCCGATCCGCTGTTCGTGAACTCACAGGTGGGCGACTATCGGCCGGCCGCGGGGTCCCCGACAATCGACAACGGCGTCATCGACGCGGACGTCTCCGGCTTCGACATGGACGGCAACGCCCGGCCGCTCGGTGGCGCCGCAGACATCGGTCCGTTTGAGTATGTCGCGCCACCCGCCACGCCCGTCTCGCCGCCGGTGAGCCCGCCCGTTTCGCCCCCGGTCGCCCCCGGGACGGGCTCGGGCGGCGTGCAGGCGCCGCCGCCTGCGAGCTCGTCAACGTCCACGCAATCGCCGCCGGTGTTCACGCCGCAGGTGCCGACGGCCTGCCGGAGGCTGAAGGCAAAGGCGCGCTCGACCTGCATCAAGCGTGAGCAGGCGCTCTCGGCCTGCCGCAAGGTGAAGACCACAAAGAGGCGCGCAGCATGCATGAAGAAGGCCAAGCGGATCGGCCGCACGTCCGCGCGGCGTACTTGACGGGCGCCTGACGTTCTGCCAGAGGTCGCGGGGCCGCGGTGGGAGCGTGGATGGCGGACCGCGGCCGGCTGCGCGGCGGCCTGCGGCTGGTCCTGACGGACTCCATGTTGACCCCGCCGGCCGCCTCCGCTGATGGGCCGGGTAAGGAGGCACGGCAAGCCCTGCCGACCGCAGGTCGACGACACCGCTCGGGAGAACGCCGGGGGAACGAAGACCCGGAACGGCCGCGGATCGGCGGGCCCACGTTGACCCCGACGACAGAACCCACGAGGCGCGATCGAGCGCCGACAACCGCGGCGCAGAGCCAAAGAGGCGAAGCGGAGCGGCGCAGGAATCGAACCTACCCACCGCCGGGCTACGACGGCTCACCGGTTTTGAAGACCGTGCGGCCTCATAGCTCGTTTGGCTCTACCAGGGGAGAAATGGCCCTCCGGTAGTGCGCGTGGGGACAACGGTGGGGAAGCCGGCGTCTAGGCCCCTCTGGTCTAGGCGCCGCCCGCACCGTCCTAGTGGACCCCCCCGGGCTCTTCGTCGCGCCGGATCGAGCGCTCTCGATCTGCCCTCATCCGGTGTCGCGAAACATCAACGCCACGCTGACTCTCGGTCGGCCTGCGCCCCGCCAGCTCACGCGACCTCGCGGTGTCGAGGACCGCCGCCGTCCGCGCCGCAAGAACGAAGAAGACCGGGTGGCTGCCCGGTCTCCGTCTGCGGCCTTCCGGCCACTCAGCGCCACCCGATCGGGGTGAGCGCCCACATATGAACGTAGATCGAACTGTAGCCGCGCTGCGGACGGATCGCCAACCCCTTTCACGGGGGCGGATTCGTCGCGCCTTTGAGGCCTTCGCGCAGCGGCCAGGCCGAGCTCTTCCAGCTGTGCCGCGAGCGTCCGCTCGCGTGCGCAGCGCTGCTTGCTGCCGCGACGCCTTCGGGCGTTGGCGGTGCCGCTGGAGCGCACCCCTGCACGACCGCGTGCTCGACGCTCGTCTCGTCGTTGGTATCGACCGGCGGCCGAGCCGCTGCCCGCTGAGCCGGGCCGGCTGGTGGTCAACGCCTTGCTCGGGCGGGCCCGCCGGGCGCGTGGGTGCCACACGCCCGGTGACGACCGGTTGGAGACGCGGGCGTACGCGGTCAAGCGGTATCTGTTCCGGCTCGGTCACGCGCAGCGCTCGGCTCGGTACGCGACGTCGATCGCTCAGCTGGTCGCGGGGTTGGCGCCGGTGATGGGCTGGGGGCCGATGCCGAAGGCCGGCGCGGAGCGAGCGCGGTTCGTGCGCTCGCATCGACGCAGCGTGCAGCGCTGGCTGGACGACCTGCAAATGGCCGGCCTGGTGGCGCACGAGCCCGAGCGCGACGCCGACGGCAAGTGGTGGCGAACGCAGATCGTGCTCTTGGCTGCACCGGAGCCGACCCGAGACGAGCTCGTAGTTGCGAAGCGACGGGCGGCCGGTTGGCGGTGGCGTGAGGCTGCCCGCCGTCGCTCGTCCCGGCGAGCCCCAAGTCTGGCGGGCATCCACGAGCGTAGTGGTGTTCCAGGAGCGCGACGTCGAGCACGCGCTGCGCTCGCTCGCTCCGTCGGCGACCACGAGCGGGGGCGCCATGCACGCGTCGAGGCTCAGATCGCCAGTGCGGCCGCGCGTCGAGCTCTCCCTAGAGATTTGACGCATCCCTTCGGAGCGCCTCCTACGTCGGCGCTCTCAGTGGTCTCTCCGCCGCGATCGCGAAGCCTCGCGACGGCGCAGAGTGAGAGATCAAACGCGCAATCACCAGCGCAATCGGCGACAGTCGAAGAAGCGCTTGCTGCCGAGATGGGCGCGCGCAGGCGCGCGGCGCGTCCGACAACGCCCCGGGCTGACCAAGGCCGCACAACGGCGGGCACCGAGGAGGGGAGGGCCCTCCCGCCTGAAGACTTCGACGCCCTCGTTGCCCAGCGGCTGGCAGCTCGCGAGCGACTGCTCGCTGCACGGGCAGAGGTCCTGGAACCGCAGGTCACTCAGCGCATTAGCGCGGTTCGGTCGTGGCCGGTGGGACGTCGTTGCCCGATCAGCCGGTTGTGCGAGGCCTGGGTCGCGCATCGCCACGGGCTAGCCATGGTGCGGCGTTCCGGTACCTGGCTGGCGGGATCGGTCTCGCCGGCGCTCGTCGCCGAGACCGGCCGCGCGATCGAGCTCTACGAGGCCTACGCCGAGGAACGGCCGCCCGATTGGCCTGCGAGCGGCCCTGCGGCGCTGTGCTCGCTCGGTCGCCTCGGCCGAGCTGATCGCTTCGCCGGCGACGTCGCCCGACTGCTCGGGCTGGCCAAGCGCATGCGCGCCGCCGCGCTCGCGAACGACCCTGCCCGGCTCGATCGCTGCCGAGCCCGCGCGGAGAGGCGTACTCAGCCTCCGCGCGGCCGTTTCGTGTTCCGCAATAGCGCACCGCGGATCGAGACGGCCGAGGGGCGGCGCGGTCGTGTCCGCGACGCGCTGCTCGTTGCCGGCGCGAATCCCGGTGACTGGCCGAACGCCGAGCTCGCGCTCGCGCACCACCCGGCGCTCCGCGACACCGCACAGCCGCGGCTGATCGAGCCGGAGCACTGCGAAGAGCTCGATGGCCTGGCCGCTCGCGCAATCCGCTACCGCGCCGAGCTGGCCGCGGGCCGCTGGCGGATCTCCGCAGACGAACCACCGACGTCCAACCCCAAGGAGGCATAGCCCCCATGACCACACCCAGATCGACTTGTGCCGGCCATTCGAGGTGCGCAGCTGCGCTGAGGAGCGCCTCGACATCGGTGCAGCCCCTCGTCCACCCGTGCGCGCGTCTGCGCTGCACCGCACGTGAGCAGCCAGCCGCCTGCACACTTAGGCTGCCGCGCAGGCGCCCATCCACGCATGTGGGCAGGTGCCCAGCTGCGCACCTGCTGATCTCGGGACCAGTGCGATGAGCGCCGTCGTCGCGGTCTTGAACCGCAAGGGCGGCGCCGGCAAGACGACGTTGACGAAGGACGTCGGCTACGCGCTCGCCGAGCGCGGAGCGCGGGTGCTGCAGGTCGGCCTTGACCCGCAGTCCTCGCTCGAGGTCCTCGCCCGCCTCGGCTTCGACACGCCTCCGGATCGCACGGTGAGCCGGTTGCTGATGCCCGAGGAGTTCGGCGACACGCCGGATCTTGAGACGGTGATCCACGAGACGGCTTGGGGCACGTGGCTGATCCCGGCGAGCAAGGCGCTGGCGACCGCCGAACGCGCCCTCGGCGAGGCTGGCCGTGGCGGTGTGAGTCAACGGCTCAAGCGCGGCTTCAGCCGCCTGGGCGTCGACGAGCGCTTCGACATCGTCCTGATCGACTGCCCGCCCGGCATGACGTCGCTGACCATGAACGCTCTGGTCGCCGCGGGCAGTGTGCTCGTGCCGACGCAGCTCGACTTCCTCTCGGTCGCTGGCCTGGCGGTGCTGATGGAGACCGTCGAGGAGATCCGCGAGTACGACAACCCACGGCTGCGCTACCTCGGGATCGTCGGCACGCAGACCGACGAGCGCACGCGACATGCCCGTGAGATCCGCGACCAGCTCGAGGAGCTCTTCGGCGAACGCGCCGGCGGAGTGCTCTGCCGGGGCACGATCCGGCAGAGCACTCGTGTGCGCGACGCACACGCCGCGGGCATGGCCGTCGGCCAGTTTGACCCAGAGCACCCGGTCAGCGACGACTACCGAGCCCTCGCCGAGGAACTCGCCGTGCGCGCGCGGCTGGACCTCGTGACCGGAGTCATCCGATGAGCGCGATCAAACGTGCCGACGCCGGCGCCGCCATCTCCGGCCTGTTCGGAACGAGCTCGGCGACCGGCGGTCTCGCCCGTCGCGCCTCCGAGCCGGCCGCACGCGTCGAGGCGACGCCGACCCATCGCGAACAGCGCCTGCGGCAAGGCGTGGAGCTCGACGAGCGCGACGTGGAGTTCCTGCGCAGCCTCTCGCGGCCCAGGCGGACCGGTCAGCCGCGCACGCTCGGCAGCAAGTTCGTCGCCACCGGCGTGCTCGCCGCCGCGATCGAGCTCTTGCGCGAGCGCGAAATCGACATGGACGGCGTCGAGGCCGGCGACCTCACTGAGATGACCGCACGCGCCCGGTCGGCGCTGCAGGGCGATAGCCGGTCGCCAGATCCCCGGGAGAGCGAGCGATGACGTCTTACTCGGTCCGGCCGCGGAACTGCGCGTACAAGCGTGTGCCGGCGTCGGCCAGGACGATCAGCGCGGCGACCAACGAGGCGACGCTCACGGCGGCTGGGATCGAGTCCTCCCCTCCGGCCAGCGACCAGCCGAAGAAGATCGCCATCACGAAGTACGCGATCGCGGTGATCGTATGGACGACGCGCCGCAGCGGCGACAGTTCTGACCACGGCACCTCGGGAACTCGAGTCGGGTCGTCCTCGAGCCCGAAATACACGGCGAGGCGGCTGAAGAAGCGACGCACAGTCCGTGTCTACCCGGGTTGGGCGCTATGGATTTTGCTGTGGACTGGAGTCCGTAGCGCCCGTCCGCTGATCCCTTGTCTGGTGCGGTGTTGGTGGGGGGCCTGGATCCGACCCCGCCCGCCCCACGTTCATTCTTCACTGGAGCGATCGGGGTCGGATCCAGTCCCCCCAAGAAGCGGTGGTGGGGGATCAGCGGACGGGCTGAGAGGTGGTGCAGGGACAGAAGGACAGAGGGACAGAGGGAGAGGAGAGACAACAACTTCAACGTCAAGGGCCGAAGTACACGAGGACGGAGACAAACGCGGTGGAAGCGCGAAGCGGCGAGGTGAGCGCGGAGCGCGTGTTGCGACGGCGAGAGCGAGGGATGGCGACGCACGTTGGACGTGCGGTAGCGAGGCGCGGCGATGAGTGGCCGGGGTGGAGTTGCGCGTGGGCCTGGGCCGCGGAGTCTTGAGGCGTTGCGGTGGCTTTCGCGGCTTGAGGTCGCGGGCGTTGAGCCGTTGGGTTTGGCCCTCGGGTTCGGGCGCAGCGCGACGTATTCGCATCTCGCGCGCCTCGCGGACGCGGGTCTGATCGCACGGGGCTACGACAGTGACGGCAGTGTGGTCGCGATCACCGCGTCGGGCCGGCGCGAGGTCGGGGCCGACAAGGGCGACGTGCGCAGCGGCGCGACCCATGGCTCGGGACTACGGCACGCGCGGGCGGTCTCGTGGGTTGCGGCGCTGCTGACGCTCCGCGGGCGCGAGTGGGTCAGCGATTGCGAGCTGCGCGGGCTCGCGGAGTGGCAGATCCCGGTCGTCTGGGCCGCCAGCCGCGGCCGCCACCGGCCGGACATCGGCGTGGTGATGCGCGGCTCCCGAGTTGCCGTCGAGGTGGAGCTCTCGCACAAGTCGCCGCGGCGCTTGCGGGCGATCCTCGCCGGCCACGAGGAGGCGATCGCGTCGGGCCGGATAGCGGGCGGGCTGATCTACGTCTCTGATCGTGCCGACGTCCTGGAGGCGGTCAATCGCTCTGCGCGCCGCGTCGCGTTGCCCGAGCGTCGCTTCCGAACCCGTTCGCTCGTGGACGTCCAGGCTGAGGTCCGCCGTCTGACGCGCGAGCGGCGGGACCCCCGGCCAGACGGACCGGAGCAATCCACCTCGGAAGCGCCCATCGGCGAGGCGGTCGGAAGCGGGCGCGCTGGCGCACTTGACTCGGAGGCGGCGGAGCGATGAACGTTTCGCAGATGGGGGCGCTGGCGGGCGCGTTCTTTGGTGGCGGCGTGGCGGGGGCAGCGGGCGCATGGTGGGCGCACCGCCGCACGCGCCTGTCGGCATGGAACCTGTACGCGCTGGCTCCAACCGGTATCGCCGCGTGGCTCGGCGCCCTCGCAGCCGGACAACTCGGGCTGTTGCCAGCGGCAGGCGCCGCCGCCTCGGCTGGCGTGGTCGCGGCCTCGCTGGCTCGCCGATACCGCCTCGCGGCGTTGGGAGCCACGGGCGAGCTGCGGGACTTCGAGAGTTCCCGCGTGATGGCGTGGACGGCAATGCGCGATCGGGCCCGACGACGATCGGGCGAGCGCACATTGATCGCCAATCAGGGCGAGCTCGTCCACGAGCGCTCTTGGCCCGACGATGAGCCGTTCGTCCCGATGTCCGACGGGGATGACGGACGCGTACCGTCCCGCGAGGGCCAGCATCTGTTGATCGTCGGCGCGACGGGCTCGGGCAAGACCGTCAGTGCGCGTCGCTGGCTGCTGGCGCGGATCATCGGCGATGGGGTCGGGGTGCTGGTCGCAGACCCGAAGGGCGATCGCGGGCTGGCACGCGATCTCGAGGACGCCGCTCGACTCGTACAACGCCCGTTCGTGCTCTTCGACCCCCGCTCCCCCGCCTCGTCGCGATGGAACCCCCTTTGGAGCGAGGACACCGGAGCGGTCGTCTCCCGGCTCGTCGCACCGATCGGCGCGGGCGAGGGCAACGCTCGCTACTACGCCGACCTCCTGCAGATCCACCTGGGCACCGTCGCGGCAGGCCTGAACGCCGCCGGCCTGTGGCCGGCGAACATCCCTCTGCTCCTAGACGCGGCCCAGCTGTCGAAGTTCGACGAGCTGCTCGAGCTGGTCCGCGACCGAGTCGACGAACGCAGCGAGATCGTCCGGCGCCTCCGCGAACACCGCGCGGTGCTCGCCAGCCCTGAAGCCAGGAGGGATCTCACCGGCGGCATCCTGCGACTTCGCGTCGCCGCCGGGGAGACATGGCGAGACGTCCTGACACCGCATCCCGAGCGTGGTGCGATCGCCCTGCCCGCCGCGCTGAGAGCCGGCGCGGTCGTGCTCGTACGCACCTGGGTGGACGACTTGCCCGATGAGGCGCGGGCGATCACCACGCTGTTTCTCGCCGACGCGGCCGCCGCTGCGCTGACACTGCCGGAAGGCGTCGAGTGGGCGGCGCTCATCGACGAGTTCGGCGGCGTCCTCAGCACGGGAGCCGGTGAGCGGGCACTCGCTTTGCTGCAGCGCGCACGCTCGGGTGGCGGTCAGGTCGCGGTGACGACGCAGAGCGTGACCGACTTCGCGGCCGCGACGGGCAATCCAGCGCTACTCGACGCGCTCGCGGACAACTTCGCCGGCGGCATCTTTCATCTGCAGAGCTCGCCGGAGTCGCGCGACTGGTTGTCGAGGCTGATGGGCACGCGCGAGCTGTGGCAGTCCACCGCCCGCACGTCGCGCGGTGGGGCCGGCACCGACGGCGTCGGCAGCCGCCGGCGCGTCCGGGAGTTCCTGGTGCGTCCCGACGACCTTCGCACCCTCTCGCGCGGCGAGGCCTACATCTGGAGCACGCTCGGGCCGGGACCGCAACGTGTTCGCGTCCGCATGGCGGAGCTTCCAGAGCACTCGAAGCCACCGGTGAGCCCGGACGGACTGCACGCGCCGTGCGGTCCGCTCAGTCTGGCGGCGAGCGTCGACGCGCCAACTGGGCGGGTCGGGGGGCGAGATCGCGACGACATCCACCTACAGGAGGTGGACGAGGCGCTGTGACAGCAGGACTTCAAGGCAAGGCACATGGCAAACGGCCGCGCGAAGGCGCGCCGGCATTCGCTTGCGCTCGCGCGCGGCTCGGCGGGCTTAAGCCGCGTATGCCTCGTCCCGCCCACCTCCGACTGATCGTCCCGCCAGAGCCCGCCCGAGCGCCGAGCAGGTGCGCGACCGCCGACTGCCCGCTTCCCGCGGCACGCGGCGACCGGCTCTGTGGACTCTGCGCGTTCGTCCATCGCGGCGCGCGCGAGCTCAGCCGTCGGCTGCTCGCCCGCGACCTCGCCCGCCTCGAATGTCGATCGCCCGGCCTCGCCGAGGCAGCGATCGCCGCTCTGGCGTCGCTCGTCGTCGTCCGCACACCCGCGCCCGAGCTGCCCGACGTCGTCTCGCCGAGCTGGCCGGACGAGGGCGACTTGGTCGCTCTGAAGGCACTCGTGGTCGAGCTCGAGCACGGAGCCGCCCGCGCATGAGCGCGCTGGAGTCACCACGGGTCGGCTGGGACGCGCAACGGCGCGCTCGAGCGCTGTCGGCGCAGCGGGATCGCTTGCGTGCGCGCCTGCCGCACAAGATCAGTTCGGCGCGAGCGTTGCCGGACGACCTTCGAGTACTGATCGTCGACGACTCCATCCAGTTCGTCTCGGTCGGCTACGACGGCACGATCAACTCCCAGCGCGAACTGGAGAACCTGTTCTGGGACGCGGCAACCAAGCGGGTCGCGCGTGCACACGAGGGTCGATACAACACCGTGCGCGCCGGCTATCAGCGCGCCGACATCGCCTCGCTGGACGAGCTCGGGACCGACGCAACACCCGAGGACCACACGCTTGTGCGCGCGGAGCTCTCCGCGGCACTGCACTTCGCAGCCCTGCTCGAGCCCGAGGAACGCGACGTCTTCCTCTGCCAGCACCGCGACGGGCGCCGTCGCCCGCTCGGCGCCAAGGCCATCGCCCGTGAGCTCGGACTTCCACTCGGAGCCGTGCGCTCCGCGGAACGCTCGATCGCCGGCAAGCACGAACGCTTCGCGACGATCTACGCCGCCGGACGGCTGTGCGGCTACCTCGCGCCAGCAGTCGCCGCCCTCGCCGAGGGCGACCCCGAAGCCGAGGACGCCGTCAGCGGGCGAGAACTCGCTGCGCGCGTGCACCTCGAAATCGAGCGCTGCCCAACCTGCACCGCCGACTACGCGCGCCAGCTCCGGTACCTCCAGGGCGCGCGCTTCCATCACCAGGTCGTCGTGCTACTTCCCGCCGCCGCGGACGAACGGAGTCGTTCGCTCACCGGCGGCTTGCGCGAGTGGCTCCCCGACTGGATGGCCCGTCTCCTCTCGCACGAACCGACCAGTGGGCAGCTGCTCACGAGCGGCGCCGGTCGAGGCATCGGAGGCGCCGCACTCGCGAAGCTCGCGACGGTGTGCTTCGGGGCCATGTGCGCGTGCGTCGCCACGGGCGTGTTCCCGATCAGATCGACACCCGAGTCGCCGGCGCGCGCCACCCCGACGCCGACCGCAACCCCGTCCCCGGCCGCGCCCGAGTCGCGCCTCCCACACGGCGCCCCGACCCCGACTCCGACGCCGGCGGTAGCCATCCAGCGGAAGCGGACGTCCAAGCGCAGCGCTTCGCAGTCCAAGTCCACCCAGGGCGGGACCGGCCCGCGGAGCCACGAGCAAGCCCCGGCGTCCCCCGCACCATCGAACGCCGCTCCGGGAGGAGCGAGCGAGTTCGACCCGTCGTACCAGCCCAACGCACCAGCCGCACCTGCACCCGTGCCCGCCGCACCGGGAGCAGCCGAATTCGGATGACCGGACGAGGAGCCGCATGAGACCCCAACAACGAGAGCACCTGCGACGCGCAGCGCACCTCTTCGCCGCCGGCGTGCTGAGTCTCGCGCTGCTAGCCGCCGCGAGCCCATCGGCCGACGCATTGCCGTACACGGTTTCGGGAACTTGCGGCGTCTGGACGTCGTGGGGAGACACGAGCGGATACGTGACCGAATATCCCGCGTGCCCAGAGCTGTGGGCTCGCAACGTCGGCGGTAGCTTCGCCACGCCAAACGGGATCGGTGGCGGCTGGCGCTTCGATCCCCCGGACGGCACGTCGGTCGCTCAGGTCGACCTCCAGGGAAGCCTCCAAGGCCTGTATGGGTGGGAAGCCGCGGCTTACACGATCGGGACCAGCGCCCGTGTACTTGTGGGCTGTCCTGGTCTTACCTGCCCAGGCTCGAGCGCCGGGTTCGCCGGCGGGTACCCGGCGTTCAACAGCGGACCGGTGATCCTCAGCGTGAGGTGCGGCGCGAGCGCGTGCTCGAACGGCGCTCTCGGCGGCCAGATCTACGTGAGCAACGCGAGCGTGACGCTCAACGACTACGGCCTCCCGACCGGCCGGCTGACCGGCGGCTCGTTGCTCTCCGGCGGCTGGAAGAGCGGCACACAGACGGTCGTCGTCGACGGCAGCGACAACATCGGCATCCAAAGTGTCCGAGCGCTGATCGACGGCGCCGTCGTCGCGAGCGCCGCGCGGCAGTGCACCCCCGGTCAGAAGGTGCCGTGCTCAAACGGAGCAACCGAGGTGCGCGTTCCAACGAACGGCCTCTCCGACGGTCCGCACGACGTGGCGGCACAAGTCGTTGACGGGTCAGGGAACGTCATCACGACCGGCAGCTCAACCTTCTACGTGGACACGGTCGCTCCGACTGCGCCGCTGGACGTCGCCGCCGCCGGCGGCGTCGGATGGCGAGCCAGCAACAAGTTCACGATCACGTGGCGCAACCCACCGCAGAACGCGGCGCCGATCGCCGCCGCTCGATACACCCTCTGCCCCGACGTCCCCTCCGACAGCACGGCGGAAGCGCGCTCGAAGCTGCTCGCGCAATGCACGACCGGCACCCGCTCGAAGCGAGACCTGACGAGCATCGACAACCTCGAGCTGCCGAAGACGGGACAGTGGGACGTCAAGCTCTGGCTCGTCGACGAAGCCGGCAACGAGCAGCCGGCAAAGGCCGTCGAGCTCGACGGCCTCGGTTTCGACGACGCGCCTCCGAGCGCAACGGGATTTACGCCGCCGACTCCTGACGACCCCACTCGCGTCCATATGCAGGCCGCCGACTCACTGTCCGGACTGGCGGGTGGGAGCGTCGAGGCTCGCCGCGACGGGCAGACCGCGTGGCAACCGCTGCCGACCGACGTAACGGCCGGCGGATTGAGCGCAGTCGTCGACGACGAGACCCTGCCGAAGGGCTTGTACTTCCTGCGGGCGCGCGTGACCGACGCCGCCGGGCTCGAGGCTTCCAACGATCGGACAACCACCGGCGACCCGGCGACCATCAAGTTGCCGATCCGGCTCGCGAGCCGCCTGACGACAGGACGCCGGGGCAAGCGAACCTGCCATGGGCACGGCCACACGCGAACGTGTCGCTACCACCTGGTGACGAAGCCCAACGTGCGCGTCGGACGCTCGACCCGCCTCTACGGGCGTCTGACCGTCTCCGGGACCGCGATGCCCGGCGCGCAGATCGAGATCTGGCGCCAGCTGAAGCTCACGGGGGCACCGTGGGCACGTGTCGGCACGGTCATCACGTCCCGGACCGGCCGGTTCTCGTACCTGGCGCGCCGCGGTCCCGCCCGTTCGATCCGCTTCCGGTACGCCGGCACGCCGACAGTCCGCGGGCGCAACGACGACGTCGCCCTACGAGTCCGCGCCTCGAGCACACTGAGGCCGAGCCGCCGCAACGTCGTCAACGGCGAATATGTCACGTTCCGCGGTCGCCTCGCCGGCGGCTGGATCCCGCCTACCGGAGCCCTCGTCGAGCTCCAGGTGCGCTCGCGTGGACAGTGGCGCACGTTCGCCCAGCCTCGCGCCAGCGCGAAGACTGGCCGCTACACCTACCGGTATCGCTTCGAAACTGTTCGCGGGCGAGCGAGCTTCAAGTTCCGCGCACGCATCCGGCAGCAGCCCGGTTTCCCGTTCGTCACCGGCACTTCGCGCGCGGTCCGAGTCCAGGTCCGCGGCCTATGAGCCACCGGCCCGATCCGCAACTCCCGCCCTCCCAGAGTTATCGTGCGGGCAGGGGTGCACCAACCGATGAGGAGTCGTCGTTCATGACCCGATCGCTCGCCCGCCTGCGCGCGCGGCTGTCCTACGCCAACGTCACCGCCACACTCGCGCTGTTTGTCGCGCTCGGTGGGACTAGCTACGCCGCAGCGACGCTCGGTCGCAACACCGTCGGCTCAACCCAGATCCGCAGCAACGCGGTCGGCTCCTCGGAGATCCGCAGCAGCGCAGTCGGCAGCAGCGAGATCCGCGACCGCACCATCGCACTGCGCGACCTCGCCGTCAGCACACGCTCCAGCCTGCGCGGCGGCGTCGGACCCGCGGGGCCCGCAGGTCCAGCCGGCGCGACAGGTCCGGCGGGAACCGGTCTCACCGCAGCCGTCAACTCCGGCGGAGCCAAGGTCGGCGGCAATGCGCGCGACAACGTGAACCACCCGGGCGGGAGCAACGAGTACACCGTCGAGTTCACCCGCGACGTCAGCACGTGCATCTACGCCGCGACACTCGCCGCGGCGAGCAATGGCGGCGCGACTGAACAGCCACCCGCGGGCGGCCGCGTCGGCGTGGCCTCCGCCGGCGGCGCGAGCGTTCTCGTCAAGACATACGACGGCACGGGCGCGCCCGCACCGGCACCGTTCCATCTTCTCGTGTCGTGCTGACACTCCCGCGGCAGAGCCAAATCGCGCGCGAGTGGCGTCCCGGAGGCGTGAGCTCCCGCATCGGATAGCGGCGTCCGTGCGCCGCAGGTGCGGCAGCCACGGATGCTGAGCGGGGCTGGTTCGTCCAGTTTGGACGATGCCGTTCCGGTGCTCCCGGCGCAAGCTGCGACGACTCCATCCCAGGAAAGGGGGCCGCATGGCCAACCTCATCGCTATCGCCTATCCGGACCAGGCAACGGCCGAGGATGTTCTCGCGACGCTGTCGCGGTTGCAGACCGAGAAGACGATCGAGCTTGAGGACGCGGTGATCGTCAGCCGCAACCAGGACGGCAAGGTCAAGCTGCACCAGAGCGCGAAGCTGGGCGCGGCGGGGGCCGCGGGCGGCGCGCTGTGGGGCGGACTGATTGGCCTGCTCTTCCTGGCGCCGGTGGTGGGCATGGCCATCGGGGCGGCGGCGGGCGGCGCGGCCGGGGCGATGGCCGACGTCGGCGTCGACGACAAGTTCCTGAAGGAGCTCGGCGCCAAGCTCGAGCCGGGCAGCGCGGCGCTGATCGTGCTCGTGCACCGCTCGACGCCGGACAAGGTCCTGCCGGAGATCTCCAAGTTCGGCGGCGACGTCATCCAGAGCTCGCTTAGCGACGATGCCGAGGCGCAGTTGCAAACCACGCTCGCGTCGCACCAAGCCGCGGCGGTTTAGCCATGAGCCTCGGCGCCAGTCTCTTCCTCATCGCGGTCGGTGCGATCCTGCACTTCGCGGTCACCGCCACGCTGGCCGGCATCGACATCCAGGTCGTCGGCACGATTCTGATGGTCATCGGCGGGATCGGGTTCGTGATCTCGCTGTACTTCTACTTCGCGAACCGCCGCGCCGCGCCCGGCCCGCCGCCGCCACCGTCGGCGACGTATCGGTGATGCGCGACCACTCATGAAGCTCGGGTTCGCCGGCCGGTGGCTGAGCTCCGTGCGTCCGGAACCAGGCACGCTGCGCCAGGACGCGATCGCCGGCGTGCCCGGCGCCGTCGGCAGCGTGCCCGACGGGATGGCGTCGGCGGTGCTGGTCGGCGTCAACCCCGTCTACGGGCTCTACGCCAGCTTCGCCGGGCCGATCGGCGGTGGGCTGACGGCGAGCACGCGGCTGATGGTGATTACCACGACGACCGCCGCGGCGCTCGCGGCGGGCTCGGCCGTTGCGGGCTTCGACGCCGAAAAGCGGCCCGAGGCGCTGTTCATGCTGACGGTCCTGGCGGGCGCCGTGATGCTCGCGGCCGGCCTGTTGCGCTTCGGTCGCTTTACCCGGTTCGTCTCGTTCTCAGTGATGATCGGCTTCCTGACGGGCGTCGCGGCGAACATCATCTTCGGCCAGATCCCCGACCTCACCGGCGCGAAAGCGACCGGTGACATCGCGCTCGAGAAGGCACTCGACGTCGTCCTGCACCCGTCGCGCATCGAACTCGCGTCACTGCTCACCGGCGCCGCGGCACTCGTGCTGCTGATCGGCCTCGCGCGCACGCGGCTGTCCGCCTTCTCGGCGGTGATCGCGCTGGTCATCCCGACACTGTTGACCTTGTCGGTCGATTCGATCGCGCGCGTCGAGGACGCGGGCAAGATCCCGACCGGCGTTCCGCTGCCGCACCTCCCCGATCTCGCGTTGGCGCTCGATCCGACGATCCTGGTCGGCGCGCTGTCGGTCGCGGTGATCGTGCTCGTCCAGGGCGTCGGGGTCAGCGAGGCGGCACCGAACCGCGACGGCGGCGCGTCGGACGCGAACCGCGACTTCATCGCCCAGGGCGTCGGCAATGTCGCCTCCGGGCTGTTCCGCGGGCAGCCGGTGGGCGGGTCGGTGGGGCAGACGTCACTCAACGTCGCCGCCGGCGCGCGCGGGCGCTGGGCGTCCATCTTCTCGGGTCTGTGGATGCTTGCGATCCTGGTCGTCTTCTCGGGGATCGTCGGCCGGGTCGTGATGCCAACGCTCGCGGCGGTGCTGATCTACGCCGCGGCCGGCTCGCTGCGCAGCGGTGCGATCGGAACGATCCTGCGCACCGGCCGCAGCTCGCAGATCGCCTTCGGCGTGACGGTCGTGGCGACGATCTTCCTGCCCGTGGCCGCGGCCGTCGGCATCGGCGTCGCGCTCTCGCTGCTGCTGCAACTCAATCGCGAGGCGATGGACCTCAAGGTCGTCCGGTTGCAGCCGCGCGACGACGGGCGCTTCGCCGAGGCCGACGTGCCCGCGCGGCTTCCGAGCCACGCCGTGACCCTGCTCGACGTCTACGGCAGTCTGTATTACGCCGGGGCCAAGACCCTGGCCGCGCGGCTTCCCGAGACCGCCGGCGCGGAGCGGCCCGTGGTCGTGCTGCGCCTGCGCGGCCGCACGCAGCTCGGCGCGTCCTCGCTGGTCGTGCTCGATGGCTACGCCGGGCGGCTGGCCGAGGTCGATGGCCGCCTGATCCTCAGCGGCACGGCACCCGAGCTGGTCAAGCAGCTCCGGCGGACGGGGCGCGAGCACCTCGACGCCGAAGTCAAGGTGTTCCCTGCGACGGACGTGATCGGCGACTCATCCGATGCGGCCTACCGCGAGGCACAGCATTGGCTCGACGAGGGTGCGAAGGCGCCGGCGAAGTGACCAGGTTCATCCAATCGGGACGACGCCGATCTCCCGTTGCCGCGCCACGATGCCCGCAACCGAACGGAGGAGATGGAAATGGCCATCGGACCTGTGCAACTCATCGTGCTCGGCTTCGATCACCCCGAGTTTCACGGCGAGATCATCGCCGAGCTCGAACGTCTGCGTGAGAGCGACACCGTGCGCGTCATCGATGCGCTTGCCGTACACAAGGATGCCAACGGCGAGTTCGAGGTGGCGCACCTCAGCAACCTCTCCAAGGACGAGGCGATCGAGCTCGGCAGCGTCGTCGGCGCGCTGGTCGGCCTCGGCATCGAAGGAGAGGACGGATTCGTCGCCGGCGCCGAAGCCGGTGCCGAGGCGGCGGCCGACGGGGTGAGCGTGTTCACCGACGAGGATGCGTGGGACGTCCTCGAAGACATCCCGAACGACACGGCGGCGGCGCTCATCCTGATCGAGCACCACTGGGCCGTGGGCCTGCGTGACGCGGTCGCTCGCGCAGGGGGATCTCGACTCGGCGACGCGTTCATCAGCCCGCTCGACCTGGTCGAGGTCGGACTGGTCACGCGCGAGGAAGCCGACGAGCTCGCCGCGCTCGAGACAGCGTAACCCTTCGCCCGCCCGCCAAGCCACCACTCAGGAGGACCGTATGTTCGGATCACGCAGAGTCGCGCGCCGCACGTCACGTCGCGTCGCTCGCCGCCGCTAGTCACCACCACGATCGTCGCCGGGATCGCCCGGCGACGATCATCCACTCGGGAGGATGCGCAGCGCCGCCGGCGGACTGATCATCGCGGTATGACCAGCATCGGACCCGTCCAGTTCATTGCCGTTGGCTTCCCCGGGAACGCCACCTACGAGGGCCGCATCATCACCGAGATCGAGGCGATCGAGGCCAGCGGTTCACTGCGCGTGCTCGACGTGCTGTTCGTGCGCAAGGACCCGAGCACGGGCGAACTGCAGACGATGGACATCCAGAGCGAGGAGCTCCGGGCGCTGGCGGGCACGCTGACGCTCGGCGTGTCACGACGCGAGATCGAGGGCGTGGGCGACGAGCTGGAGCCGGGCCAGGCCGCGGGCATGATCCTCGTCGAGCACGTGTGGGCGCGCGACCTGGCGGAAGCCATCGAGTCGACCGGCGGCGGGGTCCTCGCGCAGGGCCTGCTCGGGCCCGAAGACCTGCAGGCGATCGTCACCGAGCTCGCGCGGGCCAGCTAACCCCTCGCGGGCTTCGTCCCGTCGGGATGATGCCGACGCGAGACCGATCGATCATCGTTATCGCGGCCGCACGACCACGAGGTGCCCGATGCTCATCGCACTGCTCGCCATCCTTGGCGTCGACCTCATCGTCGTCGTCGCATTGCTCGCGCTCGTGCTGTCACGCAAGCGTGGGTCAAGCGTCGGCCGGGCGCCTTTCATGGAGCGATCCGGGTCACCGGCGGCGGGATCGACGGTCTCGGGCCGAAGTGGCACCGCGGGTACGGGCACGGGGTTCGGGACGTCTTCGTCTGGACGAAGGCGCCCATGCCGTTCCGCAACGAGCTGATCCCGATCGACGGCGTCGACGAACCGCAGGCGGCCGGCGTCAACGAGGTCAAGTGGCTCGGCGATCACCCGGTCGTCGTGCGCGTCAGGACCGGCGACGCAACGGCCGAGATCGCAGTTCGGAGCGACGACAGCGAGCTCGCTCGTGGACTGCGCAACACACCTGAAGCAGTCGTCGCGTCGACGTAGACACGCACATCAGAACGGAGGGCCAATGGCCACGCGTAAGGCGTCATGCAATTGCGGCAAGCTCAGCGTCACCTACGACGGACCCGACCCAGAGCGTGTGTCCCTGTGCCAGTGCTACGAGTGCCAGAGGCGGACGGGCAGCATGTTCGGCGTGCAAACGCGACTTCCGATCGAGCACGTGACGATCGAAGGCGAATCGACGACGTGGACGTTTCCCAGCGAGAGCGGGAAGCCATCCGAGTTTCGCTCCTGTGACAGCGCGGGGGCCACGTATCACTTCTGCCCAGAATGCGGTTCGACCGTCTACTGGGACCTCACCATCGCACCGGGCTTCCTCGGGGCCGCGGTCGGCGCCTTCACGGACCCGACGTTCCCGCCGCCGGTGATTGCCGGCTTCGAAGCGTACGGGGCGGCGTGGGCGCTGAACGTCTCGGGACTCTCGATGCCGGGCGGGCATCACGACTACGACGGAACATCACACGGCGGGAAGCGACTGTGACGGGATGAAGATCGAGCCGTCGGGCCTGTTGCGCCCGGTCCCGATGTCGCGGCCTGCGCTCAGGGCGAGATTCGGGTGCGTTTCGTCCAGTCGGGATGAGGCGCCGGGACGGCCCGCGACATAGCGTTTTTGGAGCTGCTCGGACGGCCGGGCGGTGGACAAGAGGAGATGGCTCAGATGAGTGCGACGGCTGGTTCGCAGGCCTCGATCCACACCCCCGATACGGTGCAGTCAAGGCTGGGGACGCTTGAGTTCAACGATGGCGCCCCGTCTGAGCGGACGGCCGCGTTGCTGTACGACAACCTGGACTTCGTCCACGGGGTGCAGGCGTTTCTCCGGGGGATACCGGGGGCTTCGCTCGTCGCGGCGCGGCGTGGTTTCCGGTCGGTGGGCGCCGAGGACAACACGTTCCTGTTGTTCTCGGAGCTGATGGATTCGGCGTCTGTGTTCCTGACCGGCAACTGCGACACGGTGTACTTCTGGGGGTTCGTCGACCTGTCGGATGGGCCGATGGTGCTCGACGTGCCGTCCGTCGATGTACCGTCGGGGATCCTCGGCACGATCGATGACATGTGGTTTCAGTGGGTCACTGACATCGGCCTGCCCGGACCTGATCGCGGCGAGGGCGGGAAGTACCTGCTGGTGGGGCCTGGGTATCGCGGGCCGCTGCCCGACAGCGGCTTCCACGTCTTCCATGCCCGCACGCGGAGGGTGACGGTGATCGGCCGGGCGTTCATGGTCGACAACGATCCGACGGTCCCGGTCGAGGCCATCCGTAACGGCTTCCGGGTCTCCCGCTACGTGCCGGGCGCGCAGGGCACGGCCGTCGGAAGCTTCCTGGCCGGGCGCACACCGCTCGGCGCGCCGCAGACGGCGCCCGAGACGCGCTTCGTCGAGGCGTCGGGCTTGGAGTTCAACACCATCTTCGCGAACGATTTCGGGTTCTGGGAGACGATCGACGAGCTGGTGCAGCAGGAGCCGCCTGAGTCGGGCGAGCCGGAGTTGCTGGGTTTGCTCGCGGCGGTCGGGATCGTTCACGGCAAGCTGTTCGATCCCGACGAGCGCATGCGCAAGATCCTCGAGGACGCGGCCGTGGTGGGCAACGCCACGGCGCGCACCGTCACCTTTGCCGCACGGCCCGAGGAAGGCTTCGAGTTCTACCCGGGCTCCCAATGGCAGAGTGCGCTGTTCGTCGGCGGCTACCAGTTCCTGGACCCGCCCCCGCAGATCACCCCCGGCGGGGTGGTTTTGGCCAAGAGTGACGGTGCTCGCAAGCTCGACTCGCGGACCAACTTCTTCTACATGGCCACCGGCGCCACGCCGGCGATGTGCATGCGCCTCACCGGCATCGGCTCGCAGTACATCTACGCGATGCGCGGCAGCGACGGCGCCTACCTCGACGGTGGCCGCAACTATCGCCTGACGCTTCCCGCCGACATCCCCGAGTCGCGTTTCTGGTCGGTGATCTTGTACGACCGCCAGACGCGTTCGATGCTCGAGACCGATCAACACCTCCCGCGCCTCGGGAGCCAGTCCGGCACGGTCGAGACCAACCCGGACGGTACGACCGATCTCTACTTCGGGCCGACTGCGCCCGAGGGCAAGGACAACAACTGGCTCCAGACGATTCCGGGCAAGGGCTGGTGGCCGATCCTGCGGCTCTACAACCCACTGCAGCCGTTCTTTGACAAGACCTGGCGGCCGAGCGAGATCGAGCCGCTCGAGGCCAGCTCCAACGGACATTCCGCCCCGAACGGGCGCTAAGCCTCTACGTCAGGGAGTAACCAAATGACCGTTTCCGCCGAGACGTTTCGGTCTATCTCGACGCCTCCGCAGGTGGAGAGCCGGCTCGGGACGTTTGACTACGTCGACGGGTTTCCGAGCCGTGAGACCAGCGACCTGGTGTATGACCATCTCGACTTTCAGCACGCCCTGAATGTGTTCCTCAACGGCTTTGCGGGAGCGTCGACGTACGCGTTGCGCAAGGGCATGCAGGAGGCGGGGGCCAAGGACAACGAGATCCTGATGTTCTCGGAGCTGC
>NZ_JAPDOD010000063.1 GCF_027587205.1 Solirubrobacter ginsenosidimutans
GAGCGCCGCGGCGGCCGTCGCGGGCGCGCGCCCCGCGGGCTCGCGCCGCGCCCGCGCCGCCGGGGCGGATGCTCCGCCCGTCGACGCCGAACTCGTCACCCGCGAGTGGGACGGCCGTCAGGCCCGCGTCGTGGCGCGCCTGAACACGCCCGCCACGCTCGGCACCGTGCTCCCCGAGCGCGCGCTCGAGCCCAGCCCACGCGCCCGCGCCGCCGCCGGCACCACCGCACTCCCCGCCAAGCCCGCCTACGTTCCCCCGCGACCCGCCCGCGCCCGCCCCGCCCCGCAGCGGCTCAGCTACACCCAGCTGACCGACTACGGCAGGTGCGGCTATCGCTTCTACCTCAACCGGGTCCTCGGGCTACCCGACGTCACGCCGCCGCCGCCCGAGGTCGAGCCGGAGGTCGTCACCGCCGGCATCGACCCCAGGACACGCGGCTCGATCGTCCACAAGGCCCTTGAGGACCTCGACTTCGACGCGCCCAAGGCCCCGGACGACGACGTCATCAGGGCCCTCGCCGACGACGAGGGCGTCACGCTGACCGAAAGCGAGCTGACCGACATCAAGGCGTTCGTCCAGGCCTTCGCCGACTCCCCGCTCTGCGAGCGCCTCACCCACGCCGGCAACGTCACCCGCGAGGCCTGGTTCGCCTTCGCGCTCGAGCCCGACGGCTCCGGCCCGCTCGTGCGCGGATTCATCGACGTGCACGCCAGAGAGGTCGACGGCACCCACCTGGTCATCGACTACAAGACCGACCACGTGCCGCCGGACACCACGGCCGCCGACTACATCGCCCGCAACTACGAGACGCAGCGCCTCGTCTACGCGCTCGCCGCGCTACGAGCCGGCGCCCCCGCGGTCGAGGTGGCCTACTGCCTGCTCGAGACCCCCGACGAGCCGGTCACCACGCTCTACACCGCCCAGGACGCGCCTGACCTGGCGGACGCGCTCGCAACCCTCGCCCACGGCGTCCTCACCCACCACTACGAGGTCACGCAGACCCCGCACCGCGAGCTGTGCGGCTCCTGCCCCGGCCGCCACGCGCTCTGCAGCCACCCGCAGAGCGTCACGCTCAGGCCTCCGCCGGCTCCTTGGCCGGGAGCACCGGCCCGTCATACGTCTCCGACAGGTGCGGGGACCGCCTGAGGTCGATCACGGCGTTCAGCTCCGCCCCGAAGAGCAGCGCGAGGTTCGTGACCCACAGCCACACGATCAGGATCACCGCACCCGCGAACGCCCCGTAGGTCGCCGAGTACGACGAGAAGTTCGACACGTAGACGAAGAAGAGCGCCGACGCCAGGATCCAGAGGACCACGCCCACAACCGCACCCGCCGAGATCCAGCGGAAATGCCGCACTTCGACGTTCGGCGCGGCGTAGTAGACGATCGCGTAGATCGTCATCGTCACGGCCAGCGCCGCGGGCCAGCGCACGTAGAGCCAGATCGTCGCCCCGGTGTCGCCGAGCCCGATCTTGCCGAGCACGTCCGCCGCCAACCCGCCGCCGAGGAAGATCAGCACCATGGTGATCAGCGCGAGCACCATCACGCACAAGGTCCAGGCGAGATCCGTCGCCTTGCGCCGGACGAAGCCGCGACCCTCTTCGACGCGGAAGATGACGTTCAGCGCGCGCCCCGCGGCGCCGAACGCGCCCGAGGCGCCGTTCAAAGAGATCACGAGGCCGATGATCAGGGCGACGACGGCCTTGCCACGCTGGTCCTGCGCGGAGGACAAGGCGCCCTTGACCGCGTCGACCGTGTCCTGCGGCGCACCCGCGTCGCGCAGGTACGACGTCGCGTGGTCGATCAGCCCCTGCTGGCCGAAGGTGCCCAGCAGCGCGGCGCAGAACAGGAGCGCCGGGAACAACGACAACAGCGAGTAGTACGTCAGTGCAGCCGCGTTGTCGGTGATCTGGTCCTCCCGAAAACGCGAAAAAGCCCGCTTGAAATCAGCGAGCTCGAGAAACGGCCCGGCTTGGCGGCCGTCCGTGACGGCCGCCGCCTTACCGGAGAAGCGTGTCAGACGCCGCGCCTTCCACCCCACCGGTTACCGAGGCCGTACCCGCCGCTGGGGATGCCGGCGAGCAGGACCAGGATCGCGGCGATGATGGCCACGATCGCCGGAAGGCCAAGGGCAACGCAGAGTGCATACACGAGTGCCGCAAGTAGAACAGCAATCAGAATTCCGATCACGTCCAGCCCCTTCTCTAGAACGACGAACCGTACTCCCATGCTTCCCATGACCCCGAGCGATCAATCCGACCTGTCAATCGCGGTTGCTGCGGCCAAGGCGGCGTTCGCCGCGGCCAGCGCCGCCCGCGACGGCCCGCTGCGCGCGCGGGCGAAGAGCGTCAGCGCCGACCTCGTCACCGACGCCGACGGCCGCGCCGAAGCGGCCGCGGTCGCCGTCCTGCAGACCCACCGTCCCGACGACGCCGTGATCGGCGAAGAGGGTTCCGACCACACCGGCGCGACGGCGCGACGCTGGTACGTCGACGGCATCGACGGCACCGTCGCGTTCGCCTCGCGGATCGCCACCTGGTGCAGCGCCGTCGTCATCGAGGACGAGCAGGGTCCGAAGGCGACCGCGGTCTACGACGGCACCGAACTCCACACCGCCTCGCGCGGCGAGGGCGCGTTCGTCAATGGCGAGCGCTCCAGCCTCCGCGCGGCACCCACCCTGCAACACGCCCACGTCGCACTGTTCCTGCGCCAGGATCGACTGGTCAAACCTGGTGTCCGCGCGGTCGGCCACCGGCTGCTGGACCGCACCGGCCTGATCCGCCACGCCGGCCCCGGGTCGCTCGAGCTCGCCTGGGTCGCGGCCGGCCGGCTCGACGGCTGGATCCAGCCCGACACCGACCCCTGGGACTGGCTCCCGGGCGCACTGCTGGTCACCGAGGCGGGCGGAACCGCGGTCACGATCCAGCGCGAGACGCGCTGGCACGTGGCCGGCTCGACAGCTCTCGTTGACGAGCTGGTCGCGCTACTGACTTGAGCGCGATGGGAGCAGGGCGTGCCCGTCGAGCACGCTCTGCGCCACGTCGACCACGCGTCGCCCACCGCCGCGCGCGTGGTCGCGCAGCAGCTCGAACGACGCCCGGTCATCGACCGAGTGACGCTCCATCAAGATTCCCTTGGCGCGCTCGATCACCGCCCGCCGCTCCAGGGCGGACTCGAGCTGATCGACCTTCTCCAGCAGCCGCCGCTCCTCGCGATGACGCGCCATCGCGACGTTGATGGCGCCCTGGACGTCGTCCGGAGCCCAGGAGTCCACGTAGCCCGCGATCCCCATCTCCGCGGCCTGGGCGACGGTTCGCTGGCTCTCGGCTTCGCGCACCGTGACCAGCACTGGTCCCGACGCGAACTCGACCGTCTCGGAGATCAGCGCCAGGCCGTGCGCGTCGTCGCCGTCGAAGATCACGAAGGCGAGGTCCGGGTCCTCGCGGGCGATCAGCTCGATCGCCTCGCTGACCGTGACCGCGAACGGGGTCACCTCGTGCCCGAGCGACTCGAGCACCTGCGCGAGTTCACGCAGCTCGTCCTCGTCGTCGTTGGCCAAGAGGATGCGGAGATTCGTCGTGCCAGGTGTGTTGGTCATCTTCTGAACCTCCTCTACACTGAAACCGTCCCGGCCCAGCCCCCCGCCGGATGGAACCGCGCCCCAGACCACTGGCGCGAATCCTTCTGACGAACGCGAGAGCCGGACAACTTGGAGCATCTGGAACACCCTGCGTCAGGCGCGAGCGCGCCGCGAGCATATCCTCCCGACTCAGATGGCCGCGACGCGCGGACACGAGCGGATCGCCACCTGCTGACGCGTGCCCACGCGGGGGATCAGCAGGCCCGCGAGCAGCTGGTCCAGCGCTTCCTGCCGCTCGCGCGCCAACTTGCGCGCCGCTACCACCGCGGCGGCGAAGCGCTCGACGACCTGACCCAGGTGGCGTCGCTGGGCCTGCTGAAGGCGATCGATCGCTTCGACCCGACCCGCACGACCGCGTTCTCGAGCTTCGCCGTCCCGACGATCCTCGGCGAGCTCAAGCGCCACTTCCGCGACAAGGGCTGGTCGGTGCGCGTCCCGCGCGACCTCCAGGAGCTCACGGTGCGGCTGGAGCCGACGACCGAAGCCCTGTCGCGCGAGCTCGGGCGGATGCCGACGCTGGCGGAGCTCGCCAAGCGCCTCGACGTGACGACCGAGCAGGTCCTCGAGGCCCGCGAGGCGGCCGGCGCCTACCGCGCCGTCTCGCTCGATCGCCCTCGCGACGACGATGACGAAAGCGGTGACGGGATCGGCGCGTCGTTCGGCGTCGAGGACACGGGCTTCAGCGAGGCGGAGGACGCGGCCACCGTCGCGTACCTGATGCGGGTCCTGACCGAGCGCGAGCGCGAGGTGCTGCGGCTGCGGTTCTCGGAGGATCTGACGCAGGCGGAGATCGGTGAGCGGATCGGCGTCAGCCAGATGCATGTCTCGCGGATCATCCGCCAGGCGATCGGGCGACTCCGCGAAGAGGCCCAACAGGCGTAGTCTGCCGCTCCATGGAGCACTGGGACCTGCGCACCCTCGAAGTCGAGCCGCACCAGCCGAAGATCCTGCACTCCGCGCGCGGTGAAGCGCGGTCGATCCTGATCAACCTCCCGGCCGGGGAGGAGCTCCAGGACCACCAGGTGCACGAGCGCGCCTACGTCGTGGTGATCGACGGGGAGGTCGAGCTCGGCGGGCAGACCGGCGCCGCCGGCAGCGCCGCCGTCTTCGATCCCAACGAGCGCCACGCGGCCAAGGCGATCTCGGACGCGCGGCTGCTCATCGTGCTCGCGCCATGGCCCGGGAACGGCCACCCGGGCGCGCGCGATGAAGTGAAGTGAGGTGAAGAACTAGGCGCTCGGGGCCGGGGTGCCCGGCGTGTGCAGGAGGTTCTTGACGCCGTCGATGCCGGTGACCTTGCGCGCGGCCTTGCCGAAGCGCTCGACCCACTGCTCGTCCGGCACCTCGCCGCGCAGGTAGGCGACGCCGGACTGGACGTCGACCGACACGCCGCCCTTGGGCGCCTCGTGGTCGCGGAAGATCTCGGAGCGCACGCGGTCGGCGAGCGTCATGTCGTCCATCCACTCGTGGCGATGGGGCGTCACGGCGTGGGCGGCGCCCTTCATCGCGTTGGCGGAGTGGTGCGCCTGCGTGGAGGCGGCTGAGGCGACGGTGGAGGCCGCCGACGCGGCCTTGCGGCCGTTGCTGGGGGTGAGGAGCCGCGCGGCTGCGGCTCCGGCGGCCGCGCCAAGCGCAAAGGAGAAGACAGTTCGCATACCGACTCGGCTACCCAAGCGGGCGGGTCAGTAACGCGCACGCCGGCGTCGCCGCGGCAGGCGCCGGCGCTTCTTGTCGTTGCCGCGTCGCAGGCGATTGACGATCTCGTCGGACCACTCGTGCGTGCGCAACAGCAGGTAGCGCTGGCCCGCGAGGCGCATGTACGCCTCGGCCTCGGTCTCCTCGGGCTCGGTCAGCCCGCCCTCGGAGAGCATGTCCGAGACGGGCGCGTACTCCTGCTCGAACCAGAGGTTGGCGACCTCGTAGCGGTCAGCGAAATGGCCGCGCTCCTGCATCATCCGGAAGCCCCACGCCTCGACCATCTCGGCCAGCCAGCCGAAATCCCAGGGATCGGAGAGGGAGATCCG
Organism: Solirubrobacter ginsenosidimutans; assembly: GCF_027587205.1. The sequence goes on from NZ_JAPDOD010000063.1 coordinate 5,666, forward strand.
CGCGCGTTGCTGCGGCGTCAGCGGCACCCGCTCGCGGAACAGCCGCTCGTGGTCCTTCAACGGAAGTTCGGAGACGCGCAGGTCGTGCGAGAGCTTGAGCTTGGTCGTGACCTCGGTCACGTAGGCGTCGATGTCGTCGCGGCCCTGGGACTTGGCCACCGAGACGCGGTGGTGCCCGTCGCGCACGAAGTAGAGGTCGCCGACCTTGAAGAGCGAGACGGGCGGCATCGCCTCGCCGCGACGCTGGGCGGCCGCGATCCGCTCCCAGCGCGACCGCAGCCGCTGCGTGGTGGGGCGGAAGCCGCGGTCGAAGTCGGCGGCCCGGTCGACCGTCCCGACGATGTCGTCGAGTTGGACGACCTGCAGGCCGCGATCGACCTGTCCGACCCGCCCCAGCGCGTCGACGACCTCCTCGAACGGGAGGATCATCGCCACGTCGTCGGGCTCGCCGCGCAGGCGCCGGGCGACGTCGGACAGCAACCGCGCGCGCCGGGCGCGGCTGAAGTCGTGCTGAGCGTCTTGCGAGGGGGAGCCGGTGCTCACGGCTCCCGGAGGCTAGCTAAGCACCCACCGCATTGCCGTCGAATGCCTCGTCGAGCGTGGAGACGATCGTGAACACGCTGTCGAGCCCGGTGATCCGGAACGTCTTGACGATCGCGTCGTTGGAGCAGACGATCACGAGCGACCCCTCCAGGCGCCGCAGCCGCCGGTGGGCGCCGATCAGCACCCCGAGCGACGAGGAGTCGATGAACGACGTCTCCGTCAGGTCGACGATCACGTGGGTCCGGCCCGCATCGATCGGTGCGGAGACGCGCTGTTTGAACTCCGGGGCGGTGAAGAGATCGATCTCCCCGGTGACTGCGACGACGTGGGTCTCATCGTCCACGACCCGGTCCTCAATTGAAAAAGCCATGGCCATCGCGAGGGTCATCCCCCGCAACGGCCAATTTGAATCCAGCCGAAACGTCTAGTTCGGCGCACCGGCGTATTCCAGCCGGACGTGGAGGAACTCGCGCTCACCTTCTGGTGCGACGCGTAGCTCGTCGGCGAGCTGCTCGATCACGTTGCCCACGCCCGGAACCGCGGCGTCGATCACGAGCGCGTCGCCACCGCCGGGGCGCAGCGGGCCCACGCGCAGCGACAGCGTGCGCGGACCCGGCTCGAACGCGACGTCGACGGTTCCGTGCAGCACGTGCGCGGGCGCGCGGGCGGCGATCAGGTCCGCGACCAGGACGGCGTCGTCCAGGCGGTCGAGCGGGAGATCGGCGCGCGCGGCGAGCATCCCCACGACACGGCGGAGGATCGGCCCCACGAGCGGGCCGGCGGCGATCGAGACGGTCGTCGGCGCGTCGACGCCCTCAGGGTGCGCCATCACGCGACGTCCCCACGGCGCTGCCGGGAGAACGTCATGGCGACACGACTGCCCCCGCCCGGGACGGACTGGAGGTCGACAGCATCGGCGATGGCCGCGATCAGCGGCAGGCCGAGACCGGGCCCGGTCGTGTCGGAGCTGGTCCCGATGCCCCTCCCGTGATCGGACACGATCACGCTCACGTGTTCCTCCAACGGCTGGATCGAGATCTCGACCGGGCCGGCTTGATCAGCTGGATAGGCATGGCGTACGACATTTGTACAGGCCTCGGTCACCGCGAGGCGCAGGTCCTCGACGAGCTCGTCGTCGAGCCGCAGCGCCTCGGCGAACGCCCCCAGCACGTGACGGATCACGGACACGTTCTCCGGACGGGCCGGGAGCGTGAGCTTGACGTCTGTGGCTAGCCGCTGCACGTCGGCAACGGCTCGGAGCTGGGTTTGTGCGTAGCTGCCCATTCGGTTTCAGGCGAGTTGGTACCCCTCGCGGAGTGCAGCCTAACCGTCACGGGGGCCCGATTGGTGCCGTAAGAAGCATGACACGTCACCGCGGTCCCTCGTGCCATCGAGCGGCCACTCAGATGGGCCGCGGATTCGGATCCGGCGGCAAGGGCATCGGGTCCGGGGTCGGAACCGGAGGCCGCGGATCGGGGCCTGGCATCGGTGGACGGGGATCTGGGGTCATCAGGTGTTCGGCTACCCGCCCGCGGGCGGCCTTAACGCAAACGGGGCGCCCGGTCCAGGCGCCCCGTTCACTGAGGAGGAGGGTTTGACGCGCTAGCCGGAGAGTGGAGGGCATCCGTTCGGCGCGACATCACGTATATCTCCGCCAACTCTGCGTTCCAAACCAACACGAACTCAATATCCCCTGAAAGCGTCCAGAACGTCAGAGCGGAGACGTTTCGCGCGGCGAGAGCACCGCAACGTCGATGAAACCGTTCTGCGGGTTTGAACGCAGCGCGGGACGGTTACTGAGCCCCCGAGGCCGGCACGGGAGGCGTCCGGCTCAAACCACTACCGGACGCTGCTATGGATACTCTCGAAGCTACCTCGCCGGTCGCAGCCTCCGGACCCCCGTCCGGTCGAAGCGTCGCGGCTCGAGAGGAGAAGGCTGTCGCGATGACCTCCGTCCCTGCGGGACGCCCCGAGGACGGTCCAAGTCGGTCAGAAGAGGACCGTCGCCTGCTGATCCGCTATCACCGCCACGGTGACCAGGCGGCGCGGGAACAGCTGGTCCAGCGGCTCCTTCCGCTCGCGCGTCGCATGGCGCGCCGGTACCGGCGCTCGGACGAGCCGCTCGACGACCTCGTGCAGGTCGCGACACTCGGGCTGATCAAGGCCATCGACCGCTTCGATCCCGCGCGCGAGACCGCGTTCTCGTCATACGCGGTGCCGACGATGCTCGGCGAGCTCAAGCGCTATTTCCGCGACAACGGGTGGGCGGTGCACGTCCCGCGCGGGATGCAGGAGCGCGTGATGCAGGTCGACAACGCGATGAAGGACCTCTCCCGCCGGCTCGGGCGCTCGCCGTCCGCCGCCGAGGTGAGCGCGCACACGGGCCTCACGACCGAGCAGGTGCTCGAGGCGATGGAGGCGGCGTCGGCCTACGACGCCGTGTCGCTTGAGTCCTACCGCTTCGGCGACGAGGGTGACGGTGAGACCTACGCCGAGTCGATCGGCGTCGAGGACGAGCGCTTCGAACTCGTCGAGTACGGGGCCACGATCGCGCCGACGCTGCAGGCGCTCCCGCCGCGCGACCGCATCGTCCTGCACCTCCGCTTCGTGGAGGACATGACGCAGGCGGAGATCGCCGAGCGGGTGGGTGTCTCGCAGATGCACGTCTCCCGCTTGATCCGGCGGGCGCTCGAGCGGCTGCGAACGGTCGCCGAGCACTCCGGCTAGCCGGCTTATCTCGCCCGGCGGCGGGGGCCGATCTCGAACCACACGTGGGTCGAGCCCTCGCGCACGCCCCACTTCGTCGCGACCTGGTCGACGAGGTGCAGCCCCCAGCCGCCCTCGACGGTCGGCTCGGGCGTCATCTCGATCTTCGCGCGCTCGCCGTCGCCCTGGTCGATCACCTCGCCGCTGACGATGCCCTCGGTGCTGACCGACAGCGCCAGCGTGATCGGCCGCTTGGGGCCGAACTTCACCGAGTTGGTCACCAGCTCGGAGACGACCAGCTGCACGTCCTCCAGCACCTCGGGCGAGAGGATCTGATCGAACACCTCAAGCGCCGCGCGGGCCTGCGCGGGCGCGTCATCGGCGGGTGGGAACTGGAAGCTGAACTGCATCGGAGATCACGCCCGACGGGCGTGGTTGACCTATCGGTTATCCCGAGGAGCAGCCGCCCACCCGCGATGATACGCCTGCGAAGGGATTGCCGCAGCAGACAGGCGCCGTGGCCGACGGCGGAGGTCAGGACGACAACGACGACGGACTAGAGCAGCTTCAGGGCGAGGATCGCGAGATCGTCGCGCGGGCTGGCGCGATCTCCGAGCGCGGTCGCCACGAGGCTCGTGACCAGGCTCTCCGGTCCGTCGACGGGCGCGGCGCGCACCGCGGCTTCGAGCTCGGGGAAGCCCCACGTCGCCCGCGGAGCGCCCGCCTCCGTGAGCCCGTCGGTATAGAGCACCAGCGTGTCGCCCGGCCGCAGCTCGGTCTCGCGGTCGTGCAGTTCCGGGTCGGCGACGAGGCCGAGCAGCGTCCCGTAGCTGCCCACGGCCTCGACGGTGCCGTCCGCGCGGCGCAGCACCGGCCGCGGGTGGCCGCCGCAGGCCACGGTCAGCCGCGGCGGCGACGTTCCCAGCTCGACCAGCGCGCAGGCGATCGTGCAGTAGCGCCCGCCGGCCGCGGCCTGGTCGAGCATCGCCTCGCCCACCCAGCGCAGGATCTCCGCCGGTGAGCGCCGGCGCGCGGCCGCGGTGCGCAGCGTGTACCGGGCCAGCGCGGTCACCGCCGCCGCCTCGGCGCCCTTGCCCGAGACGTCGCCGATGACGAGGTACCACTGGCCTTCGCCGGTGGTGAAGACGTCGTAGAAGTCGCCGCCGACCTCGAGACCCAGGCCGGCGGGATGGAACGCCGCCGCCAGCTGCCCGCCCGGCACGCTCGGCAGGTGGGGCGGGAGCAGCGAGGTCTGCAACGCCCGCGCGATCTGCGAGGCCGCGCGATAGAGCCGCGCGTTCTCCACCGCCGCACCCGCGCGCAGACCGAAGTCCTCGGCGACGAGCACGTCCGCGGAGTCATAGACCCGGTCGGCGACCGACAGCGTGACCGTCCCGATCACGCGCCCCGCGGTCATCGGCACGATCATCCGCGCCGGTTCCAGCCACGCCGCGCCGGTCCGCATGACCTCCTCGGACTCGGGCGTCGCGCCGCCCTCGTCATCGTCGACCAGGTCGACGACGACGCGGTCGGCCAGGAACGGCACCGCGAGCTCGGTCACCGCCGCGAGCGTGCGCTCGTAGTCCAGCGAGGAGCCGCTCAGACGCCGCGACGCCTCGGCGAGGAAGCGCTGCGCCTCCTCGGAGCGCTTGAGCTCGGTGATGTCCTCGATGACGCTGATCGCCAGCCGCACGCCACCGTCGGGGTCATGGACCGCGGTCGCCTTGATCCGTGCCCAGCGGACCTCGCCCGTGGCGAGCTCGCGCGAGCGGATCGTGACCGGTTCGGGCTTGAGCCCCGCCAGCGCGAGCCGGCCGGGGAGGCGGGCGAGGTCCAGCGGTCGCCCGAGCTCGTCCGTCGCGTCGAAGCGCCGCAGGTAGGAGGCGGCGTCGAACGTGTCCAGCGCGTGGCCGCGCGGGATGCCGTAGTAGCGCGTCGCCGCCTCGTTGGCGTAGATCAGCTTGTGGGCGGGCGACTGCACGGTGATCGCGTCGGCGACGTTGTCGAGCATCACCCGCAACTCGTCGGCGAGCAGCGAGGACCGGCGCCGCGCACCCTCCAGGGCGGTTACGTCCTCGAACGTCACCACGCCGATCCGGCGTCCGTCGGCGGACGCGATGATCGAGCCCGAGACGACCACGGTCCGCAGCCCGTCGGGCGTCTCCCAGTCGACCGGGACATGCTCGACGCGCTCGCCCCGGGCCACGCGGACGGCCGGCATCTCGTCGGCCGCGAGCGGGCGTCCGGAGGCGTCGAAGAGCCCGTACGCGCGTGAATATCCCTCTGCGGGCACCCCCAGCCTGAGCGTCCCGCCGGCGAGGCGGTGGGCCGCGGCGTTGGCGTAGAGGATCCGGGCCGTGCCGGGCTCGACGAGGATCGTCGGCACCGGGAGGACGTCGAGGATCGGCTCGACGTCGAATGCTGCGGAGAGGGCAGGCTCCGAACTCACCGGTTAATGGAGCCTACGCCTCACCGCACCGCACCGGGAGGCGGATCAGGCGGCGTTCGGGTCGCCGTCGGGCTCGGTGCGACGCCGATCGAGCAGCTCGCGCAGCTGTCCCGGCTCCAACGCCTCGCGCAACCGCTCGATCGCCGTCACGACCTCAGGCTCGGACTGTTCGCGCTCGAACCTCCGCGCTGGGCGCATCAGGTCCTGCGGGCGCGCGGACTGCCCCGCTGGACCTGGCCTGCGCGCCAATGATTCGGCGTCAGGCGGGTCACCGCGCAACAACCACGAGCCGTCGGGCCGGCGGGTCAGCTCTTCTCGTTCGGCGAGCTCGGACAACGCCGTCGAGACGGTCGGGCGACGCGCGCCGACCAACTGGCCCAGAATGCGATGGGTGAGCGCGAGCGGGACGATGACGCCATCGCCGGAGACCCTGCCCCAGCGCTCGGCGAGGTGCCAGAACAACGCCTTCAAGCGCCGGTCCACGCGCGTGAGCTGGGAGATCGCCTGCGTCGTCGCCAGCCGCAGCGAGCGTTCGCTCAGCCGATCGAAGAGCGACGCCGTGATCTCGGGATACCGGGTCATCTCGGCCGCGAAGCGGCGATCGAGCACTGCCACGGTCAGCGGCGAGAGCACGGTCCAGACCGCGTCGACGGGCAGCAGCCCGGTCCGGCTGGCGGGCTGCCACGGGCGAACGAGATCGCCCGGGCCGAGCAGTTCGGCGCTCACGTGGTCCGCAACGACGAGCTCACGTGAGAGGATGCCGTCGATGATCAAAAGCCCCACGTGGTCAGCGGTCGCTCCCGCGAGGCGGGATACGTCCCACGGACCCACGGGCAGCTTGTGGGTTCTTACGACGAGCTCGCGCTCGGCTTGGTCGCGCCTGGAATCGTTGAGCAGAAGCCCCAGATCGGGGTCTACGTCCAACAGGCGAACCATGTCAGGCGTCCGGGACATTGGGATCACAGCTCCTCTCACGACCTTGGGCTACCCGTGAAGGTCGGATTCCAGACGTGGTCGGAAACAACGGGAAGCGGAGGGCACTCCAATTTCTGGCTGGTTTATTCAGGCCCTAGAGCGGTGAGTCAAGAAGGCAGCCATGGCACAGGAGCGTGACGCGTACACCGGGCCGTTTGCGGCCCTCATCGACCGAGGGGAGGAACGCGGCTGCGTCGACCTGAAGGAGGTTGACGAGCTCGTTCAGGCCCTGGAGCTCGAGGACGAGGAACTCAGCGCCCTCTATGAGCAGTTGCATGCCCGCCATATCGAGCTTCGCGACGACTGCACGCGCGAGAACGCCGTGGAGTCGCCGATCGACGATGCCGCATTCGCCACCGTTACGACAGACACGCTGCAGCTGTTCCTCAACGAGATCGGCCGCCACCGGCTGCTGACCCCTGCGGAGGAGATCGACCTCGCCAAGCGCATCGAACGCGGTGATCTGCGGGCCAAGGACCGCATGATCAACGCGAACCTGCGCCTGGTCGTCTCGATCGCGAAGAAGTACCAGGGCTCCGAGCTGACGCTCCTGGATCTGATCCAGGAAGGCATCCTCGGGCTGATCCGCGCGGTCGAGAAGTTCGACTGGCGCCGCGGCTACCGCTTCTCCACCTACGCGACCTGGTGGATTCGCCAGGCCGTCGAGCGCGGGATGGACGCCAAGGCCCGCACGATCAAGCTGCCGATCAACCTCGTGCGCACGCAACGCAAGGTCGCGCGCGCGGAGAACGCGCTGTCGCTCAAGCTCGACCGCGCGCCCACCGACGAGGAGATCGCCAAAGAGGCCGAGATCACCGTCGAGGACCTGACCGCGTTGCGCGACGCCGCGCGCACCGTCACCTCACTCGACCGTCCGCTCGGCGAGGGCGAGGACGCCGCGTTCGGCGACCTCCTGCCGTCCGACGGGCCGGCGCCCGAGGACGTCGTCCACGTGTCCCTGCGTGAGGAGACGCTCAAGCGGGCGCTCCAGGAATTGCCTGACCGCGAGCGGACCGTGGTGGCGCTGCGCTACGGCATCGACGGCGGCGAGCCGACCCCACTGCGCGAGATCGGCCGGCAGCTCGGCATCACGCCTGAGCGGGTGCGGCAGATCGAGTCCAAGGCGCTGGGTCGTCTTGGGCGGATGCGCGAGTTGGCCGCGTTGCGGCAGGCGGCGTAGGGACGAACAGCATGCATTGAGGGAGGGGGAGTGGCGCACCCTCCGTTGCTCCCTGCCGTCGTCCGCCGCTCGGCGCCCGGTCGCCGCGGTCGACCGTGCGCGGTTACCGGCCTGAACGTGTGCTCGATCCGGTTCGCGCTCGCGACGCGAGCGTCGAGTTTCTCGCGCTCTGCTCACGAAAGTCGACGCTCGCTCACCATCCCACGCGCCACGTTGCCATGGGCGGGGTGATCGGCCACTGGGCGGACGGCGGCAGCCAGACCCGGAGGGCGCACCGAAACCGCCCCCTCTCTCAATGCTTCCTGTTCGTCCCTCGCGGACTAGGGCGAGGGTGCGTCCGCGTCCGGGTCCCAGCGCCCATCGGCGCCGACGTTCCCCGTGACCGGATTCGCCCGCGCCGGGTCACCGGTGCGCGCGTAAGAGAAGGTCATCCGCACCTCGGTGCCCTGCCCCGCCGAGCCCTTGAGCTCGAACGCGTCAGACAGCGCGGCGATCAGCGGCAGGCCGAGCCCGAGCGCCGGCGGTTCGGCGCGCGCCGGGCGCGGCTGGATGCCCGCGCCGTGGTCGCGGACCACGATCGTCAGGCCCGTCTCGTCGGCCAGCATCTCGACCTCGAGCATGCCCGCGTCCTCGTCGTAAGCATGCACCACAACGTTCGTGCACGCCTCGGTGACGGCCATCTTCATGTCGGCCAGGACGGAGGCGTCGAAGTCCAGGGCGTCGGCCATGCCCGCGAGGGCCTGGCGCACGACGCCGACACCTTCCGGACGCGCCGGCATGGTCAGCAGGACCTCCGGCGCGGGGACGGTCATTCGCCGGCGCCGTTGGTGGAGCGGGCGGCCTGGATGGCCTCCTCGCGACCCTGCAGCACCGGCAGGACCGGTACCAGACCGGTGATGTCGAGGATCCGCTGGACCCCCGGCTCCACGCTGTCGCCGACGCAGACCACGTAACCCTGGCCGGCTTCGATCGCGCGTCGCCGCGCATCGAGCAGCGCGCCGAGCACGGAGGAGTCGACGAAGGTGGCGGCCGTGAGATCGACGACGATGCCGCCGCCCCGGCCAAGGGCCTCATCGAGACGCTCGCGCAGGGTCGGCGCGGTGTAGATGTCGTGCTCTCCCTCGACGACAACGACGACAACATCTTCGACGCTCTCGTCCAGCACGATGGGATTGGCATCCATACGGCCGTGCACGATACCCACCTTCCGAGTCGACTAACGTCACTCACCGGGTATTGGTGAACGGATGGCCGACGGCCTCGACGCCTATAGGGCCAAACGCGACTTCGATGAGACCCCCGAACCGGCGGGAGAGCGGGCCCCGCGCGAGGGCGAGCTGCGCTTCGTCGTACAGGAGCACTCCGCCCGCGCGATGCACTGGGACCTGCGCCTCGAGCACGAGGGAACGCTGGCCAGCTGGGCGGTTCCGAAGGGCATCCCGACCGACCCGAAGCGCAACAACCTGGCGGTGAGGACCGAGGATCACCCGCTCGAGTACCTCGACTTCCACGGCGAGATCCCCGCCGGCCACTACGGCGCGGGCACGATGAAGATCTTCGATCGCGGCACGTTCGAGGTCGAGAAATGGCGCGACGCCGAGGTCATGGTCGTCTTCCACGGCGAACGCGTGCGCGGCAAGTACGTGCTGTTCAAGACCGGCGGCAAGAACTGGATGATCCACCGGATGGACCCGCCGGAGGACCCGGACTCCGAGCCGATGCCGCAGCGGGTCGCGCCGATGCTGGCCCGCATCGGCAAGCTGCCCGTGGGCGAGAACTGGGCGTACGAGATCAAGTGGGACGGCGTGCGCGCGATCGGCTATGCGGAGGGCGGCCGGCTCAAGCTCGAGAGCCGCAACGCCAACAACATCACGGCGCGCTACCCGGAACTGCGCCCCCTCGGCCGCGCTCTCGGGACCCACGAGGCGATCCTCGACGGCGAGGTGGTCGCCCTGGACGCCGATGGCCGCCCGAGCTTCCAGCGCCTGCAGCGGCGCATGCACCTCACCTCGGAGGGGATGGTCCGGCGCCTGAGCCAGTCCGAGCCCGTCGTCTACATGATCTTCGACCTGCTCTGGCTCGACGGCCACTCGCTGATGGAGCTGACCTACGACGAGCGGCGCAAGCACCTCGCCGAGCTCGAGCTGACCGGGCCGACCTGGCAGGCGCCGGCGCATCACGTCGGCAACGGCGCCGCGCTGCTCGAAGCCTCCAAGGCGCAGGGCCTGGAGGGCCTCGTCGCCAAGCGCCGCGACTCCACGTACCTCCCCGGCCGCCGCTCCCAGGGCTGGGTGAAGGTCAAGAACGTCCGCAACACCGACGTGGTCGTCGCCGGGTGGGTGGGCGGCGACGGGGGCCGCCTGGGCAAGATCGGCGCGCTCGTGATCGGCTTCACCACCGACGACGGCGAGCTGCGCTACGCGGGCAAGGTCGGCACGGGCTTCAACGAGGCCGAGCTCAAGCGGCTGCAGGGCATCGTGGACCCGCTCGCGCGCGAGACGAGCCCGTTCACCGGCACCCAGCCCGAGAAGGCCACCCACTTCATCGAGCCCACGCTCGTCGCCAGCGTCGACTACGGCGACATGACCGACGCCGGAACCCTGCGTCACCCTGTCTACAAGGGCCTGCGCGACGACATCGACCCCGCCGAGGTCGTCGCACCCGAAGAGCCCTAGCCCACGGCGGTACCGACCGCCTCGGCTTTCTCGCTGATCGCTTTGAAGTGCTGTTCCAATTGCGCGATGGCCTCCGCGAACGCCTCCTTGTCGCCACTTCTCGCCGCCGAGCTCGTGTCGCGTGCCGCGTCCGCGCCGGCTTCGATCTCCTTGATGAACGCGTCGTACTCGTCCTGCGCCTCGTCGGGCGCATCGAGCTCGCGCAACCGAGCAACGGTGTCGTCCATCGCCTGCGCATACCGATCCATCTGCCCGGGGTCGGCGTTGTCGGCGTTCTTCGCGGCCTGGTCCATGGGCTGCTGCGCCTTCTTGACCCCGTCGTTGAACTCGTCCGTATCGGAACCGCCGCAGCCCGCTGCGACGAGGGCTACGGCGACGACGACGATGAAGGCAGAAATCCGGTTCATATTTCCTTTCGAGTCCCCGCTACCGCAAGCCTTCATGCGCCACCCGTCCTCTCGACCCGTCAGAATGGACCGATGGCGCGATCAATGTGGAGTGGAGCGATCTCCTTCGGACTCGTCAACGTCCCCATCAAGCTCTACTCCGCGGTGTCCAAGAAGACGGTGCGGTTCCACCAGCTCAACGGGGAGACCGGGAGCCGGATCGCCCAGAAGCGGGTGGACTCGATCACCGGCGAGGAAGTCCCGTACGAGAACCTCGTCAAGGGCTATGAGCTGACCAAGGACCACTACGTCCTGATCAGCCCGGACGAGCTGGAGACGCTCGAGCCGGAGAAGTCGCGCACGATCGACATCGAGGACTTCGTGGACCTCGCCGACATCGATCCGGTCTACTACGACCACCCGTACTACCTCGTCCCCGACAAGGGCGCCGCGAAGGCCTACGGGCTGCTGCTGAACGCCATGCGCGAGTCGGGCCGCGTCGCGATCGCCCGCGTGATCCTGCGCTCCAAGGAGCAGCTCGTCGCGATCCGGCCGGACCGTGACGGCTCCGTCCTGATGATGGAGACGATGATCTTCTCCGACGAGGTCGTGCCCAAGGACGACCTCGACGGCCTCCCCGCCGCCGATGAGCTGAAGGTCTCCGACCGCGAGGTCGCGATGGCGCAGCAGCTGATCGAGTCGCTCAGCGGCGAGTTCGAGCCCGAGAAGTACAAGGACCAGTACCGCGAGCAGGTGCTCGAGCTGATCGAGCGCAAGGCCGCGGGCGAGGAGATCACCGCCGCGCCCGAGGCGCCCGCCCCGGCCAAGGTGCCCGACCTCATGGCCGCGCTCGAGGCGAGCCTCGCCGCGGTCCGCACCGATGACGACGACAAGCCCAAGCGCAAGAGCGCCAAGTCGTCTTCGGAGCGCGAGAAGGTCTCCTAGCCGAGACCGAGCAGAAATCGAGAAGCGCGGTCGTGCGGCCGCAGCTAGGTTGAAGGTATGGCCACGAGCACGGACACGGAGTCTCTAGCGCTGCACGCCGCCGACACGCACGACTTGATCAGGGTGCACGGCGCGCGGGTGAACAACCTCAAGAACGTCAGCGTCGAGATCCCCAAGCGCCGGCTGACGGTCTTCACCGGCGTCTCAGGCTCGGGCAAGAGCTCGCTCGTGTTCGGCACGATCGCCGCGGAGTCCCAGCGGCTGATCAACGAGACCTACAGCACGTTCGTGCAGGGCTTCATGCCGACGCTCGCGCGGCCCGACGTCGACGTGCTCGACGGGATCACCACGGCGATCAGCGTCGACCAGGAGCGGATGGGGTCCAACCCGCGCTCGACCGTCGGCACCGTCACCGACGCCGACGCGATGCTGCGGATCCTCTACAGCCGGCTCGCCAAACCGCACATCGGCTCGCCCGGCGCGTACTCCTTCAACGTCGCCTCCGCGCACGGCAGCGGCGGGATCACGGTCGAGCGCGGCGACAAGACCATCACCAAGAGCGCCGCCTTCAGCCGCGTCGGTGGCATGTGCCCGCGCTGCGAGGGCCGTGGCTCCGTCTCGGACTTCGACCTCTCCGCGCTCTACGACGACAGCAAGTCGCTCAACGAGGGCGCGCTCACGATCCCCGGCTACAGCATGGAAGGCTGGTACGGCCGGATCTTCCGCGGCTGCGGTTTCTTCGACCCGGACAAGCCGATCAAGAAGTACAACAAGCGCGAGCTCCACGACCTGCTCTACAAGGAGCCGACGAAGATCAAGGTCGAGGGCATCAACCTGACGTACTCGGGTCTGATCCCGTCGATCCAGAAGTCGATGCTCGCCAAGGACGTCGACGCGATGCAGCCGCACATCCGCGCCTTCGTCGAGCGGGCGGTGGTCTTCACCACCTGCCCGGAGTGCGATGGCACCCGGCTCAGCGAGGCGGCCCGGACGTCGAAGATCGACGGCGTCTCGATCGCCGACGTCTCCGCGATGGAGATCCGCGATCTCGCCCAGTGGGTCCAGAGCCTGGACGAACCGTCGGTCGCCCCGCTGCTCGTGGCGCTGCGCGAGACGCTCGACTCGTTCGTGGAGATCGGGCTCGGCTACCTCTCGCTCAACCGCCCGTCGGGCACGCTGTCCGGCGGCGAGGCGCAGCGGACGCGGATGATCCGCCACCTCGGCTCGAGCCTCACCGACGTCACCTACGTCTTCGACGAGCCGACGATCGGCCTGCACCCGCACGACATCCAGCGGATGAACGAACTGCTGCTGCAGCTGCGCGACAAGGGCAACACCGTGCTGGTGGTGGAGCACAAGCCGGAGGTGATCGCGATCGCCGACCACGTCGTCGACCTCGGGCCCCGCGCCGGCTCCGAAGGTGGCGAGGTGACGTTCGAAGGCACGGTCGAAGCGCTGCGTGAGACCGACACGATCACCGGCCGCCATCTCGACGACCGGGCGAAGCTCAAGGACTCGGTGCGCACGCCGTCCGGCAAGCTCGAGATCCGCGGCGCGGACACCAACAACCTGCAGGACGTCGACGTCGACATCCCGCTCGGCGTGCTCAGCGTGCTCACCGGCGTGGCCGGCTCGGGCAAGAGCTCGCTGATCCGCGGCTCGGTGTCCGGGCGCGACGGCGTCGTGACGGTCGACCAGGGCGCGATCAAGGGCTCGCGCCGCAGCAACCCGGCGACCTACACGGGGCTGCTGGATCCGATCCGCAAGGCGTTCGCGAAGGCCAACGGCGTCAAGCCGGCCCTGTTCAGCGCCAACTCCGAAGGCGCCTGCCCGAACTGCAACGGCGCCGGCGTCATCTACACGGACCTGGGGATCATGGCCGGCGTCGCCACCCCCTGCGAGGAGTGCGAGGGCAAGCGCTTCGGCGCCGAGGTCCTCGAGTACACGTTCGGCGGCAAGGACATCAGCGAGGTGCTCGCGATGTCGGTGACCGAGGCCGAGGCGTTCTTCAGCGCCGGTGAGGCGAAGGTGCCGGCCGCGCACAAGATCCTCGCCCGGCTCGTCGACGTCGGGCTCGGCTACGTCAGCCTCGGCCAGCCGCTCCCGACGCTGTCCGGCGGCGAGCGCCAGCGGCTCAAGCTCGCGACCCACCTCGGCGAGAAGGGCGGCGTCTACGTCCTCGACGAGCCGACGTCCGGCCTGCATCTCGCGAACGTCGAGCAGCTGCTCGGCCTGCTCGACCGGCTGGTGGACTCCGGCAAGTCGGTGATCGTCATCGAGCACCACCAGGCGGTCATGGCGCACGCCGACTGGATCATCGACCTCGGCCCCGGTGCCGGCGCCGACGGCGGCCGGATCGTCTTCGAGGGCGCACCCGCCGACCTCGTCGCCGCGCGTTCCACCGTCACCGGCGAGCACCTCGCGGAGTACGTCTCCTAACTCAGGGAGTCCACGAACTCCAGTCGCTCGGTCATGCGCGTCAGCTCGAAGACGCGCTGAACGAGCGACGGCCCGCGCACGAGCACCAGCCGGCGCTCGTTGGACTCGAGCATCCGCTCCGCGGCCATGACCGAGCGCAGGCCGCTCGAGTCCAGGAAGTCGAGCGAGCGCAGGTCCAGCGCGACGATGTCGACGCCCGGCTCCTCGGCCAGCCGCGTCAGCTCCGGCTCCAGCGCGGAGGTCGCGAGCAGGTCCAGCTCCCCGCGCAGCTGCACGACCGCGGACGCGCCACGGACGACTGTCTCGAATGAGAACCTCGTCACGCGCGCAAGCCTAAACCGCGCGGGCCCAGGGGAGGGTGGAGCATGCGACTGCGACGCGCCGACTGCTCAGGGCCCGGAATCACCCGCCGGCGGGCGGGCAGCGCGTTCGCGTACTTCGACGATCAGGGCGAGCGGGTCGAGGAGCGCGACGTCGTCGAGCGCATCCGCGAGCTGGGCATCCCACCCGCCTGGAAGGACGTCTGGATCTGCCCGTACCCGAACGGGCACCTCCAGGCGACGGGGATCGACGCCGCAGGCCGCAAGCAGTACCGCTACCACGAGGCCTGGCGCGCCCGGCGCGACGCAGAGAAGTTCGAGGACATGACCCGCTTCGCGAAGGCGCTGCCGCGTCTGCGTGAGCAGGTCGAGGCCGATCTCGCCGCGACGGACGCCCTCACCCGCGACCGCGTCCTGGCCTGCGCGGTGCGGCTGCTGGATCGCGGCTTCTTCCGCATCGGCACCGAGGAGTACACGCTGTCCTTCGGGCTGGCCACGATCCGCAAGGAACACGTGAAGATCGAGGACGGCCAGATGGTCTTCGACTACCCGGCCAAGAGCGGCCAGCGGCGCATCCAGGGCGTCGTGGACCCGCTCGCGCTGGACATCGTGGGCTCGCTCAAGCGCCGTCGCGGCGGCGGGCCGGAACTGCTCGCCTACAAGACGGGCCGCGGCTGGTCGGACCTGCGCTCGGACGACATCAACGACTACCTGAAGGAGAAGACCGGCGACGACTTCTCCGCCAAGGACTTCCGGACCTGGAGCGCGACGGTGATCGCGGCGCTGGCACTCGCGGTCTCCGGCCCCGCCCACAGCACGCCGACCTCCCGCAAGCGCGCCATCACCCGCGCGATCAAGGAGACCGCGTACTACCTGGGCAACACGCCCGCGGTCTGCCGCGCGTCCTACATCGACCCGCGCGTGTTCGACGCCTACGAGGGCGGCCTGGTCCTGGACGCGAACGTGCTCGCGGACGCGCTCGACGCCGAGCCGGGTTCGCTCCCCACCCACCACCCACGCATCGAGCGGGCGGTGCTGGACCTCATCGAGGGCCTCGAGGACTCGCCCCGAGTCGAATCAATCGCCGCCTAAACCCCACCTAAAGGGTCTGGCCCCTTATCTCGCCTTTAGGCGGCGACCCGCGGCGAGAACCGGCCTGCGTGGCCGAAAGCGACCTAAAGGGAACCTAAGGGGTCTGGCCCCTTAGGTGGGGTTTAGGTTTCGTCGGGCTCGGGCGTGGGCGGGTCGTCGGGGACCGTGGGCGTCTCGCGGTCGGGCGTCGGGTCGGCGGGCACGACCGGCTCCTGCGGCACGGCCGGCGTGACCGGCTCCGGCGGAGCGATGGGCGTCGCCGGCTCAGTCGGTTGGGGAACCTCGAGAACAGCGCTCATTCGGCCACTTCCTTTCCCGATCCGTAGGCGTAGAGCTTCTCCAGCGACGAGCGGATGATGCGCGAGATGTGCATCTGCGAGCAGCCGACGACCTCGGCGATCTCGGACTGCAGCAGGTCTTCGGCGAAGCGCAGGCGCAGGATCTCGCGGGCGCGGTCGTCGAGGATCCCGGTCAGGCGCTCGAGCGTCACACCCGCCTCGACGCGCTCGAACTCCTCGTCGTCGGCACCGATCAGATCGCCCGCCGACGCGGAGTCGTTCTCCTCGTCGTGCACCGGCGCGTCGAGCGAGCGGATCGAGCGCCCCTCGGTCGCCTGCAGCGCCTCGACGATCTCCTCCGGCTGCCGTTCGAGCCGAGCGGCCAGGTCGGCGACCGTCGGCTGGCGCCCGAGCTCGCCCCACAGCGCCTCGCGCGCCTCCTCCAGCGCCAGGCACAGCTCCTGCAGATCGCGCGCGGGACGCACGTCCCAGGTCGAGTCGCGGAAGTAGCGGCGCAGCTCGCCGAGGATCGTCGGCACCGCGTAGGACGAGAACGCCAGCCCGCGCTCCGGGTCCCAGCGGTCGACGGCCTTGACCAGACCGACGGAGGCGACCTGGATCAGGTCGTCCAGCGGCTCGCTCGCGCGCCGGTAGCGCAGCGCGAGCGACCGGGCGAGCGGCATGTAGCGCTCGATCAGCTCCTCACGTGCGTGGTCGTCTCCGGTCTGGACCTTGCGCATCAGGCGCTGGTCCTCACGCTGCCGGCGGGCGCGGTCGATCGGGTTCGCCGTCGCGGCTCGAGGCCGCTCGGCCGTCGCAGGATGAGCCATCAGGAATTTCCGTACCCCCGCGCGCGGAAATCAGCCGTCGCGCGAGAGATCCCGTCCGTTTGCTAACAGAGCGCCTCAGCGTTCGGGTTCGGGTTCGAGTACGAAGATCTCGAACGCGCGGAACGGATCGAACACGATCTGGCTGTGGTAACCGATGACCTTGCGGCCCGTCAACTCCTCCACGGCGCCGGTCGCGGTCGGGCCGACGACTTCCTGAAAGGTCAGCCGGTAGCGCCGGACGAGGTCCTCCTTGCCGGCGGCCAGGAGCGTTTCCTCGTTGCGGGTCATCCCGCCCTCGAGCACCACGAAGATGTAGTCGTCCTCGAGGTAGGCCTTGGCCGCTTCAGGGCCGCGGCCGTAGTAGCGCTTCTTGAGCCCGACCATCGCGTTCGCCAGCGCGGCGCGCACAGAACCCGGAGGAGTGCCACCGGCGGCGTCGATGAGCTCGCGTGCAGGTCCGGTCATAAGACCGGGTCCTACCCGTCGACGAATTTGAAATGCGTGATCAGCCGCGTGAGCTCGAAGAGCCGCTGAATCCGGTCGCTGCCCGCGACGAGCTTGAGCGCGTACCCGTCGCGCTCGGCGCCGAGCGACCAGCGGGTGAGCAGCGTCAGCCCGGTCGAGTCCATGAAGTCGAGCTCGCGGAGATCGACCACCAGCAGCTCGTGGCCGGCTGCGCGGGCGTCCTTGAGGGCGTCCTCGAGCGTCGGCACGGTGCTCATGTCGAGCTCGCCGACCGGCCGAATGCGGATCGAGCCGTCGACGTCGGTGACGTCGCAGCGGAAGGGTGTGGGTGGGATGCGATCAGACATGGCGGAGCCCCGTCGATGTGCAAACGGCAACAGAGCCCGCGCGCTGCCCCCGGTGGGAGCCCGATCGTCCTCCTGAGGTTCCGCCCGCCTGCAGCCCCCCGGCGGGAAGCGCAAGCTTGCGGCGCCGCACTCTAACTGGTCTGAAAGACGGCGCACTGGGCGTCCGAATAGGGACGGCGCCCGGCCGGTTCGTCTCACCGTCCGACGAATGACCCGCCGGGCCGGCGGCGCGACTCATTCCGCGCCGTCGCCGCGCCTACGCGAGCGCAGCGTGGCGCGATGACTGAGCTCCAGGTGCAGCTGCTCGCCGACGGCGAAGGTGTCCATGCGCCCCGCCCGCGCGACGGCCAGCGCGCCCGCGGCCCGCATCAGCAGGTGCTCTCGCCGATCGTCGCCGTCGCCGTCGCCGTCCGCTCGCGCACGGGTCCCGAGCACCCACACCGGCTGCTCGTGGTCGAGCGCGGCGCGCTGCTGCAACTCTGCCAGCGCCAGCGAGAGCTCCAGCTCGCCCACGCCGAGGATCAGCCCGAGGGCGCGGATGTCCAGCGCCTGCGGGAGCGCGACGCCGGCCGCGGTCATCGCGCCGTAGCGCAGCGCGACGCGCCACACCAGCTCGAACAGCCGTTCTGGCACCGTTCCGCCGGCAGCCGGGACGGCGGTCCCGCAGTTCGACCGCAGACGGAGACGAGCGCTCGCCGCCGGCCATGGGTGCAGCGCGACGGCGTACGCATCGCCGATGATCGCCAGCCGCATGGGCGTGCACGCCGTCCACTCCCCCGCGTCCCACGGCTCGACGGCGTCGCCCGGACCGAAGACCTGCGCCGCGTCCGTCAGGACGCCCTCCAGAACCATCAGGGCGACGGTGCCTTCGCCGAGCTGCGCTCGCGCCGGCGGCGTCCACGCACCAACACGTAAGGTCAGCACGGGCAGGATCGCGTGATGGCCGATCGTCGCGATCTCGCGCATCGTCAGGAGCGACCCCAGGGAAGGATCGGCCTCGATGAGGGTCGCGGCACGCTCGGCCAACTCGGGTACGGCAGTCACCGCCCGAGCCTAAATCCGGCGGGTGAGCCGCGCCTGGAGCGAGTCAGGGGTCCGACTACCGACGCGGGGGTACGATGACGGTGAGATGTCGCCCACGAGCGCCAGCGCTCCGCGTGCGGCCGGCGCCGGACGGCCGTTGCTCGAGCTCGATCCGGAGTTGGGTCAGCTGCTGACGGCCGAGCGCCGGGAAGCCGCGGAGCACGAGCTCCGCGTCCGCGTCTCGACCTTCCCGGTCGGCGAATGGGACGGCGGCCGGCTGACCGACGCCGATCCGATGCACCTCGGCCTGCTGCTCGTCGACGGCGTCCTGGCGCGCGAGGTCGTGCTCGGCGACACCGTCAGCACCGAGCTGCTCGGGCCCGGGGACGTCCTGCGCCCGTGGCACATCGAAGGGCCGCCTGAGCTGCTGAACGTCGCCATCCGCTGGAACGCGCTCTCGAGCGTCCGGCTCGCCCTGATCGACCGCCGGACGGCCGCGCTGCTCGGCCGTTACCCGGAGATCGGTGCCGTCGTGATCGATCGGCTGTCCGGCCGTGCGCACCGGCTCGCGGTCACGCAGGCCATCTCCCAGCTCAACCGCGTCGACCGGCGCCTGCTCGCGCTCTTCTGGCACCTCGCCGAACGCTGGGGCCGCGTCGCGCGCGACGGCATCGCCGTGCCGCTGGTGCTCTCGCACCGGCTGATCGGCGAGCTCGTGGGCGCGCGCCGGCCGACGGTGTCGACCGCGCTCGCCGAGCTCGCCCGCGACGGCCAGCTCGAGCGCCGCGACGACGGGACATGGCTGCTGACCGGGCAGCCGCTCGCGATGCCCGACGCCAACGTCACCGAGCTGATCCGCCAGCGCCGGCGCCTCGTGCCCAACGCCGTCGAGCCGGACGTCCCGGAGGCGGTCGGCGCCCCGGCGCGCGGCGAGCCGTCCGAGCGCCTGGCGGTCCTGCGCTCCTCGTTGGAGGCGGCGCGGGCGGCCTCACAGCAACACCGGCGCGATCTCGATGTGCTCCAGGCCGAGACCGCGGCACTGCGTGAGCGGACCGTCGAATTGCGTTCGCGCCGTCAGCACTACGTGGGCGAGCTGCGCGCCGCGGCCGACCAGCGCCGCGAGGCCTAGTCCGACCCCGCTGGGTCCTGGCGGTCCTCCATCAGCACGATCGCGCCGCGCACCCGCGTGCCGTCACCCGGCACCGGGCCGATCAGCGGCAGGACGGTCGCCGCGCAGAGGATCGGGCGCCCGCGCCGGTTGACGGCCTCGAGCTGGCTGGTCTCGCGCTCGCTGGCGCCGCTGAGCACCGAGCGCAGCGCCGGTGCGAGCTGCTCGGAGGGCAGGCCGATGTCGAGGCTGAGGAAGTGGTGGTCGACCGCCTCGTCCTGACGCAGCCCCCACAGGTCCTCCGCCCGCCGGTTCCAGATCTGCACGCGCTGCTGCGCGTCGAGCACGGCGACCCCGAAGCCGAGCGAGGTGAGGATCGTCTCCAGGAAGTCGTTGACCTGGTTGAGCTCGCCCGTGCGCTCGCGCAACTCGTCGTTCATCGTCTCGAGCTCTTCGTTGGTCGACTGCAGCTCCTCGTTCATCGTCTCGAGCTCTTCGTTGGTCGACTGCAGCTCCTCGTTGGTGGTCTGCAGCTCCTCGTTGGCCGACTGCAGCTCCTCATTGGTCGTCTCGAGCTCGTCGATCGTCGACTGCAGCTCCTCGTAGGCGAGCTCCAGGTCGCGCCGGTTGCTCTCGAGCTCGGTCTGCAGCGCGGTGTAGCGAGAGACGTCCTCGAACGCGACGCTCGCGCCGATCGCGACGTTGTCCGCGCTCAGCAGCGGCGCGACGGTGACGTCGAGACGCCGCGGCTCGCCGCGGTCGGGCGCGTAGGCGACCTCGCCCACCGGCACGCGGCGGCGCTCGCGCATCGCCTGCTCGATCGGCGCCCGCAGATCGACCGGGTCGCGCTCCAGCGGGAGCTCGGCGAGCGGCTGGAACAGGTCGTCGCGGGAGATCTGAAACAGCGCGCGGGCGGCGAGGTTGGCGAACGTCAGCCGGCCGGTGCGCGAGACGATGACGTGGGCGTGCGGGCCGAGCTCGAGCGCGGCGTCGCGGCTGAGGCGGTCGTCTTCGACGGTGCCGTGGCGCTCGCCGCCCTCGCCGTTGCCGAACGCGCCGACGCGGCTCGCCACCGTGGGCTTGGACTGCTTGATGAAGACGCGCGTCTTGAGATCGTCCGCGCCGAACAGATCGCGATGCGAGACCAGCATCTCGGACTTCCCGAGCATCAGGACGCCGCCGTCGCGCAGCGCGAAGTGGAAGTGCCGGATGATCCTCGCCTGGGTCTCGGCGTTGAAGTACATCAGCGTGTTGCGGCAGATGAGCAGGTCCAGCCGCGAGATCGGCGCGTCGGAGACGAGGTTGTTGCGGCCGAAGATCACCGTCCGGCGGAGGTCCTTGCGGAACGCGAGGCGCTGGTCGGCGCGCTCGAAGTAGCGCTCGCGCAGCGCGGGCGGGACCGATTCGGTCTCCTTGGCGTTGTAGACGCCCAGGCGCGCCTGGTTGAGGGCGTCCTCGTCGATGTCGGTCGCGTAGATCTTCACCCGCTCGCGGAGCCCGTCGAGGCCGAGCAGCTCGGCGAACACCATCGCCGTCGTGTAGGCCTCCTGCCCGCCGGCGCAGCCGGCGCTCCAGACCCGGATGGTCTCCTCCGGCTCCTTCGCGGCGAGCAGCTCGGGGAGGACCGCGTCCCGCAGGTGATCCCAGGCGGTGGCGTCGCGGAAGAACTCCGTGACGTTGATCAACAGCATCTCGAAGAGCTGCTCGTACTCGTCGGGGTGGACCTCGAGGAAGTCCAGGTAGTCGCCGAAGGACTCGCAGCCGACCGTCTCCATCCGGCGATGGAACCGGCGCTGGAGGCTGGGGCGCTTGTAGCCCGTGAAGTCGATCCCGCGGCTGCGCTTGAGGAACTCCAGCAGCGCCTCGAAGGCGGCGTCGTCGGACTCCGTCATCCGGTCACCTCCGACTCACGCTGCAGGATGCGCCGGATGACCGCGGAGCGCTCGTCGGCGAGGTCGGCGCCCTGGACGAACCGGCGCTGCGTGCGGGGCTGACCGTCCGAGCGCGTCGCGATCCGCCGCAACCGCTCGCCGCGTTCCTCGAGCACCTCCAGCGCGGTCCACAGCGCCGCCTCGACCGCGCTGCTCTGCGCATCGATCGTCAAAGCGTCGCCTTGAACCCCGGTGCCCGGAAGCCCCACCAGCCGGCTCAGGACGGCGCCCATCGCGCCGACGGGAAGCACGTCGTGCGCGGAGGACACCGCGAGCGCGCTCGCCGGCATCCCGGGCACCAGCGCCTCCTCGGGGTCCTGCACGATCACGTGGCCGCCGGACTGCGCGACGGCGAGCGCTCCGGCGGCGCCGTCGTCCAGCGCGCCGGACAGCACGACCGCAACCGCGGAGGCGCCCCAGGCCCGCGCGAGCGAGCGGAACATCGGGTCCGCCGCGGGCCGCACGCCGTTCTCCTTCGGGCCGGAGCTCAGCTCGACCCGGTCCGCGTGGACGAGCAGGTGCCGGTCGGCGGGGGCGACATAGACCACGCCGGACCGGATCGTCGCGTCGTGCTCGGCGACGACGACGTCGAGCTGGCAGACCCGGTTCAGGATGGGGGCGAGGAGGCTGCGCCCGGTCGACGGGATGTGCAGCACGACGCACAGCGCCGCGTCCAGGTCCGCGGGGAGCTGGCGCACGAGCTGCTGCAGGGTTTCCACCCCGCCCGCGGACGCGGCGACGCCGATGACGCGGTTGGGCCGCTGGAGCACTCACCAGAATCTACGCGCCCTGAGGTGGGATGCAAAAGGGACCGCTACGGTCAGACGCGTGCCGCCCGCCAAGCGCCTCGAAGTCGCGATCGGCGACATCACGTTGTCGCTGTCGAACCTGGAGAAGGTCCTCTACCCGCGCGTTGGGTTCACCAAGGGCCAGGTGATCGACTACTACACGCGCATCGCGCCGGTCCTGCTGGCGCACCTGCGCGACCGTCCGCTCACGATGAAGCGCTATCCCAACGGCGTGGAGGACAAGTTCTTCTATGAGAAACGCTGCCCGTCGCACGCGCCGGCGTGGGTGCAGACCGCGTCCGTCTGGTCCGGGCGCAACGAGGGCAACCTCGACTACTGCCTCTGCCAGGACCTGCCGACGCTGGTGTGGCTGGCCAACCTCGCCGACCTCGAGTTGCACACGCCGATGGCGCGCGCGCCGGAGATGACCAGCCCGACGATGATCGCGTTCGACCTCGACCCGGGGCCGCCGGCCAACGTCGTGCAGTGCGCGCGGGTGGCGCTCGAGCTGCGGCGGGCGTTCGAGTTCTGGAGCCTCGAGGCGTTCCCGAAGACCTCGGGCTCGAAGGGGATGCAGGTGTATCTGCCGCTGAACACGCCGTCGACGTACGAGGCGACGCGCGAGTTCTCCAAGGGCCTGGCGCATCTGCTGGCGCGGCGCGACCCGGAGAACATCCTGATCGACATGAACAAGAGCCGGCGGGCGGGGAAGATCTTCGTGGACTGGAGCCAGAACGACCGGCACAAGACGACGGTCAACGCCTACTCGCTGCGGGCGATGGATGCGCCGACGGTGTCGACGCCGCTGACGTGGGACGAGGTGTCCGACATCGCGGACGGGGACGCGATGGCGTTTACTTCCGATCAGGTGCTTGAGCGCGTGTCCTCGATGGGCGACCTGTTCGCGCCGGTTCAGACTTTGGAACAGGAGCTGCCGAGCTGATGCACCGGATCGTCGTGGTAGGTGGTGGGTTCGCCGGGGTGCGGACCGTGCGGCGCCTGGCCGAGGTGCCGGGCACGGAGATCACGCTGGTCGATCGCACGAACCACTTCCTCTTTCAGCCGATGCTCTACCAGGTGGCGACGGGGGTGCTGTCAGGCGGGCAGATCTCGCCGGCGCTGCGCAGCATCTTCCGGCGCCAGCGCAACGTGCGCGTGCTGCTGAGCGAAGTCGACGGCTTCGACCTCGAGCGTCGCGTGGTGAAGGCGTTCGGCGAGCACGAGTACGAGCTGCCCTACGACACGCTGGTCGTGGCCGCGGGCGCGACGCACTCCTACTTCGGGCGCGACGACTGGGCCGTGCTCGCGCCCGGGATGAAGACCGTCGACGACGCGCACCGGCTGCGCTCGATGATCCTCGGCGCGTTCGAGCTCGCCGAGGCGGCCGAGACCGAGGCCGAGCGCCAGGCGTGGATGACCTTCGCGATCGTCGGCGCCGGGCCGACGGGGGTCGAGCTGGCCGGCCAGGTGGCCGAGCTGGGGCAGCGGATCCTCGCCTCGGAGTACCGGTCCGTCGACACGTCGCAGGCCCGGATCGTGCTCCTGGACTCCAACGCGCGCGTGTTGAAGACCTTCCCCGAGCGGCTCTCCGCGCGGGCCAAGGCGGATCTCGAGTTCCTCGGGATCGACGTGCGGCTGGGCGTGCGGGCGGTGGGGATCGATCCCGAGGGGCTGGACGTCAAGATCGCCGGCGAGCCGGCGCGGATCACGGCCAAGACGGTGATCTGGGCGGCGGGCGTGAAGGCCTCGCCGCTGGGCGCGGCACTCGGCGTCGAGGTCGACGGCGCGGGGCGCGTGGTAGTCGAGCCCGACCTGACCGTCCCAGGGCATCCCGAGGTGTTCGCGCTCGGCGACATGGCGGCCGTGCCCGGCGTGCCGGGCGTGGCCCAGGGGGCGATCCAGGGCGGCGAGCACGTCGCGCGCGTCATCGCGGCGCGGCTGACGGGCGCGCCGTGGCCGGGGCCGTTCCGCTACAAGGACAAGGGCTCGATGGCGACGATCGGGCGCCGGCGCGCGGTCGTGGACATGGGGCGCCGCCAGCTCACCGGCGGGGCCGCGTACTTCGCCTGGGGCGTGATCCACCTCGCCTACCTGACGCGCTGGGAGGACCGGATCGAGGCCGTCTGGCGCTGGGCGTTCACGGGGATCGGCGGGTCGCGCCGTGAGCGGATGATCTCGATCGTCTCGCTGGTGCCGGAGACGACCGCGCGGTCGGTGATCCTCGAGCTCAGGCGGCGACGGGCCGAGCGCCTGGACCAGGCTCGCCCGTGACGTCGCGCGCCGTCAGGCGCTGCCCACACGTCGCGCAGGTGCGATGCGCGTCGACCGCTCCGCCGCAGCCCTTGTGGCGCAGGACGACCGGCGGGCCGTCCGGCGCGTAGTACTGGTCGCCGAACTGCAGCAGCGAGACGATCACCGGCCAGAGGTCGATGCCCTTCTCGGTGAAGCGGTATTCGAAGCGCTCGGGGCGTTCCTGGTAGCGCACCTTGGTCAGGACGCCTTCGTCCACGAGCCAGGTGAGGCGGGCGGTGAGGACGTTGCGGGCGATGTTCAGGCGGGTCGCGATCTCGTCGAAGCGGCGGTTGCCGAGGAATACCTCGCGGACGATCAGCATCGTCCAGCGTTCGCCGATCAGCTCGAGCGACTTCGCGATCGAGCAGTTCTGCCCTGCGTAGGTGCGGCCCAGCATCGTGTAAGAGAGCGTAGCGTGATGCAACGGTGGCGTGTACAGTGCGTTGCGTGAAGCAACTCGATCGCCGCTGGAAGGTCCTGCTCGTCACCGCGGTCGCCGTGTTCATGGCGTTCCTCGACGTGACCATCGTCAACGTCGCGTTCCCGTCGATCGAGAAGGCGTTCCCGGAGACGTCTGTGGCCGGGTTGTCATGGGTGCTGAACGCGTACAACATCGTCTTCGCGGCGCTGCTGGTGCCGGCGGGGCGTCTGGCGGACCTCCTCGGGCGCCGGCGGATGTTCTTCGTGGGGATGGGGCTGTTCCTCTTTGCGTCGGCGTTGTGCGGTCTGGCGCCCTCGGCCGAGTTCCTGATCGGGGCGCGGGTGATCCAGGCGGCGGGCGCGGCGCTGCTCGTCCCGACCTCGCTGGGGCTGCTGCTGCCCGAGTTCCCGCCCGAGCGGCGGGCGACGGCGACGGCCCTGTGGGGCGCGGTGGGCGGCGTCGCGGCGGCGACCGGGCCGTCTCTGGGCGGGCTGCTGATCGAGGGGGCGAACTGGCGGCTGGTGTTCTTCGTGAACCTCGTGCTGGGGGCGTTGGCGCTGGTGCCCGCGCGGCGGCTGCTGCGCGAGACGCGCGACCCGGATCGCGGGGCCGTGCCGGACGCCCTCGGGATCGTTCTGCTGGCCGGCGGCGTCGGGCTGCTGTCGCTGGCGATCGTCGAGGCGCCGGACTGGGGCTGGGGGAGCGCGCGGACGATCGGTGCGTTCGCGGGTGCCGCGGTGGCCCTGGCCCTGTTCGGCTGGCGCTCGGCGACGCACGCCCACCCGGTGCTGGAGCTTTCGCTCTTCCGCGTGCGCTCGTTCGCGGCGGCGTGCGCGGGCGTGGGGGTGTTCGCGCTCGGCTTCTACGCCGTGCTGCTGGCGAACATCCTCTTCCTCACCTCCGTGTGGGGCTACTCCATTTTGCGGGCGGGCTTCGCGGTCACGCCGGGCCCGTTGATGGCCGCGGCCTCCAGCGCGCTCGCAGGGCGGATGATCGACCGCTACGGCCAGCGGGTCTCGGCCGTCCCCGGCGGCCTCTTGTTCGCCCTCGGCTGCCTCCTCTTCGCCACCGGCCTCGGCGGCGAACCGGCCTACCTGACGGAGTTCCTCCCGTCGACGATCCTGACCGGGATCGGCGTGGGACTGTCGTTCGCGGGCTGGAGCTCGGCGGCCGTCGCCGGCCTCGCACCCGCCCGCTTCGCCACCGGCTCGGCGATCTCCGCCTGCTGCCGCCAGCTCGGCGCCGTCCTCGGCATCTCCGTCCTGATCGCGATCATCGGCGCCGCTCCGTCCTTGGCCGACTTCCACCGCGCCTACGCGCTGATGGCGGTCACGGGTTTGACCGCCGCGACGATCGGGCTGACCCTGCGCCGCGTCAGCGCTACCGTCCCGTCATGGACCTCGAAGAGCACACCCTCGACGACACCATCGCCCGAACCTGCGCCGTCTGCGGCGCGTCCCTGACGACCCAGGAGATCAAGGACGCCCGCGAAGAGGGCGGCCCCTTCCTCTGCACCGTCCACGCGATGGAAGAAGTCCCCGAAGACCCGTCCGACCTTTAACCTAAAGGGACAGTCCCTTTATCTAAAGGGGACAGTCCCCTTTAGGTTAAGACGAGGCGGTTGGCGAGGCGGCGGAGGGCCGCTTTGAGGGCGTCTGGGTGGGTGACGGTGAAGTCGCAGCCGGCGGCGGCGAGGAGGCCGGCGGCCCAGTCGAGGGAGTCGGCGCGGAGGCGCAGGATGGTGTGGTCGCCGTGGGGCTCGAGTTCGGCGAGGGTGGGTGGGAAGCGGCGGGAGGCGGTGGCGAGATCGGTGTGCAGGACGACCTCGATCTCGTGGGTCCAGGGGACGCGGGCGAGGGAGCGGCTGACGGACGCGACCGCGTCGAAGCCCGGCGGCGGCGGTTGCGCCTTGCCGGCGATCTCGACGCGCGCGAAGCGATCGGCGCGCAGGGAGCGGAGGTCGCCGCGGAGGTGGTCGAAGGCCGCGACGTACCAGCGGCCGCTGTGGGCGACGAGGCCGTACGGGCTGAGGTCGCGCGCGGTCTCGACGCCCGCCGAGTCGGTGTAGCGCGCCTGGACACGGCGGGCGCGGCGGATCGCCTCGGCGATCGTGAGCAGCGTCTCGCCGTCGGGCGGCGCGTTCTCCACCTCGCCCGTGAAGCCGAGGGTGTGCTCGAGCGATTCGACGCTCAGCCGCACGCGGTCCGGGAGCGTGCGCCGCACCTTCGCCAGCGCCGCGTCGGTCTGCAGGCCGAGCCGGCGGGCCGCGAGGAGCCCGAGCGCGACGGCGGCGGCCTCGCTGGTGGTGAACATCAACGGTGGGACGCGGTAGCCGGGCTTGATGCGGTAGCTCCCGCCGCGGCCGCGCTCCCCCTCGACCGGGATGCCGAGGTCGCGCAGCGCGACGATGTCCCGGCGCACGGTGCGCACATCGACGCCGAGCGCGCGCGCCAGCTCCGGTCCGGTGGCGGACGGGCGGTCCTGGAGGGCCTCGAGCAACTGCAGGACGCGGTCCGTCTTCGCCATTAGAGGACAGAAACTGCCCTGTTTTGCCCGTAAGGTCAACCCCATGGCCCATGAACCCCGACAGATCAGCTTCCTCGGCCGCGAGGGGCAGACCAAGCACTACGGCATCGCCACCCGCGGCCCGCTCCCGGACCCGGCGCTCGCCGAGGCGCTCCGCGGGCTCGCCGAGCCCGGCGTCCCCGGCTTCACGATCGCCCACGATGCGGCGTCCGCCGGCCTGGGCCTCGTCTACTGGTGGGCGAACGACAACGAGATCCACGCGCGCTTCTACGCCTCGCCGCTCGACGATCCCGGCAACCTGGAGCCGTACACCGGCGAGGGCATGAGTTGCGTGTGGGAGCTCGAGGTCATCGACTTCGAGCGTCGCGCCTGGCTCCAGGACGTGCTGATCGGCGACGACCTCGACGCCTACCTGGCGCGGGCGCTCGAGCCGGTGGCCGTCTGATGCCCGGCAAGGACGACTTCGACTTCCTCCCCGGCCGCTGGGACGTCCGCAATCGCCGCCTGGTCGACATGCTCGACCCGGCCTGCGACGAGTGGGAGGAGTTCGCGGCGACCTCGGACGCCGAGCAGATGCTCGGCGGCTACGGCAACCTCGATCACTTCGTCACCGGCGACTACGAGGGCTTCTCGCTGCGCCTGTACTCGCCCGAGGAGGACCTGTGGCGCATCTGGTGGTCCTCCACCCGCCGCCCGGGCCGCCTCGACCCGCCGGTCGAGGGCCGCTTCAGCGCCGACGGGACGACCGCGCGGTTCGAGACCGATGACGTCCTCGACGGCGTGCCGCTGAAGATGCGCTTCGACTGGTCGGAGATCACCGAAGCGTCGGCCCGCTGGGACCAGGCCTTCTCGTTCGACGACGGGAAGACCTGGAAGCCCAACTGGACGATGTGGCTAAGCCGGAGCGCCGACTAGGCGCTGCGCGGCGTCGGCGATCGCGTCGGCGTCGATCTTCGCGCCGTGCAGGAGCTCCTCGGGCGTGCCGGAGCCGGGGATCTCACGCACGGCGAGCTTGACGACGTGCGCGGCGTGCTCGTCGCTCTCGGCCAGTGCGGCGAGCACGGCGTCGCCGAGGCCGCCCTCCGGCGCGTGGTCCTCGACGGTCACGATGCTGCCGCACTCGCGCGCCGCCGCGGCGACCGCCGCCGCGTCGATCGGCTTGATCGAGTACGCGTCGAGCACCCGCGCGTGGACGCCGTCCTCGGCCAACCGCTCAGCGGCCTTGACCGCCTCGTCCAACGTGATGCCGCAGGCGATGATCGCGACGTCGGAGCCCTCATGCGCGATCCGCGACCCGCCGATGCGCACGTCCTCGTCCGGCGCGGTGCGGACCGGGGTCTTGCCGCGCAGGGTGCGGATGAACGAGATGCCGTCGTAGTCGGCGACCGCGGCCACCAGTTGCGCGGTCTGGTTGGCGTCGCTCGGGTGCAGCACGACGGAGCCGTGGATCGCGCGCAGCGAGGCCATGTCCTCCAGCGCCATCTGCGACGGGCCGTCCTCGCCGATCGAGACACCCGCGTGCGAGCCGCTCAAAATCAGCTTCGCCTGCGAGATCGCGCCCATGCGGATGAAGTCGTAGGCGCGTGACAGGAACGCGGCGAAGGTGGAGACGAACGGCGTGTAGCCGCGCACCTGCATGCCCGTCGCCGCCGCCACGAGCTGCTGCTCGGCGATGAACATCTCGAAGTAGCGGTCCGGGTGCGCGTTCCGGAAGTCCTCGGAGTGCGTGGAGTTCGAGACCTCGCCGTCCAAAGCGACAACGTCGCCGCGGATGTCGGCCAGCGCCGCGATCGACTCGCCGTAGGCCTTGCGGGTCGCCACCTCGTCGCCGAGCGCGTACGAGGGCATCGACCCGCCGGGAACCTCGAACACGTTGGGCGCGGCGGTCGACGGCCGCGCGACGTCCACAGACAGGTCCCGCGAGCCGCCGAGCTCCGCGATCGCCGCCTCGGGATCGTCCAGCGGCTTGCCGTGCTTGCCGGGCTGGTCCTCGACCGCGGCAACGCCCTTGCCCTTCTTGGTCTTCGCGATGATCGCGACCGGCTGGCCGACCGTGTTCTCGGCCTCCGTGTAGGCCGCCTCGATCGCCTCGACGTCGTGCCCGTCGATCGCGATCGCCTTCCAGCCGAAGGCCTCGATCCGGCGGACGTAGCCGTCGAGGTCCCACCCGAGCATCGTCTCGCGCGTCTGGCCGAGCCGGTTGACGTCGATGATCGCGGTGATGTTGTCGAGCTTCTCCCAGCCGGCGTGCTGGAAGGCCTCCCACATCGAGCCCTCGGCCATCTCGGAGTCCCCGCACAGCACCCACACGCGGTAGGGCAGCTTGTCGAGCGAGCGGCCCGCCATCGCCACACCCACGCCGATCGGCAGGCCCTGGCCGAGCGAGCCGGTGGCGACGTCGGTCGGCGGGATCAGCGGCGTCGGGTGACCCTGCAGGCGCGAGCCGAGCTTGCGGAACGTCAGCAGCTCCGCGTCGTCGATCGCCCCCACGGCCTTCAGCACCGCGTAATACAGCGGTGAGGCGTGGCCCTTGGAGAAGATCAGGTGATCGTTCCCCGGAGCTTTGGGGTCGGAGTAGTCCAGCCGCAGGTGACCGTCGAGGAGCACGGCCATTAGATCGGCGGCGGACATCGAGGAGGTGGGGTGGCCCGAGTTGGCGGCGGCCGACGAGCGGACGGAGTCCACCCGCAGCTGCTGCCCCAGCTCGCGCCGGAAGTCGGCGTCGTGTGCCATGACCTACGCCGCCACGAGCTTCAACTTGGACTCCAGCCCTTCGATCAGGTCGGCGAAGGACTTGGCGAACTTCTCCACGCCCTCCTTCTCGAGCACCTGCACGACGTCGTCGTACTTGACGCCGGCGGCCTCGAACGCGTCGAGGATGCGGCTCGCCTCCGCAGCGTCCTCCTGCAGCGTGTCGCCGCGGATCTCGCCGTGGTCGGCAACGGCCTCGACCAGCTCGCGCGGCATCGTGTTGACCGTGTCGGGCCCGACGAGCTCCTCGACGTAGACGGTGTCCTTGTACGCCTTGTTCTTGACGCCGGTGGACGCCCACAGGCAGCGCTGCTTGGTCGCGCCCTTGGCCTCCAGCGCCTTCCACTCCGGAGACGAGAAGACCTCTTCGTAGGTCTGGTAGGCGAGCTTGGCGTTCGCGATGGCCAGTTTGCCCAGGAGCTCGTCGTGGCCGCCGATCTCCTCCAGGCGCCGGTCGGCCTCCGTGTCCACCCGCGAGACGAAGAACGAGGCGACCGAGGCGAGCTTGCCGCTCGGGTCGCCGCCGCCGTCGACGAAGCGCTGGACGCCGCGGATATAGGCCTCGGCAACCTTGCGGTGGCGCTCGAGCGAGAAGATCAGCGTCACGTTGACCGGGATGCCGGCGGCGATCGTGTCCTCGATCGCCTGCAGGCCCTCGAGCGTCGCCGGGATCTTGATGAAGAGGTTCGGGCGGTCGACCAGCTTGTGCAGCCGGATGGCCTCGGACTTGGTCTTCTCGGTGTCGTGCGCGAGGTTCGGGTCGACCTCGAGCGAGACCCAGCCGTCCTTGCCCTGGCCCTCGTCCCAGACGGGGCGCAGGATGTCGCAGGCGTCACGGATGTCGTCCTTGGCGAGCTGCCAGAAGATCTCCTTGGGATCGTCGAGCTCGGCGCTCAGCTCCCGGATCTGGTCGTCGTAGGCGTCGCCCTCGGCGATCGCCCCCTGGAAGATCGTCGGATTGGACGTCACTCCCACGATGCCCTGCTCGACCAGGCCCTTGAGGTCACCGTCCTTGACGAAGCGCCGGGACAGGAAGTCGATCCACACGCTCTGGTCGTGGTCGGCGAGATCCTTGAGGGGGGTCATATGGGTCCTTTCGCAGGGAGAGTCCTACACACACATTGACACTCCCCATGAGCGGACCCGAGCTAACGGGTGGTGAACGGGACGTCGCGGCGCGGCGACGTCCCGTTGCTTAACGTGGCCGGGCCGAGATCTCGCGGAGCCAGGCCGCTACGGCCTGCTCGTCTCGCCGCGCCTCCCGTCGCCGTGCGGCGCGCGCCTGGGAGGCGGTGATGGTGTTCGTCTCCGTGGGCCTCGAGAACCGCTTGGTCGAGGCCGCCGAAGGAGCGGGCGTGCGGACTTGCTGATCCCTCGAAGAGGCAATCGACATTGCTGACAAACCTACCTCGCGTGTGCAAGGTTGTCCACGCCGTAAGGGCCAACCGTCAGGCGATGTTCTCGACCTGACGTCCAACTACGGGTCAGTTCGCTAGGCAGGCGATCGGCACCAAGAGGTACTCCAGGAAGAACAGCGCCCACACGCGCATGTAGAAGCGTGTGAAGGCCTCCCGATCGCGTGGCTCCGCCGATCTGGACCAGTACCACAGCAGTGCCGCGGCGGCAACATGGCCGACGATCAGGACCACCGGCTGCGCGTAATCGGCGAGCAGGAACGGGGCCACGAAGATCATCCCGCCGTAGGCGATCGCGAGCGCCGCCATACCGATCGCGAACACCCGCCCGCCGCCGAGGCGAACCGTGAAGGTGCGGATCGAGTACCGCCGATCCCCCTCGAGGTCCGGCACGTCCTTGAGCACCGCGATCGCGAAGCTGAACGGGAGCACGAACAGGCACAGCGCCCACACCGGCGGTGAGATGTCTCCCGCGAAGTGCCAGTACACGCCGAGGTTGACGACGATGCTCCGCACCCCCGTGATGCACAGCGAGGCGGCGACCGGGAACCGCTTGAAGCGAAACGGCGGCAGCGAGTAGAGCGCGCCGACCGCGAGGCCGGCGGCGACCGCGACGGTCTCCGCCACGCCCTGCGTCACGGCCATGGCGAGCGGGATCGCGGTGCAGGCGATGACGATCGCCCGCGCCGCGCCCATCGACAGGTCCCCGGCCGCGATCGGTAGGAACGGCTTGTTGACGCGATCGATCTCGACGTCGGTCAGCTGATTGACGCCGGTGATCGCGATGTTGACGGTGAGGCCGGCCACGAGCGTGGCGAGCAGGTCCGCCGCGCCGGGCGCGTCGCTCTCGGCGACCGCGATCAGGTAGAGGCCGACGACGGAGAGCGCGGTGCCGATGAGCGTGTGCGGCCGGCCGAAGCGCCACAGGAGCACGGCGGGATTGGTGCGCGAGCCGGCGGCGGCGATGGTCATGCGCGGCCTCGCGCGGCGGGGACGGGCGGCGCGGCGTGGCGCGGACGCGCGGCGTCGTCGCGTCGCCTCGCGCCGATCGCCGCGGGGTTCACCCCGCGCGCCTCGCCGCGAGGCGGTCGCGGACGGTCAACACGGCCGCGATCGGGATGAAGAGCGCGCCCGCGGCCGATCCGGCCACGAACCGGAACGCGAACCGCGCGCGGCTCGGCGGCGGCTCAGGCGGTGCCGGCGGCGGGGCGGGCGACGGGCCCGGCGCGGGCTTGACGCCGCTGATCGCCAGCGCGTAGGGGGCGCGCTGGTCGCGGTACCAATCGGGCGCGAGCTCGACCACGCGAACGTCGGTGAACCCCGCGGCCTCCATCCAGCGCGTGTACTCCTCGACCGCGGGGAAGAGCATCCAGGTCTCGGCGAGCGCCCGCGCGACGCGGTTTGCCGGGCGGACCGGGCCGATGACCAGGGCGGTGGCACCGCTCCTCACCACGCGGTAGGCCTCGGCGATGCCGCGCTGCGGGTCCGGCCAGTACTCGATCGAGCCGGCGGAGACGTAGCGGTCGAACGTGTCGTCGGCGAACGGGAGGTTCTCCGCATCGCCCAGGACCCGCGGGCAGTCGGCCAGCGCGGGCTTGGTCCGCGAGCGGGCGAGCTGGTGCGGCGACTGGTCGAGCATCGTCACGCTCGATGCCTCCACGCGCGCCACGATCCCCTCGGTCGTGAAGCCGGTGCCCGCGCCCGCGTCGAGCACGTTCATCCCGCGCTCCAAGCGCGCCTGCTCGAGCGCCAGCGCGCGCATCGCGGGCGTCCAGAACAGCGGGTTGACCCACCGGTCATATCCGAGCGAGAGGAAGCGGTAGAACCAGTACGCCTCGCGCTTGTGCTGGATCAGACGCATAGCTCGGGCACGATACGGGGGTGAGCGAGGCGTTGGACCACTGGGTGCCGGACTACAGCGTCCGCACGTATCACCGGCGTGAGGCGACCGTCGATCAGGCCGCGCTGTGGCGCGCCGCGACGACGATCCGCCTCGCCGACACCCGCCGGCTCGGAAAGCTGGTGAGCTGGCGGATTCCCGATGTGCATCCGTCGCAGACCTACCACGAGCTGTTTCGTGCCTATCCCTTCACGGTATTGGAGGAGACAGACGACCTGTTGGTCTCCGGACTGTGCGGGAAGATCTGGACGCTCGCCCGTGATTACCCGAGGCTTGCCGACGCGGACGCGTTCGCGGACTGGGATGAGCGTGGGACCGTGCGTGTCGCCTTCGCCCACTGGGCCCGTGAGCGGGAGGACGGCACCTCGGAACTGTGCTCAGAAGCCCGCGTCCATGCCGTCGACACGACCGCCCGGCTGCGGCTGAAGGCGATCTGGGCGCTGCTCGGCCCGTTCGAGCGCCTGGTCGGCGCGGAACCCCTCGAATTGGCGGTCTCCCGGGCTACGGGGGCAACCTAGAATGCGCGCGGAATGGAGTCGGACTCGGTGCGCGCGGGGCTGGATGACCCGCAACGGATCGAGGCGGCGCGGCGCCTGCTCGCCGAAAGACGGGGGGAGGCGCTCGACCGCCTGGCCGCGCTGAGCGCGCGGTTGCTCGGTGCTGCGCACGCCCAGATCGCGCTGATCACCGAGGTGCCGGTGATCCTCACTTCCGCCGCTCCCGGCCAGGACAGCCTCGTGGAGCTGACCGCCCACACGTTCCAGCACGGCGCGCCGCTGATGCTCGCCGACGTCCGCCGCCCGGGCGTCTCGGCGTACCTCGGGGTCCCGATCGACATCGCGGGCGCCCGCGTGGGCGTGCTCAGCGTGTACGACAGCGAGCCGCGCCAGTGGACGCGCCATGACACCGAGACGCTGCGCGAGCTCGCCGGGACGGTCGCCGCCGAGCTCGAACGCGGCGCGCTCGCCGCCGAGCTCGCGTCCAGCACCGTCCGGCTCGACCTCGGCTTCGCCGCGGCGAACATCGGCAGCTTCGACTGGAACCTCGTCACCAACGCCCTGCACTGGGACGACCGCCTGATGGAGCTCTTCGGCTACGCGAACGAGCCCTACGTCCCGCACATCGACTCGTTCACGGTCCGGCTGCACCCGGACGATCTCGCGAAGACCCAGGCGGCGATCGAGCGCGCGATCGAGTCGCTCGGCGACTACGAGGCCGACTATCGCGTCGTCCACCCCGACGGCGCGGTGCGCTGGGTGGCGGCGCGCGGGCGGGTGCTCGCCGGCGAGGACGGGCGGCCCGCGCGAATGCTCGGCGCGGCCTACGACACGACCGACGTCCACAGCGCCTCCGAACGCCTCGGGCGGGTGCTGGAGACGATGAGCACCGCGTTCTTCACGATCGACCGGGAGTGGCGCTTCACTTACGTCAACGCCGCAGCGGAGCGGATCCTCGGCCGCCGCGACCTCGTCGGCGACGTCATCTGGGACGTCTACGACGACCTCGACGGCACCGAGAGCGACTACAACTATCGCGCCGCGATGGCGAGCGGTGAGCCGACGAGCTTCGAGCAGTTCTACGCGCCCTTGGACGCCCACTTCGACGTGCGCGTGACGCCCAACGACGACGGCATCAGCGTCTACTTCCACGACATCACCTCGCGGGTGCGGGCGGAGCAGGAGCGCGAGGCGGCGCTGGAGCAGACGGGCGCCGCGACCGGGCGCCTGCAGATCCTCAGCGCCGCGAGCGCACGGCTCGCGGGAACGCTCGAGGTCGACGAGCTGCTACGCATCCTCGGCGACGTCGTCCTGAACGGGTTCGGCGAGGGGCTCGTGGTGGCGCTGGAGGCGGGCTCGACACTGCGGGTGGGGTACGCCGCCCATGAGGATGCCGCGCTGCAGGAGCGCCTGCGCGCGTTGCGCGGCGAGCCGCTGGACGTCGAGCGCTTCGGCGTGCGCACAGCCGTCTTGGGCTCGCTGATCCCGGCGCTCACGGACGATCCGGCGGCCTCACATGCGGCCGTGGCGCTGCCGTTGATCTCGCGCGGGCGGACGCTGGGCGCGGCGGTCGTGATCGGCGCGGTCGAGAGCGCGCTCGACCGGCGGGTGCTGGTCGAGCTGGCCGCGCGGGCGGGCGTGGCGCTGGACAACGCGGTGCTCTTTGGGTCCGAGCGGCGGCTGGCGCTGACGCTGCAGCGCTCACTGCTGCCGACCGCGCTCCCGGAGCTGCCGGGGATCGGACTGGCCGCGCGCTACCTGCCGGGCGTGGGCGGGCAGGACGTCGGCGGAGACTTCTACCTCGGCCATCCTCTGGAGGACGGCCGCCTGCTGCTCGTGATCGGCGACGTCATGGGCCACGGCCCGCAGGCCGCCGCGCGCATGGGGCAGCTGCGCGCGGTCCTCGCCGCCTACGCGTACGACGGCGACCCGCCGGACCGCGTGCTCGCCCACGTGAGCGTGCGGGCGACGGCGCTGCTCGACCTGCCGATGGCGACCGCGCTCGCCGGCATCTACGACCCGGTGCAGCGGCGGTTCACCTTTGCTTTGGCCGGCCACCTGCCGCCGCTGGTCGCGCCGCTCGACGGGCTCCCGGCGTTCGTCGGCGCGTCGCCCGGACCGCCGCTGGGGGCGGGGGTGACCGCGTACGAACGGCATGCGATCGCCGTGCCCGCGGGTGCGACCCTCGTGCTCTACACCGACGGCCTGATCGAGGACCGGACGCGGTCCATCGACGTCGGCCTCGCGCAGTTGCGCGGCGCTCTGGAGGGGGTGCGGCTTCCGCCCGACGAGGCCTGTGACCACGTGCTGGAGGCGATGGGGCGGGCGGACGGGGGCGAGGACGACATCGCGCTGCTCGTCATGCGGCACGGGCTGGGTTGACGAACGTCAACTGCGCCGGGTGGGGGAGGGGGGAGTGGCGCGCCCTTCGTTGCTGCCTGCCGTGAGTCCGCCGCGCGGCTCGGCTCTGTTGCCTCGGGTCGCCCCTCGCTCGCCGCGTCCCGGTCGCCTTGGTCGACTGTGCGCGTTTGGCGGTCCGGCCGCGGGTTTCGATCAGGTTCGCACTGTTCGAGCTGGCGCGTTGGTGGGGGTGATGTACAAATGAGTCCTCACAGGACCCGTTTGTACATCACCCCCTCGCAACCCGCTCCCGCGGGGTGATCGGCGTGCGTGAGAACGCACTTTCTGTCTCCGTGGCCCGTATCCGGCCGTGGAGACCTACACGGCGCCACGAGGTGAGGAGGCCGGCCACCCGACCGCCCACGTGAGCCAGGAACGCGAGACGCCCCGAGACCGCCCCCTCCCTCACCGGAGTTGCCGTTCGTCATCCCCGCAACGCCACGCACACCCAAGGCAATGACCGCCCTACCCCGGTGGCGTCGACCCGTCCTCTAGCCCCGCCAAACCCTCCGATGCGAGCCACAAGCGCCGCCCCCGCCAAACCCGCACCTTGAGCTGCCCGACGAGGTGATGATTCGACCGCACCTCGAGCCGCCGTTCCGCCGGCAACGGCACCGGGAGCCGCAGCCCCTCACCCGCCGAGCCCTCGATCTCCACCCGCCAGCGCGCGGACTTCGCGCGGATGTGCCACTCGCCCCCACCCGCCCGCGCCACGGTGCGCGCGAACGGCGGCGCCAGGGAGATGAGGCCGTCCGGCGTCCACGCGACGACCGCGGTCGGCGCAACCCCGTGGATCCGCCCGCCCGCGAACGCCACGCCCGGGCCCTGGCCCCACCACCAGTGGTCGGCGAAGGCGGCGCCCCAGTTCTTCTCCGCATAGACGTCCACGCCGTCCAACGAGCGCGAACCGTACGAGCCCGACACGCGGGCACCGAGCAGATGCGGCGCCCAGTACTGGCCGAGCCAGGGGACCATCTGCACCGGGCCGAGCGGCCCGAAGGCGCCCGACCACCCGCGCGGCGCCGAGAACCGCGCCTCCAGTCGCCGCCCCAGATCCACCCGCAGAGACGTCTCGTCGGCCTGAAACCACGGTCCGGCGTCCACGCGCAGCCGATCGCGGCCGATCGATGCGACGTTGACGATCTCGGTGCGCTCGAACCCGTCAGGCTCGGACGCGAGCGTGACCATCGCCCACGTCCCGTGCGCGTCGCGGCACACGCCCGCGATCGCGCAGACGCTCCAGTCCGCCCCCGCGAAACGCCAGTAATAGCCCTCGAAGGGGACGCCGTGCGCGCGCCGCGGATCCGCGAAGGGCAGGTCGGCGCCGGTGCGCCTCAGCGAGAGATCAGGACGTGCGCGACGGATTCACGCCCACGGTAGGGGAGAACCCGGCGGGGAGGTCGAGCAGCAGCGTCGACCAGCCGAAGCCATGCTCGCCGTGGCCGGCGCCGGTGCGCGGGTGGTAGTACTCGCGGAACCCGCTGCGCTCGGCGGCGTCGGCGACGCCGCGGGCGATCCGGTCCGCCTCGTCGTCGGCGCCCAGCGAGCGCAGCCCGCCGATCAGCAGCCACGCGGTGTTCACCCACGCCGCCCCGCGCCACGTGCGATACGCGTTGAAGCCCGGGCGGAAGGACGGCTCTTCCATCGACACGCTCGGCACACCGAACCGCGCGCCGTAGCGACGCGGGTTGAGCAGGTGCTCGTTCGCCACCCGCTCGCGGATGTCGCGCGGGATCCCGGGCAGTGCGAGCGGTGCGAGCGAGGACCAGGTGGAGAGCTCGACCCGCGTCTCCCCACGCCCCGCGAGATCGAAGAACAGCCCGCGCCGCTCGTCCCAGCAGCGCTCGACCAGCGCCGCCTCGGTGCGCGCCGCGTGCTCGGCCCACTCCGCGCCGCCGGACATGCGGTGCAGCGCCCGCAGCGACAACGCGTGCGCGACGTTGATCAACACGTCCTCGACGTGCTCGTCGGTGGTGCGGGCGAGCGTCGCGGCGCTCCAGCGCGCCCGCCGGCAACGCTGGACGAGCCGCGCGTAGCCCGGCTTCCAATGCGCCATCGAGCCGTAGACGGCGTCGTACTTCGGGGAGTCGTCGAGCCCGGATTCGTCCGGCAGGAGGATCGTCAGCAGGCCGTCGCCGTCCGGGTCGCGCTCGCGGATCAGCCAGCGCGCGTAGGCGGCCAGCGGCTCGAGCCCTTCTTCGCGGAACGCGTCGTCGCCCTCCGCGACCCGCTCCCACGCGACCGCCAGCAGCGGCGTCTGGATCGACGCCGTCCCGGTGTCGCCGCGGAAGCTCTCGGTGGCGTACAACGGCGCGCGCCGCCAGCGCGGAGACGCCTGCCAGAACGCGGTGTGCGGCATGAAGCCATCCGGCCGGCCGGCGCGAACGAGCGTCCGCAGCTCCTCCTTCGCCCGCTCGCGATCGATGTGGGTCCAGGCGATCGCGTGGAAGCACGAGTCCCAGAACCACTGGTGCTTGTAGCGGCGCGGCGAGGGGCAGGTGAAGGCGAACGGGGTGCCGTCGCGGCGGGTGCCCTCGCGCCAGTTGGCGCGCAGGACAGCCTCCGCCGCGTCGTCTAGCACAGGTCGTCGTACGTGACCGCGACCCGGTCCTTCGCCCGCCGCAGCACCCGCTCGACGGCGAGCACGTGCCGGGGATGGTCGAAGTCGGCGGGATGGAGATCCAGCCGCAGGACCTTCCCGGAGAGCGCCGCACCCGCGCGGACGATCACCGGCGACGTGGCCCGCTTGAGCGGCGTGGTCGTGCCGAGGCACAGCGCGGGCCCGGTCGCGCGGGCATTCCCGCGCAGCGCCAGGAGCGTCGCCCACCAGTCGAAGCGGGTGGCCAGGTGCTCGCGCAGCGCGGACGTGTACGCGAACCCGGGAGCGACGAACCCGCGTGGCTGCAGCCCGGCGCTGGTCATGACGTTGTGGCCGGCGTCGACGGACGCGATCGTCGCCTCGGCGTCGAGCCCGGGGTACTCCGCCGCGACGCCGCCCTGCCAGCCACGCAGCGGGCGCTGGAGACGCGAAGGCGGGCGGGTCCGGCGGTGCTGGAGCCCGTGCTGGGCGACCGCGTCGCCCGCGTCGACGCGATCGAGCAGCCAGTTCGCGAGCTGGGGCGAGCGGGCCGGGAACGGATGCAGCTGCGGCGCGGGGATCACCAGCAGCGTGACCCGCTCCACGCCGAGGTCCTCGAGCCAGTCGCGGATCAGCGCGCAGCGCTCGAAGCTGGCGGGTTCGACGTCGTGGATCGAGACGGCGAGTGCGCCGTGCTGGTGGGTGACTTCGTTGGTGCGAGGGCGCTGGTGAAGGGCCGTCACCGCGATTGCTCCAACCGGCGGGCGGCGCGCATCGCGCGCTCGAGCGCCGAGAGGCGCGATGGGATGGCGCCGCCCGGGAGTGCGCGCGAAGTGCGCGCGAGCGCGCGGGGGCGCACCGAGCGGCGGCGCGGAGCGGGGACGCCGGGGCGAGCCGCGCCGTCACGCGGCGCCGGTGCGCCGGGGCGAGTCGC
>NZ_JAPDOD010000064.1 GCF_027587205.1 Solirubrobacter ginsenosidimutans
AGCTCGCGCTCGCGCTCGGCTACGACGTCGAGGCCGCCCTCGAGTTGCGCGACCCGTGACCTGAACGCGCCGCCGATCGGTCGGCGAACGGCCTGAGGTCATCCGATCGGGATGACGTGCGGGTGCGGTCCGGTCGGCAAGAGTTCGGAGGGGACCCGCCGCGCTTCGTCCGCCGGAGCGCGGCTGACGGCGAGGAAAGGGCATCATGAGCAAGCCGTTCAAGGGCAAGATCAACGTTGACATCCGCGATTCGGTACCTGACTGGTCGCCGTTTGAGCCGCCGAAGGCCCCGGAGGGGGCGCCGAACGTGGTGTACGCGGTGCTCGATGACGTCGGCTTCTCGGCGATGTCCTCGTACGGGGGCCCGATCGAGACGCCGAACATCGACCGGCTCGTGGACGCCGGGGTGCGCTACACGCAGTGGCACACGACGGCGCTGTGCTCGCCGACGCGCTCGTGTCTGCTGACCGGACGCAACCACACTCGCAACGGCATGGCGTGCATCACCGAGTGCGCCAGCGGGTTCCCGAACGCCAACGGCGTGATCCCGCCCGAGAACGGCCAGATCCAGGAGATCCTCGGCGCTCAGGGCTGGAACACGTACATGGTCGGCAAGTGGCATCTGTGCCCCGAGGCGGAGATGAACCTCGCCTCGACGCGGCGCAACTGGCCGACGGGCCGCGGCTTCGAGCGCTTCTACGGGTTCCTCGGAGCGGACACCAACCAGTGGTATCCGGAACTGGTCTATGACAGCCATCCGGTCAACCCGCCGAGCACGCCGGAGGAGGGCTACCACCTGACGGTGGACCTCACCGACAAGGCGCTGGAGTTCATCCGGGACGCCAAGGCGCTGGCACCGGAGAAGCCGTTCTTCCTGTACTACGCGCCGGGCGCGTGCCACGCCCCGCATCACGTCCCCAAGGAATGGGCCGACCGTTTCAAGGGCCGCTTCGACATGGGTTACGAGGCGTTGCGCGTGCAGACGCTCGCACGCCAGAAGGAGCTGGGCGTCGTCCCGGCCAACACGGAGCTTCCGCCGCTGAACCCGATCGGCACGCCCGAGACCCGCACCGGCCCCGACGGCAAGCCCTTCCCGGAGGTCGACTACACGCGCCCGTGGGACTCACTGTCGCCTGAGGAGCAGCGGCTGTTCAGCCGGATGGCGGAGGTCTACGCCGGCTTCCTGGCACACACCGATGCGCAGATCGGGCGGCTGCTGGACTATCTGGAGGAGACGGGCCAGCGCGAGAACACGCTGGTCATCCTGGTGTCCGACAACGGCGCCAGCGGCGAGGGCGGCCCGAACGGGTCGGTCAACGAGAACAAGATCGCCAACGGGATCCCCGACGACATCGCCGAGAACCTCGCGATGCTCGACGATCTCGGCAGCCCCAAGACCTACAACCATTACCCCAACGGCTGGGCGATGGCGTTCAGCGCGCCGTTCAAGATGTGGAAGCGGTACGAGTTCAACGGGGGCAGCTCGGACCCGTGCATCATCTCGTGGCCGAAGGGCATCTCCGCGCAGGGCGAGCTGCGCGAGCAGTACCACCACGCCGTCGATCTCGTCCCGACGATCCTCGACGTGCTCGGCGTGGAGTCCCCGGAGGCGATCGGCGGTCACACGCAGAGCCACTTCGACGGCGTCAGCATGCGCTACAGCTTCGACGCCGCGGCGCTCCCGAGCGCGCGCGCGACGCAGTTCTATTCGATGCTCGGCTCCCGCAGCATCTGGCACGAGGGCTGGAAGGCCGTGACCACGCACCCGACGCTCAGCGGCTGGGGCCACTTCGACCAGGACACCTGGGAGCTCTACCACGTCGACGTCGACCGCTCCGAGCTGCACGACCTCGCCGCCCAAGAGCCGGAGCGCCTGCAGGCGATGGTCAACCTCTGGTATGCCGAGGCCGGTGCCAACGGCGCGTTCCCGCTCGATGACCGCTCGGGCCTGGAGCTGCTCACCACGCCGCGGCCGCAGCTCTCACCGGCGCGCAACCGGTACATCTACTACCCGGGAATCGCCGACGTGCCCGAGTCCCAAGCGGTCAACGTGCGCAATCGCTCGTACGCGATCGCCGCGCTCGTCGACATCCCCGCGCGCGGCAGCAATGGGGCGAGCGGCGCGAACGGGGTGCTGTTCGCCCACGGCTCGCGCTTCGGCGGCCACTCGCTCTACATCAAGGACAACCGCCTGCAGTACGTCTACAGCTTCGTCGGCAGCTTCGAGCAGCAGGTCGTCGCCGACGTGGAACTGCCGACGGGCGATGACCTGATCCTGTCCGCCGCGTTCGACAAGGACGGCGAGGACCCGCCCGGCGTCGCGAACGGCACGCTGTCGCTCTACCACGGCGACGAGAAGGTCGGCGAGGGACGCATCCGCACCCAACCGGGCAAGTTCACGCTCGGCGGCGACGGCCTCTGCATCGGGCGCGACAGCAGCGACCCGGTCACCCAGGACTACTCCGGCGCAGCGCCGTGGGCCTTCACCGGCGGGACGCTCAAGCGCGTCGCCGTCGACGTCAGCGGCGAGCCGTATGTCGACCTCGAACGCGAAGCCGTCGCGATGATGGCTCGCGAATAGCCGCCAGGGCGCATTTCTCCGGCCACGCGAGGGCAGCGCGCCTTGCGTGGCCGTTGCTTCGTCGGGAGCGCGGGCGTAGGGTCGGTGTGACAGCACCACCGACGTACAGAGAGGAGGCCGCCATGTCGCACACCGCGACCGATATCAATCAGGCGGCAGCAGACCTCACCCACGCGTTCAACGACGCCGACTGGGACCGGTTCCGCAGCGGACTGGCCGCCAACGCCGTCTACAGCGAGACGGGCACCGGACGTCGCGTCGAGGGCGTCGACGCCTACCTCGCGCTGTGCAAGGGCTGGAAGGAGGCGATGCCCGACGTCAGCGGAACCATCCGCAAGTCGATCGCCGGAGACGGCACGGTCGCCCAAGAGGTGCTGTGGGAAGGCACGCACACCGGGCCGATGCAGACGCCCGCCGGCACGATCGAGGCGTCCGGTAACCGCGTCAGCGTCCTCGGAACCCTGTGGATCACCTTCGAGGGCGACAAGGCGCGGG
Source organism: Solirubrobacter ginsenosidimutans (assembly GCF_027587205.1). The sequence continues at coordinate 3,077 of NZ_JAPDOD010000064.1, forward strand.
AGGTCACCCATCACCTCGACGTCCTCACGGTCCTCCAGCAGGTCGGGGCGCTCCCCGGCTGAAGCAAACGCACAGCGCAGACCGCTGTACGCCGCGGGCGCAGCACCTCCCGCGGCGTACCCGGTCCACGCAGGATCGGCTAGTGCTGGCGCTCGCACCTCCACGGTGAGTGGGAGCGGCACGCCGGCTGGAAGTAGTGGTCGCGGAGATAGCCCGCGACCCTGATCCCCAGTCGGGCGCCCTGCACGTCCGACGAGCGGAAGTGGATGCCGCCCCAGATGCGGGCGTTGATGGACTCTCGGAGCACGTCGGAGAGCCGGTCGAAGCTGCGGGTCGTGCCGGACTTGTTGCTGTGCAGGCTGAAGGGGACCCGGTCGGTGCCGAAGAAGTTGTACAGCGTGGTCAGGATCGAGCCGGCCGCGCAGTTGTGGCCGGACGGGTATTCGGGGAACGGCGGCGTGACGAGCGGGGCCTGCCCGGGCGCCACGGGTGTGGCGGGATCGAACAGCGGCGTCCAGCCGGTGTCGGCCACGGTCAGCGGGTTCCCGTCACCGGCGGCCTCGCGGATGGCGGTGACCGGGCGCCAGAAGTTGTAGCGGTACTTGTTGTTCCAGCAGCCGATCGCCCCGTCGGCCCCGGCGAGGTCCGCCATCGCGAACATCCGCGCGCTGTCGGCGATCGGGAGCGCGCGGTCCGTGGCGATCGTGCGGAAGGCGCGGTTCCAGAGGGCGAAGCCATGGTCCTGCCAGAAGATCGCGGCGTCCGTCTGGTCGGCGGTGCGGGTCGTGCTGTGCAGGGCGCCGACGCTCTTGATCTCGTTGAAGTCGCGAGCATAGGACCGGCTCGTCAGCGGTTTGGGCGGGCCGAGTCGCAGCATCTCGACGCTCGGCACGACGAACGGCCGGACGTTGCCGACCCACGGCGCAGGATCCGGGGCGAACAGCGGCGGCGTCGGCCGATAGACGCCCGGGGTCGTGCCGTACACCGGCGTGAACGGGCCGAAGCGGCCGTCGCCTGAGCGGGCGGCGAGCATGGCGGCCGCGGCCTGGGTGCCGATGGCGATTCCGGCCGCCTTCGCACCCGGTGGTACATCGGCGATGGCGGCCAGCGAGGCGTCGTAGCGCGCTTGCAGCGTCGCGTGCTGGGTGGCGGAGAACAGCCCGTCGAGGACCCCGAACGCCGCGGTGGCGGCGGCCGCGTCCTTGGAGTCGGTCGGGCGCGCCGCGGGCTGGACGAGGTACGGGCGGTGGCCGCGGTCGATGGCGTTGACCGCGTCGTAGACCGCGCCCTGCACCATCGCGAAGCTGAGCTCGGCGGAAGGTGGCGGCTGGCCGGCGGTCGCGACGATCGCCGTCGAGGCGATGTCGTTCCACTCGGTCACGGTGTCGGCGCGTGCCGCCGGCGCGCCGGCGAGCAGGCAGAGCGCGGCCAGCAGGCCGGCGCGAGGAAGAGTGATGTGCATGGCGCGGACGCTTCCGCGCGCCGGTAACTACCCGCTCACGCGCCGGTAATCGGCGCCGCAGACGTTCTCCAGCGGCCGTCCGGGCAGCGCGTCCGCCCACTCCTGGGCGCTCAACTCGTGCCCGCCGACGACGCACGCGTGTCGTTCCCAGGCCTGCGGCGAGGTGTCGAAGCTGATCCCGGGACCCGTGGTCGCGATCGCGTACACGTGCGTCCCGGCCAGCACGACCGACGCGTAGGCGCCGGGGGTGAGCGCCAGCGGCGCGCCGATCGGCTTGTGCGTCGCCGCATCCCACAGGATGACCGTTCCCTCCGCCCCGGCCGTGACCAGCATGCGTCCGTCGCGCGAGAACTGCGCGAACGTGATCCGGTCCGTATGGCCCTCGAAGACCCGGCCGACCGGCTTCCAGGTCTGGGTCGAATAGACCTGTCCGTGGCCGTCGTACTGGCCGACGAAGAGCAGCTGGCCGTCGGGGGAGAACGCGACCGAGCGCGAGAAGTCCCCGTCGCCGGCGAAGTCGCCGATGCCGATGTGCTTGACCAGGTGGCCCGTGGCCACGTCATGGATCTCGGTGCCGCGCTCGTCGGCCGCGATGGCGAGCTGCCGGCCGTTCGGGCTGAACGCGATCAGGGCGGCCCAGGTCCGGGCGCGGAAGCCGGTGAGGCGACGCGTGCGCACGTCCCACACGCGCACCGGCTGCGGCGGACGGCCGGTCCCGAACTCGGCCTCGGCGGCGGCGAGCAGCGTCCCGTCGGGCGAGAAGGCGAGTGCTTGCGAGCCGGCGTGCAGCCCGACCAACTCGCCTGCGGGCGCCAACGTGCGCGCGTCCCACAGGGTCACGCGCCCGCTCGCGCCGGTCGCGGCGAGCAGCCGCCCGTCGTGGCTGAAGGCGATCGACATCGCCTTGCCGACGAGCGCTCGCAGGCGAGCGCGTCGCCGCAGCGTGCCGGTGTCGAGCAGGTCGACCGTTCCGTCGACCTGCGTCAGCGCGAGCGTGCGCCCGCTCGGGCTGATCGCGATCCCGCGCGGCGTGTCGTCGATCGGCGTGAAGTCCGGGCCGACCGCGAAGCGGCGATCGAGGCGCTGGTCGCCCGACAGGTCCCACAGGAGCGTGTGCCGGTCGGCTCCGGTGCTGAGCAGCGTGCGCCCGTCAGGCGAGATGTCAAGCCGTCCGACCTCCCCGACGTGCCCGGGGAAACGCTGCGCGATCGCGCGGCTCGCAACGTCCCAGGCGATCAGCTTGCCCGCCTCGTCCGCGCTCACCAGCGTGCGCGAGTCGGGGGTGAACCGCAGCGCGCTGATCGCCGCCGCGTGCTCCGCGGGCAGCGACTCGACCGCGCCGGAGACGAGGTCGAGCAGTCGCAGTCGCCCGCCCGGACCGCCGAGCGCGTAGTGGCGCCCGTCCGCGCTGACCATGGCGACCTCGTCGCCGAAAGCGAACGTCCGCAATACCGCCGGTCCCCGCGGATCGAGCTCCCACGTCCGGTGCGCGCCGGTCGCGTACAGCCGGCCGCCTCCCGCGCTCAGGGCGCCCGGGCTGGCGTCGAGCGTCAGCCGGCCCGCGATCGCCCCGCTTGCGGGGTCGACGCGATAGAGCACCGGCGGGGGCCCGCCGGGGGTGCCGGCGAGCACGGCCAGCACGCCCGGCAGGTACACGACTTTGGCGTATACGAACGGATCGGTCTTGCTGACTGAAGGGAGTTCGATCCGCAACCGGCGGCGGCCGCTGAGTGGATCGATCAGGTCGACGAGCGGGCGGGACACGTGGGCCGGGTTGACCGAGCCGAGCGCGAGCGTCCGCCCGTCCGGCGAGAAGCTCGCCGACTGGATCAGCCCGCCCTGGATCCAGTAGGGACGGCCGACCGGGAGCCGCGTCGCCGCGTCATAGACGGACAGGTTGCCGCGCTCGTCGCCGAGGGCCATCAGTCGCCCGTCGGGGCTCAGCGCCGTGGCGAACATGCGCCAGCCGGTGTCCACCTCGCCCAGGACCGCCGGGTTGCGCAGCAGCACGGAGAGCAGATTGCTGCGCGTGGTGGGCGAGTCGTCGAGCGCGACGCCGTGGCGGGCGAGCAGCACCGCCCGGTCCAGCCGGTCCTCGTTGACCGCGTCCGCGCCGAGCCGATTCGCGTCGGCGACCACCGCCGAGTGGCGCGCCTGGCCGCGCTGGTGCAGCGCGACGACGCCCGCGCCGAGCGCGACGACGAGCAGCACGGCGAGGCCCGCGAGCAGCGAGCGCAGGCGGCGGTTGGCGCGCCGCTGCGCCTCGGTCTCCCGCTCGGCGGCGGCGAGGCCGGCCTCCAGGAACTCGCGCTCGAGCGGGTTGAGGTCCCCGCGGTGAACGGCGGCCCACTCGAGCGCCGCGGCGAGCCGCGCGCCCCGGTAGAGCTCCCCCGGCTCGCGCCCGGCGCCCGCCCATTCGCGCGCGGCCTCGGTGACGTGCAGGTGCAGCCGGCGGCCTTGGGCGTCGTCGTCGAGCCACCCGCGCAACCGCGGCCACTCGCGCAGCAGCGCTTCGTGAGCGACCTCCGCGGCGCCGTCGTCGACGGTCACGAGCCGGCTGTCCGCGAGCGCGTCGAGCGCTTCCAGTTCCGCCAGCGGGACGCGCCGGCGCACGTCGCCGTCGCCGGCCAGTCGCAAGAGGGTCCGCCGTGCGGCGCGTTGCTCGGGCTCGCTAAGCTGGGTGTACGTGTGCTCCGCCAAGCGGCCGACCGCGCCGCGCACCCCGCCCGTGCGCTCGTAGGCCGCGTGGCGCATCACGAGACCGTCACGCTCGCGCCACTGCTCGAGCAACGCCGCCGAGAGCAGCGGCAGGCCACCCGGCTCGTCGAGCACGTCGGCGATCAGCGCGTCGGTGAGCTCGGGCTCGACGCGCAGCCCGGCGCGCTCGGCCGGAGATTCGATCGCCCGCCGCAGCTCGTCGCGCCGCATCGGCCCGACCAGCACCTGGTGGGCGCCGACCAGCCGGGCGAGCCGCTCGTGCGTCGCGCACCGGCCGTAGAAGTCGGCGCGCACGGCGAGCACGACCTGGCCGTCGTGTTCGACCAGCGCGTCGAGGAAGGCCGTACGCTCGGCGGCGTCGCGGCAGACCGCGAAGACCTCTTCGAACTGGTCGACCACGAGCAGGTCGGCGGCCTGTACCCGCGGGTGCTCGCCGGGGCGCATGACCCGCACCGACCAACGATCCGAGCCGGGGAGCGCGCCGCCCGCCAGCGCGGGCAGCAGCCCCGCGCGCACGGCCGACGACTTGCCGCTCCCGGACGCGCCGACGACGGCGAGCAGGGGCGAGCCGACCAGCCGCGCGACGAGTTCGGCCACCAGCCGCTCGCGGCCGAAGAAGTACGGCGCGTGCGCGGCGTCGAACGGGCTGAGCCCCATATACGGACAGACGGCCGGCGACGGCACGTCGTCCTGGGGCGCCTCCAGTGCCTGGCGCACGAGCACGTCGCCGGCGAGTTCGCGCTCGGCGGCGCGCAGCTCGGCGCGTCCGTTGGCGGCGCGCCCGGCGCTTGCGGCGGCCGCCCATTCGGCCGCCTTGCGACGGGCGGCGCGCGCATCGCCATGGCTCTCGTCGACGATCGCTCCGATCGCCGCGTCGGCGACGCCGTACCCGCGCGCGATCTCGGCGATCGCGTCGTCGCCGAGCGGATCGAGTGCGGGATCGTGGTCGAGGATCGCTTGCTGGAGCGCGCGCAGGCTGCCGTTGGGCTCGACGCCGATCTCCTCGACCAGCGTGTGGTGCGCGCGACGGTAGGTCTCCAGCGCGTCCGCCTGACGCCCGCACCGGTAGAGCGCGAGCATCAGCGCGCCATACAGGCGCTCGCGCAGGGGCTGCTCCGCCACCGCGACTTCGAGCTCCGCGATCAGGTCGGCGTGACGCCCGAGCGTCAGCTCCGCCTCGACCCACGCCTCGAACACCGCCCAGCGGCGCTCGTCGAGCCGCAGGATCTCGGTCTGGGCGAACGGCTCGAACGCCAGGTCGGCAAGCGGCGGGCCGCGCCACAGATCGAGCGCGAGCCGGAGGCACGCGGCCGCCTGCTCGGGCTCGGCCGCACGGCCGCGGGTGACCAGATCCTCGAAGCGGTCGAGGTCGCGCTCCTCGGGGCCCACGTTCAGCCGGTAGGCACTGCCGAGCGTCTCCAGCGGCCCGTCCCGGCCGAGCGCCTGCCGCAGCGCCGAGACCTGGTTGTGCAGCATCTTCGGCGCCGTCGTGGGCGGAGCGGCGCCCCACAGCTCCTCGACCAGCCGGTCGTTTGAGACCAGCACGTTGGCCCGCAGGATCAGCAGCGCCAGGAGCGCACGTTGCCGTCCGGTCCCGATGGCGATCGTCGTGCCTTCGTCGCCGATGACTTCGAGGGGTCCGAGCAGACGGAACTCCAACGGTGAACGCGACCCTACGCCTGGACGGGTCCTCTCACATGAGCGCGCGGTTAGTCGGCCCCGCCCTCAGGCGTCACGCGAAATGCGATTCAACGGCGCCGCAGCGCGGGTGGCAGGACCTGCTCGCCGTAGCTGGTGTCGGCGGGGTTGAGGTTGACTGCGGACTCCGGTCTCGTTGGCGCTCCGCACGGCCTCGAGCCTTAAACGATGAAACCCCCGCATTAGCAGGGGTTTCATTGAATGGAGCTAGCCGGGCTCGAACCGGCGACCTCCTGGGTGCGATCCAGGCACTCTCCCAGCTGAGCTATAGCCCCAAGCCGAGCGGCAGGATTCCGGAACCTGCCGTCCAAGGACCATTGTAGCCAGATGGCGCGAGACGTCCAGTGTGGCGACCCGGCTAGATTGGCCACGCGGCCCCAGCTCAATGACCTTGCTCCATCCCTCCTTTCGCGGCCGTTTGCGGCTCTTCTTCGCCGTGATCGTCGTCGTCCCCATGATCGCGGTGGGGGTCGCGTTGTTCTTCCTGCTCGACGCGGGTGACAACTCGAAGTTCAACTCCTCGCTCGGGACGGCGCAGACGGTCGCACAGCACCTCTTCCAGGAGGCGCGGACGCGCGCGATGACGGCGACCGAGAAGTTGCAGAGCAACGTCGAGCTGGCGACGGCGGTCGATGACGGGGCTCGGCCCGCCATCCAGCGGCAGCTGGAGGCGCAGCGTGAGTCGCTGGGGGCGGAGTGGATCAAGCTCGAGCTCACCGGGCACGAACCGATTCAGGTCGGCACGCCGCTGGCGATCGCGGCGTCGCAGGCGATCCTGCAGGACGCCAAGCAGCAGAGGATCGGGCGGATCACGCTGTCGGTCACGACGGCGCAGGAGTACGCCGACGAGGTGCGGAGCTTGACGGAGGTCGGCTGCCGCGTCGATCGCGGCGACGTCGTGCTCGCGTCGTCCTCGCGCGCGGCTCAGACCGCCAAGTTGCCCGACGGGCAGGGCGAGGACGTCCGCCTGTCCAGCCGCGACTACCGGGTCACGAGTTTCACGGTTCCCGAGCCCGGGATGCAGCCCACGACGGTGCGCCTGATCGCGCAGCTGCCCGCCAACGGCGGCGGCGCGACGATCCTCGTGATCGGCCTCACGCTCGTGTTCCTCGCGATGGCGTTCATCTTCGCGGTGATCGTCAACCGGACGTTGCAGGCCGAGGTCGAGCGGCTGCTGACCGCGGCGCGGCGCCTCGGCCGCGGCGACTTCAGCGTCCAGGTCCCCGCCGAGGGCAACGACGAGTTCGCCGCGCTGGGCAAGGAGTTCAACAACATGGCGCTCCAGCTCGAGGCGCGGCTCGAGGACCTTCGGAGAGAGCGTGGGCGGCTCCAGGAGGCGATCCGGCGCGTGGGCGAGTCGTTCGCGCGCGGGCTGGACCGCGTCGGCGTGCTCGAGATCGTCGTGCAGACCGCGGTCGACGGCTCCGGTGCGTCGTGCGGGCGCGCCACGATGCGCCGCCGCGCGGACGCGCCGATGGAGGAGGTCACCCGCAGCGGGGAGCCCGAGTCCTTCCACCGCGCCCTGCACGCGGCCGAGGCGGCGGTGATGGACGCCGGGCAGGTGGCGGAGATCCAGATCGCGGGCGCGAGCGCGATGGCCGCGCCGCTCAGCGCCACCGAGGCCGGCGACCGGGTGCTCGCGATCGTCTCGGTCGCCCGCGGCGACCGGCCGTTCGCCCCCGCCGAGCGCGAGCTCTTCGCCTACCTGACCAGCCAGGCGGCGGTCAGCGTCGAGAACGTCGATCTGCACGAAACCGTGCAGCGCCAGGCGGTCACCGACGAGCTCACCGGGCTCTTCAATCACCGCCGTTTCCAGGAGGTCATGGCGGCCGAGGTGGAGCGCGCCCGCCGCTATGACGCCGAGATGGGGCTCATCATGCTCGACATCGACAACTTCAAGCGCGTCAACGACACCTACGGTCACATGCAGGGGGACATGGTCCTGCGCGAGGTCGCGCGGGTCCTGCGCCAGTCGGCGCGCGAGATCGACGAACCCGCGCGCTACGGCGGCGAGGAGATGGCGGTCGCGCTCCCGCAGACCGATCTGGACGGGGCGTACCGCTTCGCCGAGCGCGTCCGGCAGCGGATCGAGGCGCTCGAGCTTCCGCTCCTCGACGGCGACGGAATTCTCCGAGTTACCGCATCGTTTGGCGCGGCGTCCCTGTCGAGCGCGCCACAATCTGACAAGGAGGGCCTGGTGGCGGCGGCGGATGCCGCGCTTTACCGGGCGAAACGCTCGGGTAAGAACCGGACGGTCAAGGCCGAGTAGGCTGAAGGGAGACGGCGGCCATGGGACTCCTCGACGACGCCATCCGTGAGCATCTAGAGCTCAAACGCAAGCACGGAGCCAATCCGGACGATGTCGCGCGCCAGGAACAGGAGGCGCTCGGCCCGGGGCAGCGCAACGAGTTCGCGCAGCCTGAGGGCGCCGCGCAGGCGCCGCCTGAAGCCGAACCGGTGGCCGCTCCGGAGCCGGAGGCCGAAGCGCCGCCGGTGTTCGAGGACCCCGCGCCGGTCGACGAGCTCCCCGAGGGCGAGCCCGGCATTCCAGAGGAACCGCCCTCCGCGCAGGCGCCGGGCTATGACGAGGACCCGTGGCTCGACGACGAGCCCGACGAGGTCCCGGCCACCGAGGCTCTGCAGGAGCGTCCGCGGCGAACCGCCGACGGCGAGGACGAGGACGTGCTCGAAGAGACGCCCGACTTCCTCCAGGAGACGCCGGAGCACGACCGCCTGTGGTTTGAGCAGAAGCCTCCGCGCGACTTCGACTGGGATAAATAAACCCCCTTCAAGTTCCGCGCGTCGCCGCCGATGACCCCGATCGTGCCTCCTCCCCCGAGGGAGGCCTCGGACGGATCAACGGCGAAGCGCGGACCTCAAGCCCCGGACCGCGCTTCGCCGCGTCCACTCACCCGCTGGGGCGCGCGGGCGGGAGACGACGATCTGGACGGTCGCGACGATCAGCACCGCGAGCGTGACCACCCGCTCGCTCCAGTCGACCGGGTGAAACAGGCCGTAGATCTGCAGGGTGCCGGCGAAGACCTGCGCGGCGACCGCGAGCACGATCGCCCGCCAGCCGAACGGCTCCGAGCGCGCTTCCGGCGGGAAATCCGACGCCCAGGCGGCGTAGGCGAGCAGCGCGGCGCCGGCCGTCCATGCGAAGTCGAGGCCCTCACCGCGCGGGATCCCCCGCGCCTCCTGGACGGCGAACACGACGTCCGGGATCGTCGCAACGATGCAGCCCGCGGCGATCGCCAGCCACATGCGCCCGACGTGCCAGGAGAGCAGCCCGTAGACGCCGAGGATCCCGCCGATCAGCAGGACGTCGAGGACCGGGAAGCTGAAGTTGACCAGGGTCGCCCACTCGGTGTCGTGGGTCGTTTCGGCCAGCGGCTGCAGCACCAGCGCGACGCCCGCGGTGAGGACGACGAGCACGGCGGAGAGGCCGTCCATCCAGCGCTCGAGCGCGAAGCGCGGCACGTGCGCCCGGGCGAGCACCGCGATGCCGGCGGCCACGAACGGGTACCACGCGAGCCAGAGGTAGTCCGACGCCGAGGGGTACGGCGGCGAGGCCATCGGGTCGTAGACGACGCTCCAGATCACGCTGCTGAGCGCCCAGGACGTCTGGGCCGCGCCGAAGCACAGCCAGGCGGTCCGCAGGCGCGGGTCGTTGATCGCGCGGGCGAAGCACAGCGCCGCCGCGCCGATCATCACCGCGTCGTGGAACCACTGCGTGTAGAGCGCTGCCGGCTCACCGACGCCGAAGATGCGCTGCGCGGCCTCCGCGCCCACCAGGGCCGCCAGGAGCCACCAGATCGAGCGGATCGCGGATGCGCCGCGGGGAGCGCCGGCGACGTCCGTGCGTGTCTCGTCGTGGCAGGCGCTCGAGGGCGCGTCGGCGACCATACGCGTCGTCATCGGCGCGGCGTTCGCTTCACTTGAGAGCGATGCTCAGACGTCGCCTCATCGCAGTTTTCGCTCTGCTCGTGCCGATCGTCGCCGTGGCCGTGTTCTTCCTGACGCGCTCGAGCCCGGACCCCGCCGACGACACGTTCGCCCGCTACGCCGCCGCCTGGAGCGGCGGGGACGATCGCGCCGCCGCCGCGCTGACCGACCAGCCGAAGGCCGCCCAGACCCGGCTCGCGGCGTCCCGCAAGGGCCTCGACGGCGCGAAGGTGAAGGCGACGGTCCGCTCGGTCACCGAGAAGGACGACGCCGCGACGGCGACGCTCGCGGTCGCGTGGGACATCCCGCGGATCGGAAGCTGGACCTACCGCGTGAAAGTGCCCGCGCAGCGCGTCAAGGACGTCTGGCAGGTGCACTGGCGCCCGGCGGACCTCCATCCTCGCCTGACCGCCGCGACCCGCCTCGGCACGTCCGTCAAGGCGCCCTCGCGCGGCCGCATCGACGATCGCCAGGGCCGCGCGCTGATGGCCGAGCGCTCGGTCACGGCCATCGACGTCGACACCAGCCGCGTCAAGGACGCGACGGACACGGCCCAGCGCCTTGCGGAGCTGACCGACGTGGACGCGGACGAGCTGGAGCAGAAGATCAGCGCTGCCGGGAAGGGTCACTTCGTGCCCGTCGTCACGCTGCGCAAGGCCGCCTATGACAAGGTCGCGGCCAAGCTGCAGAAGATCCCCGGCGCCTCGACCGCGCCCGGCAGCGAGCCCTTGGCGCCGACCAAGGACTTCGCCCGGGCGCTGCTCGGCGCCGTCGGGCCGGCCACCGCCGAGCAGGTCGAGAAGTCCGGCGGCCGGCTCGCGGCGGGTGACGCCGTCGGGCAGTGGGGGCTGCAGGCGGCGTTCGACCAGCAGCTCGCGGGGACGGAGACGCGCTCGGTCGTGCTCCGCGACGTCGAGGACGGCGTCGTCGAGAAGACGCTGCGCCGCTGGCGCGGGAAGCAGGCCTCCAACCTCAAGACGACGCTGGACCTCGACGTCCAGCGGGCGGCCGAGCAGGCGCTGGGGACGACGAAGAAGAAGGTCGCGCTGGTGGCGCTGCAGCCGTCGACGGGCGACGTGCTGGCGGTGGCGAACCGGCCGTCGGACTCGACGCTCGATCGCGCGCTGACCGGCCTCTACCCGCCCGGCTCGACGTTCAAAGTGGTCACCACGACCGCGCTGCTGCGCGACGGGCTCTCGGTCGACAAGACCGTGCCGTGCCCGCAGAACGAAGTCGTCGACGGGCGGTCGTTCAAGAACTTCGAGGGCGAGGCCGCCGGGCCCGTGCCGTTCCGGACGGACTTCGCGCAGTCCTGCAACACGGCGTTCATCTCGCTCGCCTCGCGCCTGTCGCAGACGGCGCTGCCGGACACGGCAAAGGACTTCGGGCTCGGCGAGTCGTTGAAGCTCGGCCTCCCGGTCGCCGACGCAAAGGTCCCTGAGGGTGACTCCCAGGTTGCCCGCGCGGCGATGATGATCGGCCAGGACCGGATCGTCGCCAGCCCGCTGAACATGGCGGGCGTGGCGGGAACGGTCGCGGCGGGCCGCTGGCACTCGCCGCGCCTGCTGGACGACGATCCCAAGCAGTCAGGCCCGCGGATCGCTCAAGCGAGCACCCTGCGCGACCTCATGCGCGCCGTCGTCACCTCCGGCACCGGCACCGCGCTCGCGTCGCTCCCCGGGTTCGTGGCGGGCAAGAGCGGGACCGCCGAGTACGGCGGCGGCGACCCACCGCCCACCCACGCCTGGTTCATCGCCTTCCGCGACGACCTCGCGGTCGCCGTCCTGGTCGAGAACGGGCGGGCCGGGGGCGAGGTCGCCGCGCCGATCGCCGCGCGCTTCCTCGCGGGGATCTAAACCGGTTCAGCGAGGCGGCTGGACAAGAGCACGGCGACGACCGGGATCGCCGCGAGCACGACGAACGCGCCCTGCGGGCCGTGATGGTCGGCGACGAGCCCGAGGACCGGCATGAACAGCCCGCCGGCGCTCACGGCCAGGCCGAGCGTGACGCCGGCGGCGGTGCCGGGGCGCGTCGGGAGGTAGTCCTGCCCGAGCTTGATCAGGACCGCGAACGGGATGTTCGTCACGAGCCCGACGAGGAAGATCAGCGGCAGCGCGGCGTACTGGTCGCGACACAGCAGGAGCGCGATCAGCGCCGGGATCAGCAGCGTGTTGCCCAGCTGGACGGTGCGGACGAGGCCGAGCCGGTCCGCGATCCGTCCCCCGAGGAGCGTGCCGAGCACGCCGCCGCCGAGCTCGAGCGCCAGGGCGGTGCCGCCCAGCGCGCTGGAGGCGCCGAGGTGGCGGATCCAATAGAGCGCGACGAACGTGTTCACCCCGAAGGAGACCGAGGAGCGGGCGACTTCGACGCCGATCAGCAGCGCGAACATCCGTGGGCGGTCGACGCCCGAGCCGTACACCTTCGCGCGCGCCTTCGCCGTGATGCGCCGCGAGTGGCGGTAGAGCACGAAGCCCATCAGCAGGCCCGGTGGGATGAAGACCGCGGTGGCGCCCAGGCCCCAGGTGTCGAGCACCGGCGTCGCGAGCGTCGGGCCGAGGAAGAAGCCGACCGAGCCGCCCGCGGCGAAGTAGCTCATCGCCGTGGCGCTCTGACCGGCCTCGACCCGGGCGTCGCGGCCGGCGGGCGGGTGGAACATGGCGACGCCGAGGCCGGAGAGCAACAGCGCCAGCCAGATCGTGGCGTAGGTGGGCGCGAGGCCGGCGAGCCCGAACCCAGTCGCCGCCAGGGCGAGCCCGACCGGTGAGAGCCAGCTCAGCCCGCGCCGGTCCGCCGCCCAGCCGACCAGCAACTGCGGCACCGCGCTCCCCACGGTTGCGGCCAGTGCCAGCCCCGAAGCGGCTGAGTAGCTGAAGTCGCGTTCGAGGACGAAGTACGGCACGGTCGCGGGGACGAGGCCCTGATAGAGGTCGTCGACGGCGTGCGCGGTCGCCCACACCCGCATGCGCTGCCACGCCGACCGCGGGGCGGGTGCAACGGCGGGTTCTGGAAGCTCGAGGACGGCCATCGCCTTTGACCGTAGCTCCGGGCGAGCGTGGCGTCTTCCGGTAATCTGCCGGAAAGTGTCGGGAATCAGCCACCAGCCGTTCGCCCCGACGGTCACCGAGCTGCGCGCCGGCGGCGACCGGATCCGGCGCCACCGCCACGACGAGCACCAGCTCGTGTACGTGAGCACCGGCGTGCTCGCCGTCAGCACCGCGGGCGGCCGCTGGGTGGCCTCGGCGGAGCGCGCGGTCTGGCTTCCCGCCGGGACGTGGCACGAGCACCGCTTCTACGGCGCCAGCGCGTTCCACGCCGTCGGCTTCGACGTCGACAGCGCGCCCCTGGCCGACCGCGAGCCGACGGTGATCGCGGTCAGCCCGCTGCTGCGCGAGCTGCTGGTCGCGTGCACCGATGAGACGCTGTCCGCGCCTGAGGTCCGTCGCATCCGCGCGGTGCTGCGCGACCAGCTCCGCCGCACCCGCCAGGAGCCGATCATGCTGCCCGCGGCGGAGGACCCGCGGCTCGCCGAGGCCTGCGCGATCGTCGCGTCAGACCTCGCCACGCCGCACCCGCTGGCGGCGCTCGCGAGCCGCGTCGGCGCGGGCGAGCGCACGCTCTCCCGCCTCTTCCGCGACGAGTTCGGCATGACCTACCCGCAGTGGCGCACCCGCCTGCGCGTCTTCGAGGCGATGATCCTCCTCGCCGGCGGCACCCCCGTCACCGAGACCGCCCACCGCTGTGGCTGGGCCACGACGAGCAGCTTCATCGACACGTTCCAGCGCACCATGGGCCGCACTCCGGGCGCCTACCGCGCGTAGGCGCCCGGACGCTCGCGTTCAGCGCAGGTGGAAGGTCGAGCGGCGCTTGCCCACGACGCCGTCGCGGCCGGTCGCCGTCGCTTCGAGCTGCAGGCTGCGCGTGCCCTTCCCGCGCTTGAGGGCCGAGCGTGCGAAGCGCGTCGCCTCGATGCGCAGCGTCGCGCCGTCAGGTCCCGGCTCGACCCTGAAGGCCGAGCCGAGCGGGCGCAGCCCACCCCCGGCGAGGACTTCGAAGAGCCGCGCCTCGACGTCCACCACCGGGCGGCTCGCGGACACCTTGACCACGAGCCCGTCCGCCAGGAACGTCTTCAGCGTGCGCTTGGCCGCCGGCTGGAGGGCGAGGGTGAGCTCCGGCGGGGCCGCGGCGACGGCCACCGGCGCGGGTGCGGCCGCCAACGGCGCCGGTGTCGGCGTCGGCGTCGCTTCCGGCTCGTCCGGGACGACCGGCAGCCCCTTCAGCGCGAACCGCGGGGACTCGAAGAAGCTGTTGAGCGTGCGCATGCGCGCGTTCGTCGGGTCGGTCATCAGAGGTCGGTGGGGACGTCGAGGTGGTAGGGGAAGTGCGCCTGGTAGTCGATCGCGATCTGCAGGACCGTCGCGTCGGCTCCGAGCGGCGCGGCGATGTCGATGCCGACGGGGATCCCGGTGCTCGCGTCACGGCCCACCGGGACGTCCACGCAGGGCCAGCCGGTGGTGTTCGGGCGGCTGGACTCGACGCCCGAGAAGCTGCCCGTGAAGTCGTCCGCCCGGTCCGGCGGGGTCTGGACCTTCTGCGGCCACAGGCAGGCGTGCAGGTCGTTGTCGGCGAAGACCTTGGCCCACGCCTCGCAGTACTCGCGACGCACCTGATAGGCGCCGAAGAGGTCCTCCGGCGTGAACTTGGCGGCGCGCTGGAGCAGCTGGTCCTTGCCTTCGACGCCGCTGATCGCGGCGGTGCGACGGAAGCGGGTCTTCACCGCGCCGACGAGAAGCGGGTCCGCTGTCTGCGTGTACGTGTCGCGCAGGACGTAGGCGTTCTCGGCGTTCCCGTAGACGCCGCTCGCCGATACGGCGGCGCCCGTGAACGGGTCAGGCGCGGCGGCCTTGAAGTAGGCCGTGCTGCCGAGGTTGGACGTCGCGGGCGCGACGTCGACGATCGTGGCGCCCAGCGCGCGGAACTGCTCGACCGCCGCCCGCAGCCGCGCGAGGATGCCCGGCGCCCAGCTCGCCCGCGCGGGTGACGTCTCAGTCTCGATCGTCGAGCCGATCCGGACGCCGGCGAGCGGGAGATCCCCGGGCGTCGGCGCCAGCGGGTAGTACGCGGGTGCGGGCGGCGCCTGCAGCGAGCGCGGATCGAGCGGGTCCGGCCCGGCGAGCACGCCGAGCAACAGCGACACGTCCGTCATCGCGCGGCAGATCGGCCCGGCGTGATCGTTGCTCACGGTCAGCGGCGTCGCCCCGTAGAGCGGGATCAGTCCATACGTCGGCTTGATCGTCCCGACCCCGGTGTTGCAGGCGGGGTTGCGGACCGAGTTGCCGGTGTCGGAGCCGACGCTCAGCACCGCCAGCCGCGACGCCACCGCGGCCGCCGACCCGCCCGAGGACCCACCCACGGCCTTGCTGCGCTTCCACGGGTTGGCGGTCTGCGGGCAGGTGTCGTCCGACGTCCACGGCCCGGTGTGGGTCTGGCCCAGGATCGGCATCCCCGCGGCACGGGCACGCGCGGCGACGGTCGAGTCGCCCGTCGCGACATTGCCCTTCATCAGCGGGCAGCCGAGCGTGAGCTCGTGGCCGCCGACGGCGAAGATGTCCTTGATCGCGATCGGCACGCCGCAGCCGAGCGGCGCACCCCCAGCATCTAGCCGCGCGTCGGCCTCCTTGGCCATGCTCAGCGCGAGGTCGTCGTACACGCGGACGTACGCGTTGAGCTTGCCGTTGTTCCCGTAGACCGGGATGTCGGGGTTGGGCGTGGTGCCGGTCACCGGCCGCGACGGAACCGAGAACCCGCCGTCGCCGTTGAGCGCGTTGATGCGAGCCAGGAACGCCTGCGTGACCTCGCGGCTGGAGACGTCGCGCGCGGCGAGCATCGCCGCCAGCTGCGTGCCCGTGAGGAACGCCAGGTCCCCGCCCGCCCGCACGCCGGCCTTGCGCTGCTCCTCGAGATAGGCGCGCGTGCGCGCACTGACGTCCGCGGGCGCGGGCACCGTTCGCTCGCCGCGTGCCCGGCTTGCCGGCAACAGCGCCGCTGCGGCGCCCGTCGCCGCCGACGTCTGGATGAACCGCCTTCGTGTGACCCCAGCCATGACCCCTCCACTCGGTGGTGAGGCGGGAACCCTGCCGGTGCGCAGCGCGGTCGGACAGGTTCCGGCGGTCCGACTATCGCGCGGGTCGACTGGACCCGCGGGCGGTGCTCCCAAATGGAGGCGAGGGGAATCGAACCCCTACCTCGGCCGTGCAAAGGCCGCGTGCTCCCGTTATCACTACGCCCCCGGGACGCCTCAGCTTAGACGGGCGGTGTCGCGCGCGGCGACGGCGGCGACCGTGGCGGCGTTGATGTCGACGGTGTCGACGACGTCGGGCGCGTAGCCGCCCGCGAGCACCACGACGACCGGCGCGCCGGTCTCGAGCAGGCGGTCGAGGACGAGCTCGTCGCGAGCGCGCAGGCCCGCCTTGGTCAGCGCGAGGCGGCCGAGGCGGTCGCCCTCCCATGGATCGGCGCCCGCGAGGAAGAACGCGATGTCCGGCACACCCGCGTCGAGCGCGACGTCGAGCGATTCCGAAAGCACCCGCAGGTACTCGTCGTCGCCCGTCCCGCTGGGGAGGTCGACGTCGAGGTCGGACGGGATCCGCTCGAACGGGTAGTTGCGCGCGCCGTGCAGCGAGAGCGTGAACGCGTCCCGATCGGGCCTGAGGAGCTGGGCGGTGCCGTCGCCCTGGTGGACGTCGCAGTCGACGACCAGCGCGCGCTGGACGGCGCCCTCCGAGCGCAGGCGCGCCAAGGTCACGACGACGTCGTTGAAGAGGCAGTAGCCGCGGGCGAAGTCGCGGCCGGCGTGGTGGGTCCCGCCGCCGAGGTTCATCCCGATGCCGTGCTCCACCGCCCGCCGCGCCGCGGCCACCGTCCCGCCGACCGAGCGCCGGCCGCGTTCCACCAGCACCTCCGACCAGGGCAGCCCGAGCCCGCGGATCTCGCGCAGCGTCATCGTGCCGGTCCGGATGCGCTCCAGCAGATCCGCCTCGTGGACCTCCGCCAGCCACTCCCACGGCACCGCCTCGGACTCGTGGACGGTCACGGAATCCTGCACCCGCTCGCGCAGCAGGCGGTACTTGTCGATCGGGAACTTGTGCCCCGCGGGGAGCGGGATGCGCCAGCGATCGTGAGCCCAGACGTCCACCAACAGAGCATGACTCGTCCGCGAACGGGCAAGATGCCTTCCATGGCGATCTACGGCGGCATCGACCTCGGCGGTACGAAGATCCAGGCGGCGGTCGTGGACGAGGGCAACGACCACGCCGTCCTCGGCGCCAAGCGCGACCAGACGCCCCTGAAAGGCGGCCCGAAGGCGATCGCGGCGCGGATGGCCGCAGTGCTGGTCGAATCGCTCGAGGAGGCCGGGCTGAGCGTCTCCGACCTCGACGGCGTCGGCGTCGGTTCGCCGGGAAGCGTCGACGACCAGAAGGGCACCGTCGCGGGCGCCATGAACCTCTCCGACTGGGCCGGCTCGTTCAACCTGCGACGCGTCTTGGAGAAGGAGTTCGGCGGCGCGCCGGTCGCGCTCGGCAACGACGTGGACCTCGCGACCGACGCGGAGTTCGAGATCGGCGCCGCCAAGCAGTACGACAGCCTCCTCGGCGTCTTCTGGGGCACCGGCGTCGGCGGCGGCCTGATCCTCGACGGCAAGCCCTGGGTGGGCCGCAAGACGGCGGGCGAGATCGGGCACATGGTCGTTCGCCTCAACGGCGCGCACTGCCCGTGCGGCCGTCGTGGCTGCATGGAGGCCTACGCCGGCCGCGGGGCGATGGAGGCCCGCGCCCGCAAGCGCGTCAACCAGGGCGAGAAGACGTCGCTGTTCCGGATCATGGAGGAGCGCGGCCGCGACCGGCTCTCCTCCGGCATCTGGGAGCGCGCGCTGGCCCGCGACGACCACATGGCGATCGACCTGCTCGAGGAGGCCGTCGAAGCGCTCGGCGCCGGCGTCGCCTCCGCGGTCAACCTGCTCGACCCGGAGGCGGTCGTGATCGGCGGCGGCCTCGGGATCCGGCTGGGCGAGCCGTGGGTGCAGCGGATCCGCGAGGCGATGCACCCGCACCTGTTCGTCGACACCGACCCGCCGCCCGTGATGCTGGCCGAGCTCGGCGACCTCGGCGGGGCCCACGGCGGCGCGCTGTTGGCAGCGCGCCGGGCCGCGGTCGCGTAGCCGACTCATCACTCTCGCGCCTCCGGTTCGTATAACGACGCACCGGAAGGGTGTCTCGCACGGCGGCGCGTAACCTTTGAGGGGCACGCGCCGCCGCCGCGAGGAGTTCGTCTAGCGCGTGGGCAGCGGCTCCGGGGTGCGGTCGAACCGGCCGGTCCGCGGGGTCGTGATCGGCCCGCCCTCGGAGCCGATCCCGGTCTCGGAGCGCACGAGCAGCTCGTCATAGCTGCGCTCGGTGCCCACTTCCTCCTTGCTCAACAGCGTGCCGAGGACGCAGCCGAGGAAGCCGATCGGGATCGTCACGATGCCCGGGAACGTCAGCGGTGACGGCGAGCCCTGCGAGTCCGGGCCCGGCCACACCGGCGGCGACAGCACGATCATGATCACCGAGGCGGTGATGCCGAAGGCGATGCCGGTCAGCGCACCCGTGGTGTTGAAGCGCCGCCAGAGCAGCGCCAGCAGCAGCGGCGGGAAGTTGGCGCTCGCCGCGAAGACGAACGCCATCGAGACGAGCACGGTGACGTTGAAGCCCGAGCCGATCGCCAGCGTGCCGAGGATGGCGGCGACGCCGACGCCGATCGAGGCGATGCGCGCGACCTTGCGCTCGCCCTCCTCGGTCCCGCGTCCGAGCACGTTCTTCCAGAGGTCGTGGGCGATCGCGCCGGCGGACGCGATCACGAGCCCGGCGACCACCGCGAGGATCGTCGCGAAGGCGGCGGCGGAGAAGAGCGCGAGCGCGATGTCGCCGCCGACGGTGCCTTCGCCGCCGCCGAGGAACTGGGCCAGCAGCGGCGCCGCGAGGTTGCCGCCCTTGCCGACCGACTCCGAAGCGCCCTGGCCGAGCAGCGCCCGCGCGCCGAAGCCGATGACCGTGACCATCGCGGTGAACGTGGCGATGATCCCGATCGTCCACAGCACCGACTTACGCGCGGCGTTCGAGTCCGGCACGGTGAAGAAGCGGGTGAGGATGTGCGGCAGGCCGGCGGTGCCGATGAAGATCGTCAGGCCGGTCGAGATCACCAGGATCGGCGACGTCAGGTACGTGCCCGGGCCGAGGATCGCCTTGCCGTCGGGGTGGTTCTTCGCCGCGGTGTCGAGCAGCGTGCTCGGGTTGAAGTTGAACTTCGCCAGCACGGCGACGGAGACGATCGTGCCCGCGATCATCAGCATGATGGCCTTGATGATCTGCACCCACGTCGTGGCCAGCATGCCGCCGAAGACGACGTAGACGACCATGAACACGCCGCAGATCAGCACGGCGATCGGGAACGAGATGCCCGCGAGCGCCTCGATCACCGCACCCGCGCCGACCAGCTGCGCGACCAGGTAGATGCCGGAGATCAGCAGCGTGTTGATCGCGGTGGCGACGCGCACGGGGCGCGCCTTCAGGCGGAACGAGAGCACGTCGGCGACGGTGAACTTGCCGGCGTTGCGCATCCGCTCGGCCAGCAGGTAGAGCACCGGCAGGAACGAGAGGCAGGCGCCGAGGCCGATGACCCAGCCGTCGAAGCCGTAGAGGTACATCAGGCCGGCGTAGCCGAGGAACGTCGAGGCGCTGAGATAGTCGCCCGCGGTGGCGACGCCGTTCGCGCGGCCGGAGATGCCACGGCCCGCGGCGTAGAACTCGGTCGCGCTGTGCGTGCGCTTGGCCGCCCAGCGGGTGATGACGAGCGTGACGGCGAGGACGCAGGCGAAGACGCCGACGGCGAGGCCGTTGAAGTCGCCGGTCTGGGCGATCATCGGCTCGCCTCCACGACCACTTGCTGCGCCATTCGCTCCCATTCAGGCGCGCGCCGCGCGTAGGCGACGGCCATGATCATGGTCAGCGCGCAGATCGAGAACCCGCCCCACAAAGCGAGCGAGATGCCGACCACCTCGTTCGCCATGAAGTCCTTCGCGTAGCCCAGCAGCGCCAGGTAGACGACGAAGTACGCAAAGTAGAACGCTGTGACCTTCGCGACGAACCGGCGGCGGTTCGAAACGAGCTCACGGAACTGCGGATGGCGTGCCAGGGCCTCCCAATCGGGCTCGGCAAGACTGCTCATCAGGACGTCTCCCCCTTATGGAGCCGTTCGAGTGTCCGGGGGCCTACCCAACCGCCAAACACCGGAAACGAAGGGGTGCGGCGCGGGCCCGCGCCGCACCCCTGAGCACTACGGGTTCGTCGTCGACAGCGTCAGTGTCAGCGTCTTGCCGTAATTGCCCGTGCGCAGCGGCTCGCGGGCGCCGATGTGCTGAGTGAACGCCAGCTCGACCGGTTCGGAGCTCGTCGGCCCGCTCCAGGTCTTCACCGTCGCCGGCAACGGCCCACCGGCCACGCGCAGCGGCTCGGCGAGGCTGAAGCTGCCGTTGACGAGCTTGCCGGGCGCGGTCGTACTCGGATCGGTCACGGTCAGCGCCGCGTCACCGGCCGTTGACGTGACGGTCGCGGTCGTCGTGGCGCTGTAGTCCTTCTCGACGCCCGGCTGCAGCTGGGCGAATGACGCGGGAGCGCCGACGCTGAGCGCCAGCGTCGCCGGCACCTGCGCACCGACCTCGGCCGTCGCGACGGCGGTCGGTGTGGCCGCCGGGACGGCGGTCGAGTCCAGCTCGAGGTAGTCGAACCCGGCCAGGTAGTCGGTCGCGGCGTCGTTCTTGCCCGTCACGACCATGCTGACCTGGTGCTTGCCCTCGGTCAGACCGAGCGCGCCGAGCGTGATCTCGTCGGCGGTGACGGCGGTCGCGTAGGCGTCGATCGGCGCGCCGATCGGGTCGCCGTCGATCACGAACTGCACGACGCCGTACGTCGGGCCCTTGACGTAGCGGACGCCGACGCCGTAGGTGTCGGTGTCCTCGACCTCGAACGGGAGCGTGCCGGGGCTGCCGTCCGCGTTGTGGTTGTCGAGCTGCATGCCGGCCGAGCCGGAGAACGTCGTCGTCCCGCTGTTGCTCATGCGTTTCAGGACCGACGTGGTGGCCGTGCCGGAGGCGACGCCGGCGTAGGACTCGAGGACCGGAGTCATGAACTCCGCCTCGATCATCTGGTAGTGCTTGGCGGGCACGCCGTCGACCGCCGAGGCCTCACGGCTGACGATGACGACGACCGGGGCCGCGATGGCCGCCATGCCCGCGGCGAAGGAGAGCAGACGCTTCATCGGGGCTCCTACGCGTTCTGCAGGCCGGGGTGGCCCGCTTCGATGACGAACGACTTGCGGGTGCTGATCGGCGCGCCGGGACGGCGGACGTACGGCAGGACCTTGAAGTCCGCCTTGGCCTGGTCCTGTCCGAGCTCGACGGTGACGTAGCCGCGCTGGGAGTTGACGAACTTGAACCAGGGGTTCTCGGCCAGCTTGGCGTCGTTGGGGTTGTCCGAGCCGTCGGCGCCGGTGCTGATCGACGTGCCTACCAACTCGGAGCCGAGGATCTTCGAGTTTGGATCGCGGAAGTCGGCGAGCAGGTCGGCGGCCCAGTGCTGATGGATGTCGCCCGTGAGGACGAGCGGGTTCAGCGTGCCCTTCTGGTTGATGTAGTTGAACAGGCGCGTGCGCTCGGCGGTGTAGCCGTCCCACGCGTCGACGTTCCACGTCTCGTTCGCGCCGACGGACCAGTCCATCTGCGCCATGACCACCTGCTGGGCGAAGATCTGCCACTTGGCGGTGGATTTCTCGAGACCGTCGAGGAGCCACGCCTCCTGCGCGTTGCCGGTCATCGTCAGCGCGTCGCTGGAGCGGTCCGAGCAGGCCTTGATGCCGTCGTTGCACGGCTGGTCGGAGCGGAACTGGCGCGTGTCCAGGACGTGGAACGTCGCCAGGTCGCCGAAGGCGCCGCGGCGGTAGATCGGAATCGCGGCACCGTTCGGCTTGGCGGCGCGGCGCAGCGGCATGTGCTCCCAGTAGGCCTGGAAGGCCGCGGCCTTGCGGTTGGTGTAGGACTTCGGCGGCGAGCCGTCGCCGGGCGCGATGCCGGCCCAGTTGTCGTCGACCTCGTGGTCGTCGAACGTGACGAACCATGGCGCCGAGGCGTGTGCCGCCTGGAGGTTGACGTCGGTCTTGTATTGGGCGTGGCGCTCGCGGTAGTCGGCGAGCTCCATGACCTCGTGGTTGGAGTGCCCGCGGACGTTGCCGCCGCCGCCCGCCGTGTACGAGTTCGTCGAGTACTCGTAGATGTAGTCGCCGAGGTGGAGGATCAGATCCAGGTCCTCGTTGGCCATGTGCTTGTAGGCCGTGTAGTAGCCGTGCTCGTACTGCTGGCACGAGGCGAAGGCGAACTTCATCGACGACAGCGGACCGGCCGTCGTCGTCTTGGTGCGCCCGATCGGGCTCTGCGCCCCGCCCGCGGTGAAGCGGTAGAAGTACTCGGAGCCGGGCTGGAGCCCGCGCGGCTCGGCGTGGACCGAGTGCGCCTCGCTCGCGACCGCCTGCTCCTCGCCGGTGGCGACGATCTGCTTGAAGGCCTCGTCCTTGGCGACCTCCCACTTGACCGCGACCGCCTTGTCCGGCATGCCGCCGCCCGGGCTGAGCGGCGCCGGCGCGAGCCGGGTCCACAGCACCATGCCGTCCGTGGACGGATCGCCGGAGGCGACGCCCAGCTGGAACGGGTCGCCCACGAACCGCATCGGCGCGGTGCGCGCCTTCGCGAACGGATACTGCGACGCCACCGCTACGGCGCTGGCGGAGCCTGCCGCCACCAGGAATTTCCGGCGCGAAAGAACCTTCGGCCGTTCTGCTTCGTTCACGATCTCCCCCGAACTTCGTCTCGATTTGTGATGCGCGCGTGAGACTTTCGGCCGAGGGGGTCAGGTTTGTTACCCGCCCGTCACCAGCTCGTGAACAACCTGGTCAGCGGCCAGGCGAGACGAGCCCGGATTCGTATGCCAGCACGACGGCCTGCACTCGGTCGCGGAGGCCGAGCTTGGCGAGCACGTGGCGGACGTGGGTCTTGACGGTCGCGAGCGAGATGAACAGGGCCTCGCCGATCTCCGTGTTGGACAGGCCGCGGCCGATCAGCCCGAGCACCTCGAGCTCCCGTTCGGAGAGCTCGTCGAGGCCGTGCGGGCGCCCGACCGGTGGGCGGGCGACGTAGTGGTCGACGAGCCGGCGCAGCACGCTCGGGGCGAACAGCGACTCGCCGGCAGCGACGGTCCGCACGCCCTCGATCAGCCGCTCGCGCCCCGCGTCCTTGAGCAGGAAGCCGCTCGCGCCCGCCCGCAGCGCGTCGTAGACGTGCTCGTCCATGTCGAACGTCGTGAGGACGAGGACGCGCGTCCGCAGCCCCGCCTGCCCGATCCGGCGTGTGGACTCGATGCCGTCCATCCGCGGCATCCGCACGTCCATCAGCACGACGTCCGGCTCCAGCTCGCGGGCGAGCTCGAGCGCGACCGCCCCGTCACCCGCCTCGCCCACGACCTCGAAGCCCTCGAGCTCGAGGATCAGCCGGAAGCCCGCCCGCACCAGCTCCTGATCGTCGGCCAGCAGCACGGTGGTCATAGCGGCAGCTCCGCGGTGACCTCGAAGCCGCCGTCCGGCCGCGCGCCGGTGCGCAGCTCGCCCCCGTGCAGCTTGACCCGCTCGCGCATCCCCACGAGCCCGTGGCCCGAACCGTTGACCCGAGGCGCGCCGACGCCGCCCGTGCCCGTGTCGAGCACGCGCAGCGCGAGCACCTGACTGCCCCAGACGACCCGCACGGTCGCGGGCGCCCCGGCCGCGTGCTTGTGGACATTGGTCAGCGCCTCCTGGACGATCCGGAACGCGGAGAGATCGAGGCTCGCCGGCAGCGGCCGCGGCTCGCCTTCGACGTCGAGCGTGACGGGCGTGCCCGTCGCGCGGGCGCGCTCGACCAGCGCCGGCAGCTGGGCGAGCCCGGGTTGCGGGGCGAGGTCGGCGCCCGCCCCGTCCTCGCGCAGGACGCCGAGCAGCCGCCGCATCTCGCCGAGCGACTCCTCGGCCGATTGTCTGATCGCGGTCAGAGGTTTACGCGCGAGCGCCGGGTCGCGGTCGAGGGCGGCCTCGGCGCCGTCGGCCTGGATGGCGATCACGCTCAGCCCGTGGGCGACGACGTCGTGCAGCTCGCGCGCGATCCGCGCCCGCTCCTCGGCAACCGCGAGCTGGGCGGTGCGCTCGCGCTCATGCTCGAGCTCGGCGGTGAGCTGCTCGAGCTTGCTGGTCTGCTGGCGCTGGCGGCGCACGACCCGGCCCACCAGCGCGGGCAGGACGACCGCGGTCACCGCCCCCATGTACTCGCCGGGGACCTCGTGATTGAGCCAAGAGCCGAGGACCGAGAGAGCGACGCCGAAGAGCGTGATCGCGGCGACGAGCCGCAGGTCCGCGACGTGCGCGCCCAGCGAGTAGAAGAGGACGAACGCGGCGATGAAGCCGACGACGACATAGCCGTCGGTGGGAATGCACCACGGCAGCGTCCCGACGAATGCCGCGGCCGCGGGGTGGGTCAGCCGCCAGGCGATCGGCAGCGTCGAGACGAGCGCGATCGCCACGCCGACGGGGCGGGGCGCGAGCGGCCACACGAGCACCTGCACCACGGAGGGCACGGCGAGCGCGAGGGCGAGCAGGAGATCGGCGCGACGGAAGCTGATGGGCGGAAAGTATCCGGGCGGGCGGAGCGCGTCATCAGCCCGTGGGCTGAGCTGGATCGCACGCCAGGGCGATGGCGGCGGGCGGGCGCGTCCGTAGCTTCGGACGCCATGACCAGGACTCCTCCACTCGTTCTCGCCACCGTCGCGCTCGTCGCGGCCTACGCCATCGGCGCGGTGATCGCCGTCGCCGGCGGCATCGCCTCGGTCGCCGAGGTCTTCGGCAACGGCTCCAAGACCAGCGCGCCGTTCTTCATCCTCGTCGTCGAGCTGCTCGCCGCCTACGCGTTCCTGCGCGGCAGGATCGCCGGCGCGTGGGTGCTGGTGGCGATGAGCGGCCTCAGCACCGCCGCGTTCCTGTTCGACGGCGACTTCAACGCCGACGGCCTGGCCACCGGCCACGTGGTCTGGCAGGCCGTCGAAGGCTGGCTCGCGGTCCTGGTGTTCTCGCTCGCGGTGACCGCGCTCATTCGTAGACGACGACGTCCGGCCGCGGCTGCAGCCGCATGACCTGGGCCGGGGACATCATCCCCTGGTCCTCCTGGTAGAAGAGCTTGAAGCCGCGCCGGAACTGCTGGTCCTGCCCCGCGAAGCCCTTGTACTTGGCGATCTTCAGCGCCTGGCCGCCGAAGCCGTCGACGTTCATGACGTAGGCGAGGCCCTTGCGCGGCTTGAGCTGCGCCTCGGGGACCATGTCGTCGGTGAACTCGTGCACGAGCAGGAGCTTCTGCGGCAGGTTGTAGTGCGTCACGAGCTGGTCGAGCCACGCGCTGGTCGCGTTGACCTCGCGGGCGCTGACCGAGCCGATCACCTCACCCGGGATCTGCCCCGGCGCCATCCGCCACTCCGGGTCCAGCGCCAGGCCGACGTCGGGCTCCTTGAGCCACTTGCGCAGCCGCTTGGTCTCGGTGAAGAAGTCCGAGCGGCCCGGCTGGATGTCCAGGATCAGGAGGGCCTTCGCCTTGCGCGCGGCCTTCAGGTAGCGGCGGATCACCGAGTCGGGCTGGCGCAGGTTGTAGCGGTCGCCGTCTCCCGGGTGGGCGGCGGCGACCACCGCGATCAGCTCCATCGCGGGCAGGATCGGGCGCGTCTTGCGGGCGTAGGGCTGGGCCTGGCGCTCGAGCTTCTTCGTCATCTGCGTCGGCGACCCGATCCCCAGCGCCCCGAGCTGCTTGTCCTGCGGCGCGCCGTAGTAGGCGACGACGCGGAAGTCCGGCAGGATCGTGCGCCCGCCGCGCGGCAGTTCGGCCGCGGGCTTGGGCTTGGGTGTGGCCTCGGCGCGGGGCGCGCCGCCCTTGGAGGGCTCGGCGGCGTTCGAGCCCGTCAGCTGCGTGATGGCGAAGACGATCAGCGCGGCGGCCACCGCTGCGCCGACGATGGCGGCGATGCGCCTGCGTCGGTAAACGGCGGACGACTCGGTCATCCGCCTGGACGTACCCGCTTAACCGGTGGCTGAGGCCTTGAAGCCCCGGTCCAGGAGCTGCATCGCCTGTTTTCCGGGGTCTGGCGAGTCCAGGAGGACGACGCCCAGTTTGATCGCGCCGCGTCGCACCGTCGCGACCAGGCAGCGGCCGGCGGCGTCGGTGTAGCCGGTCTTGATGCCGGTCGTGCCGCGGTAGCCCTGCTGCAGCAGCGGGTTGTGGTTGTAGAGGTAGAGCTTCCCGCCCTTGATCGGGAACGGGACGATCGCCTCGCGCTTGGCGACGATGTGGGCGAGGCGCGGCTCGCGCAGGACCGCCCGTCCGATCGCCGCCAGGTCGGCGGCGCACGAGTGGTTGTCCTTGTCCTCGAACCCGCTGGGGGTGGAGAAGTGGGTGCAGACGAGGCCCATCTGCTCCGCCTTCTCGTTCATGTAGCGCACGAAGCGCTGCTCGCTGCCGCCCGCGGCCCGCTGCGCGAGCGCGATCGCCGCGTCGTTGCCGGACGGCAGCATCAGGCCATAGAGCATCGTGTTCACGCCGATCCACTTGCCCTTGGGCAGCAGCCCGACGGCCGAGCCGCCGGCCTCGTAGTGCACGGCCTCCTTGGTGATCAGCACCTTGGATCCGGGCTTGACGCGGTCGGCGACCACGAGCGCGGTCATCATCTTCGTCAGCGAGGCGATCGGCCGGACCACGGTCGGGTCGCGCCGCCAGAGCACCCGGCCCGTGTCGAGGTCGAAGAGCAGCGCGGAGCGCGGCGGCTTCTTGAACTTGATCTTGACCGGATCGCCGGGGACGTCGAGCCGGACGGCCAGCGGCGAAGGCGCGGTGCCGCCGCCGGCCAACGGGGCGGTCGCGGAGTCCTTGAGCAGGCCCGGCGGCGCGGTCGTCGTCTTCACGACCGGCGCGTCCGCGTCCTTGTTGAGGAACGCGTACCACCCGCCGCCGCCGATCAACAGCAGCATGATGAATCCGAGGACGCGCCGCATCAGCTCAGCGCGGCCCGATCGGTCTGGCGGCTCACCCGCTGCCTACTGGAGAACGCTCGCACCGCGAGCAGCCCGAAGATGAAGCCGCCGATGTGCGCGAAGTACGCGACGCCGCCGCCCCCGCCCGAGGGCTGGGCGAGATCGAAATAGCCGAACAGCGCCTGCTGGAGGAACCAGATCCCCAGGACGAGCATCGCTGGAAGTTCGAGGATCGTGAAGAAGAAGACGATGAAGATCACCGTCACGACCTTCGCGCGCGGGAACAGCAGGATGTAGCCGCCGAGCACGCCGGCGATCGCTCCCGAGGCGCCAAGCGTGGGCACCGTCGAGCTCGGGTCGATCGCGACCTGCAGCGCGAGCGCCGCGACGCCGCCCAGCAGGTAGAAGAGCAGGAACTTCACCGGCCCCATCGCGTCTTCGAGGTTGTTGCCGAAGATGTAGAGGAACAGCATGTTGCCGCCGAGATGCAGCAGCCCGCCGTGCATGAACATCGCGGTGAAGATCGTCAGATACGAGTTCGCCGTCGGCGGGTTCGGGCAGCCGGTGGCGATCATCACCTGCTCGCCGCCCGGGTGCGTGATCTCCTTCGGGATCGCCGCGTAGTCCTGCAGCTGGCAGATGTAGTGCGCCGAGCTCGGATCCCCGAGCGTCAGCCCGCCGCGCTGCCAGAAGAAGTAGACGAGGACGTTCGCGATGATGAGCCCGTACGTGACGTACGCGGTCCGCGAAGTCGGGATGTTGTCGCGCAGCGGCAGCATCGAGCGTCAACCGTACCCGGTGGTCCGCCGGAAAAGCGGTTAAGCGGTTGCGGCCAGCGGACCGACGCCTGGACGGTCCTGCTTGACGTGCTCGTCGGCGTGATACGAGGAGCGCACGAGCGGCCCGGCCGCCACGTGCTCGAAGCCCAGGTCGTAGGCCGCCGCCTCGAGCGCGGCGAACTCCTCCGGCGCCCAGTAACGCACGACCGGCAGGTGACGCTCGGTCGGGCGCAGGTACTGGCCGACGGTGAGGATCTGGACGCCCGCCTCGCGCATCTCGCCGAAGGCCTCGACGAGCTCGTCGTGCGTCTCGCCGAAGCCGACCATCAGGCCGGACTTGGTCGCGACCTCGCCCTCGCCCATCTCGAGCGCGTTGCGCAGCACCCGCAGCGAGCGCTTCCAGGTCGAGCCGCGGCGCGCGACGGGGTAGAGCCGCGGCGCGACCTCGAGGTTGTGGTTGAAGACATCGGGGCGCTCGGCGATGACCCGCGCCAGCGGCATCTCCTCGCCGCGGAAGTCGGGTGTGAGGCACTCGATCTTCGTGTTCGGCGCCTGCATGCGGATCGAGCGGATGACGCCGCACCAGACCGACGAGCCGAGGTCCGGCAGGTCGTCGCGATCCACGCTCGTGATGACGGCGTGGCGCAGGTTCATGCGGGCGACGGAGCGGGCGACGCGCAGCGGCTCCAGCGGGTCGTTCCACGTCGGCTTGCCGGTCTTGACGTTGCAGAAGCCGCAGCGGCGGGTGCAGGTGTCGCCGAGGATCATGAAGGTCGCGGTGCCGCGGTCCCAGCAGTCGCCGATGTTCGGGCAGGCCGCTTCCTTGCAGACCGTGTGCAGGCCCTCGTCGGCGATCGTCTTCGACAGCTCGCGGTACTTCGCGCTGCCGGGCCGCGGGACCTTGAACCACGCGGGCTTGCGGCTGCGGAACGGCAGGACGTCCTCGCCGATGATCTTGGTGACGTCCATCCCGCCCGGGTTGGACCGGGAGCGGGTCTGGTGGATGCGAAGGACCGGTTCGTCGCTCACTTAGAGTGAGGGTATCGAGGCGAGTACTTCGGCTTCCGAGCCCGACTCGAGGACGACCAGCGCGTGATCGACACCCGCGTCGCGCACCGCGTCCAGGTTTTCCGCCTTCGCGCCGTAGTAGATGACCGGGACGTCCCGGCCGGCGCGCTCGCGCAGCGCCGCCACGCGGCGGGCCAGCTCGTCGGTGTCGGGCATGTTCGGCATCCAGCCGTCGCCGTAGCGCAGCACGCGGTCCTCGACGCGCGGTCCGTTGCCGCCGATGTAGACCGGGACCTTGCCGGCCAGCGGCTTCGGCCACTGCCAGATCGGGTCGAAATCGACGTGCTTGCCGTGATATTCAGCCTCGTCGTCGCGCCAGATCGCCTGCATCGCCTCGACGCGCTCGCGCATGTCGCCGTGCCGCGTCGCGGGATGGGTGCCGTGATTGCGCATCTCGGGCTTGTTCCAGCCCGCGCCGACGCCGAGCACGAAACGCCCGCCCGAGAGCACGTCCAGCGAGGAACAGACCTTGGCCAGCACGATCGGGTCGTGCTCGATCACGAGGCTGACGCTCGTGCCGATGGTCAACGTGGTCGTCGCCGCCGCGGCGAACGCGAGCGCGATGAACGGGTCGTGGGTGCGGCGGTACTTGTCGTCCAGCGGGCCGCCGTTGCGGTCGACCATGCCCGCCGAGACGGGGATGTGGGTGTGCTCGGTCAGGAACAGCGAGTCGAGGCCACGCTCCTCGGCCGCCTGGGCGAGCACGTCGGGACGAACGCCGTCGCCGACCAAGAAGGTGGCGATCCCGACCTTCATACCGTCACCAGCGGTTCGATGCCGAGGCGGTGCGCGCTCACCAGCCGCTGCCGCAGCCCGAACGCCTCGCTGAAGCGATGCCCGACCCGCTTGCGGAAGCACGCGAGGCCTTCGGCCGAGCCTTCGACCGCCATCGACGTCATCTGCACCTCCGGCAGCCCGCACGCCACCACCCACGTGAACGGGTCGAGGTCGTTGGCCACGTTGACGGCGAAGCCGTGCGAGGAGACGCCGTGGGAGATGTGCACCCCGACGGAGGCGATCTTGCGCTCGCCCACCCACACGCCCACGTGCTTGTGGCCGAGCTTGGTCGCCGCCGCCACCCCCGCGGCGTCGAGCGCGCGCACGATCGCCCGCTCCATCGTGAGGATGTACTCCGGCACGCTGGACACGTGCATGATCGGGTAGCCGACGAGCTGCCCGGGCCCGTGGTAGGTCAGCTGGCCGCCGCGCGGCGTGCGCACGATGTCGATCCCGCGCTCGCGGTAGAAGGCCTCGCCGAACGGCAGGTCGCCCTCGTCCGAGCGGCGCCCGATCGTGTAGATCGGCGGGTGCTCGAGCAGCAGCATCAGGTCCGGCAGCTCGCCGGCGACCACGCGCTCGCGCAGGCGCTCCTGCAGGGCCGCGGCCTCGCGGTACTCGACGCGGCCGAGATGGCAGACCCACAGCTCGTTTGCGGCCATGCCTCCTAGCTTACGGCGATGGCCCGGTAGGCCAGAGACGCGGCGGCGTCGAGCGGGCGCGAGAAGTAGAAGCCCTGGCCGTAGTCGCAGCCGAGCGCCTGCAGCGCGTACCACTGGTCGTCGGTCTCGATCCCCTCGGCCACGACCTCCAGCTGGAGCGCGGCGCCGAGCCCGACGATGCCCGCCGTCAGCGCCGGCGCACCGTCGCGCAGGAAGGACCGGTCGAGCTTGAGCACGTCGACGGGGAGCCGGCTCAGGTAGCTCAGCGACGAGAACCCGGTGCCGAAGTCGTCGAGCGCGAGCCGGATGCCGAAACTCTTGAGCGCGTTCAGGCGCATGACGGCGAGGTCGCCGTCCTCCAGCAGCACGGACTCGGTGAGCTCGAGCACGAGCCGCTCCGGCGGGAAGCCGCTCGCCGCCAGCGCCGACTTGACGTCCGCGACGATGCCGCCGTGCTGGAGCTGCTTGGCGGAGAGGTTGACGTTCATCCGCAGCGGACCGCCGGTCGCCTCCTCCAGCCGGCGGGCGTGCTGGGTCGCCTCGTGCAGCACCCAGCGCCCGATCGGCACGATCAGGCCCGTCTCCTCGGCGATCGGGATGAACTCGACGGGGGAGACCATGCCGCGCGTCGGGTGATGCCAGCGCAGGAGCGCCTCGAAGCCCGAGACCGAGCCGTCGCCGAGCCGGACGACCGGCTGGTAGTAGAGCTCCAGCTCGCCGGCGCCGATCGCGCGCTCGAGGTCGCTGCGCAGCTCGAGGCGGTGCAGCACGTCGGCGTGCATCGCGGGCTCGAAGAGCCGGTAGCCGCCCTTGCCGTCGCGCTTGGCGGTGTACATCGCGGCGTCGGCGTCGCGGATCAGCTCCTCCGCCGTGCGGGAGTCGCCGGCGACCGCGACGGACACGCCGAGGCTGGTGCGCAGCGCGATCTCCCGCCCGCCGAGTCTCGCGGGCGCGGCGAGGAGATTGAGGACGCGCTGGGCCGCATCGGCGGCCTCCTGGCTGCCCACGTCCTCGAGCAGGACGGCGAACTCGTCGCCGCCGAAGCGCGCGGCGATGTCCGCGCCCCGCACCGCTCCGTCCAGACGCTGGGCGACCGCCACGAGGACCTCGTCGCCGACCCCGTGCCCGAGCGAGTCGTTGATCTCCTTGAAGTCGTCGAGATCGAGGAAGAGCACCGCGAGCGTGGACTCGTCGCGGCGCCCGCGGGCGAGCGCCTGGCGCGTGGCCTCGATGAACATCGGGCGGTTCGCGAGGCCGGTGACCGTGTCGCGGAACGCGAGGTTCTTCAGCTCGGCCTCGAAGGACTTGCGCTCGCTCACGTCGCGGGCGTTGAGGAGGATGCCGCCGACCGACTCCTCGCCGGTCAGGTTCGTCAACCGGAACTCGAACTCGCGCGGGGTGCCGCCGCGGGCGAGCAACGTGCACTCGAACGGCTCGGTCTCCTCGCGGTCGATCGCCTGGTCCAGGCGAGCGCGGTCGAGCGGGTCGGCGAAGGCGTCCATCAGGCAGCGCCCGAGCACCCGTTTGACCGACGGGCTCGAGAACGTGACGGTGCCGTCGGGGTCGAGCACCACGATCAGGTCGCTGGCCTGTCCGACGAGGGCGCCGAAGCGGGCCTCGCCCTGGCGCCGGTGCAGCTCGTCGCTGAGCGTGCGCTGGCGCCCGATCAGGCCGGCCATGCGGGTCAGCACGAGCGCGAACAGCGCGATCGACGCGACCTCGACCACGGCCGAGTCGACGTCGTTCTCGCCGAAGTCGTTGAGCAGGGCGATCGAGGGCGGGATCAGCGAGGCGAGGGTCAGCAGGCCGAGCCGGAAGCGGGTGAGGACGGTCTGCCTGCCTGGCACGGGCTCAGCGAGCCGGGCCATCGAGGGATGCAGGCCGGCCGCGCCCCACAGCAGGTACGAGCCGATCCAGCCCGCGTCCAGCCACACCTGGTGGGTGAAGGCGTCGTGCAGCGTCAGCACGCCGTAGGTGAAGTCGGTGACCAGCAGCAGCGCGATGCTGCTCGTGAGCAGGCGGAACGCGGGCTCGCGGCGGCCTGCGTCCAGCGCGAGGCGGACGACCGCGCCGAGCAGGATCACGTCGCCCATCGGGTAGGCGACCGAGGTCATCTTCGCCCAGATCCCCAGGTCGTGCTGATGCAGGTACGGGGCGACGAGCGCGACCCAGGAGGGCAGCGCGAGGCCGACGGTGAGCACGAGGCCGTCGATCAGCCCGCCGCGGTCGGTGCCGTTGCTGCGCCGGCGGACGAGCAGCAGCAGGCCGGCCATCATCACCGGGTACATCCCGACGTAGGCCGCGTCCCCGAGCGAGGGGAACGGGACCGGCCGGTGCATCACGCGCTCGTAGTTGTACGTGATCACGTCGCCGGCCCAGAACAGCGCGGAGCCCGCGGCGAGCAGGATCCAGGCGGACTTCGCGGCGGGATGATGGCGGCGGATGCCGACCGCGATCGCGATCACGGGCGAGAGGCCGAGCGCGTTCATCAGCCAGTGCGCGCCGGCGAGCGGACCGGTCAGATAGGCGCCGCACGCGACGAGCCCGAAGGCGAGATAAGCCGCCCAGAGGGGCGGGCGGCGGGCGCGGGACACGTCCCCAGTAGTCGGCTTGGCGCCTTGGCGCTTGAGCCTGTCCCGCCCCGGCGTGAGCCGGGGCGGGTGTCCGTCAGACCGTGTTCCCTACTTGATCGGCCACGCTTCCAACTTCTTGCGCAGCGCGGTGAGAAATTGGGCCGCGTACGCGCCGTCGAGGGCGCGGTGATCCCAGCCCATGCACAGGTAGGTCATGGACCGGATCGCGATCGAATCGTTGCCCGCGTCGTCGGTGATGACGACCGCGCGCTTGACGACTGCCTCGGTGTCGAGGATGCCGACCTGCGGCAGGTTGATCACGGGCGTCGCCATGATCGAGCCGAAGCCGCCGGGGTTGGTGATCGTGAACGTCCCGCCGCTGACCTCGTCGGGCTTGAGCTGGTTCGAGCGGGCGCGGCGGGCGATGTCCTTGATGCGCTTGGCCAGGCCTTCCACGCTGAGGTCCTGCGCGTCGCGGATGATCGGCACGATCAGCCCTTCGGTGCCGAGGCTGACGGCGATGCCGAGGTGCACGGCGTCCGTGTGGACGGTGTGGATGTCGCCCTCGAGCGTGGCGTTGAGCTGCGGGAACTCGAGCAGCGTCTCGACCGTGGCCCGGGCCTGGTAGGGCAGGTAGCTGAGGCCGGATGCCTTGCGGGCGGCCTCGATGCGGGTCATGTCGGCTTCGGCGATCGTCGTGCAGGTCGCCGCGGTCTGCAGCGACTGCACCATCCGGGAGCCGATCGCCTGGCGCATGCGCGAGAGCTTCTGACCGCCGACTTCGCCGGTCACCGCGGGTTGCGGCGGCGTGACGGGTGCCGCCGCTTGCGCGGAAACCTCCTCGACCCGCTGCAGGCGCGGGCGCCGCTGCCGGGGGACGACGGGCTCGTCGGGCTTGTACGGGCTCTCGATGTGCATCGGCGGCTCTTCCTTCGCGCCGCCTTCGACATACGCGAGCACGTCCTTCTTGCTCACCCGTCCGCCGCGGCCGGTGCCCTCGACCTGGTCGAGGTCCACGTCGTGCTCGGCGGCGATCCGCTGAACCACGGGCGAGTAGCGGCGCAGGCCGGCCGCTCGCTTCGGGGGCTCCGTCGCGTCTCCGACCAACTCTCCGGCCTCGCCGGGCGCCTCGATCGCGGCGGCCGCTTCACCCGTACCGAGCCCGTTCTCGGACATGTGCGCCTCGCCGGGCTTGGCGTCGGTCGCGATCCGCGCCATCACCGTGCCGACGTCGACGGTCTCGCCGACCGGCACCAGGATCTCGGCCACGCGGCCGCTCGCGGGGGACTCGACGTCGGTGTCGATCTTGTCGGTCGAGATCGAGGCGATGATCTCGTCGGCCTCGATCCAGTCACCGACCTGCTTCTTGTACTCGACGACCGTGCCCTCGGCGACGGACACGCCCATCTGGGGCATCGTGACGTCGATCAACGTCTCAGTATTCGAGGAGCTCACGGCACGCCTCCCTGACGTCTTCGACCTGCGGCAGGACCGCCTGTTCCAGCGGGGGCGAGAACGGGATCGGCACGTCCGGCGTGGCGACGCGGACGACCGGGCCGTCCAGGTCCTCCCACGCGCGCTCGGCGATCAGCGCCGCGACCTGGGCGCCCGCCGCGCAGGTCTGGTTGGCCTCGTCGATGATCACGACCTTGCTCGTCTTGCGGACGCTGGCGAGGATCGCCTCCTCGTCGAGCGGGACGAGCGAGCGGAGGTCGAGGACCTCGATGCTGCCGTCGAGGTCCGCGGTCGCCTCCAGCGCGGTATGGACCATCGCGCCGTAGGCGATGACCGTCAGGTCCTCACCGGGTCGCGCGATCCGCGCCGTGAAGGGCGTCTCGTAGGTGCCGGTGGGCACTTCGCCCTTGACGCGGCGATAGAGGTGCTTGTGCTCCATGAAGAGCACGGGGTTGGGGTCGCGGATCGCGGAGATCAGCAGGCCCTTCGCGTCCTCGGCGGTCGACGGCGCCACGATCTTCAAGCCCGGCGCGTGCATGAACCACGCCTCCGGGTTCTGCGAGTGGTACGGGCCGCCGGAGAACCCGCCGCCGGAGGGCAGGCGGACGGTGATGTTCACCGAGAGGCCCATCCGGTAGTAGGTCTTGCCGGCGACGTTGACCAGTTGGTCGAAGCCGCAGCTCACGAAGTCCGAGAACTGCATCTCGGCGACGGGGCGCAACCCCTCGACGGCGGCGCCGATCGCGCAGCCGACGATCGCGGACTCCGCCAGCGGCGTGTCCATCACGCGCTTGGGGCCGAACTCGTCGATGAAGCCGTCGGTCACCTTGAAGGCGCCGCCGAACGTCCCGATGTCCTCGCCCATCAGGAAGACGCGCTCGTCGGAGCGCATCTCCTCGCGCATGGCATCGGCGATGGCCTGCAGGTAGGTCATGGTGGCCATGTCGCTATGCCTTCTGGAAGCCCGACCAGGGGGCGTTGCCGTCTTCGAGCAGGGCGGGCTCGTCCGCGAACAGCCCGTCGAGCACCGTGTTGCCGTCAGGCATCGGCGACTTCAGCGCCTCCTCGACGGCTTGCTCGATCTCCGCCTTGACGCTCTCGCGAATCGCCTGTGTGTCGACGCCGAGCGCCTCGAGGCGCTTGACCTGGCGGTCGATCGGGTCCTTGCGGCGCCACTCCTCGACCTTCTCGTTCGGCACGTACTTCATGTCGTCGTGCGCGGCGTGGCCGTGCATGCGCATCGTCACGGCCTCGACGAGCGTCGGGCCTTCGCCGGCGAGCGCGCGCTCGCGGGCGATGCGGACGACCTCGAACATCGCCTCGGGGTCGTTGCCGTCGGCGCTCACGCCCGGGAAGCCGTACGCCGCGGCGCGCTCGACCGGGTTGACCGCGAACTGCTGGTCCAGCGGGGTCGAGTAGGCGTACTGGTTGTTCTCCAGCACGAAGATGACCGGGAGCTTCTGCACGCCCGCCCAGTTCATCGCCTCGTGGAAATCGCCGCGCGACGTGGAGCCGTCGCCGAACCAGGTGATCGCGCAGCGCTGCTCGTTGCGCAGCTTGAACGCCATCGCCATGCCGGTCGCGATCAGCATCATGTCGGGGAGCATCGAGACCATGCCGACGCAGCCCTTGGTGCGGTCGCCGAAGTGCACGTTGCCGTCGCGCCCGTGGGTGATGCCGTCCTGGCGGCCCATGTACTGGGCGAAGATCCGCCGTGGCTCGACGCCGCGGATGATGTGGGCGGCGAGGTCGCGGTGGAGGATGCACAGGCGGTCCTGGGCCGACATCGCCCACGTCGCCCCCGCGGACACGGCCTCCTGGCCGAACCCGTCGTAGAAGCTGCCGGGGACCTTGCCCTGGCGGTAGAGCGTCATCGCCCGCTCTTCGATACCTCGCATCATCAGCATCGCGCGCAACAGTCCGGCGCGATCCTCGGTGGTGAGATGCTCGGTTACGTCGGGCGGTAGTTCTTCGGTACGAGCGGTTTCGGTCGCCATCTGGCGGTTTCTCTCCCTTCAGGTGTCTAAGCGCCGCCCGGGATCGCCAGGTGGCGCGCCGTTCCGGGCGGGCGGGATCTCCGCTTGAGCTCGGGGTCGACGGTCCGTCCCAGACTATTCGATGGGGGTTTAGGCTTGACGCCTCCGATGGTCGAGTCCGTACGTTGGCGGCGGCTGCGCTGGCAGTTGCGGGGTGCGTGGCAGTGGCCCGCGTTCGTCGTGCTGACGTTCGTGGACGCGCTCCTGGTCGCGCGGCTGCCCTTCCAGGGCGAGGGGACCGACGTGATCGGCGCGTTCCTGGTCGCGGGCTTCTTCAACCTGCTCGCCGTCGCGCTGCTGGCGCCCGCGTTCGGGATGCTGCTGCGCCGCCGGCGGCGCGATCTGCCGTTCATGATCGCCCGCGACTACGCGGGCACCGCGCTGCTCGTCCTCACCACCTGCGGGCTGCTGGCGGGCGGGCTGGTGCACCGCTCGGCGGTGGTCGAGGAGCGCGCCGACCAGCGCGCGGTGACCGCCGCCGTGAATCACTACGTCGCCGCGTCCGCTCCGCGCTTCATGGTCGGCCTGGGAACCATGGATCGCGTCAAGCTCGAGGCCGACAGCTACCGCGTCTGCGTCATGGGCCGGGAGAACCTCCCGCTCTGCATGTTCGTGAACACGGACCAGTCGCCCGCGGGCGTCAAGCGCGACCCCTCGCGCGAGCCGAACGCCCCGTTCGCCGACCGTTAGAGCGCTAGGCGCAGCGGTGCTTGCAGGTACTCGCGGATCTTCGCGAGGAACTCGGCGGCTTCGGCGCCGTAGAGGATGCGGTGGTCGCAGGTCAGGGTGAGCTCCATCGTGTTGCGGATGGTCAGCTCGCCGTCGCGCACGACCGCCTTGGGGGAGAGCTCCCCGACGGCGAGGATCGCGGCTTGCGGCGGGTTGATCACGGCGACGAAGCGGCGGATGCCGTACATGCCGAGATTGGAGATCGTGAACGTGCCGGAGGAGAGCTCGGGCGGGGTGATGTTGCCGTCGCGGACGCGCCCGGCGAGGTGGCGGGCCTCGCCGGCGATCGTGCCGAGGCTCTTCTTGTCGGCGTCGAACACCGTGGGGACGACGAGCGCGTCCTGACCCGCGACCGCGATGCCGATGTTGACCCGGGAGTAGAGCTCGAACTGCCCGTCGCGGTAGGCGCCGTTCGCGCGCGGGAAGTCCTTCAGCGCGAGCGCGGCGGCCTTGATCACGAGGTCGTTGAAGGACGGGGCGGGCCCGTCGCCCGCGGCGACCTTGAGCTGCTTGCGGAACTCGACGGCGTCCTCCATGTCGACCTCGAGCGTCATCACGAAGTCGGGGGCGGTCGCCTTGGACTCGGCCATCCGGCGCGCGACGGTCCGCTGCAGCCGGTTGAGCTCCTGGTGGGTGACGTCGCCGCGGCCGGACTCGCTGTCGCGGGCGGGTGGCTTCGGCTCCTGGCTGGGCGTTGCGGCTTGGGGCTCGGGCTCTGGCGCAGGCTCGGGCTCAGGGTCGGTCTCGCCGGAGGCGGCCTGGATGTCGGCCTTGACGATCCGCCCACCCGGGCCGGTGCCCTGGATCTCGGACAGGTCGAGGCCGCGGTCGCTCGCCATCCGGCGGGCGATCGGGGAGGCCTTCACGCGGTCGGCGTCGGCGGGCGCTTCCTCCGTGGGCTCGGGCTCTGGCTCTGGCTCCTCCGCGGGCCCCTCGGGCTCGGCCTCCTCGGCCTCGGGCGAGTCCGGTGCACCCTCGCCGATCCGTGCGATCGTCGCGCCGACGGCGAGCGTGTCGCCCTCGGAGGCCACGATCTCGAGCGTTCCTCCCTCGCCGGCCTCGTACGTCATGTTGGCCTTGTCCGTCTCGATCTCGACGAGCTCTTCGCCCCTTGAGACCTCGTCGCCGTCGGACTTGAGCCACTTCAGGATCGTGCCCTCCTCCATGGAGTCGGACAGGCGGGGCATGGCGACGTCGGACATGGCCGTCAGGCTATAAGGAAGTGCTGCAGTCCCGGCAGCGCCCGACGAGCGGGAAGTGGGTGAAGGCGGCCTCGAACCCGGCCGCTTCGCGCACCGCGAGGCGGATCGCCTGCAGCGCCGGGGAGGGGAGCGGCGTCGAGCGCCCGCACGCCTCGCACGTGGTCCAGCCCGCGCTGCGGCCGCTCAGCTCGTAGCGGCCGGGCCCATGACCGAGGTGCACGTGGTTGACGATGCCGATCGCCTCGAGCGTCTCGAGGTTGCGGTAGGTCGACGCGAGGTCGGCGTCTCCGGCGAGCTCCTCCGCGGTCAGCGGCTCACCCGCCGCGAGGAGGGTCTCGAGCACCGACCGGCGTGCGGTGGACACCCGCATGCCGTGTGAACGGACCGTGTTAAGCAGGGTCGGCAGGCTCATGTGGCTGCATAGCGCACCGACCCCCGGTTCGGATCACTTCAGCGCGAAGGGGTGCCCCGCCCAGGCGGGGCACCCCCCACGTCATCGCAGCGCGGCGCGGGCGCGCTGCGCCTGCCACGGGTAGCCGTCGAGCCCGTGCGCGAACGCGATCCGCAGCTGCTTGCGACCCTCGCGGGCGTGGCCGGCGGCGAGCGCGGAGAGCCCCGCGTGCGCCCGCCAGACCGGGTCGAGCGCGCCGAGCCGCAGTGCCCGCTTCGCCCATCGGTAGCCGCTTCGCGGGTCGCCGCTACGGGTCAGCGCCCAGCCGAGCGCGTCGGCCGCGCGGACACTCGGCGCCTTGGCCCAGCCGCGCCGCGCGAGCGCGACCGCCTTGGCCGGATCGCCGTGGTCGGCCTCGAACACCGCGAGCTCGACGTCCACGTCGACCCCCGCGGCCCGCTGCAACTGCTCCTCCGCCTGCACGAGCGCGAGGTCCTGCTTCGCCGCGCCGGCCTTGCCGGCGGCGAGCTCGGTCTCGCCCAGCGCGACGACGTACTCGGGCAGCGGGAGCGTGTCGACGATGCCGCGCAGGCGCGTTGCGGCGGCGGCGAGTCCGCGAGCGTCGAGTTTCTCGCGCTGTACACGAGAAAGTCGACGCTCGACGCGCGCCGCACTCTCCAGCCGCGCCATTCCCGCCTCCGCGGCCGGGAAGCCCGGCACGAGCGCGAGCGCCTTCGCGAACGCCGCGTGCGCCTCACCCGCGTGGCCCAGCCGCCGCTCCAGCTCGCCGAGCAGCGCGAGCACGTAGGCGTTGTTCTCCGGCGCGGGCCCGCCGGCGGCCACGGCCAGCCGCATCGCCGTCGCCGCGCCGGTGAGGTCGCCATGCAGCTCGCGCAGGTACGAGACCCGCGCGTAGGCGGCGAGGTTCGGCTTGCGGTCGACCATCGCCTGCAGCTCACGCTCGGCGGCGGCGTAGCGGCCGAGCTCGACCAGGGCGTCGACGCGCACGAACGCGCCCTCGGCCCCGGCCCGGCGGCCGAGCTGCAGGCCGCCGGAGAAGTCATGTCGCGCCAGCGCGAGCTCGCCCGCCGTGGCGAGGCCGTCGGGGGTGCGCGGATTGCGCAGGACGCCCTCGGCGCGCGTGTAGAAGGACGGATCGCCGGTCTCGCGCACGCGCTGCAGGTAGGCCGCGGCGAGTGAGGCCCGCAGGTCCTCGCGGTTCGGGGACCGGCGCACCGCGCTCTGCAGCTTGGGGATGTCGGCCGACGTCCCGGTCAGGACGGGGCGCGCGACCGGGGACGGCGCCGCGGCCCCGCCGCCCTCCGCAAGGAGGACGGCGAGGCCGATGCCGAACGCGAGTGCGATGACGGCGAGCGCCTTCATCATCAGGCCGGCGGCTGCGGGACCGGGGCGTGGGCCGGCTCGATCCGGCCGAACTTCGCGTCGAAGCCGCTGTCGGGCAGCGCGACGTACGGGAACCCGGCGCGGAACGGCTTGTCGTTGGTGTCGATGCCGTCGCCGAGCGGGAGCTGCTTGCCGCCGTCCTCGGGCTTCAGCAGCGCGCCGCCGATGACGCGCAGCTCGATGTCGGTGACGTCGTCGGCCAGGCGGCGGCCGTTCGGGAAGCCCTGCGTGTCACCCGCGAGCACGCCGAAGCGGTTCGGGGTGGCGGACGCGGGCACGCCGAGGTTGATCTTCAGCGTGTCGGCGGGCACCGCGTTGCGGGAGATCTGCGTCAGGCCGGGAACGCCGGTCAGCAGCGCCTGCACGATGTCCGTGCGGTTGTTCTCCTTGATGCCGAGGCCGAACAGCGCGTTCAGGATCGCGGCGGGCTCGGGGCTCAGCGCGTTGGCGCCGAAGTTCTTCCCGTCGTCGGCGGGCGACGTCGCGTTGTACTTGTCCTTGAGGCCGATCGGGATGATCACCTCGTTGATGAGCGGGTTACCGAGGCGGCTGACCTGCTTCCACGTGTACTGATCGTCGCCGTGGCCGCGGTTGACCTTGATCGACTTGCGCTCGGTGCTCGACCAGACGCCGACGACCGCGTTGCCCGCCTTCGGACCGGTGACGGCCTTGCCGTCGCGGGTCACGTCGGCGGCCGGGACCTGCAGCACGAACGAGTGCACGTTGAAGCCGGAGACGTCGTCCTTGCCGCCGCCCTGGTTGCCGAGGCCGATCATCGGCCGGCCGGGCTTGTCGATGTTGATGCCGTCGAAGACCGCGCCGAGGTCGACGAAGAACGGGTCGTCGACCGGGCCGACGAACGACTTGCCGCCGCCCGGCAGGCCCTTGATGGCGCCGTTGGAGACGTTGGCGTAGTTGGGCATCGTCTTCGGGCCCACGTTGTCCGGGGCGACCGGCACGTTGTTCGCGATCCGTCGCGAGGAGACCTGGCGCCCGGCCCGGTAGGTCTCGTAGTAGAGGTCGTACGTCTGGACGAAGTTCAGGTTCGCGTCGCCGATCGAGTTGACCGGCGGAACCGCGTACAGGAACGACTTCGGGTTGCGGAACTTGTTGTGGAACTGCCAGCGATAGGCGACGTCCTCGACGCCGTCACCGGTGTTGTCGATCTTGACGTAGTAGCGGGCCTCCGGATCGAGCTTGCCGAAGTACGGGCCGCCGGCCGGGTTCTGGAGGGGAACCCAGTTGGAGACGACGGTGAGCTTGCCCGGGGCGTCCGGCGCGACGAACGCGTAGACGTCCGTGTTGTCGGCGCTGGGGTCGAGCATGATGCGTGGGGCCTCGCGGTGCGAGGAGCCGAAGACGCCGGTGGTGGCCAGCGCGCCGGCGGCGAGGACGGCAGCAGTGGCCGCCCCCACTAGGCGTGTCCGCATGGTGGGAACTCCTGGGGTTAGAGGGACAACAGGCACTGCGCGCGACCCTCATCCGCGGTTGTAAAACTCCCTGCGACCCAGGTGCAGGAACGTGTATTTCCCGCACCGCGACGGCGCTCATTACGGGTCGTGAAGCTCACGCCCGTTCTCGACCGCTACGAGCTGAGCCGCGAGCTCGGGCGTGGCGGGATGGCCGTCGTCTACCTCGCGCGCCAGACCGATCTCGACCGCTGGGTCGCCCTCAAAGAGCTGCATCCCGAGGGCCGCGATCCGTCGCTCGTCCGGCGCCTGGAGCGCGAGTCCCGCCTGGCGGGCTCGCTCTCGCACCCGAACATCGTCACCGTCCACGACTTCTTCGAGGCCGACGGCGTCGGCTACATCGCGATGGAGTACGTCCCGCGCGGTTCGCTGCGGCCGTACGTGGGTGCGCTGACCCTCGCGCAGGTCGCCGGCGTGCTCGAAGGCGTGCTCGCCGCGCTGGGCTGCGCCGAGCGCCACGGCATCGTGCACCGCGACCTCAAGCCCGAGAACGTGATGGTCACCGCCGACGGTCGCGTGAAGCTCGCCGACTTCGGCATCGCGAAGGCCACGGGCGCGGCGAGCCTGCTGACCGCCGCCGGCACGACGCTCGGCACCCCGCACTACATGGCACCCGAGCAGGCGATGGGCCAGACCGTCGGCCCGTGGACCGACCTCTACTCGGTCGGCTGCATGGCCTTCGAGCTGGTCACGGGGCGGCTCCCGTTCGGCGACTCCGACGCCCCGATGGCGATCCTCCTGCGCCACATCAACGAAGCGCCCCCGCGGGCGACCGGTGTCGACCCCCGCCTCGCGGACTGGATCTCGGCGTTGATGGAGAAGGACCCGGCCGCGCGGCCCCCGTCCGCGGTGGACGCCTGGGAGACGCTCGAGGAGCTCGTCCTGGCGGTCGAAGGCCCGCGCTGGCGCCGCGTCTCCGCGCTCCCGGCGACGGGCGAGGTCCAAATTCCCGGCCCCTACACCCCGCCGCCGTCGACGGCGGTCCCGGCCCACCCGGTCTTCGAGACCTTCCACGAAGGGGGTGGGTACGGAACGTCCGGTCACACCGGAACAGAAGGACCAACCCCCTCCACCGAGCCGTCGTCCCCGGCCGCCGCGCCCGACGGGGCCGCGCCGAACGCCGCGTCGCGCGTGTCCGCGCCGACCGCCGCGCCCGACGGGGCCGCGCCGACCGTCGCGCCGCGCGTGTCC
>NZ_JAPDOD010000065.1 GCF_027587205.1 Solirubrobacter ginsenosidimutans
CGCCGGCGGCGGCGCCACCGCCGCCGCGCACCGTCGCGCCGGCGAGCGCGGCCGGGTCGCGGGCGAGGACTCGGACCGGCACGCCGCGGAGCTCCTGGAGGGCGGCGCCTCCGACCTGGCCGGTGGCGCCGGTGAGGAGAATGGTCATACCGTAACTACTCGTGGGTGCGGCGGTTCCAGGCTTCGATGTGCTCGCGCATCAGGCGGCGTGCGAGGTCGGCCTCGCCGGCCGCCACCGCCGCGGTGATCGCGGCGAGGTCCTCGCCGATCGTCATCGCGCCGTCGAGCTCGGTGGGGCGCACGACGGTCTTGTGACGGCGGGTCACCGCGCCGTGGATGCCGAGGGCGATGCCGATCCGCAGGCGGTTCTTGGTCGCTCGCGCGAGCGCTTCGTGCCAGCGGATGTCGATCTCGAGGATCAGCTCGACGGTGCCGGCCGCACGCACCTCGGCGACCATCGCTTCGAGTGTCGAGATGTCTCCGGCGTCCGCGCGCCGGGCGGCCCAGGAGGCATTCTCGCCCTCGAAGTCGACACGGAACTCCGCGAGATCCTCCAACGAGGCACCGCGCAGGCTGACCAGCGATGCCAGCGCGTCGCCGAGGGTCGACTCCGACGGTGTCACGGCGTAGGAGCCGCCGCCCTTACCGGGGCGCACCTCGATCATCCCGACCGCCTCCAACGACCGCAGCGCCTCGCGCAAGGTCGGGCGCCCGACGCCGAACGTCTCGCACAGCTCGCGCTCGTTCGGCAACCGCTCTCCGGGCCGGACGCGACCCGAGAGGATCGCCTCGCGAAGCTGCTCCAACACGTCGTCGAAGGAGCGGACGCGCCGGACTTTGTCGAACGAGGCCGCCATAAACGCGGAGCGTAGCAGCAAATGGTCTGACCACATGCTAGGTTGCGGCCATGTCTGCCGACCGCATCGATCTCAATGTCGACGCCGGCGAGTCGTTCGGCGCCTGGCGGATGAGCGACGACGCGGCGCTCTTCGCGGAGGTGTCGAGCGCCAACCTG
Source organism: Solirubrobacter ginsenosidimutans (assembly GCF_027587205.1). Next base: position 1,016 of record NZ_JAPDOD010000065.1, read on the forward strand.
GCCTGCGGGTTCCACGCGGGCGACCCGGGCACGATCCGTGTCGCGCTCGCGCTCGCGATCGAGGCGAAGATCGCCGTCGGCGCGCATCCCGGGCTCCCCGACCTCGTCGGGTTCGGCCGGCGCCCGCTGACCATGACCCCGCAGCAGGTCCACGACGACACGCTCTACCAAATCGGTGCGATGTACGCCTTCACTCGCGCCGCCGGCGTGGAGCTGCACCACATGAAACCGCACGGCGCGCTCAACACGGCGGTCGCGGAGGCCTCCGACGAGCACGCGGAGGCGATCGTCGCCGCCACCCAAGCGTTCGATGACACGCTGCCGATCATCGCCGTCGCCGGCTCGAGGCTCCACCGCGCCGCGGAGCGCCTCGGCCAGCCGGTGATCGCCGAGGGCTTCCCCGACCGCGGCTACGCGCCCGACGGCTCGCTCGCCAAGCGCGGCACCGAGGGCGCGATCATCCACGACGCCGAGCAGGCGGCGCAACGGGCGGTCCGCATGGCGAAGGAAGGGACCGTGGAGGCGCTCGACGGCACCGTGATCGAGCTCACGCCCGGCACGCTGTGCATCCACGGTGACAACCCGGGCAGCGTCGCGACGGCGAAGGCGATTCGCGCCGCGCTCGAGCGCGAAGGCATCACCATCACCGCCTTCTGAGCAGCCATGGCGCCCGTCGGTCAATACCTGCGCTACTCCACGGTCTTCGACGAGCAGGCCAACCTTCGCGTGCTCGCGCTGGCGGCGACGCTCGATGCCACCCGCCCCGCCGGCGTGCGCGAGATCTACCCCGGCTACGGGTCGGTCTACGTCGAGTGGGAGGACCGCACGCTCTCCAACGAGCGGGCGACGCAGTGGATCGATACAGCGCTCCAGGCCGAGCACGACGACCTCAAGCCGCCCGCCGAGATCACGGTCCCGGTGCAGTACGGCGGCCTCGACACCGACGAAGTGGCGGAGACGACCGGGCTGAGTCGCGAGGAGATCGCCAAGCTCCATGCCGCCGCCCACTACCGCGTCTGCGCCCGCGCCACCGTCGGCCAGCCGATGATGGCGAGCACCGACGAGCGCCTGCGCGTGCCGCGGCGCAAGAACCCGCGCACCGACGTTCCCGCGCTCGCCGTCGCGATCGCCAACGAGCAGGCGACGATCTACCCGGTGCTGATGCCCGGCGGGTGGAACGTGATCGGCACCGCGCTCGAGAACGTCTACGACCCGCATCGCCCCGAGCCGTTCCTGTTCGAGCTCGGCGACCGGGTGCGCTTCGAGGCCGCCGAAGGCAGCGCGCCCGCCACGCCCGATCGGCTCGGACTGCTGCCCGAGGCGCCGCAGCACCCAGCCCTCAAAGTCGACGAGCCGGGCGCGCTCGACCTCGTCCTCGACGGCGGCCGCCTCAACCAGGCCCACCACGGGATGGCCCAGTCCGGCCCGCTCGACCCGCGCGCCGCGCGCCTGGCGAACGCCCTCGCCGGCAACCCGCCCGGCACCACGCTGATCGAGTCGACGCTGAACGGGCCGAAACTCACCGCACTCGATGACATCGTCGTCGGCGCCGCCGGCCGCGGCTTCACCCTCGAGCTCGACGGCGAGCCGGTCGGCCAGATCACGACCCGCGTCCGAAAGGGCCGGCGACTGCAGCTGAAGGCCACCGGCGAGGGCGTCCGCGGCTACCTCGCGATCGCCGGTGGCATCGAGACCGGCAGCTTCCTCGGCTCGGCGAGCGTCGACCGCTACGGCCTGATCGGCCGCGCGCTACGCGCCGGTGACGTCCTCGGGCGAGCCCGCGAGGTCGCTGCGCCGCACGAGATGCAGGCCCGCCCTCAAGACGCGCCGTATCACCTCGTGATCCGCCTCCACCGCGGTCCACAGTGGTCGCGAGAGGCCGAAGCGGCGCTCACGAAGGAGCCCTTCACGGTCACGACCGGCGACCGCATGGGCGTCCGGCTCGAAGGCCCGGAGGTCCCCGGCGGCGAGCTGCTGAGCGAGTCCCCGCCGCCCGGCGCCGTGCAGGTGCCCGGCGGCGGCGCGCCGATCCTCCTGCTCGCCGACCGCCAGCGCAGCGCCGGCTACGACAAACCCGCCGTGATCCATCCCGACGATCTCTCGCTCGCGGGCCAGCTGCGCCCCGGCGAGACGATCCGCTTCGTGATCGTCGGCGATCACCCCGTCCCGTGGTTCCGAGACCTCGACTAAGGAGCACCTATGCGATTTGAGAACACGTCCGTCCTCGTCACCGGCGCCGGGCACGGCATCGGGCGCGCCGTCGCCGAGCGCTTCGCGAGCGAGGGCGCCAAGGTCGCCGTCAATGACATCGATCCCGCGCGTGCGGAGGAGACCGTCGCGGCGATCGGCGCCAACGCGATCGCCGTGCCCGGTGACGTCGGGTCCCAGGAGGACGTGACGCGGATGACCGAGACCGCCGTCGCGGCCCACGGCCCGATCGACGTGCTCGTCAACAACGCCGCGCTCGCCACCTACGAGGCCACCACACGGCACTTCCTCGAGGGCGACTCCGCGTGGTGGAACCGGATCATCCAGACCAACCTCACGAGCGTCTTCCTCTGCTCCAACGCGGTCGCGATGAGCATGGCCAAGCGCCGCACCGGCGCGATCATCAACCTGTCGAGCGGTGGCGCCAGCAAGGCCCACCGCGCGATGGCCGCCTACGACGCCGCCAAGGGCGGGATCGAGGCCGTCACCCGTGCCATGGCGCTCGACCTCGCGCCCTACGGCGTGCGGGTGAACTTCGTCGTCCCCGGCCTGATCCGGACGTATGACATCAGCGACGAGCTCGCCGCCGAGCGCGGGCAGGTCGTTCCGCTCCAGCGGCTCGGTACGGCCGATGACATGGCGGGCCCGATCGTCTTCCTGGCCAGCGACGACGCGCGCTACATGACCGGCACGGGCGTGGTGGTCGACGGCGGCGTGCTCGTCCAGCAGCGCTCCGCGCCGGTCGACATCTTCCCGGTCAGCCAGTTCCCGGACGTGCCGGCCGAGACGTGATCCGCGGCGTCGTCATGCCCGCGCCCCAGGCGCCGCTCGAGCTGCGCGAGTTCGAGCGGCCCGCTCTGGAGCCCGGCGCGGTCCTGCTCGAGACGCTCGCCAGCGAGGTCTGCGGGACGGACGCCCATCTGTGGAAGGGCCAGCTCGCGGGCGTGCCGTACCCGATCATCCCCGGGCACGTGAGCGTGGGGCGGATCGCCGAGACCAACGGCGCGCGTGACGTCGACGGCAACGCGCTCCGCGACGGCCAGATCGTCACGTTCCTCGACGTCTATGGCACGTGCGGGCGCTGCTGGTACTGCACGGTCGCCCATGCCACCACCCGCTGCCCGGAGCGCAAGGTCTACGGCGTGACGCTGTCGAGCGAGGACGGGCTGCTCGGCGGCTGGGCGGAGCACATCCACCTCAAGCCCGGCGTCCACATCATCCCGCTCCCGGAGGAGCTGGACTGGCGCGCGTTCATGGCCGGTGGGTGCGGGATGCCGACCGCCCTGCACGCGGTGACCCTCGCCGAGATCGCGTTCGGTGACACCGTCGTGGTCCAGGGCGCCGGTCCCGTGGGGCTGTGCGCGGCGGTGCTCGCCCAGCTGCGTGGAGCGGGCCAGGTGATCGTGATCGGCGGACCGGCGATCCGGCTGGAGGCGGCACGGCGGTTCGGCGCCGACGCCGTGATCGACATCGCCGAGACCACGCCGGAGGAGCGCCTCGAACGCGTCCGCGAGCGCACCGGCGGGCGCGGCGCCGACGTCACGATCGAGGCCACCGGCGTCCCGTCCGCGGTGCCCGAGGGCATGCGGCTCACCCGCGACGCCGGCCGCTACGTGGTCGTCGGCCAGTACACGGACGTCGGCACAGCGACCTTCAACCCCCACCTGGACCTCAACCAGAAGCACCTCGACGTGCGCGGCTGCTGGGGGAGTGACGTCGGCCACGTCTACCGGTCGGTGCGGGTGATGGCGCGCTACGCCGCGCAGTTTGAGTGGACGGACCTGATCACCCGCGAGTACGGTCTCGATGAGGCGCAGGAGGCGCTCGAGGACGTCGCCGCCCAGCGCGTGGTGAAGGCGCTCATCGTCCCGTGACGGCGCCGTTCGCGCAACCCTTCGTCCCTCCCCGAGGAAAGACCCGATGAGACATCAGCTCCGCACGCAACTGCGCTCCGGCACGCCGCTCGTCGCCACGTTCGTGGAGACGCCGCATCGCGCGGTCGCCCACGTGCTCGGCGCGGTGGGCTTCGACGTGCTGATCCCGGACGGCGAGCACGCCGCGTTCTCCCCGCGTGACATCGAGGAGCTGATCGTCGGCGCCGACCTCGCGGGCATTCCGGCGCTGGTGCGCGTGCCGTCGACGGCGCCCAGCACGCTCGCCCACGCGCTCGACAGCGGCGCCGCGGGCGTACTCGTCCCGCTCGTGAACACCGCCGAGGCGGCGCAGGCCGCCGCGCTCGCGGCGCGCTACCCGCCGGAGGGCCTGCGCGGCGCCGGCCCGGGCCGCGCCACGCTCTACGGGCTGGAGCGCGAGGAGGCGATCGCCAACGCCCGCGCGGAGACCGTCGTCGCGATCCAGATCGAGACGGGCACCGCGGTGCAGAACCTCGACGCGATCCTCGAGGTGGAGGGCGTCGACCTGATCTTCGTCGGCCCCAACGACCTCTCGCACTCGCTCGGCCGCCCGCCTGAAGAGGAGCTGCGCGCGGTGATCGACGACGTGCTGGCGCGGGCGAGCGCCGCGGGCCGGCTGACCGGCATCCTCGCGCCCACCGCCGAGCTCGCCGCTCGCTACCGGGCCGCCGGCTGCGCGCTGCTCGTGACCGGCACCGACCTGGCGTGCATGGCGGCGGGAGCGCGCGACATCCTCGCCGGCGCCCGCGGCGAATAGGCTTCACGCCCGATGAAGCTGTTGATCGTGGGTGGCGGGCGGATGGGCGAGGCCCTGCTCGGCGGGATCATCGCCGCGGGCGAGGACCCGGCGCAGCTCGCCGTCGCCGAGGTATCGGCGGCAAGGCGCGCCGACCTCCAGACCGCGCACCCGGGCGTGACCGTCGTCGAGACGCCGGTGCCCGCGGACGGCGCGCTGCTGGCGGTCAAGCCCGGCTACGTCGCCGAGACCGCACGCGCGGCCGCAGACGTTGGCTGCGAGCGCATCCTCTCCGTCGCCGCCGGGATCACGACGAGCGCGATCGAGGCCGCCATCGGCCGCCCGCTCCCGGTCGTGCGCGCGATGCCGAACACGCCCGCGTTGATCGGGGCGGGCGCCGCCGCCATCAGCCCCGGCGCTCACGCCGGGGAGGAGGACCTCGCCTGGGCCACCGCGCTCCTGGAGGCGGTCGGCGTCGTCGTGCGCGTGCCGGAGGCGTCGCTGGACGCCGTCACCGGCCTCTCGGGATCCGGTCCGGCGTACGTCTTCCTCGTGGCCGAGGCGATGGCGGACGCCGGCGTGCTCGCCGGCCTGCCGCGTGACATCGCGGAGACGCTGGCGTTCCAGACGCTGCTCGGCTCCGCCCGCCTCCTCACCGAGGGTGACGCCGGTCCGGCCGCGCTGAAAGCCGCCGTCACCTCACCCGGCGGCACCACCGCCGCCGGCCTGCGCGAGCTCGAGCGCCACAGCGTCCGCGCTGCCTTCCTGGACGCGGTGACGGCGGCCGCCGAGCGCTCGCGCGAACTCGGCGGCTGACGCGTCAGCTGAGGTGCTTCGCGGCCGCCCAGGTCTTGAGGGCGGTCGCGACCTTCTTCGAGTCGCCGCTGTGTGACTGCGCCGACCAGGCCTTGGCCGCGGACCAGAGCGCGCTGTCGGCGTCGGCGACCACCGGCGGAGCCGGCGTCGGCTGCGGTAGGTCGCGCCCGGTGAGGCTCTTGTAGGCGGCGGCGAGCGCGGACAAGTCGACGCCGATCTGGAACTGCGGATGGTCGAGGTTCCACGGCCAGACCACCACCCACGCCTCCTGGAGCTGGCGCCGGCGGAACGTCGCCGTCGTCTGGACGCGGATCGCCCAGGAGATCACGTCCTCCAGCGCGCCGGACTCGTAGGCGCCGTTGAGGATCGCGTGCCCGCCCCACTCGCCGGTGCTGTGGAAGTCCCACTTCGGCGGATGGGCGTCCGTCTGCGCCTGCTGCGCCGTCTGGAGATCGACACCCCAGAGGCACCCGCCGAAGATCGACACGGCGGCGGTCAGCTGGTCGTCATTCGTGACATCGACCTTGGCGAACGCGATCGGCTTGACCTTGGCGCCGTTGCCGTTCCCGATGCCACCCGCGAGCAGCGCCTCGAGCATGGTCTGCATGTCGACGCCGTTGTCGTCGGCACCGGTCTTTGGATCGAACTTCGGGTTGCCGCTACGCCGGTACAGGTCGAACACGTCGTCCTGCGACGGCTGCACCTCCGTGCCCAGGAGCCCGCCCGTCACGAGGCGGACGAGGTTGGCGACGGAGGTCGGACCGCAGTCACCGTACTTGTCGTTCTCGTAGAGCCCGAAGGCGAGCTTGCCGAAGTGGTCCGCGGTAGCTGGGTGAGCCGGGGCGACACCGGTGAGGATGTCGGCCAGCCGCAGTGCGGGCTTGCGGGACGGCGGGCGAAGACCCAGTTTGTGGGTCGGGTGGGAGTGGATCCCGGCAGCGGTGTTGGGCACGAGCGTCTCCTTTGTGGAGGTCGCCAGCCTCTCATCCCCATTGGTGGAGATTGATGAGACGGCGAGCGTCGTCCGCTGGGGATCCACGACGACGTCGAAGACGCGCTGGCCGGTCGACCGTCGTCGCGGGTCTGGACTACCCGCACCTAGGCACGACGCTGATCGGCACGCGCGCGCTCGACGTCGCCAAGGGCGCGCTGGTCATGCGCCGCTGCGGCTCGCCGAGGACGCGGGTGATCACGCGCTCGCGCACGTGGGACGGCGCGTGAAGAGCCGGCAGGTGCCGGGGACGGTGAACGCCTATGTCACGGTCACTCACACCCGCCGCCATGTCTTCCTCGACACGTCGGCGAACGGGTCCACGGTGCATTCGCTACGCGGTCGATCTGTGATCTACGATCCGCTCTCATGAGGGAAGCGCACTGAACGTGTCCGCGGCTCCGGCGGGGTCGCCGGGCGTGGTTCTCGTCGCGACGAAGCTCCACGTTCCGGACGTTCGGACGGAAAGAAGTAGCCCGCAACGTGGGCTAGGGACTCAAAGTCAACTGCGCCGGGTGGGGGAGGGGGAGTGGCTCGCCCTCCGGGTCTGTCTTGCCGCCGCCCGGCGCGCGGCTCCGCTCTGTTGCCTCGGACTGCCGTGGTCGACCGTGCGCGCTTGAGGGACGGATCGCGGGTTTCGATCAGGTTCGCACTGTTCGATGTGGCGCGTAGGCGGGGGTGCGGAACGAGAGCTGCCCGACGGGCACCTCTGGTTACACACCCCCTCTCCGTCGGTTGATCGGCGTGCGTGAGAACGCGCTGTCCGTCCCCGTGCCCGGTACCTTGACGTTCGTCCAGCACGCCCTCTCGCGACCGCAGGTCACCAGGTCGGCATCATCGCCTCCGGGTAGCGCGACCCGTATGCGCCGCCGGGCAGGATGGCCTCGATCCGGTCGAGGTCATCCGCCGTGAGGGTGAGGCCGGCCGCGCCCGCGTTCTCCTCGATCCGGGTGGCGCTGCGGGTGCCGGGGATCGGCACGACGTCCTCGCCCTGGGCGAGCAGCCATGCGAGCGCGAGCTGCGCGGCGGTGGCGTCCTTCTCGGCGGCCAGCGCCCGCAGTTGCTCGACCGCATCGACGTTGCGCTCGAAGTTCCCCGGCTGCCAGCGCTCGGACCAGCTGCGCATGTCGTCGGCCGGATACTCGCTCGCCGGCTTGGGGTCGCTGGTCATGAACCCGCGGCCCAGCGGCGAGTAGGGGACGAAGCCGATCCCGAGCTCGCGGACGACGGGGAGGACGTCGGCCTCCACCGCCCGCTCGAACAGCGACCACTCGGTCTGCAGTACGGAGACGGGCTGCACGGCGTGGGCACGGCGGATCGTCTCCGGCCCGGCCTCGCTGAGGCCGAAGAAGCGGACCTTGCCCGCCTCGATGAGCTCCTTGACCGCGCCGGCCACTTCCTCGATCGGCACGTCGGGGTCGACCCGATGCTGGTAGAGGACATCGATGTGGTCCGTGCCGAGGTAGCGGAGGCTGTTCTCGGTGACCTCGCGGATGCGCTCGGGTCGTGAGTCGAAGGCGGTGCCGAGCTGCGATAGGTCGGTGAGGTCGAAGCCGAACTTCGTGGCCAGGATGACCTCGTCGCGGACGCCCTTCACCGCGCGGCCGAGGAGCTGTTCGTTGGAGCCGGTGCCGAGCCCGTACAGCTCGGCGGTGTCGAAGAACGTGATGCCGAGCTCGTGGGCGCGGCGGATGGTGGCGATGCTCGCGGCCTCGTCCCCGGCGGGACCGTAGGCCATCGTCATGCCCATCGTGCCGAGCCCGAGGGCGGACACCGTGAGGCCTTGCCGGCCGAGGTTGCGTGGTTGCACGACTGCTCTCCCAAAGGAAGTAAACGGTTAGTTCCTTCACCGTAGAACAGGCCGGGCAAGAATGCAACTAACCGTTTACTTCGCTACGCTGTAGGCGTGGTCAGAGACGCCGCCGCCACCCGCTCACGCATCCTCGACGCCGCGTTCGAGGAGTTCGCGACGTACGGCCTGGCGGGCGCGCGCATCGACCGCATCGCCGAGGCGGCCGCGGCCAACAAGCGCTCGATCTACGTCTACTACGAGCACAAAGAGGGCCTTTTCCGCGCAGTCATGCGCCGCGTGGTCGCCGAGGTCGGCGAGGCGGTGCCACTCGACGTCGACGACCTCCCGGAGTACGCCGGCCGCCTCTTCGACTACTGGCTCGAGCACCCGGCCGTCATGCGCTTGCTGTTGTGGATCCAGCTCGAGCGCCCCGAGGAGACCCCCGAAGGCAGCGCCGCCTACCGCGAGAAGATCGACACGCTCAACCAGCGCCAGGAGGTCCTTCCCGCGGGGCTCAGCGCCACCGACCTCGTCGTGCTGATCATGGGCCTGACCCGCAGCTGGTTCCTGGTCGACGACTCGCTGCTCACCGCCGACGGCGCCGACCCGCGCTCCGCACAGCGCATCGCACAGCACCGCGCGACGCTCGTCGAGGCGGCACGGCGCATCTGCGCGTAGGTATCGTCGCGCCGATGACCTGTCCGTGCGGACATGACGAGCACCGCGTCCCGACGACGCGCGACGAGATCGTCGCGGCGATGGGGCTGCGCAATCGGCTCGGCGACCTGCTCGAGACGGTCGCGGACGACTCGTCGAAGTGGATGAGCGTGATGCGCTGCCGGGAGTGCGGCCGCTATTGGGCCGATGACAGCCTCGACTCCGGCCACGCGACGCTGATGTTCGTCTACCCGATCGAGACCGGCGATCCGCAAGCATGGCTCGCCCAGGCGCAGAACGTCTGGGCGTAACCAGGCGGCGTCAAAACCTCAGCGGCGGGCGACTTTCCCGCGGCCGCGGCTCAACGACAGCATGTAGCGCGCGCTGACCTTCGCCCAGCGCAAGGAGCGGCCGGGGTCGGTCGCGGGGCCGGGGCCGTTGTCGGACTCGGTGTGAAACCAGCCCGGCGAGCCGAGCCCGAAGCGCTTGAACGTCTCCGGGAAGCCGATGACCGCCGGGTCGATGTCACACGGGTAGCCCTTGCCCACCGATCCCTCGCCGCCGTAGACGACGTCGACGCCGGCGTTGAGCGGGAAGGTTGGGCGCACGTGCTCCTGCACGAACGGGTTGGTGCCCGCGGCCGGCAGCGGAATCCGGTCGGCGTCCTTGACGTGCCAGGCGATGATGCGCCGGCGCGCGGCCAGGCGGCCGTACCACCCGAGAACGTCGAACAGGCTCCCGTCGACGGGGTCGGGGAAGCGCGCCCGTCCCGCGAGCGTGTGCATCAGGTCCGGCTCGAAGGAGACGAGCTGCGGGTCGGTGTTGTCGGTGAACCAGTCGATCCGGTGGACGCGGTTGAGCTCCGGGTGGGCCGGGTCGCTGAAGAAGCGGAACCAGTCCTGCTCGGGGTGGAAGAAGTACTTGATCCCGGCCGCGCGCAGCGCGGCGCCGACGGTGTTGGCCTGGTTGGCCCACGTCTGCCAGTCGGCCAGGAGGCCCGACGGCGGCGAGCCGGGACCGGGGTTGCCGGCCGTGCCGATCATCTGGTAGCCGAGGATGCGCGCCCTGTCGATCTGCGCCTGGCGGTACGCCGGGTCGACCATCTGCTGCAGCCCGCCGGTGTGCGAGCCGGCCGCGACCATCCCGGCGCGGCCGAGCGCGGTGCGCAGCTGCGCGTCCGTGATCGCGCCGTTGGGCCCCTCGTCGAAGCTGAAGAACTCGAAGCCGTGATAGCCGACCGAGCCGAGGTACTTGAACACGGACGCGAAGCCGCCCGGCAGCGGCACCAGCGGGCCGAGATCCGTCGGATCATCCGGGAAGTGCGCGCCACCGAGATAGCCCGACACCGAGCCGTCGAGGCGGGTGATGGCATCGCGCAGCGACCACTGCTGCACGCCGAGCCGGTCGCGCGGGACCAGGCCGCCACCGTGGCCGTGGTCGTGATCGTCGCCGTGTCCGCCAGGGTCGCCACCGGCCCACGCCGCTGCCGGCGAGAACGGCCCCGCCGCCGCGATCCCGACCGCCGCCGCGGCCCCGCCGAGGAACTTCCGGCGATCGATCCCGTCGCCATTGCTCATCGCACCCTCTCCCTACGTCCGACAACCGGCGCGGCGGACCGCTGCGCCCGCCGCAACCGGAGTCTTAGCCTGAGCGCGAGTGCGTCAGGAAATTCCCGTCATGAGTCGGACCGCAAGGCTGTCAATGCCGCTGAACACCACCACCAGCTCCGACCGCCGCGACGATCTCCTCGCGCAGCGCCTTCAGCCCCGCGACGAAGATCTCCGAGAACGTCGGGAACGGCTGGATCGTGTCCCGCAGCACGTCGAGCGGCACGCCCGCGCGGATCGCCAGCGTCGCCTGCTGCAGCCACTCACCCGCCTCGGGGCCGAGCGCGTAGGCGCCGGTCAGCCGCTCACCGTCGCTGAGCAACGTCAGGAAGCCGTTGGACTCCGCGTAGGCGTGGGTGTAGGTCGCGGTCTTGGCCACCTCCGCGAGGCGGGCGGTCGCGCTGAAGGTCGCCTCCGTGGCGCCGACCGCGGCGGCCTGCGGATCGGTGTAGACGACGCGCGGAACGGCGTCGTAGTTGGCCTCACGCGGCTCCCCGAGGATGTTCGCGGCGACGATCTCGCCCTCGTACTTGCCGACGTGCGTCAGCGGCCAGATGCCCGTGACATCGCCCATCGCCCACAGCCGCTCGCCGGCGCGCAGCTGCGCGTCGACGGGGATGCCATGCGGGTCCGCCTCGATCCCGACCGACTCCAGGCCGATGTCAGCCACCCGCGGGCGCCGGCCGGTGGCGACGAGCAGCTTCTCGCCGCGCAGCTCGCGCCCGTCCTCGAGCACCAGGACGCAGTCCTCGCCCTCGCGCCGGGCAGCGGCGGTGCGAGCACCGAGCACGAGCTCGATGCCATCGCGGCGCAGCACCTCGCCCAGCGCGTCGCCGAGCGGCGCGGGCTCGCGGCCGAGCACCCGCTCGCTGTCGACGACGATCGTCACCTCACCGCCGAAGCGGCGTACCGCCTGGGCGAGCTCGACCCCCGCCGCCCCGCCGCCCAGCACGAGCAGGCTGCGCGGTACGGCGGTCATGCTCGTCGCCTCGCGCGTGCCCCAGAGGCCTTCGAGCTCACGCAGGCCGGGGATCGGCGGGATGAACGGATCGGCGCCGTTGGCGAGGACGACGTGCTCCGCCGTGTGGGCGACGCCGTCGACCTCGACGACGCCCGTCCCGGCGAGCCGGCCGGTGCCGCGCAGCAGGTCGATGTTGTTGTCGGTCAACCAGCGCGCCGCGCCCGTGTCGTCGTGGTTTGAGACCATGAAGTCCCGGTAGGCGAGCGCGGCCGCGACGTCGACCTCCGCCTTCGCGCCCACCTCACGCGCGCCCTGCACCGCCTCGCCGGGCCGCAGCAGCGTCTTGGACGGGATGCACGCGTAGTAGGAGCACTCCCCGCCGACCAGCTCGCGCTCGACGATCGCGACCCGCAGCCCGCCCTCGGCGAGCGCGCCGGCGCAATGCTCACCGGGCGAGCCGGCCCCTAGCACGATGACGTCGTAGTCGTATCCCATTGCGACCTCCGTTAGCTGATGCGTGAAGTATCAGCCTCGCGCCGGGACAAGCGCGTCGCGCCTGTGGAATGACTGGTCGGGACCCGGGGTCAGACGAACCGCGGTGCGACCTCGCCGAGTGCCTGGTCGAGGATCTCCAGGCCGAGCTGCAGCTCTTCGCGCGACGTGGTCAGCGCGGGGGCGATGCGGAACGTCCCGCCCATCTCGCGCAGCTGCACGACGTTCATGTGCAGGCCGAGCTCGAGGCAGCGCTCGGTGACCGCGACGCCGAGGTCGGGGGAGGACTCCTTGGTCGAGCGGTCCAGGACGAGCTCGAGCCCCTGCATCAGGCCGCGTCCGCGGACGTCGCCCACGACCGCGTGGCGCGTGGCCAGCTCGCGCAGCCCCGCGGCGAGGAACTCGCCCTTCGCCGCGACTTCCGCGCCGACGCCGCCCGCCAGCACGTCCATGACGGTGATGCCGACGGCGGCGACCAGCGGGTCCGAGACGTGGGTGGTGTAGAAGAGATAGCCGCGCTCGTGCGCGCGCTCCTCGATCTCCGCGCTGGTCACGACCGCGGCCAGCGGCAGGCCGGCGCCGAGCGTCTTGGACAGCGTGATCATGTCCGGGACGACGCCGTCGCGCTCGAAGGCGTACCAGTCGCCGGTGCGGCAGAGGCCGGTCTGCGCCTCGTCGAAGATCAGCAGCATCCCGCGCGCGTGGCAATGGTCGCGCAGGGCCGCGAGATAGCCCGGGGGCGGGACGACGACGCCAGCGCTGGAGAGGATCGGCTCGACGATGCACGCGGCCAGCGCGCCCGTGGACTGGGCGTCGATCATCGAGAAGCCGAGATCCAGCTGGCGGCGCCAGTCGAGCTCGCCGTCGCCGTCGACGATGTCCGGCCGGTACGGGTCGGGCGTGGGCAGTACGAAGTTGCCGGGCGAAGCGGGGCCGTAGCCCTTGCGGGCGGCGCTGTAGGTCGCGCTCGCGGCGCCGAGCGTCATGCCATGCCAGGAGCGGGTGAAGGCGACGACCTCGTGCCCGCCGGTGACGAGCTTGGCCATCCGCAGAGCGGCCTCGTTGGACTCCGCGCCGGTCGTCAGCAGCAGCGCCTTCTCCAGCGGCGCCGGCAGGCTCTCCGCCAGCCGCCGCGACAGGTCGACGACCGGGCGCGACAGCATCCCGCTGAAGAGGTGATCGAGCGTGCCGGCCGTCTCGCGCAGCGTCGCCGTGATCGCCGGGTGCGAATGCCCGAGGATCGAGCTCATCTGACCCGACGTGAAGTCCAGGATCTGGCGGCCGTCGGAGGTGTAGAGCATCGACCCCGCGGCCCGCTCGACGATCGTGGGGACCCACGAGGGGCAGTACCGGACGACGTGCCGGTCGACGTCGGCCCAGAACGCCCCAGCGTCCAGCCCGGTTTCGGCGAGAAGGCTCATCTGCCCAACTTACCCGCGCTCGCTGTGCACGTCCATCGACATTTTCCGCTCACGCTGTACGGTTCTTCCGAACAGCATGCTCGATCCCCGCCGTCTTCGCCTGCTGATCGCGCTCGAGAGCCTCGGGACGGTGCGCGCCGTCGCGGTCGCGGCGTCGATGAGCCCGTCGGCCGTGTCGCAGCAGCTCGCCGCGCTCGAACGCGAGAGCGGCACCGCGCTGCTCGAGCGCCACGGTCGCGCCGTCGCGCTCACCGACGCGGGTGTCGCGCTCGCCGCCCACGCCCGCGCGATCCTCGAGCGCATCGGCGCCGCCGAGGAGGACCTGCGGGCGCTGCGGGATGCGCCCGCCGGCACGGTGCGCATCGCCTCCTTCACGAGCGCGATGCGCGCCTTCGTCATCACGGCCGCGGCCACCGCGGGCCGCGAGTATCCGGGCATCGCCGTCCACCTCTCAGAGCTCGAGCCCGACGACTGCGTCCCCGCGCTCACCCGCGGCGAGGTCGACCTCGCGGTGGTGGCCGACTTCGGCGACGGCTCGCTCCCGCACACCCGCAACCTGCGCTCGGTGCGGCTGGCGACGGACGAGCTCAAGGCCGTCCTGCCGCCCGGCCATGCCGCGTTCACCGGCCGGCTCGGCGACCTGGCGGAGGACCCGTGGGTCCTCGACGGCACCGAGCTCGAGCGCCACGTGCTGCGCCGCTGCCGCCGCGCGGGCTTCGAGCCGCACGTCGTCGCCCGGCTGGTGAGCCACGAGGCGCTGCTCTACGCCGTGCACTCCGGCCTCGGGGTCACGATCCTGCCGACGTTCGCGCTCGACCGCGCGGACGGCGTCGAGGTGCGCCCGCTGGAGCCGGTCGCGCGCCGCGAGCTCATGGTCCTGCACCGCGAGGACGCGCTCGACCGCCGGTCGGTCGCGCTCACCCTCGACGTGCTGGTCGCCGCGGCGCGCGGTGCCTAACGCGCGGCGACGCCCTGCAGCGCGGCGATCGACTGGCGGATCAGGCGCGAGATGTGCATCTGCGAGACGCCGAGCCGGCGGCCGATCTCGGCCTGGGTGAGCTCGTCCTCGAAGCGCAGCTTGAGGATCAGCCGCTCGCGGTCCGGGAGCGTCGCGAGCAGCCCGTCGACCATCTCGGCGTTCTCGACCTGCGCGTAGCCCGGGTCGTTGCCGGCGACGAGCAGGTTGATCGCCTCCTCGCCATCCTCGGTCACGGGGCGGTCGAGCGAGTCCGGGTAGTGCGCGGTCGCCGCCCCGAGGGCCTCGATGACCTGCTCGGTCGAGACGTCCATGCGGGTGGCGAGCTCGTCCGGGGTGGGTGAGCGCCCGAGCTCGGTGGTCATCGCCTCGACGGTGCGGTCCAGGCGCAGCTTGAGCTCCTGCACGTCGCGCGGGACGCGCACCGCCCAGCCATGGTCGCGGAAATAGCGCTTGAGCTCGCCCAGGATCGTCGGCACGGCGAAGCTCGTGAAGGCGAGCCCGCGGTCCGGATCGAAGCGATCGACCGCCTTCACCAGCGCGAAGGCCGCGACCTGGTAGAGGTCGTCGATCTCGCCGCGGCCCTTGTAGCGGCGGGCAAGGTGGCGCGCGAGCGGCAGATAGCGCTCGACCAGCTCCTCGCGCGTGGCTTGATCATGGTCTTGGTGGAAGCGGTCGAAGACCGCGGTGTCGCTGAGCAGGGCAGTCATGCGGCACTCCGGGTGAGGGTGAGGTTGATTTCGCTGAGCACCGACGCGGTGAGGGTCTCGAGGATCTCGATCTGATCCGCGGTCCAGGACCTGGGGCGATGGTCGATGACACACAGCGTTCCAAGGGCGTGGCCGGCGCTCGTGATGAGCGGGAAGCCGGCGTAGGCGACGACGTCGAGGTCGCGGATCGCGAGGTTGTCGCGCACGAGCGGGTGGGAGCGGGCGTCCTCCACGATCAGCGGCTCGCGGGAAAGCAGTGTGTGGCGGCAGAAGGAATGCGTCAAGGGGGTTTGACGCGCGCTGCGCCACGGCTCGGCGAGCCCGACGCTGCTCTTGAAGAACTGCCGGTCCTCGTCGACCAGCGAGATGAGCGCCACGGGCGCGTTGAGGAGCTTCGCCGCGAGCTTGGTGAGGCGGTCGAACGCCTCCTCGGCGGGAGAGTCCAGCAGGTCGGTGGAGCGGAGGGCGTGCAGGCGGGCGACGTCGCCGATCACCGCGTCCCGCTTGAAGCGGGGGCGGCTGGAGAGCGCGCCGGCGGCGACCTGTTCGAGCGTGAGCGTGGCCTCGTCGTCGCCGCGCCGCCCGCTCAGGATCCCGAGGCGCATGATCGCCGAGTCGCGCACGAACTGCGCCGCGCTGATGCCCTGGGTCCCCGCCTCGGCCTCCAGCAGCTCCCACAGGTCGTCCCCGAAGCGGACGGTTGTCGCTCGCATGGCCACGGTGCTTCGCTGTACCCGACGTCGGATCAAGTCACACCTGTGGCCGCATTTGCTGGCACGTTCGTGGGGCGATGGCGGATCCGGCACCGTCGCGTCCTGGCAGCCGCGACGTCGGCCATCATGCGCCCCATGAACGCGGACAAGATCGCCCGGCTGGCGCACGACCAGGGGCTCCGGCTCGTGCGCTTCCTCTGGTGCGGAAACGACGGCACCATCCGGGCGAAGGCCTCCGGCCGCGCCGGCCTCGAAGGCCGCTTGGAGCGTGGGATCGGCGTCACCACCGGCATGCAGGTGATGAACAGCCTCGACCAGTTGCAGCACGTGGCCGGGATGGGTCCCGTGGGCGAGTACCGGCTCATCCCGGCGCTGGACACGTTCCGCGTGCTGCCGTATGCGCCGTTCACGGGCGCCGTCCTGACCGACCATCACGGCCTCGACGGCGAGCCCGCGGAGGTCTGCCAGCGGTCCTTCCTGAAGCGCATGGAAGCGCGGCTCGCCGAACGCGGACTCAACCTGCGGGCCGGCTTCGAGAACGAGTTCACGCTCGCCAAGCGCAACGAGAAGGACCGGACGGTGCACCCGCTGGACTCCGGCCTGTGCTTCTCGACGATCTCGACGACCGCTTCGCAGCACTATGCGGACGCGCTGGTCGCCGCGCTTGAGGCGCAACGGATCCCCGTCGACCAGTACTACGCCGAGCTGGGCCACGGGCAGCAGGAGATCTCGACCGCGCACGCGCCCGCCTTGCAGGCGGCGGATGAGCAGGTGCTCGTGCGCGAGACGATCCGCGGCGTCGCGAAGAGCCGGGAGCTGATCGAGAAGCTCAAGGTCGAGCTGACCGCGTCGCTGGCGCCGAAGCCGTGGATCGATCAGGCGGGCAACGGCACCCACGTGCACTTCTCGCTCTGGGAGGGTGACCGCAACCGGTTCTACGACGAGGGCTTGTCCGACCTCGCGCTCGCGTTCATCGCCGGGGTGCTCGAGCATCTTCCCGGCCTGTGCGGCCTCACCGCTCCGAGCTTCAACTCCTACCGGCGCATCGCGCCGGGCACCTGGTCGGGCGCCTACACCTGCTGGGGCCTGGACAACCGGGAGGCGCCGATCCGCGTGGCCTCGACGTTCACAGGCGCGGAGGAGGCGACGACCAACGCCGAGCTGAAGTCCTGCGATGCCACCTGCAACCCGTACCTCGCGCTGGGCGGGCTGATCGCCGCGGGCCTCGACGGGATCCAGCGCGGGCTCGAGCTGCCCGAGCCGGTCGAGCAGGATCCCGCCGGCCTGACCGACGGCGAGCGCGCGCGGCGCGGGATCGCCCCGCTGCCCGCCAACCAGGCGGAGGCGCTCGACGCGCTGGCCCGCGACGCCGTGCTGACCGAGGCGCTCGGCCCGGTGCTCACCGAGTCCTATCTCGCCGTCCGCCGCTCGGAGTGGATGGCCTATTCCGCGGGGGATGCGGCATTCGAGTTTCAAGGTCACTTCGAGAAGTACTGAGCGGGGTCGCGGTCGTCGACCACCACGCGCACGGGATCCTGCGCGAGCCGCCGGCGACCCTGGACGCGTTCCGCGGGCTGTTCTCGGAGAGCGAGGACCCGCGCCAGTGGCCGCACGTCGCGACCGCGGTCACCTACCGGCGGGCGATCCGGGCGCTCGCGGCGCAGCTCGGTTGCGAGCCGGCCGAGGACGCCGTGTACGCCCACCGGCTCGCGACGGATCCGGGGGCGTACGCGAGCGCGCTGCTGCGGGCGACGAACACTGAGGTGCTGCTCGTCGACGACGGGTTCCCGCCCGCGGCGGAGAGCGTCAACTGGCGCGAGCTGGGGTTGCTGGCGGGCTGTGTGTCGCGGCCGGTGCTGCGGATCGAGCGCGTCGCCGCCGAGGCGGGGATCGACGGCGTGCGGGACGCGGTCGCTCGCGCCCGGGCGCGCGGGTTCGCGGCGCTGAAGACGATCGCCGCCTACCGCGGCGGGCTCGACCTCGACCTGCTCGCTGCCGGGGTGCGCGACCCGCTGATCGCGGCGCTGGAGGTCAACGCCGCCACCGGCGACCCGCTGCCGGTGCAGGTCCACACCGGGTTCGGCGACGCCGACCTCTCGCTCCCGCTCGCGCGCCCCGGCCTGCTCAAGCCCCTGATCGAGCGCTTCGCGACGACGCCGTTCGTGCTCCTGCACTGCTACCCGTACGTCCGCGAGGCGGGGTGGTTGGCACACGTCTATCCGAACGTCTTCTTCGACCTCTCGCTGACGATCCCGCACGTGTCGCGGCCGGCCGTCGCGCTGGCGGAAGCGCTCGAGCTGGCACCGGTGTCGAAGCTGCTCTACGCGTCCGACGCGGCGCGCACACCGGAGCTCTACTTCCTCGCTGCCACCTGGTGGCGTGACGCGCTGGCGACCGTGCTGCCGGAGCTGCTCGACGACGCGGGTGAGGCGGAGGAGGCGGCGCGGGCGATCCTGCGCGAGAACGCCGTCTCGCTCTACGGCCTCTAAACCTCAGGGGCGGCTCCTGATTGAAGGTGCCCGCGGCCCGCGAGACGCTGGGCGGATGCGAACGATCCTCCCCCTGGCGCCACTGGTGCTTGTCGTTCTCGCTCTGCACACCTCGGCGGCGCAGGCGGCGAACCCACCCGGAACGGGTGACATCAACGGCGACGGCGTCGCCGACATCCTGATGGGCGACGACGGCGCGACGCCCGGCCGGCCCGGCGCGGGTGCCGTGCGCGTCGTGTTCGGCGCCAAGGGCGCCAAGCGCTCGCTCCGGCTGGCGCGTGGCTTCCGGATCGTCGGCGCCGCGGCCCACGACGGGCTCGCCCGCGACGGCGACTACATGCGCGGGATCGCCGGCGACGTCAACGGCGACGGGCTCGACGACGTCATCGTCGGCGGCTCCGCCTCCCCCCAGGGCCGCAAGCGCGCCGGCGCGGCGTATGTCGTCTTCGGCAAGCGCGACACGCGGGACGTCGACCTCGCCGCTCTCGGTGACGCGGGGCTCGAGATCCAGGGGCCGAGCGCGGGCGGGGCGTTGAACTCCGTCGCGGGAGTGGGTGACTTCGACGGAGATGGGTCCGATGACGTGGCCGTCGGTGCTTCGGGGCTCGACGGCCCCGGCACCAAGGGCGCGGGCGCGGCGTTCGTCGTCGCGGGCCGGCGGGCGGGAGGAGTCGTCGACCTCGCGGCCCCGGACGCCGCCTACCTCACCGTCTACGGCGCCGCGACCGGCGACCAGCGCGCGTGTGACATCGTCGAGGCCACGTCGGAGGACGAGGACGAGGACGGGCCGCCGCACTGCGACGACTTCGCCGGCTGGAGCGTCGCGGGCCCCGGTGACGTCAATGGCGACGGGCGTCCCGATCTGGTGCTCGACGCCGGCCGGCCGTCGGTCGTCTTCGGGGGCGCGGGCGGGACGCTCTCGCTCGGCGCGCTCGGGACGCGCGGCTACCGCATCCGCAACGTCAGCTACACGTCGCACGAGGTCCGGGCCGCCGGCGACGTCAATGGCGACGGCCTGGCCGACTTCACCCTCAGCGACGGCGACAACCCGTACGTCTCGACGCTGGCGGAGGTCATCTTCGGCGCGCGCACGGCGGCCGCGCTCAACTACTCCCGCCCCGGGGCACGCGCACTGCAACTGTTCGGCAACGACATCTTCGGCGTTGCGGGCGCCGGGGACTTCGACGGCGACCACCACGTCGATCTCGTCACCGCGGGCTCGGCGGGCAACGCGGGTGTCGCCTACGTCGCGTTCGGCGCGCGGGCGAAGGGACCGATGCGGCTCGGCAAGCCGGGCTGGCGCGGCGTGCGGATCGTCTCCCGCCACGCGGACGGCGTCGACACCCCGGAGCTGGAGCCGGTCGGCGACGTCAACGGCGACGGCCGCGCCGACGCGCTCTACTTCGACACCAAGCCGCTGGTTCTCCTCGGCGCTCCGGGCACCGCTCGCTTCGACAGCAAGCGCTTGGGAGCGCGTGTTCTGACACTCCGCTGAAAGTGTTCAAGTTCCGGCCGGGGGCGGCCGATACGAGCGCGTGCTCATCGACCCGAGCCCTGGAGCGCCCGCGTTCGTCGCCGGCCTCGGACCGTCTCGACCGCCCGCCTTCATCTACTCCGGCATGGGCGCGCAATGGTGGGGGATGGGCGCGGAGCTGTATGCCTCCGAGCCCACCTTCCGCGCCGCGATCGACCACTGCGACGCGCTTTGGCCCGGCGCCTCGCTGACCCGGTTCTTCACCGGTGGGCTGGACGCTACGCCGATGCCGCATCCCGCCGACGCCCAGCCGGCGGGGCTCGCGCTCCAGGTCGCGCTGACCGAGCTCTGGCGCTCGCGCGGCGTGGAGCCGGCCGCGATCGTCGGCCACTCCTTCGGGGAGATCGCCGCGGCCTGGGCCGCGGGTGCGATCTCACTCGAGCAGGCGCTCTCGATCGCCTATCACCGCTCGCGGCTGGAGGAGCGGGTCGCCGGTCGCGGCGCGATGCTCGCGGTCGCGATGAGCGAGGCGGCGGCGCGCGAAGTGTTGCCGGGCGGGGTGACGCTCGCGGCGGTCAACGGGGCGAACGCCGTCACGCTCGCGGGCACGCCCGCCGCGCTGGACGCCCTGGCGGCGCAGTTGGAGGTCCCGGCGAAGCGTTTGGACGTCTCCGTCGCCTACCACAGCGCGGAGATCGATCACCTGTGGCTGGACTTCCACGCCGCCGTCGGCCACGTCGGCGCCGTGACGCCGCGGATCCCGCTCTACTCGACCGTCGCGGGCGCCGATGTCACGCGCGCCGGCTACTGGTGGCGCAACCTGCGCGAGACGACCCGCTTCGACGCGGCGCTGCGGCGCATGGCGCAGGACGGCTTCACCGTCTTCGCGGAGATCGGGCCGCATCCGCAGCTGAGCGCGCTTGTCCTCGAGGCCGTCCCCGGCTCGGTTGCGGTGTCGAGCATGCGCCGCGGCCGCGGGCAGGGCGAGACCTTCACCCGGGCGCTCGAGCGGGTCCTGGCGCACGCGCCGAGCGCGGCCGGCCTCCACCGCGCGAGCTACGCAGCGGTCTTGCCTAGTTGATCATCACCATCGGATTGCCGAGCACGATCACGCCGCCGTGGGCGGTCTGGTCGCCCATGCGCGCGGCCGGCCGGCCACCGATCATGACCTTCATCGAGCCCTTGACGATCGAGTCGGGCGGGCCGACGCACGTGCACATGCTGCCGACCGTGGCCGCGGGCAGGCCGCCGATCAGGACCGTCGGCACCCCTGGCGGCAGGATCGGCCCGCCGACGTGGGGGACGGGCCCGTTGAACATCGGGCAGGTGTGCATGTCACTGACGCGAGCGGCTGGCGGCATCTAAGGAGTCCTGACGTCGGGCACGGGGCCGATCTTCCCGCATCTCAGGTGCGAGGATCAAGTGCATGTCGCTCTTCGAAGGGTTCGCGGTCGAGGACATCGAGACCCCGCGCGGTGTCGTGCGGGCACGCATCGGGGGCTCCGGGCCGCCTGTGCTGCTGTTGCACGGATTTCCGGAGACGCACCTGATGTGGCACGCGGTGGCGCCGGATCTGGCCGAGCGATTCACGGTGATCGCCGCGGATCTGCCCGGCTACGGCGACTCCTTCCGCCCACCGGTCACCGAAGATCACGCGGGGCACTCCAAGCGGGCGCTGGCGGCGGATCTGGTTGCGGCGATGGCGGCCCTTGGCCATGACGCGTTCGCCCTCGCCGGCCACGATCGCGGCGGGCGCGTCGCCTACCGGATGGCGCTCGACCATCCGGCCGTCGTGACGCGCCTGATGGTGATCGACATCGTCCCCACCGCCGAGGTGTGGGCGCGCGCGGACGCGACGATGGCGCTCGGCTACTGGCACTGGGCCTTCCTCGCGCAGCCGGCTCCGCTCCCCGAGCGGCTGATCGGCGCCGACCCCGACGCGTTCTGGCTCTCGGCCGAGCGGATCGGCCTCAAGCCGGGCGACCCGCGCTATCCGGACGAGGTCGTCGCGGCGTATCGCGCCCAGCTCGGGGACCCGGCCTTCATCACCGCGATGTGCGAGGACTACCGCGCCGCGGCCACTGTGGATCGTGCGCACGACGAGGCCGATCGCGGCCGCCGCACGATCGCCTGCCCGGTCCGCTCGCTGTGGGGTGGCGCGGGTGCGCTCCCGCGGTTCTACGCGGACCCGCTCGAGCTGTGGCGCGCCCTTGCGCCCGATGTCACCGGCCGCGCCGTCGAGGGTGCATCGCACTTCGTCGTCGAGGACGCGCCCGCCGAAGTCATCGCCGAAATCTCGGACGCGTTCGCGTGATCGGGAAGAGAATGTTCTGTGCCCATTTCCCCGGTCGACGCGCACAATGCAGGCACACTCACACCGCTTTCCCGCTTTTGACGGCTCGACAGCGTCCGCCGGTGTCGGCGTGCGCGTGCACGGAATCGGCGTGGCGCGGTGACCCACGTCGAGCCGCTCCCGGTCGCGCGCAGGCAGAGTCAGAACCGTGACCGGGAACAGGCGCTGTTCCGGCGCTTTCAGAGCGGACGCGACCCGGCTCTGCGTGACCAGCTGGTCACCCGCTACCTGCCGATGGCGCGGCGGATCGCGAAGGTCTATGCGCGGCGCCAGGCGCGGGTCTCCTTCGAGGACCTGGAGCAGGTCGCCTCGATCGGGCTGATCAAGTCCGTCGACCGGTTCGACCCGGCCTCCGGCGCGGCCTTCGTCGCCTTCGCCGAGCCGACGATCCGCGGCGAGATCTTCCGGCACTTCCGCGAGTTCACGTGGACGGTCCGGCCGCCGCGCGAGCTGCAGGAGCGCGCGCTGCAGATCGAGCGGGTGAGCTCGGCGATCATCGCCGAGCTCGGCCGCGCGCCGTCACCCGCCGAGCTCTCGCGCTACCTCGGCCTCAGCGTCGAGCAGGTCATGGACGGGCTCGCGGCCTGCCGGGCGCGCGACGGCGCGTCGTTTGACCGCGCCAACGAGCTCGAGACCGACGAGGGCTTCTCGCTGCGTGATGTCGTCGGCAGCGAGGACGTCGGCTACGCCCACGCGGAGGACTCGGCGACGGTCCTGCACCTGATGCGGGTGCTGACCGCCCGCGAGAAGCGCGTGCTGCTCCTGCGCTTCGGCGCGGACCTCACCCAGGCCGAGGTGGGGGAGATCATCGGCTGCACGCAGATGCACGTCTCGCGCATCCAGCGCGACGCGCTGGCGAAGCTGAGCATCGTCGCCGGCGCCGGCCCGCTCCTCGAACCCGCAACCGGAGCTCGCCCGAGACGGGGAAGGTAGAGTCGCGACCGTCGCTGATGGCCCCAAGCGATGTGCACATCCTGAGCACCGAGATCGTCGAGGCTCCCGTCCCGATCGTCCGGGTGCGCGGTGAGCTCGACATCTCCACCGTGGCGCAGCTCGCCCGCGCGCTCAACACGGCCGCGACGGGCGCCGTGCGCAGGCCGCCGCGGCTGGTCGTGGACCTGACGGCATTGGACTTCTGCGACTCCTCCGGGCTGCGCGGGCTGATCGGCGCCGTCAAGGAGGTGCACGTGCTCGGCGGCCGCGTCGTGCTCGCCGTCGAGCCCGAGGGCGCACTCGACCGCCTGCTCGAGCTCTCGGGCCTGCGCGAGTTCCTGCGCGTGAGCGACTCCGTCGAGATCGCGGTCGCGCGCCTGAGCTGAGGGGTGCCCGGGCGAAGTATCGCCTGGCGAGAGTTACCCGGGGCACCCCCCGGACGCCGACCCTGAAATCAGCGCGGGCACCGGTCGACCACGGGTTCGGGCAGGTCACCCGCCACATGGCCGACGTCTTCGCCGCGACGGTGACCGACCCGCTCGAGCAACTGCCGGCGCCAGCGCAGCATTTCGATCCCACGTCACCGCTCGACCCGACTGAGGTCGAAGCGCGCGCGAACCTCGTCGTCGACGTGATCATCTCCGCCTTGCGGGTCTGAAATCAGCGCGCGCCGTGGGGGGTGCCCCGGCGAAATATCGCCTGGCGAGAGTTATCGCGGGCACCCCCAGGGTTGCACCGGCCTCTAGAGGACGAACGTCAACAGCGCCGGGTGGGGGAGGGGGAGTGGCGAGCCACCCGTCCCGGGCTGCCATGAGTCCGCTCGCGGCTCGGCTCTGTTGGACCCGAATTGCCGAGCCGGGATACCGACAGCTACGGGCTACGGAGACAGAAAGGGCGTTCTCACGCGCGCCGATCACCCCGCCCACGGCAACGTGACACGTGGGATGGTGAGCGAGCGTCGACTTTCGTGAGCAGAGCGCGAGAAACTCGACGCTCGCGTCGCGAGCGCGAACCTGATCGAGCACACGTTCAGCTGTCGGGAACCCGGCGCAGTGACGTTCGTCCCTAGAAGGGTTTGTGTGTCCGTTGGCCCGTCGGGAGGCCGGTGGCGGCGTCGCGAACGGCGGCGAGCCCGGTCGGCCTCGGCTGCGGCTTGGCCGTGGCGATGCCGACCGCCGCGACAGCGAGCATGAAGGCGGCAACGAGCAGCGGGAGGGCGCGCCTGGGGTGAGTTCTCGACATGCCACCGACCCTAGGTTCGGGCGCATGGGGTGACAATCGGGAGCCGACCCTGAAATCAGCGCGGGCCCCCGGCGCGTGTGCGCCGAGGGCCCGAGTCGCTTACTCCGACGGCGGCCGGACCGCTAGCGATCCGATCAGGAGGAGGTTGAGGGAGAGCAGAAAGATGGCGCTCGTCATGGGCGTCCTTTCCTATGTGGGGAGTTCGTGCAAGCGCCGAGTGGGGAACTCGGCGCCGGGGTTGGGGAGGAGTCGAAGCCTTGGAGACATCTTGCATCCAAGCTGCGCACTAGCATATCGACTGCCGACATCGTGACTCCTGCCACATCGTCCAGAGAAGCTCGACCTCCCGTCGAGACCGCCGCCCGGCGTGCATACGCCCACGTCAAACAACGCCTGCTCGACGGGCGGTTCCCCGGTGGGACGCTCCTGAGCGAGAACGCGCTGGCGCACGAGCTCGAGATCAGCCGGACGCCGGTGCGCGAGGCCTTCGGGCAGCTGGAGGCCGAGGGCCTCGTCGAGCTCTATCCGCGCCGCGGCGCGCTGGTGGTTCCGATCTCGCCCTCGGAGGCCGACGACGTCCGCGAGGCGCGCATGCTGATCGAGCCCTTCTGCGCGCGGCGCGCCGCCGAGGGCGGCTCGGTCCCGACCGCCGAACTGGACGCCTCGATCGCCGAGCAGGAGCGCGCGCTGACCGGCGCGGGTGGGGACTTCGCGGCGGCCGACCGCTGGTTTCACCGCGCGATCGTCGCCGCCGGGGACAACGCGCTGCTGACCCGCGCCTACGACGCGCTCGCCGACCGGCACCAGCGCATGGCCGCGACCACCGTCGCGCGCGATCCGTCACGGATCGAGCGCTTCATCGCCGAGCACCGCGAGATCGCGGCGGCGCTCGCCCGTGGCGAAGGCGACGCGGCGGCCGAGCTGCTGACCGCCCACCTGCGCTCGGCCCACGACGTCAGACGTCGAGGTGGGTGAGGTCGAGCTGCCGTAGGCGCTCGGGGTCCGACATCGCGTCGATCGCGGCGATCCGCCCGCCGGCGACGGTGAAGCCCATGACCGTGTACGGCCGCCGGTTGGGCGCGACGAGCACACCGGCGGCGCCGTTGACCAGGATCGGCTGCACGTAGGGCGAGAGCCGGGCGAAGGTCAGTGCCTGGCGGGCGACCGCTTCCGCGCCGCGCAGGATCTGCGAGTGGCCGGGCCGCAGCGCGCCGCCGTCGGAGCGCAGCACGATGTCGGGGTCCAGGACCGCGACGAGCGCGTCGAAGTCCCCGTCGCGGGCGGCGGCGAAGAACGCGTCCACGACGGCTCGCTGGCGTGGTAGATCGTCGGTGGGCGCGGGCGCCTCGCCCTGCACCCGCCGGCGCGCGCGGCTGGCGAGCTGGCGCGCCGCGGTGGGGGTGCGGTCGACCATCGGCGCGATCTCGTCGAACGGCACCGCGAACATGTCGTGCAGGACGAACGCCAGCCGCTCCGCCGGCGCGAGCGTCTCGAGCACGACGAGCAGCGCGAGGCCGACGCTGTCGGCCAGCAGCGCCTCCTGCTCGGGGTCGACGTGGGCGGCGGGGGAGAGCAGCGGGTCGGGCACGCGGATCTCGTCCAGCGGCTCCTCGCTGCGGGTGGCGCGCGAGCGCAGCGCGTTGAGGCTCACGCGGGCGACGACCGTCGTCAGCCAGCCCTGCAGGTTCTCGATCTGGGCCGCGTCGGAGCGGTTGAGCCGCAGCCACGCCTCCTGGACCGCGTCGTCGGCCTCCGCGACCGAGCCGAGCATCCGGTAGGCGACCTTGCGCAGGTGGAGCCGGTGGCGCTCGAACTGCTCGGCGAGAAGATCTTCTTCGGTCATCGGTCACATCCGTTCGTCGGCGCGGGTCAACGCGTTGACCCGGCAAACGAAGCAGTTGTGACCAAGGAGACCAGATGACTCAGAAGATCGCCGTCGTGGGTGCGACCGGCCGCGTCGGCCGCCACGTCGTGGACGTGGTGCGCGAGCGCGGCTTTGACGCGGTGCCGATCGCCCGCTCGCTCGGCGTCGACGTGATCGCCGGCGAGGGCTTGGACGCCGCCCTGGAGGGCGTGACGTGCGTGGTCGACGCGGCGACCGGGCCGTCGCCGGTCGAGGCAGAGGCCACGGCGTTCTTCACCACCGCGGCGGCGAACCTCGCCTCGGCCGCCGCCCGCGCCGGCGTGTCGCGCGTGGTCGTCGTGTCGATCATCGGCATCGACAAGTTCAGCGCGGGCTACAACGCGGCCAAGCTCGCCCACGAGCGGGCGTGGCTGGCGCACCCGGTCGACGTCCGCGTCCTGCGCGCGGCGCAGTTCCACGAGTTCGTCGGCCAGCTGCTGCAGTGGGGCCGCCGCGGCGACGTCGCGTATCTCCCCGCGATGCGCACGCAGCTCGTCGCGGCGCGCAGCGTGGCCGAGGCGCTCGTGGACCTCGCGCTCGACGACGCGCCCGCCGGCGGCCCGATCTGGGAGGTCGCGGGCCCGCGCGAAGAGCGCCTGGTCGAGATGGGCCGGCTGCTCGCCGCCCGCGACGGCGACCCGATCCGCATCGAGGAGGGCGCCGACCCCTCCGACCCCTCCGACCCCTCCGACCCCGACGCCCCGCTCTACACGACCGACGCACTGCTCCCCGGCCCGCAAGCCCGCCTGGCCGGCCCGACCTACGCCGACTGGCTCGCTCAGCCTGGCGGTTGACCGCCACGGAACCGCCGGTAAGCCCCCGGCGGCCGGTGGGCGGGGAGGCGTCTGTAAGAGGTGAACCGCCACCTCAAGGAGAACCGATGCGCCTCACCCACCCGCTGGCCACCACGCTGTCCGCCATCGCCACCGCCGCGATCGCCGCGCTCACCATCGCCCCCGGCGCGAACGCGGCGGTCAAGCCGACGTGCGCCAAGGACGGCGTCTGCTTCACCAAGACGTTCAAGGGCTCGACGAAGATCATCACGGTCACCGGCACGGCCGGCAACGACAAGATCGTGCTGTCGAACATCGCCGCGTTCGGCAACAACTCGCGTTCGACGATCGGCGTCAACGGCGTCAAGACCCAGGTCGACGCGACCCATGACGCGGTGCTCGTCGTCAAAGGCCTCGGCGGCGACGATCAGATCAGCATGCCGACGCTCTCCGGCACCAACGGCTTCGTCCTCTACGGGAGCGCCACGCTCGACGGCGGCGCCGGCAACGACACCATCACCGGCGCCAACCGCGCCGACGTCCTGATCGGCGGCGCGGGCCGCGACGTGCTCGACGGCGGCGCCGGCAACGACCAGCTACGCGCCCTCGACGGCGAGGCCGACGTGCTCCACGGCGGCCTCGGTATCGACAGTGCGCTCAAGGACGCGGTCGACCAGGCCGACGGCGTCGAGGCGTAGGAACTACCAGCGCTGGTGCACGTAGGGGGCGATGCGCTCGTCGTAGACGCTGCGCACCGCCTCCATCGTCTCCGCGTCGAGCGCGGGGAGCGCGGCGGCCGCCGCGTTCCCGCGCGCCTGTTCGGGCGAGCGGGCACCCGGGATGACGGTGGAGACCGCGTCGTGCATGAGGATCCAGCGCAGCGCGAACTGCGCCATCGTGACGCCCTCGGGCACGAGCGGCCGGAGCGCCTCGACCGCCTCCAACCCGACCTCGAACGGCACGCCCGCGAACGTCTCGCCGACGTCGAACGCCTCGCCCTGGCGGTTGTACTGCCGGTGGTCGTCGGCGCCGAAGGTGGTCTCCGCCGTGTACTTGCCCGAGAGCAGACCCGAGGCGAGCGGGACGCGCACGATCACACCGACGCCGCGCGCCGCGGCCGCCTCGAAGAACAGCCCCGCCGGCCGCTGCCGGAACGCGTTGAAGATGATCTGGACGGTCGCGACGTTCGGGTACTCGATCGCCTTCAGCGCCTCCTCCACCCGCTCGACGCTGACGCCGTAGGCCGTCATCCGGCCCTCGGCGACCATCGCCTCGAGGTCCTCGAAGACCTCCGGGTGGTAGTAGAGGTCGGTCGGCGGGCAGTGCAGCTGGACGAGGTCCAGCGTGTCGACGCCGAGGTTCGAGCGCGACCGGTCGTTCCACGCGCGGAAGTGCTCGGGCGAGTAGTTGGCGACCGTCTGCTCGAGCCGCCGGCCCATCTTCGTCGCGTACGTGAGCCCCGCATCCGCCCGCTCGCGCAGCAGCCGGCCGACGAGCCGCTCGGAGCGCCCGTCGCCGTAGACGTCCGCGGTGTCGAAGAACGTCACGCCCGCGTCGACCGCGGCGTGCAGCGTCTCGATCGCGGTGTCCTCGGACACCTCGCCCCAGTCCGCACCCACCTGCCAGGCGCCGAATCCGATCTCCGAGACGTTGCGGCCGGTCAGGCCCAGTGTGCGGCTGTCCATGGCGTCCGATCCTAGGACGCCCAGTCCTCGACGCCGGTGCGCACCTCCGCACCGCTGGAAACGGACTCGAGGATCGCGAGGCTGATCAGGTGATCCTGCAGCCCGTCGGCCAGCGGGTACGGCTCGGGGCCTTCGTCGCGGGCCCACGCGCCGACGCCCGCCAGCAGCAGCGCGACGCCCAGATCGTCCTCGGAGAACCGCGCGCCCATGAACGGATTGCGGTACAGCACCGCGCCGTCGAGGCTGATGTGATCGAGGTCGAAGCCCTCGAGGTTGAGGTCGATGCCCGTCTGGCGGCGGATCAGGTGGGACTCGACCACCGTGTGCGCGTCCGCCAGGCGCACCACGCGATCGTCGACGAGCTCTCCGGTCGTGCCGCGAACGACGATGCGCCGCGCTCGCAGCGGGTTCCACCACTGGTTCTCGGTGAAGTCGTAGAGGCCCATGCGGCCGCCGAAGTCGAGCGTCGCCAGCGTCGTGGCCTTCGGCGCGGGCTCGACGTTCCCGTGCCAGTCGCCGAAGCCGATCGGGTCCGCGAGCGGCGCGGTGAAGGAGCGGGCGGAGACGGTCACCGGCTCGAAGCCCACACCGAGCAGCCCGCGGATCATCGAGACTGCGTGGTAGAGGTGCGTCGAGGAGACCTGGACCGAGGTGGGCGAGCCGATCGCGCCGGCGCGCACCGCCGCCAGGCGAGCCGCGTGCGCCGGCATCAGCAGGTACTGCTCGGCGACCTGCACGAGCCCGGTCGAGCCGACGTCGCGCCACAGCGCCCGCAGGCCGTCGAGATCGGGCGCGGGCGGCGTCTCGGCCAGCACCCGCACGCCGTGCGCGACCAGCTCGCGCGTGGCGTCGGGCGTGACCGCCCACGGCACCGAGACGATCACGAACTCCGGCCGTTCCGCACCGAGCAGCGCGTCGACCGTCCCGAACACCGGTACGCCCTCAAACGCGCTCGCCGAGCGACTGACCACGCCCGTCACGCGGAAGTGCTCCGGCGCCATCCGCGCCAAGCGGCAGAAGAACGCGGAACGCCAGCCTGTACCGATGACGCCGAACGTCGTGGCCATCAGGCGCTACAGGTTTGCAGCTCCCCCTCGACGATGAGTGCGACGGAGTGGCCAAGGGCCGCCGCGATCCGGCCGTCACGATGCATCTCCTGCACGACGCCGTCGATCAGCGAACGGAACGCCGTGCGCTCGTCCCCCGGCTCGACCGACGCCAGCCACCGGCCGCACAGCGCGAACCCGAGCGGGTCCGCGAGCCGGTCGCAGACCACGCACGCAGTCGGGCATTCGAACTCCCAGCGGCTCCACTCGAGCACGCCCCACGCGAACCGCGAGTCGAACGGGCGGCGCGCCCGCACGTGCCGCGAGGTGTTCCAGCCGATGCTCACCGTCAGATCCTCGCCCAGCCACGCCGAGACGATGTAGACGTCCTCGCGAGCGCTCGCCGGCACGGTGCGCAGGACCCGCTCAACGCAGGCGGCGACGTGGTCGGAGAGCGCTTTCATGAGACCAGCTTCGGCCCGGCCGGTAACGGGTCGGTAATACCGTCTGAGCGATGGAAGCCGGCTTTGAGCCGATCGGCCCGCGCCGGGCCTTCGAGGGCGCCGTCGAGCAGATCGCGCAGCGCATCCGTCACGGCGACCTCGGCGAGGGCGACCGGCTGCCCAGCGAACGCCAGCTCGCGGAGGCGATGCGGATCAGTCGCCCGACGCTGCGCGAGGCGGTCAAGGTGCTCTCCAAGGCGGGCGTGCTCGAGGTCCATCCGGGCGCGACCGGCGGGATCTTCGTCGCCTCCGGCTACGTGCCGATCGAGCTGTTGCGGCAGCAGTCCGACGTGCGCCTGGCCGAGGTCGCGGGCGTGCTGGAGGCGCGCCGTCTGCTCGAGCCGCAGGTCGCCCGCTTCGCGGCCGAGAACGCGTCCGAGGCCGACTTCGAGCGCATGCAGATGACGATCGAGGCGCACAAGCAGATGCTGCGCAGCGGCGAGGTGCTCGAGCGCGAGGATCGCTTCCTCCAGCTCGACATGCAGTTCCACGTCCGCATGGCCGAAGCGACCGGGAACGCGACCGTGGTCGGGCTAATGCGCTCGCTGCTGCGCCGGCTCGAGATCGGGCGCGACCTCGCGCTGCGCCAGCCGCCGATCCCCGAATGGGTAGTCGACATCCACGAACGCACGCTCGCCGCGCTGCGCTCGTGCGACGATGCCGCGATCGCGGCCGTGATGGACGAGCACCTGGGCGGTATGGAACGCGCCTGGGAGCAGGAAACCGGGCGGAAGTTGCGCCTCTTAGGTTGACTTCGCCGCCGCTTGGTCTACTTTTTTACCAATGGCGGTGCTCCCGATCACTCATCGGCGACCCTCGACCCTTCGGATCGAGGATCGCTACACAGCGCAGGACGGCCAGGTCTTCCTGTCGGGCGTCCAGGCGCTCGTCCGGCTCCTGCTCGACCATCGCCGCGCCGACGCGGCCGCCGGGCTGCGCTCCGGGATCATGGTCTCGGGCTACCAGGGGTCGCCCCTGGGCGGATTCGATCGCGAGCTCGCCCGTCTGGGCTCGCTCGGCGCCGAGCACGACATCGTCCACCGGCCGGGCGTGAACGAGGAGCTCGGCGCGACCGCCGTCTGGGGCTCGCAGATGGCCTCGTCGCTGCCGGGCGCGCGCTATGAGGGCGTGCTCGGGGTGTGGTACGGCAAGGCGCCGGGCGTCGATCGCGCCTCTGACGCGATCCGCCACGCCAACTTCGGCGGCACCGATCCGCGCGGCGGCGTGCTCGCGCTGTGCGGCGACGATCCCGCCTCGAAGTCCTCGACGCTGCCGAGCGCCTCGGAGTCGCTGCTCGCGGCGCTTGAGGTCCCCGTGTTCGCGCCCGGCAGCGTGCAGGAGGCGCTGGATCTCGGCCGCCACGCGATCGCCTGCTCGCGCGCCTCAGGCCTCTGGTCGGCGCTGAAGATCACGACCGACGTCGCCGACGCGACCGCCGGCGTCGAGGTCGGCGCGCACCGCGTGACGCCGCGGATGCCGCTGCTCGAGTGGGAGGGCGCGCCGTACGTGCACCGTCCCTCGTCGAACCTGCTCGCGGCCGCGTCGCTGGAGCTCGAGCGGACGCTGCGCGAGGTCCGGCTCCCGCTCGCCGTGCGCTACGCGCAGCTGAACGAGCTCAACCGGGTCGTCGTCGAGGCGCCCGGCGCCCGGCTGGGGATCGTTGCCGCCGGCACGGCCGCCCACCAGGCGCTGCAGGCGCTGCGCGACCTCGATCTCAATGACGTGCGCGTGCTCCAGATCGGCATGCCGTACCCGCTCGACGCGGCCGCGGTGCGCTCTTTCGCGACCGGGTTGGACGAGGTGCTGGTGCTGGAGGACAAGGGCCCGTTCCTCGAGCGCCTGGTCAAGGACGCGCTCTACGGCACGCCGGCCGCGCCGCTGATCACCGGCGAGCGCGACGACCGCGGCGTGCGGCTGGTCCCCTCGACCGGCGCGTTGACGCCCGACAAGATCGCGCGCGCCATCGGGCGCCGCGTCGATTCCGCCGCGGTGCGCGAGCGGCTGGAGCGCCTGGACCGGGTCGTCGACGAGCCCGCGGTGGGCGCGGTGCGCGCCCCGCACTTCTGCTCCGGCTGCCCCCACAATTCGAGCACGCAGGCCGAGGACGACCAGCTCGTCGGCGCCGGGATCGGCTGCCACACGATGGTCATGCTCGGCGCCGCCAACACCCACGGCGACGTGCGCGGCCTGACCCAGATGGGTGGCGAGGGCGCGCAGTGGATCGGCGCCGCGCCCTTCCTCGAGCCGCGCCACTTCGTCCAGAACCTCGGCGACGGCACGTTGCATCACTCCGGCTCATTGGCGATCCGCGCCGCGATCGCGGCGGACCTCCACGTCACCTACAAGATCCTCTACAACTCGACCGTCGCGATGACCGGCGGGCAGGACGTCCCGGGTGGGATGGCCGTGCCCGAGCTGGTCCGCAGCCTCGAGGCCGAGGGCGTCAAGCGGGTGATCATCACCGCCGACGATCCGTCCCGCTACGAGGGCGTCACGCTCGCGCCGCTGGCCGAGGTCCGCCCGCGCAAGGCGCTGCGGCGCTCGCAGAAGGAGCTCGCGGCGCTCTCTGGTGTGACCGTGCTGATCCACGATCAGGCCTGCGCGACCGAGCTGCGCCGCGCCCGCAAGCGCGGGAAGGCGGTCACGCCGCCGCAGTCGATCGTCATCAACGAGCGCGTGTGCGAGGGCTGCGGCGACTGCGGCGAGAAGTCCGGCTGCCTGTCGGTCGAGCCGGTCGAGACCGAGTTCGGCCGTAAGACACGCATCCACCAGAGCTCCTGCAACAAGGACTTCTCGTGCCTCGAGGGCGACTGCCCGTCGTTCATGGAGGTCATCGCGCCGAAGGCGGCCAAGCGGCGCGCCGCGCCGCCCGCTCCCGCGCTGGCCGAGCCCGCGCTGACGGAGGCGAGTGAGGTGCGCGTGCGGCTGGTGGGGATCGGCGGCACCGGTGTCGTCACGGTCAGCCAGGTGCTCGGGATGGCCGCGATGCTCGACGGGCGCCCGGTCGGCGGCCTCGACATGACGGGCCTGAGCCAGAAGGCCGGCCCGGTCGCGTCCGACGTGCGGATCGGGGGCGAGGCGGGTGTGGCGAGCCCGTCCACGGGCGGAATCGACGTGCTGCTCGGCCTGGACATCGTCGCCACCGCGACCTCCCAGCACCTGGCGATGAGCGACGCGGCGCGCACCGTCGCCGCGGTGTCGACCAGCGTCGTGCCCACGGCCGAGATGGTCGTGAACCCGCGTGCGGGCGCGCCCGATCTGGCCGCGGCGCAGGCGGGGATCTCCGCCGCCACCCGCGGCGGCGTCTTCTTCGACGCGCAGGCGCTCGCGCTGGCGCTCTTCGGCGATCACATGCCGGCCAACGTGATGGTGCTCGGCGCGGCGTGGCAGCAGGGCGTCATCCCCGTGTCTCTGGGGGCGATCCGGCAGGCGTTCGAGCTCAACGGGACCGCCGTGGAGCAGAACCTCGCCGCGTTCGACTGGGGCCGCGCCGTCGTGGGTGCGGCGGACGCCGTGGCGGAGGTGCTCGCGCCGGCTGAGGTCTCGCGGGCGCTGAGCAAGGCTGAGCGCACCGTGATCGATCGGCTCGCGCCCGAACCGGGCGAGCTGCGGCGGTTGCTGGAGATCCGCGTCCCCGATCTCGCGGGCTGGGGCGGCGCATCCGCGGTCGCGCGCTACGCCGACGCGCTCGAGCGCGTGCAGGCCCACGGCGACGACGCGCTGACCGAGGCGGTCGCCCACGGCCTCTACAAGCTGCTCGCCTACAAGGACGAGTACGAGGTCGCGCGCCTGCATCTCGAGGGCCTGCGCGATCTGCCCGAGGGCGCCAAGGTCAAGTTCCTCTTGCACCCGCCGGTCCTGCGGGCGCTGGGCATGGACCGCAAGCTGCGGCTCGGTCGCTGGTTCGTTCCCGCGTTCCGGGCGCTCAAGGCGGGCCGGCGGCTCCGGGGTACGGCACTCGATCCCTTCGGGCGCGCGGAGGTGCGGCGCGTCGAGCGCGCGCTTCCGGACGAGTACCTGGCGCTGGTCGAGACCGCGGTCCAGCGGGACCCGGCCACCGCGCTGGCCGTCGCCGAGCTGCCCGACATGGTGCGCGGCTACGAGGACATCAAGCTCGCCAACGTGGAGCGCTTCCGCGCCCGCGCCGCCGAGCTGCTCTCGTAAACTGGGCGGCATGTCCCAGTTGACCGCGAAGGGCCTCGCGACGAAGGCGCGGATCGTCGCGGCCGCGGCCGACCTGGTCTTCAAGCAGGGCGTCGCCGGCACGAGCATCGAGGAGGTCCGCAAGGCGGCGGGCGTCAGTGGCTCGCAGATGACGCACTACTTCGAGGACAAGCGAGCGCTGATCCGCGCCGTCGTCACCCACCAGGCGGACACGATCCTCGCGGTGCACCAGGAGTTGGGAAAGCTCGACAGCTTCGTCGCTCTTGACGCGTGGGCGAATTTGAACATTCAGCAGCAGCGGCTTCGGCAGTGCGAAGGCGGGTGCCTGCTGGGGTCGGTGGCGGCCGAGGTCGTCGAGTGCGATGCGCAGGCCCGCGCGAACGCCGAGCGGGGCTTCGAGCGCTGGGAGGCGGTGCTGCGCGACGGCCTGACCGCGATGCGCGAGCGTGGCGACCTGCGGCCCGAGGCCGACCCCGATCAGCTCGCGCTGGCGCTGCTCGCCGCGGTGCAGGGCGGGGCGCTGCTCACCCAGGCGCGCCGCGACGCGGCACCGCTCGAGGCGGCACTGAACGTCGCGCTCGCGCACGTCCGGTCGCTCGCGGCCTGACGCCATTCTGGGTCGGTTATCCCAGTTCGCTATCGTCGGCGACATGCGATTCGGAACCATCGGCGCGGGCAACATCGCGCAGGCCGTCGCGCGTCATGCGGTGGCCGCAGGACATGACGTCGTGATCTCGAACAGCCGCGAGCCCGAGACGCTCGCCGAGCTCGCCGCCGAGCTCGGTGCGACGGCCGGCAGTGTCGAAGAGGCCGCCGCGGCCGACATCGTTCTGCTCGCCCCGCCGTGGAGTGCGGTCGACGACATCCTCGGCGCCCTGCCGGCCTGGGACGGGCGCATCCTGATCGACGCGACCAACGCGTTCATCAGCTTCTCGCCGACGCAGGTCGCCGACTTCGGCGACGGCACCAGCAGCGAGCACGTCGCGTCACTCGCCTCCGGCGCGCACGTGATCAAGGCGTTCAACACCCTCTTCGCGCGCTTCATCGCCGCCGATCCGCGCCACGACGCAGGCCGCCAGCTGTTGTTCTACGCGGGCGACGACGCCGACGCCAAGGCGCGCTTCGCCGCGCTGGTCGACGACTTCGGGTTCGCGGCGGTCGACGCGGGCTCGCTCCACGAGGGCGGCAAGTTCATGCAGGCGGGCGGGGGGCCTTTGTCTGGTCTGCATGCGCTCAAGCAGGAGACCTAGGGACGCAAAGTCAACTGCGCCGGGTGGGGGAGGGGGAGTGGTTCGCCCTCCGTTGCTGGCTGCCGTGGACCCGCTTGGTGCGCGGCTCTGTCGGGGTCGAATTGGCGTGCTGGGATACCGACAGTTACGGGCGTGGTGCTGACACTCCCGTCCGCGCCGGGCCTTCCGGTGATCGGTGTCGGCGAGCAAAGAAGTCGTGCGCGAGGGGGTGATGAACAAATGCGTCCTGTGACAACGCAAATGTTCATCACCCCCACCGACGCGCCAACTCGACCAGTGCGAACCTGATCGAAACCCGCGATCTGTCCCTCAAACGCGCACGGTCGACCATGGCGACCGGGACAACCGCGAGCGCGGGACACACTGACCAGCCCACGCCCGTAACTGTCGGTATCCCAGCACCGCACTTCGGGCCAACAGAGCCGCGCCGCGAGCCGGACCCACGGCAGCCCGGGACGGGTGGCTCGCCACTCCCCCTCCCCACCCGGCGCAGTTGACTTTGAGTCCCTAGAACCGCAGCCGGTCAAGCGTCTCGCGCGCCAGCGCCAGGGTCTGATCGTCCGCCTTCGGCCCGAGCACCACCAGTCCGCGAAGGCGACGTGGCCCGACCCGCAGCCCGCTGGTGTAGACGCGGATCTTGGGGCGGCAGACGCGCAGCGCACGCTCCAGGTCCGGCGCCCGCTTCGGCGAGAACCGCTTCGGGAACGCGCCCGCTCCGTCGAGCCGATCGACGACCGAGACCAGCGCGTCGGCGTCGCCCAGCTCGGGGAGCGCGCCGCAGCGCGAGCCGGCGGCGCCCCCGGTCGCGTACGTCGTCAGCGTCACGAGCTCGCGCCCGCCGGTCACCGCCGGTGCCTGCTTCGCCGACGCGAGATACCACGGGCGCGGGAAGAACCCCGAGACCTCGTGCTGCGCCTCGAACGGCAGCCAGGTGGTCGACGCCGCGGTCGACGACCGGTCGGGTTTGACGGCCTCGCCGAGGGCCCAGGTCACCGTGACGATCGCCAGCATCACCCGCGCGGCGATCACCACCCGCCGCCGCCGGCGCCGCCGCCCGTGATGGCACGCCGCGGCGCCGACGAGCCCGTCCGCGACACTGGGCAGCAGCACGCCGCCCGCCGCGCCGTCGGCCGGCCGGTTCGCGACGGCGCGCCGCCGGTCCGTGTCCTGCGCGCCACCGGCCGGCCCAGTTGCAGCGCCGTCGCCCGGGGGGCTCACCGCGCCGTGCCGCGCGACGTTCGCCGGCCCGTGCTGCGCCGCGCTGTGGCTGAGCGGCCACAGACCCGATCCCGCGGCGCCGCGCGCGGACTCGGCGAGCACGGTGTGTGCGGAGCGGCGCGGCTTGCGCTCCTCGTTGCGATCCAGGCCGCGGAGCTGCCAGACGCGGTCGAGCGCGCGGTCGTCGAGCGCGACCGGCGCGAGCTTCAGCCGCTCGCGCGCGGCGTCGTCGACCGCTCCCTCCCGGTAGGCGCGGTGCAGTTGCGTGTTGGCCAGCGCGAGCACCCAGTCGAGTTCGCGGTCGTCGGCGGGATCGAAGCGGCGGAACCGCGTGAGCGCCGTCGCGAACGTCTCCGCGGTCAGGTCGGCGGCGAGATCGGGTGAGCGCACGCGCTCCATGAAGAACCGCAGCACGGTCGTCTCGTACCGCGCGTAGAACTCCCCGAGCGCCTGCGGGTCCATGTCCTCATTATTCGCGAACGCGGCCGCCTTTGTGACCGAATCGCGGTCAGGCGGCGACCAGGCGGTTCGCGAGCGCCTCGGGTGCGCGTGCGAGCTGGATCGTCGCGGCGCCCAGCACCTCCGCGCGTGAGCCGAGGTCGCCGGCCACCACGCGCATCGAGGCGGCGGCGGGGGCGATCGCCGAGCGGGTGATCGCCGCGCGGATCGGCGTGAGCAGCACCTCGCCCGCCTCGGCCAGCTCACCGCCGATGATCACCAAAGAGGGGTTCAGAAGATTGACGGCGGCGGCGAGCGCGGCGCCGATCGCCTGGCCCGCATCGGACACGACGCGCTGGGCGCCGCGATCGCCCGCGCGGACCAGGTCGAGCATGCGCGCAACCGAGGTCGGCTCGCCCCGGCTGCGCTCGAGCAGGTCCGCGAGCGCGACCGGGCTGACGATCGTCTCCAGGCACCCGCGGTTGCCGCAGCGGCAGATCTCGCCGTTCGAGACCGCCTCGGTGTGGCCGATCTCGCCCGCGACCCCCGCCACGCCCCGGTAGGGCTGGTCGCGCAGGATCAACCCCAGTCCCACGCCCGCCGACAGGCGCACGTACAACATGTCGGAGACGCCGCGCCCGGCCCCGAAGAGGTGCTCGCCCATCGCTCCGGCGTTGGCGTCGTTCTCGACCTGCACCGGCATTTCGAGCCGCGACTCGAGCTCGCGCGCCGGGTCCAGCCCCGCCCAATCGGGAAGCAGGCCGTCGGTGTGCACGGCGCCGCGGCGCCCGTCGACGGGCGCCGCCATCCCGACGCCCGCGCCGATCACGTCGTCGAACGCCACGTTCGCCTCGGCGAGCGAGGCCATGGCGAGGTCGCGCGCGAGATCGAAACTCCCCAGCGGGTCCTCGTCGACCCGGCTCTCGGCCCACCGCTGCGCGATGATCGCTCCACCGAGGTCGCACACCGCGGCCCGCACGTGGCGGTGGCCGAAGTCCAGCCCGACCGCGCACGCGGCGCGCGGCGCGAGCGACACCTGCAGCGGCGGCCGCCCGATCGCCTTGCGGCGCTCATCGGTCAGCCCGTCGGACTGCTGCTCGACCATCCCGGCCCGCTCGAGCTCGGAGAGCACTGCGGTGACGGTGGCCCGCGACAGCCCGAGGCTGCGCCCGAGCTCCGCCCGTGAGCGCGACGGATGCCGCAGCAGTACCTCGAGAATCCGCAGTCGATTGGACTCCCTGAAGTTGCTCCCGAGGACGTCGCTCACCCACACCTCCCGCCTTGCTGACTCGTTTAAGCATACGGCGTCAGGCGGACCGTGATGCAATGACGCGATGACCGAGGTCAACTGGGGCGGGAACCTCCGCTACCGCGCCGAGGCCATCCAGCGGCCGGCGTCGCTGGACGAGCTGCGCGAGATCGTCGCCGCCGCGGAGCAGATCCAGGTGCTCGGCTCGCGGCACTCGTTCAACGCGATCGCCGACGGCGAGCAGCTGGTCTCGCTCGCCGGCCTGCCCGCGGACGTCGTGGTCGAGGACGGCGCGGTGTCGTGCAACGCGGGGCTGACGTACGGCGAGCTCGCCGTCGAGCTGGACCGGCGCGGGCTCGCGCTGCACAACCTCGCGTCGCTGCCGCACATCTCGGTCGCGGGGGCGATCGCCACGGGGACGCACGGCTCCGGTGACGGCAACGGCAACCTCGCGACCGCGGTGCGCGCGGTCGAGCTGCTGACTTCGACCGGCGACGTCGTGCGGCTCGCGCGGGGCGACGACGACTTCGACGGCGTGGTCGTGGGGCTGGGCGCGGTGTGCGCCGTCACGCGGGTCACGCTCGACGTGCGGCCCGCGTTCGAGATCCGCCAGCAGGTCTTCGAAGGGCTCTCGTGGGAGGCGCTCGACGAGCATTTCGACGCGATCACCGCCGCCGGGTACAGCGTCAGCGCCTTCACCCGCTGGGGGGCGGCGGTCGATGCGGTGTGGGTGAAGAGCCGCGACGCCGTCACGGAGCTGTTCGACGCGCGGCCCGCGACGCTCGAGCGCCACCCGATCATCGGCCTGGACCCGGTCAACGCGACCCCCCAGCTCGGCGTTCCCGGCCCGTGGTGGGATCGGCTCCCGCACTTCCGCCTGGGCTTCACGCCGTCCAACGGCGAGGAGATCCAGAGCGAGTACCTGCTGCCGCGCGAGCACGCGCGTGCGGCGTTTGCGGTCATGCGCGGGCTCGCGGACCAGATCGCGCCGATCCTGCAGATCTGCGAGATCCGCACGATCGCCGCCGACGGCCTCTGGATGAGCCCGATGTACGAAAGAGACACCGTCGCACTGCACTTCACGTGGGTGCGCGATCAGGAGGCGGTCGAGCGCGCGGTGGGGCTGCTGGAGGATGCACTGGCGCCGTTCGATCCGCGCCCGCACTGGGGCAAGGTCTTCCGCAGCGCCCCGCCGTACCCGCGTGGCGCCGACTTCCTCGCCCTGCGCGATCGCTACGACCCGCGCGGCGCCTTCCGCAACGCCTGGTTCAGCGCAGCGACCGCCCCGCAACGCGCCCGCTGAACAGACAGCCGCCGAGGAAGGTTCCCTCGAGCGCGCGGTAGCCGTGCATCCCGCCGCCGCCGAAACCGGCGACCTCACCCGCGGCGTACAGGCCTTCAACGGGCTCGCCGCCCGCGTTCAGGACGCGGCCGGAGAGGTCGGTGTGCAGGCCGCCGAGGGTCTTGCGGGTGAGGATGTGCAGCTTGACCGCGATCAGCGGGCCGGCGGCGGGGTCGAGCAGCTTGTGCGGCGTCGCCACCCGCGTCAGCCGATCGCTGAGGTAGCGCCGCGCGCCGTGGATCGCGGTGACCTGCAGGTCCTTCGTGTACGGGTTGTCCATCTCGCGGTCGCGGGCGACGACCTCGGCGGTGACGGTTTCAGGGTCCAGCAGCGGCGTGTCGGTCAGGCGGTTCATCCCCTCGACCAGCGTGCGCAGGTCGTTGGAGACGACGAAGTCCGCCCCGTGGCGCTTGAACGCCTCCACCGGGGGCGGCGCGCCCGAGCCGACGCGCGTGCGCAGCAACTGTCGGATGCTCTTGCCGGTCACGTCCGGGTTCTGCTCGGAGCCCGAGAGCGCGAACTCCTTCTCGATGATCTTCTGCGTGAGCACGAACCAGGTGTGGTCGTGGCCGGTGCGCGTGATGTGGGCGAGCGTGCCGAGGGTGTCGAAGCCGGGGAAGAGCGGGACGGGCAGGCGGGTGCCGGCGGCGTCGAGCCAGAGCGACGACGGGCCGGGGAGGATGCGGATGCCGTGCAGCGGCCAGATCGGGTCCCAGTTGCGGATGCCCTCGGTGTAGTGCCACATCCGGTCGGGGTGGATGATCGCGCCGCCCGCGTCGGCGGTGATCTGGAGCATGCGTCCGTCGACGTGGGCGGGAACGCCGGAGATCATGTTCTGCGGCGGCTTCCCGAGCCGCGACGGCCAGTTGCGGCGGACGAGCTCGTGGTTGCCGCCGATCCCGCCGCTGGTCACGATCACCGCGCCCGCCCGCAGGTCGAAGGAACCCACTTCGTCGCGGTTGGAGGCGGCGCCCCGCGCGCAGGCGTCCGGGGCGAGGATGGTCCCCGCGACGCCGTCGACCGCACCCGCCGTCACGGTCAGGGCGTCGACCCGGTGGCGGAACCGGAGCGCCGCCCCGCCCGCCGCCCGCACCCGCCGCTCGAACGGCTCGACCACGCCCGGCCCGGTGCCCCACGTCAGGTGAAAGCGCGGCACCGAGTTGCCGTGCCCGATCGCGCCGTACCCGCCGCGCTCCGCCCAGCCCACGTTCGGCACCCACTTCACGCCCATCGCGCTCAGCCACGCCCGCTTCTCGCCCGCCGCGAAGTCCACGTAGGCCTCGGCCCAGCGGCGCGGCCAGAGGTCGTCCGGCCGGTCGAAGCCCGCCGTGCCGAGCCAGTCCTGCCAGGCCAGCTCATGCGAGTCTTTGATCCGCAGACGGCGCTGCTCCGGACTATCCACCATGAAGAGCCCGCCCAGGGACCAGAACGCCTGGCCGCCGAGTGACGCCTCGGGCTCCTGCTCGACGAGGATGACCCGCTTGCCCGCCTCGGTCAGCTCGGCGGTCGCGACGAGCCCCGCCAGCCCGCCGCCCACGACGATCACATCGGCGTCCATCGCCCCATGGTGACGAAGCTCGTGGACACCCTCCTGGATCGGACGCTGATCGGCTACAGCAAGGTCGGCTATGCCGCTCGGAGCCGCGGGTTCGCGCCGTTGCCCCGGCTGGACGGCAAAGTCGTGATCGTCACTGGCGCGCGGGTGGGTCTCGGGCGGGCGACGGTCGAGGGGCTCGCCGCGCTCGGTGCGACGGTCCACATGGTCGTCCGCGGCCGCGAGGCGGGGGAGACGGTGCGTGATGAGATCGTCCTTGCGCAGCCGGGCGCCGACATCATCGTCGACGAGCTCGACGTGAGCCTGCTGGCGAACGTGCGCGCGTACGCGGCGGCGTGGAAGGGACCGCTCTACGCCGTCGTCCACAACGCGGGGGTGATGCCGCCCGAGCGGGTGGAGACCGCCGAGGGCCACGAGCTGACGCTCGCCACCCACGTGCTCGGGCCCCACGAGCTGACTTCGCGTCTGCCGGCCACGGACCGCAGCATCTGGGTCTCCTCGGGCGGCATGTACGCGCAGAAGCTCAAGGTCGACGACCTCGAGTATCTGGTCGGCGACTACAAGCCGGTGACGGCGTACGCGCGGACCAAGCGGATGCAGGTCGTGCTGGCGCAGGAGTGGGCCAAGCGGCTG
The DNA here is from genome assembly GCF_027587205.1 of Solirubrobacter ginsenosidimutans. The sequence goes on from NZ_JAPDOD010000065.1 coordinate 43,259, forward strand.
CCCTCCGGCGTGGTCCACGCGGTCCACCCCGGCTGGGTCGACACGCCCGGCATCGCCGACGGGCTGCCGGGCTTCAAGAAGCTCACGGGCCGGATCCTGCGCACGCCCGCGCAGGGCGCCGACACCACGGTGTGGCTCGTCGCGGCGCGCGAACCGGGGGAGAGCACCGGCCGCTTCTGGCACGACCGGGTGGCGCGGCCGGAGCACTACACGCGCCTCACGCGCGAGTCCTCGGCCGACCGCCGCGCCCTCTGGATCGCCGTCGAAAGGACATCCGAGGCGTCTGCTTGAGTGCCTCGGCCGATGTCCGTAGACAAGCTCCAAGAAGCCGAAGAAGCAGTCGCGCAGATGCGCGAGGAGGAGGCCCGCAAGGCGCGTGAGGCGCTGGGCGAGGACCTGCGCCGGCCGCCCGTGGCCGACACCGCGAGCAAGGCACACCGCCTGATCACCGCGCGCCTGGACCAGGTGCGGGTGATGAGCAACATGCGCACGGGCGCGCTCGAGGACCTGCACGAGCTGGCCGTCTCGATCCGCGAGACGGGGCTGCTCTCACCGCCGCTGGTGCGCGAGACCGGCGACGAGGCGGTGCCGTACGAGCTGCTCGCGGGACAGCGGCGCTACGCCGCGCTGCGGCTGATCGACCAGGCCGACGGCGAGGACTCCGACTGGCGCTTCACGGTCGTGGACGGCATCTCCCGCCGCGAGGCGCTGTCGATGCAGTTCGCCGAGAACTTCCACCAGAGCAAGCCCGAGCCGGTCCAGTTCGCGCGCGCCGCGCGGCTGATCATGGCCGAGGACCCGTCGCTGACCGCCGCCGAGGTCTCGCGCATCGTGGGTGCGCCGCCGGCCTGGACGCGCAAGGCACTCCGCCTGCTCGAGCTGCCGGACGCGATCGTCGAGCGGGTGGAGAGCGGCGACCTCTCGTTCACCGCCGCCGACTTCGTCCGCCGCGCCGTCGCCCGCGGCGACGTCACCGCCGAGAAGGCCGAGGAACTCGTCGAAGAGCACGCCAACGGCGCACTGAGCGGCATCGAGCTCAAGTACGGCGTCGGCTACGTCCCACCGCCGCCGGAGAACTACGAGGAGGTCTCCGACCGGCTGGACGCCGCGCGCCGCGAAGCCGCCCACGCCCCGCGCGAAGACCGCGACGACTACGACCCGTCCGAGCCCGCGCGCGAGCCCTCGTACTCCGCGCCGCCCTCGCAGACCTCAGCGCCGCGGATCGGCGACGCCGACCTCGACGGCTACGTCCTCGGCGCCTTCCTCTTCCACTCCGCGACCGATCGCTCGCGCAAGCTGCTCCGGATCGCGGGCGAGGCCGACGCCCACGAGTACGCCCGCTCTCTGCACCCCCACGAACGCCTCGCGGCCCTGCGGTCGCTCGCGCGCGAAGTGATCGAGAGCGCCTAGCGCGCTTGCCGCCGGCCGGCCCGCGCGGCGACGGGCAGGCCCGGCCTGCGCCGGGCCGCGCCGCGCAGAGCCGGGCCTGCGCTGCGCCGCGCCGTCCCTGCGCCGGGCTGCG
>NZ_JAPDOD010000066.1 GCF_027587205.1 Solirubrobacter ginsenosidimutans
GCCCGCGCCCGCCGATCCGCCGCTCGCCACGCCGTTCGCGCCCGTCGGCTCGCCGCGCCCGCCTGCGGCCTCGCCGTCCGCGCCCGCCGGGCCGTCCGCGGCCGCCGATTCGCCGCCTGCGCTGTTCTCCCTCGACGACCTCGGTCCCCCGGCCGACCCGCTTCCCGCGTCCGCAACCGAGGACGCACTCGCCGCGGTTCCGTCGATTCTCGCCGCCGGCCCGGGCGGGACCGAGTTCGGCACGTTCGCCCACACGGTGTTCGAGGCCACCGACTTCGCCGCGGACGACCTCGACGCCGAGCTCGCGCGGACCGTCGGGGCGGCGCTGGCGCGGCGGCCCGTGGACATCGGTGACCGCGCGACGATCATCGCCGGGCTGCGCGCCGCGATCGAGACGCCGCTCGGCCCGCTCGTCGGCGGTCTGCGCCTGCGCGACGTCCGCCGCGAGGATCGGCTCGACGAGCTGACGTTCGAGCTGCCGCTCGTCGGCGGTGACGAACCGACGGGCGAGCTCACGCCCGCGGCGATCGGCGCGGTCCTGCGGGCGCATCTCGCCCCGGGCGACCCGCTGGCCGGGTACGCCGATCGCCTCGAAGACCCCGAGTTGCGCGCCAGCGTTCGCGGCTACCTGACCGGCAGCATCGACCTCGTCGTGCGGGTCGGGGACGCGTTCGCGATCGCCGACTACAAGACGAACTGGCTGGCCGCGCCCGGCGAGGCGCTCACCGCGTGGCACCACCGCCCCGCGGCGCTCGCGGCCGAGATGGAGCACGCCCACTACGGCCTCCAGGCCCTGCTCTACACGGCGGCGCTGCACCGGTACCTGCGCTGGCGACTGCGCGGGTACGACCCCGAGCGCCACCTCGCCGGAGTCCTCTACCTCTTCGTGCGCGGGATGACCGGGCCGGACACGCCGACCGTGGACGGCACCCCGTGCGGGGTGTTCGCGTGGCGTCCGCCCGCGCCGCTGGTCCTCGCGCTCAGCGACGTCCTCGATCGAGGGGCAGCATGAGCGCGGTCGCCGGCAGCCCACGCCCCGACGATCCGTACGACGTCCGCCGCGCGCGCCACGCACCCGGGCTCCTGCGCGCGTTCAACGACATCGGCGTGCTCGCGGCGGCCGACGTGCACGTCGCCGTCCGCCTGGCGACGATCACGGGCGAGACCGACGAGACGATCGCCCTCGCGGCCGCCCTCGCCGTGCGTGCCCCGCGCCTCGGCCACGTGTTCGTCGACATCGCCACGATCCACGAGACCGCCACCGTCGAGTCGGAGGAACCCGTCGACCTCACCACGCTTCCGTGGCCGGAGGTCGAGACCTGGACCCGCGCACTCCAGGCGAGCCCGCTCGTCGCCGTCGGTGAGGAGTTCGCGGAAAGCCGCCCACTGCGGCTCGTCGGCAACGCCCTCTACCTCGACCGGTACTGGAGGGAGGAACGGCAGGTCGCCGCCGACCTGCAGGCCCTCGGCGGCCAACAGTCGATCGACGAGGCCGTGCTCGCCGATGGCATCGCGCGCGTCTTCCTGCCCCGATCGGTCGAGCCCCAGAACGCGCCGGCGGCTGACACGCCCGATGCGCTTCAGCGCGCCGCCGTGGCGACCGCCGTCCGGCGACGGTTCGCGGTCGTGGCCGGCGGGCCGGGAACGGGCAAGACCACGACGGTCGCGCGGATCGTCGCGTTGCTCGCCGAGCAGGCCGAGGCCGCGGGCGCGCCCGCTCCGCTGATCGCCCTCGCGGCGCCCACCGGCAAGGCGGCCGCGCGGCTCGAGGAGGCCGTTCATGCCGAGGCGGCCAAGCTCGACGTCTCCTCGAGCGTCCGGGACGCGCTGCTCGCCCTCAACGCCTCGACGCTGCACCGGCTGCTGGGCTGGCGTCCGGACAGCCACAGCCGTTTTCGCCACAACCGCGGCAACCGGCTCCCGCACGATGTGGTGATCGTCGACGAGACCTCGATGGTGTCGCTGTCGCTGATGGCGCGCCTGGTGGAGGCGGTGCGCCCGCAGGCGCGGCTCGTGCTGGTGGGCGATCCGGGGCAGCTGACGTCGATCGAGGCCGGCGCGGTGCTGGGGGACATCGTGCGCGCCGGGGGCGACGGCGTGGTCGTCCTCGAGCACGTGTATCGCTACGGCAAGGGCATCGACGAGCTCGCCGCCGGCATCCGCACCGGCGACCAGGACGCCGTCATCGCCGCGCTCAAGGCGGGTCACGAGGACGTGAGCTGGATCCCGGTCGACGTGGGCGATCCGGCGTCCCAGGCGGCGCTGGCACCCGTCCGCGACGGGGCGGTCAGCGCCGCCCGGGCGGTGATCGCCGCGGCGCGCGCAGGCGACGCCGACACGGCGATCAAGGCGCTCGGAGCGTTCCGGGTGCTTTGCGCCCACCGCCGCGGCGCGTACGGCGTGAGTGTCTGGACCGCGCGCATCGAGGCCTGGCTCGCGGGTGAGCTCGAGCGCGGGCGCTGGTACCCGGGACGCCCGCTGCTCGTCACCGAGAACGACTACGGACTCCGCCTCTACAACGGCGACACCGGCGTCGTCGTCGCGACCGAGCATGGCCGCACGACCGCCGCGTTCGAGCGCCAGGGCGAGGTCGTCCTGTTCCCGCCCGCGCGCCTGGGCGCGGTCGACACCGTGTACGCGATGACCGTGCACAAGAGCCAGGGATCGCAGTTCGGGACCGCGGCCGTCCTGCTCCCCGCGGTCACGTCGCAGGTCCTCACCCGCGAATTGCTCTACACGGCGGTGACCCGCGCGCAATCCCACCTCATCCTGGCCGGCACCGAGGAGACGATCCGCGCGGCCGTGGCACGGCCGGTCGCCCGCGCCTCCGGCCTGGGCGGGCGCCTATGAGCCTGTTGACGAATGGTCGGACCGACCATCCGTCAACAGACTCCTAAGGTGAGGCCATGATCGCGGTCACGGGAGCGACGGGTGAGGTGGGGCGCCGCGTCGTGGCGCGATTGGTCGAGGCCGGCGTGCCGCATCGGTCGGTCGTGCGTGACGCGAGCCGCGCCGCCCCCGGCGCCGACGACGTCCGCGTCGCCTCCGACTACGGCGCCCGCGACGAGATGACCGCCGCGTTCGAGGGCGCCACGACCGTCTTCCTGATCCCCGCCGCCGAGAACGCCGAGCGGGTGGAGCAGCACAAGACCGCGGTCGATGCCGCGCTGGCCGCGGGCGTCGGTCGGCTCGTCTACCTGTCGTTCCTCAACGCCGCCCCCGACGCGACCTTCACGCTCGCCCGCGACCACTGGGCGACCGAAGAGCACATTCGCGCCACCGGACTCGCGTGGACCTTCCTGCGGATGAACCTCTACATGGACTTCATCCCCGGCCTGGTCGCGCCGGACGGCGCGATCCGCGGCCCGGCCGGCGATGGCCGCGTCTCGGCGATCCTGCGCGACGACATCGCCGCGGCCGCGTCCGCGGTCCTGACCACCGACGGCCACGACGGCGCCACCTACGACCTCACCGGCCCCTCGAGCTTCAGCCTCGCCGAGGCCGCGGAGCTCCTCGGCGCGCGCTACGAGGACGAGACCGACGAGCAGGCCTACGCCTCACGCGAGAGCTACGGCGCGCCCGACTGGGAGATCCGCGGCTGGGTCACGTCCTACCAAGCCATTCGCGACGGCAGCCTCGACGTGCTCAGCCCCGCCATGCGCGACCTCACCGGCCGCGCCGCGGTCTCGCTGGCCGAGCACCTGCAGAGCTGAGCTCAGGCGGCGTAGCGCTGCGCCGCGCGGGCCTTGGCCTTCGCGGCCTCTTCCTCGCGGTTCTTCGGCGGCGCGGTGGTCACCAGATGATCGAGCAGGCGGGCCGTCGCCTCGACGACCTCCGCGACCGCGCGGTCGAAGGCCTCCTGGTTCGCCTGCGACGGCTTCGTCGAGCCGCTGATCTTCCGGACGTACTGAAGCGCTGAGGCGTGCATCTCATCGCGGGTCGCGGGCGGCTCGAAGTTGTGGAGCTGGCGGATATTGCGGCACATATCTCAAGGCTAGATCACGGTCCGAACTCCGGCACCTCCAGACCGAACTCGGTGAGTGCATAGACGGGGCCGTTCGGGGTCGGGCGCTCCTCGAGCAGCCCGAGCGCGACGAGCGTGACCAGGTCGTCGAGCAGCAGGAATTCGTCGCCGTTGGGCGAAGCGGCGTCGAAGAGCGTGGGGGAGTGGTGTGGCATCGCGACGTGCTCCTTCCGGGTTCTACGCAGTTCCACGTAGGGCCGCGTAGGGTCCCGCCGGGCTCGGACGGAATCGCGGCCGTTTCGCCACGAGCAGCCGCGAATCCCACGCGGACTGTCGCACTTTGCGGGGAATTTCGCACTTACCCACAGACCTGTGCACAGCGATGTGGCGCACATGCGCACCCACGGGGCGCGTATGAACAAGCTACGCACAGGCCGGCACGCCGCGCGGTCCGGGGTGGCGTGTAGAACCGAAGGCCGATGCCCGCCGCCGCCCCGCAACCGTCCGCCCGCCTGGTTCGCGCCGTCGCGGCGGAACGCGAGGAGCTCGAGCGCCACCGCGCCCGGTTGGCACGTCAGGCCGAGGAGCTGCGGGCGGCGCTCGCGCGGATCGAGCACGGGCTCGAGGAGATCGACGAACGGCGTGGGCTCCTCGATCGCCTCGCGCCGACGGCATCTCCGGAGGCAGAGCACGAACCGCGCGCCGGCGACGACCACGCCCTGCGCGGCCCCGATATCCGCGAGGTGGCCGTCGCGCTGCTGGCTGGCAACGGCCGCGAGGCCATGCACTATCGCGAGTGGTACGAGCTGCTCGAGCGCGCGGGCCACACGATCGCCGGCAAGGACCCGCTGGCCGTCTTCCTCACCCAGATCAGCCGCTCCCCGGCGGTCCGGCGCGGCATCCGCGCGGGCGTCTACGAACTCGACCGCGGCGCCGCCCACCGGCTACGGCAGCAGCTCGACGCCCTCCAGCGCGATCTGAACGCACTCACGACAGCCGCCGGCACCACCCACGACGCGACCCGCGCCCGCCGCCGCCACCTGAACGCCGAGATCAACCGCGCCGAACGCGCCCTGGAAGAAGTCACGCGCCTGCTCGGCGCCGAGGCCGAGCATGAGCTCGCCGCCACCGCCTGAGCCATCATTGCTGTCGCATGGCGCCCGCAACGATCGACGTCCGCCCCGCCCAGCCTGACGACGCGGAGGCCGTCGCCGCGATCTACAACCACGGGATCGCCGAGCGACAGGCGACGTTCGAGACGCGCCCACGACGGCCCAACGAGATCCTGGGGTGGCTCGAGGAGGGGCGGCCGTTCATTGTCGCGACCGACGGCGACACGCACACCGTCCTCGGCTTCGCGCGGGTGTCCGCGTACTCGACCCGGCGGGCGTACGCGGGGGTGGGGGAGCACGCGGTGTACGTGGCGCCCGACGCGCGCGGGAAGGGTGTCGGCGTCAAGCTCCTGGACGCCCTCGCGGACGCGTCCGAGGTCGCCGGCTACTACAAGCTCACAAGCCGCGTGTTCACCACGAACCAGGCGAGCCTGAGCCTGCACCGGGCGGCCGGGTTCACCGAAGTGGGCATCCAGCGCCACCACGGCCGGCTCGATAACGAGTGGAAGGACACAGTGCTCGTCGAGCGGCTGCTCGGCGAGGCCGCGCGGGAGGCGCGCGCGCAGCAATAGGATCACCCCTACAAGTGGCTGGAGACGGTCCCTCGCGCCGTACCGCACGGGCTCGAGGCCGCCGCCCAGGGGTCGCCCGCTGGATCGCGCTGGCCCTCGTCCTGCAGGGGATACTGGTGGTGATCGACGTCGCGTCGGCCGATCAGGTCGTCTTCACGACGGCGTTCGTGCTCGCGCCGTTCGGGCTCGCGGTCACCGGGCACGCCCGGGCGACCGCGGCGATGGCCGTGCTGGCGGTCATCCTGGCGATCGCCAGCGGGTACTGGAACCACTACGCGGGCAGCACCGACCACTTCCTGCGAATCACGATCGTCACGGTCGGCGGCATCCTCGCCACGCTCGCGGCCGCGGCGCTCGAGAAGGCCGCGGAGCAGCGGGGGCGGATGGCGATCCTCGCCTCCGTCGGACGGCTGTCGAGCGCCCACACGCTCAACGACGCCATCGCGGGCCTCGCCGAGTCGCTCGTGCCCGCCGCGGCCGACGGTTGCTGGGTCGACCTCATCGAGCCCGACGGCGAGCCTCGGCGCCTGTTCGAGCACGGCGCAGACCCGCCCGCCGCCGAGCTCAGCGGCCCGGCGCGCCTGCTCGAACACCACACCCGCGCGGTCGTCCCCTTGCTCAGCCAGGGCGAGATCACCGGCCACCTCGGCCTCACGACGACCACCGGCGCCTACGACGAGGAGGACCTGCAGTTCTTCACGATCGTCGCCGGACGGGTCGCGCTGGTGCTGGCCAACGCGCGGCTGGTGAGCGATCTGCGATCCACGCGAGCGCGTCTGGACGGCATCCTCAACGGCCTCGCGGAGGCGGTGACGGTCAACGACGACCAGGGCCGCACGATCTATGCCAACCAAGCGGCCACCCGGCTGCTCGGCCGGACGTCGCCGGAGGAGGTCACCCGCGCGCGGCCCGGGGAGCTCGCCGCCCGCTTCGTGATCACCGACGAACAGGGCGACCCGGTCAACATCGACGACTTCCCCGGCCGCCGCCTGGTACGCAACGAGCCCGCGCCCGAGATGCTCACCCGCACCATCGACAAGACGACCGGGCGGGCGTTCTGGCTGCTCACGAAGGCCAGCCCGCTGACCGATCAGGGCCGCAACTTCGCGATCAACATCATCGAGGACGTCACGCGGGCCAAGGAGGCCGAGCAGCGCCAGCGCTTCCTCGCCCGCGCCGGCCAGGTGCTCGCGTCCAGCCTCGACTACGAGGAGACGCTCAGGCACGTCGCCGCGCTGGCGGTGCCGTGGCTCGCGGACTGGTGCGCGGTCGACCTCCCCGGCCGCGACGGTGCCATCGAGCAGGTCGCGCTCGCTCACACCGATCCCGAGAAGGTCGCGATGGCCAACGAGCTGCGCCGCCGTTACCCGCCCGACCCCGTGGCCGCGAGCGGCGTCCCGGCCGTGCTCGCAGGCGCCCCGGCAGAGCTGTACAAGGAGATCCCGGACGAGCTGCTCGAGCAGCTGATCGACGACCCGGACCAGCTGCGGGCGATCCGCGACATCGGCATGCGTTCGGTGATGATCGTCCCGATGCGCTCGGGCGAGGACACCCTCGGCGCGATCACGTTCGTCACCGCCGACAGCGGCCGCCGCTTCGACGAGGACGACTTCGCGTTCGCCCAGGACCTCGGGCTGCGGGCGGCGACCGCCGTCCAGAACGCTCGCCTCTACGCCGCGCAGGAACGCGTCGCGCACACGCTTCAGGCCAGCCTGCTGCCCGAAGAAATCCCGCATATCGCCGGCTTCTCCATCGCCGCGAGCTATCAGGCGGGGGAGCTGGGAGCGGAGGTCGGGGGCGACTTCTACGACATCGTCCCCACCGCGGGCGGCGGCCACCTGATCTTCCTCGGCGACGTCACCGGCAAGGGCATCGAGGCGGCGGCGCTGACGAGCCTCGTCCGCCATTCGGTCCGCACCGCCGCGCGCTTCGACCCGCGCCCGGGCGCGATCCTGGCGCTCGTCAACGAGATCCTGGCCGAGCAGGCCCGCCTGTCCCCGGTCACCCTGGTGACGCTGCATCTGCACGCCAACGAGCTGACGATCGCGGCCGCCGGCCACCCGCCGCCGCTGCTGCGCCGGCACGCGCAACAGAACGCCGTCACCGCGATCGGCCCCACCGGCATCCTGCTCGGCGTCTCGCCGGGGCAGACGTTCGCGGAGGAGACGACGATCCTCGAGCCGGGCGACGCGGTGCTGCTCTACACCGACGGCGTCACCGACACCCCGGGAACGAGCGACCGTTTCGGCACCGATCGCCTCGCCCACACGCTCGAACACGCGCCCGCCGAGCCGCAGAAGATCCTCGACACGATCGACGAAACCCTCAAGGCGTTCCAGGCCGGCACCGCGATCGACGACCGCGCGCTTCTCCTCGTCGCCTATCGCTGACTACGATCCCAGGCGATGTCATCCGCACCACCCACGCTCGGAACCGGGGCCACCCGCTCGGTCACGGTCGCGTTCGAGTCCGGCCGGCGCATGGCGCCCGACGCGCTTCGCCTGAGCCCCGACGGAGCAACCCTCGAGGTCGACTCGATCCTGAGGGTGCCGCTGAAGCTCACCCTCGGCCAGCTCCACCTCGCCCAGGTCGATCGCGGACCCGCCAAAGTCCGCGGAACCGCAGGGCGATTCCCGATCCTCCGCCGCCTCTCCGCGACCGCGGTCGTGCCGCGCGAAGAGGGCATCGAGGGGTGGTTGTGGACGAATATCGGCGGCTCGGCGCTCACGCTGATCGAGGACGACGCGCCCACCGGCGCGCTGCTCTTCACGAAGCCGCTGGGCCCGAACGAGCTCAAGGAGGCGATGAAGCCCGAGGTGCTCGAGGCGCTCGTGGCCCGCTCCCCGCTCGGCGTCCCCGCGGTGCCCGGCTTCCTCTTCCGCGTCCAGGAGCCCGCGAACGCCGAGACGGCCTTCCGCGCGTACGGCCTCCTGCGGCCGATCACCGACCGCGAAGTCCCGCCCACGATGCGCAAGGCGTTGCCCACCGACAAGTCGGCCGACCCGGCGGTCAGCGCCCCTCCGAAGGGGCCGACGGGCAGCGTCGCGCCCCCGGGCTTCTAGGCTCTCCCGCCGTGAGCGCCCCAACCGAGCACGATCCCAGCACCTGCACGCCCTGCCGCGGCACCGGCGAGTTGATCTCCGGACTCGGCGGCGAGGCGCACCGCGTGCGCTGCCCCTGGTGCGAAGGCACCGGCCGCTTCGACGCCGCGCGTGACGCGCAGGCGCCGGCCCGCGAGGGCCACCCAGCCGACACACCGGAGTAAAGATCGAGCTCCCCGGGCCGACCACCCGGGCAGATGCAACGCTTGAGCCCTCGCGCCGACGACGGATACACCCTCGTCGAGCTCCTCGTCGCCGTCCTCATCATCGGCATCCTGATGGCGATCAGCGTCGCCCTGCTGCTCAATCAGCAAGGGAAAGCCCAGGACGCCGAAGCGAAGACCACGGTCGTCACCGCCGCGAAGGCGATCGAGGCGTACGGCACCGACCACGGCGGCTACGGCGCGGCGACGCCGGACGATCTGGCCAAGATCGAGCGCTCGCTCGGCCAGGCCCGCGGCCTCACCGTGACCTCGACGGCCACGACGTACACGGTCGCGGTCGACTCGCTCGCCGCCCCCGGGGCGCGGTTCTCGCTGGAGCGCAACAGCTCGGGCGAAAGCATCCGCGACTGCTCGCTGCCCGGAACGGGCGCCTGCCGGGCCACCGCGGACGCGAGCGGCAACCGCTGGTGAGCCGCGTCTCGGGTCGGCACCCCATCCGCGTCCGGCGACCCTCAACTCGCGCGCCGCAATGGTCGATGAAGAAGTCGATGGAACACTCGAGCGACCAGGCCGGCTACGCCCTCATCGAGGTCATCGTGAGTGCCGCGGTGCTCGCGCTCCTCGCCCTCGCCGTGCTCTCCGGCATCGACGGAGCGTCGCTGTCGACCGCCCGTGAGAAGGCCCGCGCCGTCGCCGGCTCGCTCGCGGAGCAGGATCAGGAGCGGCTGCGCTCCTACCGCTTCGATGCGCTCGCGACCGTGCCGCAGGCCAATCCGGTGACGATCGACAACGTCACCTACTCGATCAAGTCCGAGGCCTCGTGGATCACCGACGACGCCAACGCCGTCCCGGCGTGCGGCACGGCGGCCCAGAAGCAGGCCGAGTACCTGCGGATCGTCTCGACCGTCACGTCCACCATCGTCGGATCGCGGATCGCCCCGGTGCGGATCGAGTCGATGGTCGCCCCGTCGGTCGTCTACGGCCAGGACCACGGCACGCTCGCCGTCCGGGTGGTGGACCGCGCCGGCGTCGGCGTCCCGTCGATGACGGTCAACGCCAAGGCCGACGACGGAACGCCCCTCACGCCGGCAGTGACCAACGGCCAGGGCTGCGCGCTCTTCCGCTCGATCCCGGTCGGCGCCTACACGGTCGGCGTGAACACCAGCGGATGGATCAGCAAGGCCGGCAACCAGTTGCTCGAGACGACGACGACCGTCAACCCGAACTACATCAACAACGTCTCGCTGACCTACGACCGCAAGGTCAACATGAAGATCACGGTCAAGACCCTGCACCCGGGGGACACGTTCAGCCCGACGGCGAGCACCGCGGTTGCGTCGCAGGCCTTGAGCGTCTCCGACCAGGCCGCCGACACGGCGGTCCTGCGGACGTTCAAGCCGGTCGCCCCGGCGACGGTCGCCACCGTGTTCGACTCGCCCGACCTCTTCCCGTATTACAACTCGCCCTACAGCTACTTCACGGGCGACTGCGGCTACATGAGCCCGACGAAGGCGTCGAGCGGGTTCTCGACCTACTTCACGACGGTCAACGCGCTCGCGGCGGTGCAGGGCGACCCGACGGTCTTCCAGCCGCAGCAGGCGACCGTCTTCCAGCCGGCGCTCAACGTCCGTCTGTTGAAGGACTCCAAGGGCACCGCGCTGAGTACGACGACGACCACGAGCACGATCCAGGTCTACGCGAAGCTCGTCAAGCCCTCGGGCTCGACCGACACCTGTGTGTCTGCCTACTCGACGTACTTCCCGCTGGCGCTCAAGGACTGGCCGACCGCCACCTACGGCCCCAAGCCGGCAGGCGCGAACGCGACCACCAACTTCGTCGCGCAGAACGTCACAGCGTTCGACGCAGGCCTGCCATTCGGCACCTACACGTTGTGCTTCCTGGACCAGACGTACACGACGAAGAAGACCTACACGCCGAGCGACTACGTCAACACCGCGCCGAGCGGGCGGGCATCGACGCTCGAGCTCTCGCCCACGACCGGCAACTGGGTCACGGCGTCCACATGCTGAACCGCCTTCGCCACGACGAGCGCGGCTTCACGCTGCCCGAGCTGCTGATCACGCTGATCATCGCGCTCACGGTCTCGCTCGCGACCTTCTCGCTGATCGACTTCGTGATGAAACGCACCGGCGAGATCGCGAGCCGCGTCGAGACCGTCCAGCGCGCGCGGACCGCGATGGACCAGGTCACCCGGTTGCTGCGCTCGCAGGTCTGCGCGTGGCGCGGCGACGACGCCCTGATGACCGGCTCACGGTCGCTCTACTCCGCCTCGCCCACGGCGGTCACGCCGTTCACGGACTTCAGCAGCGAGACACTCGTCAGCGGCGTCCTGCCCGCCCCGGCGCTGCGCACGCTCACGCTGTCGAACCCCGTCAACGGCACCCTGACCGAGACCACGATTCCCGGTAAGTGGGTCGGTGGCAAGGTCTCCTACACCTACGCGGGCGTGACGACGACGACACGTCAGGTCCTGACGAACGTCTCGCTGTACACGCCGGTCGGCAGCACCGCCGATCCCACCCCGCTGTTCCGCTACTTCACGTTCAACGCCGCCGACCCGCCGCAGCCGATCAACGAGGTCGGCGTGGGACGCGCTCTGACGGCGGACGAGCTCGAGAGCGTCGCGAAGATCACGGTCACGTTCCGCGTGCTCACCGCCGCGGGTGACGCGAAAGGCTCGACCGTGCTGACCGGCGACGTCTATGTCCGGACCGCGGACCCCAACGCCGAGGACCCCCAGCCGAAATGCGCAACGACATGATCATGCAGCTCAACGCACGCGCGGAGCGCGGCTTCTCCATGTTCATCGTGATCATGGCCATGTTCGTGACGTCGATGTTCGTCGCCGCGGCGTTCGCGGCCGCGAACGGCGACCTTCCGGTCTCCGGCGTGGCCGTCCAGCGCAAGTCGACGTACGCCGCCGCCGAGGCCGGCTTGAACTTCTACCTCAATCGCCTCCAGGTCGACCCGGACTACTGGACCAAGTGCGCCTCGGGCCCGGCGCCCAACGGGAGCGAGCTCAACCCGGTCAACCAGCTCTGGGACGGCAGCGGGGCGGACCCGCGCCGCTGGCGGACGATCCCGGGCGCGACCGACCAGTACACGATCGAGCTGATCCCGGCCCCGGGCTACACGTCCTGCGACACGACCAAGCAGCAGTCGTTCGTGGATCTCGACACGGGCACGTTCAAGATCAAGGCGACCGGGCGCACGTCGTCGACGGCCACCCGCACCCGGTCGATCATCGCCACGTTCCGGCGCGACAGCTTCCTCAACTTCGTCTACTTCACCAACTACGAGAACCGCGATCCGGCGGCGGAGTCCGATAAGGACAAGCGCGAGGACCAGCAGCGCGACTGCGCCGACAAGTACCGCTCGGCGCGCGCAGGGAAGGGCTGCCCGGAGATCCAGTTCGCCACCGGCGACGCGATCAACGGCCCGCTGCACACCAACGACGAGAACCTCTACATCTGCAGCACGCCGACGTTCGGGCGCACGCTGAACAAGGACGGAACCCCGCGCCCGACGAAGACCGACACGGTCGAGGTCTCAGGCGGCGGCACCGGCCACATCGCGACGCCGCCACCGCCGCCCCCGGCACAGGCGCCGAACCCGCCCTGCCAGGACTCGCCGACGATCAACACCGCCCTGCCCGGCGGGTTCAAGACCAAGTCGCAGAAGCTCGCGCTGCCGGACAGCAACGCCGCGCTGGAGAGCATCGCGCTCAACAGCTCGAGCCGGTACGCGGGCCTCACCCGCATCCGCCTGCGCGGCACCGTGATGGACATCACGAAGGCCGACGGCAGCACCGTCACAGGCGCGGCGTGGCCGACGAGCGGCGTCGTGTACGTCGCCAACAACGGTCCGTGCGAAGGGGAGATCCCGACGGCGGCCGACTATGACGAGTCGCCCACCTGCGGGAACGTCTACGTCAGCGGCACGTACTCGCAGTCGCTGACGATCGCGGCCGCGAACGACATCATCGTCGCGCCGACGTCGAGTGACAAGACCGATGCGAACCTCACGCAGAGCGGCTCCAACGACGCGATGCTCGGACTCGTCGCCAACAACTTCGTCCGCGTCCAGCATCGCTCGGCACGCACGGGCAACCCCTGCACCACCGACACCACATCGTGGCCGGCGATCACGAACGTGACGATCGAGGCCGCGATCCTCGCGCTCCAGCACTCCTTCATCGTCGACAACTACCAGTGCGGCAAGCTCGGCCAGCTCAGCGTCACCGGCGCGATCGTCCAGAAGTACCGCGGACCCGTCGGCACCGGCACGGCCACGTCCAACACATCCGGCTACCTGAAGAACTACTGGTACGACGATCGCTTCCGCTATCGCTCCCCGCCGTACTTCCTCACGCCGGTCGACGCCGCATGGGACATCGTGCGCGTCCACGAGTACGTCAAGGGCAACTAGCGCACTTCGAGCGTGCCGATCTGGCGCTCCTCGTTGACGAGGACGACCGGGTAGGCACCAGGCGTGTCGGCCAGCAGTTCGAACCGGGTAGGGATGCCCGGTTCGAGGCCTTTCATGGACACGTAGCCGACCGCGACGCTGTCGATCACGTCGCCGTCGACGATCAGCTCGACACGGTCGCCGAGCTCGGCCTGGACCGTCTTTTCCTGCGCTCCCGCGTTCGCCGAGAGCTTCCCCGTGACGTCGAACGCGTCCGGGTCGGTCAGCGGCGCCTGCCCGGCGACCTGTGGCGCCGTCCCCGCAGCGTCGCCTGTGGGCGTTTTCACGCCATTCTCAGGCGGAGCCACGGTGACGACGAGGACCATTAGGCCCAGCAGCACAAGCACGATGAGGGTCATCCGTCGGGTCAACACCCCATACGAGGTTAGAGAGGGGTAAAGATCGAAGCGAAGGGTGCCGATACCTGGGGTAGCCAGACCGAGGTGTCAAAGGCAAATCGCTCGTGAGGGCGAGGCGCAAAGCCACGGGGCTCCGCGGATCGGAGCCGGCCGGGCTGCCACTTCCGGCAGAACGGGACCAAGGACCTGGCAAGGCAAAACACCACAGGCCCAACGATCCCTTCAGGAGGGTTCACCCACATGCTGCACAAGCTTCGCCAGCGCGCTCAGGACGAGAAGGGCTTCACGCTCATCGAGCTCCTGGTCGTCATCTTGATCATCGGCATCCTTGCCGCGATCGCCCTCCCCGCGTTCCTCAACCAGCGCGCCAAGGCACAGGACACCACCGCCAAGAGCGACGTCCGCACGGCGCAGACCGCGATGGAGACCTACTACACCGACAACCAGACGTACGTCGGCGCTACGGCCCTCGTCCTGCAGGGCATCGAGCCGGCCCTCAAGAACGCCCCGACGCTCGACACTGGCACGCCTACGCTGAACACCTACACGATCAAGGTGACGTCGAAGAGCTCGGACGCCACGGTCTACTCGATCACGAACAACGCGGGCAGCGTGACCCGCTCCTGCGACGATCCCGGCTCGGGCGGCTGCAAGGGCCCCGTCGGCAGCTGGTAGTCAGCTCCCGCTGATCTGAACCCTCCGCGAAGCGGGCCCTCGGGCCCGCTTCGTGCGTTTAAGACCCCACTCAAGGGGCCCTGGGCGGCTGCCGATACAAGCCTCGTGCTCCGTAAGAAGAAGCGTTCCCAGCAGGCCAGCGTCGTCGGGCTCGAGCTCGACGCCGGCCACGTTGCTGCCGCCGAGGTCTCTGTCGACGGCCCCCTCACCCTGACCCGCGGCGCGGTCGCCGAGCTCCGGCCCGGCATCATGCGCGACGGCGAGGTCGCCGATCCGATCGCTCTCGCGGACGCCATCAAGGCGCTCTTCGCCGAGCACGATCTGCCCAAGACCGTCCGCCTCGGCATCGCGCATCAGCGCATCGTCGTGCGCACGCTCGACCTCGAGGCGACCCTCGACGACCCGAAGGCGCTCTCCGCCGCGGTCAAGGCCGCGGCGCCGGATCACATCCCGATGCCGATGGACGAGGCCGTGCTGGACTTCCAGCCGCTCGGCGTCGTCAACACGCCGCTCGGCCTGCGTTCGCGCGTCGTCGTCGTCGCCGTCCGCCGCGAGATGGTCGAGCGCGCCGCCGCCGCCCTCGAAGGCGCCGGTCTCAAGCTCGAGGGCATCGACCTCTCCGCGTTCGGCATGGTCCGCGCGCTGGCCTCCGAGCACGAGGGCGCGGTCCTCTACATCAACGTCGCGGGGCTGGTCAACGTCGCCGTCGCCAACGCCAGCGGGTGCCTCTTCACCCGTGCCTCCGCGGGCGGCGTCGAGACGATCGCCTCCGGCCTCGCCGAGCGCCGCGGTCTCACGCTCGAGCATGCGCGGGCGTGGATCTCGCACGTCGGCCTTGCGGCGCCGCTGGACGGCATCGAGGGCGACGCGGACCTGATCAGCGCGACCCGCCTGGCGTTGGAGGACGGCGTGCGCGAGCTCGCCGACAGCATCCGGACCTCGCTGAACTTCTATCGCACGCAGGACTCCTCCGAGACGGTCGAGCTCGGCGTCGTCACCGGCGCCGCGGCCACGATCCCCGGCTTTGTGGAGCGTCTGAGCGAGCAGCTGCGCCTGCCGCTGGAGGCGCGTGTCATCCCCGCCCCTGACGACGTCGACGCGGGCCGCCTGACGGTCGCCGCCGGCCTCGCGATCGCCGAGCGCTCATAGAGGCGCGGCGCATCATCCGCCCCCGGTCCGCCACACTCCACCGCCGATGAGCGTCGGTGTGGCGGCCGTACTGGCCGCGATCCTAGGAGCGATCGTCGGCTCCTTCCTCAACGTGGTGGCCTACCGGCTCCCGCGTCACGAGTCCTTGCTGCATCCGCCTTCGGCATGCCCTGAGTGCGGGACCCCGATCAAGCCCTACGACAACGTGCCGGTCCTCGGGTGGCTGTGGCTGCGCGGGAAGTGCCGCGCGTGCAAGGCGCCGATCTCGCCCAAGTACCCGATCGTCGAGGCCGTCACGGGCCTGCTGTGCGCCGCGTGCGTCCTGCACTTCGGCGCCGACTCCGACGTCTGGCTGCCGATCGTCTTCGTCCTCTTGCTCGTCCCGATCACGCTGATCGATCTCGAGTACCACATCATCCCCAACGTCCTCTCGGCGATCGGGGCGGTCGCCGCGATCGTGCTCGTGCTCGCCTTCCAGAGCGACGAGCTGGTCGAGCACCTGATCGCCGCGCTCGGCGCCGGCGGTTTCTTCCTGGTCGCGGCGATCGTCTATCCCGCGGGGATGGGGATGGGGGACGTCAAGCTCGCCGCCGTGATGGGGCTCTTCCTCGGGCGCGCGGTCGTGCCCGCGATCTTCGCCGCGCTCGTCGCGGGGACCGTCCTGGGGGCGATCATCATCGCCCGCTACGGGGCTCAGGAGGGCCGCAAGAAGGGCATCCCGTTCGGCCCCTGGCTGGCGCTGGGCAGCCTCGTCGGCCTGTTCGCGGGCGACGAGATCGTCGACTGGTATCTCGACACCTTCACGTAAAGGATCGCGGCCCTAGGGGGAAGGCCCCACCTGGTTCAAGGCGCTGAAGTCTGGTGCCGATACCAGGAGCGATGAGAGCCGTCAACCTCCTTCCCCCCGATACTCGCGGCGCCTCCAAGGTCTCCGCGGAGCTCGGCGCCGGCCCGGAGGCCAAGGGCGGCGCGGGCGCCTTTGTCGTCCTCGGCGTGCTCGCCGCCTGCGTCGCAGGCGCCGCCGGCTACGTCCTGGCCGAGAACACCATCAAGCAGCGCACGGTCGACCTCGCCCAGGTCACCGCCAGCCAGACAGCGCTGCAGAGCCAGGCCAACCAGCTCAAGCCCTACGCCGACTACGACTCGACGGCGAAGGCCCGCGTGCAGACCGTACGCGACCTCGCGTCGTCGCGCTTCGATTGGGAGCAGGCGCTCCGCGATCTCTCCCGCGCCGTCCCGGCGGACGTCACGCTGCTGTCACTCAACGGCGACATCTCGACGGCCAGCGGCGGATCGGGCATCCGTTCCGCGATCTCGGCGCCGGCGATCACGGTGACCGGCTGCGCGCCGGGCCAGACCGAGGTCGCCCGCCTGATGGCGCGCCTGCGAGACATCGATGGCGTCAGCCGCGTCTCGCTGTCGAAGTCCGCCTCCACCTCCGTCACCACGGCCCCGGCGGGAGGCACCGCGACCGAACGGCGCAACGCCGCCCCGTGCGGCGTCGGCGCCAAGCCGGCGTTCGAGGTCGTCATGTTCTTCGAAGGCGACGCCGAAGCCGTGGCCGCTACGCCGGCCACCGCCGGCGGAACGGTCGTAGCGACGCCCACGCCGACCCCGTCCGCGACCCCGACCGCCACCCCCGGTACGGCCGCAGACACCTCCACCACGACACAGCAGGGGGCGACTCCGTGAGCCGCACGTTCCGCATCCTGATCGTGGTCGTCGTGACGGCGCTCGCCGGCGGCGGCTACTTCAAGCTCGTGCTCGCGCCCAAGCGCCAGCAGGCCGATGCGCTCGCGCTGCAGGTCGCCACCAAGCAGCAGGAGCTCGCGCAGACGCAGGCCCTGATCGCCACGTACAAGGGCGCGCGTGACGCCTACAAGGAGAACTACGCCACGGTCGTGCGGCTCGGCAAGGCCGTCCCGACCGATGACGACACGCGTTCGCTGCTCGTCCAGCTCGATACGTCGGCCAAGCGCAGTGGCGTCGCGTTCGACACGATCAACGTGACGGCCGCCTCGTCCGCCGGCACCCCGACGGCCGGGACGGCGGCGCCGGTGAAGGTCACGCCGGGCGCGGTCAACGTCGGCGCGTTTTCCGCGCAGCCCTTCAGCTTCTCCTTCCGCGGTGACTTCCAGACGCTCGGCAACCTGTTCGCGCGCCTCGACCAGTTCGTGACGCTCAAGGGCGACGCGATCAACGTCCGCGGGCGCCTGATGCACCTCGAGACCATCTCGCTCACGCCGGGCGGCAAGGGCTGGCCGACGCTCGTCGCCGACGTCAAGGCCAGCGCGTACATCGTCCCGGAGACGACCGCGCCCGCGGCCGCCGCGCCCGGCACCGCGACCCAGACCACCACCACCACCACGGCTACGACCACGACCTCGAGCGCGACCGGGACTGAGGACCGATGAACCTGATCACCGACACCCTGCAAGGCCTGGTGCGGCGCAAGCTCTGGCCCGTCGCCCTGCTGCTGGTGGGCGCGCTGGTCGCGGTGCCGCTGATGCTCGCCAAGAACCCGGAAGCTCCGGTCGTGGCCGCCAACGTGACGCACGGGGCCAAGGACGAGGCCATGCCGGCGACGTTCGTCAGCGCCGATGACGCGGCGAGCGAGGACACGACCGAGCGTCGCCGCACGCTCGGCCAGCTCAAGGACCCGTTCGAGCCCAAGGCGCTCCCGAAGGTCAAGAAGTCCAAGAAGGCGAAAGCCGCCGCGGCGGCCACGCCGACGGCGACGCCGGCGGACTCGTCCGCGTCCCCCGGCGGTGGCGGCGCCACGGCGCCGACGAGCCCGGCTCCGACCGCGACGCCTTCGCCGACGGTCACCGTCCCGGCCTACTCGGTCAAGGTCCGCTTCGGCACCACCGACAGCGAGGAACTCAAGACGAGCACGATCGAGCGCCTGTCCGTCCTCCCCGACGAGACGGACCCGGTCATGGTCTACCGCGGGGTCGAGGACGGCGGCAAGATCGCGATCTTCGAGCTCACCGGCGACATCGTCGCCCAGGGCGACGGCACGTGCCTGCCGACGCCCGAGGACTGCCAGTACCTGAAGCTGCACGCCGGCGAGACCGAGTTCCTGACCGTGTCAGACACGGGCGAGGCGACGGACGCCCAGTACCAGCTCGACCTGGTGAAGATCTACAAGAAGGAGACCAAGGAGAAGGTCACCGACCCGCAAGCGGCCACCACCGCCGAGTCGCTGACCAAGGCCGCGTCCTCTTCTTTGAAGGGCAAGGGCTTCGCGCTGCGCCACCGCAACCGGTACGTCTTCGACGCGACGACCGGCACGTTGCACAAGGCCGCCAAGGGCGTCAAGACCCCCTCTGCATCGCTCTAAACCAACTCGCGGCGGGAGCCGATGAAGTGCGCGCGGCGGGCCCTCGGGCCCGCCGCCGTCCGTTAACGCGGCGGCGAGCCTCATAGGATGCTGCCCGTGCCGTTGAAAGTCGTCACCGCCGGGGAGTCGCACGGGCCGGGCCTCACCACGATCGTGGAGGGTCTCCCCGCGGGCCTCGAGCTCGACCAGGAAGCCATCGACGGCGACATGGCGCGCCGCCAGCTCGGCCACGGCCGCGGCGGGCGGATGAAGATCGAGAAGGACTCCGCGCAGGTCACGGCGGGGGTGCGGCACGGCCGCACGATGGGCGGTCCGATCGCCCTCCAAGTCGCCAACCGCGACTACAAGAACTGGGAAGAGCGGATGAACCCGTGGCCCGTCGAGGCGGACGTGCCCGAGGTGCATCTCCCGCGTCCCGGCCACGCCGATCTCGCCGGCGTGCAGAAGTTCGGCTTCACCGACGTGCGCAACGTGCTGGAGCGCGCCTCGGCGCGCGAGACCGCCGCGCGGGTGGCCGGAGGCGCCTTGGCCAAGGCGTTCCTGACCGCGCTCGGCGTCTCCGTCGTCTCGCACGTGACCCAGATCGGGTCGGTTCGCGCGCCGGAGCTCGAGGCCGAGCCCGCGCTGGACGCGTTCGCCGGCGTCGACGCCTCGCCCGTCCGCTGCCTGGACGCCGACGCGACCAAGGCGATGGTCGGCGAGATCAACGTCCTGCGCAAGCGCAACGAGTCGATCGGCGGGATCTTCGAGGTGCGGGCCTACGGGCTCGTTCCCGGGCTCGGCTCGCACGTCTCGTGGGAACAGCGCCTGGACGGCGTGATCGCCGGCGCGCTGCTCTCGATCCAGGCCGCGAAGGGCGTCGGGCTGGGCGACGGCTTCGATCTCGCCGGCCGCCCCGGCTCCGAAGCCCACGACGAGATCTTCTACTCCGAAGAGCGCGGCTACTACCGCGAGACCAACCGCAGCGGCGGCCTCGAAGGCGGGATGACGACCGGCGAGCCGCTGGTCGCGCGCGTCGCGATGAAGCCGATCCCGACGCTGACCAAGCCGCTGCGCTCGGTCGACATCGCCACCAAGGAACCCGCGCAGGCGCTGCGTGAGCGGACCGACTCCTGCGTGGTCCCGGCGGCGGGGGTCGTGGGGGAGGCGATGCTGGCGATCGTGCTGGCGGGCGCCTACCGGGACAAGTTCGGCGGCGATCACATCGACGATGTGCGCGCCGCGGTCGAGGCCTACTGCACCCGAATCGGATGGAAACCCCGGTCCTAGTCTTCATCGGCTTCATGGGCGCGGGCAAGACGACCGGCGCCCGGGCCGCCGCCGCCGCCCTCGGCGTGCGGGCGATCGACACCGACCGCGAGGTCGAGCAGCGGATCGGCACCTCGATCGAGGACTACTTCGCCTCCCACGGCGAGCGTGCGTTCCGCGAGATCGAGGAGGACGTCGTCGCCGAGGTGCTGGAGACGCCGCCGGCGCCCGTCATCTCCATCGGCGGCGGCGCGATCGGCTCAGCCCGCGTGCGCGAGCTGCTGGCGCGCCACACGGTCGTGATGCTCGACGTCGACGAGCCGACGGCCTGGCGCCGGGCGGGCGGGAAGCGGCGCCCGCTGGCGCGCGACCGCGAGCGCTTCGCCGCGCTGCACGCCGAGCGCGCCCCGGTCTACGAGGCGCTGGCCGACGCGGTGCTGCTGGACGGCGGCGCCGAGACCGTGCGCCGCGCGGCGGGTGCGCTGCGGCGCATCCCGACCGGCGTGAAGGTGCTCTGGGCGGTCGCGGGCGGCGTGAACTACCCGGTCTACGTGGGCGACGTGCTCGACAGGGACTTCTGGCCCGTGCGCGGGCGGCGGTTCATGCTCACGGACGAGACCGTCGGGCCGGTCTACGGGGAGCGCATCCCCGAGCTGACGGCGACGTTCGCGATGCCCGCGGGCGAAGCGGCCAAGACGCTGAGCAACGCCGAGGTGTTGCTGCGCGGCCTCGCCGCGGCGGGGATGGACCACGACGACCACGTCGTCGCGCTCGGCGGCGGCGTGGTGGGTGACGTGGCGGGCTTCTGCGCCGCCGTGTACCAGCGTGGGGTGGGCGTCGTGCAGGTCCCGACGACGCTCGTCTCGCAGGTCGACTCGGCCTACGGCGGGAAGACCGGCGTCGATCTGCCGGAGGGCAAGAACTACGTCGGGGCCTATCACCAGCCGCGCGCCGTGCTCGCCGATCCGCGGACGCTGGCGACGCTGCCCGCGGCGGAGCTGGCCGCCGGCTGGGCCGAGGTGGTCAAGACCGCGCTGATCGCCGGCGGGCCGCTGTGGACGCGGGTGCGGCGCGGCGAGGGGATCGTCGATCGCGACCTCGTGCTGGCCTGCGCGCGGACGAAGCTGGCGGTCGTCGCCGGCGACGAGCGCGACGCCGGGCGCCGCCAGGTGCTCAACCTCGGCCACACGGTCGGCCACGCGATCGAGACCGCGACGGGCTACGCGCGCTATCGCCACGGCGAGGCGGTCGGCCTCGGCCTGCTCGCCGCGCTGACGTTGTCCGGCCAGCCGGAGCTGCGCTCCGAGGTGAGCGATCTGCTGTCCGGGTACGGGCTGCCGACGACGCTCGATCCGTCCGTCGATCACGAGGCCGTCCTGACCGCAGTCCAGCGCGACAAGAAGCGCCGTGGCGGCCGGGTGGGGTTCGTGCTCGTCGAGGCGCCGGGCGACGTCCGCACGGGTGCGCCCGTCGCCGAACGCGACGTCCGCACCGCGCTGGGAGGGCTGATGAAGTGAAGACCCGGGTCGCCGTCCTGCACGGCATCAACCTCGACGCGCTCGACCGCCGCCCCGCTCAGCACTACGGCGGGCTGACCTTCACGCAGCTCGAGCAGCGCATCGGCGCGTTCGCGGACGAGCTCGGGCTGACCGTCTCGTTCTTCCAGTCCAACTTCGAGGGTGAGTTCGTCGAGGAGCTGCACCGCTCGCCGGACTACGCGGACGGCCTGCTGCTGAACCCGGGCGCGTGGACGCACTACGCGTGGGCGCTGCGCGACGCGGTCGAGATCGCCGGGCTGCCGGCGATCGAGGTGCATCTCTCCGACGTGGACACGCGCGAGGCGTGGCGGCACGTCTCGGTGCTGGAGGACGTGCGGACCGGGAAGGTCTCGGGGCAAGGCGTCGAGGGCTATCGCGAAGGGTTGCGGCTGTTGAAGGAGGCGTGGGCATGAGCCGGGGCGATCGGGTCGCGCGGCGGCTGGAGGACATCGACGCGCTGCTCGTCACCGAGCCGGCGAACCTGCGCTACGTCACGGGCTTCACCGGCTCCAACGGCTTCGCCGTCGTCGGCCCCCAGGTGCGGCGCTTCGTGACCGACTTCCGCTACGTCGAGCAGGCCAAGCTCGAGGTCCCGGACTTCGACCGCGAGCAGGGCCCGCAGGAGCTGCTCGCGGCCGTCTCGCGCGGGCTGGAGGGCGTGAAGCGGCTCGGGTTCGACGACGGCCACATGTCGGTGCGCACGCACGGCCGGCTCCGTGAGCTGCTGCCGCCGCACATCGAGCTCGTGCCCGCCGCAGGGGTCGTCGAGGAGGTGCGGGCGGTCAAGGAGCCGGGGGAGATCCTGCGGATCGGCGCGGCTGCCGCACTCGTCGACGAGATCTACGCCTGGCTGCTCGAGCTCGGGCTCGTGGGGCGGACCGAGCGCGACGTCGCCGTCGCCCTGGAGCACGAGATGCGCCTGCGCGGCGCGTCCGGCCCGTCGTTCGACTCGATCGTCGCCTCCGCCGAGCACGGCGCGCTGCCGCACGCGACGCCGCGCGACGTCCCGATCGCCGCCGACACGCTGGTGACCATCGACATCGGCGCGGTCCTCGACGGCTACTGCTCGGACTGCACGCGCACCTGGGCGACGGGCGCTTCGGTGCCCGGCGAGCTCGAGGAGATCTACGCGCTGGTCCTGCAGGCGCAGATCGCGTCGCTGGACGCGGTGCGACCCGGCCCTTTGGGTCGCGAGATCGACGCGATCGCACGCGACATCATCGACGCGGCGGGGCACGGCGAGCACTTCGGCCACGGGCTCGGGCACGGGGTCGGGCTCGTCACCCACGAGGCCCCGCGCCTGGCGCGCACCGGCTCGACCCCGCTCGTGGCCGGAAACGTCGTGACGGTCGAACCGGGCGTCTATCTGCCGGGCGTCGGCGGCGTACGGATCGAGGATCTCGTCGTCGTGACCGAGCACGGGCGCGACGTCCTCTCGAAGACCACGAAAGACCTTCTGACCGTCGAATAGGGTCATCCCCCCAGCCCATAAAGCTCAAGGGGGGAGCGTGCGCGGCCGATATCGAGGTCGATGGTACTTCGACCTCGCACCCGCCCCCTGCTGCGTCGCGCTGTCGCCGCGGCCGCACTCGGCGCGCTCCTCGTGCCCGCCGTGGCGGACGCGAAGGCCAAGCCCAAGACGCCTGTGATCACCAAGGTCACGCCCAAGACCGCCCTCGTCGGCAACAAGCTGACGATCACGGGCAAGCACTTCACCCGCGGCAAAGCCAAGAACAGCGTGCTGTTCCGGCGTGACAAGGGTAAGGCGCTGTTCGTCAAGGCCGACGTGAGCACGACGAAGAAGATCGTCGTCGTGCTGCCCCCGACCCTCGAGAAGTACATGAACGCCGAGGGCGCGACGCCGGTGGCGACGCGCTTCCGCCTGCGTGTCCTCGCGGCGAAGCTGAGCAAGGCCTACACCCCCGCCAAGATCTCCCCGGTGATCGGGCCGGCCAAGGCCAACGGCACCGACGGGAACTCCGGCGGCGCGGGCGTCCCGACGACGCCCGACGGCGACTGCGACAACGACGGCGTCAAGAACGGCGTCGACCTCGACGACGACAACGACCTGCTGGCCGACGATCTCGAGCTCTCGCTGGCGCTCGACCCGTGCTCAGGGGACACCGACGGCGACGGGGTCGAGGACGGCTTCGAGTACCAGTCGGCGATCGACCTCAACAACGACGACTACCAGCATCCGAACTACTCGATCCCGTACCCGGCCAAGACCGCCTACCCGAACCCGCTGTTCAAGGACGCCGACAAGGACTACGACGGCGACGGCCTGGACCTGGCCGACGAGTACCACCTCTGGAAGTACACCTACGAGGTCAACCACACCGCGACGCGCACGCTGGTCCCGCTGTCCTACTCCGACGGCGCGCAATACTCGCTGTCGGTGCTGGCGGGTGGCAACGGCCGCCGCACGCCGACCATGAACGTCACCGACTACCAGCCGCCGCAGGCGTTCCGCGCGTGGGCCGCTTCGGCCGGTTACGCCCAGCCCTTCCTGCCCGCCTTCAATGCGCAGTTCGATCTCTACGACATGGATCACGACGGCGTCGTGACGACGGTCCCGAAGCGGATCACGAACCCGGGCGTCGACTGGCAGCGCCGCGCCGAGTTGACGTACTGGGATCTGGACTTCGACGGCAAGGTCTCCGATGATGAGCGCGACGAGGACGCCGACGGCCTGACCAACTACGACGAGGTCCTCGGGCCGATGACCTCCGGCTGGTGGAGCAAGTGCTACTCCGAGGAGGGCGAGTACCCGATCACGTACGTCGGGACGAAGGCCTACGACGCCGACTCCGACGGCGACGGCATCCTCGACGGTGCCGACGACCAGGACTTCGACGACATTCCGAACATCATGGAGCTGAGCCGCAACATGGCCGGCAACAAGCCGCTGAACGGGGTGTGCGGCGGGTCCGCGACGTATGACGCCTCGGCCCCGGCCGAGACCTACGTCAATCCGTTCAACCCGTGCCTGCCGGACGTCAACTCCCGTACCTGCCAGCGGCACCCGATGATCGGTGCGGCCTACGGCCCGTTCGTCGAGCCGTGGCAGCCGAAGATCCGCAACTGAGTCACTCAGCTCAGGTAGTGCCGGGGGCCCGCACGGTGTGCGGGCCCCCGGTCGTTCTAGACCGCCGCGCCTGAGCGCTCGAGCTTGACGTCGAGCTTCGGGCCGCGGGAGAGCGTCTGCAGCACGACGCAGTAGCGTTCGGTGAGCTTGAGCAGCGAGGCCAGCTGCTCGTCGTCGGCGTCCGTGTCGAGCTCGAAGCTCAGGCGGATGTCGGAGAAGCCGACCGGCGCCTCGCGATCGACGGCGAGCGTGCCGCGGAAGTCCAGGTCGCCCTCGGCGTGCACGCGCCCGCCGTCGACCTGGATGCCGAGGCTCGTGCTCACCGCCCCGAGCGTCACGCCCGCGCAGGCGACGAGCGCCTCGAGCAGCATGTCGCCCGAGCACAACAGGGTGCCGTCACCGCCGGTGGCCGGATGCAGGCCCGCGTTGGCGATCGCCCGCCCGGTGTCGACCGAGCAGGAGATCCCCTCCCCGAGCGTGCCCGCGGCCTTCAGCGTGATCAGCGCCTTGTCCGGGTCGGTCTTGTACGACTCCTTCAGCGGCGCCTGCAGCGCCCTCAGTGCGTCTCGGTCCATGGTTGGAGGGTAAGGGACCAGGTCTGCTCGGTGAGGTCGTGGCCGAACGCGTGGTGCGGCGCCTCGCTGTGCAGCGTGAAGCCCGCCCGCTCATAGATGTGGCGCGCGGCGTGCAGGATGTCGTTGGTCCATAGCGTCACGGTGCGGTAGCGCTGCCGGCGCGCGTGTTCGATCACCGCGTTTACGAGGCGGGTGCCGAGGCCGAGTCCGCGCGCGTGCGGCTCGACCAGCAGCGTGCGGAGCTTCGCGTTGGCGGGGGTGTCGTGGACGCACAGCACGGCTCCGGCTCTTTGGCCGTCGACTTCGGCGACCCACGCGCGGTCGTGCTCCGGGTCGAATGCGGCCGCGATCCCGGCCACCATTCGCTCGAACGAGCCGTCCCAGCCGTATTCGGTCGCGTACAGGACGCCGTGGCGCTCCACGAGCCAGCCGAGGTCGCCGATCCGCAGGTCGCGGAGGCGCACGTCGCGGGTCGGGGTGGGCTCGATCGCTTCCCGGAGCTTCTGGATGGCCGCGAGCGCGCCCTCGGGGTCGGGGAGCGCGTCGAGCAGCGCGCCGACCTCCTCGCGGGAGCCCTGGTCGAGCCGTGCGAAGGCCGCCTCGCCCTCGCCGGTGAGCTCGACCTGCTGGCGGCGAGCGTCGGCGGGGGAGGCCGTTCGGTGGATCAGACCTTGTTCTTGGAGGCGCTTGACGAGCCGGCTCAGCTGCCCCGCGTCGATCGCGAGCGCGTCCTTGAGCGCGGAGGTCTCGAGGACGCCGTGGGCGCCGAGCTCATAGAGCACGCGGGCCTCGGCGAGCGGGTGGTCGGTCTTGTGGAGCCCGTGGCGGGTCATGCCGAGGCGGGTGGTGTAGAAGCGGTTGAAGTCCCGGAGCGCGGCGATCTGTTCGGGGTCGGCCATATCGTTGACAGTGTCAACTATGTCGTTGACCTTGTCAACGAACGCGCAGCTGGTCGTCGCCCCAGGCGAGCTTGGCGCCGAGGTGGCCCGTGCGGATCACGAAGACGATCGCGGTCAGGGCGAACAGCACCGCCAGCACGCGCAGCGCGATCCGCACCGCGGTGGGTGCGCGTTTGGCGAACAGCATCCCCACGACCAGCGCGGTCAGGATCACCATCGCCAGCCGCACCGTGATCCCCGCGTCCGCGTGGTCGTGCAGCGTCGGATCATTGACCAGTTCCGGGAAGTCCCGCAGGCGCTCCTTCCGGAACGCCTCACCGGCGCCGACCGCGAGCAGGGTCGCCGCCAGCGTCACGACCGAGAACGCGGCCACGAGCACTCCGAACCGGTCGAACCACCGCGCATTGAACGCGAGCGCGAGCACGGCCAGTCCGAGGATCGGCACGAACACCACGGGCACGTGGATGATCAGCGGATGGGCGGGGAGCCCGAACGCTTCGCGGATCTCGACGGGCCAGAGCGCGAGCGAGACCACCGCCGCCACCGCGACGATCGCCTCCCACGGCGGGCGTTGTGTGGAGCTGCCGGGGACGGAGGCTGAAGCCATCGGCCGAACCGTAGTGTCCCGGGGCATGCACGGTCATCTCGCGCACTTCGCCTTCAACGCCGACGACGTCTCCGCAAGCCGTTCGTTCTATGAGCAGCTCTTCGGCTGGACGTTCGAAAACCCCTACCCAGGGTTCTTCCGTACGTCAAGTGCGGGTCCGGCGATCGGGGCGGTCCAGGGCCGGCGCGGGCTGCTGGACGAGCGCACGAACGGGCCGGAGGTGACGTTCGCGGTCGACGATCTCGCCGCGGCGCTGTCGGCCGTCGCGGCAGGCGGCGGGGCGGTCCTGATGCCGGCGACGGCGATCGACGGCGTCGGCGAGCTCGCCTTCGTCACCGATCCGGGCGGCAACGTGCTCGGGCTGATGTGCTTCGACGACTAGGGGTGCCGGGTTTGGGTTCCGCCCACCGATACTTAGACGGGGCACCCCCCGCCGCGAGCCGTCAATCCCAGGTGCGCAGCAGCGGCCAGACGATCTTCAACACGCGCGTGAACGCGCCGCGCTCGAGCCGGTCAGGGGTGTCGCACGCCGTGTGGCGGCACGGCTCGTCCACCACGCCGAGCTTGGCGGCGGGCGCGCCCGCGCGGGCGAGCTCGCGATGGTCGGAGTTTCCCTCACCCACCGGGTCCTCGACCCACCGGACCGCGTCGCCGCCCGCAGCCAGGATCCGCCGCTCGACGTTCTCGCGTGGGGCGGAGGCGGTCGAGTGCAGGTCGAATTTCGTCCCCCGGCCGACCTCGTCGAGCGAGAGCGCCACGCGGACGTCTTGGATGCGACTCGTCCGTTTCAGGCGCGCGGTCAGCGCACTCGCTCCGAGATGGTCCGGCTGCCCCGTGTAGGGCCGCTCCTCCGCTCCCGTCGCGACCAGCCACACGTCGCACGCGGGCTCCGGGCCGGTCGCGAGTGCGCGGGCGAGCGCGACCAGCGTCCCGACGCCCGACGCGTTGTCATCCGCCCCCGGGGCCGGCGGGACGGTGTCCGTGTGCGCCATCGCGATCACGAGGCAGTCGCTCGCCGCGTCCCGGATCCCGATCACGTCGCGCGACGGACCCTTGCCGGGAACCGTGAACCGCTCATAGCCCACGCGGAGCCCGACGGCGCGGAACCGCGCCGCGACGCGCTGGTGGGCCACCCGCTCGGCCTTCGAG
The DNA here is from genome assembly GCF_027587205.1 of Solirubrobacter ginsenosidimutans. The sequence goes on from NZ_JAPDOD010000066.1 coordinate 28,032, forward strand.
CCCGCCGGCCGCGGTCCCTGGCGCGCGAGCGAGACCGCGAAGCGGTGCGCTTCAGTCGGTGAGGGAGCTGGCGCTGCAGCGAAAGCGCAGCAGGCGGCGAGCATCGGCACGAGCACACCCACGAGCGTAAAAGACGCCGCCGGGGTACCCTGAGCTACCGCACATGATCTCCACGAATCAGTTCAAGAACGGCAATCACATCGAGGTCGAAGGCACCGTCTTCAAGATCATCGAGTTCCAGCACGTCAAGCCGGGCAAGGGCGGGGCGTTCGTGCGCACCAAGCTGCGCCGGACGACCGATGGAAACGTGATCGACCGCACCTTCCGCGCCGGGGAGAAGTTCCGCCCCATCCACACGGAGGCGCGCAAGATGCAGTTCCTCTATGCCGACGGCACCGACGCGCACTTCATGGACGAGGAGTCCTATGAGCAGATCGCGCTGCCCGAGGAGACGATGGCCGAGCCGCTGAAGTGGGTCAAGCCGAACGAGACCGTCGACATGCTCTACATCGACGGCAACCCGGCGGACATCCAGCTGGGCGCGTCGGTTGAGCTGGAGGTCACACACACCGAGCCGGGCGTCCGTGGCGACACGGCGAGCGGTGGTGGCAACAAGCCCGCGACGCTGGAGACCGGCGCGACCGTGAACGTTCCCCTGTTCGTGAACATCGGGGACCGGATCAAGGTCGACACGCGCTCCGGGTCGTACATGTCACGCGCCTAAAGCGCTCAGTTTCCTGAGCCGATACGGATCCCGATGGGGATCCGAGCAACCAACCGGGCGGCGCTGGCCTTTGCCTGCGCCGTCGCGCTGCTGGTTCTCGGCTCACGCCACGTCTTCTGGGGCGACTACTTCGTCGAGGCCTGGCCCGCGTATTTCGGGCTGCGCACCGACGGCGTCGACACGTTCCTGCGCCTGGTGCCCGCCTACAGCGGCTTCGTGACGCTGATCGGCGCGCCCACCACGTTCCTGCACCTGGGTCTGGACTGGACCTTCCGCCTCAACGCGATCCCCGGGCTCGTCGCGCTCGCCGGGCTGGGCGTCGCGCTGCACGTCCGCGAGCGCACTCACGCGCTGCTCGCGCTCGTGCTCACCGCCGGCTCCCCGGTTGCCTACCTCGCGCTCGACGCGGGTCATCCGGAGGACCTGCTCGCCGCCGCGGCCGCGGTCGCGGGTGTGCTCGCCGCCGTCAGGCAGAAGGCCACGCTCTCCGCGGCATTGCTCACCGTCGCCGTGCTGGCCAAGCAGACCGCCGTGCTCGCTCTCCTGCCGGCGGCGCTCGCACTTCCCAAGCCGAAGCTCCGCGTGCTCGTCGCTCCCGTCGCGGCCGCGCTGCTGATCTACGGCGGCGTCCAGCTCCTGCGCCCCGGCGGCACGTCCAACCTCGCCGCCCAGGTGGGTGCGCACGCCGGCTCGTTCTTTCATCCCTGGCAGGTCTGGTGGCCGTTCGGCGTCCCGTCGGACCCGGTGTGGGAGGCCGCCGGCCACGGCGCGACGACCTCGCCCGCCTGGCTGGTCCCGATCCCGCACCCGCTGATCCTCGCGCTCGCACTCCCGCTGAGCCTGTTGTGGTGGTGGCGCGCCGGGAAGCAACGCCCCCGCGAGGACGCGCTCGCGCTCTTCGCCCTGCTCGCGCTGGAGCGCTGCATGCTCGACCCCTGGAACCTCGGCTACTACCACCTGCCGCTGGTGCTCGCCCTGGTGGCGTGGGAGACCGAGAAGCGCCGCCCGCCGGTGATCGCGCTCGCCACCACCGGCGCCATCTGGCTGACCTTCAGGACGCTGGAGCTGCGCACCGGCATGGCGCCGATGCTCATGTACCTCGCGTGGACCCTGCCGCTGGGCGGGATGCTCGTCCGCCAGCTGTTCGCAAACGGCGCGCACGCACGGCGACTGGTTCCCGCCTTCGCCTGAGGGGTGAGCTAGGCTCAGCCGCCGATGCGCAGGTCCGACCAGCGGCGCGCGGCTGTCTTCGCGCTCTACCAGCACGATCTCACCCGCCGCCCCCTCGATGATGTCTTCGAACGCGACGCCGGGACGTTCACGCGGGCACTCGCCCACGCGACCGCGGACAATGCGGAGGAGCTCGACGTCTACATCGAGCGCCACGCGAAGAACTGGTCGATCGACCGCATCGCGCCGCTGGAGAAGGCGATCCTGCGCACGGCGCTGCTGGAGATGCTGCACCCCGACCTGATCGAAGGCGACAAGCCGATCCCGCCCGAGGGCGCGATCGACGAGGCGGTCGAGACCGCCAAGGCCTTCTGCGGCGCCGAAGCCCCGGGCTTCGTCAACGGGATCCTCGCCGCCGTGCTGCGCGCAGGCGCGGTGTAGCCGACGCCCCTGCAAGAATCCTCCGCCGATGCCGCCGGAACCCCTTGAGCGCCTGATCGAGCGCCTCGAGCGCGCCGCCGTCACGCTGCGCGCGGGCGAGCTGCCCGCCGACCGTGCCGCGGCGCTCGTCGAAGAGTGCGCGCGCCTCGCGATCGAGGCCGGCGCGGAGCTCGATCGCCAGGTCCGGGCCGCGGACGCGGAGCCCGTCCCGGCGGGTCAGCTCGCGCTCGGGTCCTGACGTTGGGCTTCCCGGATCACTTGCGCATCGACATCGAGGCCTACCTCGATGGTCTGCGCTTCAGCGTCGAGCCGGCGACGGCGGGCCTGGAGGAGGCGATGCGCTACTCGCTGCTCGCGGGCGGGAAGCGGATCCGGCCCGTCCTGGCGCTCGCGACCGCCCACGCGATCGGGATGCAGACCGAGGCCGTGCTCCCACTCGCGGGCGCGCTGGAACTCATCCACACCTACTCGTTGATCCACGATGATCTGCCGGCGATGGACGACGACTCGCTGCGGCGCGGCCGGCCGACGTGCCACGTCCGCTACGGCGAGGCGATCGCCATCCTGGCCGGGGACGCGCTCTACGCCGAGGCGATCCGGCTGGTGCTCGCCGAGCAGCGCGGGGACCCCGCGCGGATCATCGCCTGCCTCGCCGAGTTGACGGCGGCCTCGGGTGTCCAGGGCATGGTCGGCGGCCAGTACATCGACGTGTCCGGCGTCGTCGAGGAGGACGGCGCGGAGCTGCGCCGGCTGCACGAACTCAAGACCGGCCGCCTGATCGGCGCGGCCATCGAGTGCGTCCTGCTGCTCGCCGACGAACACACCCGCTCGACTACACTCCCAGACTTCCGTGCGTTCGCCACTGAGCTCGGGGTCCTGTTTCAGATCGTCGACGACATCCTCGACGTGACGGGTACGGACGTCGCACTCGGGAAGCCGCAAGGAAGCGACGAGCGGCACGGCAAAGTGACCTACGTGAGCCGCTACGGGCTCGAAGGGGCCCGCGCCATGGCCGCCGAATCGCACCGCAACGCCCGCGCCGCGCTCGACCGCGCCGCCTCGGGCAAAGCGCTAGAGCTGGCCCAGATCACCGACTTCATCGCCACCCGGACTTCATGACAAAACTGCTCTCTCGGATCGACCGCCCCCAAGACCTGCACGCGCTCTCCGAGGATGAGCTGCAGACGGTCGCGCAGGAGGTCCGGGAGCTGCTGATCGACACTGTGGGGGAGATCGGCGGCCACTTCGGCGCCAACTTGGGCACGTGCGAGATCGCCGTGGCCGTCCACTCGCTGATCGATTCGCCGCGCGACAAGGTCCTGTGGGACGTCGGCCATCAGGCCTATCCGCACAAGGTGCTCACCGGCCGCCGCGACGAGCTGGGCACGATCCGCCGCTATGGCGGCCTCGCGCCGTTCTGCTCGATCGCCGAGTCCGAGCACGACATCATGGGCGCGGGTCACGCTTCGACGTCGATCGGCTACGCGGTCGGCATCAAGGAAGCGATGCTGCGCGGCGGGGCCGAGGACGGAAAGGTCGTCGCCGTGATCGGCGACGGCGCGATGACCGGCGGCGTCGCGTTCGAAGCGGTCTCGCAGGCGGGCGGCCTTGGCACGCCGATGGTCGTGATCCTCAACGACAACGGCATGTCGATCGCGCCCAACGTCGGCGCGCTGTCGCGGTACATGAACCGCGTCCGGCTCGATCCGGGTCTCTGGGAGGCGCGCGAGGGCGTCGAGGAGAAGCTCACCAAGCTGCCCGCCGGCATCGGCGCCGCGTTCGAGCGTCTCGGCCCGCGCTTCAAGGAGTCCGTGAAGGCGTTCTGGGCCCCGGGCCTGTGGTGGGAGGAGCTCGACTGGGCCTACCTCGGCGTCATCGACGGTCACGACGTGCGCGCGATGCGCCGCGCGCTGCGGACCGCCTTCGAAGCCGAGCGTCCCGTCGTCATCCACTGCGCCACGGTCAAGGGCAAGGGCTTCGCGCCGGCCGAGAACGGCGGCCTGGAGGGCATGGAGAAGTGGCATGCCGCCAAGCCGAAGTCGATTGCGTCGCGCCGTCCCGCGCCGTCGCGTCCTTCCTCGCCGGCTCCGCCCCAGTACACGCAGGTCTTCGGCGACGCGATGGTGCGCGAGTGCGAGCGCGACCCCCGGGTGATCGGCATCACCGCCGCGATGAACTCGGGCACCGGGCTGTCGATCCTGCAGAAGGCGATGCCCGAGCGCTACTTCGACGTCGGCATCGCCGAGCAGCAGGCGATCCTGTTCGCCGCCGGCGCGGCCCTGACCGGCATGCGCCCGGTCGCCGCGATCTACTCCACCTTCCTGCAGCGCGCGTTCGACCAGATCGTGCATGACGTCTGCCTGCAGAACCTGCCGGTGACGTTCTGCATGGACCGCGCCGGTCTCGTGGGCGACGACGGCCCGACGCATCACGGCGTCTTCGACATCGCCTACCTGCGCGCGCTGCCCCACATGACGCTGATGGCGCCGCGCGACGAGGCGATGCTCGTGCACATGCTGCACACCGCGCTGCACATCGACGGCCCGGCTGCCTTGCGTTACCCGCGCGGGGCGGGTGAGGGCGTCGAGCTGCCTTCAACCCCGGTGCTGATTCCCGTCGGGACCGGCGAGATCCTGCGCGAGGGCGAGCGGGTGGCGCTGGTCGGCTACGGCTCCGGCGTGGGCAAGGCGCTGGGCGCCGCGGATCTTCTGGCCGAGCGCGGCGTGGACGTGACCGTGGCCGACGCCCGGTTCGCCAAGCCGTTGGATGCGCCGCTGCTGGCGGCGCTGGCGGCTGAACACGAGCTGCTCGTGACCATCGAAGAGGGTGTGCTGGCCGGTGGGTTCGGCAGCGCCGTCTGGGAGTCGCTTTCGGATGAGGGCGCCCTGGCGCCGCGCATCCTGCGAGTCGGACTGCCCGATCGCTACGTCACCCACGGCGCTCCGGCGCTGCTGCACGAAGAGGTCGGATTCACGGCCGAGCGCATCGCCGAGCGCGTCGAGGCCGCCGTCCTCGACCCCCGCGGTTCCTTCGCCTAACGGCGTTTAGACATCTCAACGCTAGGCCGCTTGAACGGCGGCCTCCTGCGTTGCGTATGACCACGCGGACATCATTCTCCGAGGGGGACGCGTGAGATTTAGGAAGCGGTATTTGCCATGGCTGGCGTGCGTTGCCATGGGCGGGATCGGTGTACCCGCAATCGCGGCGGCGGCGGGTGGTGAGCCTGGATCGGGTGCGCAGGCTGCACCCGGACAGATCATGGCCTTCGACTTCGGGTTCAATAACCCGGCGACCGATGACAACACCGTCACGATCAACGCCGGCGAGACGGTGACGTTCAGCTACCCGAACGGCGGGAGCTTCCACAACGTCGACTTCGACTCTGCGCAGCCGACATCGTGCACGCAGACCGCCGGCGCGAACGTCGGCACTGTGCCGCCGCTCCCGGGCTTGCCGTCGCCCCAGGGCTGGGCGGGCACCTGCCGGTTCAACACGCCGGGCACGTACACGTTCGTGTGTGACGCGCACGGGTTCATGACGGGCACGGTCACGGTCGTGGGTGGGACGCCGACTCCTACGCCGACGCCGACTCCCACGCCGACTCCCACGCCCACGCCGACTCCCACGCCGACCCCGACGCCGACGCCGACTCCCACGCCGACGCCGACTCCCACGCCGACGCCGACCCCCACGCCGACGCCGACGCCGACTCCCACGCCGACGCCGACGCCGACTCCCACGCCGACACCGACCCCGACGCCGACGCCGACTCCGACGCCGACTCCCACGCCGACGCCGACCCCGACGCCGACTCCCACGCCGACGCCGACTCCCACTCCGACGCCGACGCCGACGCCGACCCCGACGCCGACGCCCACGCCGACGCCGACGCCCACGCCGACGCCGACGCCCACCCCGACGCCGACGCCGACGCCGACGCCGACGCCGACCCCGACGCCGACGCCGACCCCGACTCCCACGCCGACGCCGACTCCCACGCCCACGGCCACGCCGACGGCCACGCCCACGCCGACGCCGACGCCGACGCCGACTCCCACGCCCACGGCGACGCCGACGGCCACGCCCACGGCGACCCCGACTCCGTCGCCCACCGCGACCCCGACCCCCGGCGGCCCGACCGTGCCGAGCACGCCTTCCGGCTCGGTTGCGCCGACGCTGTCGCTCGACCTCACGGCGAACGCCAACCTGGGCGCCTTCATCCCGGGCATCGGACGCGACTACGAGACGTCCGTCGCGGCCACGGTCACGAGCTCCGCAGGCGATGCCGTATTGACGGTCGCCGATCCGAGCCCGACCACGACCGGTCGCCTCGTCAACGGCACGTTCTCCCTCGCGCAGCCGGTGATGGCGCGAGCCAACCAGGGCGTGTTCGCCCCGATCACGGGCACGAACACCCCGCTCACGCTGCTGACCTACGCCGGCCCCGTGAGCGCCAGCCCGGTGACCATCGGGCTCAAGCAGACCGTCGGTGCGAACGAATCGCTCCGAACGGGCACCTACGCGAAGACACTGACGTTCACGCTGTCGACGACGACGCCCTGACCTGACGCATTGACCCCGGCCCCGCGGCATGACGCCGCGGGGCCGGTCTCTTTTCCGGTCCCACCAGGGAGAACACGTTGAAGCTCAAGACTTTGCTGACCGCGGCGCTCGTCGCGTCGGCATTCGCGCCCGCGGCCGCCTCGGCCGCGCCCCCGCTCACTGCCGACTACACGGCTACTGACATCTCTGGCACGAACCATCAGTGGTACGTGACCGGGACCACCACCACCGCGACGACGATCGCCACCGGCGGCTCGGTCACGTTCAACTACGTGACGGGGAATCCGGCGACGACCCGCCACAGCGTCGCCTTCACGGCGGCGGCGATGCCGACCGCCTGCACGCCCGCGCTGGGTGCCACCTACGGCTTTCCCACGCCGCCGGCCCGCGCGCCGTGGGTGACCACGTGCCGGTTCGACACGCCCGGGACCTACTCGTTCGTGTGCCAGATCCACTCGACGATGCGCGGCACGGTCACGGTCGCCCCCGACAGCGTGGGCGCGCCGGTCACCGGTTCCGTCCCTGCGACGTTGGCGCTGGGCATCGCCAGCTCCACGAATCTCGGGCAGTTCCGACTCGGCGTGGCGGCGGAGTACACCGCGACGATGCCCGCGACCGTGACGAGCAGCGCAGGCGATGCCACCCTCACCGTCAACGACCCCGGCCCGCTCGCGCCCGGCCACCTGGTCAACGGCACGAACGTCATGGCGCAGCCGCTGCAGGTCAAGGCCACCAACGCGGCCAACCCGGCGACGACGTTCGCCGCCGTGGAGACCCCGATCACGCTGCTCACGTGGCCCGGCCCGGTCGCCAATGACGCCGTGGTCGTGTCGTTCAAGCAGCCGATCGCGGTGACGGACCCGCTCCGCAGCGGCACCTACGCCAAGACACTGCTCTTCACGCTCTCCACAACGAGCCCATGAGACGCCTCATCGCGGGCATCGTGCTGGCTGCCGCGCTCGTGGCCATCCCTGCGCTGGCATCGGCAGACCCCCAGGCCCCAGGCGTGATGGTGGCGTTCGACTACGGCTTCAACAACCCGGCGAACAACACCAGCACCGTCACGATCAACGCGGGCGAGACCGTCTCCTTCAGCTACCCCGACGGCGGCAGCTTCCACAATGTCGAGTTCGACGCCGGGGAGCCGGACTCGTGCACCCCGGTCCTGCCGGCCGATCCGTCCCCAACCGGGTGGCAGGCGACCTGCCGCTTCAACACGCCCGGGAACTACACGTTCGTGTGCGGGGCCCACGCCTTCATGACCGGCACGGTCGTGGTGCAGGGCGCGGCGACCCCGACCCCAACGGCGACGGCGACAGCGACCGCCACCGCGACGGCAACCGCCACAGCGACGGCCACCGCCACGGCGACGGCCACCGCGACGCCGACGGCGACCGCCACGGCGACGCCCACCGCGCCCGCGACGGCCTCCGCCACTGCCACTTCGACCGCGACGCCGACGCCGACCGCCACGGCCACCACGACCTCCGAGGCGACCGCCGCCCCCGTCGCCACGACCGCGCCACAGCCCGTCACGATCCAACCCTCACCCGCCGCGAGCGCCGTCAAGCTCGCCGCAAGCCAGAAAGGTCAGGCTGTCAAGGGCTCACTCACCGTCGCGGCCGCCAACTCGCGCCTGAAGGTCGAAGTCCTCCGCGGCAAGACCGTCGCGGCGACCTCGACCAAGACCGTCAAACCGGGCAACGCCCCGTTCAGCCTCACGCTCAACAGCGCCGCCAAGAAGGCCCTCAAGCACGCCGGCAAGCTCAAGCTGACGGTGAAGATCACCGTCACCTCCGCGAGCGGCACGCCGTTCACGGTGACCAAGACGGTGACGCTGAAGCGCTAGTCCATCCGGATGACGCGGTGCACGAACGACCTCCGCACGGAAGCCGCGGTTGCACCGCAGTCACCGAACCACTTGTCGCGCGATCCCCGCCACCATTCGCCGGCGCCCAGCGCCTCGATCATCGGCGAGTTGGTGCAGCGCGGCTTGTGCTTCTTGTTGCCGGCCATGTGGCCGAGCTCGTGCAGCACGACGCTCTCGAGATCGACCTGGTCGAGTGCCGGATAGCCCGGGCCGGCGTTCCAGTTCTCGCTCGCGTTGAGCGCGAGATCGCTCTCGACCACGCGACCGTGCTTGACGTAGTCGGTCTGCACGCCGAGGACGTCCGCGTCGACCGAGGAGGAGAAGCCTGCGACGTTGAAGCCGTCGTGGACGCCCGCCTTGGCGCTGGTCCAGCGCAGCGCTTTCAGGCCCCAGCGAGCGGCGGCGGTCTTCGCGACCGCCTTGAAGCGCGTGCCTGAGACCGTGCCGGGAAAGCCGGCGGAGGAGAGGTAGAAGCTCTTGACGCCCTTGTGGCCGAACTTGGGGAAGAGCGATCCGCGGCCCCGGTCGGCGTAGGGCAGCGTGACGTCGAGCTCCTGCACGGGCCCGATCGGCTCCTCGGCCCCGGTGGCGGCGTCGCCGGTGAGATACGCCTGCCAGTAGTAGTGCCCCGGGCGCTGGCGCAGCACGGAGTCGGCGGGCACGGACCAGACGGCGAGGTCCGCCAGCGCCTGCGCGGCCTTCTCGTCGAGCCAGGTCCCTTCGGGACCGGTCAGCAGCCCGTCGGCGTCCACCTCGTCATGTCCCGAGACACGCACGGTGACCGCTCCATCGGGCGCGGTGGTGCGAACGGCGAAGGTCAGCGGGGCACCGCGCGAGACCGAGGCGGTCGGGGCGGCGTAGTCGAGCGGCGGCAGCGGCGGAGTCTGGGCCGAAGCGCCCGCCGGCATCACGAGCAGCACGAGGAGCGTGGCGAGGACGGGACGCATCACACCCACCCATCGGCGACCCGCGGCGTGAGCTTGAGCCCTCGCCCGGTACCGTTTGTGCCCGTGGCCCGCGTGCGCCTGGATTCCCTGTTGGCGGAGCGCGGGCTGTATGAGTCGCGCACCCGCGCTGCCGCCGCGGTCATCGCCGGGCAGGTTCATCTCGGTCCTGGCCGCCGCCGGGCGGAGAAGCCGGGCCAGCTGGTCGATGCCGAGATCGAGCTCGAGGTCGAAGGCCCGCCGCCCTACGTATCCCGCGGTGGCGTCAAGCTCGCCAACGCGCTCGACACGCTCGGTCTCGACGTCACGGCACGGCAAGCGCTCGACGTCGGCGCCTCCACCGGCGGCTTCACGGATTGCCTGCTCCAGCGGGGCGCTGCGCATGTCATCGCGCTGGACGTGGCCTACGGCGAGCTCGACTATCGCCTCCGCGGGGATGAGCGCGTGACCGTGATCGAGCGCGCCAACGCCCGCGCCATCACGCCCGACGAGCTCCCGTACCGCCCGGATCTCGTCGTCATCGACGTCTCTTTCATCTCGCTGCGCAAGGTCCTGCCCGCGGTCCTCGGCGCCACCGCCGATCCGTTCGACTGCCTCGCGATGGTCAAGCCGCAGTTCGAGGTCGGGCGCGACCGGATCGGCAAGGGCGGCGTGGTCAAGGATCCGGACCTGCGCCTGGAGGTCGTCAACGACGTCGCACAGGCCGCTCGCGAGCTGGGCGCCGCGGTCATGGGCAGCGCGCCGTCCGCCCTCGCGGGGCCGTCCGGGAACCGCGAGACGTTCCTGTGGCTCGCCGAAGGCACCCGCGCGGGCGCGATCGCGGAAGTGCAGGCGTGGTGAGCGTCGCCGCCGTCATCACCCACCGCCGCCCCGGCGAGACGACGGAGGCCGTCCGCACGCTGATCGAGATCGCGCGCTCCCGCCGCGTCACGCTCCATTTCACCGAGGACGAGGCCGCCAAGCACGGGATCGAGCTCGCCCCGTTCCTCGAGATCGTCCCCGAGCTCGGGGATGCGGTCGACCTCTGCATCGTCCTCGGCGGAGACGGCACGATCCTGACGGCGCTGCGGCGCTACGCCGGCACCGGCGTTCCGGTCTTCGCGGTCAATTACGGCGAGGTCGGCTTCCTGGCCACGATCGATCCCAACGGGCTCGCGGAGGATTTCGCCCGCGCGTTCGCCGGCGAGTTCGACACCATCGAGCTGCCGACGATCTCGGTCGGACGCCCCGACGGCACCTGGAGCGCCCTCAACGACATCTCCGTGCACCGCAAGGCGGGCCTGCGCGTCGCGGATCTCGCCTACGCGCTCGCGGGGGAGGAGATCGGCCGCGTGCGCTGCGACGGGCTCGTGATCTCCACGCCGCAGGGCTCGACCGGCTACAACCTCGCCAACGGCGGGCCGGTCCTCGCGTGGGGGGTGAAGGGCTATGTCGTGTCATTCATCGCTCCGCATTCTTTGACGGCTCGATCATTGGTCGTCGCTCCGGACGACGAACTGACAATCAACAACGCATCTCGCGAAGAAGCCGTGGAAGTCCACGTCGACGGCCGCCCGACGCTCGAGCTCAAACCCGGCGAGGACATCCACATCGAGTTCGGCCAGAGCTACGGCACGCTCGCCCAGATCCCGGGCGCGTCCTTCTATCACCGCCTGCGCGAGCGCTTCGGCCGGCTCGCCCGCTAGCGCTCGCGGATCTTGCGCGACCCGCCGGCGATTGCGTCTCGGCCGCCGGCCGGCAGGCCAGACAAAAGCCGCGCGCATTGCGTCGACACTGTGTCGTCTTCGTATTAATTCCCGCGCTCGTTCGGAGAACGCGCTCGATCCGTCGGGACCCACTGGTAGACCCCATGTCGTGCTCCACGAACTCCGCGTCGAGAACCTCCTGCTCATCGAACGGGCCGAGCTGTGCCTCGGTCCGGGCTTGAACGTCCTCACGGGAGAGACCGGGGCGGGCAAGACCGTGCTCGCGCACGCGCTGGATCTGCTGCTCGGCGGCAAGCCGCGCTCGGGGATCGTCAGGCCTGGGGCGGCGGAAGCGTACGTGGAGGGCGTGTTCTCCCTTCCCGACGAGGTGCGCGAGGCCTTGGGGGAACGCTTGGCCGAGGACGCGGAGGAGCTCGTCCTCGCGCGCCGCGTCAGCGCCGAAGGGCGCACGCGGGCCTACCTCGGCGGCCGGAGCGCGACCGCTGCCGACCTACGCGACGCAGGCACCGCGCTGCTGTCGTTCTACGGCCAGCACGAGCATCGCAAGCTGATGCTGGCGTCGTCGCAGCTCGAGATCTTGGACGGGTTCGCCGGGCCGCCGCAGGCCGCCCGCCGCGAGGCGTTCCGGGAGGCCTACCAGCGCGAGCGCGGCCTGTTCGCGCGACTCAACGAGCTGCGCGAGCGAGCGGGCGCGCGCGACCGCGAGCTGGACCTGCTCGAGTGGGAGCTCCAGGAGATCGACCGGGCCGACCCTAGCGAGGAGGAAGAGGCCGCGCTGGAGGCCGAGCGCGGGCGCCTGCGTCATGTCGAGGCGCTGCGCTCCGCCGCGGGCGCCGGCGTCGGCGCGCTCGCCGGCGGTGAGGAGGACGGCGGAGGCGCCTCGCTCGCACTCGCCGCGGCGGCGCACACGCTGGAGGCGGCGGGTGGGGTGGACGGCGAGCTCGACGCGCTGGCCGCTCGGGTGCGGGCCCTGTCCCTCGAAGCCGAGGACCTGGTGCATGAACTCCATCGCTATGCGGAGGGGATCGACGCGGCGCCCGGTCGGTTGGACGAGGTCGAGGAGCGGCTCGCGTTGCTTGATCGCCTCAAGCGCAAGCACGGCGGCACGATCGCCGCGGTGCTCGAGCACGCCGCCGCCTGCCGCGCGAGGCACGCTGAACTGGTGGGCGTCGAGGAGGCGATCGAGGAGGCTGAGCGCGCGCTCGAAGTCGCGCGGGCGGAGCTCGCCGATCGTGCGAGGCAGTTGCGCAAGGCCCGCGAGAAGGCGGGTGTCGCGCTGGCGAAGGCCGTCGTCGAGCGCCTCGGGGCGCTGGCGATGGACGGCGCGGAGTTCACGGCCGCGCTCGCGCCGCGAGAGGAGTTCGGGCCGACCGGCGGCGACGAGATCGAGTTCCTGATCGCGCCGAACCCCGGCGTACCTGCGGGTCCGCTGCGCGAGACCGCGTCCGGCGGCGAGCTGTCCCGGGTGATGCTCGCACTGATGGGCGCCGCCGCCGAGGCGGGCCCGGGCACGCTGGTGTTCGACGAGGTCGACGCCGGCATCGGCGGCCAGACCGCCCGCGCCGTCGGCGAGCAGCTGCGCACGCTCGCGGCAGGGCGCCAGGTCATCTGCATCACGCACCTTCCGCAGATCGCGTCGCTCGCCGACCGCCACTTCACGATCGTCAAGGACACATCGGGCGAGACCGCCCGGACCACCGTCACCGAGCTCCGCAAGGGCGACGTGGTGGGCGAGCTGGTGCGGATGCTGGGCGCCGACCGCGAGGACGCCGCGGCTCGCCGTCACGCGAAAGAACTACTGAAAGCAGCCTGATGACTGGTCGCCGCCGGATGCCGCTCTATCCTCACTGGGGAGAGCTTCAAGGAGAACGCATGCCCGAATCCAGGCCACGAACCCGTTACATCTTCGTCACTGGGGGAGTGGTCTCTTCTCTCGGGAAGGGCATCGCCGCCGCCTCCATCGGTCGAATCCTCGTCTCACGCGGCCTGAAGGTCGCGCTGCAGAAGTTCGATCCGTACATCAACATCGATCCCGGGACGATGTCGCCGTTCCAGCACGGAGAGGTGTTCGTCACCGAGGACGGGGCGGAGACCGATCTCGATCTCGGCCACTACGAGCGCTACACCGACGCGAACACGTCGCGGGCGTCGAACGTCACGGCCGGCGCGGTCTACAACTCGGTCATTCGCAAGGAGCGCCGGGGTGACTACCTCGGCGGCACGGTGCAGGTCGTCCCGCACATCACCGACGAGATCAAGCACCGGATCCGGCTGATCGGCGAGACGCAGGACGTCGACGTCGTCATCACCGAGATCGGCGGCACGGTCGGCGACATCGAGTCGCTGCCGTTCCTGGAGGCGATCCGCCAGTTCCCCGTGGACGTCGGGCGCCGCAACGTCATGTTCATCCACCTGACGCTCGTGCCCTACATCGGCCACGCGGGTGAGCTCAAGACGAAGCCGACGCAGCACTCCGTGAACGAGCTGCGCCGCATCGGTATCGCGCCGGACATGATCATCGCGCGCTCCGAGGGCGGTCTGCCGCAGGACGTGCGCAAGAAGATCGCGCTGTTCGCCTCGCTGCCCGGCGAGGCGATCGTCTCCGGTCGCGACGTCGACAACATCTACAAGATCCCGCTCTACTACCGCGCCGAAGGCGTGGACGACTTCATCCTCGAGCACTTCGGTCTCGAGGCCGCCGAGCCCGAGCTCAGCGGGTGGGAGAAACTCGTCCGCGGCGCCACCGAGGCGCAGAGCGCCCCGCCGGTGAAGATCGCGCTGGTCGGCAAGTACGTCCAGCTCGAGGACGCGTACCTGTCCGTCGTGGAAGCGCTGCGCCATTCGGGCTTCCAGCACGGCCGCGGGATCGAGATCGACTGGGTGGACTCCGAGACGCTGGACGACGGCGAGGTCCGCGCGCGCCTGCACGGCGCGGACGGGATCCTGATCCCGGGCGGTTTCGGCGTGCGTGGCATCGAGGGCAAGATCACAGCGGCGCGGATCGCGCGCGAACAGAAGATCCCGTTCCTCGGGATCTGCCTCGGGATGCAGATGGCGGTCGCGGACTTCGCGCGCCACGTCGTCGGGATGGACGGCGCGAACTCGACCGAGTTCGACCCCGAGACGCCCTACCCGGTGATCGACCTGCTGCCCGAGCAGAAGGAAGTCGCGGACATGGGCGGCACGATGCGTTTGGGCGCGGACCCGATCAAGCTGCACCCGAACACGCGGGCGCGCGAGATCTACGGCGAGGCGGTCATCTACGAGCGCCACCGCCACCGTTACGAGGTCAACAACTTCCTGCGCAAGCGGATCGAGGCGGCCGGGCTCGTGTGCTCGGGAACGTCGCCGGACGAGCGTCTGGTCGAGATCATCGAGATCCCCGACCACCCGTTCTTCGTCGCGTCCCAGTACCACCCGGAGTTCAAGTCCCGGCCGGAGCGCCCGGCACCGCTGTTCCGCGACTTCGTGGAGGCGGCGCTGGAGCGGGCGAAGGCGCAGCGGCCCGAAGAGGTCGCCGCCGAAGAGCCGGCCGCCGCTCGGTGAGGCCGGCCAGCGAGTCGGAGAAGACCAGGCAGGGAGAGCTCTTCGCGGAGCTCTGCCGCATCCCCAGCCCCTCGTGGGAGGAGGCGGCGTGCGCCGAGCGCGTCACCCGTGAGCTGCGCGGGATGGGGCTCGAGGTCGAGGCCGACGAGGCGGGCAACCTGCTGGCGCGCGTCAGCGGGCGGTCGGAACGGACCGTCCTGCTGTGCGCGCACCTGGATACGGTGCCGCCGGTCGCGCCGATCGAGCCGGTGCTCGTCGACGACGGCTGGGAGAACGCGAACGCCGGCATCCTCGGCGCGGACAACAAGTCCGCGGTGGCGATGATCCTGGCCCTGGCGCGCCGCTGCAGCGTCGAAGGGTCGCCGGTCGGCCTCGAACTGCTCTTCACCGTCGCGGAGGAGGTCGGCCTCCAGGGGGCCAAGCGCTTCGACGCGGCGCAGTTGCGCTCCGAGTTCGGGTACGTCTTCGACCACGCGACCGCGATTGGCGAGCTCGTCACCGCCTCACCCACGCTGTACCGCGTCGAGGCCGAGTTCCACGGCAAGTCCGCCCACGCCGGGCTGCGCCCCGAGGCCGGCCATTCAGCCATCCTCGCCGCCGCCCACGCCGCGGTCGCGATGCCCCACGCGCGCATCGACGAGCAGACGACCGCCAACATCGGTTACTTCCACGGCGGCGTCGAGTCGACCAACGTCGTTCCGGAGCGTGCTCGCCTGTTCGCCGAGGTCCGCT
This sequence comes from Solirubrobacter ginsenosidimutans, assembly GCF_027587205.1. The sequence goes on from NZ_JAPDOD010000066.1 coordinate 43,728, forward strand.
CGGTCGATGCCGACAAGGCCGACGAGGTGCTGGCGGCGATGATCGACGCGCTCCAGGACGGCGCCAGCCACGGCGAGTGCGACGTCGACGTGATCACCGAGAAGCAGGTCGTCGGCTACCGCTCCAAGCCGTCGTCGCCGGCCGTCGTCGCCGCTGAGGCGGCGCTCCGCGCGCACGGCTACGAGCCCAAGCGCATCGCCACCGGCGGCGCTTCGGACGCGAACGTGCTCGAAGCGGCCGGCATCCCCACGATCAACGTGGCCAACGGCACCGAGCACAACCACGAGCCGACCGAGCGCGTCTCGGTCGCCGCCCTGGACTCGATGCTCGACGTCGCGTTCACCCTCCTCGACGAAGCGGCGGTGGCATGAGTTCCGAGTTCGAGCGCCTTGGCACGGAGAGCCTGTTCGACGGCAAGTTCATCGCCGTGCGGCGTGACACGTTCCGCCACGAGGACGGCGAGATCGTCCACCGCGAGCTCGTGTCGCACCCCGGCGCGGTCGGCATCGTGGTCCTCGACGACGACGAGCGGCTGTGGTTCGTGCGCCAGCCGCGCGAGGCGATCGGGCTCCCGGACATGCTCGAGATTCCCGCCGGCAAGCTCGACGTCGAGGGCGAGAACCCCGTCGAGGCCGCCCGCCGCGAACTCGCCGAGGAGATCGGCAAGCAGGCCGCCCACTGGGATTCGCTCGGCGCCTTCTACACCTCGCCGGGCTTCGCGGACGAGATCATCCATCTCTTCCTCGCGACGGGCATCTCCGACGTCGACGAGCGTCCTGTGCTCGAAGAGAACGAGCGCATCGACATCGAACTGCGCCCGCTCTCGGACCTGGACGCGATCCTCGACGAGACGATGGACTCAAAGACGCTGATCGCGCTCTACCGCTTGAAGGACCGCCTCCGCGCCTAGCGCCGCCTCTGGCCCGCGCCCGAGCCGCAGGCCGGCGCCGCGCCAGGCCCGCGCCGCGCACCGCCCCGCGCCGCCCACCG
>NZ_JAPDOD010000067.1 GCF_027587205.1 Solirubrobacter ginsenosidimutans
GCAGCGCCGGGCTGCGCGCCGCGCGTCCGCCAAGCCCGCGCTCGCCCAGCGCCGCGCCTCCGCGGGTCTGACGCTCGCGCAGCGCCGGGCCGCCCGCCGCGCGTCCGCCGACTTCACGCCCGCCCAGCGGCGCGCCGCGATCAAGGCCGCCGCCAACCTCACCCCTGCGCAGCGCAGGGCGGCGCTGCAGGCCGCGTCGAAGCTCACGCCCGCGCAGCGGAAGGCGGCGCTGCAGGCCGCGTCGAAGCTCACCCCCGCGCAGCGCAGGGCGGCACTCGAAGCCGCGTCGAAGCTCACCCCCGCGCAGCGCAGGGCGGCACTCGAAGCCGCGTCGAAGCTCACGCCAGCGCAGCGCAAGGCGGCACTCGAAGCCGCGTCGAAGCTCACGGCCGAGCAGCGCCGCGCCGCCGTCGATGCCACCGCCGGCCTCACGCCCGCGGAACGCCGGGACGCAGCCCAACTCACCCCCGCCGAGCAGCGCGCGGTGGTCGGAGCGGCCAAGGATGCGACGCCGGAACAGCGGCGCGCCGCGCTCGAACATCCGAAGGCGGCCGCCGAGCGCATCCGCGACGGCAACGCCCAACCGACGCCCACGGCCACCCCGACCCCGATCGCGACTCCCTCCCCCACGCCGACGCCCACCGCGACCCCGGACGACGACGAGCCCACCCGCCGGGACCGGCTCCGCGAGCGAATCTCCGGCGCTTGATTGCAACCTCCCGCGGCGACCCCGGTCTCAACGGGTGTCCGAACACCTCACCACGGGAGGCACCAATTGCATCGCATGACCACCGCCCTGCTCGCCGCCGCCGCCGCGCTGGCGGTTCCGGCCGCGGCATCCGCGCAGACCACCACGCCCGTCAACGTCGTCCGCGGGACGGCGGGCAACGACACGCTCGTCGGCACGCCTGGCATCGACGTCATCTTCGGTTTCGCGGGCGATGACACGATCGCCGGTCTCGCCGCTCCCGACCGCCTCTACGGCGGCGACGGGGACGACCAGATCTCCGGCGGCGACGGCAACGACGTCCTGCGCGGCGGGCGCGGGGCCGACACGCTCGACGGCGGTGCCGGCGACGATCGCATCGAAGGCCGCGCGGGGTCGGACACGATCCTCGGCGGCGACGGCAACGACAAGATCTGGGCCAAGGGCCGCGGCGGGAAGACCGACACGATCGACGCCGGCCCGGGCGACGACGTGATCCACGCCCGCGACGGCAGCGAGGACAAGATCGCCTGCGGCGCGGGTGACGACACCGTCCTCGCCGACTTCAAGGACGACGTCGCCGCCGACTGCGAACACGTGCTGCGCAAGGCCGCCACGGGCGGTGACGACGCGTCCTGATCGACGCTCGGTGGGTTCTACGGCGTCGTGGTCGACAGTAGAAGTGTCCCGCCGTCTACGGAAAGCCTAATTCGGCAATGGGGCGTTACTCATGCGGCTTGCGTCGCAATCGCCGGAGCCGTTTCTCCACGCACAGTGAAAAGGTGAAACGAATGTGCGTGTGAGTCAACCCGCGCGTGAGACGGTCGCGGCGACCTGGGCCCGCGAGCGCAATCCGAGCTTGGCGAACACGCGCGTGAGGTGCGTCTCGATCGTCTTCTCGCTCAGGTAGAGGCGAGCGCCGATCTCTCGATTGGTGAGCCCTTCGGCCACGAGTTGGGCGACCTCGCGCTCACGCGGACTCAAGGCGCCCAAGCCCTCGCCCCCGGGCGCCCGCGGACCGCCGCGCCCGACGCGCACGCCGCTTTGACGCAGCACGAGCACCGCCTCTTCGGCCACTCGCGGCGCACCACACCGCACAGCCGCCTCCTCCGCGGTCCGGAGCTGGGCGATGCCGGCGTCGCGATCGTGGGCGAGCAGTGCCCGCCCGGCGAGGAGATGCGCCCGCGCGGCCTCGAGCGCCGCCCCGGCGGACTCAGCCTCGGCGATCGCTTGGAGGGCGAGCCCGGCGGCGAGCGGCGCGGCGGCGGCCCAGCCGCTCCCCTCCTCGGCCAATGCGACGAGCGCTTGCGCGCGCGCCGCCGCTGCGCGGGCGCCCGCCATGCCGCTGGCAGGCGCGAGGCTCGCGGCGCGCTCAGCGTGCCCTCGTGCCGCCGCGAGGTCGCCGAGCGCGATGTCACTCTCGACCAGTACCGGCGCCCAGCGGCAGACCCACCCGTGGTCGATGTCATACGCGGCCACGAGCGGGCGGCCTTCGGCGTGCGAGCCGCGCGCGATCAAGACCGCGCCGAGCACGGCGCGGGCGACGATCGCCGACGCCGAGTCGTCGAGCTGCTGGGCGAGCTCGACGCTCTCGGTCGCGGCCGCCAGCGCCGGATCGAGGCGCCCGCGCTCCAGCAGTACCCACGCGTCGAGCCACAGCGCCCACTGGACGAGCTGGGCGTTGCCGCTCACCCGCGCCGACTGCTCCGCGGCGTCGGCCAGCGGCTCGGCCTCGGCGATCCGTCCCAGCAGCCCGAGTGCGAGCACGGCCGCGAGGTCGTGCGGGATCGCAGCGGCCCCGTTGCCGCTCCGGCGCGCCGCCGCTGCGATCCGCCGCGCCGCGGCAAGCCCGTCCGGCAGCCGGTCGAGTGCGAGCAGACCCCAGGAGATCGCCATCGCCGGCTCGGCCAGTGCCCCGAGCTCGTCGTCGGCGACGGCATCGCCGAGCCCAGACGTGCCGGCCAACGGCTCACCCGCGAACGCATCACCGACGGCGAGCAGCGTTGCCGCGATCGCGCGGACCGCCCCGGACGTCCCGTCCGCGGCTCGAAACGCCCAGCCGCGCATCTCGGCGTACTCGCCGCGCTGGTAGGCGGCGACCGCGAGATCGGCGCTCACCCGCGCGGCGACTTCGGGCGTCGCCGCCGCGTCCAGCGCGCGTCGTAGCCGCAGCCGCGCGGCGTCGTGGCGGCCGAGCCGGCGCTCGACGCTCGCCGCGGCGACCGCCATTCGCGGCTCCGCGGAATCCCCGGCGATCGCGAGCGCGTCCGTCAGCCGACCCGCCTCGACCAGTGTCTCGGCGAGGTCAGCGAGATCCGCGCCGCGCGGATCGGCGCGCCGAGCGGCGAGCAGCCAGTCCGCGGCGACGCCCGGCGCCTGCGCGCGAACCTCACCCGCCGCCGCCCGAAGGATCCGCGCCGCGTCGAGATCCCCCGGCACCGCCGCGAACGCGAGATGGTGCGCGCGCACCGGCAGCGCCGCGCCGAAGCCGGCGAGCACGCGCGCCGCCGCCGCGTGCCCGCTCACCCGCGCCCCGGACCCGAGCCCCTCGTAGACGGCGCCGCGCACGACGGGATGCCGAAACGCGAACCGCCGGGCGGCCAACTCCGAGCGCACGAGCGTCGCCGCTTCCAGCGCATCGAGGGCGCCGAGCGCCCGCGACAGGTCGAGGTCCGCGATGCCAATCGCGACGTCGAGGTCGAACGGGTCCCCGGCGATCGCGCCCGCGCGCAGAAGCCGCTGCGCGTCCTCGGGCAATGCCGCCACTTCCGCCTGCACCGCCGCGACGATCCCGCCCGGCACGCCGCCGCCCGAGCGCGCGAGCTCCTGGAGCAGCAACGGATTGCCGCCGGAAGCCTCGAACACGCGGTCGGCGTCGACGACGTCCGCCAGCAGCGCCTCGGCGACCTCCCGCTCCAGCGGCGCAAGGTCGAGCGAGACCAGCTCGATCGCCCCGCTCGCCCGCCGCGCGGCCAGCAAGCGGTCCGCGACCGGCGACGGGCGCAGGCCCAGAGCGAGCAACAGGGAAGCTTCAGGCGGTCGTCGCAGCAGGTGATCGAGGAACTCGAGCGTCGCCGGGTCGGCCCAGTGGACGTCGTCGACCAGCAGCAGCAGCGGGCGCCCGGACGCCACCGATGCCACGCGCTCGCCGAGCTCCCGGTACGCCCGCCAGCGCTCGGCCCCCGAGCCGGACGACACCAGAGACCCACCGAGCGCGTCCAGGATCGGCACGAGCGGCACGTCTCGCTCCAGCTCGCTCGCACGCCCCTCGCAGACCACGAACCGCAACGCGACCGCGCGCGAGCGCAACACCGAAAGCAGCGCGGTCTTGCCGATCCCGGCCTCGCCGCGGACGAGCACGAGCCGCGATCCACCGCGAGCGACAGCATCGAGCACGCCTTCCAGCGCCTCGAGCTCAGCCCCACGTCCAAACAGCTCGGGCACGCGCTCAGGCTATTGCAGGGGTTCCCCTGATGTTCCCGCCCCGGAGCGGTGGGACCGTCCACCCATGACCAAGACCCTCGCACCCACGGCCAACGAACGCACCTGGCACGCCTCCGGCGCCGCCCTCTACGCCGGTGACATCGACACGTTCCTGAGCCACTGGCACGAAGACGGCCGCTACGAGGTCGCGTACCCGATCGCCGGCTTCCCCGCGGTCGTCACCGGCCATGACGAGCTCCGCGCGCTCTTCACCGGCTTCGCCACGCTCGCCGAATGGATCAAGGTCGAGAACGTGCGCTTCCACCAGACGACCGACGCGGACGTCGCGTTCGTCGAGGAGCACATGACCGCCGGGCTGCGCGACGGGCGCGGCTACGAGAACGACCTCTGCCTGCGCGTCACCTTCCGTGACGGCCGGATCGCGGAGATCTTCGAGTACTACGGGGAGCGAGCGCACGAGGCGCTCGCTCCCTGAGCCACATGACTACGGCGTCGTGGTCGCCAGCGTGAAGGTGACCGCGGCGCTGTAGTTGCCCGTGCGCAGCGGATCGGTCGCGGCGATCGACTGCTTGAAGGCGATCGCGAACGCGTCATTGGTGACCGGGCCGCTCCAGGCCGTCTTCTCCGGGGTGATCGCGACCGGCGTCGCCAGCTTGAACGCGCCGTTGGCGAGCGTGGCGGCCGTGGCCGTCAGCGCCGCGTCGCCGGCCGTCGAGGTGACGTTGGCGGTCGTCGAGGCGGTGTAGTCCTTCGTCACGCCCGGCGCGAACGCGCCGAAAGTGACTCCGCCCCCGCCCACCCCGCCGACCGTCAGCGCGAGCGTCGCCGGGACCTGCCCGCCGACCGGAGCGTCGGACCCGACGTGCGTGACCTGCACGTGGATCGTCTTCTCCGTGGTGATCGGCGCCAGCGACGCCTCGTCGGTGTACTCCCGCATCGAGTCGTTGGTGACCCGCACCGTGACATCGCCCGTGTGCAGGCCGGTGAGCTTGCGGGTGAGCGGGTCCAGGATCGCGGCCTTGCCGGCGGCCTTGGCGGCCGCGACGTCGGTACCGATCGCCAGGTTGTCCGAGCCGCTGAAGTGGACCGACATCGGGTAGCGCAGCGGCACGACGCGCGTGCCGTTGGTGACGCCCTGCGGCTGGACGATCGAGCCGTCGAGCTGCGCGCTGTCGCCCGCCTCCAGCACGGCCGGAGCATCCAGCGTGATCGACTGCGCGAACGCGCGGACGTCAGCGGTCAGCCACTGCTGGCCGGCGCTCGCGTCCTTGTCGACATGCCAGTCGAGCCAACCCGTGAAGCCGCCGCGATCCGGCGTGCCGTACGGGTCCTTGCCCGAGGACGGCAGCACCGTGTACGGCACGCCCTCGATGCGGTGCACGTCGGCGATCTGCGCGTGCGAGCCGACCATCGACACGCCCTTGTTGGAGGCCGTGCGGAAGTCGGACAGCATCTTCTCGACGAGCGCGACCTCGCCGCGGTCGCCGAGCTGCGAAGCGTCCGTCTCCGCCGGATCGTCCACCGGGTGGTGGGCGAAGACCATGACGTTCTTGACCGCCGGGTTGGTCTTGGCGTCGTCGAGCGCCGCCTGGAACATCGGCATCTGCGCCCAGTTGGTGCTGCGCAGGCTGCCGTAGGAGCTCGCCAGCAGGATGAAGCGCGTCCCGTTGTGATCGAACGTGCCGTAGGGCTGGCCGAACTGCGCGATGAACGGCGCGAGGTCGCCCTGGGCGCCGGCGCGGTAGGACTCGTGGTTGCCCGGGACGTAGTAGCACGGGGTCTTGTCCGCGGTCGGGGCCGGCGGGTCGTCCTTGCCGATCGTCGACTGGAGCGGGATCAGCTGGCAGCCGCCCTGCTCGAGCGTCGTGCGCGCGAGCGCGACGTCCTCGGCCGCGCCGTTGTCGGTGATGTCACCGTTGAGGACGATCAGGTCCGGGTTGGTCTTGCGGATGCGCTCGATCGCGGCCACGCCGACCTTCGCCAGCGTCGGGTTGGCGGCCGTGAACTGCACGTCGGAGAGCGTGCCGAAGGACCAGTCGTCCTTGCCATTGGTGGTGCCGTCCGCCGAGAACAGCGCGTCGGGCTTGAGCGGGTCGGCGGGCGGGCTCGCGACGGTCGCCGAGTAGTCCGCGTCGATGCTCTTGAACACGACGACGCCGTCCTTCTGCAGCGCCGCGTTGGTCTCGATCACCTGCGACGAGGTGATCGTGATCGGGAACTTCGTCGTCGACGGCAGCGTGAAGACGACGTCGTTGTCGCCGACCTTGACGGGCGCGCCGAGCGGACCGCTCGACACGTTGCCCGCGTCACGCCACGAGAGGTAGGTGAACTGCAGCGCCTGCGTGCTCGTGAACTTCAGGTGCAGGCGCAGCGGGGCGCCCGGGACCGCGATGGTGAAGCCCGTCTTGGCGCTGATCCCGGAGTTGCGCTCGGCCTTGTAGGTCAGGCGCAGGTTGCCGGAGCCGTCGACGTCGATCTTCTGGTTGGCCGCGACGGTGCCGTTGGTGTTCCAGCGCGTCGCCTCGTCGGCGTGGTTGAAGGTGTAGACGTTGTTCTGGACGACGCCGATCGTGATCGGGAGCTTCTCCTCCTGGTCTGCGACCTTGACGTCCAGCGTCGTGCCGCCCGCCTTCAGCGGCGTGATCTTCAGCGCGCCCGCCTCGGTCTCCTCGACCTTGATCAGGTCGTGGTCGTAGTCGAGGGTCATGTCCTGCAGCTCGATCGGGGCGGTGTAGCCCTGGTCGTCGCGGCCGACGACCTTCAGCGTCTGCGCGAGGTTCGCCGTCGCGTCGGCGTAGGAGAGGCGGTTGCTCGAGAGCTCGAGCGTCCGCAGCGGGTGAAGGACGTGGACCTTCGTGTCCTGGGTGACGCCGTCGATCGTGGCCGTGGCCGTGATGTCGTCCTTGGCGTCGGCGGGCGCTTGCACGTTGCGCGTCCACGTCGCGCCGCTGACGCGCGTCTGGTGATCGTCGAGCCCGACGCCGGTCAGCGTGCGGTGCAGCCCCGGGAAGATCCGCGGCTCCTCGGGCGAGACGACGATCGAGCCGACCTTGCCGTTGCCGGCGCCGACGAAGAGGCCGATGCCGGTCGGATCGGCGCGCTCCTGGCCGTCGGAGGGCGTGTTGCGCAGGGTCGCGACGGTGCCGCCGAGCGGGCGCGCGACGAGCGTCGTCGAGCCGCCGCCGTCGAGGTTCAGGCCGGTGTCGGCACCGAGGTCGAGCAGCATCTGCGCGGTCTGCGCGAGCGTCGTTCCCAGGGCGGCCTGCGTCTGCCGTCCGTCCGTGATCAGCAGGAACATCGTCTTCCCGCCGTCCTTGAAGCCGATCGCGGTGCGCGGGGCGACGGACGTGTCCCCCTGCGGCACGGCGACGCCGTTCTGGATCAGCGGCTTGTTGGTGCCGATCGCCCACTGCATCTGCTGCGCGGCCGAGTCCTTGAGGCCGTAGGTCAGCTTGACCGGATCGCCCGGCTTGAGCGCCTTGATGGCGTCGGCGCCGGCGTCGCGGCCGACGAGGTAGTACGCGCCGTCCGGGATCGCGCCGGTGCCGGCGGAGGTGTGAACCTCGACGACCTTGTCGTCCTGCACCAGGACCTCGGCGACGTTGGCCACGCCCGCCACGCTGCGGCTGCGGATCTGGCTGCCCCACGCGGACGTGTAGGCGATGATGCTGCCGGCCGGGACGCCGCCCGAGTTGGCCGCGTTGAGCGTGAGGATCGGCTTGACGGTGCCGTTGAGGTCGGCGCTCGCCTGCAGCGTCAGGTCGACGAGCTGCCCGAGGCCGCTCTTGCTCACGCCCACGTGCGCCCAGCCGCTGGCGTCGGCGCTCTTGATCAGCTGACCGGCCTGGATCTCGCCGCCGAGCGACGCCTGCGTCGAGTCGATGTCGAAGAAGTCGCCGTTGACGCCGGCGGCCGCGCCGGCGCGGCTGGCCATGCTGGAGAGCGCCTCGCCCTGCGCGACGTGCGGCGCCGTCAGCAGGTCGGACTTGACCGCGCTGTTGGACAGGTCGACGGTCAGCACCTGCTCGTCGTACCAGCCGGACGAGTTGAGGAACTTCTGGTGCTTGAGGGTGATGCCGGGGCCGACCGGCTCGGTCTTGTCGATCAGGTTCAACTGATCGGCGGCGCCCGCAAGGGACGGCGCGGCCAGGGCCATGGCGGCCGCGGCGATGAACGCACGCAGAAGCGTGCGCGGACGGGGTTCGAGCATCCGGGCTCCTATTGAGAGAGGTACTGCGGGGAGACCGCGCGATCTAACGCGACCCCGCCCCCGGATCCGTGACGGTGCTGTGAACCCGCCGGCCTTTGTCAGATGAACGTCAGCTGACGCGACCCGTTTGCGCCCACTCGGCTGCGCGGGTGCGAGGGCGCCCGATCATCACCGCGGTGCCGTCGTCGAGGATCGGCCGCTGCAACAGCGCGGGGTGCTCGACCAGGATCGCCACGACCGCGTCGATGTCGAGGCCGTCGGCGTCGAGGCCGAGCTCCTTGTACTTCTTGTCGCGGCGGATCAGCGCGTCCGGCGGGTCACCCTGCAGGCGCTCGGCGAGCGAGCGCACCTCCGCCTCCGACAAGCGCTCGGCGACGAGCAGGTACTTGCGGACGGTGACCTCGTGGCCGGCGTGTTGTAGAGCGTCGAGGGCGTGGACCGAGGTCGGGCAGTGCGGGTTGTGCAGCAGGGTGAGCGTGGACACGGCGCCATCCTATTCAGCGAAACTCGGCCTCAACGATCCCGGCGATGGGGATCGTGGCGGAGACGGTTGTCCCGCGCAGGGGCGGACTGTCGACGGTGAGCCGGCCTTGGAGCACGGCGAGACGGTCGGCGAGGCCGAGCAGTCCGCGGCCGTCGGACCGCGCGCCGCCGGCGCCGTCGTCGCGGACGGCGACCTGCAGCATGCCGTCCACGACGCGCGCGCGGACGTCGGCCCGCGTCGCCGCAGCGTGCTTGGCGACGTTCGTCAGCGCCTCGGCCACGACGAAGTACGCCGCCCCTTCGACGCCGCCGTCCAGCCGAGGAATCCATACGTCGACTCCCACCGGGATCGTCATCCGCGCGGCGAGTGTGGTGACGGCAGCACGCAACCCGCCGACGGTGAGGACCCGGGGCAGGATGCCGTGGACGAGGTCGCGTAGTTCCCGGGTCGCCTGCTCGGCCTGCTCCAGCCCCTCGGCGACGAACTCGCGGCCCTCTTCGGGCCGCTCGTCCAGCATCTTCAGCGCCAGCTTCAGCGTGACGATCGTGTGCACGAGGCGCTGCTGAGCGCCGTCGTGGAGGTCGTGGACGACGCGCTGGCGCTCGTCGTCGGCCGCGGCGACAACCCGGGCGCGCGAGGCCGCGAGCGCGTCGCGCGCCTCGAGATTGGAGATCGCCGCGGCGACGAGCTCGGCGAACCGCGCGATCCGTTGCTCGGTGTCGGCGGGGAACGGCTCCCGCTGGCGACTGACGATCGTCATCGCCCCCCAGACGCGACCGTCGACCATGATCGGCGCGCCGACGCCCCAGCGCAGTCCGAAGCTGAGCGCGTACTCGCCGAGCGGGCCGCTCCATTGGTCGGCCGAGATGCGCACGGGCGCGCCGGCGCGCTTGACCAGCGACGAGACGCTGTCGCCCTCGAGCGAGACGCGCTGCCCGGCGGGCGTGATGCTGTCGCCCCAGCCCGCGAGGACCGTCGCGTCTCCGTCCTCGTCGTAGCGGACAACCTGTGTCGGCATGTCCCACAGCAGCCCGCCGAGCTCCCGGCCGACGGCGGCGAAGACCGCTTCGGCGGGAGCCGCGTAGGCGACGAGCGTCGCCACGCGCCGCAGCGCGGCTTGCTCGTCGGCCAGCGCCTTGAGCTCGGCACGTGCCTCGCTGTTGCCGATCGCCGTGGCGACCAACTCACTGAACCGCTCCAGCCGAGCGGTGGTGTCCTTGGGCAGCCGGCGCTCGGCGGTCGTGTGCACGATCAGCGCGCCCCACACGCGGCCGCCGACGACGATCGGCGCGCCGGCCGCTGAGCGAGCGCCGAGGACATCACGGACGAAGCGTGTCAGCTCGCCGGCGGCGTCTTCGAACAGGTCCACGCGCGCCGGCCGGCCGGTGGCCCTGATCGCGTAGGCCAGGGTGTCGGGCGCGATCGGGAAGCGCTGGTCGATCTGCGGGTGGTCACCGCGGGGCGACCACGCCGCGGCGACCCAGGTCTCGTCGTCGTCGAACGGGGTGAGCGCCGCGAAGTCGGCGCCCAGCAGGTGGCCGATCGCCGCCGCGACCTCGGCGAACAGCTCGTTGGGCGCGACGTCGTGGGCGACGAGCGTGGCGATGTCGCGCAGCGCCTCGTGCTCCTGGTTCAGGCGCGCCCGCGCCTCCCGCGCCTCGAGGTTGCCGATCGCGGTCGCCAACAGCTCGGAGAACGCGGCGATGCGGTCGCCGACGTTCTCCGGTAGCCGGCGGTCGTCGGCGGCCGCCGCCCCGAGCACGCCCCAAAGGCGCCCGTCGACGCGCAGCGGCACGCCGACCACGGTGTGCGTCCCCAGCACGTCCAGCCGCTCGGCAATCGCGCTCGCGACGCTCTCGTAATCCGAGACGCGCACCTGGCGGCCGGTGCGCAGGACGAGCGACGGGATGCTCTGGCCCTCGTCGGAGGTGACGATGCCGAGCGGGATCGGGTTGCCGTGCCGCGACCAGCTGGCCACGCCGTGGGCGTCGCCGTCCTCGTCGTAGCGCGCGAGGTGCAGCATGTCGAGGTCGAGCAGCAGGCCGATCTCGCGCGTCATCGCCGCCAACAGCTCAGAGGTCGGGACGCCGCGGGCGACAAGGGTCGCGACGCGGCGCAGCGACGCCTGCTCGTCGGCCAGCCGCGCGAGCTCCCTCCTGCGCGCCATGCTCCCGACGCGGGAGGCGACCAGGCCGGCGAACGGCGCGAGCCGCTGCTCGACGTCGGCGGCCAGCGCCGCGCCGACATGCTGGCCGCCGAGCAACAGGCCCCACACGCCGTCGTCGACGACGACCGGCGTGCCGATCACCGCGCCGGTCCCGGCCGCGCGCAGCGCATCGGCCACCGGCCCGAGCGCGCCGGCGAGGTCGTCGACGCGCGCCCCGGCCCCCGCAGGCAGGTCTGCGGCGGCGTGACGGGAGCCGGGGCGAAGGCCACGGTCGTCCGCCGACCAGGCAGCCACCACGGTGACCGTCCGGTCGGGCTCGCAGCGGAGGATGTGCAACAGCGGCAGCCCGACGCTCCGCGCGATCTCGCGGGCCGCGGTCGACAGCGCCCGGCCCCCCGCCACCTCCTCGGCGATCCCGGTCGCCGCGCGGCGCAGCGAGGCCAACCGCGATGGGGCGTTGAAGCGGGCCGCGTCATCGTCGGCCTCCACAACGGCGGTGAACGCGATGACCGCCCCGCGGCCGCGGTCCAGCTCGATCGGCACCGCGAAGGCCGCGGCACGCAGGAACGCCCCGTCGGGGCACGGCAAGCTGACGAGATCCCGGGAGACCGCGAGTCCGTCGCGGGCGGCGCTGAGCAGAGAACCGCAGCCCTCAGCGGCGGATTCCTCGAGTGCCGGACGGCCGGTGAGCTCACGCGGGTCACCGCAGCCGAGGGCCACCGCGGCGGCTGCGTTGGCCACGACGATGGCGCCGTCCTGGCCGGCGATGAGCACGGGCGAGACGACACCGCCGACCGCCGCGGTCAAGACCGTGTCTGCATCAGGTGTCGGCAGCGGCGGATCCATCTCGGGCGTTTCGGCCCCATCATCTCCGAAGTGACGATCGAACCGGCTGCCGGCCTCTCGTCGCTAGGTCGCGATCGGAGCCGCGTCGCCCGGCACGAGGAAACGCTCGATCTCACCCGCCCACTCGGGATGCGTGGTGACCGTGATGTGGCCGCGACCCTCGAACACGCGGAGCCGGCTGTCCGGGATCAGCCGTGCGGTCTCGGCGAACAGCTCCGGGCTGTAGAAGCGATCCGCGCCGCCCGCGAGGATCAGCGTGGACGCCCGGATCGGGCTCTGACACCTCGCGAGGTCGAACGCATCTTCCGCCTCGATCGTCGTGGCCATGTCGGCGAGGTCATCGCCGCCGGCGAGCAGACGCGGGCCGGCGAGCCAGGCGAGGACCGCGGCGGGGAGTTGCCCGCGCCGGGGAGGGACGATCCCGGCGGCCATCACGGCGAGCGCCTTGCGCGGGGCACCGTGGCGGACGCGGGCGGCCGCGCGGCGCTGGAGCATTCGCCCGTGCGTGCCGAGCCGGCACGCGGTGCTGAGCAGCACGAGGCGATTGACGCAGTCCGGGTGATCGGCGGCGAGTTGCTGGGCGATGCTGCCGCCGGTGGAGATGCCGGCGACGTCGACCGGCGAGCCGAGCGAGGACCGGATCGCTTCGGCGTGCTCGTTCGCCAACTCGGCCATCGACATCCCGCGCGGCAGCCCGCTGCGGCGGTTGACGAACATCACCCGGCGTCGATGTGCGAACGGCCGCAGCAGCGAGGCGTTCATTCGCTCGGTGCCGGCTGCGTCCACCCCGGCCTCGGGAGAGAGTCCCGCGAGAAACAGCAGCGGAGGGCCGCTTCCCAGTTCGAGGCAGGGAAAGCGGCCGATCGTGCCGCGCCTCACGTCCATCTGATCATGATGCCCGATGCCGCCGTAATCTCCGTGTCACCTCTCGGCGCTAGCGTCGACGGGGCTGTGGACGACGCGACCGACCCGGAAGCACGGCCCTACGGGCGGCGCGCCTTCCTGGGCCTGCTGGCCGGCGGGCTTACGGCGTTCGCGTGGGCGGGACCGGCGAGCCGGGTCCTCTCGCCCATCACGTCCTCGTTCTCGCAGCTGGGCGCCAACTTGCTGCCGCTCGGCGGGTGGCGGATCTACACGATCACGGGCGTGATGCCGGACATCGACGCCGCGCGCTGGCGGCTGCGGGTCGACGGGCTCGTGGAGCGTCCGGCGAGCTTCTCGCTGGCCGATCTGCGTGCGCTCCCGCGGGCCGAGCAGGTCTCGACCTTTCACTGCGTGACGGGCTGGACGGTCAAGGGGGTGCACTGGTCGGGCGTGCGCTTCGCCGATCTCCTCGCTGCGGTGCAGCCGTTGTCGACCGCTCGCGCGTTGCGGTTCGTGTCCGCCGAGAAGCCGTATGAGGACTCGCTCACGCTGGGCCAGGCGCTCGCGCCGGATGCGATGCTCGCGTTCGGCATGGATCGGGCGCCGCTCTCGCGCCCGCACGGAGCGCCGGCGCGCGTGGTGATCCCGCAGATGTACGGCTACAAGGGCGTCAAGTGGCTCGAGCGGATCGAGCTGGTCGACGCGCAGCCGGAGGGCTACTGGGAAGGCCTCGGGTACGACCAGAACGCGTGGGTGGGTCACTCCAATGGTCACGGCTGAGCTGCGGCGCTTCTCGCGCACCGAGCGCGCGCTGCACCAGATCCACGCCACCGCGTTCATCGTGCTGCTGGCCAGCGGGCTGTGCTTGTACCTGCCGGCGCTGGCCGAGCTCGTCGGCCGCCGCGGGCTGTTCAAGACGATCCACTTCTACACCGCGGTCGTGTGGCTGGCCGCGCTGGTCGTGTTGGTGCTCTTCGGCAATCGCCGCTCGCTGCTCGCTTTGGCGCGGGAGGTCGACCGGTTCGATCCGCGCGACCGCGCGTGGTTCAGGACGCGCGTTGAACCGTTGGGGCGGATGAACGGCGGTCAGAAGCTCTTCACCGTGGTGACGGCGGCGTTCGCGATCCTGTTCACGGTGACCGGGTTCCTGCTGTGGTTCGGCGAGCGCGACACCCGCTTTCGCTTCGCCAACACGCTGCTGATCCACGACTGGGTGATGTACGTGTCGGCGTTCCTGTTCGCCGGACACCTCGTGATGGTGTTCCGGCATCGCCGGCGCGTCACCTGACGATCCGCGTCAGGAGGTTGGCGTCGATCCGCGTTACCCACAGGTCGCTGTCGGTGGCCGCGACCGACAGCGGGCCGCCGTCGACGGTCTCGGGGTTCTTCGCGGCCATGGTGGCGGGGTCGATCTCGATAACGCGGTCACCTTCGCGGTCGGTGACGAAGAGCTGCGTGCCGTCGGTGGCGATGTCACGAGGTTGGCCGCCGATGCGGACGCTGCCCTTCGCTTGATTGGCATCGCCGTCGATACGCCACGCGCGGCCGTCGCCGGCGGTCGCGACCCACACGTCACGATTGATGATCGCGATCGCGCGCGGGTTGGAGCCGATGCCGCCGACTTTCGTGACGACCCGCAGCTTGCCGCCGTCGACGCGGGTGACGCTCGCGTCGGACGCATCCGCGACCCAGACCGCGCCCGCACCGACCGCGACGTCGACGGGTTGGCCGCCGACACCGCGCACGCTGCGCACCTCACCGGTCGCCTCGAGGATCTGCGATAGCGTGCCGTCGCCGGAGTTCGCCACCCAGATCGCGCGTGGCGAGGGCGAGAGTCCCTCCGGCTTCTCGCCCACGTCAAACGTCTTCTGCACCTCCGGCTGCGCCGTCGCGGTGAGCCGCACGACCTTGTTCTCGCCGGTGACGGAGACCCACACGGAGCCGAAGGCCACGACGACGCTGTCGGGGTTCTGGCCGACAGCGACGCTTGTGGTCTTGCCGGTGGCGGGATCGATGCGGGTGAGCGTGCCGTCGCCGCTCCCGACCACCCACACCGCCCCCTCACCGACGGCAACGCCGTCCGGTGCGTCGCCGACCCTGAACGGCCCGGCACTGGCTGCGGCGGTCGGCGTCGCGCTCGCTTGAGCCGTCGGCGTGGGCGTGGGACCGCCGCCACCGTCACCACCGCCGCGCAGGACGAAGAACGCGACGACCGCCAGCGCGACGAGTGCGACCGCAGCGAGAGGGATGAGCGGAGACCGCCGGCGGGGCGCGGCCGGAGCGGGTGCCCGCGGCGTCGGCGCGATCGTGGGGGCCGCGGAGGCGGGAACGGGCTCGCGCCGAGGCGGAGGGACCGCGGGCGGCAGCGACAGGTCGCGCGTGGGCGAGTCCGCGGGCGTGGCCGGCGGCGGAGTCGGCGGGCCGGATGTGGGCGGCGCGGGCGTGACCTCGGGTGGCCTCGCCGGGCCGGAAGGTGTGACCGCGGGCTGCGCCCCCGCCGCGTTCGCAGGACCGGGCGGCGGCGCCGACAGCTCGTCGAAAAATCCGGTGACCGGGAGGGCGGGCGGCGCGGGCTCGGGCGGCCCCGCGTCCGGCGGCGGGGCGACGTCGACGGGCTCGGGCGCGGCGAGGTCGTGCGGCGGCGCGTCCGCGGCGGGCTCGGGTTCGCGGGCGTGCGGGTCGTACTCGACGTAACTCGGCGACGAGCCGGCCGACGGCGCCTCGGCGACGCCTCGCGGCGGCGGAGTGTCCGCCGCCGGCTCCGGCTCGCGCCCTTGCGGGTCGTACGGCGACGAGCCGGCCGGCGGCGCCTCGGCCACGTCTTGTGGCGGCGGAGTGTCCGCGGCGGGGTCCGGCTCGCGGGCTTGCGGGTCGTACGGCGACGAGCCGGCCGGCGGCGCCTCGGCGACGTCTCGCGGCGGCGGAGTGTCCGCCGCCGGCTCCGGCTCGCGGCCTTCCGGGTCGTACTCGACGTAGCTCGGCGACGAGCCGGCCGGCGGCGCCTCGGCGACGTCTTGCGGCGGGGGCGAATCCGCGGCCGCGGCCGGCTCGCGCGGTTCCGCGACGCGACTCGGCGACGATTCGGCCGGGGGCGGCGGCGTGTCTGTCGCCGGCTCCGGCGCGGGGTCGCCGACGTCCTCCGGCGGCGGAGTGCCCGCGGCCGGTTCCGGCTCGCGTTCGACAGAGCCGCCCGGGGGTGGCGGTGGCGGCGGCGGGGTGGTTCTGGCCGGGGTCGGTTCGGCGACGTAGTCCTGCCACGACGAGAAGCGCGCCGGGGTGAGCGGCGGTGGGTGCTCGACGGTGGGCTCGTGTTCGCCGAGGCGGGCTTCGCGGCGCCACAGCGGACCTTCGATCTCGACGATGATGTCCTCGAGCTCCGTCCAGGCCACGCGGGCGTTGCGCGGGCGGTCGGCGCGGTCCTTGGCCAGCATCCGCCGCACCCACGCCTCGAGCGCCGGGTCGGTGCCCGCGGGCAAGGCCGGTACCGGGTCGGTGAGGTGCTTCATCAGCACCGCGATCGGCGCGCCCTCGGAGCGGAACGGCACGTCGCCCGCAAGCAGCTCGAACGCCACCACGCCGGTCTGGTAGAGGTCGGTCCACGGGCCGACCGCCTCGGCCATCGCCTGCTCGGGGGCCATGTAGGCGGGGGTGCCGACGGTGGCGCCCGCGGGCGTGAGCATCTCCTCGGTCGCCACCTGCTGCAGCGCCTTGGCGATCCCGAAGTCGGCGATCTTGATCCCGCCTTCGGCCGTGACGAGCAGGTTCTCGGGCTTGACGTCGCGATGGACGATCTTCTTCGCCTCGGCGTGCGAGAGCGCGGCGAACAGCCCTTCGAGCACGCCGGCGACCTGCGGTAGCGACATCCGCCCCACGAACGGCCGCAGCGAGCCGCGCTCGAGGTACTCCATCGCGATGTAGGGGACGCCGTCCTGCTCGAGGAAATCGAACACGGTGACGACGTTCGGATGGTTGAGCGAGCCGGCAACGCGCGCTTCGCGGATGAAGCGCTGGGCGAGAGAAGGATCACCCGCGAGGAACGGCGCGAGCTCCTTCAAGGCGACGCTGCGCGCGAGCACCGGCTGCCGCGCGAGATAGACGACCGCCATCCCGCCCCGCCCGATCTGGCTGACGATCCGATACGGACCGACCTGTTCCGGCGTCTTGCTCACAGGCCGATCCGCCATGCCCTTCCGAAGCTACCACGCACCTCGCGTTCGGGGCCGGAGATGACTTGGTAAGCCTCTGGCTTACTAAGCGATCACTCGTGGGCGGCGCGCTAGTCCGTCGTCGCCACCGTCCCTGCGAGGCCGACGGGGTCGCTCGAGAGCCGCTGCGCGAACCACACGGGGATGATCGAGAGGATCACGACGACCACCGCCACGACGTTGACCACCGGCAGGTTGCGCGGGCGTGAGAGGTTGTCGAGGATCCACAGCGGCAGCGTCTGCGCGTCACCCGCCGTGAACGTCGTCACGATCACCTCGTCGAAGGACAGCGCGAACGCGAGCAGCCCGCCCGCGATCAGCGCCGAGCGCATCTGCGGGAACGTGATCTCGCGGAACGTCCGGCGCGGCGCCGCGCCCAGGTCGGCCGCCGCGTCCTCCAGCGAAGCGGGCGTGCGTCGCAGCCGCGCCGCGACGTTGTTGAAGACCATCACGACGCAGAACGTGGCGTGGGCGACGACGATCGTCCACAGGGCGAGGTCCACCCCCAGCACCTGCGTGAACGTCGCATTCAACGCCATGCCGGTGACGATCCCCGGCAGCGCGATCGGCAGGATGATCAGGAACGAGATCGCCGAGCGCCCGAAGAACGCGAAGCGCGCGAGCGCGTAGGCCGCCAGCGTCCCGAGCACCAAAGCGATCAGCGTCGCGACGAAGCCGACCTGCACCGAGGTCCACAGCGCGTGGCGCGCGCCGCTGTTGTGCAATGCCTTGGAGAACCACGACAGCGTGAACCCGTCCGGCGGCCAGCGCTGCACGCGGGTCGTGTTGAAGGCGTAGATCGCGATGACCACGAGCGGCGCGTAGAGAAACGCGAGCGTGATGAAGGACCCGATGCGCAGCAGCCAGCGGACAGGTTTGGTCACGTACATAGCCCGCTACAGCGCCTCGAACGCGCCGGCCCGCCGGACCAGCAGCAGATAGATGACCATGATCACCACCGGGACTGTCGCGAACGCGGCCGCGAGCGGCAGGTTGTTGGCGATGCCCACGTTGGCGTAGACGACGTTGCCGATGAACTGCGTCGAGGAGACCAGCTGCGGCGTGATGTAGTCGCCCAGGCTCAGCGAGAACGTGAAGATCGAGCCCGCCGCGATCGCGGGGATCGCCGACGGCAGGATCACCGAGCGAAACGTCCGCCACGGCCGCGCGCCGAGGTCCCCGGAGGCGTCCAGCAGCGAGTCCGAGATCCGCTCCAGCCCCGCGTAGATCGGCAGGATCATGTACGGCAGCCACAGGTAGGACAACACGATCCACACGCGGATGTAGCCCGACTGCGGCACGGACAGCCCGATCGGATCGAGCACCCAGTTCAGGATGCCGTCGTTGGCGAACATCGTGCGCCACGCGTAGACCTTGACCAGGTAGCTCGCCCACAGTGGCATCAACACCGCGACGGCGAGCGCGGCCCGCCGCCGGGGCGTCGCCACCCGCGCCATGTAGAACGCGATCGGGAACGCGAGCACGATGTCGGTGATCGTCACCAGCGCGGCGATCGACAGCGTCCGCAGCACGATCCTGCGGTACACGGGCTCCTCGATGATCGTGCGGAAGTTGTCCAGCGAGAAGCCCTTGACGATCAGCCCGCTGAACTCGTCGAGCGTCCAGAACGCCGTGATCAGCAGGACCGCGAGCGAGCCGAGATAGACGACCCCGAGCCATCCCAGCGGCGCCGCCAGCAGCGCGCCGATGCGCAACCACGGGCGACGCCACAGGAGACGGGAGAGCACGCGGCTAGCCCTTGATCTCGGTCCAGGCCTGGACCCACTGCGAGTAGTCGACGCAGGCGTTGCCGCGGTCGTCGCGGCAGTTGCGCGTCGGCGTCGCCCAGAACTTCACCTTCTCGTAGTAGCTCGGGTCCTTGACATGATAGGTGTCACAGAACGTCTTGTCGGAGGTGTGGTCGCAGGCCAGCGGGTTCGCCGGCGCCTCGCCGAACCACTCGGCGACCTGCGCCTGGACCTCAGGCGTCTCGATCCAGTTCATCCACTGGACCATGCAGTTCGGATGCGCGGCCTTCGAGGAGAGCATCCAGGTGTCCGACCAGCCGGTGGAGCCCTCGTCGGGCAGGATCGCCTTGATCTTGACCTTGTCGGCCTCGAGGAGGTTGGCGATCACCTGCCAGGTGGTCCCCAGGACGGAGTCGCCCTGCGTGAACGCGGCCTGCTCCTTCGTGTAATCCGACCAGTACTGGCCGATCAGCCCGCGCTGGACCTTCAGGAGCGCGACGGCGGCGTCGAACTGGTTCTGGTCGAGCTCGTACGGGTTGGTGATCTTCAGCTCGGGCTTCGCGGTCGAGAGGTACAGCGCCGCGTCGGCGATGTAGATCGGGTCGTCATATGCGGTCAGCTTGCCCTTGTACGGGCTGTTGGCATCGAACACCGCCGCCCAGCTCGTCGGCTCCGGGTTGACGGTGTCGGTGCGCCACATCAGCAGGTTCGCGCCGTACCCGTGCGGCGCGCCGTACATCTTGCCCTCGACCGAGTTGTAGGGCTGGTTCTTGACCTGCTCCGACAGCGAGCTCCAGTTGGTGAGGAGCTTGGTGTCGATCGGGACGACGTCGCCGCCCGCGATCAGCTTGACCGACGCGTTGCCGGAGGCCGAGACGCCGTCGTAGCGCCCGGTGCGCATCAGCGTGACCATCTCGTCGGAGGTGTTGGCCGTCTTGACCGCCGTCTTGCACCCGGTCTTCTGCTCGAACGGTGTCACCCAGTCGACCTTCGGATCGGTGGAGCCGTTCTCGGCGTAGCCCGCCCACGCGATCAGGCTGAGCGCGCCCTCGCCCGCGCCGAGCTCCGCCTTCGTCGGCACGTTGGGCACCTTGAAGCCCGCGGGACTCGTCGTGCCGCCGCCCGACGATCCGGTGTCACTATCGCTGCCCCCGCCGCAGGCGACGACACCTCCCGATGCCAGGCACCCGACCATGGTCCAGACCGCTACGCGATTCATGGGTCCTCCTCATGTGGCGTTTCCTTCGGCGATGGCGACCATCTGCTGCTCGCGCCATCCGACTCGCACGCGCTGCCCGCGCAACTGGCGGGCCTCGTCGTGGGAGGTCTCGAGGTTCTGCTGCGTGACGATCAGCAGACCGCCGCGCTCGAGCTCGATCTCGTAGCGGGTCGCGGCGCCCGTGTAGCCCGTGTCGAGCACCGTCCCGGACTCGACGACGAGCCCGTCCGCGTCCGCGTCGCCGAGCAGCAGCCGGATCTTCTCCGGGCGCACGGTGAACCGCCCGCCCTCGCGCTCGAGCACGTTCGACACGCCCACGAAACCGGCGACGAAGACGTTGGCGGGCCGCTCGTAGACCTCCGCCGGGGTGCCGACCTGCTCGAGCCGGCCTTCGTTGAAGACCGCGAGCCGGTCGCTCATCGAGAGCGCCTCGTCCTGGTCGTGGGTGACGTAGACGAACGTGATCCCGACCTCGCGCTGGATGCGCTTGAGCTCGCGCTGCATGTCGACGCGCAGCTTGAGGTCCAGCGCGCCGAGCGGCTCGTCGAGCAACAGCACGCGCGGGCGGTTGACGATCGCGCGGGCCAATGCCACCCGCTGGCGCTGGCCGCCTGAGAGCTGCGCGGGCTTGCGCGCGCCGACGTCGGGCAGCCGCACCAATGCGAGCGCTTCCTGCGCGCGGGTGCGTCGCTCCGCCCGCTCGAGCTTGCGCACCTTCAGCCCGTAGGCGACGTTGTCCAGCACGGTCATGTGCGGGAACAGCGCGTAGTCCTGAAAGACCGTGTTGACGTCGCGCTCGTACGGCGGTCGCTGGGCGACGTCAGCGCCGGCCAGTTCGACCCGCCCGCCGTCGGGGCGCTCGAAGCCCGCGATCAGGCGCAGCGTGGTGGTCTTGCCCGAACCGGACGGCCCGAGCATGGTGAAGAACTCACCCGCCCGGACCTCGAGCGACACGCGATCGACCGCTGTGAAGGACCCGAAGCGCTTCTCCAGGTCGACCAGCTGGATGTCCGGGACCGCGGACAAGCCCGTATGTTCCCAGAACGGAGCTCAGCGCATACCCAGACCGCGCCGCCCGGTGTCGTTGAGCTGCTCGGGCGCGAAGCGATCGGGCCAGCTGCGCTCGTAGTGCTCCTCCGGGAAATCGCTGGGGCTGTCGCCGTTGAGGAAGGCCTCGCGGACGCTGGCGGCGTACTTCTCGTTGCGCGGGCACCAGGGGGCGGCGGGGATGTACATCACGTTGCCCCAGCCCTGCTGATCCTCGACGGGCGCGACGCTGTGGATCATGTCGCAGTGCCACCACACGGAGTCGCCGGCCTGGACGTCCGGGATGCCGCTGAGCGCGCGCATCAGCAGCGGATGCCACTTCTCGATCGCCGGGAAGACCTGGTTGACCGTCGTCCCGCACATGTCGTCCTCGGCGACGTCGTCGAGCAGCGGGCGCAGCATCAGGTAGGCCATCGCCTCGGGGATCGGCACGGTGTGCAGGACGCCCTGGTCGTGCGCCATGTCAGACAGCGCGGTCCACCCCTGGAAGGTCCGGAACACCGAGCACATGGTCGAGCCGGGGTATTGCGGGCCGGCGGTGCGGTGCGCGGCGTCCCAGGGGTCGTACTGCTCGACGGACCCGTCGAACAGGTGCCGGAAGGCCTGCTGGTACGCGCTGGTCATCCAGAGGTCGAGCGTGCCGGGGTCCAGGTGAGCGCCGAGGCCGCCCGAGCTCGCGCCCGGCGGGCGCCGGCGGATCCGGTCCGGGTAAAGCGAGTCCTGGTCGGGATCGAACCACTGCACGCCGTCGGACTCGGACTTCCACAGGCGGTTCAGGAACGCCTGGACGTTGGCCATGCGGTCGCTCTGGCGAGCCTGCATCTGCGCGGCCGACCAGTACACGGGATAGATCTCGGGGCGCGAACCGACGCTGCCGAAGAAGTCGTCGGCGGGACCCTTGTAGCGCTCGAAGAACTGATTGCCCTCGACGTAGTCGACGATGTCCTGGTCCCACGCGAGCGCCTGCTCGCGCTCGAAGTGGCCGCGGATGACGACGCAGCCGCGGCGGTGCAGGTACTCGAGCTGCTCGGGCGTGACGGTGCCGGCTTCGATGTCGGCGTAGTCGATGACCGGCCACACGGACTCGCCGCGCCGCTTGGTCTCCTCGATCTCCTCCACGCGCTCGCTGAGCTGCGCGGTGACGGCGTCCCAGACCTCCTCGACCGTGCGCCCGGAGGCCTCGATGCGCGCCCGGATCGCCGCCTTGATCTCGCGGACGGCGGCCTTGAGGTCCTCAGGCGTGGACTCCCAATGCGGGAGCGGTGGGGCTTGCGTGGTCGGGGTCGTCATCGCAGGTTCTCCTCCAGGAAGGACTCTTTACTAGATCCCGCAAGCTAGCAACGTTCTCGCATTCAGTCAAGGGTCCTGACTAGAATTGCCGGCTTGCCCACGACGAAGCCGACCCTGGAGTTGCTGCGCTCGCTTTCGGACGAGCACGTGCTGCGAGCGTTGATGGCGCAGCGGCAGGCGACCCGGGCGGAGATCGCGGCCGTGACGGGTCTGTCGAAGCCGACGGTGTCGGAGAGCGTCCGGCGCCTCGACGCCGCCGGCGCCGTCGTCGATACCGGGGCGCGTACGACCGGCCGCGGCCGCGTCGGCACGTACTACGCGCTGCCCGGCGATACGGGCCGCGCGCTGGTGGTCGGGATCGCGCCGGAGGGGATCGTCGCCGAAGCGGTCGACGTCTACGGGGAGGTCGTCGCGCGTGCGCAGGCGGCGGTCGACCGGTCACCGGCCTCGGGAGAGGTGGCGCGTGCACTGCAGCGTGTCGCGGGCGGGGTGGGCGGGCCGCTGCGGCTTGCCGTGGTGAGCGCCGCCGACCCGGTGGACCGGCGCACCGGGCGCCTCGTCGCGCTGCCCGACGCACCGTTCCTGCTCGGCGAGCTCGACCCGCCGGCGCTGCTTGCCGATGTGGTCGAGGGCCCCGTCACCGTCGACAACGACGTCAACTGGGCGGCGCGCGCCGAGCATGGGCGCGTCGCGCGCGACTTCGTCTACGTCTACCTCGGCGAGGGCGTCGGCTGCGCGGTGGTCAGCGACGGAGAGGTCCGGCGCGGCCACGCGGGTGTGGCGGGAGAGATCGCGCACGTGCTGACCGCCGGCCCGGGCGGTGTCGCGATGCCACTGACCGACGTCTTCGCCGCGCTTGGGCTGCGCCGCGCCGGCTCGACCGCGATCGACGTCTCGGCGCTCCTGCGTGACGCCGAGCGTCTCGCGGGCGCGCTGGCGCAGGCGGTGGGCGGCGTCCTGTCGGCGGCGGTGGCGCTGGCCGACCCGGCCGTCGTGCTGCTCGGCGGGCCGTGGGGCCGCGACCCGCGCATCCTCGCCGCCGTCGCGCGCGAGTTCGCGCGCTCGCCCCGCCACGTGCCGGTCGAGGCCGCCACGGTCGACGACGAACCGGCCCTGACCGGCGCTCGCGAGACCGCGCTCGAACACCTGCGCGACGCGATCGTCGCCGCGGCACCGCGCCAGCGTCCAAGGTGACGCTCAGCTCGCGAGACGCTCCGGTTGCGGTGCGGCGGAGAGGATCCCGCGAAACGCCGCGATGCCTGCGTGCGTCCCGGCCGCCATGGCCACCGCATCCGCGTCGTGTTCGCCGGAGAGGACGGTGAGCGCCCGGCCGGGCCCGAGCTCGAGGAAGTGCCGGCAGTCCTCGTCCAGTAGCGCGGTCATGCTGCGCGTCCACTGGATCGGCAGGGTCTCGCCACCGATCAGCGCCCGCCGGACGGCCGCGCCGGACTCCAGTGGACCGCCCTGCAACCCGCTCATGACGGGGATGCGGGCGTCATGCCAGTGCATCGTCTGCGCGAGCTGCGCGAGCCGCGCCTGCACGCTCGCCATCAGCAGGCTGTTGTGGGCCACGCGGGCCGGCAGCATCGCGGCCGCGGCGCCGCACCCGCGGGCGCGCTCGACCGCGACGGCGACCGACGACGCATTGCCCGAGACGACCGCGCGCTGCGGGGCGTTGGCCTGCGCCAACGTGACATACCCGTGGCGCTGGCGCACGACGGCGCAGACGTAGCGGACGGTGTCCAGCGGCACGCCGACGATCACCGCCATCCGCCCGGACTGCTGACGCTCGGCGGCCGCGAGCAGCCGCCCGCGTTCGGTGACGAGGCGCAGCGCATCCTCGGAGCGCAGCACGCCCGCCACGGTGGCGGCCGTGTAACCGCCGAGCCCGTGTCCGGCGACGAAGCGCGGCCGCAGCCCGTGCGAGATGGCGCTGCCGGCGAGCGCGAGGCAATGGGCGACATGCGCCGGCTGGGCGGAGGGCTCCGCCGCCGGCTCCGCGGTCACCGCGTGCAGCGCCCGCGGCTCCCGCGCCAGCAACTCGGCGGCGCGGCCCGCGGTCTCCGAGCCGTGATCGGGGAAGAGGAACGCCGGCCCGGAGGCGATCGCCCGCAGGCGCCGCCCGGTCACGAGTAGTCGCCCTCGTCCGGGTTCCAGTGCGGCGTGCCGACGCCGTCGCCGGCGCTGCCGTCGTACTGAACGCCGTCGGAGCGGGTTCCGCGCGCCGGCCGTTCGTCGGTCGGCTCCAGCGGTCCCCGCCGCGGGGTGGTGTCGTGTTGAGAGGAAGTCATCTTGTCCGGCCCAGAGCGTGCCACCGCGGCGGTGATACCGATGTATTTCGCCGAGGCATTGGCCACTCCGGTGGGGGCGACATCCCCTTCGCAGGAGATCCGCCGATGACATCCGTGCAGGAAGAACCACCCTTTGACTCGACCGAGTTGCGCCGTGCGCTCGGGGCGTTCGCCACCGGCGTGACGGTGGTGACGACCGGCGGCCCCGCGGGCCTGTACGGCGTCACCGCGAACTCGTTCACCTCGGTCTCCCTGGAGCCGCCGCTGGTGCTCGTGTGCCTCCGGCGCCGCGGCTCGGGGCGGGCGCTGATCGCCGCCAACGGCGCCTTCGCCGTGAACATCCTCACCGCCGACCAGGAGGACCTGTGCCGGCGCTTCGCGCGCGCCGATCGCGGCAGCGCGATGTTCGACGGCATCGAGCATCGCCCCGGCAGAACGGGCTCCCCGATCCTCGCGGGCGCGGCGCACGTCGAGTGCCGCGTCGCCGCCGTGCAGGCCGCCGGCGACCACGTGGTCGTCGTCGGCCACGTGCTCGCGCTCGCCGTCGACCCCGAGGCGACGCCCCTGCTCTTCCACGCCGGCCGCTTTCTCGCGGCCTGACCCGTATCAGACGCCGCCGCGGCCCATCTGTACCCCTCGACCAACCCCCCTCTAGGAGGAACCGTGAACAAGACTGACATCGACGTCGCCGTGCAGAACGCGGTCTGCGAAGCGCTCGCGCTCGAGGCCGACGAGGTGACGCCGGAAGCGACGCTGACCGACGAGCTCGGCGCCGAGTCGATCGACCTGCTCGACGTGCTGTTCCGGATCGAGCGCGGCACCGGCGTGAAGGTCCACGCCGCGGACCTCGCCGAGCACATCCAGGGCGGCCTCAGCGACGACGAGTTCTCCGACGACGAGGAGACGATCAGCGAGGCGGGCCTCACGCACCTCGCCTCGATCATGCCGCAGATCGACACCGATGCACTGCGCGGCACGCTCAAGGCCGAGCGCGTGATCGACCTCTTCACCGTCCAGAACCTCGCCGACCTGGTGTCGCAGCGTGCCGCTCTCGCCTCCGCCTGAGCTGCGCGTCGGCATCGACGTCGTCGCCGTCGAGCGCATGGAGCACCTCCTCCGTGAGCACGACGGCGCGGCGACGACGCTCTTCACCGAGCGCGAGCTGGAGTACTGCCGCGGCCGCCGTCGCGGAACCGAGCACCTGGCCGCGCGCTTCGCCGCCAAGGAGGCCGTGCTCAAGGCGCTCGGCACCGGCATGGCGCGCGGCATGCGCTGGACCGACGTCGAGGTCGTCCACGAGCCCGGCGGGCGCCCGTCCGTCGAGCTGCACGGCTTGACCGGCGAGCTCGCCCGCCGGCGTGGCATCGGCCGCGTCGAGGTCTCGCTCACCCACTCCGCCGGCCTGGCGGCCGCGCACGCCCTGGTGGTCTCCTAGACATGCGCTTTCACCTGATCGACCGCATCGACGCCTGCGAGCCCGGACAGCACGTCCGCGCCCGCAAGCTGACCTCGCGCAGCGAGACCTTCTGGCGCGACGGGCGCATGCCCGAGCCGCTGATCCTGGAAGCGCTGTGTCAGGCCGGGACGTGGCTCGTCCTGATCGGCTCCGAGCGTCGCCGCCGCGCGGCGCTGCTCTCCGTCGGCTCGGCGACGTTCACGGGCGCGGTCGAGCCGGGTGACGTGCTCGACCTCGACGTGCGCGTCGAGTCGATGAGCGACGAGACCGCGGTCGTCTCCGGCCGCGTCAGCGTCGCGGGCGAGACCGTGCTCGAGGCGCGCGACGTGATGTGCGCATTGATCGCCGCCGACACGCTCGAGGACCTCGAGGAGACGGCACGCATGCAGGACCGGCTGACCCAGGGGATGGTGCTGTGAACCGTCGCGTCGCACTCACCGGCATCGGCGCCGTGACGCCGGTCGGCAACGACACGGAGTCGACCTGGTCGGCGCTCGTCGCCGGCCGCAGCGGCGTCCGCCGGATCACCACGTTCGACGCGTCGACCTACCCGGTGCGGATCGCCGGGCAGGTCGAGGGCTTCGACGTCCGCGAGCGGCTGGTCGACACGCGGATCGCTCGCCACCTCTCGCGCTCCGCCGGCTTCGGCGTCGGCGCGGCGCTGGAGGCGCTCGAGAACGCCCGCGCGCACGGGGCCTACGCGCCCTGGGAGCGCGGCGTCTCGATCGGGACCAGCGTCGGGCGGCCGGAGCCGGAGGATCTCGCGGAGATCGCCGCCGCCCAGGCGGGTCCGGGCACGCTGGTCCGCCAGGCGCCGTCGCAGGTCGTGCGGCGCGGGCAGAACACCGCGGCCGCGACGATCGCGCACGTCGCCGGCTGCGCCGGGCCGCTGATCGGCGTGAGCACCGCGTGCACCGCGTCCGCCCAGGCGCTGGGCGAGGCGATGCGGCGGATCCAGGAGGGCGACGCGCGGCTGATGGTGGCCGGCGGCTGCGACGCGCTCACGACGTGGCTGGACGTGCTCGGCTTCTCGCTCCTCGGCGCGCTCACGACCGAGTACGACGACGCGCCGGAGCGGGCGTCGCGGCCGTTCGACCGCCGCCGCTCGGGCTTCGTGCTCGGCGAGGGCGCCGTCGTCGCGGTCCTGGAGGACTGGGACTCGGCCGTCGAGCGCGGCGCCCCGATCCTCGCCGAGCTGGCCGGCTACGGCTCGACGCTGAACGCCTACCGGCTGACCGACGCCCCACCCGACGGCGGCGGGGCGATCGGTGCCATGGCATCGGCGCTGCGCGAGGGTGGCATCGCCCCGACCGACGTCGACTACGTCTCCGCACACGGGACGAGCACGCCGGGCAACGACAGCTCGGAGACGCTCGCGATCAAGCGGGTGTTGGGCGAGCACGCGCATAACGTCGCAGTGAGCTCGCCGAAGTCGATGACCGGCCACATGACGGCGGCCGCCGCCGGCCTGAACCTGCTCGCGGCCGTGCTGGCCATGCGCGACGGCGTCGTCTCCCCCACGCTCAACCTCGACGAGCCCGATCCCAAGCTCGACCTCGACTACGTGCCCAACCACGCGGTCCGCCGCCCCGTGCGTGCCGCGCTCGTGAACGCCTTCGCGTTCGGCGGCACCAACGGCTCGCTGGCCGTCCGCCGCCCCGATCTCGCCCTGGAGCCCCGATGACCCCACGAACCCTCGATCGCGTGCTCGCGGTGGACCCCGGGCAAGGCGCCCTGGCCCTGCGCAACGTGCCCAACACGCTGACGCTGCTGGACTCGCACTTCCCGCGCTTCCCCGTGCTTCCCGGCGTGCTGATCCTCGAGTCGCTGGCCGAGCTGGGCGCGCTCGCCGCGGGCGACGGGGACTGGCGGCCGGCGGGCGTCGAGCGCGCGCAGTTCCGCCGCTACGTCCGTCCCGGCGACCAGATGGAGCTCTCCGTCGAGGTCGTCGACCGCACCGACGCCGAGGTCACTCTGAGCGCCAAGGTCCACGTGGGCGGCAAGCTCGCCGCGCGGATCGGCGTGCTGCGCCTGAAGGAGGCGGCATGAGGCGCGTCGCGATCACCGGGATCGGCCTGATCACGCCGCTCGGCGTCGGCGCCGATGCCACCTGGGAAGGCCTGCTCGAAGGCCGCAGCGCGATCGGGCCGCTCAGCTTCGACGCATCCTCGCTGCGGACCCAGGTCGGCGGCGAGGTCACCGCGCTCGACGCGGACAAGTTCGTGTCGCGCAAGGCGCAGCGGACGATGACCCGCGCGGATGTGCTGGCGGTGGCGGGCGCGACGCTCGCGCTGCGCGACGCCGAGCTGGAGATCAGCGAGGCCGAGGCGGAACGCGCCGCGCTCTTCACGGCCGGCAACAAGGAGATCTCCGATCCGTCCGACATGCTCGCCGCGACACTCGCCGCGCGCGGGGCCGACGGCCGCGTGGACCTGCAGCGGTTCGGGGTTGACGCGCAGTCGGCCGTGCATCCGCTCTTCTACGTGCAGGGCCTGCAGGCGGCGTCGCTGTTCTACATCTCCCAGCAGCACGGGCTCAAGGGCCCCAACACCTACTTCGCGGGCGGCGCCGAGTCCGGCGCCACGGCGATCGGGCGCGCGTTTCGTTCGATCCGCCGCGGCGAGGCCGACATCGCCGTCGCGGGCGGCTTCGACGACGCCGTCACGTGGTGGAACATGAGCAAGCTCGATGCCACGGGCATGCTCAGCCCGGGCGAGTGCCGGCCGTACGACCGCGAGCGCGAGGGCACGCTGCTCGGCGAAGGCGCGGCCTTTCTCGTGCTCGAAGAGAGCGAGCGAGCGCGTATGCGTGGCGCCCGCGTCTACGCCGAGCTGACCGGGTTCGGCAGCGGCTTCGACGCACGCAATCTCGTCACCCCGGACCCCGACGGGGAATCGCTGTCGCGCGCGCTCACCGGCGCGCTGAATGAGGCGCGGCTGGAACCGGAGGCGGTCTCGTTCGTGGCCGCCCACGGCAGCGGTACCCGCCTCGGCGATGTCAGCGAGGCGCGGGCGATCGCACGCGCCTTCGGCGGTGTCCGCCCGGCGGCCTCGACGGTCAAGCCCGCCACGGGGCACCTCGTCGGCGGCGCGGGCGCGTTGAATGCGGCGGTCGCGGCGCTCGCGTTGTCGCACGGCGCGCTGCCGCAGACGCTCGGGCTCGAGGATCTCGACCCCGACTGCGACACCGCGGACTGGGTGACCGGCGCGGCGCGCGAGGTGCGCGGCGACTCAGCGGTCGCGGTCGCGCGCGGCGTCGAAGGACAGAGCGTCGCCCTGGCCATGTATCGCCACGAGCCGTCGCGGATCTGATCAGACGATGTCCACTTCAGCCACCGAACGGCGGGTCGTGATCTGCGGCCTCGGCGCCGTGACCTCCCAGGGCCCGACCGCCCAACATCTGTGGGACGGCGTGCGCGCGGGGCGCGTCGCCATCCGCCCCGTCCAGCACCTGCCGATGGACGGCTACCGCACCCGCCTCGGCGGCGAGGTGCTCGACCGCGAGGCGCCGGTGCTCGAGTACCGGCGGCCGAGCGGGGCGCGCGAGCCCGCGATCGAGTTCGCGCTGCGCGCCGCCGCCGAGGCCGTGGCCGACGCGGGCGACCTGCTCGCGTCCGTGGCGCCGGAGCGCCGCGGCATCGTCGTCGGCACCTGCAACGCCGGCCTGATCAGCGGGCGCGAGTGGTACGCGCGCCGCATGGCGGGCGAGCCGGCGGACCCGGAGCTGCTCTTGCTCATGGGCCCGCAGGCGATCTCTGAGGCGCTCGCCGGCGCACTCGACTTCGGCGGGCCATGCCTGTCGATCAACACCGCCTGCGCGGCGGGTGCACACGCGCTCGGGCAGGCCGCGGATCTGATCCGCAGCGGCCGCGCCGACGCCGTCCTGGCGGGCGGCACGGACGCCTTCTCGGACGTGCTCTTCTCGGGCTTCAACTCGCTCGAGTCGCTCTCCCCCGCGCCCGCGGCGCCGTACTCGGGCGACCGTCAGGGCCTCTCGCTCGGCGAGGGCGCGGGCATGCTGCTGTTGCTCGCCGCGGACCTGGTCCCGGAGGGCGCGGCGCGGGCCGAGCTGCTCGGCTACGGCACCTCCGCCGACGGCTACCACGCGACCGCGCCACATCCCGAGGGCGAAGGCGCCGCGCGGGCGATCCGGGCGGCGCTGGCCGCGGCGGGCGTCGACGCGGACGAGGTCGGCTATGTCAACACGCACGGCACCGGGACGGCGAAGAACGACGTCGCCGAGACGCGTGCCAATCGCCGCGCGCTGGGCGGGGCGGCGCACCGCGCCGCTTTGAGCTCGACGAAGTCGATGATCGGGCATCTGCTCGGCGCGGCGGGTGCGGTCGAGGGGATCGTCACCGTGCGCGCGCTGCAGGAGCAGATCGCGCCGCCCACCGCCGGCTACACCGTCCCCGACGCCGAGTGCGACCTGGACTACGTCCCGAACGCGGCGCGGGCGATGACCACGGACGTCGCGCTGTCGAACAACTTCGCCTTCGGCGGGGCCAACGCGAGCCTCGTCCTCGCACGGCCGGGACGGCTCGCGAAGCCACCTGTGCCGGTTGCGGAGCGCGTCGTCATCACCGGGCTGGGGACGCTCACCTCCGCGGGGTGCGATCCCGAGGCGCTGTGGGACGCGTTCCGCACCGGGCGCCGCTGCGCCTCGGATGAGGACGGCGTGTTGGTCGGCCGCGTCCCGCTCGACGTGCGTTCGGCGATGCCACCGCGCGAGCGCCGGCGGCTCGACCGCCTGGGCCTGCTCTCGGTCGTCGCCGCGCGTTCTGCCTTGGCCGACGGTGGGCTCTCGATCGACGAAGGCAACCGGCACGCCGTCGGTGTCGTCGTCGGCACGGGCGCGGGTCCGATGGAGAGCATCGAGAGCTTCACCCGCGGCATCCTCGAAGAGGGTCCGGCCGCCGCCAACCCGGCGACGTTCCCGAACACCGTGTACAACGCCGCGGGCGGCCAGGTCGCGATGCACCTCGGCGCCGTCGGCCCCGCCTCGACGGTCACGACCGGGCACGCGGCGGGCGCCGCGGCGCTCTGCACCGCCGCCGAGATCGTCGCCGGCGGGCGCGCGGATGCCGTGCTCGCCGTCGCCGTCGATGCTTTGACCGACGCCGTCATCGACGGCTATCGGGCGCTCGGGCTGCTCTCCGGCGACTTCGCGCTTGCGGAGGCGGGTGTCGCGCTGCTGGTGGAGTCACGCTCCTCGGCGCTGGCGCGCGGCGCCACGATCTACGGCGAGCTGCGCAGCCACGCGGTCACGTGCGACGCGCTCGGCGTGGGTGGCATCGATCCGGCCGGTGTGGCGGCGGAGCGGGCGATGCGCCTGGCCTTGAACGGCACGCCGAACGCCCGCGTGTGGGCGAGCGCGTGCGGCCATGCGGTCGCCGACGCCGCCGAAGCGTCCGCCATCTCGCGCGTGTTCGGCTCCTCGGTGCGGGTCGATGCGCCGAAACGCCTGCTGGCCGAGCCGATCGGCGCCGGTGGCGCTTTGAACGCCGCGCTCGCGCTGCTCGCCTTCCGGCACGGCGAGCGCGAGCCCGCGCTGGTCAACAGCGGCTCGCTCGGCGGCACGCACGTCTCCCTGCTCCTGACTCCCCACGACTAGAAGCGAGAACCCCTTGCGACCCGTCAAGATCGCGAGCACCGGCGCGCACCTGCCCGGCGAGCCGCTGTCCAACGCCGACCTGGAGCGCCTGTGCGGGCCGCTGCCGCCCGACATCCTCGAGGGCATCCAGGTCCAGACCCGTCACTGGATGGTCGACCCGGAGACCGGCGAGCACCGCGAGACCAACTCCGAGATGGCCACCGCGGCCGGTCGTCAGGCGCTTGAGCGCGCCGGCGTCGACGCCTCGGAGGTCGACCTGCTGATCATCTCCACCGCCAGCCCGGACTTCCCGCTGCCGCCGATGGCGACGCTCGTCCAGGACGCGCTCGGCCTGCGCCGCTGCACGTCGCTGGAGGTCCGCTCGGGCTGCGCGGGCGCCGTCGAGGCGCTCGACATCGCGCGCTCCTACATCGAGCGCGGCTCGCACTCGACCGCGCTGGTCATCGGCAGCGAGGCGATCTCGCCGCTGCTCGTCCCGGTCTTCCAGGACGTCGAGCCGGAGAAGATCCGGATGCGCGACCGCATCGGGCTCTACACGTTCGGCGACGGTGCCGGAGCGATCCTGCTCCAGGCCGCCGATCCGAGCGAGACGCGTGGTGTCATCGCGGCGTCGTCGGCGTGTGTCGGCGGCGGGCAAAAGCCGGGGATGCAGATCGTCGGCGGCGGTACGCACATGTCGCTGCGGCGCCAGTTCGCGGCCAAGCGGCCCGTCGACCTGCGCGTCGATGTCAGCGCGAGCGCGACGCAGACGCCGGCCGTGATCGCCGAGGCGCTGACGGACCTGCTCGAGGCGGGCGGGCTGCAGGCGTCGGACGTCGCCGCCTGCATCCTGCCCGAGGGCAACGCCGGCTACCTGACCGACGAGCTCGCCGAGGCCGGGATCGACATGACCCACTGGGACGGGCTTGCCGGGCGCGTCATGGAGAACCTCTCCGAGGTCGGCGCGACGGGCTCGGCGGCCGTGCCGCTGGCGCTCGACCACGCGTGGGCGACGGGCCGGTTGTCGCCCGGCGACCTCGTGATGCTGCTGGCGATCGAGACCAGCAAGTGGAAGTTCGCCGGGATGATCCTGCCGTGGACGGTGGCGGCATGATCGCCTTCCTCTATCCCGGGCAAGGCTCCCAGCGCGTCGGGATGGGCGAGGCGCTGCGCGCGACCGACCCCGTCCTGTTCGACCGCTACTTCAGCCTTGCGGAGGACATCTCCGGCCTGCCCGTGCGGCGGCTCTGCCTCGAAGGGCCGGCCGACGAGTTGACGCGTACCGAGGTCAGCCAGCCCGCGCTCTTCGCGCTGTCACTGGCGTTGACCGAGGTGGCGCGCCAGGAGGGTCTCGAACCTTCTGTGGTCGCCGGCCACAGTTTGGGCGAGCTGTCGGCGGCGGTGGCTGCGGGCGCGCTCTCGCTCGAGGACGGGATGCGGCTCGTGGTGGCGCGCAGCCGGCGGATGGCGGCGGTGCAGGCCGAGCGCCCGGGCGCGATGGCCGCGGTCCTCGGCGTGTACGCCGACCGCCTGCAGGAGCTCTGCACGCGGGCGGGCGACGTCGTCGTGGCCAACCTCAACGCGCCCGGCCAGATCGTCGTCTCCGGCGAGTGCGACGCGGTCCAGACGCTGTGCGAGCTGGTAGAAGGTTCGGGCGGGCGAGCGGTGCGACTGCCGGTCGGCGGGGCGTTCCACAGCCCGGCGATGATCCCGGTGCGCGAGACCTTGGCGCACGCCGCCGACGAGCTGCGCTGGCGTTCCGCGCGCGTGCCTTTGGCAGCCAACGCGTCGGGCCGCCTGGTGCGCGAGGCGGACGAGATCCGCGCCTCGCTCGTCGCCCAGGTGGCCGCGCCGGTGCTGTGGGTGGACTGCATGCGCGCGCTGGTCGACGCGGGCGCGACGACGTTCCTCGAGCTCGGCCCGGGACGCGTCCTCAGCGGCCTCGCCCGCTCGATCCGGCGGGAGCTCCCCGCGACCGCGGCGGACTCGCGCGCCAAGCTCGCCGCGTTCGCTGCCACGCACGCACACCCGCTCGATGACCTGGCGTCCGCAGCCTAAGCCTGGTTCCACCGATTCTCGCGGCGCCTCGCGGTCATCCACGATCGATCGGTGGATACAGGCTAAGCGACCGCCAAGCGCGCCGCGCACGACCAGCGTGCGGCCGGAGACGGCCGCGGGTGTGCGGCACGCGACCAAGCTGCGCCTGCGGCCGAGAGCGGCCGCGGGCGCGACTCGCTCGCCCGGCGCCCGGTTCGGCCCGCCGCCCGACGCGGCCGCAGGCGCGACACGTTCCAGCGCGCGTCGCGCGGTCGATCGCTTGATCGGCCTCGGGTCGTGGCCCGGGGCGGCCGTCGACGCGCAGCGCGTCGGGGGTGCACCGGCAAACTCTCGCTGGGCGATACCAGGACGGGGCACCCCCCGTGATCCGCGCGCCGCGGACCGCCGCCGCTCGCCCGACGCGTGGCGCCCGACCGATCGTTTGATCGGTCGTCGCTTGCGGCCTGGCGCGGGCGCGATCGGAGCGGTCGCCATCGCCGCCGCGGCCGGCGCCGCCGCGCTGTGGTCGCGTAGCGACCTGCATGGCGCGCGGGGTGGTGGGACGTTTGCCGCGGTCGGCGTCGCGATCGCGCTCTCACTCGTCGGGTGCGGGCTCGCCGCGCGGCGGAGCCGGCCGGCGAGCCGCACCGGCGCGCTGATGATCGCGGCAGGGTTCGCGTGGGCGGCGACCTCGGTCAAGCACGCGACCGACTGGCCCGGTGCCGCGATCGGTTCGACGTTGTGGGCCGCGGTCGTGTTGCACCTCGTGCTCGCGTTTCCGAGCGGGCGGCTGCCCGACCGGGTGGCTCGGCTCGTTGTCGCGACCGGCTATCTCGCCGTGACCGTGCTCCAGGTTCTGCCGTTCAAGACGGTCCAGTTCGTGGTCGTCGCCGCGGTGGTGGTTGCGGCCGTCGTCCTGCTCACCCGCCGTCACGCGGGCGCCTCGACCGCTGAGCGACGGTCGCTGGCGCCCGTGCTGTGGGGCGGCGGCCTGACGCTCGTCGTCGCGGCTCTGCGGTTGTCAGCCCCACCCGCGCTCGAGTCACTCGCCTCCTGGGCGACGCTCGCGGCGCTCGGCTCGCTGCCGTTCGCGCTGCTCGCGGGTCTGTTCCGCAGCCGCCTGTCCGCGCTCGACGGCGTCGCGCGGCTGATGCGCCAGACGCACGCGCTGCCGGGGCCGGTCCAGCTGCGCGACGCCCTCGCCCAGGCCCTGGGCGACCCCGGCCTGGCGCTCGCGTACTGGGTGCCGGACCGCGGGCACTTCGTCGATGCGCGCGGCCGCCCGGTCGCGCTGCCGGACGGCGATGACCCAGTGGCGCGCGGCGTGCACGCCGGACGCCAGGGCGACATTGCCGGGCGAGGCGAGGCCCAGGGCCGCGAAGGCGTCGATATCCCGGCGGCGCTCGGCGGACAGGGCGACGGAGGCGATCGCGCCGTCACGCGCATCGGCGACCCGCGGCCGATCGCGGCCATCCTCCACGACGCCTCGCTCGATCCCGACGCCGTCCGATCCGCGGGAGCGGCGGCCGGGCTGTGGCTCGATCGCGAGCGGCTGGAGGCCGACCTGCGCGCGCGTGTGGGCGAGCTGCGCGACTCGCGTGCGCGGCTCGTCGCCGCCGCCGATGCCGAGCGGCGGCGGATCGAGCGCGACCTCCACGACGGCGCGCAGCAGCGGCTCGCCTCGCTGCTCCTGCACCTCGAGCTCGAACGCCGCGCGCTCGGCCCGGGCGGCGCGGCCGACGTGCTCGACGGTGTCGCCACCGGGCTCGCGGAATCGCTCGCCGAGCTGCGCGCCCTGGCCGCAGGCATCCTGCCCCCGGTCTTGCGCCAGGACGGCCTCGTCGCCGCGATCGAGGAGCTCGCGGCCCGCACTGCGCTGCCCGTCACGGTCGACGCGATGCCACACCAGCGCCTGCCCGATGGCATCGAGGTGGCGGCGTACTTCTTCGTGGCCGAGGGCCTCGCCAACGTGGTCAAACACGCCGGCGCGCAGAGCGCCGGCGTCCGCGTCGTGCGGGAGGCCGGGCACGCGATCATCGAGGTCACCGACGACGGTCGCGGCGGCGCGGACCAACGTGGCTCCGGCTTGCGCGGGCTCGGAGATCGCGTCGGCGCGCTCGGCGGGCGCATCGACTGTCACAGCCCGTCGAATGGCGGCACCGTGCTGCGTGCGGAGATCCCATGCGCGTCGTGATCGCGGAGGACCAGCCGCTGTTCCGCGCTGGTCTGCACCGGCTGCTCACCGAGACCGGGTTCGACGTCGTCGGCGAGGCCGCCGACGCCCCCGATCTCCTGCGCAAGGTCCGAGCGCACCGGCCCGACGTGGTCGTGACCGACGTCCGGATGCCGCCGGACCACAGCGACGACGGGCTGCGCGCCGCGATCGAGATCCGGCGCCAGCGGCCACAAACGGGCGTGCTCGTCCTCTCGCACTACGTCGCCGAGCGCAGCGCCTTCGACCTCGTGGGCGCGAGCGCGGACGGCGTCGGCTACCTGCTCAAGGACCGCGTGCGCGACCTCGACGACTTCATCGACGCCGTCCGGCGCGTCGCGCAAGGCGGCTCCGCGCTCGATCCCGAGGTCATCACGCGCCTGCTCGGCCGCCACCGCGAAGACCCGCTGTCGGCGCTGTCGCAGCGCGAGCGCGAGGTGCTCGCGCTGATCGCCGAAGGCCGCTCGAACTACGGCATCGCCGAGCGCCTCGTGATCAGCGAGGGCGCGGTCGAGAAGAACGTCCACCGCATCCTGCGCAAGCTCGACATCCCGCTCGACGGCGGCCACCGCCGCGTGCTCGCCGTACTGGCGTTCCTGCGCACGTAGTACGGCCAGCAGGACAACACGCGGCCCGCTCACCCCATCGATCTAGACCCGCCGAACGGCGAACCTGGACCAATGCACGCGCACCCCATCCAGAGCTCGCTCGCCGCCCGCGGCGGACCGCGGCCCGGCGATGTCAGTTATGCCGGCCAGAAGCAGTACACGCCCGCCTTCCTGGACCACATTTATGACCGCGTCGTGGTCGGCTTCTCCAACCGGTACGTGTGGCGCTGCCGCAGCGCGCACATCGTCGGGCTCTACAACGAGCACGTCACCGAAGCACACCTCGACGTCGGCCCGGGCACCGGCTACTTCCTCGACCGCTGCACGTTCGAATGGCCGACGCCGGACATCACGCTGCTCGACCTCAACCCGCACGTGCTCGACGTCGCGGCGAGAAGGCTCGCCCGCTACGCGCCGCGCACGTACCAGGCGGACCTGCTCGAGCCGCTCGAGCTCCAGCCGGGCGCGTTCGGCTCGATCGCCGCCACGCACGTGCTGCACTGCGTGCCCGGCACGATGGGCGAGAAGGCCGGCATCCTCGAGCGGCTCTCAGCGCTCCTGCGCCCCGGCGGCGTGCTCTTCGGCACGACGGTCCTGGCCGGCGGCGTGCCGCAGACGCTGCTCTCGCGAGCGCACATCGCCGGGCTCAACCGCGAGGGGATCTTCTCCAACCGCGCCGACACCCTCGACGGGCTGAGAGATGAGCTCGACGCGCGCTTCGACGACTACGAGCTGACCACGCGCGGCTCACTCGCGATCTTCGAGATCCGGGCGTGAGCGGCTCGTGCACGAACGCCGGCCGCCGGCACACCGCCAGCCGTGCGCTTCGGCATCGCCGCTGGGGCTGCGTGTGACCGCCGCCGAGAGGGGGGTCAGACCCCTTAACAATGTAAACGGCGCTGCAGAGCCAAAAACTTTGTTGAGGGGTCTGACCCCTTCATCGCGTCGCCGCCGCTCGTCGCCGAAGCGACGGGCGGCGGCAAGACCTGCGGGCACGTCATGGCGCGGTGCGCATCTCCAGCTCGTGCCGGCGCTGCCCCATGCCCTCGAACGAGGCACGGATCAGGCGGTCGCGGACGCCGCACGCGACGCCGGTGCGCCAGCGGCCGAGCGAGCCGATCATGCGCGATTCGCGCTGGAAGCCGGCGGTGCGGCTCCGGCGCGCGTCCTCGTAGCGGCGCAGCGCGCCGGGCACGTCCAAAGCGCCCGCGAGCTCACGGCTGATGACCACCGCGTCCTCGATCGCCTGGCAGGCGCCTTGGCCCTTGTTGGGGGTCATCGCGTGAGCGGCATCGCCGAGCAGCGTGACGCGACCCTCGCCCCAGCGCCGCAGCGGCGCGTGATCGGCGATGTCCACGCGGGCGATCGCCGCCTCGGGCGTCGCCTCGAGCATCGCCTCGACCGGCCCGTCCCACCCGCGGTACTCGTTCAACACCGCGGCCCGCGCGCCGCCCTCGGGATCGGTCCCGCCTTCCGCGGCACGCGCCAGAGCGAGCCAGTACAACCGGCCGTCGCCGATCCGGTAGCTGAGGAAGCGCCGGCCCGGACCCCAGAGCTTGCGAGCGAGCCCGGGAGGCGCGTCGTCGTCCGGGAAGTCGAGGACGCCGCGCCACGTCGTGTAGCCCGCGTAGCGCGGCGCGCGCGCCCCGAGCAGCTGGGTGCGGACGGCGGAGTTGATGCCGTCGGCACCGATCAGCAGGTCGGCGCGCTCGCTCCCGCCGCCGGCCAGCTCCACGGTCACGCCGTCGTCGTCCTGCTCGAAGCCCGTGCACGCCTCACCGAGGCGCAACACGCCCGGAGCCAGAGCGGCGGCCAAGGCGACATGCAGGTCGGCGCGGTTGATGCCCACGGTCGGCGCGCCGAGCTCGCGCCCGAGCTCCCCGACCTGCCAGCACGCCAGCGGCGCGCCGCGCCAGGTGCGGAACTCGAAGCGGTCGATCGGCGTGCTGCGAGACGCCACAGCGTCACCGACGCCCAGGCGCTCCAGCGCGCTCGTGCCGTTGTGCCACACCATCAGGCCGGCGCCCGCCGCCACCTTGGAGAGCTCCGCGCGGCGCTCGAGCACCGTGACCTCGACGCCGGAACGTTGAAGGGCGAGGGCAGCGGCGAGACCGCCGATGCCACCGCCCGCGACGATCGCCTTCACCGCGCCGCACCCACCGGGGCCGGCCCCGCGAGGCCGATCTGCTGCATCACGGCCGCGCGGTCGATCTCGCACCAGTGCGAGACGATCTTGCCGTCGACGACGCGGCTGATCGCCATGCCGCCGACCGTCGCGCGCTGCCCCGACGGCTCGATCACGACGAGCGGCCCGGTGTGCGTGCCCTCGAAGCGAAAGCGCGTGGCGACGCGATCGCCGTCGCAGTGGACGGAGTCGAGCGTCATCACGCCGTCCGGGAACGCGGTGCGCCAGACGCCGATGAACGCGTCCATCCCGTCCGGGCCGTGCAGGAGCGGCGGCCCCGGAGCGTGGGTGATGCAGTCGGCGGCGACCAGCTCGCTCGCCGCGCCCGTGCCGTTCCACAGCTCCTCGTACAACCGCTCGACGACGCGCGTGTCGGCAGCGCCCGCGTGCTCGGCGACGGCGAACTTCTCGGCGCCGTTCGGGAACAGCGGCGGGCCGGGCACGACGCCGAGCTGCTGCAGCATGTAGAGCGCGTCCCAACAGGTCCACGCGTCGGTGATCAACCCGTCGTCGGCGACGCGGGTCATCGTGACGCCGGTGATCTCGCCAAAGAGACCGGTGGGCGCGATGCCCATCAGCTCACCCTCCTGCGTACCGCCGCAGCGGTGGCGCATGACGACCATGTCACCGTCGACGAATGCCTCCTCGACGGTCATGAAGAGGTCGGGCAGCGCGTCGCGCCAGGCGCCGATGACGGTCTTCGCCGTCTCCTTGGCGGCCTCGCCGCTGCCCCCCAGCGCGGTGTTCTGCCACAGCGCGTGCAGCGTGAAGTCGGGCGCGTAGTTGTCGTCGATGAAGCTGAAGTCGCCGTCGTTCCAGACCTCGTCGAAGAAGCGGCTGACGAGCCGCAGGCGGTCGGAGCTATCCATGGGGTCCTTTCGGGAGGTCATGACGTCGCGGTGGCCGGGACGTCGCTCATGAAGCGGGGCAGTTCGACGCCGTCGCGCGCGAGGATGCGCTCGGCGGCGATCGTGCCGGACAGGGCGGAGCGGACGAAGCCGCCGCCCAAGGACGTCCACTGGCCCGCGAGGTAGAGCCCGTTGACCGGCGTGACCGTGTCCGGGCGCAGGCTGGACTTGTGGTCGGCGGCGTAATCCCAGCCGTACATCGCGCCGCCCTGGTTGCCGGAGAAGCGCTCGAGCGTGAGCGGCGTCGCGGGCTCGCTGAACGTCAGCGATTCGCCGAGGCCGGGCGCGAGCGCGTCCAGCCGGTCCACGATCCGCGGCGTCATCGACGCCTTGACCGCGCCCCAGTCGGCGTCGGTGTCGTAGCGCATCGGCGCCGCCGCGACGAGCACGTGCTCGCCCTCGGGCGCCAGCGTCGGGTCGACCAGCGTCGGCACCGAGACCGTCAGCGCGGCGGCTTCACCGGCGAGCGTGCGGCGGTAGGCGTCCTCGATGTCCCAGGAGTCGTAGTGGAAGTTGACGTGTCCCGCGCCGGCGCGCTCGACGTCGAGGCCGGTCGCGCCGAACAGCAGGTAGCCCGAGATCGAGGGACGCATCCGGTGCATCCGCCGCAGGTAGCCGACGGGCGCGTCGTCGCCCAGCATCGGCCCGAACGTCTTGAACGGGTCGGCGTTCGACACGACGATCGGCGCGGTGACATGGGCGCCGCCCGCCAGCTCCGCGCCAACCACACGGCCGTCCTCGACCACGATCCGCTCGACGGCGGTGGAGCAGAGCACCTCGCCGCCGGCGCGCTCGACGGCCAGCACCAGCGCGTTGATGAGCTGCTGCAGGCCGCCCTCGATGTAGGCGGCGCCGTTGACGACGTGGCTGAAGACCATCTGGCTGAACGCGATGAACGCGAGCTTGGACGGCGGCAGGCCGAGGTAGAGCGACACGGCCCCGCACAGCGCGCGGGCGCGCGGGTCCGGGAGCAGCTCGTCCATGACCTGCTCGATCGTGGACTTGCGGTAGCGCATCAGCGTCGGGAAGCGCTCGTTGATGTCATCGAGGCTGCCGAGGCCCGCGCGTGACGGGAGCTCGTGCGCGTCGCGATGGATCTGCGCCGCGGCCTCCCAGAACGCGCGGATCTGCTCCGCCTGCTCGGGCAGCGCGGCCTCGAAGGACTCGATGAACGGCTCCAGGCCGAGCGGGGCGTGCATCTGCAGGCCGGGCAGCGAGACCGAGAAGAAGTCGCCCGGATCGAGGAAGGTGACCTCGTCGCGAACGCCGAGGTGCTCGAGCAGGCGCGAGAACATCGGCGGGTCGACGACGAGGTGTGCGGCCGGGTCCAGCGTGTACGGGCCGCGCTGGAAGGAGTGGACGTAGCCGCCCGGCGCCCCCTGGGCCTCCGCGACGAGTACGCGCCGGCCGGCGGCGCTGAGCAGGGCGGCGGTGAGCATGCCGCCGATGCCACTGCCGGC
Source organism: Solirubrobacter ginsenosidimutans (assembly GCF_027587205.1). The sequence continues at coordinate 40,980 of NZ_JAPDOD010000067.1, forward strand.
CACGACGGCGTCGTACGCCTCGTGGGTTGGGGTCATGGCCATAGGTGTCGGTTCCTCCGTCATGTGGTCGGTGCGATCAGCACTCCCAGAGGGACGGGACCCCGGGGCAAATACACCCGGGGTCCCGCGGACGACTTCAGTCGGCCATCGCCAGCTCGGGCGTGCGCGCCGGCGCCGGCTCGTGCGTGTGGTAGCGGGTCTCGCCCTTGCCGATGAACACGGCGGCGACGGCGGCCACGGCGATCACGGCCGCACCGATCCACACGGCGGGCAGCAGGCCGTCGACGTAGTCCTGCGGCGACGCGAAGCTGCCGTAGTGGCTGAACACCGACGCCAGCACGGCGATCCCGAACACGCCGCCGAGCTCGCGCAGGGCGTTGTTGATGCCCGAGGCCTTGCCCTCGTCCTCGAGCGGGACCGAACCGAGCACGACGTTGGCGACGGGCGCGAAGAAGAATCCGTTGCCGATGCCGGACACGACCAGGCCGCCGAGCAGCGCGCTGAACGGCGCGTCGACCGACAGCTCGAGGCCGAGCCAGGCGAGGCCGATGGCCTGCAGGGCGAGCCCGATCACCATGTAGCGGCCGCCGCCGTGCTTGTCGGACATGGCGCCGATGACGGGCGCGACGAACATCGGTGCGAGCGTCCAGGGCAGGCAGCGCAGGCCGGCCTGCAGCGGCGAGTAGCCCTGCGCGACCTGGAGGTACTGGATCAGCAGGAAGACGGCGCCGAAGGAGCCGAAGTACATCAGCAGCGACGCGAGGTTGGCGGCAGCGAACGGGCGGTTGCGGAACAGCCGGAGCGGGACCATCGGTGCCTTCGCGACGCGCTCCCACAGCAGGAAGGCGATGATCAGCGCGGCGCCGGCGCCCAGCGCGGAGAGGATGCCGGCGCTCGTCCAGCCGTCCTCGTTGCCGTGGATCAGGCCCCACACGAGCGAGAGCAGGCCGAGGCTGATGAGGCCGAGACCGGGGAGGTCGAGCGGGAGGCGCGAGCCGAAGCTCTCGCGCAGCTTGGTCGAGGCCAGCGGGATCAGCGCGAGGCCGATCGGCACGTTGATCCAGAAGATCCACTGCCAGGAGAGGCCTTGGACGACGGCGCCGCCGACCACCGGGCCACCGGCCACGGCGATGCCGCCGACCGCCGACCAGGCGCCGAGCGCGACGCCGCGCTTGTTGGCACCGACAGCCTCCGCGAGGATGGTGAGCGAGAGCGGCGTGACGATCGCGCCGCCGACGCCCTGGAGCGCGCGGGCGGCGATCAGCGTCCCGATGTCCGGCGCGAGCGCCGCGCCCGCCGATGCAGCGGTGAAGAGCGCGAGCCCGAGGATGAAGATCCGGCGGCGGCCGAAGCGATCACCGAGCGCGGCGCCGCTGAGCAGCAGCACGGCGTAGGGCAGCGTGTAGGCGTTCACCGTCCATTCGAGCTGCTCGAGGCTGGCCCCGAGATCACGCTGGATGACGGGCAGTGCGGTCGTGACGACGAGGTTGTCGAGGACGACCATGAAAAGCGCCAAGGAACTGATGGCGAAGGTCCACACGACCGTGCGGCGTTGCATTTCTGCCTCCTGGGGAGCGAGGTTGACGGACGCCTCGTAGCGTCCCGCCCAGGCGGCCGCCCGCACACGGGCGCTTCCCTAGTCCCAGTCCCTAGTCTCGAGCTTGACCAGCTCGACGCGCGATTTGATACCCAGCTTGCGGAAGATCTTCGCGAGGTGATATTCGACCGTCTTGGGGCTGACGAACAGCTGCGCGGCGACGTCGCGGTTGGTGGCGCCGCCGCTCACCAGCCGCGCCACCTGGCGCTCCTGCGGGGTCAGCGCCTCGGCGCCGTCGAGCTCCGTCGTCGGGCTGGAGACCTCGCCCGTCGCGCGCAACTCGGCGGTGGCGCGGGCGGCCCAGGGGGTCGCGCCGAGGCCTGCGAAAGCGTCCCGCGCGTAGCGCAGATGGGCCCGCGCGTCGCGCCGCTGGTGGCGGCGCCGCAGGTGCTCGCCGTAGAGCAGCTCGGTGCGCGCGCGAAACAGCGGGCTCGGGATCGTCTCGTGCAGCCGCAGCGCCTCCTCGAAGCACTCGCCCGCTTCCTCCTCGGGGCCGGTGAGTGCGCGGGCGCGCGCGGCGAGGGCGAGCGTCCACGCGGACTCCGTCGCGTGCGCCCACGCCTCGAAGTCGCGCAGCGGGCCCGCCACGTCGTCGATGCGCCCGGTGCGCGCGGCGGCCTCGGCCAGCTCGGGGATGGCGACCAGGCGGTAGATCGGGTGCGCGGCAGGGCGGCCGGCGACGCTCGCGAGGTGATCGAAGGCGGCGGCCGGATCGCCGGTGCCCAGCTCCAGCAGGCCGAGGGCGTACCCGGCGGCGGAGACCGCGAGCTCGATCCCGCGCGGGAGCGCCAGCGCGAGGGCGTCGGCCGCGAGCCCGCGGCACGTCTCGACCTCCCCGCGCAGTGCGGCAACCGAGGCCAGGATGCCCAACAGGACTGCCTCGACGCCGACCTGCTCGGTCTCGCGCGCGAGATCCAGGGCCTCCGACGCGTCGGCCTCCGCGTCGGCGGGCCGGCCGTGCCAGAGCTCCATCATCGCCGTGTACTGGAGCATCAGCGCGAGCATCCCGGCCGAGTGCGCGGCCCGGGTGCGGGCCACGGCCTGCTTGAACAGCGCGTTCGCCTCCTGCGGGCGGCCGAGGTAGGCGGCAGCCGCGGCTGCGGCGGAGAGCTGGCGGATGTCGCCCGAGCCGGTTCCCTGGTCGACGGCGCGGGCGAGCGGCGCCGCGGCGGCGGCGACGTCGCCAAGCAGCATCGCCGCGAGCCCCTCGATGAAGCTGCGCCGCCCCTCGTCCGGCTCGCACGCGCGGGCGGCGTCGCGGATCTCGCGCGCGCGGTCGAAGTGCCCGCCGAGCGCGGCGGCCTCGAGCGCGAGCCGCGCGGCGCCGAGCGCCGCGGGCGAGCCGCGGCG
>NZ_JAPDOD010000068.1 GCF_027587205.1 Solirubrobacter ginsenosidimutans
CTTGGCGGACGCGCGGCGCGCAGCCCGGCGCTGCGCGGGCGTGAGACGGCGCGCGGCCCAGCGTCGCGCCACGGCGCGGCGGACGGCCCGTCGCTCCGCCACTGTCAGACGGCCGGCGCGGCGTCGCGTCCGCATCGCCTCGCGGAGCACCCGCCTCAGGACGCCGGCCTTGCCACGTTCGGCACCGCCGGTCGGGCCCGTGGCATCCGGCACGGGGGACGGCGTGGCCGAGACGAACACGGCCGTCGGCGTGGGCGTGACGGTCGCCGACACGGTGCGGAACGGCGCCGCAGCCTGCGCCCGCGCGTCCGTGGGCCCGGCGACGTGCGCGATCGTCCCGGCGGCCGTCCCACCCGCGAGCACGACGGCGACCGCGACCTTGACGAGCGTCGCGGCAGCTCCACCGGCCACCCCCGCACCCCCTGCCGCACCCACGCCCGCCGCACCGGCACCGCCGCCGCCCGCCGCGGCTCCGCTCGCGCCGTGCGCCGCACCCGCGCCACCCGCGCCCGCCGCCGCGCCACCCGCCACGCCCGCGCCACCTGCCCCACCCGCCGCGATCACCCGCGCGAGGAGTCCCACCGGGACGCTCACCGGGAGCACGGACGCGAGCGCCGCTCGTTGCGTCGCGACGCCGCGCTGGAACGCGCGGCACCCCGCGCACTGGCGCAGATGCCGGCGCAAGGACGCGCGGCGGAGGTCCGGGCCTGACGCCACGGCGAGCGCGGCGCGGATCTCTCCGCACGGGACCGCGCGGGCCGCGCGGTCGGCCATCAGCGCCTGGCGGGCGCGGAAGACGAGCGCCTTCACGCGCGACTCGCTCGTCCCCAGGACTTCGGCGATCCGGCGCTGTGGGAAGTCCTCGAGCTCGGCGAGCAGCAGGGCCGCGCGCTGCGGCTCGGGCAGGCACGCGATGTCGGCGAGCAGCGCGCGCAACTCGCTGCGACGCTCGACCGCCTCCGCCAGGCCCTCGGTGTCCAGGACCGCCTCCAACGCGTCGCTGGACACCTCGCGCCGCGCAGCCAACACCGACAGCGCCCGGTTGCGGGCGATCGTGAACAGCCACGCACGCAGGTGCTCGGGCTCGGTGCCGGACCGCAGCGCCCCGAGCGCGCGCACGAAGGTCTGCTGCAGCACGTCCTCGGCCTCCTCGCGGGTGCCCAGGAGATGCCGGCAGAACGACATCAGCGCGCCGGAGTGGCGCTCGTACAACAGCTCCAGCGCGCGTTCGTCCCCCGCTCCAGCGAGGATCGCGAGGCGCTCGTCCGTCAGGCGGGCATAGGTCATGGCTCGCCTACTCGACCCGGCAGCGGGCCCGAAGTTCGCATCATGCGAGTTCGTGGCGCGCAGACGCTCGGGTTCAGTCGAGAAGTCGCTGCAGCGGGCCGGGCAGTGCGTCTTTGAGCTGTCGTTTGGCCTCGTCGGTCGCACCGTGGACGAGTGCATCGCGGAGGGTCGGCTCGAGCGATCCGGGATCGTCGAGGCCCGCGAGGACCGTGTTCACGTCGATCTTGTCGAGCGACCGGTGCAGGACGCCGGCGGTCGGGAGCAGCTCGTCGACCAGGCGGTCGGGGATCAGCCCGATGAGGCTGCTGGAGATGCCGAGCTGGTCGGCGATCGACGGCAGGAGGGTCGACACCTTCGGCAGCTGGCCGGCCTTGTCGAGCCGGTCGACGCCGGTGCTCAGGCCGTCCTTGATCGCTCGCGCGAGGCCGCGTTCGTCGGTGCCGGTCTCTCTCGCGAGTTCGGCGCGGTCCGCTTCCGATGGCAGCGCGAGCAGCAGCCGTTCGCGACTCACGCCGAGCGTGCAAGCGGCCTCGTCGAGGCCGGTGAGGACGATGGTCTCCGCCAGACCCTCGAGGTCGTTCGTGCTCGTCCGGCCGCGGTCCTGGCAGGGGTCGGCGGCGCGCTGGGGGACGAAGTCGGCGCCGCCGGCGGCGAGCTGGACCCAGAGCAGCCCGCCGCAGAGGACGAGCGCGACGGCGATGAGGGCGAAGCCCCGGGAGCTCATTCCCGGGTCGCCTTCTCACGCAGGAACAGGGCGGGGAGGATCGCGAGGAGCGCGAGCACGGCGGCGGCGAGAAACGCGGAGCGGAACGCGCGGGTCGCGGCGCGCTCGAGCTGGTCGTCGAGGCGGACCTCGAGCGCCTCGGCGCGTGCGGTCTGCTCCTTCGGCAGCTGGGCCTTCTCGAACGCGATGTCGAGGTCGGGGACGCGGCCGTTCTCCGCCTCGAGCTGCGCTCCGAGGCCGTTGGCGAGCTTGAGCTTGCTCGACGCCGGCAGGTCGGAGTCGAGCACCTGCGCGGCGATCGCCTCCTGCGCCGGGCGCTGCGCGTCCTTCAGGTCGGACGTGAAGATCGGCGTGAGGATCACGAGGCCCACCACGATCCCACCGTGACGCGCCGCGATCGTCCAGCCGCCGTGGAGCGCGCGGGGCACCCGGTCGGCGAGCGCGGACCGGGTCAGCGAGTCGACGGTCAGACCGAGCCCGAGGCCGACGAGGACCTGCGCCGGGATCGTCCACGCCGGGTTCGCGTCCGGCAGCAGGCCGAGGCAGGCGAGCCCACCGCCGACCAGGATCGAGCCCGCGATCGCCTCGGCGCGGCTCCCGGCGCGCAACGTACGGACGAGCGCGCCGGCGGCGACGGCGGCGAGCGGGATCGCGCTGACCGTGACGGCGGCGAGCGCCGGCGAGCGGCGCCAGCCCTCGACGATCAGGAGGACGAGGAGGAACAACGCCGCGGTCAGCGCCGCCGAGATGAGGGCGAGCGCGAGGTTGGCCGGGATGTCCGGGCGGTCGGACGGGCCGTCCTGGCGCTCGACGCTCGAGCGCAGCCGGAGCGCCACCGGCAGCGCGAGGAGCACGAGCGGCACCTGGATGATGAAGATCGACTGCCAGCTGATCGCCGCGGTCATCAGGCCGCCGACCACCGGCCCGATCGCGGACCCCGCGACGCCGGCGGCGGCCCACCGGGCGGCACCGCGGCGTTCGTCGTGCGAGGCCGCGACGAGGAGCTCGAGGCAGGACGCGATCACGAGCGCGCCGCCGATCGCCTGCCCGACGCGCGCGATGATGAGGACCTCGAGCGTGCCGGCGAGCGCGCAGCCGGCCGACGCCGTCGCGAACGCGACGAGCCCCACCGCGCCCGTGTAGCCCGCGGCCCCGCGCGTGCAGAGCTTCGCGGCGGGTACCGCGGCCAGCGCGAGCACCAGGTTGAAGCCCGTCAGGACCCACGCGACCTCTGACACCTCGGCGTCGAGCTCGCGCAGGATGCTCGGCAGCGCGAGCGTGACGATCGCCGAGTCCGCGAGGACGATCCCCACCGCGAGCGACAGGAGGGCGACCGCGACGGTCGACGCGGGCGGCGTGGGCTTCTCGAGGGCCGTCAAGAGGAGGCGTCCCTCTGACGGCCGTGGACGCGCATGGCGGCGCCGGCCTCGCGGGTGACCCAGTCGGCGATTGAGGTGGTGTAGCCCATGACGAGGCCGATGATCACCATCATGCCGACCGCCGGTCGAGATCCGTGCTCGACCGGCGGTCCGGTGCGGTCAGTCCGCGTCGAACGCGACGTTCGCGGGGGTGCTCAGCTCCTCCGCGTCGCGGCGCCGGATCAGCAGCGCGCCGGCGATCGCGCCGCTCGCAGCGAGCACCGCGCCGGCGAGCAGCGCTGTGTGCATCCCGTTGACGTAGTCGCCGGCCGAGCCGCCGCGCAGCAGGTCGCCGGTGGGGATCAGCGCGCCGAGGCCGGCGACGCCGATCGCGATCCCGGCCTGGCGGAACGTGTCGTTGATGCCGGCCGCGAGGCCGCTCTGCTCGGCCGGGACGGAGTTCAGCGCGACTGCGCTGACCGACGGGTTGAACAGGCCGGTGCCGATCAGTGCCACGGTGATGCCGGGGAGCAGCACGACCCAGGACGAGTCGACCTGGGCGACCGTCAGCATCGCCATCCCGGCCGCGACCAGGAGCAGGCCGCCGGAGACGAGGACGCCGGGGTGCACCCGCTGGCTCAACTGCGCGGTGGCGCCGGAGACGACGACCATCACGAGCGTGCTGGGGACGAACACCAGACCGGCCTCGATCGCGGACAGCCCGAGCACGTTCTGGAGGTAGATCGAGCAGTAGAGGTAGATCGCGAAGAACGAGCCGGAGATCGCGAACGCCGTGAGCTGCGCGCCGGTGAACGCGCGCGAGCGCAGCAGCGCAAGCGGCAGCATCGGATGCGTCGAACGCGCCTCGATGACCACGAACGCGACGAGCAGCGCCGCCGCGCCGGCGAGTGCCGCGACGATCACGCCGCTGCCCCACCCGTCCTCGTTTCCGCGCAGCAGACCGAAGACGAGCAGGAACAGCCCCGAGGTCAGCGAGAGCAGGCCGGGAACGTCCACCCGCGGCGCACGCGGATCGCGGGACTCGCGGACCTGACGCAGCGTGACGGCCAACGCGGCGACCCCGATCGGGATGTTCACGAGGAACACCCAACGCCAGCCCAGCGCGGTGGTCAGCACGCCGCCGACCGCCGGCCCGATCGCAAACGACGCGCCGATCGTGGCGCCGTAGGCGGCGAGCGCCGCGGTCCGCTGACGCTCGTCCGGGAACGCGTCGGCCAAGAGCGCCAGCGAAGTGGCGAAGAGCAGTGCCGCGCCCAGCCCTTGGACGGCCCGCGCGGCGTGGAGCAGCTCGATCGAGTCAGCCGCCGCGCATGCGCCCGATGCCACCGTGAAGACCACGAGCCCGGAGGCGAAGACGCGGCGGCGCCCGAAGCGGTCGGCGAGCGATCCGGCCGTCAACACGACGGCGGCGAGCGCGAGCGTGTACGTGTCCACCACCCACTGCAGACCGCCGATCCCGGTGTCGAGGTCTTCGCCGATCGAGGGCAGGGCGGTGTTCACCACCGCGATGTCCAGCATCAAGATCGCGGTGGCGGTACACACCACCGCAAGCGTCCAACGTTGTACGACGGTCATCTCAGGAAGCGGTCCTTTCACAAACGGGGGACCACGAAGCCTGTCCGGGCAGGGTTGCCAGAGCTTTGCCGGGAGGTTGCCCGTCCGTTCATAAGCCCGCGTCATGGCTGCCAGCAGAAGGATGAGTTGGACTTCTGAACGGTGCGGTGGCACGATCGGTGGCGATGGAGATCCGCCACTTGCGCACGATCGTCGCCGTCGCACGCCACGGCTCGCTGACCAAGGCCGGCGACGAGCTGTTCCTCACGCAGTCGGCCATCTCGCAGCAGATCCGGCGGCTGGAGGAGGAGCTGGGCGTCGAGGTCTTCCACCGCACCAGCCGCCGTGTGCAGCTGACCCCCGAGGGTCACGTGATCCACGGCCACGCGCAGCGCGTGCTCGCCGCGGTGGACGCGCTGCACGGCGATGTGGAGGAGCTCACCGGGCTGCTGAGCGGGCAGGTGCGGATCGGCGGCATGTACCCGACCGGGCCGTACGACCTCTTCGCGATGCTCGCCGGCTTTCGCGCCGCGCATCCCGGCGTCGCGATCCACATGGTCGAGGGCACCCAGGACGACATCCTCGCCGCGCTGCGCGCCGACGAGCTCGACTGCGCCTTCACGGCGCTCGATCCCGACACGCTCGGCGCGGAGTACGAGGTCGCCCTGCTCGGGACGGACGAGCTCGTGGTCGCGTTGCCGGTCGGCCATCCGCTGGCGCGCGAGGCGCGCATCACGTTCGACCAACTCGCGGGTGAGGACCTGATCGCCTACCGCGAGAACTCCGCGCTGCGCCGGCGCCTGGAGCGCAAGATGGCCGACCACGGCGTCGAGCCGCGCAATGCCTTCATCTGCACCGAGATGGGGGCGGTACGCGCCCTGGCCAGCAAGGGGCTCGGGGTCGCGGTGATCCCGCGCTCGGTCGCCGCCGAGCCCGGCCCGCCGATCGAGCTGCGCCCGATCGCGCCCGAGCCGCTGACTTGGCCGGTCGCGCTCGTGTGGCGCGCCGACCGGCGCCAGACCGTCGCGGGCAAGGCCTTCCTGGCCGTCGCGCTCGAATTCGCCCAGCGCCCCGGGCGGCGCGGGCTGCGCGCCGCCTGAGCGCTCCCGCCCGGCGTCAGGCGACGTCCCACGCCTGCGCGGCGACCTGGCTGACGATCCGTCCTTCGCGCAGCTTCGCGGTGGCGACGCAGAGGACGCGGGTGCCGTCGGGGTAGCGGCAGCGGACGGTGAAGCCAAGGACGCCGTCGCCGGATGCGACGTCTTCGACGGAGTGGGTCATCTCGCGCGAGAACAGGTCGGCGATGTAGGCATCGACGGCTTCGCGGCCCTCGATGCGCTGCGGGTGGCTGGGCGTGTGCTCGGCGTCGACGAACTCGAGCGTGGCGTCGTCGGCGTGCAGCGCGGCCAGGGCGGTCGCGTCGCGCTCGGCGAAGGCGCGTCGCAGCGCGGCGACGTCGAAGGTGTGGGTGGTGGGGATGGTGGTCATGGATGCCACTGTCCCGGCCGCCCGTCAATGCTCCGTCATCCGGTCGTCAAGACGGCCTTTGCCGGTTAGAGTTGGCCGGTGCTGCGCGTGCAGCTGCTCGGGGAGTTGCGGGCCGAGATCGACGGTCGCCCTGTCACGCCGCCTGCAAGCCGCCGCGCGTGGAGCCTGCTGGCGTGGCTGGCGATGCATCCGGGTGAGCACGCGCGCGGGGCCGTCGCCGCCGGTTTCTGGCCCGACGTCCTGGACTCGAGCGCCCGCGCGTCGCTGCGCAGCGTGTTGTGGGAGCTGCGCCGCGTGCTCGGGAGCGACGCTGCGCTGGTCGCGGGCCGTGAGCGGATCGCGCTCGTCTGCGAGACCGACCTGGCCGAGTTCGAGGCACTCGTCGTGGCCGGACGGCTGGAGGCCGCGGTCGCGCTGCATCGCGGTCCGCTGCTCGCCGGCCTCGACGACGACTGGGTGCTGGAGGCGCGCGATGAGCTCGTCGAGCGGCTCGGCTCCGCTTACGGGCGGCTCGCCGCCGCGACCGCCACGCCCGGCGAAGCCGTCGGCTGGGCCCGCCGCCGGCTCGCGCTCGACCCGCTCGACGAGGACGCCGCGCGCGAGCTGATGCGCCGGCTGGCCGCGGGCGGCGATCGCGCGGGCGCGCTCGCGGTCTACGACCGGCTGTCGGACCGGCTGAGGACCTCGCTCGGCCTCGCGCCGTCGGCCCAGACGCGCACGCTCGCCACCACCCTGCGCGGGGCCGAGGCCGCGCCCGGCGCACCGCAGGCCGACGGTCCGCCGCTGATCGGCCGCCAGCACGAGCTGGCCGCGATCACCGAGCTGTGGGAGCGCGTCACCGCCGGCGCCGGTGCCGTGCTGGTGCTGGGCGGCGAGGGTGGCATCGGCAAGACGCGCCTGGCCGCCGAGCTCGTCGCTCGCGCCCGCGCGACCGGCAACGCGCGGGCGGCTCGCTGCAGCGCGGTCGACCTCGGCGGCGCGCCGCCGTTCGCGCCCTGGATCGAGCTGCTGGCCGACCTCGCGCGCGAGCTTGCGCCACCGCCCGCCGACAGCCAGTGGCCGGAGGAGCTCGGCCGGCTGTCTCCGTCGCTGCCGCGCCGCCTCGGGCGCCCGCGCGCGGCGGCGGCCGACGTGCCGCCCGAGCTCGCGCGCGCACGGCTGTTCGAGGCGGCCGTGGAGCTGGCCGAGCACGCCACCGCCGACCGGCCGCTGGTGCTCGTGTTCGACGACGTCCATCTCGCCGACGTGCCGACGCTCGAGCTCGCCGCCTACCTCGCCCGCCGCATCCAGCTGCTGCCGGTGCTGATCGTGCTCACCCGCCGCATGACGCCGCGCCGCGACGAGGTCGACGCACTCGTCCATGCGGCACGCGGTCGCGGCATCGCCGTCCGCGAGCTGGAGCTGCAACCGCTCACGCGCGCCGCGCTCGAGGCGCTCGTCGAGGCGGTCAGCGCCCTCGACGCGTCCGCCCGCGAACGCGTGATCGCGGTCGCCGACGGCAATCCGCTGCTGGCCTTGGAGAGCGCCCGCGCCGGCGCGAGCGCAGACCGCGGGCCGCCCGCGTCGCTGCGTGGCACCGTGCGGGCGGCGATCTCGCGGCTCGACGAGGCCGCGCGCGAGATCACCGAGCTGACGGCCGTGGCCGGGCGCCCGCTCGATCGGCTCGAGCTCTCTGGGCTGGCCCGGCCTGAGGCGGTGCTCGCCGCCATGGACTGCGGGCTCTTGCGCAGCACCGACGGGCGTTTCGGCTTCCGCCACGACCTGCTGCGCGAAGCGGTGGTCGCCGACCTCGATGACGTCCGTCGCGCGATCCATCACGAGACGCTCGGCGGTGCGCTCGGGGCGAGCCCCGCGGAAGCCGCGCGCCACCTGCGCCTCGCCGGGCGCGACGACCTCGCCGCCGCGCGCCTCGTCGAGGCAGCCGGGGTCGCCGTGCGGGCGACGGCGCTGGTCGAGGCGACCGCCTATCTGACCGAGGCGGTCGAGCTGCGCCCGGCCGACGCCGCCACGCGGCTCGAGCTCAGCGACGTCCTCGCGCAGCTCGGCCGGCGCGACGCGGCCACGACCGAGTTTGAGCGGGCGATCGTGCTGCTCGCGCCTGATGACTCCGCGGCCCGGGCTGCCGCGCACCGGCGCGCCGCGCTGTGGTATCGCGGCCCGCTGTGCGATCCGGGGCGGGCACGCCGCAGCGCCCAGCAGGGCCTCGACGCGCTCGACGCCGGCGGGGTGGCGGACGCCGAATCGCGCGTCGAGCTACTGCTGATCCGCGCCTGGTGCGAGGTCACGATCGAGGGCTCCGGCGCCGCGAAACGGTCGCTCGCCGAGCTCGCGTCGCTCGGACTGGACCTCGAGCGTATGCCGCTGTGGCGCCACCACCTGCGCACCGTCGAAAGCTTCGCGCTGATCGCTGAGGGCCGGATGGGGGAGGCCGAGGCGGCACTGATCGCGTCCGCCACGGCGGGCGAGGACGCGGGACGCCCGGACCTCGCCTACAGCGGCTGGTCGAACGCTGCCTGCATGGCCGTCGCGACGGGTGACCTGGAGCGTGCGCTCGAGCACGCCGACCGCGGGGCGACGATCACCGCGCCGTTCCCGGCGATCGCGTTCCAGACGGCCGCGCTGCGCGCGAACGTGCTCGCGCTGCTGGGCCGGCACGCCGAGGCGCGCACCGCGGACGAGCGGCAGGCCGAGCTGGCGGCGCGGCTCGGTACGCCGGCGACGATCGCGCTCGCCGACCATGACGCCGGTCTGCTCGCCGGGCTGGCCGGCGACCACGAGCGCGCGCAGCAGTGCCTCGGCCGTGCGCTCGCCGGCGACCCGCCGATCGTGCGCGCCGACGCCCGCCTCCGGCGCGCCGAGGCGCTTGCCCGGCTCGGCCGCGCGGATGAAGCCCAGGCCGAGCTGCGCGCCGCGGCGTTGGAGCCGGTCCGGCCCGCCCACCGTCCCGCGGTGCTGGTGGCACGGATGACGTTCGTCCAGGCGCTCATCGCCCGCGCCCAGGGCGACGCCGAGCTGACGCAGACGCGGCTGCGCGAGGCCGAGCGCCATTGGCAGCGCCTCGCCGGCCTCCAGCTGTTCGCGAGCGAGCACCTCGCGTCGCTGGTCGACCTCGGGCGCCCGCCCGTCACCGGCATCGTCAATCCGTCCTACGAGCTGGAACGCGTGGCCGATGAGCTGCGCAGATCGGAGCCCCTTGCCGACGTTCGATGACAGCACGACGACGACCGCGCCGGTCGAGGAGGTCTGGAAGCTCCTGTACGACCCTTCCCGCTTCCCCGAGTGGTGGGAGGGGATCGAGACCGTCGAGCGCCACGGCCGCGACGGCCAGGGCGACATCACGCTGTACCCGCGCGGCTACCCGGACTTCCCGATGCCGCAGCAGCTGCGCGCCGGCGGCGACGGCCGGACGCTGACGATCTCGTGCCTCGTCAGCTACCTGGTGTTCGAGTGGCAGCTCGCGGCGCTCGAGGCGGGGACCCGGATCGCCGTCCACGTCGAGATCCCCGAGCAGGAGGCCCACCGCCTGGATGGGCAGCGCGCCGCGGTGAGCGCCTCCTTGCGCTCACTCGCCGCGCTCGCCGCGGCTACGGACGCGCCTCGAGCACGAGGTTGAACGGCGTCTCGGCGCTGCGCCGCACGCGGGTGAAGCCGCCCTCGCGCAGGACCTCCGTGAGCCGCTGCTCGCCGGCCTGGGCGCCGAGCGCGAGCCCGACCTCCTGGCTGAGCGACGCGGGCGTGCACAGCATCGTGGAGCCCGCGTAGAACACCCGGCCGACCGGCGTCAGGTTCTCCTCCAGCGCATCGCCGGCGAACGGCTCGACGACCATCCACGTCCCGTCCTGGGCGAGCTGCGAGCGGATCTGGCGGGCGGCGCCGACCGGGTCGCCCATGTCGTGCAGCGCGTCGAACACGCACACCAGGTCGTAGGGACCTCCGCCGATCTCCTTCGCCGACGCGACCTCGAACGTCACGCGGTCGGCGACGCCGGCGCGTTCCGCCGCGCGGCGCGCGGCCTCGATCGAGCCCTCGTGGTAGTCGGAGCCGGTGAAGGTGGAGCTCGGGTACGCCTGCGCCATCAGGATCGTCGAGGCGCCGTGCCCGCAGCCGACGTCGGCGACGCGCGCGCCGGCCTCGAGCTTGGCGACCACGCCCTCCAGCGACGGCAGCCACGAGTCGACCAGGTTGGCCAGGTAGCCGGGGCGGAAGAAGCGCTCGGTGCCCTCGAACAGGTCGGGGTCGTGCTCGTGCCAGCCGAAGCCCTCGCCGGTCCGGAAGCGCTCGGTGATGTGCGGCTCGTCCTTGAAGATCGCCGCCAGCAGCTGGAACGCGCCCGGGATGAACACCGGACTGTCGTCGTCCGCGAGCGCCAGCGCCTGCTCGGGCGGGAGCCGGAAGCTCCGGCTCGGCGGGTCGTACTCGACATAGCCGCTGGCCGCCTGCTGGCTCAGCCACTCGCGGACGTAGCGCTCGCGGCAGCCGGTGCGCTCGGCCAGTTCGGCCGGGGTGACGGGCGCGCCGTCGGCCATCGCCTTGTACAGGCCGAGCTTGTCGCCGATCAGCACCAGCGGCGCGGTCGCCCCGGCGCCCATGTCCTGCACGAAGCGCCCCATGAACGCCTCGAGCTTGCCTTCGTCGATGGTCGGCGCCGACATGCCATCTCCTCCACGATCGTTTGACGCGTCGCAGCCTCGCCGGCGCCCGTCATCGCACCGTCAAGCCCGCGTCAAGCGCTTCCCGCCGCGGCGCGGCGCCGCTTACCTCCGGGTCCGTCGCCGTGCTGACGGCGCCGCCGCGCGCGGGGGATATACGGGTCAAGGCGGTCGCGACGGTGGCCGACGAACCGGGCATGCCGCCCTTCACCGCCAGCCTCACCTACCCGTTCTGGACGATCGAGACGGCGCGCCAGCGCGGGCTGTGGCGCCGCTCGCCCAAGCAGCTGCTGGTGCCGCAGACGCGCCCGGAATGCGTCGGCGGGTGGCTCGTGGAGTACCTCGAAGCGCATCCACACGACCACGCGTTCGCGAACCTGCGCGTGCTCGAGCATCCAATGGAGGGCATCACCCCGCTCACCGTCGACAGACCGCGCGGCTTCATCGACTACGCCCGCGACCCGCTCGCCGGCGTCACCTACCTCCCCGATCTCCAGCGCGAGGCGCTGTCCACCGTCTCGTAGGGAGCCGCTACGGTTCATTGCGCAATGCACCGATCCAAAGGCTTTTCCTACTGAGACTCGTCTTTGAGCCCTCCGCGGCGGACTATCGCCGGTTCGGTCCGCGCTACGAGAGCCTCGCGACCTGCCTGCGTGACGCGGGCTGGGACGCGACCATCGTCGTCAGTCGCGAGGAGCGGCGCAGCGCGGTCGCAGAGCTGGTCGTGCGGGTGCTGGACCCCGCCGACGACGCCACGCTCGACGCCCTGATCGCCACGCTCGCCACCAACGTCAGCGAGGCGCTTCCGCGGCTGCCGCAGCCGCGCGGCCGCGTCGTGATCTACGGGCTCGACCGTCAAGTGCTGCGCATCGTCGAAGTGACGAGCTAAGCCCCCACTACAGCGGGCGCGTGCCGAGCGCGCAGCCGGCTCACCAGCCCGTCGATGCCTGCCCACAGCGCGAAGGCGAGCCCGCCGGTCGTGCCGGTCGCGGTCATCAGCACGCCCGCCGCCGCGGCCGCCGCCACGCCGTCGCCGCCGAGGATCACGACCGCCGCGGCAGCCCCTACCGCCGGGCCGACGGGCAGCTGCCCGAGGGTGACGACGGCGATCAGCACGGCGATCGCGTCGAAGAACGACGCGTCGACGCCGACCGCGTGCAGCAGCAGCCAGTTGCGGAAGATCTGCGAGAACACCGCGACGAGCACCCAGCACACGACGCGCCCGCCACCGCGCAGGCTGCGGATGACCGCCAGCCCGCGCCACAGGTCGCGACCGGTGCACAGAGAGAGCCGGCGGAGGCCGGTGCCGAGCAGCGCGATCACCGCGCCGGCCACGAGCGGCGACCACCACGGCAGGCCGAGCGGCCCGACCAGCGTGAACGAGCTCAGCGCCGCGAGGGCGATCTCGACCGACAGGATCGGCACCTCGGCCGCGATCAGCGTCGGCACCTGCGGGCACACCTTCGGGCTCGAACGGCGCAGCGCGACGATCCGCGCGGCCGCGCCGAGCTGACCGCTCAACAGGCTGCCGAGCACCTGCATGCTCGAGGCGCGAAACAGCACGCGCCGCGAGACCCGGCCGCCCGCTGCCTCGATCGAGACGTGCCACGCCTCGGTCCGCGCGAGCAGCGCGACGATGTGGATCACGACCGTGATGGTCAGGATCCACCACGGCGCGCCGGACAGGGCCGCGGCGAACTCGTCCCGCCGGCCCGCGAGCAGCAGGCCGAGCGCGCCGAGCATCAGGACCGCCCCCAGCGTCGCCACGAGCACCGGGTGCGCTCGTCCGAACCCGCGCAGGCGGGTCAGCGGACGGCGCATTCGACCTCGGGGCGCGGGGGTCAGGCCCTGCTCAGCCGCGCCTGCGGCTGGGGTCGTTCGCCGAGTGCCGGATGGGCTTCTCGCCCACGGGTCGGTCGGCGGCCGCCAGGCGTCGTTCGGCGGCCTCCTCCTTTAGGCGCTTCTGGGCCAGGGCGTATTCGGCCCCGCGTTCAGCGGGTGACGCCGAGACGCGCTTCGGGGGCCGGGGGAACGAACTTTGCGGCGGCGCCATGGCGACGCTCCTCTCGCTCCTTCATGGGATCGTCGCTCGCACGGCGAAGGAGCGGAGCCGCTCGCGTGCGGGTGTGCTCCCTCCAGCTTATCGGGCCTGGGGGACACTCTCGACCGGATTGTCAGCCAACTGGGTCGCGGCTTCGCGCGCGCGGTACGTTCCACGCTCGCGCTGGGCGATGGTCACCCGCTCGGCGGCGATTCCGGCCGCCGTGGTGGCGGATCGGCGCGCGTCGCGCACGCGCGTGAGTTGGGAGCGCCGCGCGGCGGCGGGCATCGGGGTGGTGGACTGCGGCATCTGGGCCGTCCTTTGTTCTAAGTGGGTGTGGCGACGCCGTCTGACGGGCGCCGAGCAAGGGGTATTGCCTTCGATCCGGGCGCGGAGGCCTGCACAGCAGCGACTGCGGCGCCGGAGCGGCGATACCCGGGCGCAGAACGCCCGACTTGCACACAATCACACTACCAGTGCCCAGACCCGGTAGGGTGCGGTTGGCCGTGGGACCTCCCGCGGCGTCTATCGGTCGCTCCGCGCCCGTGCACCCGACCAGGAGGGCACGATGCCCGCCGCAAGCTCGCAGGACGCTCGGCTCGCCGACGCCGAGATCAGGGCCGTAGTCGTTCGCCTCGCTCGCCCAGACGGCGACGGCGGCGCTGTCATCGAGCGCGCGGCGATGATGGCGGAGGGCGCGCTGGCGTCCTCGATCGAGGAGTGGGTCCTTGCTCACGGCGGTGAGCCCGAGGCGCCGGTCATCACCGCCTCCGGCCCCGGTCTCTACCGAGTACGGCCCGACGGCCCGCTCGCCGCGCGTCGCCCGCCGCGCCGCTACGTCCTTCCCGCGCACGCGCTGACCGAGTCCGAGTAGTCCCCTGATCGGGGGACCTGTGTGTCCTCCGATCACCTGCCGATTACCGGCGCATGGCCCAACGTCTGTTGCTCGCGCTGCGCCGGCAGCCGGTCGCGTTTCTCGCACTCTTCGTCGCCCTCGGCGGCAGCTCGTTCGCCGCGGTCAGCGCCGCCAAGCCCGGGACCGGCGACGTGATCGTCGGCTGCGTGGCCAAGGACGGCAAGCTCCGGGTCGTCGCCGCCGCGTCGCGCTGCACGGCCAAGGAGACCGCGATCTCGTTCAACCGCGAGGGCAAGCAGGGCGTGGCGGGCGCCGACGGAGCCGATGGCGCCGACGGCGCCGCGGGAGCCGACGGAGTCGACGGCCGCGACGGCAAGGACGGCGCGACCGGCCCCAAGGGCGCGACCGGCCCGGCAGGGCGTGACGGCACCGACACCGGCGTCGCGGGGCCCGCGGGTCCGGCGGGCGCGGACGGGCAGTCGGTCACGGGCACCGCCGAATCGGCGGGCGCCAACTGCGCCACGGGCGGCGTGAAGTACGTCGCGGCGAGCGGGACCAACTACGTCTGCAACGGCGCCACCGGCGCGACCGGCGCCTCCGGAGCGACTGAGACGGCCGCGTCCTTGCTGACCAAGCTCCTCACCGTCGACGGGACGGGCTCGACCCTCGATGCCGATCGGCTCAACGGTCTCTCCAGCTCCGCGTTCCTGCGCACCACCGACTTCAACAGCACCTTCGACACCCGCCTCGGCACGCTCTTCGGCACGGGCATCCAGACGCCGAGCATGAGCTCGTCCGGCAGCGCCGTGGACTGCTACATCGGCCAGGTCCTGCTCACCGCGTTCTCGTACGTCCCGCCCGGCGCCGCGGTCGCCGCCGGCCAGACCCTGGCGATCTCGCAGTGGTCGGCGCTGTTCGCACTTCTCGGCACCACCTACGGCGGCAACGGCACGACGAACTTCAACCTCCCCGACCTGCGCAAGCAGGCCCCCGGCGGCATGACTTACAGCATCTGCGTGAACGGTGTCTGGCCGGCCCGCGATTGATCGGTAAGGTCGCGCCGGCCATGGAGACCGTGACCTGCATCTATCGCGCTCCGATCGCGGTCGGTCACCGCGTCGAGGTGCGCTGGTTCGAAGCGTCGAGCGCCGGAATCTTCGGCACCAAGCTGGACGAACAGCCGCACCAACCGCTCGTCAAGGATCTCGAGACGGGCATCGAGTACATGGGCGACTGGCTCTTCAAGCACACGGGCGCCAAGCGGGCCAAGCGCGCGCTCGCGATCGACGAGCACATCAAGAAGGAGCTCGAGGTCGTCCGCACGCTCGTCGGCACCGTCAGCCGCTGCCGCGTCGTCACCGTCGCGTGGAGCGAATACGACATCCAGACCCACCTGGACGTCGAACCCGACTAAGAGCCTGTTGACGAACATCGGTCGGACCGACCATTCGTCAACAGACTCCTAGCCATAGCGCGTCAGTTCGAGCGCGCACCAGACGGACTTGCCGTCGTGGATCGGCCGCGTGCCCCACTCGTCGGCCATCATCGCGACCAGCTGGAGGCCGCGGCCGTGGACGTCGTTCGTGGTGGGGCGCAGCTTGCGCGGGACCGCGGTGGCGGTGTCTTCGACCTCGACGACGAGGTGTTCGCGGGCGTGGCGGAGGTGCAGGTGGATCGGGGCGCGGCCGTGGACGATCGCGTTGGTGACCATCTCGCTCACGAGCAGGATCGCGTCGCGGGCGAGTGACACCGGCAGCGACCACTCGTCCAGCGTGCCGCGGGTGAACGAGCGGGCCTGGTGGACGGCGCGCACGTCGTCGTCGATCGAGAGGTTCGCCGACGGCGGCGGGGTCTGGTCTGAGACGGTGGCGACGAGCACGGCGACGTCGTCGTCGCTGCCCTCGGGCGCGAGTGCGTGTACCAGCACGCCGGGGATGTCGGCGATCGACCCCTCGACGTGCCCCAGCAACGCGGCCAGCTCGTCGATCCCGATGTCGAGGTTGCGCGTGCGGCGCTCGACGAGCCCGTCGGTGTAGAGCGCGAGCAGCGAGCCGACCGGTAGCGCCACCTGCTCCTCCTCCAGCGTCAGCGGCCCGGCGCCGAGCGGCGGCCCCGCGGCGCCGGTCAACCGGCGCACACCCGCACCGGGCACGGCCAGCAGCGGCGGCAGATGCCCAGCGTTGGCGTACATCAGCGTCCGGTCGCGAGGATCGAAGATCGCGTAGATGCAGGTGACGATCTGCACCTCGCCGAGCTCGCGCACGACGCCGTCGAGGTACTCGAGCACGTCGGCGGGTGGGAGGTCCAGCCGCGCGTACGCCCGCACCGCGGCGCGGAGCTGACCCATCACGGCGGCGGCGCGCACGCCGCGCCCCATCACATCGCCGATCACCAGCGCGGTGCGCCCCGCGCCCACCTCGATGACGTCGTACCAGTCCCCACCCACCTGCGTGTCCGCGACGCCCGGCTGGTAGAAGGTCGCGACCTCCAGCTGATCGGGATCGAAGTCCATCGGTGGCAGCAGGCTGTGCTGGAGCTCGTCGGCGATCGCGCGCTCGCGCCCGGCGGCCTCGCGCTCAGCCGCGGCGGCCGTGATCGCCTGCTCGGCCGCACGCTGCGCGGTGATGTCCTGCAGGCTGCCGCGCAGCCGGACCGGCAGCCCGTCGCCGTCGCGTTCGAGCTCGCCGAGCACCCGCACCCACGGCTGCTCGTCGTCGAGCCCCACGAGACACACCTCGAGGTCGACCGGCCGGCCCGCGGCGCCGCCCTCCAGCGCGGCCCGCACGCGCTCCAGATCGTCCGCGGCGATCCGCCGCGCGAGCGCGTTCTCCAGGCCTTCCGAGCGCAGCTCCTCGGCGCTCAACCGGACGAGCCGGGCGAGCTCGTCGGAGCCGGAGATCGCGCCCGTCGCGAGCTCGATCTCCCAGCTCCCCACACGCGCCAGCCGCTGCGCCTGGTCGATCAGGTCCTGGCCGCGGCGCAGCTGGTCGCGCGTGCGGCGGACCCGTTCGAGCTCGAGGTTCGCGGCGACGCGGGCGAGCAGCTCGCGGGCCGCGAACGGCTTGATCAGGTAGTCGTCGGCGCCCGCCTCCAGGCCCTCGATCGTGCCCTCCTCGCCCGCACGCGCGGAGAGCATGATCACCGGAACGCTGGTCGTGACCGGGTCCGCCTGCAGCGCCGCGAGCAGCCCGAAGCCGTCGAGGTTGGGCATCATCACGTCGGTCAGCACGAGGTCAGGTGGATGCGCGCGCGCCCGCTCCAGCGCGATCGCGCCGTCGGCCGCGGTCTCGACCGCGTAGTCGCCCGCCAGCAGCGTCGCGATGTAGTCGCGCATGTCCGCGTTGTCGTCGACGACCAGCACCCGCGGTGCGTCCGGCGCGACCTGGATCGTCTCGGCGAACCCGGTCTCGCCGAGCCAGCGCATCGCCTCGACGAGGAAGCTCTGCGCCTGCTGGCGAGCGGTGACCGCGCTCTCGCTCGCGCCACGGACGTCCTCGGCGGGGAGGTGCGCGGCACCGAACGGCACGGTGACCGTGAACGTCGAGCCCTCGCCGCGCGCGCTGGACACGGTCGCGCCGCCGCCGTGCAGCGCGGCCAGCTCGGCGACCAGCGCCAGGCCGATGCCCGAGCCCTCATGCGAGCGCGAGCGCACACCCGCCACGCGGTGAAAACGTTCGAACAACCGCGGCTGCTCTTCGTCCGGGATGCCGATGCCGGTGTCGGCCACCGTCAACCGCGCCTCGCCGTCCACGGCTGACACCGCGACGGCGATGCCACCCTCGAACGTGAACTTCAAAGCGTTGGATACGAGATTGAGCACGATCTTGGCCCACATCTCGCGATCGACGAAGACGGGCTCGGGGAGCGGCGGGCAGGAGATCTCGAGCGTCAGCCCCGCCCGCTGTACCGCCGACTCGAACATGCTCGCCAGCTCGGCGGTGTAGCGGGCGAGATCGACCGCCTCGTAGTGCGCCTGGGCCTGGCCCGACTCCAGCCGCGAGAAGTCCAGCAGCGTGTTGACCAGCTTCAGCAGCCGCTGCGCGTTGCGATTGATGACGTCGACGCGCTGGCGCTGCGGGTCCGCGAGCGGCGTATCGGTATCGATCAGCGCGTCCTCGGCCGGGCCGAGCAGCAGCGTCAGCGGCGTGCGCAGCTCGTGGCTGACATTGGTGAAGAACGCGGTCTTCGCGCGGTCGAGCTCGGCCAGCGCCTCGGCGCGGCGGCGCTCGGCGCCGTACGCGCGGGCGCTCGCGATGCCACCGGCGATCTGCCCGGCGACGAGCCCGAGGAACGCGCGATAGTCGTCATCGAGCGGCCGGTAGCGGTTCAACCCGGCGACCAGGAATCCGGACGGCGGCCCCTGACCCTGCTGTGGCAGCGGGAGCACGAGCGCGGCGACCGGCGGCTCGTCCCACGCCCCGGTCGGGAGCGCCTCGAACGCGAGCTCGACGAGCTCGGTCGACCCCGCGGCCGCCGACGCCACCGGCCACGCCGAGGCGGCGGCCGCCGGATGCTCGGGCGAGATGCCGGTCGCGCGCCCGAGCCACGCCTCGCCGTTCTCCTCACCGAAGAGATGGATGAGCGAGAACGGCACGTCGTGCGCGTTGTCGGCCAGCGGCTGCGAGACCGCCGCGAGCACCTCCTCCACGGTCAGCATGCTCGCGCCCGTGCCGAGGTCGCGCAGCGTCGCCATCCGCCGCTCGCCGACGACCCGCTCGGTGTCCTCGCTGACGACGCACAGCATCCCCGCGATCCGGCCGTCGTCGTCGGCCAGCGGGCTGTAGGAGAACGTGTGGTAGGTCTCCTCGACGTACCCGCTGCGCTCGAGGAAGAGCAGCAGCGCCTCGTCCCAGGTCGCGATCCCGGTGCGCATCACCGTCTCGATGCGCGGGCCGATGTCAGGCCAGATCTCCGCCCACACCTCGCGCGCCGAGCGCCCCAGCGCCCACGGGTACTTCTTGCCGAGCGTGTCGCGCCGGTAGGCGTCGTTGCAGAAGAACGTCAGCTCCGGGCCCCACGCCATCCACATCGCGAAGCGCGACGTGAGCACCACGCCGACGATGGTCTGCAGGCTGCGCGGCCACTCCTCCGGCGGCCCGAGCGGGTGCGCTTCCCAGTCGACGGCCAGCGTGTCGTGCCCGACCGCGCCGGCCGCCCGAAGCGTCGCGCGGATCCCCGACTCGACCGAGCCGACCTCGTCGGTCACGACGGCTCGCCGGCGAGGAACGCGTCAGGGTCGTCGACGAACTCGAGCACCTGCATCAGGCCCGACATCTCGAGGATGCGATGCACGTCGGACGCGCCACCGACCGCCACCGCGAAGCGGAACCCGTGCTTGCGCGCACGCTGGTTGGACTCGACGATCAGCCCGAGGCCGCTGGAATCCATGAACGTGACGCCCCGCAGATCGAGCACCACGCTCCCGTCGCGGGTGCGATGCTCGGCCAGCGCGGCTTTGACCTCCGGCGCCGACCAGAGGTCGATCTCCCCGGTCGCGATGACCACGACACCCGCGTCGCGCTGCTCCCAGCGCACGTCGAAGGGGCGCTCCTCCACGGACATGAGGCGAGTCTAACCCGCACGGCAGCGGCCAAACCCCGCTAAGTCCAGGGTCGAGTCCCGATTGCCTGAAGGCGTGGATCCGGCCAACAATCGCTCATGCCATCCAAGAGACTCCTCGCCGTCGCGCTCGCGACCGCGGCAGCGATACCAGCCGGCAGGGCCGCGGCCGATGTCAACGCAGGAAGCGAGACCGCGGTCGGCGGGCCCGTGTCGGCGACGCTGACGTGGGACGCGGGTGACGGCCCGCGCAACATGCGGCTCGCGATCGCGCGCAACGGCGTGACCGGGCTGGACCGGACGATCCCGCAGACCTGCGGCGAGCAGTGCAGCCGCTTCAGCAACGATGCCGACACGTTCGCGGTCCGCGACCTCGACGGAGACGGGGAGGACGAGGTCGTCCTGCGCGTGAACTCGAGTGAGCCGTGCTGCTTCGCGCTCGGCATCTTCGACTACCAGCCCGCGACCGGGACGTACCGCGAGTTCGTGCGCGTCTCGGAGTCCTCGGTCGACATCGCCGACCTCAACCGCGACGGCCGGCCGGACCTCAAGACCTCGGACTCGCGGATCGACGGCGGGCCGGTGCGGATCTTCCAGTACACCCGCAACGACACCGGAGTCACGCTCGACGATGTCACGCGCCGGTTCCCCGGTCAGATCCGCGAGGACGCGCGGTTCGCCAAGACGCTGTTCGCGAGCGGCCGCCGTCCCGACCCGGAGTCAGCGAGAAGCTATGTCAGCGAGTACGTCGCCGACGAGTTCCTGCTGGGGCGCGGGCAGGCCGGGCTGAAGGAGCTCGACCAGCAGCGCCTGCGCGGCGTGCTCGGGAAGCCGAAGGAGGCGAAGGCCTTCCGGCGGTCACTGCTGCGCAAGCTGGACCGCTTCGGCTACCGGTGACCCGGCAGGGCGCGCGGCGGGGTTCCCCTTCCACCGCCGCGCGCCCCGAGCCGGGACCGACGACGACTCGCCCTTCGGGCTCGCGTCGTAGAGAGGCGTCGCCCAGGGGCTCCGCCTCTCGTCTCCCGCAGGGACGGCTCAGCCGCCCTGGGAACTCAGGCCTGGACGGCAGCCACGGGATCGGGGTTGACGATCACCGTGTCGGCGACGAGGGTGATCTCGTCGGCCGGCATGCCGGCGCGCTCAGCCTGCTCGCGCACCTTCTCGATACTCGTGCCTTCGTAGATGCACACGGTGCCGAGCTTGCCGGATTCCTCCTGCACGACGTAGGTGCGGATCCAACGGACGTCGTCCGTCATCTCCGCGCCCACCTGGGCAGACTTGGCCGCGGTCGCCTGGAGCTCCTCAGGGGTGCCCCAGAAGTCACGGCGGCGGATGGTGTACAGGTTCATGGACTGGCCTTTCATTGGACTTTGTAACCCTTGGAGGACAACTCCTCGGTGGCCGCCTGCAGCTCGCGGGCGCCGGTGCTCTCGTCGAGGCCCTGGAGGACCTTCAGGAGCTTGTCGTTGTCCTTGGAGCGCGCCGCGGTGGCCGCGTCGTCGAACGTGTCGGCGAGCTTGTGCAGCCCGTCGACGATCTGACCGTGGGCGTGCTTGGCATCGTCGGGCGGCGTGATCTTCCCGAAGTTCTCGGCGGCGACATCCATCGCCTTGCTGCCGGACTCCAGGCGCGCGACGGCACCCGCCCCGCCGACGGCGTCCGGGCCGAGCGACGCCGTCGACTTCTGCAGCGATGCCACAGCGTCGTTGAGGCTCTTGACGTAGTCGTTCTTGCTGACGCCGGAGCCGCCGCATGCGGCCACGAACAGGCAGACCGCCAGCGCCCCGGGGGCGACCGATCTCCTTCCGATTCGCTCAGAGAAAAAACGCATCGTGCTCCTTGGTCTTGAGAGGGAGTTGAAAAGTCCGCCTACCAGCGCGTGATCTCGATCGGTCCGTCCCCTACGGCCGCCGGACCGACGTCCACGAGGCGGGTCCGGCGGCCGCTGCGCACGAGCCAGTCGATCTCATGCGGCGCCCTGGGAAGGGAGAGCCAGACGGGCAGGCGGGTCGTGTCGAGCGACTTGACGGTCGCCGGGAGGCTCGGCTGCGCCTCCGAGCGGGCCTCGACGAGCAGCAGGTCGGGGCCTTCGGCGGCGAGGACGCGTGCGAGGCGGTTCATGGTCAGCCCGCCGTCGGGCAGATCGACGCTCGCGTCGACGGAGAACGCGACGGCGACCTCGCCGACGCGCTTCTGCGCGGCGATCGCGAGCCGCGCGAGCCGGATGCCACGGCGCGCGACCGCCATCCAGCGATCGGGCTCGGTGGACAGCCACGCCGCCGCGGCGACGCCCCAGGTCGCGGTCGTGAGGACGTCCGCTCCGGCGCGCACGTCGCGGCGGTGACGCTCGAGGACCGACCCGGGGTTGGTCACCAGCGAGCGCAGCGCGTGCCGGCGCTCGATGTCACGACGAAAGGCGTGTCCGCTGTCGATGGTCAGGCGACGTTCGGAGACGAAGGCCTCGCGGATCGCGGTATAGGGGGAACGCGTCGCGGTCGCGGTCGAAGTCATGCCCGCATTGTGCGAGTGACCCGGCCACCCGCACAATCGGGAACGAACCCTGGTTTTAGGCGGCCAGGCTCCATTGCGCGGTGTCGCCGTACCCGCTGTCGGACGTGTACTCGAACGTGTCCAGCTTGGCCTTCTTGGGCACCTCGAAGGCGATGCAGACGCTCTTGGACTTCCCGGTCTTGAGCTTCAGGCTCGGGTTCTTGCACGGGTTGGCGGTGCCGTTGATCTGGATCAGCGTCGTCTGCTTGCCGCTGCCGCCGCCCACGAGCTTGAGCTTGCCGTTCGGGAGCGGGTTGTCGTAGGCCAGCTCGCCCGTGTTGGTGAACTTGAACTGCAGGCCGATCAGCTTGCGGTTGGACTTGATGTCATAGCCCTTGAACGGGCCTTTGACCTTGCTCAGCGTGACCTTGATCTTGGTCTTGGTGTGGTCGGAGGGGTCCTTGTTGCCCAGGCCGGAGCCGTTGAGCTCCAGCGAGTCGCCGAGCGCGCCCTTGACCGTCACGGGGTCTTCGATCCCGTCGCCGTCGTCGTCCTTGATCTCCGCTGCGGTCGCGGTCGCCGTCGGCGTGGCGGCGGCCTTGGTCGTCGTGGAGCCGGAGGAGGTCGAGGCGCTGTCGCCGCTGGAGGATGACCCGCAGCCCGCCACCAGCGCCAGCAGCGCCAGCAGGCTCAGGAGTCCGCCGGGCCCGGTGAGGCGCGGCGGTTGACGATCAGCTCGAAGGCGTCGGCGACGTGCCACTCGAGCGAGAGCATCACCGCCCGCCCGCGCGCGTCGTAGTCGACCTGATCGATGTGCAGCAGCGGCGTACCGCATTCAACCTCCAGCAGTTCGGAGAGCTTGTCGTCGGCGAGAGTGGGGATGAGCTCGGCGCTGGCGCGGGACACGGGGTGGCCGGCGGTCTCGAGGATCACGTAGAGCGAGCTGTCCAGCGCGTCCTGCGCGATGCCGTCCAGCAGCGCGGCCGGGATGCGATCGCGCGAGTAGATCACCGGGCGGCTTCCGGCGAGGCGCACGCGCTCGACCTCGAGCAGCGGCTCGCCGGCGCCGAGGACGAGCTGCTCGGCCTCGAACGGGGTCGGCTCGCGCAGCGCCTTGCTGATCACGGTCTCGCCCGGCGTGTGACCCGCCTCGCGGATCATCGCCGTGTAGGAGACCGTCGTGTCCAGCGCGTGGCGGCTGCGCGGCGCCTTGGTCACGTACGTGCCCGACCCGTGCCGGCGGGTCAGGTAGCCGGCTTCGAGCAGGCCGAGCACGGCCTCGCGGACGGTCGCGCGGCTGACGCCGAAGCGATCGGCGAGCCGGTCCTCGTTGGGCAGCTTGTCGCCCGTGACGAGCTTGCCCGCGACGAGGTCGTCGAGCAGTCCTTGGCGCACCTGGTCGACCAGCGACGGCCGTCGCGCCGTCGTCACGCGGTCACCCCGAGCACGGCCGCGACCTGGCCCGCGACCGTCGGCCCGCCCGGGAGCTGGTTGGCGAAGATCGCGCTGCCGATCGTGAAACCCCAGGCGCCGGCTTCCTCCAGCGCCGCGATCTGCTCGAACGAGTGCACGGAGCCCGCGGCGATGACCGGGCCGGACGCGGCGGCCGCCACGGCGCGCGTGAGCGCGATCGGGTCCTCGGTCGCGTGCCGGTAGGCGAGCAGGTCGACGCCGTGCACGCCGTCGAGCGCGGTCAGCGCGGCGGCGTGCTCCGCGATTGCGGCGATCGAGCCCTCGAGCACGCTCGGATGGCCGACGATCGTGCCCGGGAACGGGCAGTAGTTGACCCCGCTGTCGCGCAGGATCGTCAGGCCCTCGCGCGCGTGCGTGCCCCCGAGAACCCAATCGACGCCGATCTCCAGCGCCGCGCGCAGCGAGCGCAGCTCGTCCTCGGCGCTGGTCGAGACGACCTCGAGCATGACCTCCATCCCCGCCTCGTGCGCCGCGGCGGTCACCTCCGCGAGCGTCTCCGGCGGCGGCCCGATGTCTTTGAAGCCGACATACCGCAGCCCGCTCTCGCGCAATGACATCAGCACGTCGGCGGCATCGCCGACGGTGACGTCGTCGCGGGTGAGCATGAAGACGAACTCGATCAAAGCCCTGCTCCCAACCTCGCCGCGGCGACGAGCAGCGCGTCGACGCCCGCGGAATCCCAGATGCCCATGAAGAAGGCGAGATCGGCGACGCTGAACCGATCGCGCATCAGATGCCCGTGGGCGAGCGCCCAGCGTGCCGTGCTGTCGCGCACGCCGAGTTGGGTCAGCCGCACGGGCGCTCGCGCCGCGCGCAGCGCCTCGACCAGCCGCTCGGGTGAGACCAGCAGGCGTTCGAGCTCTGAGTCGAACGCGGGCCAGCGCTCCCACAGCGTCTCCAGCTCCGCGCGCGCGTCGTGCCAGCGCTCGAGCTTGATCCGGTAGTCGGCCCAGCACGCCTCGCCCACCCGCCCGGAGGGGTCGAGCTGGGCGAACGCCGCGCGGACCTGCGGCTCGAGCTCGCGCTCGGACGGGAACCGCAGCATCCGCAACCCGCCACAGCGCGCGACCGTGCGCACGCGGGCCCACAGCATGGCCGCGAGCACCGAGAGCGCGCCGACCTTCGCCCCGTGCAGCGGCGCCGGGACGCCCGGCCGCTCCGCCATCTCCAGCAGGTGGCTGACGGTGTGCTCCATCCCGGAGCCCGGCGCCGTGCGACCGGCGACGCCCATCGCGATGCCACTCAACGTCAGCGCGGCGCCGAGGTGCTCGATCGCCTCGGGCTCGGCGCGATGGATCCCGTCGGCGTGCTCGAGCACTGCATCCACGTGCGCGCGCGCGAGCTCGACCGCGAACGCCGAGTAGCTGTCGTCCTGGCCGACCAGCTGCGCCAGCCGCCAGTCGGCGGGCGCGGTGTAGGTCGCCAGCAGGTCGCCGAAGCCGGCCCGGTTGAGCTCCACCGGCGCGCGGGTGATCACGTCGCTGTCGATCACCAGCCGTTCCGGCCAGCGCGTCGGCGTGGTGTGCTTGACGCCGTTGACCAGCAGCACGGACTGGTCGTCGGCGAAGCCGTTGACGCTCGCCGCCGTCTGCACCACGACGTGGGGGACGCGGCCGAGCTGCGCGCTGACGGCCTTGCCGACGTCGGCCACCGTGCCCGAGCCGACGCTCAACACCACACCCGCGCCGCTGCAGGCCTTGACCGCCCGGCGCAGCGTCAGCGCGTCGGCGTGGACGTCGGCGTTCTCGTCGCCGACGCGCACCCGCCGGACCGGCAGCCCGGCGGCGGCGAGCGCGGCGGTCACCCGCGTCTTGACCTCGCCGCGCGTACTGTCCATCGCCCGCGCGTCGGCGATCAGCGCGACGTCGCCGTCACCGCGGCGCACCTCGGCCACGACCTCGGCGATGCGATCGAGGACGCCCGCGCCGAGCAGCAGCCCGCCGAGGCCGAGCGGGCGCAGCGTCGCGGCCTCGTCGCAGGACGCCAGGCGCACGCGGAGCGCGGCCAGGTCACGCGCCACGTCCGGCGCGGAAGGGGGAGGTGCGAGGCTCATCCGAGCGATCCTTCGACGCCGTCGAACAGCCGCCGGTAGGAGGCATAGGCCTCCGCGTAGGTATCGGCGTGCAGCGGGCGCGGCAGCACCGGGTCGGGGGCGAGCTCCACCGACGCGCTCGCGGCCTCGCCGAGGTCGCGGAACGCGCCGTCGGCCACCCCCGCGAGCATCGCCGCGCCCGTGCTGGTGGCGCACTCGCTCAGCACGGCACGGACGGCGCGACCCGTGACGTCCGCCTTGATCTGCAGCCACAGCGCGGAGCGGGCGCCGCCGCCGACGACGCGGATCTCCTCGCCCGCGAGCTCCAGGGCGGCGAAGCGGTCGACGATGTCACGCAGGGCATAGGCACAGCCCTCGAGCACGGCGCGCGCCATGTGCGCCGCGTCGTGGCTGAGCGCGAGCCCCGCGAAGCATCCGCGCATGCGGCTGTTCCAGCGCGGCGCGGTCGAGCCGGAGAGCGTGGGGAGGAACAGCGCGCCGTCGCTGCCGGGCGGGGCGAGCGCGGCGAGGCCGAACAGCTCGGCCTGCGGGATGCCCTGCGTGGCCGCCCACCACTGCGTGCTGCCGCCGGACACGAAGCCCGGGTTCTCGATCAGGAGCATCTCGTCGACCGCGTGGGCGTGGGACTCGATCAGGCGCTGCTCGTCGACCACCGCCTCGCGTGAGGGCACCGCAACGGGTTCGGCGGTGCCGGTGACGTCGACGATCACGCCCGGCTCCAGCGCACCCGCGCCGAGTGCTCCCGCGTGGTCGTCACCGGTCCCGGTGATCACGCGGCAGTGGCGGGAGAGCCCGAGCGCGTCGGCGACCTCGGCGCGCAGCGTCCCGAGCACGGTTCCGGCGGGATGGATGGCCGGCATGCGGGCCGGGTCAAGGCCCGCGTGGGCGATCAGCTCCTCGCTCCACGCGCGCTTGCCGAGGTCATAGAGCAGCGTCGAGGAGGCGTGCGCGTGGTCGTGCGCGACCTCGCCCGTCAGCCACCCGTTCATGTACGCGCCCGCCGAGGCCAGCCAGCGCGTCGCCGCGTAGTTGGACGGCTCGACCTCGCGCAGCCACATCGCCTTCGGCGCGACGTGCGACGCATCCGGGTTCAGGCCCGTGCGGCCGACGATCTCGGGCTCGCCGACGGCCTCGGCGAACGCTTCGGACTGCTCGGTCGCGCGGCGGTCGAGCCAGATGATCGCGGGGCGCACCGCCTGCAGCTGGGCGTCGAGTGCCACGAGGCCGTCGACCTGGCAGGCGAGCCCGACCATCGTGACGTCGTCGCGGCCGAGACCGGCCCGCGTGCGCGCCTCGCGAACCGCGCCGATCAGCGCCTGCGTCCAGTCGCGCGGGTCCTGCTCGGCCCAGCCGCCGGTGGGATGGTGCATCGCGCAGGGCGAGCTCGCCGTGGCCAGCGGCCGCCCGCGATCGTCGGCGACCACCGCCTTGACGCTCTGGGAGCCGACGTCGACCCCGATCACGCAGGCCACTTATCCGACCCCGACCGTTTCGCGCGCCTGCTCGGCGTCGGCGCTGGCCAGCACCGCGCCCGCCAGCTCGAGCTGCTTCGGCCGCTTCGACGCCAGCCACTGCGCGCCCGCGGCGGCGAGCACGATCCAGATCACGATCAGCCACGGGAACCACGTGTACGGCCGCACCGTCTGCTCGAGGATCTGCCCGACGAGGAGGGCGACCATCAGCGACGCGCCGCCGAGCGGGAGGACGCCGTGGCGGATCAATTTGAAGCGCCCGGACGACGCGAAGTAGCGTGCCGCCGCGAGGTTGGTCAGCACGTACACCGGGAGGATCCCGAGTGTGAGCAGGAAGCCGAGGTAGCCGTAGACGTTGGAGCCGCCGACCGGGTCGCCGAGGCCGCCGCTGACCGCGCCGACGCCCAGCGCGAGCACGATGGCGAACGCACCAGTTGCGAAGATCGCGTACGACGGGGTGCGTCGCTTGGGATCGATGAACGCCAGCGGCGACGGCAGCAGACCCTCGCGACCCATCGTGTTGAGGATCCGCACGATGCCGTTGGACGAGTTCAGCATCACGGCGAACATGCTCGAGACCGACGCGATGATCACCGGCCACTTCATCCACGACGCGTAGGTCGCGGCGAGGTCGTTCCACGGCGTGGACGTGCCGTCGAGCTTGTTGGTCGCCTCGATGCCGAGCCCGTTGACCTCGGCCCAGATGCAGAAGACGTAGATCAGCCCGACGAGCAGGACGCTGATGAGCACGGCGCGCGGAACGACCCGGCGCGGCTCGCGCACCTCGTCGCCGAGCGTCGCCGCCGCCTCGAAGCCGACAAAGCTCAGGGCCGCGAAGACGAACCCGGTGGTGAGTCCATCAAAACCGTTGGGCGAAGCCGACGGGGTCAGCGGATGCAGCGTCAACCCGTCGTGACCGCCGTGGCCGACGACGATCAAAGCCAGCCCCACGACGACGAGGACCTCGAGCGTGAAGAGCACGAGCGCCGCCCGCAGCGACGACCGGATGCCCTCGAACGCCAGCAGCATCATCAGCCCCGCGGGGACCAATCCGATGATCCACCACGGAACATTTGAACCGAACTCGCTGCGGAACGTAGTTTGGAGATAAGACCCGATCAGACCGACCTCGGCAGGAGGCAGTAGGGCGTACGCGACGAACATCAGGCCCCCGGTGACGAAGCCCGCTCGCGGGCCGAGGCCCCGGGTCACGTAGGTGTAGAAGGCACCGGCGCTCGGCAGCTCGCGCGCCATCTCCACGATGCCAGACGCGGCGATCAGGATCGCGATCAGGCAGACGAGGTAGACGAACGGTGTCGCGGCCCCCGAGAACGGCGTGGAGAACTGGGGGTTGAAGAACGTCGAGACCGCCGGTCCCATGATCGCGGCGGACATGATCACGGCCCCCGTGAGACCGACCGCATTGCGCCGAAGTCGCGGCACAGCGGGGACGCGAGGTGCGGCAGTGGACGTCATCC
Source organism: Solirubrobacter ginsenosidimutans (assembly GCF_027587205.1). The sequence goes on from NZ_JAPDOD010000068.1 coordinate 28,504, forward strand.
CTGCTCCTCTCGATGCGCTCGACATTTGGCCTGAAGATGTCTAACGTCTGACGACTTTTGTGTCAAGGCGGCCAGCACCAGGAACGACATGAAGAGGCGGAAATCGATGTTGAGAACAAGCGGAATAAAACCTCGATCGAGACGTCGGCTGAGTCAGTGACCACCGCGCTCTCCCCACGCAGGTCCAACCTGCACGTCGTCCCCTCGCCCTCCGCTCCGTCGCCGCTGATCGAGCGCGCCGTCGAGCTCGATGTGCTCCGCTCCTCGGTCGCCCGGCTGGAATCGGGCGCCAGCGGCGTCGTCGTCCTGGAAGCTCCCGCCGGCCTCGGCAAGACCGCCCTGCTCGAGTACGGAGCGAGCGTCGCCGCCCGGTCCGGCTTCCTCGTGCGCCGGGCGGCACCGGGTCCGCTCGAGCGTCACTTCGCGTTCGGCGTCGTCCGCGCGCTGCTCGAAGGCCCCGTCCGCGAGGCGTCGCCCGGCGAGCGCGAGCACCTGCTCGATGGTGCCGCGGCCGCCGCGGGCGAGCTGCTGCTCGACGGCACCGCACCCGCCGGCGACTCGGCGATGCTGATCGCCCACAGCGTGCTCTGGCTGTGCTCGGCGATCGCGGAGCGGCGGCCGTTGGCGCTCGTGATCGACGACGCCCAGTGGGCGGACCGCGCGTCGCTCGAGGTGCTCTCCTACCTGGCGCGCCGCGTCGACGATCTGCCGCTGCTGCTGCTGATCGGCGCGCGCGCCGACGACCCCGACGCGGCGTCGGACCTGCTGACGCTGCTGGGCTCGGTGCGCTCGGCGACCGTGCTGCACCCGCAGCCGCTGACGGCGCGCGGGGCGACGCAGCTGATCCGCCGCCTCGCTCCCGAGACGCCCGCCGCGGTGTGCCGCGACTGTCATCGCGCGGTCGGCGGCAACCCCTGGCTGCTGGGCGAGCTCGGCCGCCAGATCGCCGCCCATGGCCCCGAGGCGCTCGAGGACTCCGAGCAGGACGCGCCCCATGTCACAGCGATCGCCCGCACCGTCGTGCGGCGGCGCCTGGCGGAGCTGTGCCCGCGCGACCGGGGCGTCGTCGCGGCGCTCGCGGTGATCGGCGACGGCGCTCCGCCGCACGTCCTCGCCGCCGTGGCCGGGGTGCCCGTCGGCGAGCTCGGCCCGGCGCGCGACGCGCTGCTGGCCGCCGGGTTGCTGGACTCCGGCTTCGAGGCACCCAAGACGCTGCCGTGCTCGGCCGCGCCGTCGGCCGGCATGCGGTTCGCCCACGGCCTGATCGCGGTGGCGATCGCCGAGGAGCTGCCGCGGACCGAGCGTGAGCGGCTGCACCGCGAGGCGGCGCGGGCGCTGATGGACTGCGGCGCCGACCCGGGAGTGGTCGCGTCGCACCTGCTCGAGTGCGGCCCGCAGGCGGACCCGGGCGTCACCGAGTTGCTGTTGCGCGCCGCGGCGGCAGCGGCCCGCGGCGGCGTGCCGCGCGCGGCGGCGGCCTACCTCGAACGCGCACTGCAGGAGCGCGCCCCCGGCGACGACCGCGGCAAGATGCTCGCCCGCCTCGGCACGGTCGCGTTCGACGCCGGCCTTCCGGACTCGCGGCGCCGGCTGCGCGAAGCACTGCGTGAGGTCGACGACCGCGAGTGCCGGATCGACGTCCTGACCCGGCTGGCGGCGCTGAACCTGGTGGACGCCGGAGACGAGGGCCTGGCGCAGGTCTTCGAGCAGGAACTGGCCGGCGAGGACGATCCCGACGTGCGCCTCGCGGTCGAGGCCGCCTCGCTGGACGCGCTGCTGATCTTCCCCGAGCGCCACGCCGAGCGTGCGCGGCGGGTGGCGGCGATCGATCTCTCCGAGAGCGCGGACCCGCTGCTCGAGCGGGTGGTGCTCGCGCACCGGGCGTGGGTCGGGACCGAGCTCGGCGCGCCGTCGGCGTCGGTGTGGGCGGCGATGGCCCGCAGCGCGCTCGACGGCGGGCTGCTGCGTGAAGAGGCGCACTGGCGTTCGGCGTATTCGCTGTCGGCGCGGGTGCTCGTCGCCACCGACGATCCGCAGGCCGGCGAAGCGATCGCCGGCATGCGCGACGTGGCGCTGGAGCGCGGGTCGCTGCGGCTGCGGGTGGCGGCGGAGTGGTACGCGGCCGACCACGCGCTGCGGACCGGGCGGGTGGGTGAGGCCGAGAACCACGCCCGCCTCGCGCTCGACCTCGTCGACGACGACACCAACGTCTTCAGCGGCGGCGCGGCCGAGGTGCTCGTCTGCGCCCTGGCCGAGCGCGGCGCCTTCGGCGAGGCCCGCGAGCTGCTGCGCGAGCGGCGGCTGGACGGCGCGCTCGGGTTCGCGGTGTGGGAGATCGGTCTGCGGCACGCCCGCGCCCGGTTGTGGCTGGGCGAGGGTGACTTCGAGCGCGCCTACGCCGAGGCGATGGAGGCGGGCACGCTGCGCGCCGAGCAGGGGCGCCCGAACCCATCGCTGGAAGCCTGGCGGTCGACCGCAGCCCGCGCGCTCGCCCACCTCGGGCGGCGCGAGGAAGCGATGGCGCTGGCCGACGCGGAGCTCGCGCTGGCGGAGCGCTTCGGCGCCCCCGTCCCGATCGCCACCGCGTTGCATGCCCGCGCCGTCGCCGAGCCCGACCACGAGACCCGCATCGCGCTCTGCCGTCGCGGGTTGGCCGTCGCCGCGGGCTCCTCGGGGCTGGAGGCCGTGCGCCTGCGGCTCGAGCTCGGCAGCGCCCTGGCGTCCTTGGGCCGGCGGGTGGAGGCGCGCGACGCGCTGCGCCCGGCGCTCGCCGACGCCGACGCCGCGGGTGCGGTCGCGTTGGCCCAGCGGGCGCGGCGCGAGCTCGTCGCCACCGGCCTGCGCCCCCGCCACGCGGCGATCGAAGGCGCCGCGGCCCTGACCCCCCGGCAGCGCCAGATCTGCGAGCTCGCCGCCGCCGGCAAGGGCAACCGCGCGATCGCACAACAGCTGTTCCTCTCGATCAAGACCGTCGAGACGCACCTGGCCGCGGGCTACCGCAAGCTCGGCGTCAACACCCGCTCGGAGCTGGCGGCCGAACTGGCGGCGTAAGGTTGTGACATGGGACAGGACGATCCGCCACCTGACTCAACCCGCACGGGTGAGGCGGCGATCGTCTGGCTCGCCATCTTCCTTGGGTCGAAGGTGGTGCGCGCCGTTTTCAGAATGGCGAGGGCGGTCTACAGGGCGATACCGGCGGACGACCGGCCGCCACCGCCCGTCGTCGGCCTGCTGATCGACGTCTCGGCCTCGATGCGGGAAAGCTTCACCAACGAGGCCGTCGGCGAGACGAGTCGCTTCGAGTCCGCCCTCGCGGCGTTGGGCGACTTCGCACGCCGTGGCGGGACGATGGTGACGTCGCGGCTTGAGGGGCAAGGGAATGCGGTCCGGGTCTTCGCGTACGCCTTTGGCGTCCGAGGGACATCCGACGGCGTGTGCGATCTCCTGTCGCTGATGACGCTGTTGCGCGGCAGGCCGGAGCCGGAGGAATCCGGCGAGGGCGAGGACGATGATGCGCCGGTGATGAGCGATCCATACGAGTATCTGCGAGCGGTCGCCGAGCACGAGCAACGCGGGGGATGGGCCGCGTGGATCGACACGAACGTCGATCGGCGGAGCGCGGCGAACCTGGCGGCCAATCTCCACAGTCACCCTGCGCTGTCGTCGATGTTGCGCGACGTGCTGCCGGACCTGTCCAGCGCGGACATCGAGGTGCTCCTGTCCGCCGAGCGAGCGCGTGCGGCGCGAGGCGTGCGCAACGTCCGCGGCCGGTACCGCGCCACGCGGGAGATCGGGGGCTCGGATGCTGTCGCAGCGGCGCGACAGGTGCATCGCGCAGGTGGGCGCGATGCGCTGAGGCAGAAGGTGGTCGTCGCGAATCGGATGGTGACGACGCTGTCACACCACGTTCTCGACGAATCGGAGCTCCGCGCGGCACTGGATGACCCCGAACTGCGGGAGCTGATCCAAGCGTCGCTCCGGGCGCGTCTCGATGAGGCCGGCGACACCACTCTGACGGTCGATCAATTGGCCGAGCTCCTCCGCTCGCCCGCGGTCGGCGACGCGCGCGGCCTGAATGACCTGCTCTATGGCACCACGCCCATGTGCGCCGCGCTGGAGAAGGCCGAGCGGCGATTCGCGCGCCTGCGCGGGGCGGAGGACGCCGTTCTCGTGATCGTCTCCGACGGCGACCCGACCGATGGGGAGCCACTCGCGACGGTGGAGCGCATCCGCGCTCACGGAGTGCTTGTGATGTCCTGCTTCGTGACGCGCAAGGATCTCCTCGCACCGCGATCGCTCGCGACACACCCCGGGGAGGATTGGGACCGCGCGGCCCGCCTCATGTTCGAATGCGCGTCGCCGGCGGACGACGCTCCGCAGACGCGCTTTCTCCTCGATCACGGATGGAGCGCTCCGCCGGGGGCTCGCTTCTTCGCCCAGTTGAACCACTCGGCGGTTCTGTCCGAGTTCCTTCGGTCGGCAAGAGGCTGACCGCGGGCGGCGTCAAGCGCCGCGTCGCCCCTGTCGAACGGCTTGCGCGGCCTGGCGAAGGTCCTGAAGGACCTCGAGGAACGCCTGATCGCGCTTGGCCTTCGTGTCGTAGTCGAGTTCGATCGTGCGACCTTCGCGTGGCCGCGCCTGCGTCTCGGCCAGCCACTCGTGCGCCTGCCAGTCACACGGACGCAGGATGATGGGCAGAATGCGCGTCCCGACCCGCCGGCGCGCCTCGAGGAAATGCTCCATCTCCACGCTCTGGCAGTACCGCGAGCTCAGGAACGCCTGACTTACCAGCGCGAGGACGATGTCCGTGGTGTCGATGGCGGCGCGGATCTTCGTGTCCCAGAGCTCGCCCGTGGCGATGTCGCGGTCGGTGAAGAACTCGAGCCCTTCGTCGCGCAACGGCGAGAGGTAGCCCAGGAGCGAGTCGTCGGCGAGATAGTGCGCATCCTGGTGGCTGTAGGTGACAAACACCCTCACCGGCGACTCGACCAAGGCTTGAGCCGGCTTGCGGTCGGACGGTTCGAGCGGACTCAAGATCACCTTCGAAAACTCCGTCAGGACCTCCGACTGGTTGATCTGAGTGAACAACCTGGCGTCCGGGTCCACCGTCCACCGATGCTCGATCAGATACGCGTCGAATGGGGAGCGCTGCGGAAGCTGGGAAGCGCACTCGAACATCAGCCGGGCACCTCGGGGCCAGCCGGGGCGCGGTGATCCGTAGAGCCGCCGGGACTCCGTGAGATCCTCGTCCGTGAGCAGACACGACACGATGACCACGTCGGCAGCGCGGATCTCCTCGGCGACGGCTCGTATGGTGTCGCCCGAGGCGTCCGTGGGCTCCCCGTCCGACACGATGAACAGGATCGGCGGCGGGGCGTAGGCGCGCGACGCGTGCTCGCGACCGATGCGGGCAAGGGCGGTGCTGAACGCCTCGGCCATCGGTGTGTCACCGAACATGTTCGGGACCAAGGTCTCGATGTGCTCCTGATAGGTCGGCCACGACCGCGCCAAGCGATCGATCGTCACGGCGCTTCCGGCGTCGTCGTCCAGTACGAGCAGGTCGCGGACCTTCGGTCCATCGTCGCCGAGGAAGAATCCGAGCGGATTGCCGAAGCCGAATCCGTACGCGAACAGACACAGGCGCGGGCTGACCCTTCCGCCGACCCCCTCGGTACAGAGCCGTGCGGCGGAGGCGATGAGGTCGTCGAACGAGTTGCGGAAGCTTTCGAGGCGCGTCCGTGCGGTAGGCGAACGGCTTTGGATCGACGACATCATCGATGACGAGACGTCGACCAGCACGCCCACGAGCATCGGGAACTCCACGGACGGCCGTGGCGCGCGCACGGCTGGGTGGAAGTCGCCTCCTGGCATGGTGCGCCGGCTCAGGTGCTCCCAACATGCGGCATGGGCCTGACTCTTCGCCATCGGAGGGCGCTTGTCAAACGCCCGTCCCGCCGGCGGGACGGGTCGGGGCGGCATGGTACGGCTGCCCGTACCAGAGCCAAATCTCAGGGGTGTCCACCGATTGTCAGGGGTCGGGGGTGACCCCGATAGTCGGAGTGATGCGTTCCTCCCCAGCGCTCCTCCTTCTGCTCGCGGCCGCTCTCGCGGTGCCCGCCACGGCGGCGGCCGACGACTCGTGGTCGGTGCCGCCTGACGGCGCGTCGCACCCCGCTTCCTCCTGGCCGCACGCCACCCGGTTCGAGATGCTCGAGTTCACGCTCTACGACGACGAGGACGCCTCCCACGTCACCGTGGCGACCGACCGGACGATGGACGACGTCGTCGCGAGATACGACGTCGCACCGCGCGACGGGCTGCCCGAGATCACCTCCGCCCGCACCGGCCCGGACGACCAGTGGGTCGGAACGCCGGGCGTCTACTACTGGCAGGCGGGCGACGAGCCCGTGCACACCCTGCGGATCACGGGTGCGGAGAAGACCCTCGCCGCGCAGGCCGGGGTGACGACCGTCGAGTTCAACGCCGCGACCGCGAACACCGAGGCCGACCTGACGATCCGCGGCGACGGGCTCGTCGACGAGGCCGACGACGTGACGATCACGCAGACCGCGACCAGCTATGTCATCAGCCGCTCGGGCGGCGGGCTCGCGGCCGCGAACGCGCCGTGCACCGGCGGCGGGGCCGCGTCGGCGGTGACGTGCCCGATCGCGCCGAGCATCTCGGTCGACCTCGCGGGCGGCGACGACACGCTCTCCACCAACCACGTCACCCACCCGATCCTCGCGGCGGGTGGAGCGGGCGACGACCACCTGCAGGGGGGCGGGGCCGACGACGTGCTCGCGGGTGGAGCCGGCAATGACACGCTGACCGGCGGCGGGGGCGTCGACGAGTTCTTCGGCGAGTCCGGCAACGACGTGATCGAGGCGCGTGACAGCGTGCCGGAGCGGATCGCGTGCGGCGCCGGCGACGACCAGGCGCGCAACGACTTCACCGACATCCTCGCCGAGTGCGAGCGCGGCATCGACGGCGACGCCGACGCGTTCGCCTCGGGCGTGGACTGCAACGACGGCATCGCCGCGATCCACCCCGGTGCGCTCGATATCTTCGAGAACGGCATCGACGAGGACTGCGACGGGCGCGATGCGGTCAACCTCGACCGCGACGGCGACGGCTTCCCGATCCCGGGCGACTGCAACGACGCCGACCCCGCGATCCACCCCGGCGCGCTGGAGATCCGCGGCAACGACGTCGACGAGAACTGCGATCGCAAGGCCGAGCGCTTCGGCCTGCTCCGCTCGCTCGTGGCCAGCAACTGGCAGTTCGGCGGCAGCTATTCGAAGGTGCTCACGATGGACATCCGCAACGCACCCAAGGGCGCCAAGATCGCGCTCAGTTGCAAGGGTTCCGGCTGCTCACTGAAGGGCACGAAGCGGGCGACGGTCGACCGCGACCTCGCGCCGCTGCACCTCAAGCCGTTCCTCGGCAGCGCCAAGCTCAAGAAGGGCGCCGCGGTCACCGTGCAGGTGCAGGCCACCGGGCTCGTGGGACGCGTCTACACGTTCAAGGTCGCCCGCTACGGCGAGTTCCCGGCACCCACGATCCAGTGCCAGGCGCCGGGTGCGAAGGAGGCCAAGTCATGCTGAAGCGCGCCCTGCTCCTCGCGTTGACCATCAGCGCGCTCGCCCCGGCCGCCGCGGCCCATGCCACCGGCGTCTTCCAGATCGCCGGACCGACGGTGATCTACACCGCCGCGCCGGGTGACATCGACCAGATCGCGGCGTTCGAGACGCCGACGACGATCCGCTTCACCCGCTTCGGCGGTGCGAGCCTCGGGCCCGGCCCCGGCTGCAACTTCGTCGGCGCCGACCAGGACACGATCGACTGCGCCAAGAACGGCGTGACGTCGGTCGTGCTGAACCTCGGCGACGGCGACGACGTCGCCTCGATCAATCCGTCGCTGAAGATCCCGGTGATCTTCAACGGCGCCGACGGCCGCGACGGTCTGTTCGGCGGCGGTGGCACCGACATCTTCGACGGTGGCCCAGGCGATGACAATGTCATCTCCCGCGACGACCGCGCCGAGCAGGTCGACTGCAACGACGGGCATGACACCGCGATCTCCGACGACGGCGACACGCGGATCTCCTGCGAGGAGGTCCAAGGTGACGCGGACGGCGACGGGGTGCGCTTTCCGGCCGACTGCGACGACACCAACCCGGGCATCCACCCGGGCGCCGCCGACGTGCCCGACAACGGCGTCGACGAGGACTGCTCGGGCGTCGATGCCATCGATCTGGACCGCGACGGCGACGGCTCCCCGCGCCCGCAGGACTGCGATGACACCGTCGCGGCCGTCCACCCCGGCGCGAAGGAAGTGATCGGCAACGCGGTGGACGAGAACTGCGACGGGCGGATCGAGCCGTACCCACCGCTGACCGGGTCCATCCAGGCGACCTGGAAGCCCGACGGCAAGGGCACGACCAACGTGATCCTGGTCGCCAAGGGCTTCCCGGCGAGCGCGCGGATCGTCGTCACCTGCCGTGGCGCGAAGGCGTGCCCGAAGCAGGCGGTCGCCCATGTCAGCGCAGCCACGAAGAACCTCAACCTGCACAAGGTCCTCGGCAAGCGCCGGTTCCCGAAGAAGGCGCGGATCGAGGTCTCGGTGACCCGCGATCAGCGGATCGGCCGCGTCCTGCAATACAACATCGGCACGCCCGGTCTGCCGAAGGTCGCGTTCCTGTGCAAGCCCCCGGACGCCGAGGCCGGCCCATGCTGATGCGCGAGGCACGGACGCCGTCGGCGAGCATCCGCCGCGCGGAGGCCAACCACGCGCTGGCCCGCGAGGTGGGGTGGAAGGGCTCGCGCGGCACCAACGCCAAGCAGCGCCGCACCGAGGCGGGCGAGCATGCCGTGGAGCGGATCCCGATCGACGGCATCAAGGGGGCGGGACTGCCCAGCCGTGCGATCGTCGTGATGCCTTCGCAGCTCTCGGGCGAGGCCGCGATCGACGTGCTGCTGCACCTGCACGGCTTCACGCCCGGCTACGCGACCGGCGACGACCTCGGCGTCTACAAGATCGAGGCGCAGATGGCCGCGGCGGGCAAGGAGCTGCTCGGCATCCTCCCGCAGGGCAGCGAGAACTCCGACTTCAACGGCGCCGCCGACGGCAAGGCCTTCGACGCCGACGCGTTCATCGCCGCCGTGTTCAAGCGCCTGACCGACGAGGGGTACGGCGTGCCCGCGCCGGGGCGGGTGATCATGTCCAGCCACAGCGGCGGCGACCAGCCGCTGACCGAGACGCTCAAGCGCAAACCGCCCGAGAAGCTCGCCGGGCTGTTCCTGTTCGACACGATGATCGCGTCGGCGTTCGGCGGGTCGGTGTGGGCGTACGTCGACGGGCGCATCACCGCCGAGCTCGAGCACCTCAAGCAAATGCGGCTCGCCGACCCGCAGTCGCTCGCCGTCGAGGCGCAGATGGCGACCTGGATCCAGCAGAACGGGTTCCGGCTGATGGTCGTCTACCGCAAGGGCGGCGCCTACCAGGCGGCCGCGAAGGCGATCGAGGCGAACCTCGACGCGCGCTTCGCCGCGCTCGCCAAGGAGCTCGGCAGCCCGCTCGTGCTCGAGTCGATGCGCGACCACTACGCCGTGCACGAGGTCACCGAGACTGCGCGGATCCAGCACATGGACGTGCTCGCGGGCGACGACGCGCTGCGCAAGGCGATCGAGACGCTCCCGACCCCAGAGGCGCTCGAGGGCGTTCCGCGCGAACACGCGGAGGGCCGGCCGATGGATGACATCGACGTGCCGCAGCTGATGCGGCTCGCGTCCTACGGTGGCAACCACGCGATCTCCCGCCTGCTCGCCCGCGACACCGCCCTGGCCACCGAGACCGTGACGGTCACGGTGCGCTGGAACCAGACCGAGCCGCCGAAGGAGTACCTCAAGGACGCGTTCGACGACCACCCGGTCAGCTGGAAGGCGGACGTCTACGTCGACGGCAAGAAGGCCGGCAGCGGTGACGGCTCACTGGACCTCGAGCTCGTCAAGGGCTCAAAGCACGAGGTCAAGATCGTCCCCACCGGCGACGACTACTACCGGGCCGCGTCGAAGAAGATCACCGCCGAGGCGGGCACGAAGGACATCAAGCTCGGCTACAACCGCGAGAACCGCAACTTCACCGACCAGTCCTGGGAGCACCAGGGTCTCGATGCCACCAAGGCCGGCGATGTCACCGGCGACACGCTGCTCGGCTTCAGGGTCACGGTCAACAAGCTCGTCCAGCCGACGGTCACGAAGACCAACAACTACTTCAACTCCAACAAGCTCACCGACGCCGACCGCGCCGAGATCAAGGCCTCGCTGCTGTTCATCCAGGGCTACAACCGCCGTACGACCAGCACCGGCGCCTTCAGCAACCACTCCACCGGCTGCGCGATCGACATGAACGTCAACGAGGCGACCAGCCAGAACGACCATTTCAAGGACGACGAGGGCAAGTTCAAGTCGCGGATGGAACTGTTCGCCCACGTGGTCGGGCGCGAGTCCGGCTGGGGCTCGTGGGACGGGTGGGCCGAGAAGGACACGAAGAAGTGGCTCGAGGCGTCGCGCCTGTTCAACGTCCACTTCCCGCTGTTTCTCTCCGAGCTGCTCGACGACGTCAAGGGCGGCAACTCGAACACCGCGCTCGCGCAGTGGGGCGAGGCGCTGGACTGGATGGCCGACACGACCGGCATGGTCGGGCGCATGCTCGTCGGCTCGCAGGACGCCACCAAGCTGCGCACCGCGGCGAAGGCGGCCGAGAAGGCCGGTAAGCCGATCACGGCCAAGTGGCTCGAGAAGACCGCCGACGACTGGCCCGCGATCCGCGGCTGGATCGAGGGTGTCGTGATGTATGACACCGAGCACTGGGCCTACGTCTCCGAGCACCGGGCGAAGGTCGCCGCGGGCACGGAGAAGCGCACGCCCAAGGGCGAGCTGCACGGGATGATCCCGCTGCACCCGAAGCTCGTCGAGACGCTCGAGGCGGGCGGGTGGACGTGGCTCGTGGACCTCCAGCACGCCAAGGACTTCATGCACTTCGAGGACCGCGCGGCGTTCGCGGCGCTCCAGCGATGACCGGCCTCTTCGTGTTGTCCGCCGTGCTCTTGGGCGCGGCGTCGGGGGAGCGCGTGCACCCGGTCGCGATCCCCGCGCGGCCGGCTCCGGCGGAGCGGGTCGTGCTCCGCTTCCGGACGCGCGATGCCACGGACGGCGTCTACCACGCCGAGGCGCGGCAGCGAGGCTGCGACACCGCCCGCGGCCGTGGCCTGACCGCGCCCCGCAAGGGCCGCGTCGTGCGGCTCAAGCTCTCCCCGCCCGGCGGCGGGTGGTGCGTTGGGGAGCACCGGGCCACGGTCTACTTCAAGCAGACCGTCCATTGCCCGCAGCCGATCCAGTGCGGGGACAGCGTCGAAGTCCCCGTCGGCTCGACGACGTTCACGGTTCAGGCGTAGTTGACGGTGACGGTGTACTCGGCGTCGCCACCCGTCCCGGTCGCGGTGGCGTAGTCGAACGGCGCGTTCCACACCAGGCCGGCGACCAGGTCGTCGTCGCCGAACGTGTCCTCGTCGAGCACGTCGACCTGGACCGGATCGGTGAACGGCAGCGCCCCGAACTTGGAGAGCGAGAGCAGGAAGTCGTGCGTCTCGCCCGCGCCGAGGCGCTGCACCGGCGTCCGCACGCCCGCCACTCGCGCGTAGACGTTGTCGGGGCCGATCAGGTCGCCGGTCTTGGCGACCGCCACCCGGATCGCGACGTTGCGCTTGCGCAGCTCGCGCTCGAGCAGCCCCGCCCGGAACTGCTGCCGCTCGTCCTGGGTTCCCGCGCGCCGGGCCGCCGCGAGCAGATTCGCGACCTCCAGGGTGGGCAGCACGACCGGATCGACTTCGAGCGGCAGGTCGACCGTGTCGTATTCGGCGCCCGTCGAGCTGTCGGTGAACTTCTGCGCGTTCCAGCGTTCGGCGGCCTCCATGAACGCGGAGCTCGGGCTGCCCTCGCGGACCACGGCGATCGGCGTGGGGAGGAGCTGGACGGTGGGATTGCACGGTTGGCCGTGCTCGTCCTTGTCCCAGGCGTTCTTCCAGCCCCAGGTCACCGAGCCGAGATAGAGGCCGGAGAACGGGCCTTCGACGACGAGCGCGGTGACCTCGAACGTCTGGCGCCAGAGCTGGCCGTCGACGGCGTAGGAACGGATCGGCTTGTCGTGCAGCGTGGCCGGCACCGGCTCGGACGTGCCGTCCCGGCTGCCGTTCGTCCCCGCGCCCGCGGCGGTCGCGTCGCCGAGGTCGGTGGACACACCGCCGCCAGGGCCGTACTCGACCGCGTACTCGGGGTTGGTGAACGGCAGCGAGTGGCCTTTGCCGGCCCGGTCCTGGTCGATCGCGCGGCCCGGGTCACGCGAGTCGGGTCCGAGCTCGAGCGCACCGCCGTGGTCGTCGTCGGGGTCCGGGACCATCGGCCCCGCTTCGACGGACTGGTAGGACCCGGTGACCGTCTGCACGAGCCGGATCTGCTTGGAGATGATCGGCGAGCCGGCCTTGAACCAGAGGTCGATCACGGCGCCGCCGCTGTGCAGGTTCGAGACCCCGGCGTAATTCGTCGTGCCCCACTGCCCGCCCGCCGTCGTGACCGACTGATCGGCCAGCAGCTGCACCTCGCCGGCACGGGCGCCGCCGACGTCCGGGACCGGCCGCCCGGCCGCCACCGCGCTCGCCGCGCGCTCCGCGGCCGCCTCCGCGCCGGCGGCCCC
>NZ_JAPDOD010000069.1 GCF_027587205.1 Solirubrobacter ginsenosidimutans
GGCGCGGGGGGGCGAGGGTGGCGCGGGGGACGACGCCGGCGGGCAACCCTTCGAGCGCGCGAGGACCCTGCTCGTCCTCGGTGCGCGCGAGCGTCGCGGCCGGCAGTGGCGCGCCGCCCGCGAGGCGCTGCAGGAGGCGCTGGACGGCTTCGAGGCGCTAGGCGCGCCGTTGTGGGCGGCGAAGGCGCGGGCGGAGCTCGCGCGGGTCGGCGGGCGCGCACCCGCCGACGGCGCGCTGACGGCCACCGAGCGGCGGGTGGCCGAGCTGATCGCCGCCGGGCGCACCTACCAGGAGGCCGCCGACGCGCTGTTCATCAGCCCCAAGACCGTCCAGTGGAACCTTTCGAAGGTCTACAAGAAGCTCGGGATTCGCAATCGCGCCGAGCTGCCCGCCGCGATAAATCCAGCCATCTCGCCGGTTTCGCGCGCGAATTCCTAGCCGTACCTTCGGCGGCATGTACCCGCCCGTCACCCAGTTCGAGACCCGCGCCCTCCGCCTGCAGCCGGGAATCGAAGAGCCGCTCCGGGTCGTCATCGCCGAGGACTCCGTGCTGCTGCGCGCCTGCGCCGTCCGGCTGCTCGAGGAGTCCGGCTTCGAGGTCGTCGGCCAGGCCGGCGACGCCGAGGACCTGCTGCGCAAGGTCCGCGCCCACCGCCCTGACGTCGCCGTGATCGACGTCCGCATGCCGCCCGAGCACAGCGACGAAGGCGTCCAGGCCGCTCGCGTCATCCGCGCCGAGTTCCCCCACACCGGCGTGCTCGTCCTCTCCGCCCACCTCGAAGAGCGCTACGCGCGCGAGCTGCTCGAAGACGGTTCGGCGGGCGTCGGCTACCTGCTCAAGGACCGGATCGCCGAGGTCGAGCGCTTCACCGACGCCGTCGCGCGGGTCGCGCGCGGCGGGTCGGTGCTGGACCCGGAGGTCGTCGCCTCGATGATCCGCGGCCGCCGCGGCGCGCTCGAGTCGCTCAGCAAGCGCGAGCGCGAAGTGCTCGACGGCATGGCCGCGGGCCGCTCGAACCGGGGCATCGCCGACACGCTATTCATCTCCGATCGCGCCGTCGAGCGCCACGTCACCGCGATCTTCGGCAAGCTCGACCTCCCCGCCTCCGAGCACGCTCACCGGCGCGTGCTGGCGGTCCTGGCGCATGTGGCCGCAAAGACCGCCTAGCGCTTGCGGCGGCCGAGTGGGCCGGTGTCCCAGAGGCCCTCGTCGTGCGACTCGTCCAGCCACCCCTGAGCGTCCGCACGCCCACGCTCGATGAGGGCGTGAGCGAACTCGGGCGCGAAGAACAGGTAGCTCAGCAGCTCGCCGTGGAGCGGGTCCGCGCCCGCCGCCATCAGCCGGCCGAGGAACGCGAGCTGCGGCGAGCGATGCGCATGGAACACGCCGCCATAGAACCGGCGGAAGACCTGGCGCGCGATCCGGCCGATCGTGTCGCGCTCCGGCGGCGCGATGAAGATGTAGGGGACCTTGCGGTAGTCGGTCGTGCGGCGCTCGCCGACGAGCTCGTTGATCGTCGTCAGCGTCTGGATGTCCTCGACCAGGGGGTCGGTGAGCAGCGCGTCGATGATGTGCGACGCGCCGGCGAAGACGTCCGGGCGGTCGGGCCCGGCGATCCGGTCGCCTCCCGGCGCGATCGAGTTCAGGCCGACGACGATCACCCGCTCGGCACCGAGCGACAAAGCGGGCTTGATCGGCGCGTTGAGGCGCGTGCCGCCGTCGAAGTACCAGCCCGCGGCGGGACCGTCGGTGACCTCGACCGCCGGGAACGCGGCGGGAATCGCGCTCGACGCCCGCACGTGCTGCTCGTTGAGGATCGTGGGCACGTAGTCGATGCCGCGCTTGTGGTCGCGCACCGCTTCCGGCGTGCCGCCCTGATGGAAGACGACGCTGCGGCCGGTGAGGGCGCTCGTCGCGACGACGGCCGCGGAGATCAGCCGGCCTTCGTCGACCTGGCGCCCGATCGCTTCGAACGGGATCAGCCGTTCCAGCGTGTGCTTGAGCGGCGTCGCGTCCAGCAGCGACGGGACGTCGAGCGACAGCAGGCCCGTGAAGGTCAGCGCGGCGCGGGCGATCCGGTCCAGGTCGCGCAGCGAGGGCGTCGCGAGCACGTCGCCCCAGGTGATCTCCTCCCACAGGGCGCGCCCGGCCTTCAGGTCGAGATCGCCGTCGCTGGCGGCCAGATAGGCGCCGTTGACCGCGCCGACGCTGGCGCCGACGATGATGTTCGGCCGCTCCGCCTCCGGCAGGGCGGGCAGGATGACGGACAGCACGCCCGCCTCATAGGCGCCGCGTGCGCCGCCGCCGGCGAGCACCAGCGCGATCGATTGGCTCATGCCAGGGCTTCTCGCACCGAGTCCAGGAAAGCACGCGCCGTGAGCAGATGGCCGCGCAGCTCGTCCGCGGTCAGACCGACCTCGTACGCGCGGTGGTGGCAGGCCTGCGAGAGCGCGGTCCAGGCGAAGTCGGCCGCACGCGCCTCGGGCTTGTCGCCGAGGTAGGCCGGGAGGCACTGCCAGCGGTCGCGCCAGTTGGTCTCCTGCATGCCCGGCGACTTGTTGATCCAGAACCCGTTCAGCGTCGATTCCAGCGACTGCCGGATCAGGACCGCGGAGGCGTGCGGCCACGTCCCGGAGGTCTGCGGATCGAACTCGTCGAGCTGGCGCTCGGCCTCGTCGAGCACCGCCGCGACCGTCATCCGCGTGGTCATGCCGCCATCAGTGCGGTGATGAACTCGCGCGTGCTGTCGGGGAGGCGCTTGAGCGTCGGCGGGTCGAGCACCGTGCCGTGCGAGCCGCGATTGAGCTCGGAGACGAGGCTCGCCGCGGCCGGGCCGAAGCGCTTGCGCACCTCGCCCGCCACCTCGCCCTGGCGCCCGGCCTCGCCGAACAGGACGAGCGCGAGCGTCTCCCTGAGCGTGCGCGCCTCGTCGATCTGCTCGTCGGCCTGGTCGAGGCTCGTGCCCTGCTCGACCGCGCGGCGACGGACGATGTTCGCCGCGGCCGCCTCGACCGCGCTGCGGCAGAACATCGGCACCACCCGCGCCTGCACCTCCGGCGGGAGGCGGTCGGGTTTCGCGTACCCACGGGCGCCATCGAGATAGCGCTGCACCGGGCTGCGCGAGATCTGGACGTCGACCGTGGACTGCGCACGCCGGTCGACGTGCAGCATCGTGGCGTCGAGCCGGAGCCGGCGGATCGCCTCCGGCAGGCGGTCGTCGTGCGTGAACACGACGATCTGCCGCGTCCGCGCCGCGCGGTGCAGGACGCGGGCGAGGCCGTCGACCTTGGCCGGGTCCATCGCCTGCACCGGGTCGTCGATGACCGCGAAGCGAAACGGCGACTCGTCGAGCGCCGCGCGCGGGAGGAAGACGCTGACCGACAGGGCGAGCAGCTCGCCCTGCGACATCACCCCGAGCGCGTTGGCGCCCTCGCCGTCGGCGCGCACGTCGAAGTCGGCCCGCCCCGTGCGCCCCGACTTCTTGAGCGTGATGTCGTGCAGGTCGATCGCCGACCCCTGCCGCAGCTCGCGCCAGTTCTCGATCGCGCGCTCGGAGATCGGGGCGAAACGCTCGCGCCGCAGGTCCTCGGCCGCGCCCTTGACCCACTTCTCGGCCTCCTTGAGCGCTTTGAGGGTCGACGCGCGCTGCTCGACCTCCTGCGCCTGCGCGAGCCACGCGGCGACGTGGGTCGAGAGCTCCTGCCACGCCGCACCGCGCTTGCCGAGCTCGTCGCCGGCGCGGGAGCAGAGGGCGCGCAGGTGGGTGGCGGCGGCGATGACGTCGTCTGGCGTCTCGAGGGTGGCGAGCGGGTCGACGACCTCGGGGGTGGTGAAGAGATCGAGTGGGGCCTCATCGTCCGCCGGCGCGAGCGGAGGCATCAGGCCGACCTGCTCGGCCAGCGCCGGCGCGCTGCGGGCGTTGGCGTCGATCAGCGCGTCGACGGTGCGGCGGGCGGCGCTCAGGTCCGCGTTCGCGCGGGTCAGCGTGCGGGCCTGCTCGTCGAGCGCCGCGGCCTCCTCCGCGGCGCGGCTCGCCCACGCGTCGTCGAGCACGTCCGCGGTGCCGCAGACGGGGCAGTCCGGGTGGGCGGGATCGCGGACCGCGAGCGCGCGGCGCAGGAGCGCGGCGATGTCGGTCGCCCGCTTGGCGTCGGTCGCCGCCGCGTCCTCGACCGCGCGCCGCGCAACTCGGAGCGCCGTGAACGCGCCGCGGATCTCCTCGTCGGACGGGAGGTGCAGCCCGGCGAGCCGGCGCAGGATCGCGGTGTCGCCGCTGTAGTCCGGCGCGTCTTCGAGCAGCTGCTCGATCGCGTCGAGGTCGGGCTTGCGGGCGCCGAGCGCGGCGGCGACGAGCGCCGCGTGCTCGTCCTCGGGATCGAGCCGAGCGACCAGCGCGTCGCGCAGCCGCGCGACGTCCTTGCGCTGGTTGTCGTAGGCCAGGCGGGCGGAGGCCAGCGACGTGACGAGCTCGTCGACGTCGCCGAGACCGAGCACCGGCGTGAGCGCCTCGTAGAGCGAGGAGAGGGTGTCGAACATCGTCGCCAGCTCGGCGTAGGCCAGGAACGGGCGGAACGACGGCAGCGCGACGTCCCAGCCGTGCTGAGCGAGCGCCGCGGCGGCGCCCGCGCGGCCGGACGTGTCGTCGTACGCCGCGCCGTGCGGCCATTCCTGCGCGAGCACGACGGACTCGCCCGTGCCCTCGACGACCAACGACGCGGCGAGCTGGGTCGGGCCGTCGTGGTGCAGGGACTGCCACGTCTCGGTCCAGGCCTTCGGGCGCTTCTCCCAGCGCTTCAAACGGCCGGTCATCAGCAGCTCGAGGCCCTCGGCGAACGAGGACTTGCCGCTGCCGTTGCGGCCGACGACGACGGTCAATCCGGGGCTCGGCTCGAGCGTCAGCGTCGCGGGCGCGCCGATCCCGCGGAACCCCTCGACGGTCACCGACGACAGCCACACGGCGGGCGCGGTGGCGCCGGTCACGGGCTGGCCCGCCTCGCAGGCGACCTCGATCACCCGCTTGGCCTCGGCGTCGAGCTCCGACGCCTCCAGGCGCTCGAGCAACAGCGTGCGAAGGACGGGATCCATGGCTAGAAGAGGCTCGCGATCCGGCGTTCGGTGGCGGCGATCGAGCTGCCGAAGGCCGCGCACAGCGTCGCCACGTCGCCGTCGCAGCGGGCGTGCTCGCGCACGAACAGCCACTGCGGCATCAGCAGCGCCGCCGCGAAGGCGCTCGCCTCCTCCTCGATGTCGCGCGCGACCGCCGTGCCGCTCGTCGCGGCCGCGCTGTCCCGCGCCGGCAGCGTCACCGTCTCGTCGACCTTGCTGCGGCGGCAGAAGAGCGCCTGCTGGCCGGTCCGGTGCATGACCCAGTGGCCGAGCTCGTGGCCGATCGTGAACCGCCGTCGCGGCGGCCACTGCCGCGCCTCGGCCGCGTTGACCCAGATCTCCCCGCGCGCGGGGAGCAGCAGACCGGACAGCGACTGCCCGTCACGCAACACTGGCGCACCTGGCGCCGTGCCCAGATCCTCGACGTCGCGCACGAGCAGGCCGAAGCCGCTGTTGGCGATGTCTTCCACCGGCACGGGCAGCCGCTCGCCGTCCCAGACGTAGCTGGGAAGTCCGGCCAGCACGGCCTCGGCGCGTTCCTCGACGTCCTTCATCCGGTCGGCGACTGTAGAACGCCGCCCAGTCGGATGAGCGCCAACGCGCCAGGAACGCGAAAGTGGCTCAAGTTCTCCGGTGGTGCTGCCGATAACAGAAGTAGGCCGCCCCTCGAGGGCGGTTTTCTCGTTTCAGGCCCCGCCCGTGAACAGCTCGTCGACCTCGTCGCGCTCAGACTCGGCCGCCTCCGCCCGCGCTCGCATCGGTTCCCCTCCCGCCGCCCGGAACGCCGGGGCGGGTGCGGCGACACGCGCGAACGCGGCACCCGGAGCTGGCGGTGGCGGCGGAGCGAGCGTCCCCGCGGCGCGCAGCACCGCCGCGCTCTCACCCACGATCCGCCCGAGCGCCTCCAGCACCCGATCGCTGACCCCCGACGACGCCAGCGTGCCCTGCTCCATCGCGTGGTAGTAGGAGGCGACCTTCGCCTCACGCCCGCCCACGCCCAGATCGGCGGCCAAGCGCGCCACCAGCTCAGCGCGCTTCAACCGCGCGCGGTCGCGCAATCGCGGCAGCAGCGACGGCCAGGTCCCCGACGAACCGGCGAGCGACGCGACGACCCGCGCGGCGGGCGAGGCCTCGAACGCAGCCGCGTCGAACGCCCGCCGCGGCGCCCGCGCCAGATAGCCGTCGATCAAGGCCTCGAGCTCCGCGCGATCAGGCGCCGAAGCGCGCGCCAGGTACGCCGCCGGGTCGGCCAGGCCGCCCGCGCGATCGTCGGCGATGAACTCCTCCAGCAGACGGCTCACGTCGGTCATCTCACCGCCAGCTCCTCACGCAACGCCCGCCGGAACCGCGACGCGATCTGGTGCACGTTCGCCGCCTCCATCCCATCGATCTCCCCCGCCGGGCGACCCTCGAAGACCGCCTGCTCGACGACCCGCCGGTGCGCGTCGCTCAGCCTCCCCAACACCCGCGACACCGCATCCTCGACCACCACCGCGCCGTCGTCCGGCGCCGGCACCGAGAGGTCGTCCAACGGCACCGTCGCGGGTCGCGGCCGCCGGTGGAAGTCCGCGATCCGCCGCGCCGTGATGGTCCGCAGCCACACGTGGAACTCGCCTTGGGAGGACCCGTCGAACGCCGCCCCGAGCGCGCTCACCAGCACCTCCGACGTCACGTCCTCGACCGCTGCCGCCGGGACCTTCAATGCCACCCGCCGGGCGACGTTGTGCCAGTGCCCGTAGACGAGCACCGCGAGCGCGAGCCGCTCCGACTCATGCCGCGCCGCCCGCGCCGAGCGCACGTACGCGATCAGCGCAGCGTCGTCGAGCCGGACGAGCTCGGCCTCTGGCAGCGGGCGGAACACGCGAGGACCGTATTGAATGCGGCGCGTGCGCACGACGATCACGCTCAATGAAGTCGACGTTCCGGCCTTCGAACTGACAGGCGCCGACGACGGTCCGTCGCTGAGCCTGATCGGCGGCGTCCACGGCTGCGAGTACTCGTCGATCGCCGCCGTGATCAAGGTCATGCGCGAGCTCGACCCGCAGCAGCTGCGCGGGTCCATCACCGCGGTCCCGGTGGTGAGCATGGAATCGTTCACGGAGCGCTCGCCGTTCGTGGTCCCCGCCGACGGCAAGAACCTCAACCGCGCCTTCCCGGGAGACGCCAACGGCACCTACACCGATCGGCTCGCCCACGACATCCAGACGAAGCTGATCGTGCCGGCCGACGCCTTCATCGACCTCCACGGCGGCGATCTGGTCGAGGCGCTGGAGCCCTTCGCGCTCTACGCCAACCCGGCCAGCCGCGACCTCGCGCTCGCGATGGGCCTGCCGTACGTGATCGACTACAGCGCCTCCGACGCGCTGCAGGGCATGACGGTCGCCGGACACGGCGTGATCGCCGAGGCCGGGGGCACGGGGCAGCTCGAGCCGGCGGCGACGGATCTGCTCGCCAACGGCGTCCTGAACGCCCTCCGCCACCTCGGGATGCTCCCCGGGCAGCCGGACCGGCCGCGCTCGACGATCCTCACCCGCTTCGAATGGCTCTACAGCACGCCCGCGGGCTTCTGGGTCGCCGACCGGAAGACCGGCGAGCAGGTCCGCCAGGGCGACCTCCTCGGCGACGTGCGCGACCTCTACGGGGACACCCTGCAGCCGATCGAGGCTCCCGCCGACGGCGTGATCCTCTTCCTCACCACCAGCGCCGCGGTGAAGGCGAACGGCCTCCTGCTGGGCCTAGGCTGCGAGAGCTAGACCAGCGGGCACGTCGGCCCGCAGCCGCACACCCGCGACCAGCGCGCGGTTGAACGCGCGCGTACCGAGCGATGCGTGCAGCGAGACCAGCTGCGCCGACACCCACGGGCGCCCGAAGGCCGGCACCGTGAATGCCTCGGCGGTCGTGATCCACACGCGGCCCACCCGTCCGCGCGTCATCGGCACCAGAAAGCTCTGGACGAGCGGCTCGCCGTCGAACTCGGCGGCCAGCGAGACATCGGGGATCTCGCGGATCAGATCGAACGCCACGGTGTGAATCTCCACAACCGTGGGAGAGGGGTCAACCACCTCGAAAATACAACCCCCCGGACGGGCCAATGCGCGCTATTCCGAGTGTTTCCCGAGGAGATAGTCGATGTAGATCGGACGCCGGACTTCCAGAGCGGCTTCGTCGTGGCGAAGCACTTCGAGCATCTGGCGGCTCCAGTGCAGGGCGTCCTCCTCGCTGCGCTCGAGTGACCCTCCGGCCGCCTCGGCAGCAGTGCCTTCCTGGATCAGCCGCCAGAAGAACTTCACGTCGAGCCGGTGCTCCGCGCGCTTGACGGCGCGGTCGTGCAGCTCGCGGGTGGGCAGTGCGTCGAGCTCCTCGAAGGTGGTCACGAGCCGGAGGTTATCCGTGTCCCGGGTGCGCCGAAAAGGTAGCCCTGTGCGAGCGTGCATCCGAGCTCGCGCAGCAGCGCCGCCTGGGACTCGTGCTCGACCCCCTCGGCGATCGCGTCGATGCCCAGCGCCTTCGCGAGCGAGACGATCGCCGAGACGATCGCCGTGTCCCCCGGGCTGGTGCCGAGCTGCCCGACGAACGAGCGGTCGATCTTGACCGCGGCGACCGGCAGATCGCGCAGCGACGAGTAGCCGGTGCCGAAGTCGTCGAGCACGAGCACGACGCCCATCGCGCGCAGGTCGTCGAGGTTGCGGCGTGCGGTCTTGGGCGCGCCGAGCAGCACGGTCTCCTTGACCTCCAGGCGCAGCCGCGAGGACGGCAGGCCGCTCGAGCGCAGACAGTCGGCGACGAGCGCGGGGAGGTCGGGCTGCGCGAGCTGGCGGCGCGAGAGGTTCACATCGACCACCGGCCCGTCAGGCGACAACCCGAAGCCCGCGGCGGTCTCGTGACACGCCTGCATCAGCGTCCACGCCCCGATCTCCACGATCAGCGCCGACTCCTCGGCGACCGGGATGAAGTCGGCCGGCGCCGACATCACGCCGCCCGGCGAATCCCAGCGCAGCAGCGCCTCATGCCCGACGACCGCCGAGTCGGCGAGTCGCACGATCGGCTGGAACGCGAGCCGCAGCTGCCCGAGCGAGAGCGCCCGCTCCAGCGCCGCCGCCGTCCGCAGACGCTCGCGGGCATGCCGGCGCAGCCGCGTGTCGAACACCTCGACCCGCCCGCGACCCTCGGCCTTCGCGCGGTACGCGGCGGCATCGGCGTCGGCCAGCAGCGCGTCCGGGTCGCGGCGGCCGGCGGCGCCCAAGGCGATCCCGATCGAGGCCGAGAGCCGGTGCTCGATCCCCTCGACGTCCATCGGCTCGTGGATCGCCTCGGTCAGGCGATGCCCGAGCGCGATCGCGGTGGACTCGTCGATGTCCTCGCAGACGACGACGAACTCGTCCCCGCCGAGCCGCGCGACCGTGTCCGCGGGCCGCACCGTCGCCACCAGCCGCCGGCTGAGCGCGATCAGCAGCGAGTCACCGGCGGCATGCCCGTAGAGGTCGTTGACGCCCTTGAAGTCGTCGAGGTCGATGAACAGCACGCAGGCCGAGCCGTCGTCGCGCCCGGTCCGCGCCAGCGCGTGGATCAGCCGCTCGCGGCACAGCGCCCGGTTCGCCAGCCCCGTGAGCGGGTCGTGCAGCGCCTCGTGGCGCATCTGCTCATCGCTGCGCAGCCGCCCCATCGCCGTCGCGAGCACGTTGGCGACGCCGCGCAGGAAGTTCTCCTGATCCTCGTTGAGCGGGTGCTCGGGGACCACGCCGACCTCGCCGAAGACCTCGTCGCCGGTGCGGATCTCAAAGCGCAGCGCCGCACCGCCCGCCGCCGGCCCCCACGCGGCGAGCGTGACCGTGTCGCGGACGACGAACGCGCCGGTCAGCGGCATCGTCTCGCGCAGCTTCTCGACCGCCTCGGCGGCCAGGTCGCCGACGTCGGCCCCGGCCAGCGCCCGCTCGCCCAGCGCCGCGACGGCGGCCACCTGCTTGGACTGTCGCTGGACCCGCGAGAGCGCCTCGCGGTGCGCGGTCATGTCGCGCCCGATCGCCAGCAGCAGCGGGCCCGCCTCGGTCTCGACGATCCCCCAGCTCATCTCGCCGACGAACTCGGTTCCGTCGCTGCGCAGGCCGTCGGCGCGGGTCGAGAAGCGCAGCGGGTGATCCGTCGCGAAGTACAGCTCCATGTTGCGCGTGTAGCGGTCGCGTAGCCGCTCCGGCCAGAGCACCTGCACCGGCTGGCCGAGCAATTCATCCTGCGAGTAGCCGAAGAGCGCTTCGGCGTGGGCGTTGACGAAGACGATCCGATGGTCGCGCCCGGAGGCGACCGTGGCGTCGGGGAGGCCCTCGAGCACCGCGCGCAACGCGGCCTCGCGACGACGCAGCCGGTCCTGCAGGCGTGCGGGGTCGACGGTCTCAGCCGCGCCCACGCCAACCGGCGCGAGGAGGAGCGCTTCCAGGTCCTCCGGATCGTCTTTGTGCACATCCATGCCCGACTCGGTCGGCAAGCCTACGCAGATCCGGCTTCCCCCAGCAATAGGGTTCGCGCCCTATCGCGCCTTGGACCGGGCGTCCAAGCGTGTTCCGCCCTGCGGTAGGGAGGAAACCGGTTTCATCAGTGCGAGCCTGCTCAGTTGTGACCCACGATTGGATGCAACCGGCGGGCGAGGAAGCCCTTTCACTGATCGAGCGCGGGATCGAGCGGCGCGACTTCGAGCGGGCAAGCGCCCTGGTGGGCGCGGGAGCGGTGGCACCGGGCTGGTTGACGTCCCCGCAGATCATCGCCGCGGCCGCCGGGCCGGGGCGCGACGCACCGGTTTTGCAGTCCGGCACCGGGAAGGTCGAGGGCCGCTATCTGCGCTCGACCGGCGAGACGGTCCACTGGGGTTCGCTGCCCGGCGAGGACAGCATTCCTGCAGCGACGGTCGCGTCGGGCGCAATGGTCACCATCGACACCATTTCCCATGAGGGCATCCTCGAGGACCAGGGCCGGGACCCGGTCGCGTACTTCGGCCGCTATGGCATCGGACGCGAGCGCGTGCTCAAGGACGCCGTCGCGCTGGCGGCCTCCGGGCGCGAGCACGGCGGCGGGCCGTCGGTCGTCACGGGGCCGATCGCGGTCCGCGGCGCGAATCCCGGCGACATCCTGCGGGTGGACGTGCTGGGCCTCGTCCCGCGGGCACCCTACGGCGTCGTCTCCAACCGCCACGCGGGCGGCAACGCGCACGCCGTCTCGCTGTTCACGCCCGTCCGCAAGGCCGACGACGGCTACCGCGGCTACCTGCCGGCCGCGCGGCAGCTGCGCGCCGAGTTCCCGCTCGACCCGTACATGGGGATCATCGGCGTCGCGGGCGACGCGCTGACCTACAGCGACGGCCTCGGCGTCGGCTCGAGCCTGTACCTCCCGGTGCGGGTGCCCGGAGCGAAGTTCTTCACCGGCGACCCCCACTACGTGCGCGAGGGCGCGTTCGCCCTGGAGGCGCCGCTGCGGGCGACGTTCCGCCTGACGGTCCTCGACCGCGGCGAGGCGTCGGAGCGCAGCGTGGCGGACTACTGGGTCGCGCGTGCGCCGCTGGACGAGAAGCTGCGGCGTTCGCTGCGCGACTCGCTGGCCTACCTCGGCGACGAGCTCGGGATGCCGCGCGCGCTCGCCTTCGCGCACCTCGCGGCCGCCGGCCGGCTGCTTTAGAGAAGGCCCTTCTCGCGCAGCTGGTCGAGCGCGCTCGGGCGCTTGGTCAGATCCAGGCCCATGCCGTCGAGGACGGTCGGGGCCTTGGTGAACTGGATGTCGCGGTAGTCGACGATCTCGACCCGGTTGCCCCACGGGTCGCGGAAATCCAGGCGCGGGCCCGGCTCGATCTCGACCTCGGCCTCGATCAGCGCGGAACGGACCGCGTCCTTGTCGTCGACCACGAGCCCGAAGTGCCGGCTGTCGTCGGGACCTTGCTCGCGGTCCTCGGACAGGGCCAGGAACTGGTCTCCCATGTCGATGAACGCCATCCCTGGCGCGACCCCGCGCAGTCGGAGGTCGAAGAACTGGCCGTAGAACGCCAGCGCATCCTCGATGCTGTCGACCTCTAACGCGACGTGGTTGATTCCGATCAGCCGAGGGAGAGTCATCTCGGCAGCTTGTCACGGGAAGACCTGAGCGCGATTCGCATCAGGTCTTCGGTTCGCCAGACGCTCGCTATGCGCCTGGTCGTGGGAGGGGAACCACTGCCCGAAGGACTAGAACTTGAAGCCCATGATCGCTCCTTGATCAAGTAGAGAGTGACGCGTCCGATTTGCGTCATTTGCAGGAAGTTTTGTTGCCTTGCCCTCTCTTCATCGGTCCCCTGTAGCGCGAGCATTAGGGGTTAGCAAACGATTACCTCGAACGGGGGAGGGAGTGCGCGTGCACCCGGGGCCCGAATCCGAGCTCCGCCTCGAAGTCGGCGTCGTCGCCGTGGCCGAAGGAGAGGTCGCCCGCGGTCAGCAGCCCGATGAAGACCTCGACGACGTGCGGATCGAGCTGTCCGCCGGCGGACCGGCGCAGCTCGGCGATCGCTTCGTCGGTGCTGATCGGCTTGCGGTAGGAGTCGCGCGCGGTGATCACGTCGTAGGTGTCGGCGACGGCGATCAACCGCGCGCCAGGCGGGATCGCCTCGCCCGCCAGGGCGCTCGGATAGCCGCGGCCGTCCCAGCGCTCGTGGTGGGCGGCGACGATCTCGGCGACCGGCGCATACCCGTCGATCCGCCGCACGATCCGCGCGCCGTCCGCGGGGTGGCGCTTGACCTGCAGCCACTGTTCGTCGGTCAGCCGCGAGTCGGCCAGCAGGATCGAGTCGGGGAAGGCGAACTTGCCGATGTCGTGCAACAGCCCGGCGGTGTGCACGAGGTCCTGGTCCTCCCGGCTCCAGCCGAGCGCCTTCGCCATTGCGCGGGCGTAGCGGGCGACCGCGGCGGAGTGGCGGGCGGTCATCCGGTCGCGCAGCGCGAGCGTCTCGAGCATCGAGATCAGCACCCCGAGCTGGAGTCCGGCGAGCCGCTCCGCGCGGTCGCGTGAGAGCAGCAGCTCGCGCAGCAGGTACTGGAACGTGAGCAGCACGAACAGCATCAGCGCGATCGCCTCCACGCCGGTGCGGGCGTAGAACGTCGCGACGAGCGCGCACAGCACCGCGCTGAGGATCTCCGACGGCAGGACCGGGAGGAAGATCCGCCGGAACCCGTCGGCGAGCGGGGTGCGCGTCTCGAACGCGTGGTGCCCGCCGATCATCAGGAAGTTCAGGAGGTTCGTGAACAGGAACGTCGCGAACACCAGCAGCGGGAACGCGGCGGACTCGGGCTGCAGGTCGGCGGCGGCGATGATCAGGCCGCCGACGAGCGGGAAGGTCGCGAACGCGGCGAGGTTCGCGATCAACCGCGGGAGCGGGTTGTGGGCGCGCGCCTGATCGAAGAGCACGGCGGCGATGCCGATCGCGGTCGCGGGCGCCGGCCCGAGCAACGCCGCAGCCAGCACCAGCGCGAGGAACGAGCCCGAGATCCGCTGCCCGCCGTGACTCACCGCGAACCAGTCGGTGGCGAGCGCGAGGCCGAGCAGGAGCACGGTCAGTGCCGGTGGGTCCCAGTCCGCGGCCGTCGACGTGAGCGCGGCGACCACGATGGCGACGACCAGCACGACGGCCTCACCGATGGCCAGCGCTGTTGCTCGTGTGAACACGTTGTGTCTAAGTGTGGAGGCGCTGGCGCTCGAGTGCTTTCCCAAGGTTCGCCGATCGGCGCCAAGAATCCCGCAAGTTCGCGCCCGTGGTCCGCGTCGGGACACAGATTGCGGTTGGCGTACCGCGTGGGAAGCAGGTGCGGTCACCCGTACCGGAAATCGGGGGGGCCGCCTACGCGAGACGCGTGCAGACCCCCGCGCGCCGGTGCGCCTTCAGGCACAAACTGGCGATCAAGCTTTTTCCTCCCCAGGAGCCCCTCCTCACATGCACGAAAAGAACATCGCTGCCCGCATGGGTCGCTGGAGCGCGCAGCACCGCAAGAAGGCGATCGGCGGCTGGCTGGCGTTCGTGATCATCTCGTTCGTCATCGGCGGGATGGTCGGCGTCAAGGCGCCCAAGGACGACCAGACCTACGTCGGCGACTCCGGCAAGGCGCACCAGCTCGTCGACGCGCACTCCCCGAAGGAGAACACCGAGCAGGTCATCGTCAAGGGCTCGAGCGCTACATCGCCGGAGGTCCACCGCGCGGTCGACCAGACCCTCGCCGCCGTGCGGGGCACCAAGGACGTCTACGACGTCCAGTCCCCGTACGCCAAGGGCAACGCGAACCAGCTCTCCAAGGACGGCAAGTCCGTGCTGGTCACCTTCAAGCTGCGCGGCGACGAGACCGCGGCCGAGAAGTCGGTCGAGCCGGTGATCGCCGCCGTCGAGGGCGTCCAGAAGGCCAACCCGGGCGTGTTCGTCGGCCAGTTCGGCGACGCGAGCGCGAACAAGGCGCTCTCGCAGGCCTTCGCCGACGACTTCAAGAAGGCCGAGACGCTCTCGCTGCCGATCACGCTGATCATCCTCGTGCTGGCGTTCGGCGCCCTGGTCGCCGCGGGCGTGCCGCTGCTGCTCGGCCTGTCGGCCGTGATGGCGGCGCTGGGCCTGGTCGCGCTGCCGTCGCAGCTGGTGCCGCTGGACGACAACACCGCGTCGATCATCCTGCTCGTCGGCCTCGCCGTGGGTGTGGACTACACGCTCTTCTACCTGCGCCGTGAGCGTGAGGAGCGGGCGAAGGGCGTCGGGCACCGCGAAGCGATCCACATCGCCGCGGCCACGTCAGGGCGCGCGGTGCTGATCTCCGGCGTGACGGTGATCGTGGCCATGGCCGGCATGTTCCTGGCCGGCGACCAGACCTTCACGGCCCTCGGCGTCGGCGCGATCACGGTCGTGCTGGTGGCGATGATCGGCTCGGTCACCGTGGTCCCGGCGATCCTCTCCGTGCTCGGCGACCGGGTCGAGAAGGGCCGCGTGCCGTTCATCGGCCGCCGTCGCAACGCGGGTGGCGAGAGCCGCATGTGGAACGCGATCCTCGACCGCGTCCTGAAGCGCCCGCTGATCTCGGCGATCGCCTCCGTCGCGGTGCTGCTCGCCCTCGCCTCACCCGCGCTAAGCATGCACGCGGTGCTCTCCGGCACCGACGACCTGCCGCGCAACCTCGCGGTGATGAAGACCTACGACAAGATCGATGCCGCGTTCCCGGGTGGGCAGATCCCGGCGGTCGTCACCATCGCGGGGCGTGACGTGACGACGCCGGCGGTCGTGGCGGCGACGAAGGACCTCGAGACGCGCGCGGTGGCCTCCGGTCGCTTCAACGGCCCGGTCGACGTGACCGTCTCGGCCGACAAGAAGGTCGCCCAGATCGCGATCCCGATCAAGGGCAGCGGCAACGACGACATCTCCAACGCCGGCCTCGCCGACCTGCGCGACTCGCTGGTGGGGCAGACGGTCGGGCGTGCCGACGGTGTCTCGCAGGCGTACGTCGCAGGGATGACGGCTGAGACCAAGGACTACGTCGACTTCCTCAAGGGCCGCGCCCCGCTGGTCGTCGGCTTCGTGCTGATCCTCGCGTTCCTGCTGCTGCTGGTGACCTTCCGCTCGCTGGTGATCCCGATCAAGGCGATCGTGCTCAACCTGCTCTCGGTGGGTGCCGCGTACGGCGTGCTGACGTGGGTCTTCCAGGACGGCCACTTCGAGAACGCGCTCTCGTTCTCGTCGAACGGCGGCGTGACCGCCTGGCTGCCGATCTTCCTCTTCGTGATCCTCTTCGGCCTCTCGATGGACTACCACGTGTTCATCCTGAGCCGGGTCAAGGAAGCGGTCGACCGCGGCATGAAGACCGAGGACGCGGTCGCGCACTCGATCAAGGCGACGGCCTCGACGGTGACCTCCGCCGCGGTCGTGATGGTCGCCGTGTTCGCGATCTTCGCGACGCTCTCGTTCATCGACTTCAAGGAGATGGGCGTCGGCCTGGCGGTCGCGATCCTCATCGATGCGACGATCGTGCGGGCAGTGCTGCTGCCGGCGACGATGAAGCTGCTGGGCAAGTGGAACTGGTACCTGCCGTCGAAGCTGCACTGGCTGCCTGAGTTCCGCCACGAAGGCGCCGTGCCCGAGCCCGCGCAGGCCTAGCCCCGAAGACGACACCTGCCGCCACCAGCGCCGTCCCCGCGAGATCCGCGGTGGACGGCGCTGCGCCGTTGAGGGCGGCGTCGACGCCGACGGCCGCGATCGGCATCAGGCCGACCAGCAGCCCCGCTCGCGCCGCTCCCAGCTGTTGCACGGCGCCGAACCAGAGGACGAAGGCGAGCGCGGTGGTGATCACCGCGAGGTAGGCGATGGCGGCGGCCTGCTCGTGGGTGGGGGTGGGGACGTCGCCCTTCGTGAGGACGGCGAGCTCGAGCGTCGCGAGGATCGCCGCCCAGGCGGCGACGCGGATCGGGCCGAGGCGGGGAAGCAGCGGCGCGGCGAGCAGCGTGAAGCCGACCTCGCAGCCGAGGCCGGCGAGCGCGATCAGCGTGCCGAGCGCGCTGATGCGGGCGTCGGCGCCGTTGACGATCGCGGCGCCGGCGACGACGACCGCGGCGGCGGTGACCAGGCGGCGATCGCGCGTCCTCCCGGTCAGCGCGAGGATCACCGGCGAGGCGCCGATGATCACGCCCGTGTTGGTCGCGCCGATGTGGTCGACCGCGCCGAGCACGGCGAGGTTGAACGCCGCCATCCCGATCGCCGCGACCAGCGCCAGCAGGCCGAGCTCTTTGGCCGTGGGCCTGCCAAGGCGGCCCTTGGCCAGCGTGGTGAGGATGACCGCGCCTGCCGCGTAGCGGATCATCTGGCCCGTCGCGAGCGGGTAGTCCACGAGCGCCTCGCTGACCGGGAACGACGCGCCCACGATGCTCGCCGCTGCCCCGCCGCCCACCCACGCCCTCGTGCTCATGGCCGTGCAAGCTAGGTGACTCCTGGCCCGGGTGTAAGGTCCAGAACGATGCCTGAAAACCAGGCCAGCAGCACACCCGCGGTGCTGGTCGCCGTCGTCCGCGGCGGCGGCCCGCTGCAACGCCAGGTCGAGGACCAGCTCCGCGCCGCGATCCGCGACGGCCGCCTCGTCGAAGGCGAGCCGCTCCCCGCCTCCCGCACCCTCGCCGCCGACCTCGGCGTCTCCCGCGGCGTCGTCTCGGACGCCTACATGCAACTCGCGGCCGAAGGCTGGCTCCTCGTCACCCCGCGGGCGGCCCCTCGCGTCGCCCCCACCACCAGGGGGTCAGACCCCTTAACAAAGCGATTTCGCTCTGAGCAGGCCTTTTCATACGAACACGTTGTTGAGGGGTCAGACCCCTTAATAACGCGGGTGGTGTACGACCTGCGGCCCGGTCGGCCGGATCTGTCGCGGTTTCCGCGGGCGGAGTGGGTGCGGTCGTTGAGTGCGGCGGTGCGGGCGGCGGGGGTGGCGGAGCTCGACTACCCGCCGATCGCCGGGGCGACGCGGTTGCGGGAGGTGCTCGCGGCGTATCGCGGGCGGGTGCGGGGGACGCTTGCGGGTGCGGAGGACGTGATCCTGTGCGCGGGGGCGGGGCAGGCGTTCGTGACGATCGCGGAGGCGCTCGGGCCGGTGAAGCTGGCGGTCGAGGACCCCGGGCATGAGGGGATTCGCGGGTTGTTCGCCAAGCGCGGGCTGCGGCCGGTGCCGGTGCGGGTGGACGAGGCGGGCGTGGTGGTCGACGAACTGCCCGACGATGCGCGCGCGGCGCTCCTCACCCCCGCGCATCAGTTCCCGACCGGTGCCGTGCTGTCCGCCGAACGCCGCGCGGCGCTGCTGCGGTGGGCGCAGGAGCGCGACGCGCTGATCATCGAGGACGACTACGACGCCGAGTACCGCTACGACCGGGCGCCGATCGGCGCCCTGCAGGGGCTGCGGCCGGACCTCGTCGCCCACGTCGGCTCGGTCTCCAAGACGCTCGCGCCGGCGCTGCGGCTCGGGTGGCTGATCGCGCCGCCAGCGTGGCGCGACCGGTTCCTCGAGGCGCGTGCGAGCCTGGACCACGGGCTGCCGGCGTTGGAGCAGTTCGCGCTCGCGGACTTCATCACCCGCGGCGCGTACGACCGCCACCTGCGCCGCTCCGGCCGCACCTACCGTCACCGCCGCGACGCGCTGATCGCGGCGCTCACGGAGGCGCTCCCGGGCGCGACGTTCAGCGGCGCCGCCGCGGGTCTGCACATCGCCGTCCACGTCCCGGGCGCCGACGAGCCCGCCCTGGTCGAGGCCTGCCGCGAGGCGGGCGTCGTGCTCGACGGCATCACGCCGCACCGCGTCGCTCCGGGCCCGAGCGGACTGCTGATCAGCTTCGCCGCGGTCCCGGACGCGGGCGCCGGCCACGTCGCGGAGCTGATCGCCGCCGCGAGTGGTCGCTTCTCCCCGCCAGAGGGGGACGAGTGACCACTAGGGCGCGGGCAGTGCGAGCACGGAGGTCCCGATCGTCGCGGTCGCCGTCGGCGTCGCCTGCGTCCACGTGACGTGCACCTGCACTCCCGCGACGGTGAGCGTCGCGTCGACCCCGCCGGTCGCCGCGGTGAACGTTCCCGTCCCCGAGACCTCGGCGTCGCTCACGAACCGGACGCGTTGCAGCGCGAGCTTCGAACCGCTCGCGACGAAGCGCCCGCCCCGCAGCCCGGCCCCGTAGCGCGCGCCCTCGGTGTAGATGAACCGCATCGTCGCGTCGGCAAAGGCCTGCGCCGCCACCGTCGCCGCCCGGCGCGCGGGTTCGCCCGGGTCCGGCCCGCTGACCAGCGTCGCCGGCGCGGCGGCGGCGAGCGTCAGTGGGTAGTCGGGCGTGTGCAGCGCGGGGATCGTCGCGGCGCAGTCCGATTGCAACGCCCCGCGCAGGAACGACCGGATCACCTGCCGCGCGCAGCGCATGCCTTCGACGAGGTAGGTGTCGCCCTCCGACGTGACGTGGACGGTGTTCTTCAAGACCACGATCTGGACGTTGTCGCCGAGGGTCGGCCCGAACGTCGCCGCATCGCCCACCGGCGTCAGCGAGTCGAGGTCGCCACCGAGGATCAGGATCGGCACGGAGAGCTTCACCGTCGGCACGGGAGGCGGGCGGACAGACGGCGGCCAGTCGGTACAGATGTCATACGGCTGCGAGAACCCGCTCATCGTCCGCCACTCCGCGCCCGTGAACGGCGCGAACGCGTCCGGCGGCTTCGCCAGATCGGGCACGACCGGATAGTCCAGGCAGGACACCGCGAGGTAGGCGCCGCGCGAGAAGTACCCCGCGCTCGTCGGCGAGTGGTTCCAGGTCGTCGACTGCCCGGCGAGCCGCAGCAGCGGCACGTCGTCACCCGCCAGCGCGGCGCGTACGGAGGCGTCGAGCTCGCGCAGCGTGACCGGGTCCGAGCCCGCGTCCTGGACCATGTCGGCGAGCACGCGCGGATCGACGCGCACGCCCTGCAACAGGCTGGTGTCGGCGTCGCGCGCCGTGCCGGCGATCGGCGTCGCTCGCACCCGGTCCAG
Source organism: Solirubrobacter ginsenosidimutans (assembly GCF_027587205.1). The sequence goes on from NZ_JAPDOD010000069.1 coordinate 19,616, forward strand.
CAGCACGCCCAAGCGCAGCACCGAGCCCGGCGAGACCGTCTCCAGCGCGGTCCGCGCGGCCGCGCCGGAGGACGTGTACCAGGGGTCCAGATCGCGCCGCGGGTACGCCGAGTCCAGGATCACCGAGTGCAGCGTCAGTGGGTGACGCGCCATGTAGTCCTGCACGAAGAACGTGCCGTAGGAGTCGCCGTAGAGGTCGACCTGCTCGAGCCCCAGCGCGTGCAGCACCGCGGCCAGGTCGTCCGCCGCGTAGGCCGTCGCGAAGAACGAGTGCGCGCCGCGCCCGTAGCGTCCGTCGATCTCCTCAGCGCACTGCCCGACCCGCCGCGCGAACGCCGGTCCCGACGTCCGTCCCGTGAACCCCTGCACGCTTGAGCAGTCGATCCGCGCCGAGCGCCCGGTGCCGCGATTGTCGACCAGCAGCAGGTCGCGCGTGCGCAGCAGCGGCACGCCGTAGATCCCGCGGTACTCGATCCGGCTGCCGATCGACGGGTAGCCCGGCCCGCCTTCGACGGCGACCAGCGGCGGCCCTGACTTGTCGCCGACGGCGTCGAACCACTTGAAGCCGACCTTGATGCGCCGGCCGGTCGGGCGGGCCGGGTCCAGCGGGCGCGAGATCGACCCGCACCAGCCCTTGTCGCCGCAGTAGCGCAGGACCAGCGAACCGACACGCAGCTGCCCCGCCGGCGGCGCGTCGGCCCACGCCGGCCCCGCGAACGACGAGAGCAGCCCTACGAGGAACCCGACGACGGCGAGCCGGCGCAGCATGCGCGGAGCCTACGCCGACCCGCCGCCGGGCGGGTCAGCTGGTGGCGAGCGTCATGTTCGGTTCGCGGTTGGTGTTCAAGCCGGTGCCGCGCGAGCACGTGCCGCCGCGCCCCGCGACGACCGCCTGGCGGAAGCAGTTGCGCAGCGCGAGCTGCCCCCAGTAGTTCGGGTGCGCGTCCTCCTGCAGCTGGTACGGCGGGAAGATCGTGGTCACGGTGCGGATCTGCTGGACCCACTCGCTGTTGTCGACCGCGCCCGGCGACGTCCACGACGCGATCCCGCGCTCCTCCAGCAGCCCGACCGAGTTCTCGCACAGCTTGCGCCCGGCGAGCGCCTCGTCCATGTTGAGCACCTGCACGTCGGGCATGCCCTTGACGGCGTTGCGCACGGTGTTGTTGAGCGTGTTGACGACGGTGTTGCGCGCCCAGTCGGCGTCCTTGTTCCACACCCCGCACCCACCCACCGTCTGGCGCGTGAAGCCGGTCTGGCCGTAGCGGAAGTTCGTCGAGACCGGCAGCGGCGCCGAGTAGGTCTGCGCGAGGAACTTGTACGACCCGACGGCGTATCCGGCGTTGCTCATCGCCTGCCGGACGCGGTCGAACGCCGCCGTGACGTTGTTGGTGATCCTCGTGATGTTCGACGCCGTGAACATCGCGGTGATGTTCGAGTCGTCCTGGCAGTAGTTCTTCCACCACGACGGCGACGTCAGCCAGTCCGTCACGCACGTCTGGACGATGTCGGCGAACCCGTAGTCGTTGGCGCCGATCAGCACCACCACGGCCTTGATGTCCTTCCGCGCCGTCGCCAGGTCCTGCAGGGCGAGGGCCTGGCCCTTGTTCGCCCCGCTCGAGTAGAAGTCGAGGCCGGGCTTGAACGCCCCGTCGCTGCCGGTGTGGGTGGACGTGCGCGCGCCCGAACACGCCAGGTTGTACGAGTCGACGCCGCCGCCGATGTGCACCTCGGCCGACTTGGAGCGATGGCAGCCGGGGATCGCCTCACGCGTGCCCGCGTCGTAGTACGCGGTCGGCCCGAGCGCGTCCGTGCGCGACGTCGCGCCGTTGGTGTTGCCCGCCCAGCGGCCCGCCTCGCCCGATATCGCCGAGTCCCCGAGCGACACCACCGAGTCCGCGCGAGCCGCCGCGGGCAACGCCGCCAGGGCGATAAGGGTCAGTACGAACATCCAACGACGGCGCGACATCCGGCTCTCCTCCGGTCGAGTGCCGCGGAATCGAATCACGTCCCGTTTGGACAAAGCTTGGGAACATGCGGGCGTGCTCCACGTTGAGATCGATCCCGCCGAGGCGGGCTTCGCTGCAGACCGCCTGGCCCGCATCGACCGCCACTACCAGCGCTACGTCGACGAAGGGAAGCTCTCCGGCTTCCTCGCGGTGATCGCCCGCGACGGCCGGCTCGTGCACGTCGCCAAGGGCGGGCTGCGCGACGTCGAAGCCGGCACGCCGGTCGAGGACGACACCGTCTTCCGCATCTACTCGATGACGAAGCCGATCACCTCGGTCGCCGCGATGATGCTGTGGGAGGAGGGCGCGTTCGAGCTCAAGGACCCGGTCGAGCGCTTCATCCCCGCCTTCGCCGACGCGCGCGTGTGGGCGGGCGGCTCGCAGCAGAAGCCGATGACCGTGCCGGCGCGCGAGCCGGTGCGGATGTGGCACCTGCTCACCCACACGAGCGGGCTGACGTACGGCTTCCACTACGCCGAGCCGCTGGACGGCATCTACCGCGACCACGGCTACGAGTTCGGCGCGCCGCAGGGCGTGGATCTCGCCAAGGCGACCGATGTCTTCGCGAGCCTGCCGCTGCTGTTCGAGCCTGGGACCGAGTTCAACTACTCGGTCTCCACCGACGTCCTCGGCCGCGTCGTCGAGGTCCTCTCCGGCCAGCCGCTCGACGTGTTCTTCAAGCAGCGCATCTTCGACCCGCTGGGCATGCCGGACACCGCGTTCGGGGACGCCGATCCCAAACGTCTCGCCGCGCTCTATCGCCCCGGGCTGGTGCGCGAGGACCGGATGGGCCAGCTCGGCCTGCGCACGCCCGACTTCCTCTCCGGCGGCGGCGGATTGGTCAGCACCGCGGCCGACTACCACCGCTTCACGAGCATGCTCCTGGGCGGCGGGGAGCTGGACGGCACGCGCCTGCTCGGGCCGCGTACGCTGCGTCTGATGGGCCGCAATCACCTCCCGGGCGGCGCCGAGCTGAAGGCCGTCGCGCGGCCCACGATCTCCGAGACCCAGAACGACGGGATGGGCTTCGGGCTCGGGTTCTCGGTCGTGCTCGACCAGGCCAGGACCAAGACCGCCGGCACGGCGGGTGAGCTCGCCTGGGGCGGACTCGCGAGCACCGCGTTCTGGGTGGACCCGGCGGAGCGCGTCACCGCGCAGTTCTTCACGCAGCTGATCCCCTCGAGCACGTACCCGCTGCGCTCGCAGCTGCGCCAGCTCACCTACCAGGCGCTCGTGGACTGATGCACGCGAAACTCGTCGGCGTCCCCGGCTCGCATCCCTGTGTCAGCGCCGAGCTGATGCTGCGCTACAAGGGCGTCGAGTTCTCCCGCCTGGACCTGCCGAACATGTCGCACAAGGCGATCCTGCCGCTGCTGCGCTATCGCTCCTCGACGGTGCCGGTGATGACCCTGGAGGGCAAGCGGATCAGCGGGACGATGAAGATCGCCCGCGCGCTGGAGCACTTCGTGCCGCGGCCGACGCTGTTCCCGGAGAGCGACCGGGCGACGATCGAGGGCGCCGAAGCGTGGGCGGACTCGGTGCTGCAGGACGGGGTGCGGCAGATCGCGCGCTACAGCGTGGGTCACGACCGGGAGGCGATGGCGAGCTTCCTCACCGCGCCGGTGATGAAGATCCCCGCGAGCACGATGCGCGCGATCCTGCCGGCGATCCGCCCGGTCGTGCTGCTGCAGATGCGCACCTCCGAGGAGACCGCGCGAACGTGCCTGGCGGCGCTCCCGGCGCAACTGGACCGCGTCGACGCGCTGCTGGCCGAAGGCGTGATCGGCGGCGAGCAGCCGAACGCGGCGGACTTCCAGGTCGCGCCCGCCGTCCGGCTGATGCTGTGCTTCGATCAGCTCGCTCCGTACATCGAGGATCGCCCAGCGGGTCGCCATGCCCGGGCGTACGTGCCGGAGTATCCGGGCCGGTTCCGGGAAGCCTTCCCCGCAGCGTGGCTTCCGTTCTGATGAGCAACGTCTTCGAACCCGAATGGGACGCCGAGCGCGACGCGGAGCCGTTTCGCTGGAAGCGCGCGCGGCTCGGCCGGCAGACCGGCGCGCGCGACCTCGGCGCGTCGCTGTTCGAGGTCCCGCCCGGCGCGGCGACCTTCCCGCTGCACGCCCACTTCGCCAACGAGGAGCTGCTCGTCGTGCTGACGGGTCGCCCAACGCTGACGACTCGCGAGGGCAAGCGCGAACTGCGCGAGGGTGAGGTCGTCAGCTTTCCCGCCGGCCTCGAAGGCGCGCACCGGCTCGACAACGAGACCGATGCGCCGGTGCGCATCCTGATCGTGTCGACGATGCGCGCGCCCGAGATCAACGCGATGCTCGAGGACGGCAAGTTCTGGCTGCGCGACTACGCCCCGGGCACCGATCCTCCCGACGGCGCCTTCGACGTCTGGACCACGCCGGACTGACGATCTCGACCGTCAGTCGAATGAGGATTCGACTGACAGTCCAATGTGCAGATCATGTGAGCCGGGTTAGCGTCGCGGTGGGTCACTGTCCACCACGGAGGGAACTGGAATGAAACTCGCGATGCTCGCACTGGCGTGCGCGCTCGTCTGTGCGGCGCCGGCACGCGCCGCCGATCTGAACCTCGAGACACTCGACGGCCCGACGGCCGTCAAGCTGATGGATGAGGGCAAGCTGACGTCGGTCGAGCTCACCCGCGCCTACATCGCGCGGATCGCCGCGCTCAACAAGAGCGGCCCCGGCCTCAATGCGGTGTCGCAGCTCAACCCGACGGCGTTGCAGGACGCCGCGCTGCTGGACAAGGAGCGCAAGGAGGGCCACGTCCGCGGCCCCGCGCACGGCCTCCCGATCCTGCTCAAGGACCTGATCGACGTGAAGGGCATGTACACGTCGGCGGGCAACTACTCGCTGCGCAACTCGTTCCCGGCGATCGACTCCGGCGTGGCCAAGAAGCTGCGCGAGAACGGCGTCGTGATCCTCGGCAAGCTCGGCCTGTCCGAGTACGCGAACTTCTTCGGCAACCAGCCGTCCGGGTTCTCCAACCTGACCGGCCAGGTGCTCAACGCGGTCGACGCCGACCAGAACCCGTCCGGGTCCTCGTCGGGCTCCGGCTCGGCCGGCGCCGCGGCGCTCTCGGCGCTGACCATCGGCACCGAGACCTCCGGCTCGATCATCTCGCCGTCGCAGGCCAACGGCCTCGTCGGTCTGCGCCCGACCGTCGGCCTCGTCCCCGGCTACGGCATCGCGCCGATCTCGGCCTCGCAGGACACCGCCGGCCCGATGGACCGCACGGTCGCCAACGCGGCGATGACGCTGCAGTCGATCGCCGGCCCCGATCCCCACAACGCGGACTACTACCGCGGGATCTGGGGCCCCGGCATCAACGACGCCGACATCATCCCGCCGGTCCCCGCGACCGTGCCGAACTACATGTCCGCGCTGGACCTGAACTTCGTTCGCGGCAAGCGGATCGGCTGGAACGGCACGAGCGCCGAGGTCAACACGGCCAAGGCCGCGCTCGCGGCCGCCGGCGCGATCCTCGTCGAGCGCCCGGTGATCTCGCCCGCCGGCATCGGCGGCTCGGTCCTCAACTACGAGGCCCACCGCGACATCGACCACTACTACGCCCACCTCGGGCCGGACGCGCCGATCAAGAGCCTCCAGCAGGAGAACGACGACAACTTCGCCAACGAGCACGAGGCGCTGAAGTTCGGCAACTCGACGCACGCGGCGGCGCTGGCGATCGACGTCAGCCCGCTGTCGGCCGCCTCGATCGCCTACCGCGAGACCCTGCTGACGGGCAAGATCCTCAGCCACCAGGGCATCGACCGGATGATGCAGAACGACACGCCGGCCGATCCTTCCGACGACTTCATCGCGATCCTCGGCTCCGTGTCCAACGGTCCGCGCGCGGGCTACCCGCAGCTGACGATCCCGATGGGGTACAGCACGACGACGCGGCGGACTTTGAACGTCTCCATCCACGCCAACGCGTACAAGGAGCGCGACCTGATCGGCGTCGCGTACGTGATCGAGCAGGCCACGAAGTTGCGCAAGCCGGCGAGCGAGGTCAACCCGAGCATGTACCGCTGCGCGCACACGGTCCCGGCGCCCGCGTTCTCCGAGCGTGGGTCCTGCAACCCGGACTACGAGTCGACGATGAAGCTGGTCGGCGGCGCCGCTCCCACCCTCCCGTTCTCGCTGGAGACGGAGTCGGTCAAGTCGCTGCAGGACCGCATGACGGCGGGGACGCTGAACGCCGAGACGCTGACCAAGGCCTACCTCGCCCGGATCGCGGCGACCAACGCCGAAGGCCCGGCGCTGCAGGCCGTGCGGGCGTTGAACACCCACGCGATCGAAGAGGCGAAGCTGCTCGACCGCGAGCGGGCGACGTCCGGCTCGCGCGGCCCGCTGCACGGCATCCCCGTGCTGCTGGACGACGTCATCGACGTGTCCGGGCTCCCGACCACCGCAGGCTCGATCGCGCTGCAGAAGTCGATGCCGAACAGTGACGCGGCGCTGGTCGCGAAGCTCAAGGCGGCGGGGGCGATCATCCTCGGCAAGACCAACGTCTCCGAGCTCAACGGCCTGCTCGACGGCAATGCGCCGGAGGGCTACTCCGCGCTCGGCGGCCAGGTGCTGCTGCCGTCGGACACCGACAAGACACCGGCCGGTTCGGCGGCGGGCTCCGCGGCCGCGACCGCCTCGGGCCTGGCAGCGCTGACCGTCGGCCTGGAGACCTCGACCGATTCCGCGCAGATCATCGCCCCGGCGGGTGTCGCGGGTGTCGTCGCGCTGAAGCCGACGGTCGGCCTCGTTTCGAGTGACGGCGTGCTTCCGGTCGCCAAGTCCCAGGATGCGGCCGGGCCGATCACGCGCACGGTGGCCGACGCCGCGACGGGCCTCTCGGCGCTCACCGGCACGGCCTACACCGTCGCGCCGGGCGGGCTGACCGGCAAGCGCGTGGCCGTCGTCGGGGCGCCGCCGGCGTCCGTGCTCACCGCGATCACGGGTCTCGGGGCGACCACCGTCACCAAGACGGCCGGCACGACGACCGCCGCGAGCATCATCAACCGCTCGTTCGAGAAGGACCTCAACGCCTACCTCGGCGGGACCTCCGGCGGGGCGGGCTCGCTTCAGGGCATCGTCAACTACAACACCGCCAACCCGGTCGAGGGCCTGAAGTACCAGCAGGGCCAGCTCGTCGGGGCGCTCAGCCCGGACCTCTCGGCGCTGGCGGCCGACACCGCCGCGGGCAAGTCCCAGAGCGCGGGCGTGCTGGACACGCTGCTCAGCGACACCGACGTGATCCTCGTTCCCTCCGGCAGCACGCTGGTCAACATCGCCGACCGGGCGGGCTACCCGGTCCTGACCGTCCCGGCCGCCTACGGTACGGGCGGCTCCGGCCGCAACCCGATCGGCGTGTCGTTCATCGGCAAGGCGAACGGCGAAGCCGCTCTGTTGAACAGCGGCTACGCGTTCGAGCAGGCCACGAACGTGCGCAAGGCGCCGAGCGATACGAACCCGAGCATGTTCCGCTGTGTCCCGGGCTCGTTCTTCTTCTCACCGCATCACTGCCACCCGGGCGACCTGCTGAGCCCGACCGCGAACGGCCCGGTCGAGACGCCTGTCGCGGGGGACGTCGGCGGGTCCGTCCCGGCGACGCTCTCGCTGGTCCTGGGCACGCCGGCCGCGACGTTCGGCGCGTTCACGCCGGGCGTCACGAAGGACTACACCGCGAACACCACCGCCACCGTCATCTCGACGGCCGGTGACGCGGCGCTGTCGGTCTCCGATCCCGGCCACCTCATGAACGGCACGTTCTCGCTGCCGTCGCCGCTGGCCGTGTCGTTCTCGAAGGCCGCCTGGACCGGTCCCGTCTCCAACGAACTGGTGACGGTCACGTTCAAGCAGCACATCGACTCGACCGACGCGTTGCGCACGGGCGCCTACTCCAAGACGCTCACGTTCACGCTGTCGACCACCACGCCGTAGACGGACCTGGTCGGGCGGCTACTTCGGCCGCCCGACCACGCCGTTCTCGTAGGCGTAGATCACGGCCTGCACGCGGTCTCTGAGGCCGAGCTTGCCGAGCAGGTTGGACACGTGGCGCTTGGCCGTGGGCTCCGCCACGACGAGCGCCGCGGCGATCTCCGCGTTGGAGAGCCCGCCGGCGATCAGCTGCAGCACCTCGCGCTCGCGGTCGGTGAGCGCGGCGACGCCGCCGTCGGCGGGGGTCGAGGCGGGGAGCCGGTGCGCGACACGATCGAGCAGCTGGCGGGTGACCTGCGGGGAGAGCACCGCGTCGCCGCCCGCCACGGCCTTGACCGCGGCGACGAGCTCCTGGCGCGGCACGTCCTTGGTCAGGAAGCCGCTCGCGCCCGCGCGCAGCGCCTCGACGATGTACTCGTCCAGGCCGAAGGTCGTGAGCACGAGGATCTTCTCGCGCGGCAGCCGGCGCGTGGCCTCCAGCCCGTCCATCCCCGGCATCCGGATGTCCATCAGGATCACGTCAGGCCGGTGCTGCTCGGCCATGGCGATCGCCTCGGCGCCGTTGTCGGCCTCGGCGACGACCTCGATCATCCCGGTCGCTTCGAGCACGGTCTTGAACCCGGTCCGCATCAGCGGCTGGTCGTCGGCGATCAGGACGCGGATCATGCGGTGTAGGGAAGCTCCGCTCGCACTTCGTAGCCGTGCCCGGCGCGCGGGCCGACCTGCAGCGTGCCATTGAACGCGGCGACCCGCTCGCGCATGCCGACGAGGCCGTGGCCGCCGCCGTTGGTATCGGATGGCTCGCCACCCTCGTCGGTGACGCGCAGCTCGAGCGCGTCGTCGCCGTAGTGGACGGTCACCGCGGCGGCCGCCCCGCCCGCGTGGCGGATGACGTTGGTCACCGCCTCCTGCACGATCCGGTAGGCACTGGCGTCCAGGCCGCCGGGAAGCGGGCGCGGGGCGCCCTCGACCGTGAAGGTGATCGGCACCCCGGCGCCGCGCGCGTCCTCGATCACGCCGCCGAGATCGTTCAACCCCGGCTGCGGCGCGAGGTCCGCGTCGTCGCGCAGGACCTTCAGCGTGCGGTGCATCTCGCCCATCGTCCGCCGCCCCAGCGCGGCGATGGCGTCCGCCCGCTCGTCGCCGGTGACCGCCGCGAGCGCCTCCGCCTGCACCACCATCAGCGACACGTCATGGCCGACCGCGTCGTGCAGTTCGCGCGCGATCCGCAGCCGCTCTTCGGCCGCGGCCGCCTCGAACAGCAGCTCCCGCTCACGCGCCGCCGCCGCGCGCTGCAGCACCCGGTAGCGGGCGACCGCGATGACGGCGGCGGAGAAGACGACCGTCGAGATCGGCTCGACCGGGTGATCCATCTTCACCAGCTGCACGAGCAGGATCGCCGCCGCCGCGGCAACCCCGTGCCGGAGGTCGCGCTCGGCCAGCACGTAGAGCGGCACGAGTGCCGCGAACACCCACGGGATCGCCGCCGGCACGGCGATCCCCACCGCGAGAACCGCGACGAGGATCGGGATGGGATGCCGGCGAAGCAACATAAACGCGACCTAAGGGGCCAGACCCCTTAGGTGGGGTTTAGATTTCCTGGGTGCGGGTCTTCCAGAGGCCGCTGCCGAGTCCGGCGAGGGCCCAGGCGAGGATGATCCCGATCGCGCCCGCCAGAGGCAACGAGGCGAGGATGCCCTCGGCACCGTCGAGGCGGGAGATCGCGACCGCGGGGATCGCCCAGCGGGCGTCGCCGAGCACGTCCAGCTGGGCGAGCAGCGGGGCGATGCCGAGCTGGAAGGCCAGCGCGATGCCCATCACGGGTCCGCTCTTGCCGGTCAGCGCGGCCAGGCCGACGCACACCGCGGCGGTCAGCGCGCCGGACGTGAGCACCTGGGCGCCGCCGCGCAGGAACGAGCCGAGCGAGGGCGAGGACAGCAGCGCGGAGGCGACGACGGCGATCGCGAGCATGCCGAGCGTGATGATCCACGCCGCCGGCACGCGCGAGAAGAACAGGGCGGTGCGGGAGCGACCGGTGGCGACGAGGTCGCGGAAGACGCCGGACTCGATGTCGGCGCCGCCGGCCGTGGCGCCGATGATCGCGCCCGCCACCGAGGCGATCAGCGTGAGCACGCCGGTGGCGGTGTCGAAGTCGCCGCCGTCGTCGAGGAAGAACCCGGCGCCGAAGTAGGCGGCGACGGCGCCGAAGACGAAGAACGCGACCACGGCCATCATGCCGGTGCGGCGTCGCAGCTTGAGGAGATCGGCACGGATCAGGCGGGTCATCAGGCGTGCTCCAGTCGGGTCGTCATGCTCAGGAACTCGTCTTCCAGCGAGCGCGTGACGGGGGCCACGCGCTCGACCTGGATGTCCTCGGCCAGCAGGCGGCGCAGGAGGACGGTGACGACGTCCAGGTCGCGCGGGGCGTCGGGCGCCAGCGTCGCGCGGATGCCGCCGTTGTATTCGATCGCCCGCGTCACGGCGGGCACGCCGGCCAGCACGCCGGCGGCCTTCACAGTGGGTGACGCGACGATGTCGATCGTCCGCTCGCCGCCCGCGGTCAGCGCCTCGATCGTGCCCTGGACGACGACGCGCCCGTTGTCGACGATCGCGGCCAGGTCGCAGGTCTTCTCGACCTCGTCGAGCAGGTGCGAGGAGAGCAGCACCGTGCGCCCCTCGTCGACCAGCGAGCGCACGAGCCCGCGGAACTCGAGGATGCCCGCCGGGTCCAGGCCGTTGACCGGCTCGTCGAGGATCAGCAGCTCGGGGTCGCAGAGCAGGCAGCGCGCGACGCCGAGACGCTGGCGCATGCCGAGCGAGTAGGTCTTGACCTTGTCATCGGCGCGGTTGCCTAGGCCCACGCGCTTCAGCGCGGCGTCGACGCGTCCGTGAGCGCTTGCGTCGCGCGCCGCGGCGTGGACGTGGAGGTTCTCGCGGCCGGTCAGGTGCGGATGGAAGCGCGGCTCCTCCACGATCGCCCCGACGCGCGCCAGCGCCTCCGCGCGGCCAGAAGGCAGGTCGTGGCCGAGCAGCCGCATCGTCCCCGTCGTCGGCTGCGCCAGCCCCAGCAGCAGCCGTACCAGCGTCGTCTTGCCGGCGCCGTTGCGCCCGAGGAATCCGAACGCGCACCCGCGCGGGACCTCCAGGTCGATGGACTCCAGCGCCGCGCGCTCACCGAAGCGCTTGCCGAGTCCGTGGGTTTCGATGGCGAGGGAAGGCATGGGCACCATGCTGCGCCGCCGCGGCCGATCCGTCGTCGGCCGCGCGACCCATCTGCACCCGCCGGCTACACCGTTCGGACCATAAAGCGCACCTAAGGGGCCAGACCCCTTAGGTGGGGTTTAAGTTTCAGCCGAACGTGAAGGCGAACGCCGCGACGCCCGGCGCGAACTTCAGCTGCAGGTCGTGGGCGGCGGACTTCGGGCGCGAGAGCAGGTGGTAGAGCTTCTGCGTCGTCACGTGGACGGTCTGCTCGTGCTTGCCGTCGACGGTCACGTCGACGTCGCCCGGACCGGACAAGACGAGGTAGACGTCCTTGCCGGTGACGTTGCCGCGCAGGGTCGCGCCCGGCCCGGCGGTGGCCGACTCCTCGGTGACCTTCCAGGTGCCGCCGAGCGTGAAGTTGCTCTCCGGCAGGTCGCCGTCGAACGGCGTGTAGGTGCTGGTGCCGGACTTCTGGACGGCGGGGAGGAAGCGCTCCGCCCGCGCCGAGCCGATGTAGGTCTCGGGCGTCGCCTCGGCGGTCGGGTCGTAGGTCTTGTCGGGCTTGGCGTCGGCGCCCAGGCCCTTCGCGCCCGCCTCGACCAGCAGCGCGCGGATCGCCGCCTCGGTCTTTTCCGTGTCGCCCTCGCCGAAGTTCGCGTAGCGGACGTGGCCGTTCGCGTCGATCAGGTACTCGGCGGGCCAGTACTGGTTGCTCCACGCGTTCCAGGTCGCGAGGTCGTTGTCCTGTGCGACCGGATACTTGATGCCGTTCTGCTCGATCGCGCGCTGGACGTTGGACGCCTTCTTCTCGAAGCTGAACTCCGGCGAGTGCACGCCGACGATCGTGAGGCCCCGGTCGCGGTACGTCTTGTCCCAGGCGACGAGGTGCGGGAACGTGCGGATGCAGTTGATGCAGGTGTAAGTCCAGAAGTCGATCAGCACGACGCGGCCCTTGAGCGAGGCGAGCGTGAGCGGCTTGGAGTTGAACCAGCGCTGGTTGCCGACGAAGTCGGGCGCGGGCCCGTAGTCCTGCAGGTCGGCCTTGGCCCCGGCCGTCGTCGCCGTCGTCGTCTTCGCGGCGTTGGCGAACTTCGAGTCGGGCCGGAGCTGCGCGAGCTTCTCGGACACCGAGTGCGACGTCTCCAGCGCGTTCGTGGGGTTCACGACCGCGGCGGGAAGATGGTTCGCGATCGCCGTCTGGAAGCGCACGTCGAGCTGGAACGCCATCGCCACCGCGGTCAGGACCATCACGGCTCCCAGAGCGCGGCTCAACGCCGGCCCGCGCAGGCGCACGGTGAGGCGCCGGCCGGCGAGGGCGAGGACCAGCAGGACGATGCTCGAGCCGAGCGCGAACGCGAGTCCGACCGCCACCGTGCGCCCAGAAGCGGCGCTCACCGAGACGACGGCGGCGAGGATCGGCCCCGCGCACGGCGCGTAGACGAAGCCCAGCGCCGCACCCACGAGGATCCCCGACCAGAATCCGCGCCCGCCGCTCTTCGGCCCGTACTTGGCGAGCCGGCTCAGCGGCGCCTCGATCCGGTCGCCCAGCCACGGGATCGCGACCGAGAGCCCGAAGACCGCGAGCGCCACGATCGCGATGTCGCGCGTGACGGAATCACCGAGCCCGACGCCGTCGACGACCTTCGCCAACCCGACGATCGTGACCGTGAACGTGACGGCGAGGCCGAGCACGATGCCGAGGGGGCGCCGTCGCCCGCCGGTCGCTCCCGCGCTCAGCAAGGCGGGCAGGACGGGGAGCACGCAAGGGCTCAGGGCGGTGCCGGCGCCGGCGATCAGCGCGAAGAGGACAAGGAGGACCAAGGTGTCCGGTTTAACGCACGCGCGGCGAAAAAGGATGAACGGGCGCTTAACTGGCCGCTGCTAGCCGGTTAGTCTCCGCGCGTGAAGACGCCTCTCATCCTCGCGGCCGCGCTCCTGCTCGCCGCAGCCCCCGGCGCTCAGGCCGCCGGCTGGAAGCAGGTCACCGCGCCCGGCGGGTCCAACATCGACCAGGTCAGCCCCGTGCGCACCGCCGACGGCGTCCTGCACGTCGCCTGGAAGAAGGACGGCGACATCTTCCACACCACGATCGGGCCGGACGGCAAGCTGCGCGCGACCTCGCCGATCGTGACGGGGTGGGCGAGCACGAGCGACCCGGCGCTGACCGTCGTCCCCGGCGGCCTGCGGGCGATCTGGGGCGGCATCCGCTCGACCGAGGCGACCGAGACCAACCAGGATCAGAACACCGCGTTCTCCTCCGACGGCGGCGCCACCTGGGCGCTGCAGCCCGGATCGACCGTCCCGATCGGCGCGCAGGCCTACGCGTCCGACACGGCGGCGAGCACGGCGCCCGACGGCACCACCTACGCGACCTGGTTCGGGACGGCCGGCACGTGGGTGCACGCGGGGCTGGACCCGGCGGTGCCGAACTTCAACTACCAGGCGGCGGGCTACGGCAACGACTCCAACCTGGCCTCGGACGCGAGCGGCACGACGATGCTCGCCTGGTTCTCCGACAACCCGCCGGGCATCTTCGTCCAGCCGGTCGGCGCGGGCGGCGCGCCCGGTGGCGGGGCGCTGCAGATGCCGGGGACGAACGTCATGGTCGGCGGCCCGGAGCTCTCGCGCACGCCGATCGTCGCGCGGCCAAAGAGCGGCGGCTTCTACGTCGCGCGCGGCGTGGGGTATCCGACCTCGGACCAGGTCCGCGTGTGGAAGGTCGGGACGGGGTCGACGATCCTGCTCGACAAGACCCGCAACAGCGCCGAGACGGCGATCTCGGCCGACGCCAAGGGGCGCCTGTGGGTCGCGTGGTCCGACAGCGAGTTCGGTGACCAGCACGTGCTCGTCGCGCGCTCGAATCTCTCGGCCACGCAGTTCGGCGCGGCGGTCGACGCCGGCGCGGTGAAGGACGCGCACTCGCTCTACACGCTGGACATCAGCGGCACGTCGTCGGCCGCGGACGTCTTCGGGGTCTTCGGCACCCAGGACGACTCGTCCGCGTCGACGTTCGTGACCCGCGTGCTCCCAGGGCTTTCACTCGCCGCGAAGCGCGCCAAGGACAAGGTCACGTTCACCGTCACCGACGCGGGCGACCCGGTCAAGGGCGCGACCCTCAAGGCGGGCGGGAAGTCGGGCAAGACCGACGCCAAGGGCCGCGTCGTGCTGACGCTCAAGAGCAAGTCGGCCTCGCGGGCGACCGCGAGCGGCTACGAACCTGCATCCTTGAAGGCGAAATGACCTACTCCGTCCTGCCCGCCGGCGAGGCGTTCTGGCGCCCGTCCAACCAGATGGGCGTGCTCAACACGGATCTCGCCAAGCAACACGGCGCGCCCGGTATGGGCGCGCGCTTCTGGCGCCTGCGACCCGGGCAGGCGTCGACCAAGCACCGGCACGTCGTGACCGACGAGCTCTACGTCCTGCTCGACGGCGTCGGGCGGATGCGGGTCGACGACGTGCTGCTCGAACTGCCGCGGCTCTCCTCGGTCTACGTCTCGGCGGAGAGCGTGCGGCAGGTGTTCAATGACACCGACGAGGACGCGCTCTGGCTCGTGTTCGGCGCGCCGCCGGAGGCCGCCAACACGCTGGAGATGTCCGAGGAGACCATCGCGCTGATGTATCCCGACGGGCTGAAGGCGCTGCCACCGGAGCTCCAGCAACCATGACCGACCGCCTGCACTTCACGGGAAACGCCGAGGCCGACGCGCTGCTCGTCCAGGATCCCTTCGCCCTGCTGGTCGGCTTCGCGCTCGACCAGCAGGTGCCGGTGCAGAAGGCGTTCATGGGCCCGTTCGTGCTGCGCGAGCGGCTGGGGACGCTCGACGTCGCCGCGGTCGCGGGCGCCGACCTCGACCCGATCTTCCGCGAGCGGCCGGCGATCCACCGCTTCCCGGGCGCGATGGCGACCCGCGTGCACGAGCTCGCCGAGCACGTCATCGAGCACTACGACGGCCACGCCGCGCGGGTCTGGACCGACGCGACGACCACCGACGAGCTGCGCGCGAACCTGGCCGGGCTGCCGGGGTACGGCGACATGAAGATCAAGGCGCTCGGCTCGGTGCTCGCCAAGCGCTTCGGGGTCGCGCTGGCCGAGCCGCTGATCCCCTGGCACCCGACGCTCGGCGACGTCGACTCAGCTGCCGCGCTGAAGGGCTACCAGGCCGCCAAGAAGGTTCATAAGGCGGAGTGGCTCGCGAAACAGTAGGCCCTCACCGGGCTTCTTGCAGTCGCCGTTGGGCTTTGAGCCGTACGCGCAGAAGTGCCGGATGATCTCGCAGTTGCGGACCTTGTAGGCGCTGCTCTGCCAGCGCGTCTGGGCGAAGTCCTTATCGCCCGGCCCGCAGTCGATCGTGCCGTGGCCGTAGTACGCGATGATCCGGTCGTTGCCGGCGCCGCCGTAGAGCAGGTTCTTGCCGTGGCTGGGATACAGGAAGTCGTTGCCGGGGCCGCCGCGCAGGACGTCGGACTGCTTGGTGGTGTTGTTCTTGGGGTCCCAGTCGCCCCACAGCACGTCCTTGCCGCCGGCGCCGTTGAGCTTCTCATTGCCGTGATGGCCGTTGAGCTCGTCGTTGTCCTCGGTGCCGGTGCGCGTGTGGTTGCCGCTGTCGAGCACCTGCCAGAGGATCCCGGTGATCTTCGGCCAGCCCTTGTGGGAGACCTTGCCGGTGCCGGCCCCGCCGGGCGTTTGGCGGCCGTTGCCCTCACCGCATTGCTCGCCCTGCTTGCGGGGTTCGCAGCGGTCCTCCTGCGCGAGCGCGATCGTCGGGGTGAGCAGGACGACGACGGTGGCGAGCAGGACGGTGAGGCGCATACGCGCGAGCCTAACCGGCTGAGCGCCAGCTGAGAACCCTCTCCGGTCGGAGTTTCAACAGCGGTCCGTTCGGGGGGCGCTCGAGGTAGACCGGGTAGCGGCGCTGGAGGGCCTCGAGCGCGGGCGCATCGATCGGCGCGATCGTGACGTCGCCGAGCAGCTGCACCCAGGCGAGGTGGGTCCAGTCGTCGTCGTAGCGATCGACGGTGAGCGCGACGCGGGGGTGGCGCCGCAGTCGTCGGAGACGGACGGGGAGCTCGCCGGGACGGCGCTTGGGCTTGTCGTCGACCGCGCTCACGATCAGGTCCTCGACGCGCGCGAACGTGATCGGCTGGACGCGCGGGTGGCCGGCATCGTCGAGGAGACCGAGGTGAGCGACCTTCATCTCTTCGAGCAGAACGGCAGCCCAGTCGGGGAGGTCGTGCATCGTGCGCTATCCGTCGACGAGCGACGCGCAGACCCAGTTCCCGCGCCCCGCTCCGCCGTTCCAGAGCCGGGCGGCGAGACGGTCCTGCTCGGCCTTGGAGGCCTGGTAGGCCTGCGGGGTCGAGCCGCCGAGGCCCTTCCAGGTGGCGACCATGAACTGGTAGTAGCCGGAGGCGCCCGCGTAGTTCGGCGGGAGGTTCTGGCCGCCCGATTCGCACTGCACGATCGGCCACGGGATCGCCCACGGTCCACCGGGGCCGGCGATCGAGGCCGCGCGGGCGCGGACGGCGAGGAGCCGCTTGAGCTCCTTCTCGGCACGCTTGCGGCCATTGCGCGCACGGCTCAGGGCCGCGACGCGGGCGGCGTGCGCCCGGGCGACGAGCGCCTGACGGTCGCGCAGGCCCTGCGTGATCGAGGCGAGCGCGTCGCGGCGGGTGCGGGCGGCGTCGGCCTCGCGGTCGCGGCGCTTGGTCAGGTTGAAGAGCACGGTGCGCTCGTGGTCGGCGTCACTGCGGGCGGCGCGGACGAGGTCGAGCAGCTGCGTGTCGGCGCGCTCCACCCGCCGGACGAACTGCAGCGTCTCGAGCAGCTGCGGGAAGCCGTCGGCGTGCAGCACGACCGTGACGTAATCGGGTGACCCGCCCATGTAGCGCTCACGCAGCAGGCCGCTGAGCTTGGAACGGACCTCGGCGAGCCGCTTGCGCAGGCGGGTGACGCGGGCGCGCGCCTCGTCGAGCTTGACCTGTGTCGAGGCGAGGCGGGCGTTCGCGGCGTCGAGCTCGCTCTGGGCCTCGCCCAGCCGGCCTTCGAGCACCTGTACCTCGCGCCCGATCTTGCGCTCGAGCTGCCCGAGCTGCGCGGCGGCACCGGCCAGCGTGCGCTCCTGCTGCTTGCTCGAGCCGATCTTGTCGCGCAACGACCCCTCGCTCTGCCCACCCGCGGGTGCGGCCGCGACGAGGGCGGACAGCGAGACGACGATGAGCAGCAGGGCAGCGCGGGGCATGGCGAAGGTGCCGCGTCCGGCGGCATTGGCTCACGCTAGCCGCGCGGACCGCCGCCGCGGGGCGCTGCAAGCACTCGTGCGTCTCGTACGCTCCTGATCCTGTGCCCACGATCTGGACCATCGGCTACGAGAAGCTGCTCCCGCCTGAGCTGGTGGCCGAGCTGGGAACGGCGGGCGTGGAGCGGGTGATCGACGTGCGCTTCCGGCCGCAGTCGCGCCGGCCCGGAATGTCGAAGACCAGGCTCGGCCAGCTGCTCGGCGATCACGGCATCGCCTATGAGAGCCGGCGGGAGCTCGGCACGCCCGCCGACATCCGGTTCCTGTTTCACGCGGGCAAGCTCGACGAAGCCGCTGCGGCATTCCGCGCGCATGTCGAGGCGCATGCGCTGGAGGATCTCGAGCGCCTCGGCGCCGAGCTCGATCACGGGCCGCGGACCGCGCTGCTGTGCCTGGAGGCCGATCCGGCGACGTGCCACCGCCGCGTGCTCACCGACGCATTGCAGGTGCGGCATCCAGACCTCCGCGTGGTCGATCTCTAGACCCAAGAGCAGTTCGTGGACCTTGACCGCAGAATGCGTCTTCGCGAATCTCTTCTCCGGCGTGTGCCCCCGTATCTGAGTCGGGGGCACACGATCCGCTTTCGGCCGAAGCACTAGCTTCTACGCCGATGCCGTCCAGCAGCTCGAGGCCATCCGGCGGTTTGACGCCCGCCACACTGCGCGGGCTCCTCGACGCCACCCCGGCGGCGGTGGGCTGCTTCGACGCCGCGCTGCGCGTCGTGTACGCCAATACGGCGTTCACGATGGCCACCGGTGCGCAGACCGGTCGCTCGCTCGAGGGCGGGCCGCTGGCCGACGAGGTGCGGGCGATGCTCGAAGGCGGTCGGGCGCCGCGACGGGTGCGGATCGGCACGGAGCGGCGACTGCCGATCTCCGGCACGCTCTTCGCGCTCGACGACGCGCTGGTCGGCATGGTGCTCGACGCCGGCGCCTACGAGGCGCTCGCCCAGCTCGCCGAGGAGCAGTCGGCGCTGCGGCGCGTGGCGACGCTCGTCGCCTCCTCGCCCGAGCCCGACGCGGTGTTCCAGGCCGTCGCCGAGGAAGCCGGGCGGCTGCTGCACGTGCGGTCGGCGGCGACGGTGCGCTACGAGCGCGGCCAGGCCTGGACCGTCGGGCGCTGGGCGGACGAGCACGACCCCGGCGGGTTCGTCGTCGGCACGGCGGTCCCGCTCGCCGACAGCGACGGGATCACGGCGCTGGTCGCGCGCACCGGGAAGCCCGCGCGGATCGAGGACTACGCCGACGTCCGCGGGCGCGCCGCCGAGCTGATGCGCGCCAACGGGTTCCGGTCCGCCGTCGCGGCGCCGATCGTCGCGGGCGGGCGGATCTGGGGCCTCATCCTCGTGGCGTCGGTGGACGTCCTCGACCATGACGCCGAGAGCCGCCTGGCGGGCTTCGCCGAGCTGGTCGCGCTCGCGCTGGAGAGCGCCGAGGCGCGCGCCGAGGTCAACGCCAGCCGCGTGCGCATCCTCGAGGCGGGTGTGACCGAGCGGCGGCGGCTGGAGCGCAACCTGCACGACGGCGCGCAGCAGCGGCTCGTCTCGCTCGCCGTGCAGCTGCGGGTGCTCGAGAAGCGTTTGGGCGAGCCCGACGAGGCGCTGGCGCTCCTGCGTGGCGCCGCGCTCGAGCTCGAGCACGCCCTGGCCGAGCTGCGCGAGCTGGCCCGCGGGCTGCATCCGGCGGTACTCGCGGACCGTGGCCTCGCTCCCGCCCTGGAGACGCTCGCGGCCCGTTCACCGCTGCCGCTGCACGTGGAGGGCGTGCCCGAGGTGCGCCTGGCCGAGCCGCTTGAAGCCGCGGTGTACTTCGTCGTCGCGGAGAGCCTGACCAACGCGGTCAAGCACGCCGAGGCGTCGCAGCTGCGCGTGCAGATGAAGACCGACGCCGGCGAGCTGCGGGTGGAGATCGCCGACGACGGACGCGGCGGCGCCGATCCTTCCACGGGCAACGGCACCGGCCTGCGCGGGCTGGCCGACCGCGTCGAGGCGCTTGGCGGGCGGCTCGCGGTCGAGTCGCCACCCGGCGGCGGTACGACCGTGCGCGTCGTGCTCCCACTGGAGTAATGGATCGCGCGGTGCCGGACACGAGCCGTTGCGTGCACCACGAATTCGACGCGCTGTACACAGCGCACCGCGACGATATCTGGCGTTACCTGCGCCGGCGCGCCGCGTCGGAGCCCGAGGACCTGACCACCGAGGTCTTCCTCGTCGCCTGGCGACGCCGCGGTGAGCTCCCCGACGCCCCGCTCCCGTGGCTCTACGGCGTGGCCCGCAAGGTGCTCGCCAACCACCGCCGGGGCGTGGTGCGCCGCGACGCGCTGGCGGAGCGGGCGGAGGCGCACGCCGAACCGTTCGCTCCCGATCCGGCCGACGCCGCGGGTGCGCGCGCCGACCTCGTCCGCGCGCTCGCCGGCTTGAGCGAGAGCGACCGCGAGCTCGTCCTGCTCGTCGCCTGGGAAGGCCTCTCGCTCGCGGAGGTGGGTGAGGCGCTCGGCTGCACCCGCGGCACCGCCGCGGTCCGCCTGCACCGCGCGCGCAAGCGCCTCCAGCACGCCCTTGAAGCCGACGACGCGCCCGCCCTCGCGTCGATGACCACCGTGGAGGAACGATGACCCGCGACCCGATCCAGACCCTGACCGCCGCGGATCCGTTCCGCGACTCCGTGCCGACCGCCGCCGAATCGTCGCGGATGGACGCCGAGCTGCACCGCCTGCTCGCGCTGGCCACCGCCGAGGAGCGCACGGCTCCACCGCACGACGCGGCGCCGCGGGACGTCGTCGCCGCGCAGGACGTCGTCGGCCCGCGCGGAGACACGCGCAGGCGTCGCGCGGCCGGTCCGCCCGCGCGTCGCCGCGCCGCGACTCCCGGCGCCGCCGGGTTCGGCGCTCCC
>NZ_JAPDOD010000070.1 GCF_027587205.1 Solirubrobacter ginsenosidimutans
GACCGAATCGCCCGCCTTCGCCGAGGCGAACACGCTCGAAAGCGTCGACGGCGACGCCGCCAGGTCGGCAGCATGCGCAACTGAACCCGTCCCCAACACTGCCGCACCCGATACCCCGAGGACGACAGCCAGCCGGCGTGCGGGACGCCTCACGGCTCCGCGCGACCTACGCGAAGCATCGTGCGTGCTCACGATTTCCCCCAGTGTTCTCAACGTCGCAATTCCCCAGCGGACGGAAGGCCGTAGTCGACCAAGACCGCTCATTGTTCAATGTGTTTCGCGCCGGACTGACCGAGCCCGTGACCGCGCGCTACTTCAAGATGCCGTCCGTGGAGTGAGGGATGTCCGACGACATGTCCGGAACCCTTTCCTTGTCGACCAGACAGACGTGACCAACGCCCCTAGAAATCGACTCGGGGCGAATCAAACCACAATTGAGTCCGCGTCGCCAACGACTCGTACGCTGGAACCCGCGACGGAGTCGCCTAGCGGCGCAGTGGCAGCTGTTTCGCCGCTGCCGGGCGGGGCTTGCGCGGGTGCTGGCGGCTTGCCTGGCGCCGGCGCACGGCCGTGGTCGTGGGGGTGATACGTGGCGCGTCGGCGCTCGCATCCCCCGAAATGATCGCCGCGAGCAGGCCGGCCAGCGACAGGATGATGTACGGCGTGTGAGGGAACGACGTCACGTCAAACAGGAACGACACGACGAGGAAGGCGACTGCGGATGCGGCGACCGCGAGCGCCGGAGGCGACCAGACCGGATCGCGACGACGGATGACTCCGCGGGCGGCAAGCACGATGGATACGACCATCAGGGCGTAGAACAGCAGCCCGACGATGCCCGTGTCGACGAGGCGGCCGAGCATCTCGGAATCCAGGATGCGGTAGCTGACATGGTCGTAGCTCCCGTATCCGCGCCCGAACGCGAGGTGGGTCCACACGTCGGGGCGGACCGCGTCGTAATCGGAGCTGCGGTCGCTCACCGTTCCCACGTCCAGACGGTTCGCGTGGAGCTGGAACAGGATCGACCCGAGGGCGCCCGGGGAGAGGATGCGGACCACGACGATGCCCACGAGACCCAGTGGGGCAAGCTTGAGCAGTTCACGGCGCCGGAAGTAGGCGATCGTGAGAATGACCGACAGCGGGGCGAGCAATGCGCTCTTGCGGTAGGTCGAGATTCCGGCGGCCAGCATGATGCAGGCGGCGAGGCCATAGAGCAGCCGCTGCCGTCGCGTCTGTGAACCGAGCATTCCGACAAGTGCGATTGGAATCGCCATCGAAAGCATCGCCACCGTTTCGAGTGGATGCTCGCCGGGTCCGCGCGTCAGTCGCCGTCCAAGATCGTCGACGCCAGTCGACTCAGCCGAACCGACTTGGAAGATCCCGGGCAGCAGCTTGTCGGACAGGTCGTAGAAGACGTTGTAGTGAAACCGGTATTCCCAAATGGTTCCGAGCGCGCAGATCACTGCGAGACCGAGCGTGTACTTCAGGAACGCCGGTACTTCCTGCTTGCGCACGATGCTGGCGACCATCATGAACAGACAGCCGTAGAAGACGAGCAACAGGATCTTCTTGCTCGAAAGATCGAACTCGAGCGACTGGTTGAGCGCACGGGCGTTGAGCAGCACGCCGATGCACGCCGCGCCGATGAAGCTGACGATGGCAGCGTGGATCCACGTTGGCTTGAAACGCGGCGCGCTCGGCCCGCCGACCGCCATCGCGAGCGCCCAGGTGGCAATGATGACCGGGAGCACCAGTCGGTCCAACTTCAGATCGAAGGGCAGTGACGCGGTGAGCTGGATCGTGTTGAAAGGTGTGAGCCACAGCACGGCCATGAACCCCGCGATCATCCACGGCAGCACTCGCGTGGTGTGTGGCCACATCCCACCCGCGGCGGGGAGTGTCCGAACGGCACGACGCTTCGGCGCGCCACCGCCGCTCGCCGCATCCGCTGCTTCCTTCCAGCCCTGGCGCGCGCGTCGACCCAGCAGGAGCAGGAAGCCGCAGATCACGAAGCTCACGAGGAAAGTGAGAATCGCGATTTGCATCTCAGAGCCGCCGTTGATGACGCCTCCGCGCGCACCCCCGAGTTGACGGATCTGGACGCGGTCGCTCTCCGAGGCGCCATCGCGGACGGTGAGCTCGTGCAATTGCTGCTCGAGCGCGGTGTAGGCGGCGTTGGCGAGTCGCATCGCGGCAGCCGTCGAGGGTCCCTGCGCGTAGATGTTGAGGATCGGCAGTGCTGGATCGGCTTGCATCTCGAGCCGGTACGGCTGCTTCGAGTTCAGGATCTGGTTCGAGCGCTGCTCGAGATCCGGCTCGCGCATGATCGCCGTGACGTTCGCGGTGATGCGCGAGTTCGAGCTGATCTGAGACGCCGGAACCCCGATGATGTGAGCGATCCGGTCGCGCATCGGCGGTGTCGCGATGATGTCGCCGAGGAGATCCGCCCGCATCGACAGTCCCGTGAAGTCCGCCGTCGTCGACGTCGGATCGAGGATCCACGACCCGCGCGAGTCGAGGAGAACATGCGTCGTCGCGCCCCCCACGGTCATGGCGCGGGGCGTGAGCTTCGGCGGCAACAGGCTGATCGAGGCAACGCTCCAGATCGCGAGGACCAGGGCGACGACCGCGCTCAAAGTGGCAATCCCGGCGAAGCTCAGCCGGCGGGGACGTGTGGGGACTCGGAGCTGCATTCGTCAGGAAACGCTTCGATCTATCAACGCGCCAACGTCGAGCGGATTTCCTCGCCGACGTCCGAGGAGCTTCAATTCGTCACTTGAGACTGCAGCGGGAGCGCTCGATCGCGCATCTCGGTGGCGATTCGTCGCAGCTTGGGCCACGGCCGCCACGGTGGGCTCGCGACTGAAAACGGATCGATATCCGCGCTGCCTGTCAGACGGATCTCGGTGACGGCTCGCGCGGGAACCTCGACTGGAGCCCCGAACGCGTGACTGGCGCCCGATGGGTCGGTCCAGCCGGTGCAGCCGTCGGGCCGCGCCACGTCAGAAGGCGCCTCGATCGTGAGCCGTCGCACCTCCTCGGTGGGGGCGAAGCGGATCCGGCGCGCGTACGGTCGCAGCGTCGCGTGATCGCCGTCGATGCGAACCGTGAAGTTGCTCGTCGCGATCGCTCCGATGGACATCCACTCCACGTCGCCCAGCCGGTTGACCCGAGCCGCCGTCTCGGCGAGCACGTCGAAGCCGTCGGCGACGTCCTCGTGATGTCCGTAGATGACGAGCGGATGATCGAGATAGGCGCGGAGGGCGAGATCCGCCGGTGAAGACGTCAGCGGGACTCGTGGAATCACCGGGCAGCCACCCACGAACTCCGCCGCGCGCCACCCTGCCAGCGGAGGATCGGTCGGCGGCTCCTCCGTCCACGGCAGCGGATGGATCGCGCCGAGCGCGTCGAAGCCCACCGCCGCTAGCGCCTCGGACATCGGTTCCGAGCACATGCCGTGGGGCGGCATCATCACGCGATCGACAGCCAGTCCGCTCCTGCGCTCGAAGCGCGCGACCCGCCGAATCGATTGGGCGGCGGTCCGCAAGGCAGCATCGGCCTCGACCGCTCCCAGCAGCTCACGCTTGACGTGATCGTTGCCATGGAACACCAGTGAGAGGTGGTTCGGGTTCTGCGCAAACAGTCGCGCGGTCGCGCGGTGTGGCCGGCCCGCGTCGAGCGGGATCATCGCCATCGACGCGTGATAGCGGTGCGTACGGGCGTGCGTCAGGAGCGCGCGGTAGTCGATGAACCCGTAGCGACGCCAGCGCAGATTAGGGTCGTCGAAGAGGAACGCGGCGCGCATCGCCGGCGGCGTCCAGCCGCAACTGGCCGACACGCCGCGCAGAAACTCGACCAGCGCGATCGCGGCAATGGCTCTCGACGAGAGGAGCGAGTAGAGCACCTCGGTCTCGGAGAGCTCGGGCAACGTCGATCGCACCCTGTGGACGGCGAGGTCGGAACCCGAGCGCACCCAAGCGTTCCCCGATGCGCCGACGGCGATCATCGTCTCGCCCACGCGCGCGGGGATGCCGGCGCCGACCAAGCGGTCGCTGAGCGTAATCCCGCGCAACCGCTGGTCAACCGCGGGCGAGCTGCTGAAGCTGACCGGTTCAACTGCGTCGCAGGCCACGCCGGTGCCGAGCACGAGCGTTGGACGATCGGGGTTAACAGGCACTTCGCTCGGATCGTCGGCAAAGACGATCAGCCCGTCGGCGTGCGGTCCCTCGAGCGTGTCGGGCACGAACGCGACCGGGAAGGCCTGGGCGAGCGCGCCGAACAGGCGTGGCCTGGCCTCGAACGCGGATCCTGGCCGTACGGCGACGATGGGACGGACGGGCGGGGCTTCCATGTCTGCCATAAACGCAGCCGCTGTCCCTACTCTTCCACGCAACTCGTGGAAGCGCTCCGCTGCTCGGCCCGTTAACCAGTCGTGCCCACCCGAAAGAACCTTCGCATCGCATGGAACTCGTAACGGCCCTCCGTCGCCTATCGCAGCACAAACTCGCGCTTCTGGCGGCCGTGGTCGTGGCTGCGATGGCCGCGGTGCTCATCTCGTATCGCGTCGGGTTGCCCACGAAATTCGAGAGCCGGTCGCATACCGTCGGGCTGGCGACGGCGACGGCGTTGATCGACACTCCGAGCTCGCAGGTCGTGGACCTCGGCGGCGAGACCGGGAACGATCCCTCGTCGCTCGCCTCACGGGCTTCGCTGCTGGCCAGTCTGATGACGACCTCGCCGCTGCGCGAGGAAATCGCCAAGCAGGCCGGTATCTCCCCGACGACGTTGATCGCTTCGTCGATCGATCCGGCGGGCGGAGCCGCCGCCGCGGCTGCGGCCCCGGCAGTGTCCGGCGCGGTCGTCACGGCCAAGGATCCTCGCGCGAACATCCTCAAGGTCAGCATCCCGAATATCCAGTCGAGTCAGGTGCCGATCATCGTCGTCAACACCCAGGCTCCCGACGCCGCGGGTGCGGCAAAGCTCGCGAACGAAGCGATCGTGGTGTTGAAGGCGCATGTGACCGCCCTCGCCGCCAGTCAGCAGGTCCCAGGAGCACGCCGCATCGTGGTCACGCAGCTCGGTCCGGCGCAGGCTGAGTCAGCGCGTCGCGGCCCGTCTCCCCTGATCTCGGCGATCATTTTCGTGTTCGTCTTCTTGATCGGGTGCGCCGTCATCCTCACCGTCCTGTGGCTTCGGGGGGCGTGGGAGACGGCCGCTGAGGATGAGCAGATGCCCGCCGAGCTGGCCGAGGTCGAGTGGCTCCCGGTCAACAACGGCGAACCGGCTCCGATTCAGGAGGCACCGGCGCGTAAGGGGCGTGCGTCGGAGGTCCGACGTCGGACCTCCTCGGCTACGCGCGGCGGCGACGGTGCAAGGGACTGGATGTCAGCCCCCTAGCGGGAAATGATCGCAATGGAAGCGTCGCGCGCCTTCGCCGGATGCCTCCCAATTGGTATAGATTCATCAATCGTGAGGCTTTCTGGGGCTAGATTTTGGCCCGCCATGAGCGCTCGGCTGGTCTCCGGTGTGGTGTTAGTCGCTATCGCGGCATTTCTCGGTACCGCCTCTCAGGCGAAGGCCGACAAGCTTTACGCCTCAACAGCCGACTTCCCGGCGGTTTTCGCCGGCGCCAAGGGCGGCGACTCGATCGAGCTCGCGGCGGGCGACTACGGCGTGTTCGAGGGCGCCGAGAAGTCCAGCTTGGTGACGATCGTCGCCGCGGCCGACAGCACCGTACGCATGTCGCTGAACTTCTCCCAGGCGAGAAATCTTCGCGTGGTGGGCGCAACCATCGACGGTGCGGAGATCGGCGGTCAAACGCGCGACGTGAGCATCGTGAAGAGCGTGTTCACGTCTGGGGCCGTCGTCAATACACGCGACGGGATGGCCGATGCGAACATTGTCTTCGACGCCGACACGTTCCCGAACATCGACGTCTGCGACGTCTGCTACGAGGGTCGGATAACGATCGTCGGTGACGAGACGAACCAGCGGAGCAGCGGCATCGTGATCCAGAACTCGGTCTTTGGTCCCGGAGGGAATGCCGATGGCATCCTCGTCGGGGGCGCCGGCGTCCAGATCCTGAACAACGAGTTCAAGCAGCTCTGGGAGTCGGCCGGCGTTCATACCGACGCCATCCAGCTGTATGGCTCAAGTCAGACCACGATCCGCGGAAACTGGATCCACGACACTTCCTCGGGGATCATGGCCGCGGACGGCGCGGATCACGAGGTCATCGAGAACAACGTGATCATGCCGGGCGACTACCCGTACGCGATCACGTTGTGGTCGGACGACGGTTCGCTCGTCCGGCATAACACGCTCCCGGATGGTGTGTGCTTCTGGGAGCTGCGCTGTGGGTTGATCTCGATCGATTCGAAGGAAGGGCTGCCGCTCAGTCACGGGACGATCATCCGCGACAACATCCTCGGCGCGATCGACCTCGAGGGGCTCTCGAAGCTTGAGGAGTCGAATTTCAATCTGTTCATCACGGGCAGGCCGATCGGCGAGAGCGACTTCGCCGGGACGCCGGTGTACGTCGGTGGCGAGACACCCTCCTCGTTCGGCGGGTTTGCTCTGACGGATTTCTCGCCCGGCAAGTGGTCCGCCAGCGACGGGACCGATCAGGGCATCATCGTCCCGAGCGTGACGCCCGACCCGACCGAGACGGCGACACCGACGCCGACCGGGACCCCAACGGAGACGGCGACTCCGACGGCTACGGCGACTGAGACGCCGACCGCTACGGCGACTGAGACGCCGACCGCTACGCCGACCGAGACACCGACCGCCACCGCCACCGCCACCGCCACCGCCACCGCCACCCCGACCCCGACCGCCACCGCTACGGCGACCGAGACGCCGACCGCCACCGCGACCGAGACGCCCACCGCGACCCCGACCGCCACCGCGACCGAGACGCCCACCGCGACCGCCACCGCGACCGAGACGGCGACCGCGACCGCGACGCCCACCGCTACCGCGACTCCGACCGCCACCGCGACCGAGACGGCGACTCCGACGGCGACCGCGACGCCCACCGCGACGGCGACGGCGACGGCGACCGCCACTGCCACAGCGACCGCCACCGCACAGCCGACCGCGACGAGCTCTCCCGACACGACGACGGTCATTCCGCCCCCGCCGCCGCCGGATGCGTTCGGGCCCTTCCCCGACGCTCGCCTCCAACCGCCGCCGCACCCCGGTCTCTTGCTGTCGTACGGGTTCGAGGAGACCGCCGGCGCGCAGCTGCACGACGCCTCCGGGCTCGGCAATGACGCGACCTTCAAGGGCGCGAAGCGTACGGCCGGTCGGCATGGGCGCGCGCTGACGTTCGACGGCAAGCACGTGGTCACCCTTCCGGCGGCGGCGACAACCGACATCACCCGCGTGTTCACCCTCGAAGCCTGGGTAAAGCCGCAATCGACGCCCGCGAAGCGCTCGGCGGTGTTGTTCGGTCCAGGTGGCGCCTTCGCGCTGTTCGCCGGCGACGCCTCCGCGCGCCCTGGATCGATTCCCGCCGCCAGCGTCAAGAGCAAGCTCAAGCCGCTGGCCTCGCGGCGCTGGACACACCTCGCGGTGACGTACGACGGCAAGCGGGTGACGTTCTTCGTCAACGGTGCCACCCGCGAGCAGCGGGCCTATGGCTCGGCGGCGGCGTCGCGCGCCGGGACCGCGCTGCTCGGCGGCACGGGCGCGCGCGGGCAGTTCTTCAAGGGCGAGCTGGACGACGTCCGCGTTTACTCGCGCGCCCTCACGCCGGCCGAGGTGCAGGCCGATCTGAACGCCGTGATCTGATACCCCGGACGCCGTCGCACCTGAAAAGCGGGTGCTACGGTGCGCGGCATGCACGCGGTACGGGTGGCGATCGCGGTGGCGGTCGCGGGCATCGCGCCGAGCTCGGCTTCGGCCGCCGACCTAGCCGCCGACCCTGGCACGTTCGCGAGCGTGTTCGCGGCGGCTCACGGCGGTGACACGATCACGCTGGCCGCGGGTGACTACGGCCAGTTCAAGGGTGCCGTCAAGCCGTCGACGGTGACGATCCGCTCCGCTCCGGGCGCGACCGCACGGCTCTCGCTCCAGTTCACAGCGGCGCGCAACCTCCAGCTCGAGGGTCTGACGATCACCGAAGCGCGGCTCGCCGCGAGCACGCGCGACGTCACGATCGCCAACAGCACCTTCACCGGGGTCGCCGTCGTCGACGCGCGTGGGATGGCGGCGTCGAACATCGTGTTCGACGGCGACCGGTTCCCGAACATCGACAAGTGCGGCGATTGCTACGAGGGCCGTCTAACGGTCGTCGGGACGTCGAGTGACGCTCCGTCCGGCGTGGTCGTGAAGCACTCGGTCTTCGGTCCCGGCGGCAACACCGATGGCATCCAGGTCGGCGCGAACGGCGTGCAGATCCTGGACAACGAGTTCACCGGGATCCATGCGTCCGGCGGCGTGCACACGGACGCGATCCAGCTCTACGGTTCGCACAACACGGTCATCCGCGGCAACTGGATCCACGACTCCGCGACGGGGATCATGGCCCCCGACGGGACGGACCACGAGCTGATCGAGAACAACGTGATCGACCCCGGCAGCTATCCGTTCGCGGTCCAGATCGGAAGCGACGTCGGCTCGGTCTTCCGGCACAACACGCTTCCCGACGGCGCCTGCGACTTCAATCTGCGCTGCGGGATCATCGTCGTCGGGGCCAAGGACGGAATGGCGCCGAGCCAGGGCACGGTGGTGATGGACAACGTCCTCGGTGAGGTCTCGGTGCAGGCTGGCTCGACCCCGCAGGTCGACTACAACCTGGTGGCCAACGCCCGCGCTCGCGGCGCGCACGACATCGTGGGCAAGCCGCAGTACGCCGGCGGCGCAACCCCCACGTCCTTGCCCGGCTTCCTGCTCGCCGCCGGCTCGCGGGGCAAAGGCGACGCCAGCGACGGCACCGACCGCGGAATCGCGCTCACGTCGACCGCGGGTCCGGGAACCGCGGCACCACCGCCGCAGACGGGTTCGCCGGGCGCCGCGCCGCTCGCCAAGCCCTCGCTGAAGCTCGTCGCGCACCGGCGCGTCACGCGCGCGCAGCTCCGCCGCGGGCTGCGGGTGCGGGTCAGCTCTCAGCAGGGCGTGCGGGTGTCGCTGCGCCTGTCGCGCCGCGGGAGCACCCGAGCGCTCGTAGCGGGGAGCGGGACGCTCTCGCGTACGACGCGGACCTTCGTGCTCAAGAGCAAGCGGGCGCGGAAAGGCCTGCTGACGCTGCGGGTCGCCGTCCGCAACGCGGCGGGCACGACGACGGTCAAGCGGACGATTCGCGTCGTGCGCTGAGACCGGCCGAGCCCGCGACGGGCTCGGCCGTGCTCATAGTCCGGATCAGGCGGCGACGCGGAGCGGCGCGCGCTCGATGGCGATCGGCTCGCCGTTGCGGCGCAGGGACTCCTCGGCCGCCTCCATCGCCATGACGATCTCGAGGCCGAGCTGGGCGCTGGAGCGCGGCTCGGTGCCGGTGCGGATGGCCTGGGCGAAGTCGGCCAGCTCGAGGCTGAGCGGCTCGGCCGGCTCGAGGCGCGGGACGATCATGTCGCCGCTGCGGTAGGTGAGCTGGTACTCGCCGAACGTCTGCGGGACGGAGAACTCCATGCCGCGGTCGAAGATGCGGACGGCCTCGTCGGCGGCGTTGTCGTCGTACTGGATCATCCGCTGGCTACCGACGACCGTCATCTCGCGCACCTTGCGCGGCGCCAGCCATGAGACCTGGATGTTGGCGTTGGCGCCGTTGGCGAACGTGAGCGTGATGAACGCGGTCTCCGGGATGCCGGCCTGGAAGATGCTGCGGCCGGTCGCGGCGACCTCGACGATGGGGGAGTCGAGCCAGTACAGGAGGATCGAGAGGTCGTGCGGCGCGAGGTCGCAGATGACGCCGTCGGCCTGGTACTTGCCGAGGTTCATGCGCGACGACGTGACGAAGTAGACCTCGCCGAGCGTGCCGCCGGCGATGATCTCCTTGATCTTGTTGACGGGCGGGCTGTAGACGAACGTGTGGCCCGGCATCAGGGTGCGGCCGTTGCGCGACGCGGTCTCGAGCAGGTCGACGGCGTCCGCGGTCGTCGTCGCGAGGGGCTTCTCGACGAGCACGTGCTTGCCGGCCTCGAGGCAGGCGCGCACGATCGCGTGATGGGTGCGCGGCGGCGTGGCGACCACGACCGCGTCGATCGTGTCGTCGGCGAGCACCAGCGAGAGGTCGTTGAACACCGGCTGACCGGCGTAACGGGCCGAGTACGCGGCGGCGCGGGCGGGATCGCGCTCGCACAGGCCGGCGAACTCGAGCTCGGGCCGCTCCATGACGTTGCGGACGAGGTTCGGGCCCCAGTAGCCGTACCCGACGACCGCCGTCCGGAGCGGAGCGTTATTGATCGAAACGAACCTACGGGCCATCCTGGCTCACTCCTCAGATTCGAACGAGGCGACGGCCGCGATAACGCGAGCGACGTCCTCATCGGACATTGTCGGGAACAACGGCAACGTGCAGATCTCTTCGGCCAGCCGCTCGGAAACCGGCAGGCTCCCCTCCAGCTCGGGCCCGTAGGCCTCCGCGCGGTGGATCGGGAAGGGGTAGTGCACGGCCGTGGAGACGCCGTGCTGCTCGAGGTGGGCACGCAGCGCGTCGCGCTGCTTGGTGCGCACGATGAACAGGTGGTAGACGTGATCGCCGTCCTCGTGAGCCGGGGACGGCAGCTCGACGCTCGTGCCCTCGAGGCCGGCGCGGAGCGCGGCGCCGAGGCGGCGGCGGTCGTCGTTGCGGGCGTCGAGGTGGCGCAGCTTCACGCGCAGGATCGCGGCCTGGAGCGCGTCCAGACGGGCCGTCGTACCGACGATCTTGTGGTGGTAGCGCGGGGACTCGCCGTGGGAGCGCAGCAGGACGATCTGCTTGGCGAGTGCCTCGTCGTTGGTGGCGATCGCGCCGCCGTCGCCCCACCCACCGAGGTTCTTGGTGGGGTAGAAGGAGAAGCAGCCGATGTCGCCCATCGAGCCGGCGCGGCGACCCTTGTAGTAGGCGCCGTGGGCCTGTGCGGTGTCTTCGATGACGCGGATGCCGGCTTCCTCGGCGAGCGTGAGGATCGGGTCCATGTCGACCGTCGAGCCCATGAGATGGACCGGGATCACGGCCTTGGTCTTGGGGCCGATCGCCGCAGCGATGTGCTCGGCGGTGATGAGGTGCGTGTCGGGGTCGACGTCGACCAGCTTCGCGGTCGCGCCCACCCAGCTCACGGCCTCGGCGGTCGCGATGAACGAGTTCGACGGGACGATGACCTCGTCGCCGGGCCCGATCTCCAGCGCACGCAGGGCGAGCGAGAGGGCCTCCGTGCCCGAGGAGACGCCGACCGAGAACGCGGTGCCGCAGTAGTCGGCGAACTCGCGCTCGAAGGCGTCGAGCTCAGCACCCATCGTGAAGGCGCCCTTGCGGGCGACCTCGCCGACGACTTCGAGCAACTGCTCCAGGAGGATGGGATCCGCCTGGTCGAGGCGGGTCACCGGGATGGGCATGAGCCCAGACGGCGTATCAATGGGGCTCACGCGGCCACCTTTCCAGCGATCGTGGGAGCGCAATCCATCTCGGAGAGCGCGGTTCTAAGGGCGCCACGACCGCGGTGATGCAGGCCGTGGATGGAGGGCTCGGTCCGGCCGAGCTGATGAGCGATCTCGCCTGGCGTCAGGCCGACGAGATGGCGCATGACGACGACCTGGCGCTGCTCCTCAGGAAGCGTCGCGAGGGCGTCGCGCAGCCCGAAGGAGCGCATCCGCGAGGCGTCGTCGTCATCGGTGTGGGTCTCGAGCTCACGCACCTCGTCGCACGGGATCGCGCGGCGCTGGCGCATGTGGTCGACGGCGACGTTGCGCGACACACGGAGGATCCACGCGGAGAAGGGGACTTCGCGCGGCTCGTACTTCGGCAGCGCCGTCATCAGCTTGGCGAAGACGTGCTGGGTGACGTCCTCGGCCTCGTGATCGTCGCGCACGATGCTGGCGACGTAGCCGTAGACGTGATCCGCGTAGTGCACGTACAGATACCGGAGCGCCTCGCGGTCGCCTTGCTTGGCTCGCACGACCGCCTGGTTGACGGCGCGGGTGCCGGCCTCGTCGTCGACGAGTCGGGTGGTGCGGCGAAAGCTTCCGGTGAGTACGCCGGCCTGCTTCTTCTCTCTCGGCTTCAGGTAAATCGGGGCTGCTGACATTCGTGTCCTCCTGCCTGTCGTCCATGCGACGTCCTTCACGCCCGGGGGGAGGGCGTTAAGGCGGCGTCTGGCCACTCGGTCTGGTCAGGGCCGAGTAGGCGCGCAGATCTCGAGCTGACCCGTTAGGTCTCGAGCGGCGCGCGGTTGGTCGTGGACGTCGTTCGCAGCGGCAGGGTCGTTGTGCGGGTTGCCGTGGCGTTCATCCGTCTCAACGCAGTGTGGTTTTCGGAGGACCCTTGTGGAAGGGGAACCTTGTCTGCCCCACGCGGCAACTCTCCCCCCCGTGGCACCTCGCGGGTGACGGTCGGTTCACCCGCTTTGGGGTAGATCACTACCCAGACCCTGGGTGGGTGGCAGCCCGCACGCCCATAAACGCTCGGGCGGGGCTGGCACTTGCACGCTAGGGGGCGGAAGAACGGATGATTCGTGCCGGAACTCCGGCCACGGTCCCACCCGCGGGCACGTCCCGGGTCACGACGGCGCCGGCGCCCACGATCGCACCCGCGCCCACGGTCACGCCGCCGAGGATCACGGCGCCTGAGCCGAGGCTCGCGCCGTCTTCGATACGCGTCGGGAGCAGCTCCCAGTCGTCCTCGGTCTGCAGGGCGCCGCCCTCGGCGGTCGCGCGCGGGCGCTTGTCGTTGATGAACATCACGCCGTGCCCGACGAAGACGCCGTCGCCGATGCTCACGCCGTCGCAGATGAAGGTGTGGCTCTGGATCTTGCAGTCGGCGCCGATCGTGGCGCCGCGCTGGATCTCGACGAACGTGCCGATGCGCGAACGGGCGCCGATGTGGCAGCCGTAGAGGTTCGTGAAGCTGTAGACGACGGCGTGCTCACCGAAGACGACGTCGTTGATCAGTCGGTACGGCGCGTCGTTGGCGGGAGCGTCGGGCATCCCGGCAGGGTAGTCCCGCCGGGGGTCAGTCGATCGACTGGACCAGGCCCGCGATGTCGACGGCGCCGAGGCGGGAGTGCAGACCCTCCATCAGCGCGGCGATCTGCTCGCCCTCGGCGATGCGCATGCGGCTGAAGAGCTCGGCGACGTCCGTGTGGCCGTCCTGCGACGCCTCGAACTCGAACACGCGATAGCGGGCGCGCAACTCGAGGTTGAGCGTCAGCGCGCGGAGGAGATTCTGCAGGGTCTGGTCCAGGCCCCGCTCCTCGCGCAGTTGGCGCAGGTTGTTGCTCATTCGGGTTCGATTCGGGGAGCGCCCACGTACACAGAGTGCCGGGTGCGCGCGCAATCGAGAAGGTGGTCTTCACCCGGTGCCACGGGGAGTTCCTGCCGCTGGCAGGGGGGCATGAATCCCCCGCTAAACGGATATCCGATGCCCCACGGGTAGAAAATTCCCCCACAGAGGCCGACTACATACGTACCATCTGGCGGGGCAGGACCGGACCCGGAGGATCCGATTAAGTGATTGACAAGGACGACAACAACGAACAGCCGGTCCTGCGGACCATCATCGCCGATGATGATCCCTTGGTACGCCGCCTGATTCGGGACACGCTGCAGCGGGCTGACGTCACCGTGATCGCGGAGGCGTCGACCGGACGCGAGGCTGTGGAGCTCGCGCTCTTCTACCGCCCGGACGTCGTCGTGATGGATTTCATGATGCCGGAGATGGACGGAATCGAGGCGACGCGGCGGATCTATGAGCACGATCCGTCCATTCGTGTCGTAATGCTGACCGGTGCGGGTGACGAAGAGCTGGGCCTGCGCGGGCTTCGTGCGGGTGCGGCGGGTTACCTCTCCAAGGAGGTCGAGCTCGATGCTCTCCCGCGCGCGTTGCGCGGGGCGCTCGAGGGCGAGGCCGCCATTTCGCGTCAGCTCGCGATGAAGCTGATCGAGCGCTATCGCGCCGCGCCCACGGGCGGGGCGGGTCTGCGCCCGGTGCGTTCCCGTCTGACCGACCGCGAGTGGGAGGTCCTGGACCTGCTCTCGACGGGCGCGACGACGGACCAGATCGCCAAAACGCTGGTGCTTTCGTCCGAGACCGTGCGGTCTCACCTCAAGAATCTGTACCGCAAGCTCGAGGTCAACTCGCGCGAAGAAGCGGTTCGGGCGGCCTCACGGCTGCGCAGTCTCAGCGGTCTCCCGGCGTAGTCGGCCTCGCGGCGGGTAGTTTTCCGCCGCGATGAGCCTGCCGCGCTGGATGGAGCCGCTGCTTGAAGCGGGCGAGATGCGTGAGATCGACCGCTGGGCGATCAACGAGCGCACGATCGCCGTCGACGAACTGATGGAGCGGGCCGGTGAAGGCCTCGCCGGGGTGATCTCGCGCCGCGCGCCCGCGGGGCGGGTGGTGTTCGTGTGCGGCAAGGGCAACAACGGCGGGGACGGGATCGTCGCCGCGCGCGTGCTGCGCCAGGCGGGGCGCGACGTCGAGGTCCTGCTGGTCTGGCCGGCGGAGTGGATGGGTTCCGACGCGCAGGCGCAGCTGAAGAAGCTGCCGGGGGCGAAGCCGGTCGCGTTCGAGGCCGGGCGGCTCAACAAGGCGCAGGTGATCGTCGACTGCGTGCTCGGCACCGGCAGCTCCGGCAAGCCGCGCTCGCCCGCGGATCAGGTGATCTCCGAGATGGAGGCGGCGAAGGCGCCCGTGATCGCGGCCGACGTGCCCTCGGGCGTCGACGCGACGACCGGCGAGGTCGAAGGGCCCGCGGTCCACTGCGTGGCGACGGCGGCGTTCCACCGGCCGAAGGTCGGCCTGTGGGTGCGGCCGGGCAAGGAGTACGCGGGCGAGGTCGACATCGTCGACATCGGCATCCCCCGCGGCGGTCCGGCGCGGCCGGACGCCGGGTTGATCGGGTCCGGCGTGCTGCGCGAGGTGCCGCGGCGCGGCGCGACGTCGACCAAGTTCAGCTCCGGCAACGTCTGCATCATCGGCGGCTCGCGCGGGCTCACGGGCGCGCCCGCGATGACTGCACTGGCGGCGATGCGCGCCGGAGCGGGCTATGTGACGGTCGGCGCGCCCGCGAGTCTTGAGCTGAGCTTCACGGTGAGACTGCTGGAGGCGATGGTCGTCGGGCTGCCCGAGGACGGGGACGGGCACCTCGATGCGTCGGGCCTGGAGCCGGTGTTGAAGGCCGTGGTCCGTGCGGACGCGGTCGTGCTCGGGCCGGGGCTGTCGAAGAATCCGCAGTCCCAGGCGCTGGCGCGCGCGGTCGCGCCGCGGATCGACGTCCCGCTCGTGGTCGACGCCGACGGCTTGAACGCGCTCGCCGGCCAGTTGGAGGAGATCCTCGCGGGGCGGCGCTGGCCGACGGTGCTCACGCCCCACGCGGGTGAGCTGGGGCGGCTGCTGGAAGTCGACTCGGCGGAGGTCGAGCGCTCGCGGCTGCGCCACGTGCGCGAGGCGGCGGCGATCAGCAAGGCGTTCGTGGTGCTCAAGGGCGACGACACGCTCGTGGCGGCGCCGTCCGGGCGGGTGGCGATCTCGCGCGGGCGCGCGCCCGGGCTCGCGACGGCCGGGACGGGTGACGTGCTCTCGGGCGTGATCGGCGCGATGCTGGCGAAGGGGATGCCGGTCGCCCAGGGCGCGTGCGCCGGCGTCTACGCCCACCTGCGGGCGGGCCAGATCGCCGCCGCGCCGCACGGGCCCGACGGCGTGATCGCCTCCGACGTCATCGCTTCGCTGCCCGCCGCGCTCAGCGCATAACCTGGATTCCCGTGGCTCTCACCGTGCGCGACAGCATCGAAGTGAACGTGTCGCCGGTCTCCCCGGCCGCCGAGTAGCCCCGTGGTGCGCGCGGAGGCGAGGATCGACACCGGTGCGATCGAGCGCAACTGCGCCCGGCTGGCCGCCCTGGCGCCGCTGTGCGCGGTCGTGAAGGCCGACGGGTACGGGCACGGCGCGGTCGAGGCGGCGCGGGCGGCGCAGCGCGGGGGAGCGTCGTGGCTCGCGGTGGCGACCGCGGGCGAGGCGGCGGAGCTGCGCGCGGCGGGTCTGGGCGGGCCGATCCTGGTGATGGGCGCGCTCTCGGCCGAAGAGCTCGATGTGGCGCTGCGGGCGGGCGCGGACGTGGTGGCGTGGCGCGAGGCGTTCGTCCGCGCCGTGGCGGCGCGGGCCGAGGCGCTCGGGGGTGGCACGCTGGGCGCCGGCGCGCCGCCAGCCGGCGGGGTCGCCGGCGGAGGCGCTTTGGGCGGCGGCCCGGCTCCGCCGGGCGGCGCGACCTCTCCGCGCGGCGTCGGCGTGCACGTCAAGCTCGACACCGGGATGGGGCGGCTCGGGACGCGCGATCCGGACGAGGCCACCCGCGTCGCCGAGGCCGTCACGGCCACGCCTGGCCTGCGGCTGGCCGGCGCGATGACCCACTTCGCCACCGCCGACGACGACCCGGACTTCATGCGCGAGCAGCTCGCCCGCTTCCTCCCCTGGGCCGACGGGCTGCACACGCTGCGCCACGCCGCCAACTCCGCGGCGGCGCTCGGCGAGCCCGATGCCCGACTCGACATGATCCGCTGCGGGATCGCCATCTATGGCATGGACCCGTTCCACGAGGACCCCGCGGACCATGGCCTGGAGCCCGCGCTCGAGCTCGTGAGCTACGTCGCCGAGGTCAAGCAGGCGCGCAAGGGTGACTCCGTGGGTTACGGGCGGCGGTTCATCGCGGAGCGCGACACGTGGATCGGGACGA
The DNA here is from genome assembly GCF_027587205.1 of Solirubrobacter ginsenosidimutans. Next base: position 16,866 of record NZ_JAPDOD010000070.1, read on the forward strand.
TCCCCGTCGGCTACGGCGACGGCTTCCGGCGCGGGCTCACCGGCGAGTTCGAGGTGCTGGTGGGCGGCCGGCGGGCCAAGGGCGTCGGCACGGTCTCGATGGACAACATCACGGTCGACCTCGGCGACGCGCCGGTCGAGCCCGGCACCGAGGCGGTGCTGATCGGCGCGCGCGGGGAGCACCGCATCCTCGCCGAGGATCTCGCGGCCGTCCTCGCGACGATCAACTACGAGATCACGTGCGGGATCTCGCGGCGCGTGCCGAGGCGGTACACGTGAGCCAGGCGCTGCAAGCCGCGCGCGAGGCGCTCGCGGGCGAGGACGCGTGGCTCGTCGGCGGCGCGGTCCGGGACAAGCTGCTCGGGCGCGACACCGACGACATCGACCTCGCGATCCCCGGAGACCCCAAGCCGTACGCGCGCAAGCTGGCGCGAGCGGTCCGCGGGGCGGCGTTCGAGCTCAGCGGCGCGTTCGGCGCCTGGCGGGTGGTCGCGCCGGAGCACGCCTGGCACGTGGATCTCGTCACGCTGCGCGACGACGACATCCACCAGGACCTCGCCCACCGCGACTTCACGATCAACGCCATGGCCGAGCCGCTGGCCGGGGGCGAGGTGCTCGATCCGCACGGCGGCCGGGACGATCTCTCCAAGCGTCTCGTCCGCATGGTCTCCGCGCAGGCGCTCGTGGACGACCCGCTGCGCAGCCTGCGCGCGATCCGGATCGCGGTCGAGCTCGACCTCACGCTCGACGCGGCCACGGGCGAGGCCGCCTCGGCCAACGCGCGCGGGATCGAACACGTCGCGCACGAGCGGGTCTTCGCCGAGCTGAAGCGCATCATCTCCGCCGCGGCGGTCCTGCGCGGCCTCCAGCTCCTCGACGAGCACGGGCTGACCGACGTCGTGCTCCCAGAACTCACGAGGCTCAAGGGCATCGAGCAGAGCCAGTTCCACCACCTCGACGTCCACGACCACACGCTGGAGGTCCTGGACGAGGTGACCAAGCTCCAGCGACACCCGGAGTACGCGGACCTGCTGGGCGAGCCGCTCGCGGACGAGCTGACCCGCGGCGACGCGATGCGCTGGGCCGCGCTGCTGCACGACGCGGCCAAGCCGCAGACCCGCGACGTTCTCCCGGGCGGGCGGGTGACGTTCCTCGGCCACGACCGCGAGGGCGCGCAACTGGCCAAGGACGTGCTCGGCCGCCTGCGCTCGTCCTCGAAGCTGCGCGAGTACGTCGCCGCGCTGATCGCCCACCACCTCGACGCCGGCTTCCTCGTCCACCGTCGCCCCTTGGACCGCCGCACGCTGTGGCGCTACCTGCAGGCCACCAGGCCCTACAGCGCCGACACCACGATCTTCACCGTCGCCGACCGCCTCGCCACCCGCGGCAAGAACGCCGAGCAGGCGATCGAGGCCCACCTCGAGGTCGCCCGCGAGCTCATCGCCGCCGCCAAAGAGCCGATCGCGCCGCCGCTCCTGCGCGGCGACGAGCTCGTCCGCGAGGCCGGGATCGCGCCCGGCCCGCAACTCGGCACGATCCTCGCCCAGCTCGAGGAGGACCGGTTCGCCGGCGCGATCTCCACCCGCCAGGACGCACTCACCCGAGCGAAGGAGCTGACGTGATCGTCGAGCTTGCCTCCTCCGAAGACGCCGCCGACGTCGCACGCATCATCAACGCCGCCTACCACGCGGGCGAGCCCGGGATCTGGCACGGCGGGTGGACGCGCACGAACCCGAACGCGGTCGGGCAGCTGATCGAGGCGGGCGAGATCGCGGTCGCCCGCGAGGACGACGGCCGCGTGGTCGGCTCCGTCCGGGTGCGCCGGCTCGACGACGAGACCGCCGAGCTGGGGATGCTGTCCGTCGACCCGGCGGCCTTCGGTGCGGGAACGGGGCGCGCGCTGCTCACGTTCGCCGAGCAGCATCACGGCACCGCCTTCATGCAGCTCGAGCTGCTGGTGCCGCATGGCGCCCCGCACCCACAGAAGGAGCGGCTGCACGACTGGTACAGCCGTCTCGGATATCGACAGATCTCCTCGCGGGTGTTCGACGAGCCCCTGCTCGCCGGCCCCGCCGACTTGCGGACCTACCGCAAGAGCCTGCGCGCGGCTCCCGCGACCTGAGCGCCTCCCCTGGCGCTCACGTAGATCGAGAAGAGCAGCGTGGTGATGCCGAACTCACGTGGTGAAGTCGTCATGCCTTCGAGGGTTGCGCGCGAAGCTGCAGAGCAGGTGAAGGTCCTGTGCACCCACATGAGTTTCGGTGCACGAACATCGCCTCGAGCCGTTCGGTCCGCGGCGGCCGGTCGGGATCCGCGAGCCGCGAGAGCAGCAGCTCCACCGCGCGCGACCCGAGCTCGGTCGTCGGCTGGCGGATGACGGTCAGCCGCGGGGCGAACAGGTCGGCCCATTCGAAGTCGTCGAAGGCGACCAGCGCGAGGTCGTCGGGCACGGTCAGGCCGCGCTCGGCGATCGCCCGCAGCAGGCCGATCGTCATGAAGTTGTTGCCGGAGACGACCGCGGTCGGCGGGTCGGGCAGCTCGAGCAGCGTGTGCATCGCGTCGCGCGCGGCGTCGCGCTGCGAGTGGCCTTCGGCGACGAGCCCGGGATCGAACGCCAGCCCGCCACGCTCCAGCGCCCCGCGGTAGCCGCGCACGCGCTCGTCGGTCGTGCTCAGCCCCGGGATGCCGATCGCCATCGCGATCCGCGTGTGGCCCTTGTCGATCAGGTGCTCGACCAGCCGCGCGGTCGGCTGCTCGTTGTCGCAGCCGACCTGGTCGAGCGGCACGTCGACGAAGCGATCGAGCAGCACGGTCGGCACGCCCTGGGACTCCAGGTAGGGAAGTGCGTGCTCGAGCGCGCCCACCGTCGGCGCCAGGAGCATCCCGTCGACCTGGCGCTCGGCCAGGGCGCGGACGATCCGCAGCTCGTGCTCGGGGTCCTCGCGCGTGTCGCCGAGCAGGAGCGTGTGCCCGGCGCGGCCCGCGGCGGCCTCGATCGCGGCGACGACGTCGGTGAAGTACGGGTTCGAGAGGCCGCTGATCGCCAGCCCGAGCGACTGCGTCCCACCGCGCGCCAGCGCCCGCGCGATCGTGTTCGGCCGGTAGCCCGTGCGCTCGATCGCGGCCAGCACGGAGTCACGGGTGCGCTGGCTCGCGGGCCGCGTGCCGTTGATGACGTGCGAGACCGTCGTCACCGAGACGCCGGCCAAGCGCGCGACATCCGCCATCGTGACCACGGCAGGGATGTTAGGCGCTCGTGAACTCGAACCACCCATCCGGGTGATGCGAGTCGCAACCGCTTGCGCGCAAGCGCTTGCGGCTGTAGCTTCGGAACCGTGCATCCAGTCGTCATGGAAGTCACCGCGCGCATCGCCGCGCGTAGCGCCAGTAGCCGTTCGGCCTACCTCGATCGCATCCGCGCAGCGGGCCAGAATGGCCCTGCGCGGGGAGATCTGGGGTGTGCGAACCTCGCGCACGGCTTGGCCGCGTGCGGCGCTGACGAGAAGCTTCACCTCAAGGCCGCCGTGCGGCGCAACGTCGCGATCGTGTCGTCCTACAACGACATGCTCTCAGCGCACCAGCCGTACGAGCGCTACCCCTCGATCCTCAAGAAGGCTGTACTGCAGGCCGGTGGTGTGGCGCAGGTCGCGGGCGGCGTGCCCGCGATGTGCGACGGCATCACCCAGGGCCGCGCCGGCATGGAGCTCTCGCTCTTCAGCCGCGACGTGGTCGCGATGTCGACCGCGATCGCCCTCTCGCACGACATGTTCGACGGCGCGCTGATGCTCGGCGTGTGCGACAAGATCGTGCCCGGGCTGCTGATCGGCGCGCTGAGCTTCGGCCACCTGCCGACCGTCTTCGTGCCCGCCGGCCCGATGCCCTCCGGTATCCCCAACGGCGAGAAGAGCCGCACCCGCCAGCGCTTCGCGGCAGGGGAGATCGGCCGCGACGCCCTGCTCGACGCCGAGCTGGCCTCGTATCACTCGCCCGGCACCTGCACCTTCTACGGCACCGCGAACTCCAATCAGCTCGTGGTCGAGGCGATGGGCCTGCACCTGCCCGGCTCGAGCTTCGTCAACCCCGGCACCGAGCTGCGGCGCGCGCTCACCAACCACGCCGGCCGCGTCGCGACGCAGGGCTGTGCCCCGATCGGCGAGATCGTCGACGAGCGCACGCTGGTCAACGGCGTCGTCGCGCTGCTCGCGACCGGCGGCTCGACCAACCACACCATGCACCTGGTGGCCATCGCGGCCGCCGCGGGGCTCAACCTCACGTGGGACGACTTCGCCGACCTGAGCGCGGTCACCCCGCTGCTCACCCGCATCTACCCCAACGGCGCTGCCGACATCAACCAGTTCCACGCCGCCGGCGGCGTCCCGTTCGTGATCGGCGAGCTGCTCGACGCGGGGCTGATGCACCCGGACGTCGAGACGATCGCGGGCTTCGGCCTCGGCCGCTACCGCGACGAGCCGTACCTCGACGAACGCGACGAGCTGTGCTGGCGTCCCGCGCCGCAGACCTCACGCGACGACAGCGTCCTGCGCCCCGTGAGCGACGCCTTCGCCCCCGACGGCGGCATCCGCGTGCTCGACGGCGGGCTCGGCCGCGCCGTCATGAAGGTCTCCTCGGTCGCGCCCGAGCACCGCGTCGTGACCGCGCCCGCGCGGGTCTTCGACGACCAGGGCGACTTCCTCGCCGCATTCGACCGCGGCGAGCTGTACAGCGACATCGTGGCGGTGATCCGCCATCAGGGCCCGCGGGCGAACGGCATGCCCGAGCTGCACAAGCTCACGCCCGCACTCGGCCTGCTGATGGACCGCGGCCACCGCGTCGCGCTCGTCACCGACGGCCGCATGAGCGGCGCCTCCGGGAAGATTCCCGCGGCGCTGCACTGCACGCCCGAGGCGGCGGCGGGCGGCCCGCTCTCGCGTCTGCGCGACGGCGACGTCGTCCGCGTCGACTCAGAGACCGGGCGCCTGGACGTCGACGTCGACCTCTCAGAGCGCGAGCCGTGGATTCCCGAGCACGCCACCCACGGCACCGGCCGCGAGCTGTTCGCCGCCTTCCGCGAACGCGTCGGGCGCCCGGACGCGGGCGCGTCCGTCTTCAGTGAAATCGCGCCTTCGAGGATCTACGCATGACCGCCACCGCACGCGACGCGCTCACCGTCGAGTACATCGCCGGCCTCGCGCCGGTCATCCCGGTCGTCGTGATCGACGACCTCGACGACGCCGTCCCGCTCGCCCGGGCGCTGGTCCGCGGCGGCCTGCCGGCGATCGAGGTGACGCTGCGCACGCAGCCCGCCCTCGCCGCGATCGAGCGGATCGCGGCTGAGGTCGAAGGCGCGGTCGTCGGCGCCGGGACGATCACCACGACCGGGCAGATCGCCGACGCGCTCGCCGCCGGCGCGCGCTTCCTCGTCTCCCCGGGCGCGACGCCCACGCTGCTCGACGGACTGCAGGACAGCGGCGTGCCGTTCCTGCCCGGCACCGCCACGCCGTCGGACCTCGTCGCGCTGATCGAGCGCGGGATCACGCACGCGAAGCTCTTCCCGGCGGAGGTGGTCGGCGGCGTCAAGGCGCTGAAGGCGTTCTCCGGGCCGTTCCCGCAGTTGCGCTTCTGCCCGACGGGCGGGATCAACGCGGCGAACGCGCCGGACTATCTGGCGCTGCCCAATGTGGCCTGCGTCGGCGGGTCTTGGATGGTCAGCCGAGATCTCGAGCGCGTCGAGAACGCGGCGCGTGAGGCGCTAGGGCTGAAGTAGACCGCGTTCCTCGAACGCGGTGAAGAGTTCGTCCACGTCAGCCGGCAGCCGGTCGGCGGACGACGCGTAGAGCTCCGAGACCGCGCTCATGAGCTTCTCCAGCGTCGTCCCGTGGACGAGCGCGCTCCAGAGCGGGCTGCCGACCTCGTTCGCGGCCAGGCAGAGGGCCGCGTGCTCGTCGATCGCGATGACCTCGGCGCCTGCGTCCGCACACCCGTCGTTCGTCATGCCGACGATGATGAGGGCGATCGGCGGCGCAGGCGCCCTACGAACGTCCAGGACATTGCTTCTTCACCGGTGAAACCAGAGGTGCTGGTAGGGCGCGAGCACGACGAAGTCGTGGTACGCCTCGACACCGCGGCCGTCGGGCTCGGTGACCTCGCCGGTGAGGGTGAAGCCGCGTGAGCGGACGACGTCGAGCGAGACCGCCTGCGGGTCGGCGGTGAAGTTGGCGATGACCAGCAGCGCCTCGCCCGCCTGCTCGCGGCAGAGGCCGAAGACGTGGTCGTTGCCGGTCCACAGCGGCTCGGTCACGCCCTGGACGTGGATCGCGCGGGTGCCGCGGCGGGCCGTGATCAGCCGTCGCAGCCCCGCCCACAGGCGGCCTTCCACAGTCGCCGGGTCGTGCCGGCGCCCCGCGGCCTCCCAATCCATGGCCGGTCGGTGCAGCCAGCGGTTGTCGTCGCGCTTGTGCGGGTCTTCCAGGTACGACGTGTCGTTGAGCAGCCCCAGCTCGTCGCCCATGTAGATCAGCGGCAGCCCGCCGTGGGCGAACGCCACGGCGTGCAGGAGCAGCACCCGCCGCACGGCCAGGTCGACCGCCACGTCGTCGGGCGCGCTCTCCAGGCCCGCCAGCGACGCGCAGGTGCCTGAGGTCCGCGCCTCGCCGGTCCGCGGGTCGGGCTGGAAGCGCACGCCGCGCGCGAACGTCCCGGGGAAGTCACCCGCGTAGAAGTCGGCCAGGAACCGGCGGTGCAGGTACGCGTCGTCGCCCACCCGCGCGCCGTCCTCGGGCGTGATCGCCCACCCGATGTCGTCGTGGCAGCGTACGTAGGTCAGCCAGCCGGCGCCCGGGGGAACCGGGGGCATCGCTCGCAGCGTGCTGGTCATCAGCCCCACCCGCCCGCTCGCCAGCGCGCTCCAGAGCAGCACCATGAGCACGTTGTGGTAGGCGAGGTCGCACTCCTTGCCCTCGTGGCGCCCGGTCCCGAGATAGGGGACGAGGTCGCGCGGAGCGACGATCGCCTCGGCCTTGAAGGCGACCGCTGGCGCGGCGATCCGCATCGCCGCCCGGAACGCCTGCAGCAGCTCGTGGACCTCGGGCTGGTTCTGGCAGTTGGTCCCCACCCGCTTCCACAGGAACGGCGCCGCGTCGAGGCGCAGCACGTCGATGCCCACGGCGGCCAGGTCGAGCATGGCGCCCGCCATCGCCACGAACACGTCGGGGTTCGTGTAGTCGAGGTCCCACTGGTAGGCGTTGAACGTCGTCCAGACCCACCGGTCCGCGACCCACGTGAAGCTGCCCGGCGCGGTGTCGGGGAAGACGTCGGGCAAGGTGCGCTCGAAGGCGTCGGGGCGCTCGCGATCCGGGAACGAGCGGTAGTAGTCGGGATGCGACACGGTCCACGGGTGCTCGGCGGCGGTGTGGTTGAGCACGACGTCCACGCACAGCGCCATCCCGGCCTCGCGTAGGTCGCCCGCCAGCGCGCGGAGGTCGTCCAGCGTGCCCAAAGACGGGTCGACGGCGCCGTAGTCGACCACGGCGTACCCGCCGTCGTTGGGCGCCGGCCGCGCGTGCAGCAGCGGCATCAGATGCAGGTACGTGATCCCCAGCTCGCGCAGGTAGGGGAGCTTCTCGCGCACCCCCGCCAGGTCCCCCGCGAAGCGGTCGACGTAGGTGACGTAGCCGACCGCCTGCTCGCGCTGGAGCCAGTCGGGGGTGATCTCGCGCTCGTGGTCGAGCGCCCGCAACTCGTCGGGACGCGAGGCCGCGGTCGCGGCGATCGAGCGCAGCAGCCGCTCCCACGCGTCCGCGAAGCGCGGGTCGGTCCCGTACAGCGCGAACAGCGGATCCCGCAGCTCGGTGAAGAACCGCTCGAAACGCACCGCGAAGGCCACATCGCCGACCGCGACCGCGAGCGCCGCGTCGTAGTCGGCGCGTACCTCGGGGCGCATCGCGTGGACGTTCTGCACGGGGCGTTGGACCCTAATCGGTCCGCGCACGAACCAACCCCGCGAGTGCCGGCGCGCCACGACGTTGGCGGTGCGAACATCGCACCCGGGTCACGAACGATGCCGCTTCGCGCCTATCTGGCCGGTCTGACAGCGCTCTTCGTCGTCGCGGCGGGAGCGGCGGTCGTCTACGGGCGGGTGCAGGCCGGCGACGACGCGCGCGACGCGGCGACGGCCGACGCCCGCTTCGGCGCCAACCTCGCCGCTCGCGAGATCGGCGACGGCATCAAGGTGCTCCAGCAGACCGTCGGCGCCGCGGCGGGCAACCCGGGTGTCGTCACGGCCTTCGCCAAGCCGAAGGAATGCGGGCTCACGTTCGGCGGGACCGACGCGTACACGACCGGCCACCTCGACCTCGTCAGGACCGACGGATCGGTGGCGTGCTCGTCGCTCAAGCGCCTGCTCGACCGCTCCTACGCCGGCGCGCCGTGGCTGCGACGGGCACTGAAGGAGCCGCTCCTGCTGGCGCCCGCGGCCGACCCCCGGACCGGCGACCAGGTCGTCCTCGCCACCGCTCCGGTGCCGAAGCTCGGCCTCGTGCTCGCCTCGTTCAACCTCGACGCCGTCGGCCTCAGCCTGCACAAGAGCTACGGCGGCCCGCGGGGCCTCGAGTTCCTGCTCGCCGACGCGAGCGGCAAGCGCATCCTGACCCGCTCGATCCGCCCGAAGGACTGGATCGGCAAGCCGCTGGCGTCGACCGTCACCGACCGCGACGTCGACGGCGTCGCCCGCCTCTACGCGAACGCCAAGGTCGCCGGCGCGGGCTGGCACGTCTACGCGGGCGCCGACCGCGCGCAGGCGCTCGCCGCCACCCGCCAGCTCAATCACCGCGAGCTGACGATCATCCTCGCCGGGCTGCTGCTGTTCGGGCTGGCGGCAGCGGTCGTCCACCGGCGCATCGCGCGGCCGCTCGCCCGGCTCGGCGCCGAGGTGCGCAGCGCGACGGCCGAGGGCGAGGCACGCCCGGTGACCGTCGCCGGCCCGTCCGAGATCAGCTCGCTCGCCCGCCGGCTCAACGAGCTCGCGGTCGCCCTCCGCCGCGAGCAGGAGGCCTACCGGGTCGTCTTCGAGGGCAGCCCGCTGCCGATGTGGGTGCACGAGACCGAGAGCCGGCGCATCCTCGAGGTCAACGACGCCGCCGTCGCCGGTTACGGCTATCCCCGCGAGGAGCTGGTGGGGATGAGCGTCGATCAGCTCGAGCGGTCCCCGACCGAGCACGTCCGCCGCGACGGCTCGACGATCGTCGTCAGCATCGCCTCGCACGCGATCGACTTCCGCGGCCGTGAGGCGTCCGTCGTGATCGCCGAGGACGTCACCGCCCGCGAGCGCCTGCGCGGCCAGTTCCAGCAGTCCCAGCGCCTGGAGAGCCTCGGCCAGCTCGCGGGCGGCGTGGCGCACGACTTCAACAACCTGCTGGCGGTGATCCTCGGCTACGCGTCGTTCATCGAGCGTCGCGCGGAGACCGGCAGCCGCGACGAGCGCGACGTGGTCGAGATCCGCAAGGCCGGCGAGCGCGCCGTGCGCCTCACGCAGCAATTGCTCTCCTTCGCCCGAAGGGAGGTCGTGCGGCCGAAGGTGCTCGACCTCACCGGCGTCGTCATCGAGATGGAGGAGTTGCTGCGCCGGACGCTCGGCGAGCAGGTCGTGCTGAGCACGACGCTGGCGCCGGACCTGTGGCCGATCATGGCGGACTACGGACAGCTCGAGCAGGTGCTGGTCAACCTCGCCGTCAATGCGCGCGACGCGATGCCCGACGGCGGCACGCTGACGCTCGACACCGAGAACATCGTCGTCGACGAGGCCTACGCCGGCACGCGGGCGAACCTGCCGCCCGGGCACTACGTACGGCTACGGGTGAGCGACACGGGCGCGGGCATGGGCGCCGACGTCGTCGCGCGGGCGTTCGAGCCGTTCTTCACCACCAAGGCCTCAGGCGGCACCGGGCTCGGCCTCGCCACCGTGCACGGGATCGTCACGCAGGCCGGGGGATACGCGCAGATCTACTCCGAGCCGGGACTCGGCACGACGTTCACGATCCTGTGGCCGACGACCGACGCCCCGGTGCCGGAAGCGGTCGTCGCACCCCAGGGTCCGGCGGAGCCGGGCGGCGGCGAGACGATCCTCGTGGTCGAGGACGAGCCGGCGATGCTCGAGGTGACCCGGCGCATCCTCGTCGGCGGCGGCTACGCGGTGCTGGTCGCGGGCGGGGGCGCCGACGCCGTCCGGATCGCCGACGACCACCCCGGCGAGATCGACGTGCTGCTCACGGACGTCGTCATGCCGGAGATGCTCGGCAAGGAGGTCGCCGCCCGCGTCAGCGCGCTGCGTCCGGGCATCCGCGTGCTGTTCATGTCGGGCTACGCGCAGCCGGTCATCGGCCCGATGGGCGACCTCTCCAACGGCGGCCAGATCGTCGACAAGCCGTTCACGGAGGTCACGCTGCTCAGCCGCCTCCGCGCCCTGATCGCTAGTCCCGCATCTCCTTGATGATCTGGTGGGTCATCGTGTCCTGCTCGGCCGCCTGGCTCGGGTGCTTGACCTCGCCCGCCAGCCGCTCGGCGAGGTCGTCGCTGAGGTCGTGGCGCTGCAGCAGCAGGAACCGCAGCATGGCGACGCGCAGGTAGCGCTCGGTCTCGGTCCCGCCGCCGCCCAGCCCCGCTTCGCGCAGCATGTCCACCATCGGCTCGTACTCCTCGCGGAACCACAGGAGCGCCATCTCGGGGCGCGGCAGCACCCGCTCGCGCTGCAGCCCGGCCCGGTAGCCCCAGGACTCGACCAGCGTCGCCAGCTGGGCGTAGCGCCACTCGTCGGAGAGCTGGATGCGCTCGCGCGCCGAGGCCGGCAGCGGCACCCGCTCGTTGAAGACCCGCTCATGCGCCTTCAACGGCAGGTCGCGGATCTGCAGCTCGGGGCCCGCGCCGAGCTTGGTGCGGACCTGGATCACATTGGCGTTGATGTCCTTGTCGCCCATCGCTCGCGCGACGGACACGCGGTGATGGCCGTCCTGGACGAAGTAGAGGTCGCCGATCTGGAAGACGTCGATCGGCGGCATCGCCTCGCCGCGCTTGCGCGCCTCCGCGATCCGCTCCCACCGCCCCCGCGTGTTGGGGGAGGGGCGGAAGGAGCGGTCGAAGTCGCCGCGGCGGCGGTCGACCGTGCCGACGATCTTGTCCAGCGGGACGACCTGCTCGCCGATCGAGATGCGGCTCGTGGCGCCCAGCGCCCCGACGACCTCCTCGAACGGCAGCATGTGCGAGACGTCGTCGGCCTCGAAGCGCATCCGCGAGGCCAGCCGGGAGAGAGCACGCCGCCGCCGCTCGCGATCGAAGGCGATCTTTGCGTCCTCTCGCGGCTGGCCGGTGCTCATCTCGTCAACATCGGGGAGGGAATCCGCTCACCGTGCGCTTCCAGCAGATCGTCCACCAAAGACGCGATCTCGTCCAGTGACAGTTCGGCCGCCGTGTGCGGGTCGAGCATGGCCGCCTGGTAGATCGCCTCGCGCCGGCCGGTCAGCGCCGCCTCCACCGTCAGGCCCTGCACGTTGACGTTGGTCTGCATCAGCGCGGCGAGTTGGCGCGGCAGCGCGCCCACCGGCTGCGGCTCGACGCCCTGCGCCGAGGCCACGCACGGCACCTCGACGCAACAGTCCGCGGGCAGGTTGTCGATCAGCAGCCCTTCCTCCCAGCGATTCGGGACGTTGCCATTGAACGCGTACGGCTCTCCGGTCTCGCAGGCGCGGATGATGTGCGCACCGTACTCGTGTGACTGCTCGGTCGCGAGCTCGCCGCCGCCCTCGAGCTCGTCGCGCAGCGCCTGCCACTCGCCGATCTGGCGCTCGCAGCGCCGCGGGTACTCGTCCAACGGCACGTTGAAGCGATCGATCAGGTCGGCGCGACCCTCCTTGATGAACCACGGCGTGTACTCGGCGAAGTGCTCCGAGGACTCGGTGACGAAGTAGCCGAAGTGCTTGAGCACCTCGTAGCGGACGCGGTTGAGCTCGGGCGGGTCGAGCTCGCGCAGCGCGGGGTAGAGGTCGGCGCCCTCGTGCTCGAAACGCAGGAAGAACGCCATGTGGTTGATGCCGGCGGCGAGCTGGTCGATCTCCTCGGCGGCGATGCCGAGATCGCGCGCCAGCTCGGCCGTCGTCCCCTGCACGGAGTGGCAGAGGCCGACGGTACGGATCGAGCTGGCCTCGCCCGCCGCCCAGCAGAGCATCGCCATCGGGTTGACGTAGTTGAGCAGCAGCGCGTCCGGGCTGAGCTCCTCGAGGTCGCGGCAGACGTCGAGCAGCACCGGGATCGTCCGCAGGGCGCGCATGATGCCGCCGATCCCCAGCGTGTCGGCGATCGTCTGGCGCAGGCCGTAGCGCTTGGGGATGTCGAAGTCGGTCACGGTCGACGGCCGGTACCCGCCGACCTGGAACGACGTGACCACGTAGTCGGCGCCGTCGAGCGCGCCGCGACGGTCCGTGGTCGCCTCGACCCGCGCCTTGGACCCGTGCGCGTCGATCAGGCGCTCGGTGACGATCTCGGCCGTGCGCAGGCGTTCGGGGTCGATGTCCATCAGCGCGAACGTGGTGTCGTCGCGCAGCTCGGGCAAGCTCAGGATGTCGCCCACGAGGTTCTGCGTGAAGACGGCCGAACCGGCTCCGACGAACGCAATTTTTGGCATCAGTGCCTCCCGAGGGTCAGGGGATAGGTGAAGGTCTGCCCGGTCGCCGCGCGGTGGATCGCGATGATCGCGAACAGCACCGCGTTGAGCACCAGGACGAGGTTCAGGAACAGCAGGAACGGGATGAGTTGGATCGCGACGAGCGTTCCGCGGGTGACTTCCAGCACGCCCACGATCGCCGCGAAGTACACGGCGAGCGAGAGGTGGAAGCGCAGCGCGGCGCGGCCGTGGGCCCGGGTGAAGGGGTCACGGCTGCATGCCGCCACGCACGCCGTGACCGGTGTGAGATGCGCCAGGACAGACAGCATCACTTGGCGTACTTGAGTTGATTGTTGACCTGCGAGTTCATCTTCTTGAACACCGTCGCGGCGTCGTCATTGCCGTTGAGGAACTCCTCGAGCGTGGGCTGCACGATCAGGTTGATCTGCGGCGCCTTGTCGGTGATCGGGTAGAGCACCGTGTTGCCCGAGTCGATGTAGGACGTGAACGCGCTCACGTCGATCCCGTCCTTCTCATGCTTGGCGACGGCCTTGGGGATCTCGGACTTGATCGCGGGGAACACCACGGCCTCGGTGCCGACGATGCTCTGGCAGTCCTTCGACGCGAGGAAGTCGACCCACTTGCGCGCCTCGGGCTTGTGCTTGGAGCCGACCCAGATCGCGTCGGCGAGCCCGTTGTACATGCTCCAGCTGCCCTTCGGTCCCGCGGGCTGCGGCGAGTAGCCGACCTTGACGCCCTTGGTGGCCGAGTAGGTGCCGATGGTCCAGTCGCCGTCGATCGCCAGCGCGGCCTTCCCGCTCTGGAACGCCGCGGACTGGCCGAGCGTACGCGCCTGCTCCAGCGACGGCATGAAGCCCTTGTGGATCATGTCGCGCCACCAGGTGAAGGTCTGCGCGAAGGCGGGGTCGGCGTAGTTGTACTTCGTGCCCCACGGGTTCTTGTCGAGGAGCTTGAACCCGAGGCTGGCGGCGAAGCCGGCCCAGGTCGTCTGCCCGTAGGTGAGCCCGCCGGGATCGAAGGCGAGCCCGTAGACCTTGACGTTGGATGGATCGAAACCGGGCTGGTCGCCCCGCTTGCCGTTGTTGTCCACGGACAGCTTCGCCACCATCTGCTCGAAGCTGCCGCCGTCGCTCGGGTTCCACGTCGCCGAGTCGAGCTGCGCCTTGGTCAGACCGGCTTTGGTGAGCATGTCCTCGTTGACGATCAGCGCGACCGTGTCCCAGTCCTTCGGGAGGCCGTACTGCCGGCCGTCGGGCGACTGCCACAGCTTGGCCAGGCCCGGCAGGTACTGGTCCATGTTCACCGCGCGGGTGCTGACGGTCTCGATGACCTCGCTCTGGGCGAACTGCGGGTACTTGCCGAGGTGGTCGGTGAAGACGTCGGGGGCGGTGTCGGCGATGAAGCCGCGGGCGAGCCCGCTCCAGTAGTCGCCCCAGTTCTTGTTCTCGATCTGGATCTTGATGTTCGGGTTGGCCTGCTCGAACTTGTCCGCGCATTTCTGGTAGACGGGCTTCTGGTTGGTGTCCCAGAGCTGGTAGCGCAGCAGGACCTTGCCGTCGGCGGTGCGCGCGCCGGTGCTGCTCGAGCCGCACCCGGCGGCCAGCAGCGCCACGATGATCAGCAGTCGCTTCATCACTTGATCCCCGAGAAGCCGATCGCGTCGACCATGCGCTTGGCCATCACCGCGAACAGGACGATCAGCGGCAGCGAGGCCATCAGCGTGGCGGCCATCAGCGGCGCCCACGGCGGCGCGATGGTGGGCGTGGAGGACTTGAACGCGTTCAGGGCCACCGTGAGCACCCGCACGTTCTCCGAGTCGCCGGCGACGAGCGGCCACATGTACTCGTGCCAGGCGGTGATGTAGGTCAGCACCGCGAGCGTCGCCAGCGGCGCGGCCATCATGGGGATGATCAGCTGACGGAAGATCTTCCAGCGCCCGGCGCCGTCGAGCAGCGCGGCCTCCTCGACCTCCGTGGAGATGCCGAGGAAGAACTGCCGCAGGAAGAACACCGCGAACGGCGTCATCAAGAAGAACGGCGCGACGATCCCCGGGAACGTGTTCAGCCAGCCCAGGTCCTTGATCAGCACGAAGTTCGGGATCAGCGTGAAGATCGGCGGGATCATCATCGCCGTCAGGAAGACGAAGAACAGCTTGTCGCGGCCCGGGAACTTCAGCCGCGCGAACGCGTAGGCCGCCATCGAGCAGAACGTGACCTGCCCGATCGTGATCAGCGTGCAGACGATCACCGAGTTGCGCAGGGCGGTGAAGAAGTTCACGTCGGCCGAGGTGAGCGTGCCCGCCTTGGTCAGCTCCTCGGTGGAGGCGAGCCCGAGCGCCTGGCGGAGATTGAGCAGCGTCGGGTTGTCCGGCACGAGCTTCTGCGAGCCGGTGACGAGGTCCGCGTTGGTCGACAGCGCGGTGCGGAGCATCCAGAAGAACGGGAACAGGCTGATGAACAGCAGGAGGCCCATCGCGGCCCAGGCCGCGATCCGGCCCCAGTTGGTGCCGCGCTTGACGCGCGTGCGCTCAGTGGTGGTTGCGAGCGTGCTCATGCGAGATCCGATTCGTCCGCGCGCAGCATCTTCATCTGGATCGCTGCGACGATGACCAGGAGCACGATCAACGCGACGGCGAGCGCGGAGGCGTAGCCGAGGGCGTTGAACTCGAACGCCTGCTGGAAGATGTACATGTAGAGGACGCGGCTGGCGTTGCCCGGCCCGCCCGGGTTGCCGCCGCCGATGCCGGCCGTGGCGATCTGGATCGTGTCGAAGACCTGGAAGGAGCCGATCACGGTGACCACCAGGACGAGCGCGAGCACGGGCCGCAGCAGCGGGAGCGTGATCGTGCGGAACATCCGCCATTCGCTCGCGCCGTCGATCGCCGCCGCCTCGTAGAAGCTCTTCGGGATCATCACCAGGCCGCCGAAGAGCAGCAGCGCGGTGTAGCCCATGTTCTTCCAGATGTTGATGCCGGCGATCGTCGGGATCACCTGGCTCTCGGAGCCGAGGAAGCCCTGGGTGGAGACGCCGATCGCGTTGAGCCAGTGGTTGACGATGCCGAGGTTCGGGTCGAGCATCCACATCCACAGCAGCGCGAGCACCGCGTTGGGCACCAGCCACGGCAGCAGCACGACGCTGCGAACGATCACCGACTGCGTCAGGCGGTGCATCAGCACCGCGATGCCGAGCGCGAGCACGGTCTGCACGCTGATGTTGATGACCACGTACTTGAACGTGATCCAGAGCGCGTTCCAGAACAGCGTGTCCTGCAGCAGCGCCTTGTAGTTGTCCACGCCGACCCAGGTGCCCGAGTTCTTGAGCAGGTCGAAGTCGGTGAAGCTCAGGTAGAAGCCCCGCAGCGCGGGATACGCGTAGAAGACGAGGAAGCCGACGAGGCACGGCAGCAGGAACAGGAACGCGGTGCGCGCCTCCGCGTTGAAGCGCACGGTGCGACGTTTGACCTTGGGACGCGCCGTGACCGGGCGCGTGACGGTGGTGGTGGCCATCGTTTACACACCCGCCACCGGGTGCCCGCCGATGGCGGCGCCGCTCTCGAGATCGAAGAAGTGGATCCGGCTGGTGTCCACGACGACCTCGACCGACTGATCGGCGCGGGCGCGCGAGGCGACGTCGAAGCGCCCGACGAGCGGGAGCCTCGAGTTGAAGGCCTCGGCCTCGAGCTCGGCCGCCATCGTGCTGTCGAGGTCGGCCGCGATCTCCTTGACCTCGTCGGTCAGCACCGGCTTGCCGGCGATCTCGAGGTGGGCGATCAGCTCGGCGCCGAGCGCCTCGACGGTCTTCACCGTGGCGTGCAGCCGGCGCTCGCTGGGCGCGCCGGTCTGCACGGCCGCGTCCTCGAGGTGCTCCGGGCGGATGCCCAGCGCGACGTTCTTGCCGGCGAAGCGATCGAGATCGTTCGGATTGGCGAGGGCCTCGGGCTCCAGGCGCAGGAGCTGGTCGCCGACGGTGGCGACGAGGTGACCGTTGCGGCGGTTGAGCTGGGCCTCGAAGAGGTTCATCGCCGGTGAGCCGATGAAGCTCGCGACGAAGAGGTTGGAGGGGGCGTTGTAGAGCCGCATCGGGGTGTCGACCTGCTGCAGCACGCCGCGGCGCATCAGCGCCACGCGGTCGCCCATCGTCATCGCCTCGACCTGGTCGTGGGTGACGTAGACGGTCGTCGCCTTCAGCTCGTGCTGGATGCGCGCGACCTCCGAGCGCATCTGGACGCGCAGCTTGGCGTCGAGGTTCGACAGCGGCTCGTCCATCAGGAAGACCTTCGGGCGGCGCACGATCGCGCGGCCCATGGCGACGCGCTGGCGCTGGCCGCCGGAGAGCTGCTTGGGCTTGCGGTCCAGCAGGTCCTCGAGCCCGATCACCTTCGCGATCTCGCCGACGCGCTGCTTGATGTCGCTCTTGGAGAGCTTCTGGATCTTCAGCCCGTAGGCCATGTTGTCGTACACCGTCAGGTGCGGGTACAGCGCGTAGTTCTGGAAGACCATCGCGATGTCGCGCTTCTGCGGTGCCACTTCGTTGACGACCGTGTTGTCGATCACGAGGTCGCCTTCGCTGATTTCCTCCAGCCCGGCGAGCATCCGCAAGGCGGTTGTCTTCCCGCAGCCCGATGGTCCGACCAGCACCATGAACTCGCCGTCCCGGATCTGAAGATCCAGATTGTCAACGGCTCTGAAGCCGTTGTCGTAGACCTTCGAGACGTTGTCGAACGTCACGCTTGCCACGGTGCTGCCCCTCTCCTCTGAGGACGATGCGCTCTCTCCAAGGTCCTTTACGAAAGAACCTTGCGTTTAGGGTTGCGCCGGAAGAAACTTTTGTCAAGCGTGTTTATGAAATAAGCTTGCGGTATGGCGACCCCACGGCTCCTCCGGCGGATGAACGCTCAGCGGGTGCTCGACGCGCTGCGCGTCACCGATTCGATGCGGGTCACGGAACTGGTCGCGACGACGGGGTTGTCGCGACCGACGGTGGACGCGGTCGCCGACGATCTGGTGCGGCTCGGGTGGCTGAGCGAGGTGAGCGGGTCCCTCGGCGCGCGTGGCCGGCCCGCGCGCTCGCTGACGTTCCGCGCCGACGCGGGCTACGTCTTCGGCGTCGACATCGGCGAGGCGAAGGTGCGCACCGCGGTCGCCGACCTGCGCGGGGAGATCGTGGCCGAGCGCGTCCGCGAGTTCGCGGGGGAGGAGCGCCTCGACGTCACGCGGCGGGTGATCGCGGCGACGCTGAGCGACGCGGGCGTGCACCGCGAGCAGCTGCTCTTCTCGTGCGTGGCCTGCACCGGTGCGATGAACACCCCCCGTGGGCGCGTGCTCTTCAGCAGCGTCTTCGAGGACGACTTCGACCTCGCGGGCGCGTTCGCGGGCTCACTCGGCGAAGCGCTGCTGATCGAGAACGACTGCAACGTGGCCGTGATCGGCGAACGCTGGCGCGGTGCGGCGCAGGGCGTCGACGACGTCGTGTGCGTGCTCGCGGGCGAGCGGATCGGCGCGGGCATCATGATCGGCGGGGTCCTCATGCGCGGGCATGAAGGCGCCGCGGGCGAGCTGTCCTTCCTCGGCGCGTTCGAGGAAGAGCACGGCGCGCGCGGCATCGCGCAACTCGTGCGCGAGCTCTCGGGGGAGTCCCCGGAGGCCGTGTTCACCGCGGCGGGAGCGGGAGACGAGGAGGCGCTGGAGATCGTCGAACGCGCCGAACGCTGGGCGAGCCACGGCATCGTCACCGTCGCGCAGCTCGTCAACCCGGAGGTCGTCGTCATCAGCGGCGGCGTGGCACGCGCGGGCGAGGTGCTCCTGGCGCCGCTGCGCGCGCGGATGGAGCGCATGGTCCGCCGCCCGCCGCGGCTCGCCGCCTCACCGCTGGCCGAGCGGGGCCCGCTGATCGGCGCGATCCGGCTCGCGCTCGACGAGCTGGAGCCGCAGCTGCTCGCGGGTCTCGAAGAGGCCGCCGCGTAGCGAAGGTCGACTTTGTCGTGCTGTACACGAGAAAGTCGACGCTCGCGCGGTCGCTTGCGGACCGCGCGCCGCTCTAGCGCCAGTCGCGCAGGACCGCGTGGACGCCGCGGACCTCGTTGACGAGCTGCGTGACCCGCAGGTCGACGTGGACGCTGGCGATCGCGAGGGCGTCACGGCGCGCCAGGCCGTACTCGCGTTCGAGGAGTTCGAGCATGGCGTCCAGCGCGCTGAACGCCGCCTCGTCGAGGTCCTCGTGCACGCCGAGCGTGATCCAGGATCCGTCGGCGCCGCGGGCGATCGGGGTGGTCAGCTCGAGGTCGGAGAGCTCGAAGGTGAGCTCGGCCCGCTCCATCGGGCACTCGAGCGCGGTGCCGGCGACCTCGCCGTCACCCTGTGCCGCGTGGCCGTCGCCGCAGGAGAACAGCGCGCCGTCGACCTCGATCGGGAGATAGAGCGTCGAGCCGGTGACGAGCTCGCGGCAGTCGAGGTTCCCGCCGCAGGCGCGTGGTGGGACCGTCGAGTGGCGGCCGGGTTTGTCCGGCGGCAGGCCCATGACGCCGAGGAACGGCCGCAGCGCGACGGTGTGGCCGAGGTGGCTGCAGCCGGTCATGGTCGCGGCGTCGAGCTGGTAGGCGTGCACGATGCCATCGCCGACGACGCCCAGCCGCTCGTTCCACGCCGAGAGCCACCCACCCGCGCAGACCGCGCCCCACGCGCCCGGACGCAGCTCGCCGATGTCGATTCGCAAGGTCATCCCGGCGCGCGCGCCGCGGATCGCCACCGGGCCGGTGAGCGCGTGGCCCTCGTCGTTGTCGGCGTGGTCGACCCTGCGACGCGGTGCGTAGGCGCCACCAGCGTACGGTTCGGCGCCCCACCCCGAGTCGAGCGTCTTGAAGCGCACGGTGTCACCGGGGTCGATCGTCAGCGCGGGTTCGAGCTCGCGTGAGAAGTACCCGTGCCAATGACCTTCCAGCGAATGGACCACCGTGGCATTCTCGCTGAGGTGGAGGCCGTGATCCTCTGCGGCGTGCAGGGCTCGGGCAAGACGACGCTCTATCGCGACCGCTTCCTGGAGACCCACGCGCGGATCTCGCTCGACCTGCTGCGAACGCGGGCGCGCGAGGCGGCGTTCCTGAAGACCTGCCTGGACACCAGGCAGCCGTTCGTCGTGGACAACACCAACCCGACGGTGGCCGAGCGGGCGCGCTACGTGCGGCCCGCTGTGGAGGCCGGCTTCACGCTCGTCGCCTACCTCGTCGAGGTCGACCACACCGTGGCCGCGGGGCGCAACGCGGCGCGCACGCGGACCGTGCCGGCGGCGGGCCTGCGCGACGTCGCCCGCCGGCTCGTCAGACCCACCCCCGAGGAGGGCTTCGCCGAGCTCTTCCACGCCACCGGCGCGCTTGACGGCGGCTGGCGCATCGAGCCGCTCCTCACCACGCCCCCGCTCTTCTGAACCTAAAGGGGGTCTGACCCCCTTTACATAAATGGGGTCAGACCCTCTTTAGAAAAGGGTCAGCGCGTCCGGGGCGAGGGCGTTCTCGAGCGCGGTGACGGTGTCCGCGCTGAGCCGGGCGTCGGCCGCCCGGACGTTCTCGCGCACCTGCTCCGGCCGCGATGCGCCGACGATCACCGCGGTGACGTTCGGCCGCTGCAACACCCACGCCAGCGCGAGCTGGGCCATCGTCAGCCCCGCCGCATCCGCGATCGGCCGCAGGCGCTGCACGCGCTCGAGCACGTCGCGCTTGAGCCACTGGCGGATGAAGCGGTTCATCGCCGGGCTGGCCGCGCGTGAGTCGCCCGGGACCGCCGCGCCCGGCAGGTACTTGCCGCTCAGCACGCCCTGCGCGAGCGGCGACCAGACGATCTGCGTGATCCCGTTGGCGGCGCAGAGCGGGATCACTTCGGCCTCCGGCTCGCGCCAGAGCGCCGAGTACTGCGGTTGGGAGGACACGAACTTCGCGACATCAGGCAGTGCCAGCGCCTCCGCGATCCGCGCCGCCGGCCATTCCGAGAACCCGATGTGGCGCACCTTGCCCGCCGCGACGACCTCGGTCAGCGCGCCCAGCGTCTCCTCCAGCGGAACTGGCTCGTCGTAGCGGTGGCACTGGTAGAGGTCGACGTAGTCGGTCCGCAGCCGCTTCAGCGAGGCGTCGAGCTGTTTGAACACCTGCTCGCGCGAAAGCCCGCGATCCCGCGGCCCCATGGGGTAGAAGAGCTTGGTCGCCAAGACGTACGACTCGCGCGGATAGGCGCTGAGGATCTCGCCCCACGCCCGCTCCGCAGCCCCGCGTCCGTACACGTTTGCGGTGTCGAACAGCGTGATCCCCGCCTCGATCGCCGCCCGCGTACACGCCTCGGTCTGTTCCCGCCCGACCCCGCCGCCGTACGTCAGCCACGACCCGAGCGCGACCGTGGCGACGTCGACGCCCGAGTCACCGAGCGGCCGCTTCTCCATCAGCCGGAGACTACGCGGAAACCGATGTGGCCCATCGGCGCGTCGCCTTCGGTGCGTCCTGAGAGTTGGTTGCGATCGCAGTGGGACGGGTGGCAGAGGTAGGAGCCGCCGCGCAGCACGCCTTCGGCGGTCCATTCCCACACGTTGCCGACGACGTTGTGCAGGCCGAGCGTGTTGGGCTCGAAGGCGTCGACCGGGACGGTGCCGGCGGCGCCGTGCGGGAACTCGGCGCCGCGGAACGAGTTGGCGCGGGCGAATGACCACTCGTCGCCCCAGGGGTAGCGCGTGGTGACGCCCGCACGGGCCGCGCGCTCCCACTGCGCCTCGGTCGGCAACGCCACGCCCGCCCACGCGCAGAACGCGAGCGCGTCGGCGTGGGAGACGTGCACGACGGGATGATCGGACGCCGCGAACGAGCCGGGGCCGTCGGGTGCCCGCCACGATGCGCCCTGGACCGCCCGCCACCACGGCGCGCTGGCGAGCGCGCGGGTGGGTGGGAAGTCGTCGGGCAGGCGCCCGGCGAAGACGAAGGACCACCCGTCGCGCTCGGGGTCGGTGACGTAGCCGGTGGCGTTCGCGAACGCCGCGAACCGGTGGTTGGAGACCGCGTACGGCTCCATGACCCGCGGTGGGGCGGGCGGAGTGACGCGCGCGGCGGCGCCGCGGCGATTGGCGGTGCGCGGGCGGGCGGCGGGGTGCGCGGCGGGCGACGGTCCCGCGGCGCGCGGCGCGGC
>NZ_JAPDOD010000006.1 GCF_027587205.1 Solirubrobacter ginsenosidimutans
CGCCCGCCGGCGCGCGGCCGTCCGCCGCGCCGCGATCGCCCGCCGCGCCACGCTCCGCCGCACTTCCGCCCGCCGCGACGCCGCCGCTCTCCGCGCCCACCAGCGCGTCGCACCTCGCGGCCACGGACCGCACCCACGGGCGTGTGCGGTCGAGCGCGGCGACAAGCGCGCGGGCCTCGTCGTGGCGGCCGAGCAGGACCTTGGCCTCGATCGCGTCCGCCTGGTGGCGAAACAGCGCCGGTTCGCGCAGCTCGGTCTGCTCGATCCGGTCGCGAAGCGTGTCGAGGGCGGCGTCGGCGAGCGCGATCTCGCCCGCGGAGAGCTCGAGGAAGCCGCGGATCGCCAGCAGCTCCAACGCCGCCGGGCCCGTCCCCACGCGCTCGGAAAGCGCCAGCCCCTCGGCGATCAGCTCGCGCGCCCGTTCGATCTCACCGAGGTGAGCCAGGACCATCGCCTCGATCGTCAGCGCGTACGGCCGCTCACCCACCTGCCCGCTCTGCTCGACGGACTCGACGCACTCCGCCGCGTGCGCGCGGGCGGCGTCCCACTCGCCCAGCAGCAGCTCGGCGCGGGCGAGCTGGAAGAGCACGAACGGCAGCGAGTGCTCGTCGCCGCGCTCCAGCGCCTCGGCGTACAACGCCGCGAGGCAGTCCCGCGCCTCGGCCAGGCGCCCATCCCAGAAGAGCAGCATCGCCCGGATCCAGTCGGGCCGGCCGAGGATCTGGGTCCATTCCGGGTCCGGCTCGAGCGCGAGCGCACGGTCGATCGCGTCCATCGCCATCCCGGCGCCGCCCGTGGAATCCAGGAACGCGACGTGCGAGAGCGCGTGCGCCAGCAACGTGGGCTCGCCGAGCGCCTCGGCCAGCGCGAGCGCCGTGCGCCCGTGCCGCTCAGCCGGCCCGATCCCCTTCAGCGAGTGCATGCACCACGACAGGCCCTGGTGGATCTCGATCTTCAGCGCCACGTCGTCGGTCGGCTCGGCCAGTGCCTCCTCGAAGACGACCGCCGCGGCGCGGAACCCCTCGCGGTGCGCCCGCACCCACCCGAGGCGGGCGAGCGCGTACGCGCGATCGCTGCCGGACGGGATGTCGCCCAGCGCCTCCTCGAGCACGGCCTGCGCCCGCGCCGCGTCCCCCGCTTCGAGATGCCGTTCCGCGGCCTCGACCCCGCGCCGCCACGACGGCCCGGGTGTCAGCCGCCGGGCCTGTTCGAGCAACTCCGCGGCGGCGTCGGGAGCACCGCGTGCCCGTGCCCGGCGAGCCGCGTCGACGAGCGCGGAGGCGACCTCCTCGTCGGGCGCCTCGGCCGCGAGCGCGAGGTGCCGCGCCCGCTCCTCGGGATCGTCGACCAGTTGCGCGGCACGAGCATGAAGCGCGCGCTTGTCGGCCACCTGCTCGTAGGCGACGGTGGCGAGGAGCGGGTGGGTGAAGCGCACGCGGTCGCCTTCCACCTCCAGGACCCCCGGGGCACTCGTGGCGTCCACCAGCGCGGTCGTCGGGCGTGAGAGCGCGGCGGCCAATGCCGCCGCCTCGCGGCCCTGCGGCGACAGGGCGGCCAGGCGGCCGGCGACCAGCGCGCGCAGGCCCTCCGGGAGTATCTCTCTCCCCAGCAGTTCGAGCGAGTAGTACGGGTTGCCGCCGGTCGTTCGGTGCAGGCGGGCGAGTTCGGCGCGGGCCACGGGCGACCCGCTGCGCTCGGCGAGCAGTCGCCCCAACTCACCCGCCGCCAGCGGCCCGACCGTCACCCGCGCGTCCTCAGGCAGGTGCAGCGGCATCGCACCACTGCCGCGGCGGGCGACCAGCAGGCCGACCCGCGCATCCTCGAGCCGCCGCGCGACGAATCCCAGCACCACCGAGGACGGGTGGTCGAGCCATTGGACGTCGTCGACGGCGACGATCGCCGGCCGCGCCCGCAGCACCGCGAGCAGGCCCAACGCCACCGCCCGCTGCGGCGCGCCGCGCGAGCCCGGCTCCCTCCGCAGCAACGCGACCTCCAGCGCGTGCCGCTGGGGGTCGGGCAACGCGACCAGGTCCTCGTCGGACAGCTCGGCGAGCAGGTCGCCGAGCGCGGCGTAGGCCAGCTGGGTCTCGGCCTCGACCGGCCGGCACGCCAGGACGCGGTACGGCGAGCGCGCGATCGCCTCGCGCCACAGCGCCGTCTTCCCCACGCCGAGCTCGCCCTCGAGCAGCAGCGCAGCCGGCCCGTCGGCCACCGCGGCCAGGAAGGCGTCGACGCGGTCAAGCTCGGCTGCGCGCCCCACGATCATGAGAACTCACAGCATCCTATTCCCGGGGCTGACCGCCACATTACGGGGGGTTGCCCGCGTTCTTGCTTCGGCTGGCTCTATCGGAGTACGAGCCTCGCGGTGGGATCGTTACCGACCATGTCCAAGTCACTCCCCTACACCTTCGCCGCCCTGCTCGCCCTCGCTACGGCGGTCTCGGGTCTGTCCGCGTTCTCGTCAACGTCAAAGCGGCAAGCAGCACGATGAACGGGTCGATCGCCGTGCGGTAGCGCGGTGTCTCGACCACGAGGAAGACCACCCCCAAGTACATGAGCAGCGGTATCGCCCACAGCCACAATGGCGCCGCGCGCGCCCGTCGCGTCGTCGCCCCGAAGATCGCCAGCACCCCGAAGATCCAGAAGCAGATCACCCCGGCGATCGCCCAGCCGCGTGAGGCGCTGATCGTCCCCGCGGTGTGAATCGACCACTCCATCCCGGCGAGGTCGAGCATCCGGCGCGTCGTCCACCACGCGACCGTCAGCACGTAGCCCGGATGGGCCTTGATGAAGTCGACTGATGCGCTGCGCAACTGCTGCTCGAGCACCGGCTCGGGCGTGCTGCGGATCTTGCTGTAGATCGGCCGGTAGTCGTCGACGCGTTTGAGCGTCCGCCACGACGCGGGATTGACCTTGTCCGCCCGCGCCTCGCTGTTGTACGTCCCCGCCAGCGCCGATCCGAACTGCGTCGAGACCGGCACGAAGGCGTGGAACGTGTCGTAGTTGCGGATCGTCCACGGCGCGACCGTCAGCGCCGCGATCACACACAGCGCGACCGGTGCCTTCAGGCCCCATGGTCGCTTCCAGACCGCGAACGCCAGCGGCGCGAGCAGGATCAGCGCGTTGGCGCGACCGAGGATCGCGAGCCCGAGCAGGACGCCCGCCGCCGCCACCCACCCGGAGGCCCGGCTGTGCAGGATGCAGGCGATCGACCCCAGCATGCAGAGCACGAACAGCGGCTCGCTCATCACCGACTGCCCAACCAGGATCAGCGGGATGTAGATCGCGCCCAGTGCCATCGCGGCGAGCGCCTCGCGCCGCCCCCACAACTGGAACGCGATCAGGCCGATCAGCGCGACGATCCCGACACCCACGAACGCGTTGGCGATCCGCGCCCACTCGACCCGCTGCGCCTTGTCCCCGGTCCCGACGACCTTGTAGACGGCGGCGAGGAAGAACGGGTACGCCGGAGGGCGGAACGCGGTCGGGCGCCCGTAGCTCAAAGCGAAGCCATGGCCGTTGGCGATCGACGCCGCGTGCCGGTCGTAGTCGATCGCGTCGTGAACGAGCGTGTAGTTCGGGGTCGCCAGGACGAAGGCCACGCGAATGATCAGCGCGACCAGCAGAATCCCGGCGGCTATCCGCGTTCCGCTGCGATCCATGCGGCGGGACGGCGGAGCAGCGCCCAGCGACGGTCGAGCCGGTAGCGCGCCAGCACCCACAACGTCTTGAAGGCGTAGCGAAGGCTGGTGAGGAAGTCGACCGACGACGCCTCGTGGAAGTAGCGCGTCGGGATCGGGATCTCGCGCACGCGGGCGCCGCGCGCCAGCATCTGGGCGAAGATCTCCTGGTCGAAGACGAAGTCGTCGGAGTTGCGCAGGAACGGGATCGAGCGCAGGAAGTCGGCGCTGAACGCCCGGTAGCCCGTGTGGTACTCGGAGAAGCGCACCCCGAACACGCGGTTCTCGATCGTCGTCAGCAGCCGGTTGCCGACCCACTTCCAGCGCGGCATCCCACCCGCGATCGCGCGGTCGTCGAGCAGCCGCGAGCCGATCACGATGTCGGCCTCGCCGGCCAGGATCGGCGCGGCCATCTCGGCGATCAGGCTCGGGTCGTACTGGTTGTCGGCGTGCACCATCACGACGACCTCGGCGCCGTCGCGCAAGGCTCGCACGTACCCCGTCTTCTGTGAGCCGCCGTAGCCGCGATTCGTCGGGTGGCGGAGCACGTCGAGCCCGTGCTCGATCGCGACCGCCGACGTCGCGTCGGGCGAGTGGTCGTCGATCAGCAGCGCACGGTCGGCGACGTGGGCCGGCATCTCCTTGACCACGTCCGGGATCGTGCGCACCGCGTTGTAGGCGGGCAGGACGACGTGCACCTGCGCGTGGCCGTTGGTGCTGTGCAGCAGCGGCTCGAGCGGGTGGCGGACCGGCGTGCGGTGGGCGAGGATGACGCGCTCGTCGCCGAGCGAGAGGCTGATCGGAAACGGCGGCATGCGCTCGGCCGCCGCCATCAGCACGCCGCTCGCCGGCCCGAGCCGCTCCGCGAGCCCGGTCACCCAGCGCTTCGCCGCGAACGTCCGCACGAACGGCACGTCGGCGGAGATCACCAGGCCGCGGGCGGAGATCAGCTCGCGCAGCGTCCGGCGCGGGAGCAGCACCGTGTGCGCGGGGAGATAGCCCCACCAGCGGCCGCCCGCCACCTTCGCGGTCAGCGACGACGGATCCGGCGTGACGACGCACAGCACACCCGCCGGCCGCAGGAGGCGGGCGCAGCTGTCGATCGCGGCGACCGGATCGTCGAGGTGCTCGAGCACGTCGGCCAGCACGATCGCGTCGAACTCGCCGGGCGCGTCGCCGTTGCGACTCTGGCTGAAGGACTCGAGCGGCACTTCGCGGACGTCCAGCCCGAGCGTCTCGCGCCCGTAGCGCGCGCCCTCGCGGCTCAGTTCGAGCCCCACGGTGCTGTAGCCCCGACCGCGGGCTTCGTCGAGCAGCAGCCCATGCCCGCAGCCGATGTCGAGCAACCGGCCGGAGGGAACGTGCTCGCCGATCAGGTCGAGCAGGCGGTTCGCGGTCGCGCGCCGCCCGGCCTCCTCGCCGAGGTACTCCTCGTCGCGCATGTCCCGGTAGAGGTCGTGCAGCTCCGCGCCCTGGGGCAGGATCGGCTGCTGGACCGTCCCGCACTCGACGCATTCGAGCAGATCACCGTGGCCGCCCACCGCGTGAGCGGACGGCGACAGCGCGGCGGCCGTGACCGTCGCGCCATCTCCCTGCACCTTCAGCTCCAGATCTCCTGAGCAGATACGGCAGCCCGCCATGCGGCGCGCACGCTACCAAGCGAAAGCGGCGGGGCGGTGAGGTCCCCACGGGCGCGCGTCCTCGATCTGCTGGGAAAGGGCGAACAGCGTGCCTTCACCGTGCGGGCGGCCGACGAGCTGGACGGCCAGCGGGAGCCCATCCGGGGCGAAACCGGCGGGCACGGACGCCGCGGGCTGGCCGGTCGAGTTCCACAGGACGCCAAAAGGCACCCAGCCGCTCTCCCACAGGTACGTGACCGTGGCGCCGCGGCCCTCCATCAGCTGCGCGGGGACCGCGGGAGCCGCCAGGATCGGCGTCAACAGCACGTCGACCTCGTCCCAGAGGCGGCCGACCCGCTCGGCGAGCCGGCGCTCGGCGACGAGCAGCTTGTCGACCCGCCGATCCGAGACCAATCGGCCGGGACGGGCGAGGTGCCGGCTGCGCCGCTCCAGGCGCTGCGGGTGCTCGATCTCGTCCACGATGTCGCGGATCCCGCGGAACATGATCGCCAGGACGATCGGGAGGTCACGGACGCGGAAGTCGGGCCCCTTGTCGACGACCTGATGGCCCAGGTCGCGCAGGAGCGCCTTCGTCTTCCGCATCGCGGCCCGCATCTCGGGCGTCAGCTTTCCGCGCGTGCCCGGCGGGAACTGCTCGGAGTAGGCGATCTTGAGCGGGCGGGGCTCGGGGATCTCGATGCCCGGGGCGATGACGTCGAGCAGCAGCTTGGAGTCCGCGACCGAGCGGGTGAGGCCGCCGAAGCAGATCCAATGGCCATCCTCGTCGTGCGGCGTCTTCGGCACCCGCCCGCTGTGCGGCTTGAGGCCGAAGAGCCCGCAGCAGGCGGCGGGGATGCGGATCGAGCCCGCCCCATCCGCCGCGACGGCCGCGGGCACGAGGCCGGCGGCGACCGCGGCCGCCGAGCCGCCGCTGGAGCCGCCCGGTGTGCGGTCGGTGTCCCACGGGTTGCGGGTCACGCCCCAGGTGATCGACTCCGTGAACGGCCAGAGGCCGAGCTCGGGCATCTTGGTCTTGCCGACCACGATCGCGCCCGCTTCTCTCAGGCGGCGGACGATCTCGGAGTCGGCGGGTGCCCGCTCGGTGATCGCCCCCGTGCCGTGGCTGGTGATCTCGCCGGCGATGTCCATCTCGTCCTTGACCGCGATCGGCACGCCCGAGAGCGGACCGGGCCGCGGGTCCTCGGCCGCGCGGCGCGCCTGCTCCGCGTAGACCGCCGCGAACGCGTTCAGCTGCGGGTCAAAGCGCGCGATCCGCTCGAGGCTCAGGTCGACCAGCTGCCGCGCGGTGACCTCGCCGTCGCGGACGAGCTGTGCCTGGCGGGCGAGACCGGCGTAGGCGAGATCGGCGGGCAGCACACTCTGAGCCTACGTGGCCGAATGGAGCCCGGAACACCTCGTCGACGAAGTCCTCGCGCGAGCGCAGTGCTTCGAGCCCGACACGCTGCACCCGCTCGGCGGCCGTTCTACGACGGTGCGCCGATCCGCGGCGAGGAACTCGCAGACGCGCAGCTCACCGATGAGGAGCGCTGCGCACTCGGACGTCCGCTCGAGCACTTCCTGCGATCTCAGTGAGTGCGTCGCGCGCGTTGAAGACGTCGTCCGTGGCGATCACGACCTTGCTGCCACCGAGCGCCGTGTAGGCGAGATCGACGTTCACGTTGGCCTCGGACAGCGCGAGCATCACGTCCGTCAGGCCGCCGGGACCGACGTCGGCGACGATCACCTCGCGCGTGTCGGCGAGCTTCATCTTGGCCTGCTTGAGGGCCTTGGTCGCCTTCTCGACGTCGCCGTCGTCGACGAGCGCGTGCACGAAGCCGCGGCCTTCGCCCGTGAACGCGGCCATGCCGCGCAGGCACACGCCCGCGGCCACGGTCACCTCGCCGAGCCGGGCGAGCTCGCCGGGTTCATCCGCCAACACCACCGTGAGATCGGTCGGCATCGCCGACGCATCATCTCACCCGCGGTCAGAAGATGCGATCAAAGCGGCGCGCGAAGAGGGCGGTGGGGAGGCTGCCCTGGCCGATGCCGACCGGATCGCCGTACGCGTGCTCGATGTCGAAGTCGACCGACGTCCAGCCCTGGGCGCGTACGCGCACCACCACGGCGCGCGGCGGGGAGCCCGGCGCGGTGGGGTAGCGGCCCGTCCAGACGGTGCCGTCCGGGACCTGCATCAGGCCGCTCCGGCGTATTCCCGCGAGCGCTTACGAGCGGCGTCGCGGAAGGCGGCGTAGGCGAACGGGTGATGGAAGACGTCGAGCGCGCGCTCGCCCGGCCCGACCTCGACCTCGAAGCCCTCTCCCGTCTTGGCGTCGTGCAGCGCGACACGCACACGATCGGTCTCCGCGTCCCAGAGGAGGCGGATGTCCAGGCCGTCGTTGCGGCGGTGGGCGAGTTCGCGGGTGGAGGTGGTGGAGGTCGTCATGGCCGGGTCCTGTTCTGCGGGGGCGACTGACGTGAATAGTCCTATCTGTGAAGTTCTCGCCCCAGGGGGTTCACACCTGTTTGACGCGTGGCCTCCCCGTCTATTCCGGTCGGGCCAGCCGTACTCCGGCGTGGGGTTAAAGCGAACCGTCGGCGGCCGCGATAGCGGCGAAATCCGCGATGCGCCGTGACCGGCGCGAGGCTTCGTGTGCCAGCAGGACCTCGTCGGGCTCGGCATCGGTGACCGACACGTAGACGATGTCGGGGCGGGTGTAGTGCTTGGTGGCCGAGAGCGGCAGGACGATGATGCCGTGGCCGGTCGCGACGTATTCGAGCTTCTCCTCGACGCTGCGCAGGACGGTCGTGCGGGCGCTTGAGGTCTTCAGCGGCTCGAGGTAGCGCAGGTGGCGCTCGCCGGCCAGGTCGGCCTCGGTGAGCGTTTGACGAGTGGCGAGCGGGTGGTCGGAGCGCAGCGCGGCGAGCCGGCGCTCCTCGTAGAGCGGGATGAGCTTGAGACCGCGCGGGTCGATCGGACGGCGCACGTACGCGACGTCGACCCGCCCGCTCAGCACCGCCTGCTCCTGGTCGTCCCACTCCAGGCGTTGCACTTCGACGGTGACGTCCGGGTGCGCGGCGGAGAACGCGCGCACCGCGGCGGTCGGGATGATCCCGGTGCGGAAGCCGACGACGAGCGCGTTGGTGCCGCGGGCGGCGCGCTGCACGCGCCGGCGGGTGGCGTCGGCGGCGGCCAGCAGCGGCACCGCGTCGTCGAGCAGCTGCCGTCCCGCCGGGGTGAGGCTGACCGAGCGGCGGTCGCGCTCGAGGAGCTTGGTGCCGAGCTGCTGCTCGAGCGCCTGGATCTGCCGGCTCAGCGCGGGCTGGGCGATGTGCAACGCTTCCGCTGCCCGCCGGAAATGCAGCTCCTCGGCGACGGCGACGAACCCGCGGACCTTGACGAGATCGAGGTCTGTGATGCCGTGATCGTATCACCGGCGACCACATCGGTCTTGGAAAAGCGGGCGTTCGCGGGGCACGGTAGATGCCATGAACGTGTTCATCACCGGAGGTACCGGATACCTCGGCCCGGCCACCATCGCCGCGCTCAACGCAGCCGGCCATTCCGTCTCGGCGCTCGTGCGCACGCCCCGTGAGGTGCCGGGCGCGACGACCGTGCTCGGCTCCCTCACCGACCTCGACGTGCTGCGCTCGGCGGCGTCCCACGCGGACGCGGTCATCCACCTCGCCGCCGACTACGGCGGCGACGGCGCGCGGGTCGACCGCGAGGCGGCGCTCGCGATGCTCTCGGCGAGTGGCGTGTACGTCCACACCGGCGGCGTCTGGGTCTACGGCGACACCGACGGCATCGCCGACGAGGACGCGCCGCAGAACCCGCCCGCGATCGTCGCCTGGCGCGCGGAGAACGAGCGCTTGGTGCTCGAGGCGGGTGGGCGGCTGGTCATGCCGGGCCTGGTCTACGGCGGCCACGCCGGCCTGATCGAGCAGTTCTTCGCGGGGCCGCTGCAGTACATCGGCGACGGCGCAAACCGCTGGCCGCTCGTGCACCGCGAGGACATCGCGGATCTCTACGTCCGGGCGCTGGATGCGCCGGCGGGTGCGCGCTACCTCGGCGTCGGGCCGGGCGAACCGACCTTGCGCGAGGTCGTCGGCGCGCTCGGCGGGTCGTCCTCGATCTCACTGGAGGCGGCGCGCGCGTCGATGGGCCCGATCGCGGAGGCGTTCGCCCTCGACCAGCGCTTCACCTCCGCCCGCGCCCACACGGAGCTCGGTTGGACCCCGCGCTTCCCCGACCCGCTGGGTGAGCTCGCCCGCCCCAGATAACCTCCGGGCGGTGGACCGGCCGTTCGTGGATCTGGGGTTCGCCCGCGTCGACACGGACCGCGAGGCGCGTCAAGGCGCGCCCGAGGCGATCTATGCCGAGGGCAAGACGCCGGAGGAGATCGCGGCGATCGCGACCGCGCTGCTGGACGGCGGGGCGAGCAGCGTGCTCGTCACCCGCGCCGACGAGGCGGCTCGCGCGGCGCTGCGGAGCGTCGCGGCCGACGCGCAGGAGGACGAGCGCGCGCGGCTCGCCTGGGTGGCGCGCGAGACACCCACTCCGCGCGGCGTGGTGACGATCGTCTCGGGCGGGACCTCCGATGGCCCCGTCGTGCGCGAGGTTCAGGTGCGAGCGGAGCTGCTGGGAACGACCGTCGTCGTCCACCGGGACGCGGGCGTGGCGGGGCTGCACCGGCTCGAGCCGGCGCTGGAGGACTTGAAGCGCGCGGATTGCGTGGTCGTGGTCGCGGGGTGGGACGCGGCGCTGGCCTCGGTCGTCGGGGGGCTCGTCGCCGCCCCGGTCATCGCGGTGCCGACCAGCACCGGCTACGGCGCGACGTTCGGCGGCGTGAGCGCGTTGCTCGCGATGATCACGTCCTGCGCGGCGGGGGTGGCGGTCGTGAACATCGACGATGGGTTCGGCGCGGGCACGATCGCGGCCCGGATCGCGAGGCAGTCGGCGCCGCGCGATCACGACGCGGCGACGCGGGCGACGGCCGGCGGCCATGCCGCCGCGGAGCGGCCGGAATGACGCGCGTTCTCTACATCGACTGCATCGGCGGTGTCGCCGGGGACATGCTGCTCGGTGCGCTGATCGACGCCGGCGCGCAAGTCGAGCTGCCCGACCTGCAGGTCGACGGGCTGCGGATCGAGCTCGGAACGGCCGAGCGGCACGGGATCTCCGCGACGACGGTGACCGTCCACGGAGACCCCGGGCAGCCGCACCGGCACTGGTCGTCGATCCGCGCGCAGATCGACGCGGCGCAGCTTCCCGAGCGGCCGCGAGCCCGCGCACAAGCCGCGTTCGAACGGCTCGCGATCGCCGAGGGCCGCATCCACGGGATCGCCCCGGAGGCGGTGCACTTCCACGAGGTGGGTGCGGTCGACGCGATCGGCGAGGTCGTCGGCGTCGCGCTCGCGCTCGAGTCGCTGAACATCGAGCGAGTCGTCTGCTCGCCGCTCCCCGTCGGCCGCGGATTCGTCGACGCCGCGCACGGGCGGCTCCCGCTCCCCGCTCCCGCGACGCTCACGCTGCTCGAGGGCGCGCCGATCCACGGGGTCGACATCGCGATGGAGCTCGTCACGCCCACGGGCGCGGCGCTCGTCGCCTCGCTCGCGGACGAGTTCGGCGACATCCCGGCGATGCGCGTCGAAGGCTCGGGCTACGGCGCCGGGTCACGTGACCTGAAGCAGCTGCCCAACGTCGTGCGGGTGATCGTCGGCACCGAAGCGCGCACGCCCCAGGGCGTCTCGTTGATCGAGGCCAACCTCGACGACCTGATCCCCGAGCTCGCGCCCGACGCCGCCAAGGCCTGCTTCGACGCGGGCGCGCTGGACGTCTGGACCACGCCGATCCAGATGAAGCGCGGCCGCCCGGCGTTCACCCTGTCGGCGCTGACGCGACCGCAGGATCAGCGCGCGGTCGCCGAGGCGATGCTGCGCGAGACGAGCACGCTCGGCGTGCGCATCGCCCACTTGGACCGCGTCGAGCTCGCCCGCGAGTGGTTGAGCGTGGACGTCGGCGGGGAACCGGTCCGCGTGAAGGTGGGCAAGCTCGACGGCCGGATCGTCAACCTCGCGCCGGAGCACGCCGACTGCGAGCGCGCCGCGCGCATCCTCGGCGCCCCCGTCAAGGTCGTGTGGGCCCGGGCGCTCGCGAGTGGTCACGAATCCACCCAGGAGGTGGATTCGTGACCACTCTTGCCGAACTCGAGGCCCGGATCGTGCAACTCGACAGCGTCGTCGTCGCGTTTTCCGGCGGCGTCGACTCGAGCGTCGTGGCCGCGATCGCCCACCAAGCGCTCGGCGACAAGGCGCTCGCCGTGACCGCCGTGTCACCCGCCGTCGCGCAAGGCGAGCTCGACGGCGCGAGGCGCGTCGCCGCCCACATCGGCATCGCCCACGAGATCGTCAACACCAACGAACTGGCACGCGCGGGCTATCGAAAGAACGCCCCCGACCGCTGCTACTTCTGCAAGTCCGAGCTCTACGACACCCTCGCGGCGCTCGCGACGCACCGCGGCTACCACGCCCTGCTCTCCGGCGCCAACCTCGACGACCAGGGCGACTGGCGTCCCGGCCTCAAGGCCGCGGCGGAGCACGACGTCGTCCACCCGCTGCACGACGTCCCCAAGACCCAGGTCCGCGAGCTTGCGCGGCACTTCGCGCTCCCCAGCGCCGAGAAGCCCGCCACGCCGTGCCTGGCCTCGAGAATCCCCTACGGCACCGCCGTCGATCCCGACACGCTGAAGCTGATCGACCGCGCCGAGCGCAACGTCCGCGCCCTCGGCTTCCCCGTCCTACGAGTGCGCCACCACGGGATCATGGGCCGGCTCGAGGTCGACGCGAGCGACCTCCAACGCGCCCTCAACCACGAGCCGCAGATCCTCGCCGCCATCAAAGCCGCCGGCTACCGCCACGCGGTGATCGACAAAGAGCCGTTCCGCTCGGGACGGCTCAACGCGGCGCTAGTGCGTCCCGCAGCATCGCGGTGAGCGCGTCGCGGAAGCGCGCACGCGCCTCCGCCGTCATCGGGTCGATCCCGCTCAGCCGCGCGCGGAAGCCCGCGTCGGAGAAGTAGGTCGAGACGGCGCCGTAGACGAGCTGCATCAGCTCGACCGGGTCGTGCGGCCGCAGCCGCCCCGCCGCGACCTCGCGCTCCAGGAACGCCACGGCACGATCCAGGAACGGCCGCATGTGCTCGGCCATCGCGACCTCAAGGCGCCCGCCGCCCTCGATCGCCTCGCGCCGCCAGATCACGACGAAGTCATGATGGGTGGCGAAGAACTCCATGCCCGCGTTGACCAGCGCGGCGACGCGCTCAAAGCCGACCGGCGCCGCGGACACGGCGAGTGAGGTCATCGCGGCCCAGTCGAGCATCGCCTGCTCGATCACCGCGGCGTAGAGCTTCTCCTTGGAGCCGAAGTGGTAGAGCAGCGTCGGGTGGGTGAGACCCGCGCGCTCGGCGATGTCCTGCAGCCGGGCGCCATAGCCGTGAAGAGCGAACTCTCCACGCGCCGCTTCCAGAATGCGGTCCTGGGAGGCCATCTACTGACACGTTAGTAGAGAGGGTGGTACGGTGCCCCTCTGCCCGAGGAAGAGGTACTCAACGTGACGATGCAGGAGCGGCTCGCCGGTAAGGCGCTGCTGCTGACCGGTGCCTCCGGCTTCGTCGGCAAGGCCCTGCTCGCCCAGATCGTCCGCGAGCTGCCCGACACGCGCGTGACGGTCCTCCTGCGCGGCGACGCCGGCGACCGGCTCCAGAACCAGGTGCTCACGAGCGCGCCGTTCGAAGGTCTCGACGGCAGCGCGGTCCAAGCGATCAGCGGCGACCTCGGCGACGAGCACCTGACCGTCGAAGGGCACTACGACGTCGTCATCCACTGCGCCGCCTCGGTCTCCTTCGAGCAGGCGATGGACGAAGCCCTGGAGCTCAACAGCAAGGGCCCGACCCGGCTTCTGCAGGCCGTCCGCCACGGCGGCAACGATCCGTACTTCATCCACGTCTCGACCGCGTACGCCGCGGGCTCGCGCACCGGCCTCGTGCTCGAGCGCCCGAGCGGCACGGCGCCGGGTGAGCCCTGGCTGGACCTCAACGCGGAGCTCGACGCCGCCAAGGCCTGGCGCCGCGACATCGAAGCCGAGTCGCGCCTCCCGCTGCATCAGCACCGCTTCGTCAAGGAGGCCCAGCGCGACGTCGGCCCCGCGGGCGGCCCCGCGACCGGCACCCGCGCCGAGATCCTCCGCTACGCCTGGGTCCGCGACCAGCTCACGGAGCGCGGCCGCGAGCGCGCGCGAGCCCTCGGCTGGAGCGACACCTACGGCCTCAGCAAGGCGATCGGCGAGCGCACGCTGATGGCGGCCAACCCGCGCCGGCTGACGATCGTGCGCCCCGCGATCGTCGAGTCCGCCCTCCACACCCCGTACCCGGGGTGGATGGAGTCGCTGAAGGTCGCCGACCCGATCCTGCTCGGCTACGGCGCGGGGATCATCCCGGGCCGCTTCGCCGCCAGCCGCTCGATCCGGATGGATCTGATCCCGGTCGACTTCGTCGCCAACGCCTGCCTCGTCGCGTCCGCGTTCCCGCCGGCCGACGGCACCGTCCGCACCATGAACGTGTCGACGGGCATGCGCAACCCGTTCACGATCCACGACATGGCCGTGATCACCACGCGGTACTTCCGCGACCGGCCGATCCCGGACGAGGACGGCCTCCCGGTCGACGTGCCGGAGTGGCGCCTCTCCAGCCGCGCGGAGATCATGACCGCGCTCAACCGCGCGGACAACGTCCTCAAGAAGGGCCGCGAGCTCCTCGACCGCCTGCCGATCCCGCGCAGCGACGACATCGAGCTGCGCCTGCACAAGGACCAGCGCAAGGTCGACCGGCTGCGGCGATTGAACGAGATCTACTCGCCCTACGGCGCGCTGGACTGCGTCTTCGACGACCGCAACACGCGCGAGCTGCTCGACCAGCTGCACCCGGACGACCGCGAGCGCTTCGGCTTCGACGTCGACGAGATCGACTGGGACCACTACCTCGGCGAGGTCCATCTGCCGGCGCTGCGCGCGATCGCCGTGCCGCCCGCCGCGGGCCCGAAGAAGACCCGCTCGGCCGGCCGCCGGCCCGCGCCCGAAGGCCCGCCCGCGCTGGCGGTCTTCGACGTCGAGGGCGTCGTCCTGGACTCGACCGTCGCCCACTTCTACGCCTGGCTGCGCACGCGCGACATGCCGGAGCTGGACAAGCTCGTGTGGTCGGCGGGCGTCGCCGCCCGCGTGCCCGGCTGGATCATGGAGGACCGGCGCAGCCGCACGGCCTTCAACCGCAGCTTCTACCGCCTCTACAAGGACCTGCCCGCGCGCGAGCTGCGCCGCCAGGCCAAGGAGGCGCTGCCGGACTTCATCCAGCCACGCATCCAGCACGAGGCGATCCGCCGCATCCGCGAGCACAAGCGCCGCGGCGACCGCGTCGTCCTCGTCACGGGCGCGCTCGACTTCCTCGTCGAGTCGCTCGAGCACCTCGCGGACGAGCTGATCGCCGCCCGGCTGGTGGAGCGCGTGGGGCGGTTCACGGGCGAGCTCGCCGAGCCGCCGCTGACCGCCGACGGCCGCGCGAGCCTGACCGCCCGCCTCGCCGCCGACCACGGCGTCGAGCTGAGCGACTGCCACGCCTACGGCGACAGCCTCGCGGACCTCCCGATGCTCGAGCTGGTCGGCCACCCGCACCCGATCAACCCGGACTTCCGGCTCTCGCGGGAGGCCCGGCGCCGCCGCTGGCCGATCGAGACGTGGACGACCGAACGGGCGGCGGTGTAAACCGTGCAGGCGCTGACCTACACCCCGAGCCTCGCGAAGTACGTCGCGGCCAAGGCGAACCTTCCGGGCGCGGGCGCGCTGGAGCTGAGCGAGATCCGCCCGCCGCGCGCTCCCGGCAAGGACTGGCTGCCGATCCGCCCCACGCTCACCGGCATCTGCGGCTCCGACCTCGCGCTGCTCTCTGGCAAGGCGTCGCTGCACCTCGCAACGCTGACCAGCACGCCCTTCGTCCCCGGCCACGAGATCGTGGGCGAGATCGGCGCCGGCCCGCGCCGCGGCGAGCGGGTCGTCGTGCAGCCCGCGCTCGGCTGCAGCGCCCGCGGCCTGACGCCGTGCCCCGAGTGCGCGCAGGGCCTGATCGCGCTCTGCCGCCAGACGACCGACGGCACGATCAGCGCCGGCCTGCAGACCGGCTTCTGCCGCGAGACCGGCGGCGGCTGGAGCGAGGGCCTGGTCGCGCACGAGTCGCAGCTGCACACCGTCCCGGACGACCTGT
Organism: Solirubrobacter ginsenosidimutans; assembly: GCF_027587205.1. The sequence goes on from NZ_JAPDOD010000006.1 coordinate 15,606, forward strand.
CGGACGAGGACGCCGTGCTCGTCGAGCCGCTCGCCTGCGCGCTGCACGCCGCCCGCATCGCCGACATCCAGCCCGGGGACAACGTCGCGATCATCGGCGCGGGCACGATCGGGCTGCTCACGCTCGCGGCCGTGCGCGAGGCCGCGCCGAGCGCGACGCTGATCGCCGTCGCCAAGCACGCGGGCCAGCAGACCGCCGCGCGACGCTTCGGCGCCGATGACGTCTGCGCGCCCGATCGCATCTACATCGAGGGCGCGCGGATCACGAATTCCCGCAGGCTGGTCGGTCATCAGAACCGCGAACTGTTGCTTGGCGGCTTCGACCGTGTACTTGACTGTGTGGGGACCGGAGCGAGCCTGGAGCAGGCCACCACGATCACGCGGGCGCGAGGCCGCGTGATCCTCGTCGGCATGCCCGGCGAGCTGAAGGCCGACCTCGCCGCGGCGTGGCTGCGCGAGCTGCAGATCCAGAGCGCGTACGGGTACGAGAACGACTTCCCGGCCGCGCTGGAGTTCGCCAAGACGCTCAAGCCCGGCCGCCTGATCGACCGCGGCTGGCCGCTGCGCTCCCACAAGAAGGCCATCGAGCACGCCCCGAAAGCCGCGCGAGCGGGCCACGCCAAAACTGTCTTCGAGATAGCCGCCTGATGAGCATCGCGCCCACCCGCATGATCGAGCGCTCCAAGCGCCGCCACCCCGCCGCCGAGCGCGAAGCCTGCGTCGTCGAGGTCCACGAGAACTCGCCGCCGACGCTCTTCCACTCCGGTGAGACCTTCCGCCTGGAGCGGCTCCCGGTCGGCAGCCGGATCGTCTACCCGCCGCCGCCGCTGAAGGGCCTCATCGACGTCGACGCCGCGATCGCCGCGGCGCTGGACTCCCCGCTCGGCATGGACCCGCTGGACTCGCTCCTGAGCCCGGGCATGAAGCTGACGATCGCCTTCGACGACATCAGCCTCCCGCTGCCGCCGATGAAGCTGCCCGACATCCGCGGCCGCGTCATCGAGCACGTGCTCGAGCGGGCGTATCGCGCGGGCGTCGAGGACATCCACCTGATCGCCGCGCTGGCGCTGCACCGGCGGATGACGCCGAACGAGCTCAAGCGCGCCGTCGGCGACCGGATCTTCGACGAGTTCTACCCGGACCGGCTCTACAACCACGACGCCGAGGACCCGACGGAGATCGTCGACCTGGGCGAAACCCGCCACGGCGAAGCGGTCGAGCTGTCCAAGCGCGCGGCCGAGTCCGACCTACTGATCTACGTGAACATCAACCTGGTCACGATGGACGGCGGCCACAAGTCGGTCGCGGTCGGCCTGGGCACGTACAACAGCGTCAAGGCGCACCACAACGTGCACACGATGCGCCACTCGAAGTCGTTCATGGACCCGTCGAAGTCCGAGCTGCACAACAGCGCCTCGCGGCAGGGCGACGTCGTCGAGGCCGTCGTCCCGATCTTCCACATCGAGACGACGCTCAACAACGACATGTTCGACGGGCCGCTCGCGTTCCTCGCCAAGCCCGAGGCCCGCTGGACGCCGCGCGACCAGGCGACGTTCGCGGCGCTGAAGCGCACGACGGACCGGATGAACCCGAAGCTGCGGCGCGCCGCGTTCCACAAGTCGACCGCGCCGTACGCGGTGACGGGCGTGCAGGCAGGCGCCGTCGCCCCGGTCCATGAGGTGACGCTCGAGCACTGCGCGGCCCAGCAGGCGGTCGGCGTGCGCGGGCAGGCGGACATCGTCACCGCCGGGCTGCCCTACGTCGGCCCGTACAACGTCAACTCGATCCTCAACCCCGTGCTCGTGATGTGCATGGGCCTCGGGTACTTCTTCAACCTCTACCACGGGGTCCCGCTCGTGCGCGAGGGCGGCGTGATGATCTTCACCCACCCGGTCACGCGCGAGTTCCACCCGGTCCACCACCCCTCCTACGTCGACTTCTACGAGGAGGTGCTGGCGACCACGACGGACCCGATCGAGATCGAGCAGCGCTTCGAGAAGTCCTACGCCGAGGACGAGTGGTACCGCCACCTGTACCGGAAGAGCTACGCCTACCACGGCGTCCATCCGTTCTACATGTGGTACTGGGGCGCGCACGCGCTGCAGCACCTCGGCGACGTGATCTTCGTGGGCGGCGACCCCGAGGCCTGCCGCAGGCTCGGCTTCCGCCGCGCGGACACGATGCGCGACGCGCTGGAGATGGCCGAGCAGGTCGTCGGGCGCGATCCGTCGCTGACCCATTTCCACTGCCCGCCGCTGTTCTACGCGCAGGTCGAGGCCTAATGAAGTTCGCCTCTGGAGGCCGCCGGCTGGAGAAGCTGGCGGGCTCCAACCCCACCCGCCGGGAATCCACACCCCGCAAGTGGCGGACGGTCAGCGCCGGCAAGGACCCGTGGGCCGAGCGCGGCGTCGAGGACCAGGCGTGGCTGCGCGAGCCGCGCCCCGCGCTGCTGCGCGAGATCGCGCAGCAGACCCTGCTCTTCCCGGCGACGAAGCTCGTCTCCCAGCCGACGGTGGTCGGCGCCGAGGACCTGATCCATGCGCCCCAGCCCGCGATCCTCGCGCCCAACCACGAGAGCGACATCGACACGCCGCTCGTCCTGCTCAGCCTCCCGCACTCCTGGCGCTCGCGCACGGTCGTCGGCGCCGCGTCGGACCGCTTCTACCGCAAGCGCGGCTACGCGCTGGCGTCCGGGTTCTGGATCAACACCTTCCCGTTCGACCGCGGCGGCGGCCAGCGCCGCGGTCTGGCCGCGGCGGCCGCGCACCTGCGCGACGGCCGCAACGTGATGCTCTTCCCGCAGGGCACCCGCGGGGCGGGGCCGGACGGTTACCGCCACGGCGTCTCAGAACTCGCGCTGACCGCCGGCGTCCCGATCATCCCGGTCCACATCGAAGGCTCGGCGCTCGTGATGCCCAAAGGGCGCGGGCTCAACCGCCGCGCCCGCACCACGGTCACCTTCGCGCGCCCGCTGCATCCCCGCCCGGGCGAGACGCCCGCCGAGCTCACGCAGCGCCTGCACGACGCGATCGAGGCCTGAGCCTCAACTGCCGTTCTGCCAGGCCTTGCAGAGCTTGGCCTGTGCCTTGGAGGATGACCGCAGCCAGGCGACGACCCGGCTGCCGACATCGGTCGATGCTCGAACGTGACCACGCCGAGCGCGTGCAAGTCGGTCTGCGGCGAGATCTCGGTCCCGATCGCCTGATCCGGGGCCATGTAGGTGGGCGTGCCGATCATGAACCAGGTCTGGGTGAGGTGCTGGCTGACGCGCCCGAACGCCTTGGCGATCCCGAAGTCCGCGATCTTGACGCCGCCGTCGGCGGTGACGAGCAGGTTCTCCGGCTTGAGATCGCGATGCACGACGCCGGCGTCGTGGGCGTGCGCGAGCCCGGCCAGTACCGCCTCCAGCACGCCGGCGACCTGCGCGACCGTGGTCAGCCCGACGTAGCTCCGCAACGACCCGCGCTCGAGGTACTCCATTGCGATGTAGGGCGCGCCGTCGTGCTCGAAGAACCGATGGACCGTGACGATGTTCGGATGCCGCAACGAGCCGGCGATGCGCGACTCCGCGAGGAAGCGCTCGACCAGCCGCGGATCCGAGGACCGCAGGTCGAGTTCCTTGAGCGCGACGTGGCGGTCCAGGCTGGCCTCGTAGGCGAGATAGACGACCGCCATCCCGCCGCGGACTCCTAACCTTTCGGTCATGATCGACCGCGCCGCCGCCGCGCGCGCTCCCCGAAGAAACCTAAAGGGGACTGTCCCCTTTATCTTCAGGGCGTGGCCGAAGAAGCGGTAATCGAGCTCGCCGGGCGCGAGGTGCGGATCACCAGCCCGGACAAGGTGCTCTTCAACGAGCGCGGTGAGACCAAGCTCGACCTCGTCCGCTATTACGCCGCGGTCGCCGAGCCGCTGCTGCGGACGATGGGCGGGCGGCCGGTGCTGATGCAGCGCTTCCCGCAGGGCGCCAGCGGCAAGTCGTTCTTTCAGAAGCGGGTGCCCGACAGCGCGCCCGACTGGCTGCAGACGACGACGGTCGAGACCGTCAACGGCACGCCGTCGCGCGCGCTGGTTGCCGCGGACGCCGCGCACGTGGCGTGGGCGGTCAACCTCGCCTGCCTCGGCTTTCACGTCTGGCCGTACCTCGCCGAGGATCCCGCACACACCGACGAGCTGCGCCTCGACCTCGACCCGACGCCCGGAACCGGGTTCGCTGAAGCTCGCGCCGCGGCGTGGGAGCTCAAGGCGCTGCTCGACGAGCACGGCATCGCCAGCTTCCCCAAGACGACCGGCAACCGCGGACTCCACGTCTACGTCCGCCTGCAGCCGCGCTGGGACTCCTACGAGGTGCGGTCGGCGGCGGTCGCCGTCGCGCGCGAGCTCGAGCGCCGCCGTCCCGACATCCTCACCGCCGCGTGGTGGAAGGAGGAGCGCGGGAAGCGCATCTTCGTCGACTACAACCAGAACGCGCCGCACAAGACGGTCTTCGGCGCCTGGTCGGTGCGGGCGCGCAAGGGCGCGCAGGTCTCGACGCCGCTGAGCTGGGACGAGCTCGACGACGTCCACCCCGACGAGCTGACGCTCGCGACGGTCGTCGGCCGCGACGACCCGTGGGCCACCATCAACGAAAACCCGCAGTCGCTCGAGCCGCTGCTGGAGATGAACGCCCGCGACCGCGCCGGCGGCCTGATGGACGCGCCCTGGCCGCCCGTCTACCCGAAGCAGCCCGACGAACCGCCCCGCGTCGCCCCCAGCCGCGCCCGGCGAACATAAAGGGGACTGTCCCCTTTATGTTGTGAGGATGATCAAGCGCGCCCCCTTCGGCGCGACCGGACACGAGTCCAGCCGCGTGATCTTCGGTGCCGCGGCGCTCGGCGACGTCTCCAAGACGGACGCCGACCGCACGCTCGAGGTGATCCTCGAGCACGGCATCAACCACATCGACGTCGCGGCCAGTTACGGCGATGCGGAACTGCGCATCGCGAACTGGCTCAAAGGCGACCACGAGTTCTTCGTCGCGACCAAGACCGGGGAGCGGGAGTACGCCCCGGCGCGCGAGCAGATCCGCCGCTCGCTCGACCGGCTCGGGGTCGACCACGTGGACTCGATCCAGCTGCACAACCTGTGCGACGTGATCGAGTGGGACATCGCCCTCAGCCCCGGCGGCGCGCTGGAGGCCTGTCTCGAGGCGCGCGACGAGGGTCTGGTGCGCTTCATCGGCGTCACCGGCCACGGCCTGAGCATCCCGAAGATGCACCAGCGCAGCCTCGCCCGCCACGACTTCGACTCCGTGCTGTGCCCGTACAACTGGGTGCAGATGCAGGACCCGCGCTACGCCGAGACCTTCGACGGCCTCGCGGCGATCTGCAAGGAGCGCAACGTCGCGCTGCAGACGATCAAGAGCCTCGCCTACAAGCCGTGGGAGGGCCGCGAGCACACCGCCTCGACCTGGTACGAGCCGCTCACCGACCAGGGGGACATCGACCTCGCCGTCAGCTGGGTGCTGTCCAACCCGCAGACGTTCCTCCTGACCACCGGCGACGTCGACGTCCTGCCGAAGCTGCTCGACGCCGCCGAGCGGGCGGGGGAGCGTCCGCCGGACGAGGCGATGGCGAAACTCGACCTCGCGCCGCTCTTCACGTAGAAGAGGGCGCCGATCACCCCGCCCACGGCAACGTGACAGGTGGGAAGGTGAGCGAGCGTCGACTTTCGTGAGCAGAGCGCGAGAAACTCGACGCTCGCGTCGCGAGCGCGAACCTGATCAAGACCCGCGCACGGGCCCTCAAACGCGCACGGTCGACCACGGCGACCGGGACAAAGCGCGCGCGGAGTTGACGTTCGACCTAAGAGCGATCAAGCAGTTCCCGCAGCGTTCGCAGCAGCGTCTCGCGGTCGAACGGCTTCTCCAGGAACGCGCTTCCCGGCGGGAGGTTCCCACGACCGTGCACGGTGTCGCGCGCGTAGCCGGAGACGAACAGCGTGCGCAGACCGGGCCGCGAGTCCTGCAGGCGGCGGGCCAGCTCCGGCCCCGGCATCTCGGGCATGATCACGTCGGTCACCAGCGCGTCGATGTGCGGGTCGTCGCGGGCGAGCACGGCGGTGGGCCGCGCCTCGCTCAGCACGCGGTAGCCGGCGCCCGAGAGGATCAGCTCCACGAGCGCGCGCACGCCCTCCTCGTCCTCGCACAACAGGATCGTCTCGTGCCCGCCCACCGGTTCCGCGCCCGCGACCGCCGCAGGAGCCGTGGCGTGCCCGGACGTCACCGGCAAATAGACCTCGAACGTCGTGCCGATCCCCGGCTCGGACTCCACCCGCACGTGCCCGCCGGACTGCGTGATCGCCCCGTGCACGGAGGCGAGCCCGAGCCCCGTCCCCTCACCCACCGGCTTGGTCGTGTAGAAGGGCTCGAAGACGTGCGGCAGTGCCTCCGGCTCGATCCCAATGCCGGTGTCGGTGACGCGCAGGCACACGAATCCGTCGGAAGCAGCGGTCTCGATCAGCAGCCTGCCGCCCTCGGGCATCGCGTCACGCGCGTTGACCGCCAGGTTGATCAGCACCTGCTCGATCTGCGCGGCGTCCGCGAACACCTCGGGCAGCGCGCCGGGCGAGCGCAGTTCGACCTCGATGTCCTCGCCGATCAGGCGCTCGAGCATCGGCGTCAGCCCGCGCGCCACCGTGCTGAGATCGAGCACCTCCGGATCGAGCATCTGCCGGCGCGAGAACGCCAGCAGCTGGCGCGTCAGGACCGTCGCGCGTTCAGCCGCCCGCTCGATCTCCCCCAGCTCGGCCGCCCCGTCGCCCGCGCCGATCCGCGCCAAGGCCAGCTGACCGTACCCCGAGATCACCGTCAGCAGGTTGTTGAAGTCGTGCGCGATCCCGCCGGCGAGCTGACCCACAGCCTCCATCTTCTGCGCCTGGCGCAACTGCTCCTCGAGCTCGTGGCGGGCGGTGATGTCGCGCGCGATCAGCGACAGCCCGACGAACGCGCCCGACGCATCGGCGATCGCTGAGACGGTCGACTCGGCGGGGAACTCGGCGCCGTCGCGGCGCATGTGGCGCGACTCGGTCCTGATCGTCCCCGCTGCTTGCAGCAGAGCGAGCTGCGACTCGAGCTCGTGCCAGCGGTCCGGTGGCCAGATCACCTCGGAGATCGGGCGCCCGATGGCCTCGTCGCGAGCGTACCCGTAGACGCGCTCCGCGCCGGCGTTCCAGCTCGTCACCTTCCCGTCCAGTCCGATGGCGACGATCGCGTCCCACGACGACTCGACGAGCGACGCGAGATAGCGCGCCGCCAGCTCGCCCTGCAACCGCTCGGTGACATCGCGCACATGGCCCACGAACAGCGCCGGTCCGCGATCCAGGAGGCGGGAGATCGTCACCTCGGCGGGGAACTCCGACCCGTCGGCGCGCAGCGCGGTGAGCTCGACGGGGCGCCCGATGATCGACGACGAGCCGGTCGCGACCGCGTGGGCGAGCCCGCGCCGGTGCGCTTCGCGATGCTCCGGCGGGATCACGAGCGGTGCCAGCTCGCGCCCGATCACGTCCCCGCTGCGGCGGCCGAACAGCCGCTCGGCGGCGGGGTTGAACTCGCGCACGCGGCCGCCCGCGTCGAGCGTGATCACCGCGTCGACGGTCGCGTCGATGATCGCCAGCTCCCGGAACCGGTTGCGCTCCAGCGCGCCGCCCATCATCACGCCCAGCGCGCCGAAGATCAGGATCAGGCACGCCCCGAGTAGGCCCAGACCCTCGCGCATGCCGAACACCCCGTGCCGCTGACCTTCGAGGCACAGGAAGGTGAGCGCGACCGGCAGGACGATCACCACCGGCGCCAGCCGCCGCAGCAGCGCACCGCCCGGCCCGTCGCTGACCCACAGCGCCCGCAGCCCGCCTTCGCGGCGCACGGCGAGCAGCCCCGCGCTCAACGCGAGGATCGCGAAGGCGGTCGGCAGCGCCATCGGGGTGAACGGCGACGAGCGCAGCCCGCGCTGCAGCTCGGGCACGCTGAAGAGGTAGCCGATCAGGGCCAGCCCCGCGATCACGGCGGCGACCAGCGCACACCCGTCGGCGAAGCTCGGGCGCCGGTCCAGTGCGAGCAGCGCCGCCCCGATCAGCACGACGCAGACGGCGGCGTTGACGGGGATCTCGTTCCCGCTCGGGAGCAGGCCGGCGAGCGCGACGACACCGCCGAGCACCAGCGGCGCGCCGAGCGCCCGCCAGCGCGCCAGCCCCGCCGCCGCGGTCAGGATCGCCAGCGCGCCGACCGGGAGCATCGCCCGCGCTCCCCCGAAGTCCTGCAGCACCTCGATCTCGAACAGCGCACCCGCCAGAACCAGCACGGCGATGGTCGCCGCGGTTGCCGCCCCCAGAAAACCGAGATCCCTGCGCATTCAGGCCAACTGCGGCCGATCGTACCTACGCTGCGGGCGGTGCGGCGGCGCGATCGCGGAGCCAGCCCGTGAGCGCCGTGGCCGTCATCGGGCGGCTGAGGTAGAAGCCTTGCGCCTCGTCGCACTGCAGGCCCGCGAGCGTGTCCCAGGTCTCCAAGGTCTCGACGCCTTCGGCGACGACCCGCATCCCGAGCCGGCGGCCGAGATCCACCGTCGTGTGCACGATCGCGGCGTCGCGGGCGTCGTCGGCGAGCCGCATCACGAAGGAGCGGTCGATCTTGATCTCGTCGAGGTCGAGTTGCTTGAGGTGGCCGAGCGACACGTGCCCGGCGCCGAAGTCGTCCAGCGCCGTGGCGACGCCGATCGCCCGCAGCCCCGCAAGCACCTCGAGCGTGCGCTCGGGGTCGGCCATGACCACGTCCTCGGAGACCTCCAGGCGCAGGCACGACGGCGGGAAGCGCCGCTTCTCCAGCGCCCGGTCGATATCGCTGGGCAGGCCGAGGTCCAGCAGGTCCGCAGGGCCGAGGTTGACGGCGACGCTGAGGTCGAAGCCGTGGCGGCGGCGGTCCCCGATCTCCTGCAGCGCGCGATCGAGCACGTACGCGGTGAGCGAGCGGCCGAGGCCGGAGTGGTCGGCGAGCGGCAGGAAGTCCGACGGCATCAGCAGGCCGCGGCGCGGGTGCACCCAGCGCACGAGCGCCTCGACACCGTGCACCTCGCCGGTCGCGATGTCGGCCTTGGGCTGGTAGTGCAGGACGAGCTCGTCGCTCGCCAGGCCGTCACGCAGCTCGCCCAGCAGCTCCAGCCGGCGGCGGCTGTGATGGTCGCGCGCGGGCAGGTAGACCTCGTGGCCGGTGCGCGTGCGCTTGGCCTCGTACATCGCGACGTCGGCGCGCTGCAGCAGCCCGAGCGCGTCGTCCGCGTGCTCGGGGAAGAGCGCGATGCCGATGCTGGCGTCGATGTGGACGCGGATGCCGCCGACGCCGAACGAGCGCTCGAGCGCGGCGCGCACGCGCAGCCCCGTCGCGCTGGCGCTCGCCTCGTCACCCGGGTCCAGGACGACCGCGAACTCGTCGCCGCCGAGGCGGGCGAGCGTCGCGCCCTCGCGCAACGCGTCGTGCAGCCGCGGGCCGATCTGGCGCAGGACCTCGTCCCCCGCGGAGTGCCCGAGCGTGTCGTTGAGCTCCTTGAAGCCGTCGAGATCGATCAGCAGCAGAGCGACCTCGTGGTCCTTGTCGGAGATCGACTCCCCGAGCCGGCTGAGCAGGTAGCGCCGGTTGCCGAGCCCGGTCAGGTCGTCGGTGACGGCGTCGCGCTCGCTCGCGCGCAGGCGTTCGACGATCGTCAGGCCCGCCCGCGCCATCCCGGTCAGCACGGTGACCGTCGCGAGTGTGGCGGCGACCGGCGGAAGGCTCACGAACTGGCCGATGACGAGCAGCGTCAGCGCCGTGCCGGCGAACGCGAGGATCGAGGCGAGCACGACCGGACTGAACGACGGCCCCTCCTCGGCTTCGGGCTCTGGCACCCAGACGGCGGCGATGAAGGGCAAGGCCGCGAGCAGCGGCGCCTCGCCGAGCGCGACGACCCCTACGAGGCCGCAGCCGAGCGCGATCGTCACCCGCCAGCGCGCGAGCCCGAGCGCGGCGGCGACGGCGACCGCCGCGAGCGTCGCGGGCAGCTCCGCCCCGGTCGTGACGGCGAGTGAGCCGACGGCGCAGGCGCCCATGGCGGCGTCCAGGAACGACATCGTCAGCGGCCGGCCAAGGCGCAGGAGCACCATCGAGACGACCCCGCCGAACGCCAGGCCGGTCGCGACGTCGTCGAAGGCCTCACCGGCACCGAAGGCATCCGCGGCGGCCGCGGCCAGGGCAGCTGCGAACCACACAGCCGCGACGCGACTGCGATGCCGGAGAACGGCCGATCCCACACACACCAGGCTCGCCGCGGCGAGCAGACCACCAACCATCAGCCCTATCCAACCAGTCTCGGGCCTGATCGACCAACGGACCCGTTTCCAGGTCATACCCAAGAACGACCCCACTTCGTCCGAGCGATGGACGACAAGGCTCCGTCGCGCTGGGAATCTGTCGCGGTGAAACTCCTCCTCGCCACCGCAGCTGTCCTGTTGGTTCCACCCGCGCCGCGGCGCTCGGCGGCTCACGCTCAGCGTGGGTGGCAAACGCGCGAGCGTGAGCTTCCGGGTCAGGGCCTGATCATCTCGAAGAGCTCGGTGACGGTGGCGTAGTCGCCGCGGTAGCCGCAGCGGGCGATCGGCCTGACGCCCGCGGTGTCGAAGCGGCCGTCGACGATGTGGCGCTCGTCGACGTGCACGCCCACGACCTGGCCGAACGTGACGATGTTGTGGGCGAGCTGCACGCGTTCGATCACGCGGCATTCGAAGGCGACCGGAGAGGCGGCGACCCGCGGCGGCTTGACCAGCCGCGACGCCGCCATCTCCAGCCCCGCGTGCTCGAACTCGCTCTCCCCGCGCGGCAACGCCGCCGAGGTCTGATTCATCGCCTCGCGCAGGTCGAAGGTGACCATGTTCCAGACGAACTCCTCGCACGCCTGCGCGTACGTCGCGGAGTCCTTCGGCCCGTCGCTGGAGAACATCACGGTCGGCGGCTTGTCACTGACCGCGTTGAAGTAGCTGTACGGCGCGAGGTTCACTTCGCCGTCCGGGCCGACGGTGGAGACCCACCCGATCGGCCGCGGGGCGACAAACGCTTTAAAGGGGTCATGCGGCAGCAGGTCGCGGTCGCGATGTTCGGGTTCATAGAAGACCATTGAGAGGCATACTCCTTGACGTGGGAGCGACCAGCGAGCGGCGGCGCACCTGGCGGACCGAGATCTCGCTCCAGTGCACGCTGCACCGGCGCACGGGCAAGATGATCGAGGCGCAGACGGTCGACGTCGGCCCGGGCGGCATGCGCGTGCACACCAACCGGCCGCTCGGCGTCGACGAGACGCTCGACTTCGAGCTCCCCGACCACGGGCGCATCAACGGCCGCGCCCGCGTGCTGCGCGAGCAGGCGTACCGCATCTACGCACTGCGCTTCGAGAAGCTCGGCGACGAGGCGCGCGCGGAGATCGCGAGGCTGACGCAGCCCCGCGATCGCGCCGCCGACCTTTAGGCCCTTTCGAGGACCACGATCGGGATCTCCCGATCGGTCTTCTTCTGGTAGTCGTCGTAGGCGGGCCATTCCTTGGTCATGGTCGGCCACATCGCGGCCTTCTCCTCGGGCGTCGCCACCCGCGCCTTGGCCTTGAAGCGATCCTCCTTGACCTGGACCTCGACCTCGGGATCGGCCTCGAGGTTCAGGTACCAGGCGGGCGGCGCGTCGGCCCCGCCCTTGGACGCGACGATCAGGTACGTGTCCTCCCAGGGGGCGTAGATCAACGGCAGCTCCCGGAGCTCGCCGCTCTTGCGTCCCTTGGTCGTCAGCAGCAGCGTCTGCGTGCCCTGCCAGTCATGACCGACCTCGCCGCCGGTCTCGCGGTACTTCCGCGTGTGTTCCTCGCCGAAAAGCATGCCTCACACGCTACCCCGCGCGCCCGATCAGGTTCCGGACCTCGCGCAGCGCGACCGGAAGCGTGGTCAGATCGAAGGTGCCGCCCGAGCGGATCTCACCGAGGATCTCAGCGGCGCGATCCGCGGCCTGCCGGTTGGCGGCAAGCCACGCGTCGATGCCGCCGTAGCGCAGCACGTCGGTGGTCAACTCGGCGTGCAGCGAGAACAGGTCGTCGCGCAGCGCCGCGCGCGCCATCGCCTGCCAGCGGTTGGCGCGCGGGAGCAGCGCGATGCGGTCGCGCAGCCAGTGCAGGTTGAGGTTGCCGCCCAGGAGGAAGTGCAGCGCCGCGACCTCGTCCACCGGCCGCTCCGTCGCGCCGGCGACCTCGACGATGTCGAGTGCGCTGAAGAGCGCGCCCTGCGCCGCCACCCGCCCGGCGACGGCCTCCGGCACACCCGCCTCGGTCAGCTTGCCCACGCGCTCGCGCCACGCCTCCTGCTCGGACTCGACGAGGATGCCCGGGAGCGCGCCCGCCACCGTCTGCGCGCCCTCGGCGTAGCGCAAGCTCAGCGCGCTGATGTCCAGCGGGAGCGGCCGCGTGCGCAACAGCCAGCGCGTCGCGCGCTCGACCGACCGGCGTGACGAGAGCAGCATCTCGCCCTGGACATCGGCGGCGACGACGCCGTCGAGCGCCTCGATCTCCTCCCACAGCGACCGCACGCCGAAGACCTCGCGGGCGACGATCGAGGCGCGCGCGATGTCCGCCGGCGACGCGCCCGTGTCCTCGCGCAGGCGGAAGACGAACGTCGTCCCCGCCCGGTCGATCAGGTCGTTGGTGACCCGCGTGGCGACGATCTCGCGGCGCAGGCGGTGCCGGCGCATGACGTCGCCGAAGCGCTCGGGCAGCGGCGCCGGGAAGTACAGGTCGAGCTCGTCGTCGAGCGCGGTGTCCTCGGGCAGGTCGGACTCCAGCAGCGCCGCGTAGAGCGTGATCTTCGCGTAGGCGAGGACGACCGCCAGCTCGGGCTGCGTCAGCCCCAGGCCCGCCGTGCGCCGCTCGGCGACCGTCTCGGCGTCGGGCAGCGCCTCCAGCGCGCGGTCGAGCCGCCCCTGCGCCTCGAGGTCGCGCATCGCGCGATCGTGCACGTCGAGCATCGCGGGCGCCTGTGCGCGGGCGAGCGACAGCGCCTGCGTCTGGGTGTAGGACCCGCGCAGCACCCGCTCGGCGACCGCGTCGGTCATCTCGGCGAGCAGCGCGTTGCGCTGCTTGACCGTCATGTCGCCCTCGGCCACCACCGTGTCCAGCAGGACCTTGATATTGACCTCGTGGTCGGAGCAGTTGACGCCGCCGGCGTTGTCGATCGCGTCGGTGTTGACCCGCCCACCGCTGAGCGCGAACTCGATCCGCCCGCGCTGGGTCAAGCCGAGGTTGCCGCCCTCGCCCACGACCTTCGCGCGCAGGTCGCCGCCGTTGACGCGCAGCGCGTCGTTGGCCTTGTCGCCGACGTCGGCGTGGGTCTCGGACTTCGCCTTGACGTAGGTGCCGATGCCGCCGTTCCACAGCAGGTCGACGGGCGAGCGCAGGATCGCCGACATCAGCTCGTTCGGCGTCAGGTGCTCGGCGGTGACGTCGAGCGCCTCGCGGACCTGCGCGCTGAGCGGGATCGACTTCGCGGTGCGCGGGAAGACCCCGCCGCCCTCGGAGATCAGCGCCGTGTCGTAGTCCGCCCACGACGAGCGCGGCAGCTCGAACAGCCGCCGCCGCTCCGCGTGCGAGGTGGCCGGGTCGGGCGTCGGGTCGAGGAAGATGTGGCGGTGGTCGAACGCGGCCACGAGCCGGATGTGCTCGGAGAGCAGCATGCCGTTGCCGAACACGTCGCCGCTCATGTCGCCGATCCCCGCGACGCGGAAGTCCTCGCTCTGGACGTCGACGCCGAGCTCGCGGAAGTGGCGCTGCACGGACACCCACGCGCTGCGCGCCGTGATGCCCATCGCCTTGTGGTCGTAGCCGACCGACCCGCCGGACGCGAACGCGTCGCCGAGCCAGAAGCCGTAGGACTCGGCCACGCCGTTGGCGATGTCGGAGAACGTCGCCGTGCCCTTGTCGGCCGCGACCACGAGGTACGGATCGTCGCCGTCGTGGCGCACGACGTGGGCGGGCGGCACGACCTCGCCCGCCGCGTTGTAGGTGTCGGTGATGTCCAGCAGCGCGCTGATGAACGTCGTGTAGTTGGCGACGACGTCGTCACCCGCCCGCTTGACCACGAAGCCGCCCTTGGCCCCCACCGGCACGATCAGCGCGTTCTTGACCATCTGGGCCTTCATCAGGCCGAGCACCTCGGTGCGGAAGTCCTCGCGCCGGTCGCTCCAGCGCAGACCGCCGCGCGCGACCGACCCGCCGCGCAGGTGCACGCCCTCGACCCGCGGCGAGTGCACGAAGATCTCGAATTTCGGCTTCGGCAGCGGCACCAGCGGGATCTGCGTCGGATCGAGCTTGAACGACACGTAGGGCTTCGGTCCCGGCAAGTAGTAATTGGTGCGCAGCATCGCCTCGACCACGCAGAGGAAGCTGCGCAGGATGCGATCCTCGTCGAGCGAGTCGACGGCGTCGATCTCGGCTTCGATCTGCTCCAGCACCGCGCCCGCGTCCCCGCTCGTCTGCGCCGGGTCGAAGCGCGCGTGGAAGAGCTTGACCAGCCCCGCCGCCACGTCCGTGTGGCAGAGCAGCGTCTGCTCCATGTAGCGGTCGCTGAACGGGATCCCGGCCTGGCGCAGGTAACGCGCGACCGAGCGAACCACCGTCACCTCGCGCCAGTCCAGCCCGGCGCTGATGATCAGCCCGTTGAACCCGTCGAGCTCCGCCTCGCCGCGCCAGACGCGCGCGAACCCGTCGTGGAAGCGGTCGCGGATCGCGGTCACGTCGGCGTCCGCCGGCGCCACCAGGCCGAAGTCGTAGATCCAGGCGGGCGCGGCGTCGCGCGGCGTGACCTCGTACGGGCGTTCGTCGGTGACGGTCAGGCCGAGCGACTCGAACATCGGCAGCACGTCCGAGAGCGACACCCGCCCACCGCGCCGGTAGAGCTTGCAGCGCAGCACGCCGGGCGCGGCCTCCAGCGGGCGGTAGAGCGACAGGTCGAGCGCGTCGCCGCCGCTCAGCGCCTCGATCCGCTGCACGTCGGCGAGCGCCGAGCGCGCCATCAGGTCGTCGCGGTACGCGGCCGGGAACGCCGATCCATAGCGGCGGAAGAGCGCGGTCCCGGCCTCCTCGCCCGCCTCCTCGGTCAGCACGGCCGAAAGCTCGTCGTCCCACGTGCGCGTCGCCTCGACGACCTTCGCCTCAAGCGCCCGCACGTCGACGTCCGGGAGCGTCCCGGGCGCAAGCCGCAGCGTGTAGTGGATCCGCACGAGCACCCACTCGGTCAGCCGCAGCTCCCAGTCGACGCTTTCGGCTCCGTGTGCCTCCCTGAGCAGCTCCCCGATCCGCAGCCGGTTGGCGGTGTTGAAGCGATCGCGCGGGATGTAGACCAGGCAGGAGACGAAGCGCTCATAGCGGTCCGCGCGCAGGAACAACCTGACGCGCTGGCGCTCGCCCAGTTCCAGGATGCCGCGAGCGACCTCGTAGAGCTCGTCGGCGCTCATCTGGAACAGCTCGTCGCGCGGGAACGTCTCGATGATCTCGTTCAGCGCCTTGTCGTCGTGGCTGCCCCGTGGGAAGCCGGCGCGCTCGAGCACCTCGTTCACCGTCCGGCGCAGCAGCGGGATGTCGCGCGGGAGCTCGCGGTAGGCGACGGTCGTGTAGAGCCCGAGGAAGCGCCGCTCGCCGACGACCTTGCCCGCCTCGTCGAAGCGCTTGACGCCGATGTAGTCCAGGTAGCTGGGCCGGTGGATCGGCGAGCGGGCGTTGGCCTTGGTCAGCACCAGCAGGTGCGGCTCCAGCGCGAACGCGCGCACCTCGGGCGGCAGCTTGGCGAACGCGGTCGAGACGTGCCCGACCGCACCGCGCAGCAGGCCGAGCCCCGAGCCCTCGACGGCCCGCAGATCGTCGCCGTCCAGCGAGTACTCGCGGTAGCCGAGGAACGTGAAGTGGTGGTCGCCGATCCACGCCAGCAGCGCCTTGGACTCCTCGATCTCGGCGGGGTCCACGCCCGCCGGGGCCGGCTCTTCGACCAGCGCCTGCAGGCGGTCCTTCATCGGCTGCCAGTCGTCGACCGCCGCGCGCACCTGCGCCAGTACGTGGCGGAGCGCGTCGGCCAGCTCCTCCAGCCCGCCCGCCTGGCGATCGATCTCGATGTGCATGTAGGACTCGGCGCCGATGACCGGGTGCACGAGCACGTGGATGCCGGCCTCGCGGCGGCTGAGCTCCATGCTCACCGAGTCCACGAGGAACGGCATGTCGTCGCAGACGATGTCGATCGCCGTGTGCTGCGACTGCCAGCCGTTGGCCTCGAACGTCGGGTTGTACACGCGCACCAGCGACGCACCCGCCTCGCGCTCGCGCCCGAACGTCCAGTGCGACAGCGCAGCACCGTACAGGTCGACGGGCTCGCGCCCGCGCAGGTCCTCCGCCGGAGCGCCACGGTAATACGCGCGGACGAACGCCTCGGCTTGCTCGACCTCCTCGGGCGCGACGCGCTCGCGCACCCGCTCACAGACGGATTCGATGAGCTCCGATTCGACGGCCTGCGTACTCGTGGACATAGCGCCCCACGCTACGCCTCCGAGCGCGATGAGGTCAACGCGCCTCGAGCTCGAGTACACGAGCGCGCAACGCGTGCAGGCGCTCGGCCACGGCGAGGCGCATCGCCAGCTGGTTGCGATCCAGCGGCTTCGTGAGAAAGTCGTCCGCTCCGGCGTCCATCGCGGCGCGCACATGGGCCTCGCCGGACAGTGCCGTGAGCATGATCACGTAACAGGACTCGCCGTGGACCTCGCGCACCTTGCGGCACAGATCCGGCCCCGCCAGCCCGGGCATCATCCAGTCGGTGATCAGGACGTCCGGGACGCCTTGGGCGAGTTGCGCCCAGGCCTGGTCACCGTCCTCGGTGACGTCGCACTCGTGACCCATGCGCTCGAGCACGGCCTCGAGCACGCGGCGGGAGACGGCGTCGTCCTCGGCGACCAGGATCCTCATGCAGGTGTTTTGCCCAGTGCGGCGTGAGTCAATTCCACGGCATCGGTCAGGCGTGTCAGCCAGAGAGCGGCCGCGTCGAGGTCTCCGGCGCCCGCGAGCCGCTCGATCTCGGAGGCGGCACCGGCGACCATGACCGCCCCGACATTCGCCGCGCTGCCCTTGAGCGTGTGCGCGTCGGTGCGCAGGCGCGCCAGGTCCGCCTCCGCCGCGGCGGCCTTCAGCGCCGCGACGCGCGGGCCGGTCTCGGACAGGAACAGCTCGCAGATCTCGTCGACGATCGCCTCGTCCCCGACGTCGCGGGCGAGCGATTTGAGGATCGAGCGGTCCATTACGGTCGGCTCGGTCGCGGCGATCCAGCGCTGCAGCACCGCGTCGAGATCGTCGGCGTGCAAGGGCTTTGAGACGTAGTCGTCCATCCCCGCGGCGATGCAGCGCTCGCGGTCGCCCTCCATCGCGTGGGCGGTCATGGCGATGATCGGCGTCCGCCCCGCCGCGCCCTCCAGGCGGCGGATCTCAGCGGTCGCGGCGTAGCCGTCGAGCACGGGCATCTGGCAGTCCATCAGCACCGCGGCGTACGTCTCGCGACGTACGGCGTCGACGGCCTCGGCCCCATGGGCGACCACCTCCACGCGGTAGCCGCGACGGCGCAGGATGTTGACGGCGACCGCTTGATTGGTCGCATTGTCCTCGGCGAGGAGGATCGATGCGCCGCGCCCGCGCGAGGCCGCCACGGTCTGGGGTTCCTGCCGCGGCGGCGCGCCGCCGCTCATCGCCGTGGCGATCGCGTCGTAGAGCCGTGAATCGCGGACCGGCTTGGCGAGCGTTGCGCTCACGCCCGCCCCGCCGCGGGTCCGGCCGGCGGACGAGAGCAGGATCACCCGCGGGCCCGCGCCCGCCAGCGCGCGCACGACGCCGGTGCCGTCCAGCCCGGGCATGTGCTGGTCGAGCAGGACGAGGTCGTACGGCCGGCCTTCGGCCTCGCGGAGGCGGATGCGCTCGAGCCCTTCCTCGCCGCCGGACGCGACCTCGCAGCTCATGCGCCACGACGCGAGCCGCCGCTCGAGGATCTCGCGATTGGTCGCGTTGTCGTCGACGACGAGCACGCACAGGCCTTCGAGGTCGCGCGGCGGGGCGGGCGGCTTGACCACCGCCGCGCGGACGTCGACGGTGAACCAGAACAGGCTCCCGCGCTCGAGCGCGCTCTCGGCGCCGATCTCGCCGCCCATCATCTCGACGAGCTGGCGGCTGATCGCCAGCCCGAGCCCGGTGCCGCCGTAGCGGCGCGTGGTGGAGCTGTCGGCCTGCGAGAACGCCTCGAACAGGCGGCTGAGCTGCTCCGGGTCGATGCCGATGCCGGTGTCGTGGATCTCGAAGCGCAACTTGGCGCGCTCCCAACGGACCGCAACGAGGATTTCACCCTCGTGCGTGAACTTCACGGCGTTGCCGATGAGGTTCGTGAGGATCTGGCGCAGCCGCCCGTCGTCGCCGTGGACCGTGGCGGGCACGTCGTCGGCGATGCGGGTGACGAGCTCGAGCCGGCGCTCGTGCGCGCGGCTCGCGAGCATCTCCATGACGTCCGCGACGGCATCGCGGAAGTCGAAGTCCGTCGGGTCGAGCTCGAGCCGTCCGGCCTCGATCTTCGAGAAGTCCAGGATGTCGTCGATGATCGACAGCAGCGCGTCGCCGGACGTGCGGACGGTCTCGGCGAAGCTGCGCTGCTCGGCGTCGAGGGCGGTGTCCAGCAGCAGATCCGTCATCCCGAGGACGCCGTTCATCGGCGTGCGGATCTCGTGGCTGACGTTCGCGACGAACTCGGACTTCAACCGCGCCGCCTCGAGCGCCTCGTCGCGCGCGATCACCAGCTCCTGCTCGGCGCGGCGGCGCTCGATGAACTGGCCGAGGAACCCGGCGATCGAGGTCATCGTGCTCTCGAAGTCGAGGTCGCGCTCGTGCTTGACGCTGTCGACGAACTCGAGCGCCCCGAGGCAGCGGCCGTCGCTGAGGATCGGGACCGCGAGCCCGACGCGAAGGGCGCGGCGGCGGATCACCGTCGAGTCGGCCGGCCGCTCGTCGCCGCCGAGGTCGCCGATCCAGACCGGTGCGCGCTCGGACCAGGCGGTTCCGACGAAGCCCTCGCCGCGCCCGAACGCCTTCCGGTCGCCGCCCGCCTCGCGGATCGCGTCCAGCAGGTCGGGGTCGGGCGACCACATCGAGGTCATCCGCAGGACGCTGCCGTCGAGCAGCCAGACCGCGCCGAAGCTCCAGCCCAGCGCCTCGCAGACCGCGTGGCTGAGCCGCTCGGCGGCGTCGGAGATGCTCGTCGCCTCGGCCAGGACGCGCCCGGCGGCGTGCTCGGCCTCGGTCCGGCGCTCCCGCCGCGCGCGCTCTGAGACGTCGCGGAAGATGATCGTCGCGCCGGCGATCCGCTCGCCTTCGCGCAACGGCGTGACGGTGTAGTCGACGAGCGCCTGGGTGCCGTCCGGGCGCCGGCTGGGGTGGGCGTGGCCCTCCCGGCGCTTGCCGTCGGCGAGCGTCTGGAAGGCGGGCGAGCCCGGCGGCGCGGCGGACTCGCCGGCCCGCTCCTCGCCCCCGGCGCGCTTCGCGGCGGCGTTGGCGAAGACGGTCTTGCCGTCACGGTCGACGGTGACGATGCCGTCGGCGACCGAGTCGAGGATCGCCTCGTTCTGGTGCGCGAGGTCGCGCAACTGGATCCGCGATCGCCGCAGCCCGAGGCCGGCGGCGATCGACAGCGCGAGCAGGAGCGCGCCGAGGCCGATCTCGAGCCGCAGGAGGAAGCGCTCGTCGTCGCGGCGCGCCTGCTCGATCTCCCGCAACGCGACGTCGCGGTCGGCGAACATCGCGATCAGCGCGGCGTCGTTGCGCGGCTCGCGCAGCACCACGTCGACGTCCGTGCAGAAGCGCCGCACGCTCGTTCGCAGGGCGCCTTCCCGGGCGTCGGCGAGGAAGCGCCGGCAGGCGGTCGTGGCGCGGTCCCCGGCGACGGCCGCGTCGCGTGGCCGGCCTTGGTTGGCCCGCAGCGTCGCGAGCGTGGCGTTCCCGCGCGCCGTGGAGAGCAGCTCGCGCCACGTGGAGGACTGGTTCAGGGTGCCGCGCGCGTTCTCGTGCTCGAACCCGAGGACAGCGGCGGCGACGAGGACCGCAAGCACCAGGAGGAGCGCAGCGCCGGATACATGTGCAGCCGACCGCCCGAGTCTCACTCGCTCACAGGTCCTCTGCGGTCACGGCGCCTTAAACTACTGGGACCGTTCCGCGGAAACTCACGCCTGTGAGGTTCTCCGAGAGGACCCACAGCTTGCGAGCGGTCTCCTCGTCGGTCGCGGCCGTGCTGCGCGAGACGAGCGTCGGGTGCCCGCGCATCTCGAAGCGCCCGTCCGGTCCGGCGTAGCTGTTGCCCGGGATGTCGGCGGTGGCGGCGAAGAGGGTCGGCTCGGCGCCCATGTCGCCGGTCTGCGCGAACAGGCGGTTGCCGATGCCCATCAGCGTGTCCTCGATCCGGTTGCCGGAGCGCGACTGGAGGTTGGTCGAGGCCCAGCCGGGGTGGGCGCCGACCGAGCGCACGCTCGAGCCGGCCTCGTCGAGGCGCCGCTGGAGCTCGGCCATGAACAGCAGGTTGGCCAACTTCGCCTGCCCGTAGGCGAGGTGGCGCTTGTAGCCCTGCTCCCAATTGAGGTCATCGAGGCGGATCTTGCCGTAGCGGTGCGAGCCGGAGGCGACGGTGACGACGCGGTCCTTGATGTGCGGCAGCAGCAGGTTGGTCAGCGCGAAATGCCCGAGGTGGTTGGTGCCGATCTGCATCTCGAACCCGTCCGCGGTGTGCTGCAGCGGCACGTTCATCACGCCGGCGTTGTTGATCAGGACGTCGACGTCTGTGTGGGTGGCTTCGGCGAAGGCCCGGACGGAGGCGAGATCGGCGAGGTCGAGCGGGCGGACCTCGGTCTCGCCGCCGATCGTCCGCGCCGCCTCCTCGCCCTTGGCGGTGTTGCGGACCGCGAGGACGACGTGCGCGCCCTTGGCCGCGAGCGCCTTCGCGGCGCCGAGCCCGATGCCGCTGTTGGCGCCGGTGATGACGAAGGTGCGGCCGGTCTGGTCGGGGATGTCTTGCGGGGTCCAGGAGGAGGTCATGCGATTCAAAGTAGACGATGACAACAATGATGTCAACGACAACATGTAAGATCGTCGGTGCCTTGACGACGTCCGCCCGCACCTACCACCACGGCAACCTGCGCCCGGCGCTGCTCGCGGCCGCCGAGAGCGCCCTGGCGGCGGGGGAGGATCTATCGATGCGCGAGCTGGCGCGCCAGGTGGGTGTGAGCCACGCGGCGCCGCGCCGGCACTTCCCGGACAAGCAGGCGCTGCTGGACGCCCTGGCGGAGGACGGGTTCGTCCGGCTCGGGGACGAGTTGCGCGACGCGATCGCCGAGGGGGACTTCTCGGCGCGGCTGCTGGGGTTCGCGCGGGCCTACGTCGCCTTCGCGGTCGAGCACGCGGCGCTTTTGGACCTCATGTGGGCGGGCAAGCACCGCCTCGAGGCGGTGCGCGTCGCCTCCGATCAGGCGTTTCGCGCGCCGCTGGCCCTGATCGCCGAGGGCCAGGCGGCGGGCGAGGTGGTCGCGGGCGACCTCGAGGAGGTCGGAACCGTCGCCGTCGCGACGCTGCACGGGCTGGCGGCGATGGTCAACAACGGCATGCTCGACGCCGCCGCCCTGGACGAGATCGTCCCCGCCACCGTGGAGCGCTTGCTGCTGGGCTTGCGCCCTAGGGCTCCTAAGCCTTGAGCCAGCGGCGCAGACGCTGCCAGGGCCCGATGAACACGGCCCGCAGCACAAGCGTGCCGTCGGCAGTGCGGGTCGGGATGTACTCGAGCTTGCTCATGAGTTGCAGATTGCCACCAAGTCCTGAAGGACACATCAACTTTGTCTGGTGAGATGCGGGCGCCGATGCTCCGGATCTTGCTCCTTTGCTGGTTGGCGGTCGTCGCCGCCGGGTGCTCCGACCTCACGGTCGTGGCGGAACCGCCGACGGTCACGCCGACACCGGCGGTCGCGGCGCGTTCGTGCGTCACCCCAGCGGGCGTCGTGAACATCTCCTTCTCCAAGACCAAGTACCCGAACATCCGCCGCCACTACTTGGCCGCGATCCGCGAGGGCTGGCCCAAGGTGCTGACCGTGCACCGGGCGGGCGCGGACACGCGCCGTGACCGGCTGCTGCGCGGTGTCGCCACCCGCCCGGGGATGGATCGCGACGAGTACCCGCCCGCGGTCGCCCGCGGCTCCTTCCGCGCCGACGTCGCGTACGTGCCGAGCTCGGAGAACCGCTCGCACGGCTCCACGATGGGGTTGAAGCTGCGCCGGTACTGCGACGGCACGCGCTTTCGCTACGTCTTCTACTAGTCCAGGTCGAAGCGGGCGAAGACGGGCGCGTGGTCGGAGCCGTCGGAGGCGGGTCGGGGGCCGGTGATCGACGGCAGGTCGGTCGTGCCGGTGTCGACCGCTTGGAGGGCTTGGGCCAGTGGATGGCTGACGAGGATGTGGTCGATGAGCTCGGGCCGGCCGCTGAAGATGCGGCTGAACGCGCGGCCCTCGGGGAGCATCGGCGCGAGGTTCCACAGCCGTTGCGGATCGCCCTTGTCGGGCTTGTCGAACCCGCCCGTCTTGAACTCCGAGCCCGGCGGGCCGAGCAGGATCTGGGTGGTCGCCGCCAGCGGCTCGTCGTTGAGGTCGCCGAGCACGACCACCGTGCGGCCCTCCTTGAGCAGCGTCGTCGCGTGGTCGCGCAGGGTGATCGCCTCGGCGGTGCGGAGGGCGAGCGCGTAGCCGGCGTAGCGGGCACGCTGGTCCTCGTCCTTGGGCTGGAAGCGCCCGGCGTAGGTCAAGAGCTTGGACTTAAGGTGGGTGGTGATCAGGTCGATGCCGGCGACCTGGACGCGGAGCGCGCCGCGGCCCATCTGCGTCGTGGTCGTGCCGTCGTCCTCGAGCCGCACGGGGTCCGTCTCGGCGGGGAACGCCCGGATCCGCTCGACGTCGGTGAACGGCTCGCGCGAGAGGAAGCCGACACGGATGCCGCGGTCGTCGGCGTCGGGGGAGAGCTCGGCGTGCCACTCACCCTCGAGCTTGGCGCGCAGGTCCTCGAACGCCTGCGCGTCGCCGACCTCCTGCGCGGCCAGCACGTCCGGCGCGATCTGCGTGATCATCGCCGCCAGCGAGGCGAGCTTCGTGTCGTAGGTCGCCTGGTCCGGCGGTCCTGCCTCGGTTCCGGGGAGAAACAGGTTCTCCAGGTTCCAGGTCGCGATCGTGAACGTCACCCGAGCAAGGCTTGCAGCTGCCGGCGCACCGCGTCCCGCAACCACGCGGGATCTTCACCGGAGAGCAGGACGGTCAGGCGCAGGCCGTCGAGCGTCGAGACGATCAACCGGATGTCGACCTCGGGGGTGTCCTGGAGGACGCGCTCGCCGAGCGCGCGCAGCCCTCGACCCCAGTTGTGGTGGGTCTCTTTCGCGCGCGGCGAGTCGGCCAGCTCGATCTGCAGGCGGTACAGCGCGACGACGACGTCACGCTCGGTTGTCACCTGCTCGATCAGCCAGTCGGCCAGTTCCTGCGCCCAGGCGTGCGGGTCGAAGGCGGCGTCTCCGAGCCGGTCGGCGATCTCCGCGATCCGGGCGACCTCATGGTCCGCGGTCCAGCGCAGCGCGGCCTCGAGGATGTCGGCCTTGGTGGCGAAATGCCAGGTGGTGGAGGAAAGCGACACACCGGCCTCGGCGGCCACGCGCCGGTGGGTGAGGGCGCCGACGCCCTCACGCGCGACGATCGCGACGGTGGCCGCGACGATCGACTCGCGGACCCGCTGAGAAGCCTCTGCGCGCGTCACTGCCGGAATCCTAACCAGTACGTTCGTACTTGCGAAGGCAGTACGCCCGTACTAGATTCTCCGGCGGTCATGGGGTCCGGGTCACTCAGCACTCGTCGCTCGTTCTTCGGTGCCGCGGGCGGTGCTGCCCTGCTGTGCACGATCGGCGGCGAGACGGTGACCATCGACGGTCCCCGCTCCTTACGGAAGGCCGACGCGGCCGCCGCGCGGGTTGGTCGCCCGCGCGGCGCCGCGCTATCTCAGGCGATCCTGCCGATCCAGCCGGCGCCCGGCGGCGTGCGCAAGGAGTACTGGATCCAGGCCGAGACGGCACGGCTGGCGATCACGCCGGGGCGCCGCGACGAGTGGCACGACAAGGCGGTCCCCGGCGGGCGCAACGAGTTCACCGCGTACGTCTACCGCGAGATGACGCCCGGCTTCGCGGAGTACCGGTTCGGCGCCGCGATGCCCGGGCCGATGCTCACCGCCGAGGTCGGCGACGTGCTCGTGGTGCACTTCCGCAACGGCGACACCAAGCTGCGCCAGGCGGTCACCATGCACCCGCACGGGGTCAAGTACAACCCGGAGTACGACGGCTCGTACATGGGCGAGTTCACGCGCGCGGGCGGGTTCATCGCTCCCGGCGAGTCGTTCACCTACCAGTGGGAGTGCACGCCGGACTCGGTGGGTGCGTGGCCGTACCACGACCACGGGCCCAACCACACGCTGAACACGTTCCGCGGGCTGTTCGGGTCGATCGTCGTGCGCCCGCGCGGCGCGAAGTGGCCGGACCGCGTGTACACGCTCTTCGCTCACACGCTCCCGCCGCCGGTGACGGGGTTGGAGCGGGCGTTTCAGTGCTTCAACGGGCGCGCGTACGCGGGCTCGACGCCGATGCTGGTGTCACGCGTGGGCGAGGACGTCGAGGTCCACGCGATCGGCATGGACTCCAACTTCCACACGTTCCACATCCACGGCCACCGCTGGCGCGATCCCGCGGGTGCCTTCATCGACAACCCGACGTTCGGCCCGAACGAGACCGTGACGGCCCGCTTCGTCGAGGACAACCCCGGTCGCTGGCTCTACCACTGCCACGTGTTCTCCCATCAGGACGCGGGGATGGCGGGCTGGTACGTGGTCGAGTAAGCAGTAGGAGAGAGGGAGAGGTCAATGCGCAAGACGTTGCTCGCCGTGCTGGTCGTGGGGCTCGCGGTGCCGGCCACCGCCGCCCGTGCCCAGACGTACCCGGAGCCCAAGCAGCCCGGGCCGGTCGAGTCGGCGCCCAAGGGGCCGCACAAGACGTACACCGTGTGCAAGTCGGGGTGCGACTTCATGGCGATCCAGAAGGCCGTGGACAAGGCGCGCGCGGGCGACACGGTGCGGGTGAAGAACGGCACGTACCGCGAGGCCGTGAAGGTCAACGGCTCCGGCAAGCGCTACCTCAAGCTCGTGGGCAACGTGAAGGACCCGTCGAAGGTGTTGCTGAAGGCGAAGGGCTCGATGCAGAACGGGATCTTCGTCAACGACGCCGACGAGGTCACCGTCGACGGCTTCATGGCCCGCGGCTACAAGTCCAACGGCTTCTTCTTCACCAACCTCAACGGCTACACGATGAACCACCTGATCGCGCGCCAGACCGGGGTCTACGGCCTCTACGCGTTCAACACCATCGGTGGGTCGATGCTCAACTCCGAGGCCTACTACGTCAACGACGGCGCGTTCTACATCGGGCAGACGCCGCCACAGGCCAAGCCGATCCGCTCGATCGTGCGCAACGTCTCCGGGTGGGGCTCACCGATCGGCTTCAGCGCCACCAACATGCGCTACGTGACGATCACCAAGAGCCGCTTCTACAACAACGCGCTCGGGATCGTCCCGAACGCGCTGGACAGCGAGAAGTACCCGCCGGCCGAGGACAACGTCATCACCGACAACGACATCTTCTGGAACAACTTCAATTTCCATCAGGGCAAGCCGCCGTTCGCGGTTCGCTCCGAGGGCACCGCGGCGCTCGCACCGGTCGGCACCGGCGTCCTGCTGCTCGGCGGGCGCGGCAACCGGATCGAGAACAACCGCATCTACGGCAACTTCATGACCGGCGTGGCGGCGGTCGAGGGCATCCTGCTGGCCAAGAACCCCGATGCGCGAGCGCTCGCCAACAACGTCGTCCAGAACAACCAGTTCGGCCTCAACGGGACCGACGTCAACGGCTACGACATCTCCTACGACGGCAACGGCACCAACAACTGCTTCTCGATGGCGGGCGTGACGTCGATGTTCCCCGCCGACGGTTCGACCTTCGCCGGCTGCGGCGGCGCGAACGCGTTCAGCAAGCCGACGCAGGACGCGATGACCGGCTGGATCGGCGAGAACGCCCTGAAGTTCTGGAACAAGCACCCGCACCCGGCCAAGCCGGGCTTTGAGCCGCTGGAGGTCTTCGGCTCGTGATCCGAGGGTTGGTCATCGGCGCCACGCTGCTGGTCATGGGCGTGGCGCCGGCGTACGGCGCGGCGTCCAAGACGATCAAGGTCGGCGACAACTTCTACCTGCCCAAAACCGTCACGGTGAACCGTGGGACCACGGTGACGTGGAAGTGGCCCGGCTACGACGAGGCGGGTGACGTGCATGACGTCAAGCTCAAGACCGGGCCCAAGGGCGTCAAGAAGTTCCAGTCCGAGGCGGCGTCGACGGACTACTCGTTCAAGCGCAAGCTCACCGTCGCGGGGACGTACAAGCTCATCTGCACGCTGCACGAGGAGATGACGATGACGATCAAGGTCCGGAAGTAGGCGGGGTCCAGCCCGGACCCTTCAGTAGCGTCGCGAACTTCGTCTTGATGCCGTGCGCGTCGCGTGTGTCGCGGGCGAGCGCGATGTACTCGTGGAACGCGACCTTGAACGGGTGGTGGGTGGTGAGCTGGGTCGTCAGGCCGTACTTGACCCGCTCCTGTTCGGGCTCGTAGGTCCCGAACAGCCGGTCCCAGATGATCAGGATCCCCGCGTAGTTCTTGTCCAGGTACTGGTGGTTCATCCCGTGGTGGACGCGGTGATGTGACGGGGTGTTGAGGACGGCTTCGAGCGGCTTTGGCAGCTTGGTGATCCGCTCCGTGTGGATCCAGAACTGGTAGATCAGCGACCACGCCTGCGCGAGCAGGATCATCCAGACCGGGAAGCCGAGCAGCGGTAGCGGCAGCCAGAACGGGAAATAGGTCATCGGCACCCACGTCTGCCGCAGCGCGGTGCTGAGATTGAAGTGCTGCGAAGAGTGATGGACCACGTGGCTCGCCCAGAACACGCGGCTCTCGTGGCTGACCCGGTGAAACCAGTAGTAGGCGAGGTCGTCGGCGAAGAAGAGCGCGATCCAGGTCAGCGGGTTGTGCGGATCGAGGCGGAGTGGGGTGAGCTCGTATAGGGCGGCGTAGATCGCGACCACGACGAGCTTCCACCCCACGTTGATGATCACGTTGCCGATGCCCATCGAGAGCGACGTCCCGGTGTCCTTGAGGTCGTAGCCGACGAGGTCGCTCTCGTCGTCGTCCTTGAGGTGCCGGAACGAGGCGTACTCGGCGATCAGCAGCAGGACGAAGAACGGGATCGCGTAGTAGAGGACCTCGGCCATGGTGCGTCAGATCGACCGTTCGAGGAGCTCGCGGGCGCGCGCGTGTGCTTGCTCGTCCTCACCGTCAGCGATCGCGCGGGCGAGCGCGCGGATCGCTTCTGCGTCCGTCAGCTCTCGCTTCACCGCGTCGGTGTCGATCGACGCGATCTTCTGCCGCGCGACCAGGGTGGTCAGCGCGAGCCGGTAGGCGATGTTGTCGGCGCCGTCGACGATCTCATCCCAGAGGATCTCGTAGTGCGCGTTGCGGGCGGCGAGGTCCTCGACGGCGGCGAGCTGCTCGGCGCGGGCGACGAGCTGCGCGCGCTGGGCGGCGTCGGCGCGCTGCGCGGCGCGGCGGGCGGCATCGGCGCCGATGCACGCCCGCATCTCCATCGCGGCTCTCGCCGCATTCAGCGACTCGGGCACTTCGCCCTCCAGCAGCAACTCGAGTCCGCCGTGGTGGCGCCAGTCGCGCACCCGCGTCGCGCCGCCCTGGCTGATGGCGACGAGCCCGGCCTGCTGGAGCCGCTTGAGCGCCTCCCGCACCACGTGCCGGCTTGTCTGCAGCTCCTCGCTGAGGTTGCGTTCCGAGGGCAGCGCGTCGCCGGGCGCGTACCGACCGCCGAGGATGTCCGCGCGCAGGCGAGCATGAACCTGGCTCGAGAACGTACTGGTTGAACCAGTCATCTTCGCTGGTTATACCAGTTGCGTCTTTGCAACGGAAGTGCACCGAAACACGCGTTCGGGGGTGGTACGCCCGGACCGCCTTGTACGGTCGGCGGGGAATGTTCGATGGCGAGCCCGGGGCGGCGTTCGAAGACGAGGTGGTGATCCGGCGGCTGCGCTTCACGGCCGAGGACACCGGCTTCGCGGTCGTGGACGCGGACCGCGGGGGCGACGACGTCGTGCTCGTCGGGACTTTGGCGCACCTCGAGGAGCGCGAGCGGGTGCGGATCGAGGGCATCTGGGCCGACGACAAGCGCTTCGGCATGCAGGTCAAAGTGCGCGTGGCGGAGTCGGTCCCGCCGTCGGGCGAGGAGGCGCTGCTCGCGTATCTGAAGCGGGTGAAGCACATCGGCCTCGGCCGTGCGGGTCGGTTGCTCGACCGCTACGGGGACGACGTGCTGTTCGCGATCGACCAGGACCCGGCGGCCGCGTTCCGGATCGCCGGGCTGAACCCCAAGCGGGTCAACGAGGCGATCCGCTCCTGGAACGCGCTGCGCTCGACCCGCGCCCTGCACCTGCTGCTCGCGCCCCACGGCCTGGCGTGGCTCGTCCCGCGAATCGCCGCCGAATACGGCGACCGCGCGCACGACGTCGTGCGCAGCCGCCCGTATGAGCTGACCAGCGTGTTCGGCGTCGGGTTCGCGATCGCCGACACGATCGCCCGCGCCGCGGGCGTCCCGCGCGACTCGATCGGCCGCACCCGCGCGGCGGTCATCCACGTCCTGACCGAGGCCGAGCGCGACGGCTCGACCTGCCTCCCGGTACCGGACCTGGCGACATCAGCCGCGAAGCTCCTCGGCGGCCCAGCGCCGGACGCCGCGCTGCTGCAGGACATGTTCGCCGCCGAACAGATCGTGCTGGTGCAGGACGCGACCGTGCTCTGGGCGTATCGCCCGCCGACCGCCAAGCTCGAGGCGGAGCTCGCCGACACGATCCGCCGTCTGCGCGAAGCCGAACCGGTCCTCGAACCGGCTCACCTCCCCGGCCCCGCCCCGGCAGTCCCGGCGACCGCCGGCGGCGTGTCGCCCGGCGCCACCGGCGAGCTCATCCCGGCCCCCGAGCAATGGGCCGCGGTCGAGGCGGCGTTCGCATCGCGGCTCTCGATCGTCACCGGCGGGCCCGGCACCGGCAAGACCGCGACGATCCGGCTCATCTGCGCGGCGGCCAAGGCGCAGCGGGCGTCGATCGCGCTCGTCGCCCCCACCGGCCGCGCGGCGCGCAGGATGGCCGAGTCGACCGGGATGGACGCGTCGACGATCCACTCCGCGCTCGGCTGGATTCCCGGCCAGGGGCCGACCAAGGACGAGATCGACGCCGACCTGCTCGTCGTCGACGAGACCTCGATGGCGAACCTCGAGCTGCTGGTCACGCTGCTCCGCGCCGTCGGCGACGAGATGCACGTGGTGCTCGTCGGCGACGCGGATCAGCTCGCGCCTGTGGGCGCGGGCAAGCCGTTCGCGGAGCTCGTCGCCACGAAGGTCGTCCCGGTCGCCGAGCTCACCCACATCTTCCGCCAGGCGGCCGGCAGCATGATCGTCCGCGGCGCGCACGCGGTTCGCAAGGGCGAGCCGCCGAGCTTCGTCGCGGGCGAGAACCTGCGGCGGGACCTCTTCCTGATCGAGCGCACCGATCCCCAGCAGGCGCTCGACGAGATCGAGTCGCTGGTCACGCAGCGCCTCCCCGCCCATTACGGCGTCGACCCGCTGACCGACATCCAGGTCTTCGCTCCGATCTACCGCGGCGCGCTCGGCATCGACGCGATCAACACGCGCCTGCGGCATGCGCTCAACTCGCGCGGGGAGCAGGTGCTCGGCGGTCGGCTGCGGATCGGCGACAAGCTGATGCTCTCCGGCCGCAACCTGCACGAGCTCGGGCTGATGAACGGCACGATGCTGCGGCTGCTCGAGCACCGCGACGAGAAGCTGATCGTCACCGCCGACGGGATGCTGGTCGAGCTGCCCGAGGAGGAGGCGCCGCGGTTGCAACTCGCGTACGCGTGCTCGATTCACAAGGGGCAGGGGATCGAGCTGCCGGTGGCGATCGTCGTCGCTCACCCGGCCGCGGGCCCGTACTTCCTGCGCCGCGAGATGCTCTACACGGCGATGACCCGCGCGAAAGTGGCGACCCTCGTGGTGGGCACGCGGCAGGTCGTCGCACGCGCGGCGGCGACGCCGGACACGTCGCGGCGCTTCTCGCGCCTGGGGGTTAGGCTTGCGGAAGGGTGACGATTCGTGTCCGCCTCGGCGCAGGGCTCTCGGCCGCGCCCTTCAAGACCGTCGAGGTCCCGGAGGGCGCCACCGTCGACGCCCTGTTCACCAGGCTCGCTGACGACGAGCCGGATCTCGCTTCGACCCTGCGCTCCGTGCTCCCGATCGTGGCCGGCGAGCACGTCACACGCGATCACGTTCTGGCCGACGGCCAGGAGGTCGCGCTGCTCATACCGATATCCGGAGGTTGACGCTGATGGCGATCGAGACGACATCCCGACGAACAGTGGTCGTGGACACCTTCACGGACGGCCTGCTCGGGCCAGATGTCGCGATGGCCGGTCCCGTCGCGGACGGCGGCCACATCGTGTGGAACTCCGCGCCCGGCTGCTGGGGCCCGATGATCACGCCCGCGATCCGCGGCGGGCACGAGGTCTGCACGCCGGTCTTCGTCGAAGGCGCCGAGGTCGGCGACGCGATCGCGATCCGCATCAAGGACATCGCGGTGACGAGCCTCGCCACGAGCTCCGGCAACGATCAGGCGATGGAGGGCCGCTTCAACGGCGACCCGTACTGCGCGCCGGTCTGCCCCGGCTGCGGGACCGAGTGGCCCGAGACGCGGCTGGAGGGCATCGGCGAGACCGCGGTGCGCTGCACCAACTGCGGCGCCGACGCCACGCCGTTCACCTTCACCAACGGCTACACGGTGGCGTTCGACGGCAAGCTCGGCGTGACCGTCGACCAGGCCCGCGCCGAGGAGCTCGCGCACGACGCCGCGCGTGCCGCGGCGCTGCCCGACAACTCGATCCAGAACCCGATCCTGACGTTCGCGCCGCACGACATCGTCGGCCTCGTCACCCGCATGCGCCCGTTCCTGGGCCAGCTCGGGACCTCGCCGTCGACCACGCTGCCGGACTCCCACAACGCGGGTGACTTCGGCGCCTTCCTGGTCGGCGCGCCGCACAGGTACGCGCTCGACGCCCAGCAACTCCAACAGCACAAGACCGACGGCCATCTCGACATCGACGCCGTCCGGGCCGGCGCGACGCTGGTCTGCCCGGTCAAGATCCCCGGCGG
Organism: Solirubrobacter ginsenosidimutans; assembly: GCF_027587205.1. The sequence continues at coordinate 47,103 of NZ_JAPDOD010000006.1, forward strand.
CGGCGTCTACCTGGGCGACATGCACGCGATGCAGGGCGACGGCGAGATCGCCGGCCACACCGCGGACGTCGCCGGCACCGTCACGCTCCAGGTGACGGTGATCAAGGGCCTGAGCATCGACGGCCCGGTGCTCTTCCCGCTCGCCGAGGACCTGCCGTTCCTGGCCAAGCCGCTGACGGCGTCGGAGAAGACCCGGGCCGAGGCGCTCGCCGCCCGCGAGGGCTTGGGCGCGATCGAGGAGTCGCTGCCGATCAGCGTCGTCGGCACCGGCCCTGACCTCAATTCGGCGACCGACAACGGCCTGCGCCGGGCCGCCGAGCTGCTCGATCTCACCGTCCCAGAGGTCATGAACCGCGCGACGATCGCGGGCGCGATCGAGATCGGTCGCGCCCCGGGCGTGGTCCAAGTGACGTTCCGTGCCCCCGCCGCCGCACTCGAGGCGGCAGGCCTGAAAACCTACGCAGAGGAGCTGTATGCCTGAACGTGACGGGTTCGCCCCGGGAACCCCGAGCTGGGTGGATCTCGCGACGCCCGACGTCGACGACGCCGCCCGCTTCTACGGCGAGCTCTTCGGCTGGGAGACCGAAGAGACCGGCACGGTCGAGGAGACCGGCGGCTACCGGTTCTTCCTGTCGGGCGGGAAGAAGGTCGCGGGCGTTTCCCCGCTCATGTCCGAGGGTCAGCCCGTCGTGTGGGCGACGTACTTCGACACCGACGACGTCGACGCGCTCGCCGAGCGCGTCAAGGAGTTCGGCGGCGAGTCCTTCTTCGACCCGATGGATGTGATGGACGCGGGCCGCATGGGCTTCTTCGGCCACCCGGCAGCGGGGGCGTTCGGCGGTTGGCAGGCCGGTCAGCACAAGGGCGCGGAGCTCGTCAACGAGCCGGTCAGCCTCGCGTGGAACACCCTGATCACGCCCCACCCGGAGGACGCGGCGGCGTTCTTCGGCCTGATCTTCGGCCTCGGCACCGAGACCCAGCGCTTCGGCGACTCCGACTACGTGCTCTTCACGCTCGGCGAGAACGCGATCGCCGGGCTGATGGGCCCGCCGCCCGGCATGCCGGAGGGCGCGCCGGCGTTCTGGGGTGTGTCGTTCGCCGTCGAGGACGCCGACGCCTCGGCCGCCCTTGCCGTCGAGCGCGGCGGCACGATGCTCATGGAGCCGATGGACATGCCCGGGATCGGGCGCATCGCCACGGTCACCGACCCGTGGGGCGCGTCTTTCAGCGTCGCGGCACTCGACGGTTAACGACGAGGGGCGCGGGCTCTCGCGAGCCCGCGCCCCCTCGTTTCACGCGCCCTCGACACGGGCCGAGTCGCCCGCGCCCATCGCGCGCTTCACGCCCGAAGGCGCGTCACAGCGCGCCCGCCGCGAAGCCGGTGACCACCGCCGGCGTCGCGGTGTCGAACCCGACGATGTCGAGCATCCCCGGGTCCTCGGGATCGGCGATCGAGAACGCATTCGCGACCATGCCGACCACGACGAGACGCGCCGCGATGCCAGTGCGCTCGCGGTAGGTCCGCAGCGCCTGGACCGGGTGGACGGAACCCGCCCACGTCTCGGAGTCCGTGTAGACCACGAACGTGTCGATCTCGCGCTCGTGCTCGAGCGCGTACAGCATCGGCTGCGCGCAGTCCGTCGCCCCGAACGGCAGGTTCGAGACCGCGCGGATGGCATCGTCGAGGCGCTGGCGCGGGCTGATCGCCAGTGGCGTCAGCCCGTCCGTGAACCCGACGATCTCGTGCTCGGGCTCAGTCGCCGCGGTCACGAGCGCCATCGCTGCCGACGCGTCGCGCGGCGTCAGCCCCGGCACGCCGGCGATGTCGCCCCACGTCATCGACCCGGACACGTCGAGGGCGAGCAGCATGCGCTTGCCCGCCGGCTCGACGTTCCCGAACGCCGTGTAGAACGCGCCGTCGAGCGCGTCGACGACCCGCGCCACCGGCGCCCAGGTGTGCTTCCCGCGCACGCCGTGGCCGCTCGCGTACGTGCGCAGCGCGGCGAGCACGGCGATCGGGTGGACGCGCGCCTTGCGCAGGCGCTCGCCGTCGCCGATCTGCGCGATCGCGTGCTTGGCCCCATCGGAACCGGGCACGATCACGCCGACGCGGGTCAGCGTGGCGAGGTTGCGGATGAGCGCCGTCATCGGCATCCGCTCCAGCAGCGCCGCCCACACCTCCTGGCTGTCGAGGAACTCCGGAAGCACGGCCTCGCGCGGCAGGTCGTAGGCGCGGATCAGCTTCGCCGTCTGGCGCGCGTCCTTCGCGCGCTGGGCGGCGGTGAAGCCCTCGACGATGCGCGGCAGTCCGTCCGTCTCACCGCCGCGGACGATCCACTCGAACAGCTGCGCGTGCTCAGGCGTCTGTGCGACCGGGTGCGACAGGCGCAGGAGGTCGCGGTGCGTCATGCCGTCGCGCCGGCGGTACTTGACCGCCTGGTGGGCGAGCTGGTCCGGTGTCTGATCGAGGTACCACGTCGCGATCCCGCGACGCAGCGAGCGACCCCAGCCGCGGAACCCCTCGACGTAGCGGGCGAACGCGAACAGGTGCGTGCCCGTGCGGCACACGTCGGGCAGTGCGGCGAGCGCGGCCTGGCGGGTCACGTCCTCGGTGGCGGAGGCCGCCAGCGCGAGCGCGAAGATCGCCGGGTCGTTCTTGGCGGCGCGACCCTCCTTGCTCACCGCGACGATCTCGCGCAGTGCGCGGGCGCCGTCGGCCTCGACGCAGCGCCAGACGGCGGTCGCGTTCTCGCGCGTGAGGGTCAGCTCGCCCGCGTAGAAGGAGCCGCCCTCCGAGCCGAGGATGAGGAAGCGGCGCAGCCGCGTCCAGTCGTCGACGGCGTACGCGGTGCCGCCTGCCGAGTTGCGCGCCGGGCGGCGCGCGAAGCGCATCAGGTAACTCATGGGTTCTCCTCCTTTCTTGGTGTTCGCAGGGGTTCGCCGCGGTCATGTGATGGAGACCGGGTTAGCGGCCCCCAGGGGCCACCCGTGTTAGAGCGGTAACCGGCTTCCTCCGGCCCGCGGCGAAGTACGCCCAGCTGGATTCGAACCAGCGACCTCTGCCGTCGCAGGGCAGCGCTCTCTCCACTGAGCTACAGGCGTGTGTTGTCTGCTGTCTTCAGTTGTCAAGGAACGAAAAAGGGCGACCCATACGGGTCGCCCTCGTGCGGAGCCGTCGAGTGTCCGAGCAGGGGCGCTCAGGCGGGGACGGGCCTCCGGACGAGGTCGGTGGATCGGTCGTGGCGCAGTCGTTCGCTCATGCGGTGGACCACAGTAGGGGCTCGTGGCAGACGTGGCAAGGGGGTCCCGGGTTCGAGTCTTTGACACTCGTCGGATGTGTTGATCCCGCTTTCCGCCCGCAGGCGCTCGTCACATCGCGAGACCGGTGAGAGAGTGGTGATTGCACGTCACTCACAGGGGAGGGGACCTCGTGAAGCGAACCGTCGCGACGCTCGCGCTCGGTGGTTTTGTCGTACTCGCAGGTGCTGCCGCAGCCGGGGCCTCCGAGCTTCCGGTCAATCTCGCGTCGCCCGGCCTGGTGCCGGTGACGGTCACGGATCCGTCCGCCTCGATCGGTGGCGTCAAGCCCGCCCGGTCCGGTCTCGTCGAAGGGCGCGTCGTCGCCCACTACGACAAGCAGGCGCTGATCCGTGCGGGCGCGCTGGGCCCGGCAACGACCCAGCTCGTCGCCTCCGACGGCTCGGTCGAGCCGGTCGCGCCGAACGTGACGCTCGAAGTGAAGGTCACGGGCAGCAAGAGCAAGGTGCGGTCGGTCGCGGGCGCGGGCGTGCTCGAGCCGCTCGTGCCGGATGTCGACCTGGACAAGCTCGCCGCCAAGGCGCGCGCCCGCACCGGACGGGTCATCCCGGACATGGCGGCATGGCAGACGCTGACGCTCCCGGCGGGCACCGACGCCGACGCGGCGATCAAGGACCTGCTCGCCTCCGGCCAGGTGTCCGACGCCTACGTCGCACCCGAGGCGGCCCCGCCGCCGCAGACGCAGCCGACGCCCGACTTCACCGCGATGCAGGGCTACCTGCGCCCGGCGCCGCAGGGCATCGACGCCGACTTCACTCGCAAGGACCCGCGCATCCGCGGCGCGGGCGTGACGATCGCCGACCTCGAGTACTACTGGACCGCCAACCACGAGGACCTCCAGCTCGACCCGATCGCGACCGACCTCGGCAAGACGACGTACCCGCAATACCCGAACTTCGCCGACGAGCACGGCACCGCGGTGTTCGGCGAGATGGTCGCCAAAGACAACGGCTACGGCGTGACCGGCGGCGTGCCGGACGCGACGATGCGCGGCATCTCACCCCAGCGCGCACGACCGACCGGCAGCCCGCAGTACAACACGGCCGCCGCACTCACCTACGTCGCCCAGTTCCTCTCGCCGGGCGACGTCGTTCTGATCGAGCAGCAGACCGTCGGGCCTGGCGGCGGCACCAAGTACGTGCCGATCGAGTGGACGCAGGCGAACTTCGACGCCATCAAGCTGCTCTCGGACATGAAGGTCATCGTCATGGAGACCGGCGGCAACGGCGGCGAGGACCTGGACTCCGCACCCATGCTCGGGCGCTTCGACCGCACCGTGCGTGACTCCGGCGCGATCATCGGCGGTGCCGGCAGCGCGACCACCCACGCCGCGCTGAACTTCTCCTCCTACGGCAAGCGCGTCGACCTGCAGGGCTGGGGCGAGTCGATCACCACGACCGGCAGCGGCGGCAACCTGTTCGGCGGTACCGCGCCGGAGATGCTCACCCGCCGCTACACCCGCTCCTTCAGCGGCACGTCGGGCGCGGGGCCGATCGTCACCAGCGCGATCGCCGCCGTCCAGTCCTATTTGAAGGCGACCGGGCAGACGCCGTACACCAGCGCGCAGATGATCGACCTGCTCCGCCGCACCGGCACGGCGCAGACCGGCACCCGGCAGGTCGGGCCGCTGCCGAACCTCGCCGCCGCCCTGAAGGACATCGAGGTCGACGGCCCGGTGACCAAGGCGTCGCTCTCCCCCGCGCCCGTCGAGGGCTGGTACCTGAACCCGACGATCACCCTGTCCGCCGACGACGGCTGGGGCGTGGGCGTGAAGGACGGCACCCTCGAATACCGACTCGACGGCGGCGACTGGAAGCCGTACACCGCGCCGTTCAGCGTTCTGACGCCGAACGCCCACACGCTCGAGACCCGCGCGACGGACCTCAAGGGCAACACCGCGACCCGCACGACGACGTTCAACGTCTACGACCTCGATACGCCTGTCGACGGCGCGGCCGGCGGCTCGGTGCCGGCGACTCTCGCCCTGACGCTGGGTGGCGCGGCGAGCTTCGGCGCGTTCGTGCCGGGCGTCGACCGCGTCTACTCGGCGTCGACGACGGCGAACGTCATCTCCTCGGCGGGCGACGCCCTGCTGACGGTGAGCGACCCGAGCGCCGTGTCGCCGGGCCGGCTCGTCAACGGCACGTTCGCTTTGAACGAGCCGGTGCAGGCGACGGCCAAGGCGGGCACGTACGCCGCGGTCACCGGCGCCGGCCTCTCACTGCTCACCTACGCCGGCCCGATCAGCAACGACTCGGTCGCGATCGGCTTCCGCCAGCACATCGGGGCGGGTGACGCGCTGCGCACGGGCGCGTACGGCAAGACCCTGACGTTCACGCTCTCCACGACGACCCCCTAGCCCTCGCAGGCGGCGGGTTCCGCGAGTGGTCGCTGAAGCACCTCACAGGTGCTTTGGCGACCACTCCGCGTGTGCGCTCGACGAATCGGCCCCCCAGATCGCGCCGCTCGCCCACCCGCGCCTCGCCGCGTGGTCACTAAACCGCGCTATGCAACGTTAAGTGACCACTCGCATTGCGCGGCGCTCCGCCAACTGTGCGCGACCGCTCCACCCGCGCCGCGCCGCCGACTTCGCCCCGGCGCTGCGCCGGCCGCTCCACCCGGGCCGCTCCGCGCCATCTCTCCCGCCACCCGCACCGCGCCGGCCGCTCCACCCGGGCCGCGCCGCGCCACCTCTCCCGCCACCCGCACCGCGCCGGCCAACCCTCGCCCGCGCCGTGCGGCCCCGCGCGGCCGCCGCGTCACGCTTCCCCGCGCGACTTCCACCGTTCCAGCGCGCGCCGGATCGGGCCCGGGCGGCGCGGCTCGACCTCGTCGCGGAAGGGCAGGCGGCCGGCCTCGCGTTCAGCCAGCACGCACGCGGTATGGGCGTGGCGCCGGCGGCGGTCGTCGGCCTCGGGCTTGATCAGCATGTGCTCGCTGAGCGCCGAGAGGTACTGGTTGCAGAACGGGCAGCGATACGTCGCGGGCTTGCGGTTCGCCGCGGGGCGGACCGTCCACCACCGCGGCGGCTCGTTCAGTGGTTGCGCAGGGCGTCGATGAGCTCGTCCTTGGTCATCTTCGACCGGCCGTCGATCCCGATCTCCGCCGCGCGCTTTTCGAGGTCCTCCTTGTTCCACTCTTCATAGGAGGGTGCCTTACCGCCCTTCTCGGCGGTCGAGTGGCGGTCGGAGTTGGCGATCCGCGCCGCCTTCTCCTTGCTCGCGCCCTGATCGCGCAGGGCCTCGTACTGCTCGGGATCTTTGACGCTCGGTCCAGGGCTCTTCTGTGGCATGACCTCGCCCTACCCGGTCGGCCAGCGCTGAATGCCCTCACCGCCCACCGGGTCATACGCCGGCGGACCGAGCGCCGCGATCCGGCGCAGCGCGGCATCGTCCGCCTCGCGCAGCAGGTCGTAATCCTCCTGCCCGCGGGGATACGCGCCCATCACGCGGAACGCGCCGTCGTCGCGCGCCCGCCGATGGCCCGTGCCCGCAGGAAGCACCAGCACGTCCCCCGCCGAGACCTCGAAGGCCTCGCCCTGCGGACCGCCGAGCTCGATCGTCGCGCTGCCCGACAGCACCGCCAGCGCCTCGTGCGAGGTCGAGTGGAAGTGATGGAAGTCGAAGACCGTGCTCACCCACGTGCCACCCCACCCGTGCGCCGCGAACCGTTCCCGGGGATCGTCGAGTTCGACGCCGCGATAGAGCAGCACGGGGAACCGCGGGTGGTTCGGGATCACGTCGCCTGGCGGCGCATGCCAGAGCTCCAGCCGCAAACGTGCCCTCAGTCGTCGTAGTCGCCGGTCAAGGCCGCGAAGGTCGCGCCCTGCGGGTCGGTGAAGAGGGCGAACTTCCCGCTCGGCACCGGCACAGGGCCGACGACGACCGTCCCACCGAGGCCCGGAACCTCGGCCACCACTTGCTCGACGTTCTCGTGACCGAAGTACGGGACCCAGCTCGGAGCGCCGGCACCCGGTTCGAGCGTCATCATCCCGCCGTTGGAACGGTCGCCGTTCGTGATCACCCGGTAGCCGTGACCACCTGGGACCTCGACCGTCGTCCATCCGAACAGGTCGCCATAGAACTTCGCGGACTCCGCCGGATCGGGCGTCAGCAGGTCGTTCCACGCCATGGCGCCGGGCGCGTTGACCAGCGTCGCACCGATGTTCTTGCGCGGCTCCCACAGGTACAGGTGCGCGCCGGCCGGGTCCGCGATCGCCGCCGAACGCCCGATGTCGAAGATGTCGAACGGCTCCGCCACCAGTGTCGCGCCCAACTCGACCGCACGCGCCGCGGACGCGTCCACCGACTCGACCGTCACGTAGCAATTCCAGTGCGGTGGCTGCTCGGAGGCATACAGCGCACCCACGTCGCCGCCGCCGCGCAACGCGGTCGAATAGATCATCCCGTCACCGATCGGCACGTCGCGGTAGTCCCAGCTGAAGATGCTGGTGTAGAACGCCTTCGCGGCGTCGGCGTCGCTCGTCGCCAGCTCGGCCCAGGAGAAGGTCCCCGGCGCGTAGCTCGTTCGTTCACCCATGCGACGATCCTACGCCCGATGCCCGAGACCTACACCGACCGGCCACTGCTCGGAGACAACTTCGATCGTGCCCTGATCCTCGCCGCCGACCATCACCGCCGGCAGCTGCGCAAAGGCACGCAGATCCCGTACGTCGCGCACCTGCTCGGCGTCACGTCGCTCGTCCTCGAGATGGGAGGGAGCGAGACCGAGGCGATCGGCGCGCTGCTGCACGACGCGGTCGAGGACGGCGGCGGCCCGCCGATGCTCGAGCGCATCCGGACCGAGTTCGGCGAGGACGCCGCGCGGATCGTCGCCGCCAACTCCGACAGCGACGCCGAGCCCAAGCCGCCGTGGTACCGGCGCAAGCGCGCCTACCTCGACGCGATCGCCCACAAGCAGCCCGACGAGCTGCGCGTGTCCCTGGCCGACAAGCTCCACAACGCCCGCGCGATCCTGCTCGATTACCGCACCCACGGCGAGGGTCTGTGGGATCGCTTCAAGACCGGCGAGGGCGACTCGATCCGCTGGTACTACCGCTCGCTGTATGAGGCGTTCTCCGCCCGCCGCGAGGACCTCAGCGCCCTCGCCCTCCCCGCGCTCGACGAACTCGGCCGGACGGTCGCCGAGATCGACCGTCTCGCCGACCGCGCTAGACCGGCTTCTCCTCGGCAGCCTTAGTGCCGTCCAGCTCAGCGGTCGCCGAACGACCGCTGATGCTGTCCTTGAACTCGCGGATCCCGGCCCCGAGGCTGCGGCCGGCGGACGGCAGGCGCTTCGGGCCGAGCACGAGCAAAGCGATGACCGCGACGATCGCGATCTCCATGGGTCCGATGTTGGGCATGCCGGAAGCATTGACAGAACCACGACCGGCCTTAGTGCAATTCCTGTGAAGCGGCCGCGTCGTGCCGTTCGAGCACCGCACGAACGGCCGCGGGGTGCTCGAGTGCCGGACACGCCGTCTCCCAGTTCGTGAAGACCTCCGTCAGCGCCTCGCCGAGCGAGATCTCCTCGTAGAGATCCCGCGAGTGGTACGCGAAGGCCCGGCCGTCCAGACCCAGGTGCAGGTAGCGTCGCGTCGAGAAGTGCTTGTACGCATGGACCTCGAGCCCGTCGTCGAGCTCGATGCCGCCCATCCACATGAAGCCGTCATCGACGAGCTCGAGCCCGAGGAGCTCGAGCAACGGCTCCCACACCGGCCGCTCGAGGGTCATCGGCTCTCCCCGCTGCATCCCAACCACCTCACGCCGTCTCGGACGCCGCCGAGCGGTGCCGTTCCAGCAAGGCTCGGACGGCCTCGGCGTTGCGCGGTCGCGGCACGGCGTCCTCCCACCCGTTGAACGCCTGCTCCAGCGCCTGCCGCGCCGAGACCTCTTCGTAGCGCTCGGTCCCCGCCCCGACGGCGAACGCCCGTCCGTCAACCGCGAGATGGATGTACTGGCGGGTGGCGATGCTCTTGTACGCGTGAACCTCCGCGCCGTCGTCGAGCTTGAGCGCGAACATCCACATGAAGCAGGGCACGACGTCCCGCCCCACGAGGTTGACCAGCGGCTCCCAGGAGGGCTTGAGGCCCTTGGTGATCGTTCCGGTGTGCATGGCCGGAAGCATCCGCCTGGCGCTTGCGACGAGACAAGACGTCTTTGTTCCAACTCTGCGACGAAATCGTCACAATTTCGCGCAATAGCGCGATCGATCCAGATGTTGATGCAGACTGCGTCGTCCGGCTGGCGACCAACCCGCGGATCGGCCGGCCGGACACGGTCGACGCCGTCCTGAGCTTCATCGACGTCGTGGCCGAGCCGCCTGCGCAGCTGCTGCAGGCGGGCTCGAATCGACGGATGAACTGGTCAGGCAGGCGCGCGAAGCGTCTCGATCGCCGCGTTGAACGTCTCGCTCGGTCGCATCACCGCGTCGGTCTTGTCGCGATCGACGAAGTAGTAGCCACCGAGATCGACACTCACATCTTGCACCCCATTGAGCTCATCCACGATCGTCGCCTCGTCCGCCGCCAGGCGCTCCGCGAGCGGCGCGAACGTCTCGCCCAGTTCCGGATCGGAGGCCAGCGCCTGCGCCCAGTACAGCGCCAGGTAGAAGTGCGAGCCGCGATTGTCGAGCTCGTTGACGCGGCGCGACGGCGACTTGCCCTCCTCGAGCAGCTTGCCCGTGGCTTCGTCGAGCGTGCGGCCGAGGATCGCGGCGCGCGGGTTATCGCTCGCTTCCGCGAGCTTCTCGAGCGAGACCGCCAGCGCGAGGAACTCGCCGAGCGAGTCCCAGCGCAGGTGGTTCTCGCGCACGAGTTGCTGGACGTGCTTCGGGGCCGATCCGCCGGCGCCCGTCTCGAACAGCCCGCCGCCGTTCATCAGGGGCACGATCGAGAGCATCTTCGCGCTGGTGCCGAGCTCGAGGATCGGGAACAGGTCCGTGAGGTAGTCGCGCAGGACGTTGCCGGTGACGGAGATCGTGTCCTCGCCGCGGGCCGCGCGGGCGAGCGTGAACCGCGTCGCCTCACCCACCGGCAGGACGCGGATGTCGAGGCCCGACGTGTCGTGGTCCTCCAGATACAGCCGCACCTTGGCCAACACCTGGGCGTCGTGCGCGCGCGTCTCGTCCAGCCAGAAGACGGTCGGCGAGCCCGTCGCCCGCGCGCGCTCGACGGCGAGCCGAACCCAGTCGCGCACCGGTGCGTCCTTCGTCTGGCAGGCGCGCCAGATGTCGCCGGCGTCGACGTCGTGCTCCAAGAGGACGTCGCCGGCCGACGAGACCACCCGCACCACGCCCGGAGCGGCGATCTCGAACGTCTTGTCGTGCGACCCGTACTCCTCGGCCTTCTGCGCCATCAGGCCGACGTTCGGCGTCGTGCCCATGGTCGTGGGGTCGAACGCGCCGTTCTCGCGGCAGAAGTCGATCGTCTCCGCGTAGAGGGCCGCGTAGGAGGAGTCCGGGATGACGGCCTTGGCGTCCTGCGGGTCACCGGCGGCGTTCCACATCTGCCCGCTGGTACGGATCATCGCCGGCATCGAGGCGTCGATGATCACGTCGGACGGCACATGGAGGTTCGTGATCCCGCGGTCGGAGTCGACCATCGCGAGGTCGGGCCCGGCCTCGTAGGTCGCCGCGATCGCGGCCTCGATCGCTTCCCGCGAAGGCGAGTCGGCGATCGACGTGAGCACGCTCGCGAGCCCGTTGTTGGGGTTCGCTCCCGCCAGCGCGTCGGCGAACTCGGTGAACACGCCGCCGAAGTACGCGCGCACCGCGTGCCCGAAGATGATCGGGTCGGAGACCTTCATCATCGTCGCCTTCATGTGCAGGGAGAAGAGGACGCCACGCTCCTTGGCGTCGGCGATCTGCTCGGCCAGGAACGCGTCGAGCGCGCTCCGGCGCATCACCGCCGCGTCGACGATCTCGCCGGCGAGCACCGGGATCGACTCCTTCAGCACGGTCGGAGCGCCGTCGGCACCGACGAACTCGATCCGCAGGGTGTCGTCGGCGTCGACCGTGACGGACTTCTCGGTCGAGCGGAAGTCACCGTCCGACATCGTCGAGACGTGCGACTGCGACTCCGGAGACCATGCGCCCATCGAGTGCGGGTGCGAGCGGGCGAAGGCCTTCACGGACGCGGGCGCGCGCCGGTCCGAGTTGCCCTCGCGCAGCACGGGGTTGACGGCGGAGCCCTTGACGCGGTCGTACGCGTCGCGCGCCGCGCGCTCCTCGTCGGAGGCCGGCGAGTCCGGGTAGTCCGGGACGGCGTAGCCCGCCTCCTGCAGCTCCTTGATCGCGCTCTTGAGCTGCGGGATCGAGGCGCTGATGTTCGGCAGCTTGATGATGTTGGCCTCGGGCGTCTTGGCCAGCTCGCCGAGCTCGGCGAGGGCGTCCGCGACCCGCTGGTCGTCGGTCAAGCGATCCGGGAACTGGGACAGGATGCGCGCCGCCAAGGAGATGTCGCGCAACTCGATGTCGACGCCCGCCTGGCCGGCGAACGCCTCGATGATCGGCAGGAACGAGTGCGTCGCCAGCGCGGGCGCCTCGTCCGTGTAGGTGTAGATGAGCTTCATCAGAGCCTGCCCCGAGTTCGTGATCCTGAGAGGGTGCAGGCTATCGGCGATAATCGAGCGGCGATGGCCTACGCCCCACCCGCCCGTCACCTGCTGCGTGCCAAGGACCTCGCGGACGCCCGCTACGCCGACGACCTCGACGTCGAGGACATGGCCAAGGCAGCCGGTTTGTCGAAGGCGCACTTCTCCCGCGAGTTCCGCCGCGCGTTCGGTGAATCACCGCACGTCTATCTCCTGACCAGACGGCTCGAACGGGCCGCGGCGCTGCTGCGGACCACGGATCGCAGCATCGCCGACATCTGCTTCAGCGTCGGCCTGCAGAGCATCGGCTCGTTCACCACGAGCTTCACCCGCATGTTCGAGCTTTCGCCGGCGGCGTACCGCGCCTCGTTCCCGCCCGCGGCGTCGCAAGTCGTCGTGCCGTCGTGCGTCGTTCGGGTCTACGGCCGCCCGCAGCACCGTCCCGCAGATCGCTGAAAGAGCACATTTCGAGAAGACAAGGCACGGCGGGTAGCGATTAGCTTCCGTCCATGCTCAAGATCGCCACCACGCAGGTTTGGGTCAACGACCAGGAGGAGGCGCTCGCCTTCTACACCGACAAGCTCGGCATGGAGGTTCGCGCCGACGTGACGATGCCCGAGATGGGCGACTTCCGCTGGCTGACCGTCAGCCCCGCCGGCCAGGAGGACGTGGCGATCGTCCTGATGGCGGTCCCGGGTCCGCCGGTCTTCGACGCCGACACCGCCCAGGCCATCCGCGACCTCACCGCGAAGGGTGCCGCGAGCGCCATCTTCCTCACCACGGACGACGTCTACGCGGAGGCCGAGGGCCTGAAGGCGCGCGGCGTGGAGCTCGTCGACGAACCGCAGGAGCGCCCGTACGGCATCGACTGCTCCTTCCGTGACCCGTCGGGCAACCACTTCCGGCTCACGCAGCTGACGGAGTTCTAGCGCGCTCCTCCCCGGGGTCGCCGCCTTCGGCCCGTCCACGGCGCCGGAGGCGGCACACCCTCAGAACGCGTACGCGTCTTCGCGGGAGATCCAGAATCCGACGCGGTGCGACGCCCAGCTCGGGACGTAGGAGCAGGACAGCCCGGAGGATGAGGAGTCGCAGCGGTACGGGCCGAGCTGGTAGGTGCCGCCGTAGTACAGCGTGCGCCCACGGCCGCGCGCGACGGGACGGTAGTGCGTCGAGTAGGCGTCCCCGCGGGTGGAGATACTCATCGTCCGCCCGGGGTCGTCGGCGCTGCACGTGAGGCTCCAGCCGGGGCCGCCGTAGTTGCGGGCCACGCAGTTGATGTTCCCGGTCGGGGTGTGGGCCCGGACCGCGCTGGACGCCGAGGCGCTGGAGGCACCAAAGGCACCGAGCAGCACGGCTGACGTGGCGATGATCTTGGTGATGTGCATAGGGGCAGGTTCCGGCGAGAAGGGTCGTTCGTGAATGACCCGGCCGGGGGGACCGCATCCCCCGGTAGGCTGCGATCGAATGTCGTTGGCCATGCCTCGCCCCGGCGATCGTGTGGGTCCCTACCGGCTGATCGAAGTGGCCGGCGAGGGCGGGATGGGCGTCGTCTACCGAGCGGCCGACACGCTGCTCAACGACCGCGCGGTGGCGGTGAAGGTGATGGCCGCGCATCTGTCTGCGGAACCCGCGTACCGAGCCGCGTTCCTGCACGAGGCGCAGGTCGCCGCGGAGGTCAGCCACCCGCACGTCGTCCCGGTGCACGCCGCGGGCGAGAGCGACGGCCTGCTCTACCTCGCGATGGCCTGGATCGACGGGCGCAACCTGCGCGAGCTCGCGGCCGCCGGCGGGCTCTCCGCCGCCCACGTGGTGATGCTGGTGCGCCAGATCGCGCGGGCGCTCGACGCGATCCACGACGCCGGCATCGTCCACGGCGACATCAAGCCGTCGAACATCCTCGTCCACGACTCCGACCACGCCTACCTGCTCGATTTCGGCGTCGCCCGAAGGACCCGCTACGCCGACCCACGCACGAACGAGCTCGTCGGCGGGACGCCCGCGTACTCGGCGCCGGAGGCCGTCAAAGGCCCTTTCAGCGATCGCTACGCGCTCGGCTGCGTGGTCTTCGAACTGCTGACCGGCGAGCGGCCGTTCGGCGGCGGCGACGCCCACCTGCTCGCCCGCCGCCACGCCCAGTCGCCTCGCCCGCGCGTCTCAGACGTCGTGCCCGAGCTGGCCTCGTTCGACGTCGCGGTGATGCGCGCGATGGCGATCAACCCGGCGGAGCGCTTCGACTCCGGCGCCGAGTTCGGCCGCGCGCTCGAGCAGGCGGACCGGGCCGCGGTCGAGCCGACGACGCTGGTGCTGCTCCCGCGCCGGCGGGAGCCGACGACCCCGAGCGAGCACGAGACCGCGATCTGGACCGACGACGACGGAGACGCGACCCCCGGGTTGACGGCGCCGCGTCGCGAGGTAGGGACGCGCCGCGCGCCCACACCCGCCCCACCGCCCGCCAAGACCCGCCTCGGCGTCCTCACCCTCGTCGCGCTCCTCCTCGCCGCCGCCGCCGTTCTCGTCGTCACCACCCAAGGCGGAGGCGGCGACGACCTCGCCACCCGCCAACGCGCGGAGGACCAGAAGGTCATCACCCGCCTGATCACCCACTACGGCACCGCGCTCGCCGACGGCGACCTCGACCTGCTCGCCCGCACCGTCTCGCCAAACGTGATCCGGCACGGCTCAGACGGCGTCCAGGGCAAGTGCGCCAACGATCAGGGCTCCAAGCGAGCCCTCGCCCGCTGGGCGGCGCAGTTCGACGAACTCAAGGGCTACAAGGTCGCCAAGCCGACCATCCGAATCGACGGCAGGAGCGCCACCGTCACGGCGCAGAGCGGCGTCGCCGAGTCCGAGCCGGAGCCCATCCGCTTCACCACCCACCTCGACGACGGCACCTGGCGGATCACCGAGGTCGTCGCGCCGCCGTGCTCATAGATCGGCGCGGCCGACCACGCCGAGGCGGACGGCCCGGGCCGCCAGCTCCGCCCGCTTCGCCGCCGGCGCGACGGCATCGAGCCCGAAGCGCTCATAGAGGTCTTTGAGGTGCGACTTGACCGTCTCGGGCGAGATCACCAGCGCCGCGGCGATCTCCGCGTTGCCCGCCGGCGACGCCGCACCCGAGAGCACCGGTCGCACGAACGCGACGAGCACCGCCCGCTGCGCCGCCGTGATCGCCGGAGCCGATTCGCCGGTCGCGGTCACCGTCGCGTCGACCGGCCGCACCGCACCCGCCCGGTACGAGAGCACGGTGTGCCCGATCCGGACCCGAGCGCCATCCCCGAGCCGGCGCCGCCCGTCGAGCCGCGCGTCATCCACCCACGTCCCGTTGCGCGAGAGCCCGCGATCCTCCACGACCCACCCGTCCCCGAGCCGGACCAGCTCGAGATGGGTGCGGCTCACGCCGGGGTCGTCGTCGATGACCACGTCGCAGTCCACGGCGCGCCCAACCGTCAAGTGATCGTCGCCGGCTTCGAGCACGACCACCTCCGCGAACCCGTCGCCGCGCGTGCGCTGCAGCAACGGCAACCCCAGTCGCTCGAGCGTCACCAGCAGCTGGAGTCCGGACGCGACCGTCGCCGATTCGGACACGTGCACCTCCACCGGCCAGAGCCTACGGGGGAGTCCGCACCCCCGCGCGGGCGATGGCGCGCAGCCAAACCCAAGCCAGAATCGACGCCATGAAGTCCGTCGCGCTCGCCCTCGCCGCGCTCACCCTCACCGCGTGCGGCGCCGAGACGCCCGTCCGTCACTCGATCGCCGGCGGCGACCCCGGCACCACGGCCGCACCCACCGCGACCCCCACGCCCAAACCCGAGGACTTCGAGTCCTTCCGGACCCCGTCCGGCCGCCTGCGCTGCACCATCGCCGAGCAGGCCCTGGTATGCCAGGTCACGCTGCTGCCGAGCGACACGCACTATCCCGAGCCGAGCCAGAGAATCTCACCGGAATGCGAGGAGCTCGCCCCCAAGCAGTGGGGCAACGCGGTCAGGCTCCCGGCGGACGCCGACGCGTACCCACTGTGCGCCACCGACGTCGAGGTCCCGGACCCGGATCCGCCGGCGCTGGCCTACGGGAAGACCTGGGAACGCGATGGCTTCACGTGCACGTCCGAGGAGCAGGGGCTGACGTGCAACAGCGGCCGCCACGTCTTCTTCGCCAACCGCGACGTCATCACGATCAACCCTTGAGCGAGGCGGCAAACCAGGTGCGCACGATTCGAGAAGACAGAGCGAAACGGCGCGCGTAATTTGCCTCCTATGCAGACACTCGCCAACGCACAGCTCTGGGTTCTCGATCAGGACGAGGCCCTCGCCTTCTACGTGGACAAGCTCGGCTGGACCAAGCGCGAAGATCTCTCCCCGCCGGAGCTCGGCGGCTTCCGCTGGCTCTCCGTCGCGCCGACGGCGGACGCCGACACCTCGGTCGTCCTGATGGCCATCCCGGGCGAGCCGGTGTTCACCGACGAGACCGCGGCCACGGTTCGCGACCTCCTGACCAAGGGCGCCGCCGGCGCGATCTTCCTGACCGTCGACGACGTCCAGGCCGAGTACGAGGCGCTCAAGGCCCGCGGCGTCGACCTCCCCGAGCCGACGGAACAGCCGTGGGGCATCGACACCGGCTTCCGCGACCCGTCGGGCAACCACATCCGGCTCGCCCAGCGCGTCGAGATCCCCGCGGTCGCGTAACGGCCATGTGCCTCTACGCCCCGCCGCGCTCATTCACGAGCGCGGACCGCATCACCTACCCGGCTGCCGGCGACGACGGGGACGATCTCGAAGTCGGCGAGGTCCTCCCAGTTGGCGACCCACGCCTGCAGAAGAGTGATGTCCTCGCATTCCATCACCTGGAAGCAGCGCGTTAGATCCGCGGTCACGTAGCTGGCCACGAACTCCAGGCCCTCGGGCATCAGGCGCCCGTCCCGCTCGAAGCGTTCATAGATGGGGCGGGCGCCGTTGACGAAGTGCTCGATCACCATGAATTGCATGGGGGCGATCCTATGGAGGGTCACGGGATCGTCACCGGCGCAGGGTGGAGCGGACCGTAGCGTCCGCCCGACACTGTCGCTTATGGAGGAGCGCTTCCTTGTCACGTGTTCTTCGCACCGTGCTGCTCGCCGGTGCGCTGTCTGTCACCGGCGTCGCCAGCGCGCACGCCGCCACGCCTGATCGGATCGCCGTCGTCGCCGTGGGCACGCCCGGCGGCCCGGCGTTGACCGCCGCCGCGGCGCCCGTCTCGATCCTGCAGGTCGTCGCGGGCGGCGACGGCTACGGCTCGTTCACGAAGCTGCCGAACGACGTCACGTTGAGCGGCACCGAGCAGATGGAGGGCCACTTGACGGCGTCGCCGGACGGCTCGCTGCTGCTGCCCGCCTACGGCGCCGCGGTCGGGACGCCCGCGGTGAACACCACGGCGTCCGCGGACGTCCCGCGCGTCGTCGCGAAGATCGCCGCGACCGGCACGGTCACCACGCCCACCCGCCTCACCGACGCCTTCAGCGGCGGCGCCATCACGTCCGTCTCGACGATCGACGGCGACCGTCTGTGGCTGTCCGGCACCGGCGGCAACGGGTCGGTCGTGACCACGACCACCGGCTCGACCACGTCGGTTCCGCTGGTCACGACGCCGAACGCGGCAAGCGCCGTCATGGCCGTCCCCGGCGGCGGGCTGTTCGTCAGCCCCGGCTACGCGAGCAACGACGAGCACCTGTACCAGGCGAGCACGGACCTCCCCACAAGCGGGATCCACCCCACGACCCGGGTCATGACGACCAACCCGAACAGTGACTCGACGATCCCGGGCCAGTCCGTGTTCCTCGACCTCGACGGCACGCCAGGCCCCGAAACCGCCTACGTCTCCACGCCGTCGAACCTCTACAAGTTCCGCCTGCTCAACGGCGTCTGGGAGAACGCCGGCGCCACGAGCACCAACGGCGGCACGATCGCGCTGACGATGTCCGACGGCGTCGCCCACATCTACACCACCAACCGCGTCGGGGTGATGGAGCAGGACGACCTGACGCCGAACGCGAACACGTTCACCTATTCGCAGTCGCAGTTCCTCGCGACGGCGCCGGACGGCATGGAGTTCCGCGGCGTGGCCGTGCTGCCGGCCGCCGCCACGCCCGCGCCGCAGCTGGACCTCAGCACGCTCAGCCTGCCCAATGCCGTCGGCGATCCGACGCAGCCACCGCTCGGGGCGACCGTGACCGACACGGTCACCCCGGCCGGCCCGTTCACCTTCTCGAGCACGACCGAGGTCCCGTTCACCTTCCTCGCGCCGAACGCCTTCGACGTGGCCGCACTCGACCCGACCCACTTCAACCTGACGTTCAAGCCCAGCGCCATCGGCCGCGCCACGATCACCGTTACGGTCGCGGCGCCGGACGGCCGCAGCTTCACGCGGACGTTCGGTTACGGCGCCTCGGCGGCGACCGACGCCACCTCGCGCTACCTCGCCGGCGGCTCGGACGCCTCGACGGCGATCGACGTCGGCGGTGGCTACTCGCTGGTCGCCGATGACGAGCTCAACGTGATCGGCCTCTACCCGGACGACCGCTCCGGGAAGCCGCTCACGAACTGGGACTTCAGCGCGGTGAGCAACGTCGATCTCGCCGTCGTCAACAAGAAGAAGGAGCGGGACATCGAGGCGTCCGCGCGGGCCGGCGATCGCGTCTACTGGGCCGGCTCGCACGGCCTGGACAAGGACGCCAAGGTCGCGCCCGAACGCAACACGCTCTACGCGACCGACGTCACCGGAAGTGGCGCCGACGCGAGCCTCAGATACGTCGGCCAGTACAACAACCTGCAGGCCGATCTCGCCGCATGGGATCACGCCAACGGCCACGGCCTTGGCGCCGACTACCTCGGCATCACGAAGTCGGTGACCAAGGGCAGCGACCCGAAGGCCGCGGACGGCTCGGGCCTCTCGATCGAGGGTCTCGAGTTCGCGCCCGGCAGCACGTCGACGGCGTACGTCGCGTTCCGCGCGCCGCTTGAGCCGGCGTCGAACCGGCACCTCGCGCTGGTCGTGCCGGTGACGAATTTCGACCAGCTCGTCCAAGGCAATCCGCAGACGGCCGTCCACGCCGCGTTCGGCGCACCGCTGCTGTGGGACCTCGGCGGGCTCGGCGTGCGGGAGATCCGCCGCAACGACGCCGGCCAGTACCTGATCGTGGCGGGTGCGGTCGACGCGGCGCCGCGGTTCGCGCTGTACGCGTGGGACGGGGTCGCGGCCCACGCGCCCGTCAAGACGCAGGACCTGGCGGCCGGGACCGAGGGCACCGGCTGGGAGGGCGTGATGTCGCTTCCGTCGCCGTTCGTGCACGGGTCCGTCGCGCGTCTGGTCGGCGACCGCGGCGACGCCGACATCTACGCCTACGGCACCGCGGCGAAGGATCTCGGAGCCGTCATGCGCACCTCGCGCAGCGACACGTTCGCGCTGGACGCCGTGCCGACGGTGCTGGGCGGCCCGGGCGGCGTCGTGCCCGCGACGCTGTCGCTCACGCTCGGCGCTCCGGCCTCCTTCGGCGCGTTCACGCCGGGCGTCGCGAAGGAGTACACGGCGGCGACCACCGCGAACGTCATCTCGACTGCGGGTGACGCGACGCTGACGGTCAGCGACCCCGGCCATCTGATGAACGGGACGTTCGCGCTGCCTGAACCGCTGCGGATCGCGATCGCGCCCGCCACTTGGAGCGCCCCGGTCTCCAACGCGCCGGTGGCCATCACGTTCCGCCAGACGATCGGCGCCACCGACGCCGTGCGCACGGGCACCTACACGCGTTCGTTGACGTTCACGCTGTCGACGACCACGCCGTAGCGCCTCTCTCGCGGGCGGGGGGCGAATTTCCTCGCTCCCCGCCTACGGGAGTCATGACCCCACTCCTCCAGCTCGTCGACGCGCTCATGGAGTCGACCGACCCGGTCTTCTCGATCGTCGACGACATCGACCTCGCGCCGTCACCCGACGACGCCCGCGCGATGCTCAGCGCGATCCTCGCCCCGCTCGAGCAGCTCTACGACCCGCGCGACCTGCTCGTCGCGACCGCCGTGCTGGAGGCCGTGGCGCCGATGCTCACCCACACCGGGATGCTCCTCGGGCCGCCGCCAACCGGCCGCCCGGTATAGCTCAGGGTCAGACGACGCGATGCAGTTGCTGCGGCTCAGGTAGGCGCAGAAACACGCCAATGTTGGACTCCGCGTAGCCAACGAGTTGAGCATCCACGATGAGACGCTTGCCCTGAGCGTTGAGCCGCACGATTGCCGGTTGGTACGTCCGTGCCGCCGCGCGCGAGAGGTGCGCGACATGGCGGCCGTCGACGTGGACCGCCACTGCGACTGCATCCCATGGGTTGTCTGGCTCCGGCACAAGCTCAGCTCGGACCGGCACGCGGACGCGTCCGGTGCGCGCAACGCCGTAGGCGTCCACGATCGCGCGGAGAGAGTCGCGGTAATGACTCTCTCCGACGACATCGACCTCTCGCCAATCCAACCGCGCCGATTGCGGTGTGCCAGTCGCACCATTGCGCGAGGCGTCGATCGCCGCTCCCACCCGGGCGACGATCTTGCTTCCGCGACGTTTGAACCCGAGCTCGGCGATCGCCGCCGTGAGCAACTCCTCGCGGGTGCGCAGCAGGGTGTCGGATTCGATCCAGCGGACGATCGCGATTAGATCACCATCGGTGAACTGGTCGATTTGGCCCCATGGGAACACGTCCGGTCGCTCCTCGCGGGCGGGCGCCGCGTCGGCGACGGTCAGCTCAAGCCGTTCCGCGTCAGACACCGGCTCTTTCCGGTCCTTTCCGGACACCGCAGCGTCGTACGCCGCGCGAGCGCGCTCGATCTCGTGCCCTCGCGCGGTAAACCAGTCCTGCGACCAGATGCGATGGAACCGCCACCCGAGGCGCTCCAACTGCTCTTGGCGAAGGCGATCGCGGTCGCGAGCGGTCTGCGCCGAGTGGTAGCTCGCGCCGTCGGCCTCGATGGCAAGTACCAGCCGGCCCGGCTGATCGGGGTGCTTCGCGGCGAAGTCCAGGCGGTATTCGCTGACGCCGTACTGGCAGAGCAGCGGGATGCCCGCATGCTGAAGCGCGTCGTAGACGTCAAGCTCGAACGGGTTCAGCTCGACCGGGATCACCCCCTCCCGGTCGAGGCGATCGCCATTGGTCTCCGCGAAGGCGAGATACCGGCGCAGCAGGTCGGCGCCGCGAGCGCGGGTGCGATCGGGATCGAGGTCGAACGACGTGAAAGAAGACACGACGGTCATGCGGCTGCGTGCGCGAGAGATGGCGACGTTGAGGCGCCGCTCGCCGCCCTCGTTGTTGAGCGGCCCGAAGCGATAGATCATGCGACCGTCGGCGCCCTTGCCGTACCCGACGGTGAGGATGATCGCATCGCGCTCGTCACCTTGGACGCGTTCGAGGTTCTTGATGAAGAAGCGATCGGGGACCGTCTCGTCGAAGAAATCGTCGAGGTCGCTCCTGTCGCGCAAGGCATCGCGCAACGCCGCGTCGATCCGGTCCGCATGCGCGATGCCCATCGCGATCACACCGAGGCTTTCGCTCGGCCGCAGCTCCGCGTGTTCGAGGATCAGCTCGACCACGCGCAGGACCTCGGCGCCGGCGCTGACGTCTGAGCCGTGGTCGTAGGGCTGCCATTCGACCAGCTCATGACGCAGGCACTCCGGGCCGCTGATCCCCGGGAAAGTGAGCAGCGAGCGCCCGTAGAGGTGGGCGTTGGAGAAGGCGATCAGGCGCTCGTCGCGACTGCGGTAGTGCCAGCTCAGCATCTGCCAGTCCACGAGGAAGAGCAGCGTGTCGAGGATTGACTCGAAGTCCCCACTAGCGGCCGACAGTGCGGACTCGTCCTCGTCGAGCGCACCGATCGTCGGCCCCGAGAAGAAGTCAGTGGGCGGCAACTGCTTCTCATCGCCTGCGACCACCAGTTGACGCCCACGAGCGATCGCTGGCACCGCTTCGGCAGGGCGCACCTGGCTGGCCTCGTCGAAGATCACGACATCGAAGTACGGCCGGTCGTTGGGCAGCACCTGGCTGACGACCAGCGGGCTCATAACCCAGCAGGGTTTGAGCGCCGTCATCACATCAGGAGCGTCGCGGACGTTGTCGCGCACCGGCCGGTGGCGCGACTTGCGCGCCGCCTCCTTGCGGATCAACGTCGCCTGTTCAGGATGCTCGTCCTCTGCGCGCGTCGCCCGCTCGGCCGCCAGTCGTCGTACACGCTGGGCGCTGCCCTTGATGTGACGCCGGTCCGACTCGCGGAAGTCGGCAACCGTCCGTTCGTGCTGCTCGCCGTCGAAGCCGCCGACTCGCAGGTCACTAAGCCGGATCTCGTCGACGATCGACGCCATGACAGCGTGGTCGAGCGTCGCGACGCCGACGTCGGAATCCACCGGTGCGTGCTCGAGCTCCCGGACCAGTTCGTCGATTCCGGCGGCCGTCAGCCCGGTCCGCAGCTGGTGCAGGTCCGGCAAGCGTCCCAGCGTTGCCGCGTCCGCGCGCAAAGCGCGCAGACGCTCGGTGACGCCCTCCCGCGAGCCGTCGACGGCGACGCCCAGCAGCGCCTCGAGCTCCGCCATGCGCTCGGTCAACGCAGCGTGCTCCTGGGACATTCGTTCGAGGGCCGCCGGCGCCGTCGGTGGTCCGTCGGCTCCCGCCGAGTGCCACTGGCGCTGAGCCTCCGCGCCGATCGAAACGGCATCCAGCAACGCCGCTTTCCCCAAGCCGGCACCATCGCGCAGCAGCCCCTTGATCTGCTTGCGCGCAGCACGGAAGTCCGCGTCCCCGAGCGTGGCTGACAGTCGCGCGCCAGCACCGCGGCCGAGGGGCGCGAGCTGCTCGGCCAACGTGTCCAGCGACTGCTCGAAGAGTTCGGGCTCGAACCGCTCGAGCGTCCGCTGGATCGCCTGCCAGAGCGCGATGCGCTCGCCCCATCCGCGGAGAGTCGTCGGAGCGGGAAGACCCACCTCCGCGCAACTATGCTCGAGGTCGTCGAGCGTCGCGTCCAGCAGTCCCGTGGCGAGCAGGTCGACGAGATCGCGGGCCTGCTCGACCTGCCCGCGGGTGGTGATCGCAGCGCCACCCCAGGGAGAAGCCGCCGCGGCGCGCAGCCCGCCAAGACCGATGTAGTCCCGTAGTCGCTCGCGCACGTCCTCCAGCACCTCGTCCGTCAACGCCCGCAGGACGGAGCCTCGCAGCCGCACGGACGTTTGCGCGTCGAGTGCCAGCAGCTGCTGCTGGGCTTCCAACAGCGACACGTCCCACGGCTCGCGACGTGCGTGCAGGGCGGACGTCCAGTCGTTGAGCGCTGTGCGCCGGGTTTCGAGCAGTCGCTGCTCGCGCTCGAGGTTCGGCTGCGGGATGCTCGCGTTGGTCCGCAGTGCCGCTTCCAGCGACTGGGCCACCTGGCGCTTGCCGGACACCCCGCCGTGCAAGTCCAGCACGAGGTCCCCAAGACCTGCCTTGTCCAGGCGTTTGAGGACCGCGTCGATCGCGGCCCGCTTCTCGGCGACGAACAACACGGTCTTGCCGCGCGCCACCAGCGCCGAGATGAGATTGCCGATGGTCTGGCTCTTGCCGGTGCCGGGTGGGCCTTTGATGACCAGGTCTTGCCCCGCGAGAACCTTATTGATCGCGTGGTTCTGGCTCGAGTCGGCGTCGAGGACGAGAAACTCGTCATGCGGGGGTGTCCGGTCCGGCAACGACGGGTCGATGTCCGCTCGCCGCGCGCGGATCGCGCCCTGTGCAGCCGGGTCGCCCGCGAGCGCCGCAATTAGGTCATGCGCGACGAGCGCATCGACCGAGCTCTGCAGGTCCCGCACCATCGGTAGCTTGGCGTAGCTGAAGTTGCCGAGAGCGAACTTCGGACCGATCGAGAAGCCAGGCACCGACGCGGCCTGCTCGCGCAGCCATGCGAACGCCGTCTCGAGTTCTTGCGGCGTGTCGATCGCTCCGTCGATCCCCGCCCTGGCCAGCAACTCGTCGGGATCGCAATGGCAGTCGAACTCCGCGGCGAGCGCGTTGAGCAGCGTGGGATTGACCTCGAGGTCCCCGGTCACCGCGAGATCGAAGCGCTTCTGCGCGGCGCCGCGGACGCTCAAGGTCGCCGGCGCAAGCAAGACCGGCGCGGCCGGGATCGCCGTCCCGTGCGCGTTCTCCCATGTGGCGAGCCCGCACGCGACGTGCAGCGTGTGGATGCCGCGCTCCTCGTAGATCGCCTGCGCCTTGTTGTGGATCGCCCGTGCACGACGGGCGGCGTCCGCGCGGGCCTCCGGATCGTCTCCGGCGAGCTGGTCGAGCGAGCGCGAGCGGCCGGCGAGCACGTCGAACAGCGTCGCGCCCGTGCCGAGATCAAGAGTGCCGGTTCGCTGGTCGCGGAAGAACAAGAGGTTGTTGCGCGCGGAGCGGTCGACGAGCTGGTCGGTCCAGGCTTTGACCGCGCGCTCGACGACCTGGCGGCGCGACGAGCTACTGTCGGATTCCGGTGCGGCGGGCATCAGAGGTCGATGAGTCTCTTTCGGTCCCTCGGGCGGCGCAACTCGAACGAATGTCCACACGCGGACCGCTGAAGAAACTCGAACTGAGCACTATGTCAGGCTCGGGCACCCGCAGACGACTCTGCCCCCGACATGCTCCTGCGCATAGACCCCTGGAACCCGGAATACGGGTCCTCAGTCGAACTCGACATCGAGTCCGAGAGCGCTCCGGCGCTTGACCTCACGGTCGAGGTGAGCGGCCCCTGGGCGCCGTTCGCCGCCGCGTTGCCCATCAGCGGGCGCTGTTGCGCCTTCGTCGACGGCGCCCGCCGGATCGACGCGAACTTGTTCGCCGAGGAGAACGACCTGAGCGTCCCCGCGCTCGCGGGGACCTGGGCGGTTGGCTGCGCCTGGTCCTCGCGCCCACCAGTGATCGACGACGTCCGGGTCGGCCGCGCCCTGGTGGTCGGGGGAGGGCTCACACCGCCGCCGCCGCTCGAGATCCGGATCGGCACCGGGCGCCACAGCTTCACACCGTCGTCGGTGACCGGCAGCGACACCTCGGACCCGCTTCGTGGGCTGCAGAACGCGATGCGCGCCGCCGAGGGTGATGCGGCGCGGGTCGCGCTCGAATCCGGCCGCGCCGAGCTCGTTGTCGTCGACGGCCCGCTCGGCTCCGCGCTGGACGGGGCGATCGTCGGGATGGTCAAGCGCCAGAGCCGCACCTACCTCGATCGCGAGCGGGCGAGGGTCGTGCCCGCGCTGCAGGCAGGCGAGCGGACGCCGATGTTCAAGCTCAGCCGGCAGCAGTTCGAGTGCTACTCGTGGTACCTGCGCCTCACCGATCGGCGGGCGATCGACGGGGCGATGGCGGGCATCGTCCGGGTCGAGGTCGCCGCGCAGGCGGGGCTCCCCGCCGCCCAGGCGCTGGCCGAGCTCGTCAGCGGCGTGCTCCCCCAGTTCGCCGGCGACCCCGCGCGCGACCCCCGCGCGCCGCAGAACCTGTACCCCGTCGGCGCGCTGGAGAGCGTGCTGCGTCACCGCCTGGGTGACCCGCTGCTCGTCCGCCGCGCGATCGAGGCGGCCCTTCTCGAGGAGATCACGCGTGTCTGATCAAGCCGGTTCCGGCAATGAAGTCGGGAAGGTCCTCGGGACCCAGGACGCGACCCCGCTGGACTTCTGGGTCGCGATCAACGAGGACAACTACCTCCAGCTCGACGACGTGGTGGGCGTGCAGACGACGGTTCCCGGCGCCGGGCGGCTGACTATCTCCGGGGTGGTCGACATGGTCCGCGCGCGTCACGAGGGCGTGACGTTCGACTCCGACGTGTTCCTCGCCGATCGCGGACTCCTGCCGGTCCAGACGTCGCGCGCCGCACACGTCGTCAGCACCCGCTTCGAGCCGGAGCTCTACGTCCCGCCCACGCCGGGCGACGCGGTGCGCCGGGTCGCCGGGCTGGAACGCGACCAGGCGCTCTACTTCGACACGATGGAGCAGCGCGTCGTCGCGGGATTCGCGCGCGACGGCGAGCCGATCTACCTCGACCTCGAGTTCATCGACGGCCGCCGCGGCGCGCACGTGAACATCTCCGGCGTCTCGGGCATCGCGACCAAGACGACGTACGCGTCGTTCCTGCTCTATTCGCTTTTCCACAGCACCGTCCTGGGCGCCGAGGCCGCGAATACCAAGGCGCTGATCTTCAACGTCAAGGGCGAGGACCTGCTGTTCCTCGACAAGCCCAACGCACGCCTTACCCCGCAGGCGCGCGAGCAGTACCGCTGGCTAGGCCTGCCCGCGGGCCCGTTCGAGTCGGTCGGGCTGTGGGCGCCGGTGCATCGCGGCAGTGACGTGGCCATGCCGGACACGGGCAGTCGCCAGCGCGGCGTGACGGCCTACTTCTGGACAGTGCTCGACGTGGTGCGCGACGGGCTGCTGCGGTTCATGTTCGCCGAGGAGGGCGACGAGCGCAGCCAGATCGCCGATCTCGTCGGTCGCGTAGAGGCCCAGCTCCAGCGCCACGCGGAGGAGATTCGCGACTTCCCAGCATCCGTCCGCCTCCCCGACGCGGACGGCAACCCGACCGTAGTGCACTCCTTCGACGACCTCTGCGAGCTGATCCGAGTGCACGTCGAGCAGGACGGCGGGTCCTGGCGCGGGCCGATCGCCACGGGCACGGTGAACGCGTTCCTGCGCCGGCTGGAAGGCGCGCGGTTCCACTGCGGTCACCTGATCCGCGGCCGCGACGCGGCGGACATCGAGCAGCACCGTGTCGATTGGCGAGCAAACCAGGTCTCGGTGATCGACATCCACAATCTGCACGATCGCGCCAAGCGCTTCGTCGTCGGCGTCGTGATCAAGAAGCTCTTCGAGGCCAAGGAGCGCTCGGGTCAGGCGCGTCCGCTGGTGTTCCTCGTCCTCGACGAGCTGAACAAGTACGCGCCGCGTGAGGGCTGGAGCCCGATCAAGGAGGTGCTGCTGGACATCGCCGAGCGCGGGCGAAGCCTGGGGGTGATCCTCGTCGGCGCGCAGCAGACCGCCTCTGAGGTCGAGCGACGGGTGGTCTCTAACTCGGCGATCCGCGTCGTCGGCCGGCTCGACCCCGCCGAGGCCGAGCGCGCCGAGTACGGGTTCCTGTCCCCCACGGCGCGCCAGCGCGCCGCGATCCTCAAGCCGGGGTCGATGCTGCTCCAGCAGCCGCAGATCCCGGTGCCCCTGCAGATCACCTTCCCGTTCCCGGCGTGGGCGACGCGCTCCAGCGAGGTCGCCGACGAGCCGGAAAGCGACCCGTTCGCGAGGTTCGGCGCATGAGGCTTCTCCACACCGGTGACTGGCACGTCGGCCGGACGCTGCACCGCCGCCAGCGCCTGGACGAGTGCGCCGCCGTGCTCGGCGAGCTCGTCGAGGTGGCAGCGGCCGAAGCGGTCGACGCCGTGCTCGTCTGCGGAGATGTCTTCGAGCACTTCGCGCCGTCGGCCGAGGCCGAGTCGATCGTCTACCGGACGCTGCTCGCGTTGCGCGCGACCGGGGCCGAGGTGGTCGTCATCCCGGGCAATCACGACTACGCGCGCCGGTTCGCGGCGGTCGAGGGCCTGTTCGCCGCCGCGGGCGTCACGGCCGTGTCGAGCGTCCGGCGGCCCGACCAGGGCGGGATCGTGCGGTTGACCGCCCGCGACGGGACCGCGCTGGAGGTCGCATGCCTGCCGTGGGTGGGGGAACGGACGCTCTCGAGCGCCGCCGATCTCATGCTCGCCCAAGAACGGCCGTACCAGGAATACGCCGACGAGCTCGCGAGCCTGATCGCCGCGCTCTGCGCGCCGCTGGATCCCGCCGCGGTGACAGTGCTCGCCGGCCATCTCTTCGTGTCCGGCGCCCGCACCGGCGGCGGCGAGCGCGACCTCACAATCGGCCAGGTGTACGCGGTCAGCCCGGCGGCGCTGCCGACGACGGTGCAGTACATCGCGCTCGGCCACGTCCATCGCCCGCAGGACGTTCCGGGCGCCGCGACCCCCGCTCGCTACGCCGGGTCACCGCTGCAGCTGGACTTCGGCGAAGCCGCGCAGCGCAAGACGGTCACGATCGTCGACGTCGAGCCCGCGCGTCCACCGCGCACGCGGGAGGTCGAGATCACCCGCGGCCGCTCGCTGCTTGAGATCCGCGGCACGCTCGAGGAGCTCGCCGAGCGCGCGGGGGAATTCGGTGAGGCGTGGCTGAAGGTCGAGCTGGTGTGCGACGGTCCGGCGCCCGGCCTCGCCGACCGCGTCCGCGACCTCCTCCCGAACGCACTCGAGGTGCGGCTCGACTACGAGCGCGAGGACGCCGAGCGCCGAGCGGGCGAGCTGCGGCGCTTGTCCGCCCACGACCTGTTCGCCCGCTACTTCCGCGAGACGCATGGCGCCGACGCGGACCAAGCCGTCATGAAGTTGTTCGACGAGTTGCTCGAGGAGGTCGGCGGTGCGCCCACGCAGGCTTGAGATCGAGGGCTTCACGGCCTTTCGCACGAAGCAGGAGATCGACTTCACCCAGCTCGACCTGTTCGTGATCACCGGCCCGACGGGCGCGGGCAAGACCAGCCTGCTCGACGCGATGGCGCTCGCCCTCTACGGCCAGGTCCCGCGCATGGGAAAGCAGGGGCTCGGGCAGCTTGTCAGCCACGGCTCCGCCGAAGCGCGGGTGCTGCTGGAGTTCGAGTCGGGCGGTGAGCGGCTGCAGGTCGCGCGGCGTCAGCCTCGTCGCGGCGCCCAGTCCGCCCGCATCGAGCGCTTCGACGGCGAGCGGTGGGTGGACATCGCCGAGCGCGGCGGTGTGCGCGCGGTCAACGAAGCGGTCCTCGAGCGCGTCAAGCTCGACTTCGACTCCTTCTGCAAGGCCGTCGTGCTGCCGCAGGGCGAGTTCGCGCGCTTCCTCAAGGGCGATGCCGCCGAGCGCCGGACGACGCTGGTCACCCTGCTGGGGCTCAACGCTTACGAGCAGATGGCAAAGCTGGCCCGAGGGCGGGCGCGTGAGTTGGTCGTCCGCGGCGACCAGACCCGCACGATCCTGGCCGAGCAGTACGCGGACGCGACCGCCGAGACGCTGACGGTGGCCGAGGCCGAGGTGGTCACCGCCGCCGCCGCGGCCGAGCTGGTCGCCAAGCGCCTGGACGAAGGGCGCGCGCACGAACGGGCGCGCGTCGAGGCGGTGTCGGACGCCGCGACCGCCGCGGGGTTCGCGACTCGCTTGCGCGTGCTCGGAGAGGACCTCGGCGCGGAGGTCGCGCGCTGCCGGGCCGCCGAGGCGTCGGCGGCCGGCGCCGCGGTTGCGCGCGGCCGCGAGGGCGAGGCCGTGACCGCCGTGCTCGCCCTGCTGGCGAGCGCCGACGCGGCCGTAACGGCGCTGCGCGAGCGGGCGGGAACGCGCGAGGCCCTCGGTCGCCTGATCCACGCCGCCGAGCGCCGGCCATCGCTGGACGAGCGCGTGACCGAGGCCGAGCGCGGCGTGGCCGCGGTGGCCGCCCGCATCGTCGAGCTGAGCGCTGCCCTGGAGAAGACGACCTCGGACGCGGCCGCGGCGACGCAAGCAGTCTCCGTGGCTGCGGCCGACGAGACCCGCCTGCGTGAGGCGGCGGAGACCCTGAGCGCCGAGCGGGCTGGGCTCGTCCGGCTCGCGCAGGATGCTGAGAAGGCGGCCGCCACGGTGGTCCGGGCGCAGGCGACGGTCGACGGCGCGGCGGCGAGCGCCGCCGCGGCGGACGTCGTCGCAGAGGCCGCGGCGCTCACGCTCGCCGATGCCGAGGAGACCCTCGCGACGCTGCACCGCGTCCACACCGTGGCCGGGCTTGTCGTGGGGCTCGCCGTCGGCGATCCGTGCCCGGTCTGCGAGCGCCCGCTGGCGTCGCACCCCCCGGTCGATGACGACGTCGCCGAGCGGCTGGCCGCGGCGGACGCTTCGTGCGCCACGGCGTGTGCGGCGGCGGGGCTCGCCCGTGAGGAGCGCAGCGGAGCCCGCGGGCAGCTGGAGCTGGCCGAAGGGCGGCTGACCGACGCGCGGGCCGCGCTCGCCGAAGTGCTGAGCGAGCACGCCGACCGCGCCGGCCTCGAGGCCGCCGCGGCCGAGAGCACCGTGCGCGCCGAGGCGGCCGGTTCCGCGCTCACCGCCGTGACGACGACGCTGACGCGGCTCCGCGGTGCCGAAGGCACCGCCAACGTCGCGCTCGAAGCGGCGAAGAACCACCTTGAGGCGGCCCGCGGGGATCAGGTCACGCGGCGCCAGTTGCGCACCACCGCGCTGGACGAGCGCGACTCCGTCGACGCCCTACTGCGCTCCCGCTTCGGCGAGACGATTCCCGGGGACGTGCTCGACCAGCTCACTGCGGCACGCGCCGAGCTCGTCGTGGCCGAGACGGCGGCCGAGGAGGCGCGCTCGAGCGCCGACGTCGCACGCGGTCGTCAGCGCGAAGCCGACGAGGCGCACGCGCAGGCGGAGAAGGCGCTCAACGCGATCGACCTGCACCTCGGCACCTTGCGCACGCGCGTCGAGACGACGCTCGACGAGGTGCACCGCGGCACGTCACCGCCCGCGCTCGCGCGGATCCCGGAGCCGGCGCCGGCGCGCGACGAGTGGGCGTCGGCGCTCGCCGGCTGGTGCGACGTGGCGTCGGCGGCGCTGGCCTCGGCGGGCGCCGGGTCGTCGGAGGCGGCGGAGCGCGCCGGGGCGGCGTTGGTCGTCCTCGCCTCCGCGGGCGCGCCCGCCGGGGCCCCGGTGCCGGCGGCCGCGGACGCACTGGCGGCCCTTGTCCGTGACGAGCGCGCGGCCAGCGAGCTGCACGTGCAGGCGCGGACTGCGGCCAAGCATCTCGAGCAGCGAGTGCAGCAGCGCGCCCAGCTCGAAGCGGAGGTGGCCGCCGACAGCGAGCTGATCGCCGTGTTGGAGGTCCTCGCCCGGGAGCTTCGCGCCGACCACTTCATCGACTTCGTCGTCCAGGAGACGCTCGACATCCTCGCGCTGCGCGCGTCCGAGGAGCTGCATCGCATCTCCGACGGCCGCTACAGCCTGGTCTCCGCGGATGCCCAGTTCAGCGTCGTCGATCACGTCAACGCCGACGAGCAGCGCTCGGTGAGGACGCTCTCGGGCGGCGAGACGTTCATGGCGTCGCTGAGCCTCGCGCTCGCGCTGTCCAAACATGTCTCCGAACTGGCGGGCGAAGGCCTTGGCGCTCGCCTGGAGGCCGTTTTCATCGACGAAGGCTTCGGCACGCTGGACCCGGAGACGCTCAGCGAGGTCATCGACGCGCTGGAACGCCTGCGCGAGGACGAGCTGATCATCGGCGTCATCAGCCATGTGCCTGCCCTGGCCGAGCGGATCGGCGTCGGGCTCGAGGTACGAAAGGAAGGCAACCGGAGCGTCATCGTGGAGGCGACTCAATAACGAATGGTTCACATGGCGTGAACTGGGCGTTCACGCCTCACCGGCTACTTGGCCTATGCTGGTGAGCGTGCCTGTCGCCGATCCACGCCCACTGCTCGGGGAACCGCTCCCGCTCGACCTGCTGAACACGACCTGGGTGTCCGGGGATGGACTGCAGGATCTGCTGGTCGACGCGGAGGGTGCACGGATCTTCCTCGACGCCCACGGGTTCGACGCGCCGGCCGACGCGACCGCGCGGCGCGCGCTGCGCGAGACGCGCGAGGTGCTTCGCGCGTTCCTGTCGGACCGTGATTCCGCGACCGCACGGCACGAGGTGAACGCCGTGCTGGCGCGCGGTGCGCAGCGTCCGCTGCTGAATCCGTTCGGCGTCGACGTCGAGGTCGACGCCGCGGCGGCGTGGCGCGTGCCGTGGGTGTGCGCGGCGGCGATGGTCACGCTGCTGGAGACGCGAGCGGACCGGATCCGCGGCTGCGCCAATCCCGACTGCGTGCTCTGGTTCCTGGACACGTCGCGGCCGGGCACGCGGCGGTGGTGCTCGATGGCGGCGTGCGGCAACCGCGACAAGGCGATTCGCCACGGTCGTAGTCACCAGTAATCTTGCGTTAACCGGTTACCTCCGTTATGGTGGTGAGCATGACAGCGCTCGCCACCGGCCACGTCGGCCTCAACGTCAGTGATCTCGACCGCTCCGTCGGCTTCTACCGCGAAGTGCTCGGCTTCGAGGTCAAGGCAAGTGGGGACGGGTACGCGTTCCTCGGCGACGAGGAGCGGCTCGTGCTCACGCTCTGGGAGCAGAGCGACGGCGCCTTCTCGACCGCGACGCCGGGCCTGCACCACCTCTCGTTCGAGGTCGATTCGCTCGAGGACGTCACGGCGGCCGAGGCGCGCGTGCGCGCCGCCGGCGCGGTGCTCCACCACGACGGCATCGTCGCCCACAGCGAAGGCGCCTCCAGCGGCGGCATCTTCTTCGAGGACCCCGACGGCATCCGCCTGGAGATCTTCACGGGCGCGGGCGTCGTCGCGGCCGCCCCGTCCGGCGACGCGCCGACCTGCGGCTTCTTCTAGGCCGATGGCCTTCCATCCCGGAGAGCTGGCGGTGCAGGAGCGGGCGGGCGTGCTGGACCGCGCCGCCCAGCTCTCCGGCATGTTCACGGACGTCGTCCCACCGTCGGCCGTCGAGTTCCTCGAAGATCAGCCGTGGATCGTGCTGGGCGCGGCCGACGGCGAGGACCGCATGTGGGCGACCGTCCTGTACGGCCGCCCGGGCTTCGTCACGGTGCCGACCCCGTCGACGGTCCACATCGCCGCGCTCCCCCTCGCCGGCGACCCGCTCGAAGGCGCTTTGAACGGGCCGGTGGGCGGCATCGCCCTCGAGCCGGACACGCGCCGCCGCATGCGGCTCAACGGCGAGGCGAGAACCGCCGCGGACGGGGTGACGATCGCGCTCGAACAGGTCTACTCGAACTGCCCGAAGTACATCGCGACCCGCTACATCAGCGCGGTCGCGCCACCGCGTCCAGCCCGCCACACGGGAACGTTGCTCGACGCACGTGCGATCGAGCTGCTTGGCAATGCCGACACCGCCTTCGTCGCCACCCGCGCCCCGGGCCACGGCGTCGACGCCTCCCATCGCGGCGGGAACCCCGGCTTCCTGCGCGTCGTCGACGAGCACACGCTCGAGTGGCCGGACTACACGGGCAACTCGCTGTTCAACACGCTCGGCAACATCGCGCTCGACCCGGCCACCGGGCTCACGGTGATCGATCCGGAGACGGGCACCACGCTCTATCTCTCGGGCCGCGCCGAGGTCGTCTGGGAGGACGGCGGATTCCCGAGCGCGCAACGCCTCGTCCGGTATATAGTGGACGCAACGGTCCGGCTGGAGCACGCGGCGCCGCTCAGATGGGCGCTCGAACGTCCAGCGCGGAACCCCCCGATCGATACTGGGGTCACCCCCCGGCCGTAGTGCGGCTAGCCCGAACGAATGTTCGTGGCCAGTTCCTTAATCTCGCGCTTATGCGCAGTCTTGCCGCTTGGTGCCACGATCGGCGCCGCACCGTAATCGGCCTCTGGGTCGCAGCCTTCATCGTTTGCGCGGGTCTCTGGGCGACCGCCGCCGGCGACTATGTCAACACCTTCAACCTGCCAGGGACCGAGTCCCAGCGGGCGTACGACCTGCTGAAGGACAAGTTCCCGCAGGCGTCCGGCGACACGGCCACGGTCGTGTTCGCGGTCAAGGACGGCAGCGTCCTCGACCACAAGGCGCAGATCGAGGCGGTCCGCCAGAAGATCGGCAAGTCGCCTGAGGTGCTGGCCGTCGCCGACCCGACCGCCCCCGGCGCGCCGGTCTCGGAGGACGGCAAGATCACCTTCGCGCAGATCCAGTTCAAGAACGCCGCGGGCGACGTCGACGCCCCGGCCGTCAAGACGATGGCCGAGGACGTGCTCACCCTCGACGGCAAGGGCGGCGTCCAGGTCGCGCTCGGCGGCGACATCATCCACTGGTCGACCGCGCAGCAAGGCGGCGCCGGCGAGATCATCGGCATCCTCGTCGCCGCGATCGTGCTGTTCCTGACGCTCGGCATCGTCGCGATGGGTCTGCCGCTGCTCAACGCGCTCTTCGCGATGGTCGTGAGCCTCTCGATCACGGCCGTGGTCGGCACCCAGCTGCTCGACGTCGTCGACTGGACGCCGCAGCTGGCGGCGATGATCGGCATCGGCGTCGGCATCGACTACGCGCTGCTGATCCTGAACCGGTTCCGGCTGGAGCGAGGTGCGGGCAGGGATGTCCGCGAGGCCACGCTGATCTCGATCGACACCTCCGGCCGCGCCGTGCTGTTCGCGGGCATCGTCGTCGTGATCGCGATGCTCGGCATGGTGCTGCTCGGGATCTCGTTCCTCTACGGGCCCGCGATCGGCGCCGCGCTCTCGGTGCTCGCGACGATGGTGGCCGCGCTGACGCTGATGCCGGCGATCCTCGGCACCCGCATCGGCCGCCGGATCAAGAAGGCCGCGGCGACCAGCGCCGACGAGGAGACCGGCTTCGCCGCGCGCTGGAGCGGGTTCGTCGCCCGCCGCCCCGCGCCGGTGGCGATCCTCGCGCTCGTCGTCCTGATCGCGCTCGCGCTCCCCGCGCTGCACATCCGCCTCGCGTCCAGTGATGCGAGCACGTACAAGTCCGACGACACCTCGCGCGTCGCCTACGACCTGCTCAAGCAGGGCTTCGGCCCCGGCTTCAGCGCCCCGCTGCTGACCGTCGTCGAGCTGCCGAAGGCGGGCGATCAGGCGGCTCTGCAGAAGATCAGCGACGCGCTGAGCAAGCAGGACGGGATCGCCACGGTCCTGCCGCCGGCCATCAACAAGGCGGGCGACACGGCGACGATGATCGCCTACCCGAAAACCACCGGGCAGGACGAGCGCACCGACGAGACCGTCAAGACCGCGCGTAACGTGACGCTTCCACCGATCGCGAAGGAGACCGGCACGCGGATCTCGATCGGCGGCACGACGGCGAGCAACATCGACTTCTCCAAGACGATCCGCGACAAGCTGCCGCTGTTCATCGGCGTGGTCGTCGGCCTGTCGCTGCTGCTGCTGATGGTGGTCTTCCGCTCGATCCTGATCCCCGTCAAGGCCGGCATCTTCAACCTGCTCTCGATCTCGGGCGCGTTCGGCGTCGTGACGCTGATCTTCCAGGACGGTCACGGAGCCAGCCTGTTCGGCGGCGCGACCGGGCCGATCGAGTCGTTCCTGCCGATCATGGTCTTCGCCGTCGTGTTCGGCCTGTCGATGGACTACGAGGTCTTCCTCGTCTCGCGCATGCACGAGGAGTGGACGCACACCAAGGACGCCACGTACGCGGTGCGCCACGGCCTGGCGATGACCGGCCGTGTGGTGACGGCGGCGGCGATCATCATGATCGCGGTCTTCGGCGCGTTCGCGATCGGCAACGAGCGCGCGCTGGCGATGATGGGCGTCGGCTTCGCGGCGGCGATCTTCATCGACGCGTTCATCATCCGATTGCTGTTGCTGCCGGCCGTGATGCACCTCGCCGGACCGGCAATGTGGTGGATGCCGAAGTGGCTCGACAAGCGCCTGCCGCACCTCAACATCGAGCCGCCCGAAGAGGTTGTGGAGCCCGAAGAGCGCGAGCTCGCGTACCGCTAGTGCAGTAGCTCTGCGCGCACCTCACCCTTGAGCACCTTGCCGACGCGCGAGCGCGGCAGCTCGGGGGTGAGGTGGACGCGCTTGGGCGCCTTCACGCTCCCGATCCGCTCCTTCACGAACGCGATCAGGTCGGGCGCCTCCGCGGTCTCGCCGGGCTTGAGCTCGACGACCGCCTCGACCCGCTCGCCCCACTTCTCGTCGGGCAGGCCGACCACCGCGCAGTCGCGCACGGACGGGTGCTGCATCAGCGCCTGCTCGACCTCCGCCGAGTACACGTTGAAGCCGCCGGTGATGATCATGTCCTTGAGGCGATCGACGATGAACAGGTAGCCGTCGGCGTCGAGGTAGCCGACGTCGCCGGTGTGGTGCCAGCCGAAGCGGCTCGCCTCCGCGGTCGCCTCCGGGTTCTTGTAGTAGCCGGCCATCACGAGCGAGCTCTTGACGACGATCTCGCCTCGCTCGCCGTCTGGCAGCAGCACGCCGGTCTCCGGGTCCATGATCCCGACCTGCACGAGCGGCGCGGGCCGCCCAGCTGAGGCGAGCCGGTGCGTCGCGATGTTCCCGTCCGCGTCGAAGTGCTCCTTCGGCGGGAGCATCGAGACCATCATCGGCGCCTCGGATTGCCCGAAGAGCTGCGCCATCACGGGGCCGATGGCGGTGATCGCCTCCTGCAGGCGCGCGGTCGACATCGGCGCCGCGCCGTACCAGAAGCACTGCAGTGACGAGAGATCCGCGGTGGCGAGGTTCTCGTGCCCGAGCAGCATGTAGATCAGCGTGGGCGGGAGGAACGTGTGGGTGATGCGCTCGGCCTCGACCAGCCGCAGGAACTCGCCGAGATCCGGCTGGCGCATCACGACGATCTTCCCGCCGAGCGCGAGCACCGGGAAGCACAGGACGCCGGCCGCGTGGGTGAGCGGCGCGAGCGCGAGGTACGCCGGGCGCCCTTGGAACGGGTAGCCCATCAGCGTCAGCGCGGTCATCGTCTCGAGGTTGCGGGCGGTGAGCATCACGCCCTTCGGCAGCCCCGTCGTTCCGCCCGTGCCGACGAGCATCGCGAGGTCGTGCGGAGGGTCCAGCTCCAGCGCCGGCATGCCCTCGTTCAGCCAGCTCTCGAAGTCGTCCTCTTGATCGAGGCAGACGACCGTCTGCAGGGCCGGCAGCTGCTCGGCGATCTTGGCGACCATGTCCGCGTAGCTGGAGTGGAAGAGCAGCAGCTCGCAATCGAAGAGCTCGAGCAGCGCGCGGTTCTCGTCCGCTTCGTTGCGGGGATTGATCGGGCACCACACCGCGCCGAGCCGAGCGATCCCGAAGACGCTCGCGAACGCGGTCGCGTTGTTGGACGACAGGATCCCGACCTTGCCGCCGGGCTGGACGCCGGACGTCGCCAGCGCGCCCGCGACCCGGTGGCTCAGGTCCTGCACGTCGCCGTAGGTCAGCGTGGTGGCGCCTTCGACCAGGCAGGGCGCGTCACGACCGAGCGACGCGCCCTTGTCCAGGTAGTCGACGAGCGAGGACATCGCGTTAGTCGTGGACGGTGATGATCGGTTTCAGGACCAGGCCGTGGGTGCGTAGGAGGCCGAGCAGCTCGCGGTGCCCGAAGGCCTGGCAGGCGCTCGCGAGCCCGACGCGCTTCGGCGGCTGCTGCAGCAGCGAGTACGCCGCGTACGCCTGGAGCAGCCCCGTCTGCTTGTAGTTGGAGTTGCCGTGGATCACGGCGTGGGCGCGGCCGAGCGGACCTGACGCGTAGACCGAGTCGACGGAGGTGTTCACGCGCGGGTTCTCCCGCGGCGGCATCCCCGCCTGCAGCGAACCGGCGATCTCGGCGAGCTTGGCCTCCTGCTCCGCCGGCGCGAGCGGCCGGATCTGCTCTTCGAACATCTGCGTCGTGGCGACGACGCCGTCCATCACGGCGCGGTCGAGCACGCCGCCGGTGACCGTGACCGTGGAGACGCGGGGGTCGTTCTTGAACCACACCGGATGGCAGGTGCCGCCCCAGGGCACGGTCAACGCGGTGCCGTGCTGGCCGGGGACGACGCACTCGCGGGTGGCGGTGTGATCCCACGCCACGTACTCGTTGTTGACCAGGTGGAACCAGTCCGCCTTCAGGATCGTGAAGATCGTCTGGGTCGAGGCGTAGGTCGGGAAGCCCTTCCAGAGCACGAGGATGTCCAGCGTCTCCATGCCCGGCGTCTCGAGCGCGAGGTTCGCGGCGATCTCACCGGTCGTGTACATCTGCGCGACGCCGGGCGCGATCAGCAGCCCCTGCTCGGCGAACTTCTCGCCCCATCTCGCCTGGGCTTCGAGCACCCAGTCCTGCTCACCCGTGGTGTCGAGGTAGTGGGCGCCGACGTTCAGGCACGCCTCGGCCACCTCGTGGCCATAGGAGATGAACGGCCCGACGCAGTTGCAGACGACGGAGGCGCCCTCGAACGCCTCGCTGAGCGAGGCGACGTCGTGGGTGGCGGCGGCGACCTCGTGGTCGATCGTGTCGACGCCGGGGACGTGGTCGACGACGTCCTGCGTGCGCTGAAGGTCGCGACCGACGGCCTTGAACGGCACGTGCAGCTCACGCAGGTACTCGCAGATCAGGCGGCCGGTGTAGCCGGACGCGCCGTACACGATCACTGGCTTCATCGTCTACATCCCCATTCCACCGTCGACGGGCAGGCCGATCCCCGTGATGAACCGCGCCTGGTCGGACGCGAGGAAGACCACCGCGTCCGCCATGTCATTGACCTCTCCGAGACGCCCGAGCGGCGTCTGCTCCACCACCGCGCCGACGGCGGCCTCCGGGCTTCCAAACAGGCCGAGCGCCGCCATGTCGACGGCGAGCCGCTGGCCCATCTCGGTCGGCACGAGACCGGGGTAGACGCAGTTGACGCGCACGCCGAAGCCGAGCTTTCCGGCCTCGAACGCGGCGACCCTGGTGAGGCGGTCGACGGCCGACTTGGTCGAGGAGTAGCCGGCGATGCCGGGGAAGGCGATGGTCGCCGCGACCGAGGAGACGTTGACGATCGCGCCGCCGTTCCCGGCCGGGCCGTCCGGGCGCATCGCGCGCAGGCCGTGCTTGATGCCCAGCGCGGTGCCGAGCACGTTGACCTCGAGCATCTTCTTGAGGTCATTGGCGTCGATGTCCACGATCAGGCCGGAGATCTCGATCCCGGCGTTGTTGACGAGGATGTCGAGCCCGCCGAGCTGCTCGACCGTCGTCGCGATCGCGCCCTCCCAGCTGCCCTCATCGGTGACGTCCAGCCGCGTCGAGAGCGCGCCGATCGACTCCGCCGTCTCCCGGGCGAGGTCCTCCTGGAGGTCGCCGATCATGACCTTCGCGCCGGCCGCGGCGAGTGCCTGCGCCATTCCCGCGCCAAGGCCCTGCGCGCCACCCGTCACCAGCGCATGCCGGCCCTCGAGCACACCTTCAGCCATCTCGTCTCCTCTTGCCGCTGGACTGCGCGGGACCCTACGACTCGGTCTTGACACTTGTCAAGGATTTCTTGGACGCTTGTCAAGACGCCCTGTAGTCTTCGCCGCCATGGCCACCGCCGCCACGCACCCGCGCCGCCCCGTCGACAAGTTCGAAGAGCGGCGCCGTGAGCTCGCCAACGCGGCGCTGCAGACCCTCGGCGAGCTCGGCTACGCCCGCACCTCGCTGCGCGAGATCGCCCAGAACTCCCCGTACTCGCACGGCGTCGTCCACTACTACTTCGCCGACAAGGTCGAGCTGATCACGTACTGCGTGCGGCAGTACAAGGCGTCGTGCGTTCAGCGCTACGACGCGATCGTCGAGGCTTCGCGCGATGCCTCCGAACTCGCCGTTGCGTTCGCCGACGCGCTGGTGACGACGATGGTCGAGGACGCCCCGATGCACCGGCTCTGGTACGACCTGCGCTCCCAGGCGCTCTTCGAGGCCTCGTTCCGGGCGGACGTCTTGGAGATCGACGCCCAGCTCGAGCACATGATCTGGCAGGTCGTCGCGCGTCACGCGGCGCTGCGGGGAGTCGAGGTGGCGATGCCCTCACCGCGGGCCTACGCGATGTTCGACGGCCTCTTTCAGCAGGCGCTGTTGCACCACCTCGCGGGGGTCGACGGTGCGTCCGAGGAGCTCCGCGCCGGAGCGCGGCAGTTCCTCGGCCTCACCGCCTGACGTCAGGTCAGCCGCGGGCGCAGCAGATCCGCGGCCTGACGCCGGATGCGTGCGTCACCCAGCCGCAGCGCGTCGACCAGCGCGAGCGCCTCGTGCATCCACGGGTCGCTCAGGGAGACCTCGCTCGCCGCCTTGTGCAACGGCGTCACCGAGAGCCCGCGAGCGCCGCCGAGCGGGTCCGGCCACACCGGCGGAAGCTTGTTCGAAGCCGGGGTCCGGGCGGAGAGCGGAGGCGCCGCCCACGCCGTCGGCATGCCGCGCGCCGGCGCGCCCAGACGCGCGGGTGCGACCAGCGCGACGGCGTTCAACAGCAGCTGCTGCGCCGCCGGGCGGATGACCTTCTCGCTCCGCTTGTCGAAGACCGGCGACTCGCCGAGCCGCGTCAGGGAGCGCTGCAACTC
This sequence comes from Solirubrobacter ginsenosidimutans, assembly GCF_027587205.1. The sequence goes on from NZ_JAPDOD010000006.1 coordinate 87,114, forward strand.
GGCCTGCGGCATCGCAAGATCGCCCGCCAATTCCTGGACCGACCACCCACCGCCCCGGGCGGGCGTCAACAGACCGAGCAGAACGAACACGTCAGGCGGGCGGAGCACCGCCGCAACCTAGCGCGGCGGACGTCGTGTATCTTCTGTATAAGTCCACGCTTATACTTGGGAGGGAAGATGATCGCCGACCCCGCAGCTCTCGCCGGCCTCGTCACACGCGAGGTCCGGACCGGTTCCCGCGCCGGAGCGACGACGAGGATCGCCGTCGCGCGCCGGCTCTACCCCACCGATCAGGCCGATCTCTGGGACGCCGTGACGAACGCCGAGCGGATCCCGCGGTGGTTCGTGCCGGTCAGCGGGGAGCTCGTCCTCGGCGGGCATTACCAGCTGGAAGGCAACGCGGGTGGCGTGGTCGAGCGCTGCGAGGCGCCTTCGGAGTTCGCCGTGACCTGGGAGATGGGCCCGATGGTCTCGTGGCTCGAGGTCACCTTGTCGGCGGTCGACGATGGAACCGTCCTGGAACTGGTCCACGAGGCGCCGGTCGATCCGGAGATGTGGGGGCAGTACGGTCCCGGCGCGGTGGGCGTCGGCTGGGATCTCTGCCTCCTGGGCGTGGGCATGTACGTCGCGGGCGACGCCGTGCCCAATGCCCCCGCGGAGGCGGATGCCTTCCGCACCTCGGTTGAGGGCACCGAGTTCATCCGCCGGTCGGGCGCGGGGTGGCGAGAGGCCGCGATCGCCGACGGCGACGAAGCGGACGCCGCCCGCGAGGCGGCTGAGCGCACGATCGCCGCGTACACCGCTCCCGTGGACGGTCACTCGAGCTAGATGGGCGATGTCTTCGACGCGCTCGGCGAGCCCACCCGCCGGCAGATCCTGGGCCTACTCGCCGGGCGCGAGCAGCCGGCGGGAGCGCTCGTGGCGGCGCTGCCGTCAATCTCCCAGCCCGCGGTCTCGCAACACCTGAAGGTGCTGCGCGACGCCGGCCTGGTGACCGTGCGCGCCGAGGGCACCCGCAGGTTCTACGCCGTCGACGAGGCGGGGATCGAAGCCGCCCGCGCGTGGCTCACGCATCTGGTCGACCCCGTGGCGCCGTTCGCGCAACCGCTCGACGCGCTCGCGACCGAGGTCGCGCGCGGCAAGCGGGATCGAGCTCGTTCACAAATGCGGGCGAGGCGCTCCGCTTAGGAGCCTCCGATCGCTCTCATCAAGCGTTCCTCCCGCGGTTGACGCCGCGCCCCAATAGTCGGAGAATCGGTTCCTTCGACTTGGAGGTGGTGCACCGTGGCCTGGAGCCTGCGCGGCAACTACGTCGAGACCTGCTCGTGCGAGCTGATGTGTCCGTGCAACCTGTCGTTCGATCACGGCGCGACGTACGACTTCTGCCGTGCGACGCTCGCGTTCGAGATCCGTGAGGGAGAGATCGAGGGCACCGCGATCGGCGGCCTCAACATCGTCGCGATCATCGACACGCCGAAGGTCATGACCGACGGGAACTGGAAGCTCGGCGTCTTCGTCGACGAGCGCGCCAGCGACGAGCAGTCCGACAAGCTCGTCCAGGTCTTCACCGGTCAGCTCGGAGGCCCGATGGCCGGGCTCGCGCCGCTAGTAGGAGAGGTGCTGGGCGTCGAGCGGGCGCCGATCGAAGTGCTCCACGACGGGCTCCGTCACAGCGTGCGAATCGGGGACGCGGTCGACTTCGAGGTCGAGGACATCGTTCCGTTCGGGGTCACGACGGGTGAGCCGGTTCGGTTCGACGGCATGTTCCACCCTGCGGGGTCCGATCTCACGATGGCGGAGGCGACCCGTTCGCAGATCAACGGCTTCGGGATCCAGTACGAGGGCAAGACCGGGCTCTCGAAGAGCGAGTTCGCCTGGGCGGCCTGAAGTACGTGATCGCCCCGGCGCGAGATTCGGTCTCCGCCGACGCCGGACTGGCGCCTGCGTTCACAGCCGCGCGTGCACGTCTCGGAATCGTCGCCGTGCTCGTCGGGCTCGCGGCCATCGGCTGGTGGTCGACGATCGATCGCATGCAGGGCATGGACGACGGCCCGTGGACGGCGCTCGGAACCGCGGGCTGGTTCGTCGGCACCTGGATCGTGATGATGGCCGCGATGATGTTCCCCGCCCTCGCTCCGACGGTCGCGCTGTATTCGCGCATGACCAAGGAGCGCTCGCCTGTGGCGCCGCTGCTGTTCACGGCGGGCTACCTGCTGTTGTGGGGTGCCGCGGGAGCGTTTGCGTTCGTGCTCGCGCGTGCGTGCGGACGGATCGCCGGCGATGCGCTCGCGTGGGACGAGGCCGGGCGGTGGCTCGCCGGCGGCACGCTCGTGGCCGCTGCCGTCTACGAGTTGACGCCGTTCAAGGACGTCTGCCTCGGCAAGTGCCGCAGCCCGCTGGGGTTCTTGCTCGGCGCGTGGCGCGACGGCCGCGCGGGGTCGCTGCGGATGGGCGCCGAGCACGGCGCGTGGTGCGTCGGGTGCTGCTGGGCGCTGATGGCATCGTTGTTCGCACTCGGCGTGATGAGCATCACGTGGATGGCGTGCGTCGCCGCGCTGATCGCCGTCGAGAAGACCCTCCCGTGGCGTCGCGCCGCGACCTTCGGCACCATGGCGATCCTCCTCGTGCTCGGCATACTCGTGCTCGCGGCGCCCGATTCCATCCCCGGGCTCACGATTCCCGAGCACATGGCGATGCCGCAGATGTAGTCGTCGGCGAAGATGTCTGGCGTGACCGTCGAAGCGCCCTCCTTCTCCCCTGAACTGTTCACGTTCCTGCGCGACCTGGCCGACAACAACGACCGTGAGTGGTTCGCGGCCAACAAGCCGCGCTACGTCGCCGAAGTGCAGGAACCCGCGCTGGCCTTCATCGAGGACATCGGCCTGCGGCTCCCGGAGATCAGCCGCCACTTCGTCGCCGACGCCCGCACCAACGGCGGATCGATGTTCCGCATCCACCGCGACGTCCGCTTCTCCAAGGACAAATCGCCCTACAAGACGCAGGTCGGCATCCAGTTCCGCCACGCCCGCTCGCGCGACGTCCACGCCCCCGGCTTCTACCTCAACCTCGAACCCGGACGCGTCTTCATGGCCTGCGGCACCTGGCGCCCGGACCGCGACACGTTGCACGCGATCCGCACCGCGATCGCGGCTCGCCCAGCCCGGTGGCAGGGGATCGTCGAAGCGCCGCCGTTCAGCGACCGCTTCCGCCTCGGCGGCGAGACCCTCAAGCGCCCGCCGGCGGGCTTCGACCGCGAGCACCCGCTGATCGAGGAGCTCAAGCGCAAGGACTTCATCGCCGCCGCCGAGTTGACCGAGGCCGACGTGACCGCGGATGGGTTCCTCGACCAGTTCCTCGAGCTGTGCGGCGAGGCGGGCGAGTTCATGCGCTTCCTCTGCGACGGCGCGCGCGTGGCCTACTGAACGTCAGAGCGGAGCGCGGGCCAGCGTCAGGGCCGAGATGCCGCCGAGCGCGGTGAGGTACTCGCGATCGGCGGTCGAGAGCGGCCGTTCGTCGGCGAAGCCGACGCCCAGCACGCCGAGGCGAGCAGAAGCACTCGCGCCAGAGCCGGCGTCGGTGCTGACCACTGACGCGCGTTTTGCACGCGCCGTCGCGGCACACGCCCGCGTTCCGGTGCTTCTCGTCGGCTGACGACACGGGGGCGAGTCTCGCGCCGCGGCACCTATGTAGGGGCATGGACGACCGACCCACACCGATAGATCCAGACCAGGTCGAACGGCGTTTCGCCGCGCTGCTCGAGAAGGCCGGGCTGCCCCGCTTCACCTCCTCGTTTCACGACACGGAGACGGACCTGCTCGAGGTCAGCTGGGATCACGGATTCACGATCCACATCGACCTCACGCGCTCCGACATGGCGCCGATCGACGACATGGAGCGGGCCGCGATCCTCGAACTGCCCTACCAGTGCGAAGACCATGAGCCGATTCACGTGACCGTTCCCGGGTCAGCGGACGATCCGCGCTCCGTCGCATCGATCCCCGGCGTCGTGGTCCACCGCGGGCCGCCACTGCACCCGGACGATCTCATGGTGTACGAAGGCATCCCGGTCACGTCTCCCTCCCGCACGCTGATCGACCTCGCCGAGGTCATGACCGCCGACGAGCTCAGGGCGGCGTTCGGTCGCGCGCGGGAGATCGGGCTGCTCGACCCGGACGCGCTTCGCGCCTCACGAGCCCGGGTCGAGTGGCGTCCGTCGCTGGCGATGCTCGACGAGGTGATCGAGGAGTTCTGCGGCTGAGGTCGAGCTGAAGTCCGCACAGAGACATCGACGCGCGGCGCGCCACCGCGCACGCGACACGGCCCTGAGCTTCGCACCGCTTCCTGGTGACGGCGACCGGTTGACGGCGTCGCCGGCGGCCCCGGAGCATCCCGGACAAGTGCACGATCGGTCGCGCGAGAATCCCAAGAGACGCCGCCGAGACCAACCAGCGCCGGTGGTCGAGCGCGGGCGCCCGGTCGGCGCGGCCGCGGTGCTGGCGCTGCAGCGCAGTGCCGGCAACCGCGCGGTCTGCGAGGCGCTCCGGCCGCGCACCGCGGGCGTCGCGCGCGCTCCGAAGCCTGAGCCGAAGCCTCAGCGGCCGCGCTTGCGCAGCTCCCGCGGCAGCCTCCAGCGGCTGATCGTCAACGTCGGCCACGACATGCTCGACACCGAGCTGCGCAAGGACAACGGCTGGATCATCGCCAAGGACATCGAGATCGCGCTGCGAGACGGCGGCGTCACGCAGCAGGTGCGCGAACTCGCCCTCGTGTCTGCCTACAAAGGGCTCAAGCGCGACGAGAACATCTACCTCGTCGGGCACGGCGCGCCGGGGTTCGTCGGTGTCAAGGACGCGGAGGAGGTGGCGGCGGCGCTCGGCCTCGCGCTGCCGGAGGACTACGCGGGGAAGATCAAATCGCTGTCCTGCTCGACCGGCACGGCCCCGATGCCGACCGAGAAGGAGCAGCGGTACTGGTCCGGCGTGGCCGAGCTCGCGGCGCTGCTCGAGCGGGTCTCCGTCCCGGTCGAGGGCGCGTACGGCATCGCGCTCAACCACCCGGCCTTCCAGGGCGCCAAGCGCACGGTCAAGCCCGGCGCGGACAACTGGGACAAGGTCCTGGCCGAGATCGTCAAGACCCAGAAGTACGTCGACGCTGCCTGGAAGAACTACGTCGCTCCACTCGCGAAGCAGCCGATGCTCGAGCCGTTCATGACGATCCCGCTGATGGCGGAGATGCTCTCACGGCCGTTCTACGTCGACCTCGAGCGCAGGATCGAGCCATATCTGGTCGACAAGACCGAGGACACGACGATCGCGGTCAGCTCCGGCACCGGCTTCTCGTCGATCATCCTCGATCTCCACGAAGCGAGTTTCAAGGCCTGACGCGCGCGTCAGTGGTAGCGGTCGAAGTCGTCCGGCCAAGGCAGCGGGAACAGGTGCCGGAGCGGCCGCGCGTTCGCGATCACCTTGGCGAAGGACGGGCGTTGCGCCAACGCGCGGTAATACCGCGTGAGGTGCGGGTGCGTGGCCTCATCCCACGGGTGGATCGCCAGGGCGTAGAAGAGTCCCGGCGCCGCGGCGCAGTCGGCGATCGTGAACGCGTCGCCGGCCACGAACTCGTAGCGGGACAGCTGCGCCTCGAGCATGCCGTACGCCATGTCCATCTGGCCGTGCGCCTTCGCGATGGCACGCTCGTCGAAGCGCTGCTCGATCGTGTCGAAGACGACCGCCTGGACCGCGTCGGAGACGTACTGGTCGCAGAGCCGATCCCACAGGCGGGCCTCGAGCGTCGGGACGAGCCGGGAGCCCGCGACGTGCTCGATGATGATCGAGGTCTCACCGATGATCTGGTCGCCGTCGCGCAGCACCGGGATCGAGGCCGGCGGCCACAGCTCGGCCAGTTCGGCACGGTCGAAGTCACGCTGCTCCTCGAGGATGTCGTACTCGACGCCCAGCTCGTCGAGCGCGATCAGGACCTTCTGGCAGTACAGCGCGAAGGGGTGCTCGTACAGGGTGAGCATTCCTTAGGCCTCCTCGCCGCCGCCCTGCATCAGCGCACGGATCTCCATGCCCCAGTGCAGGGCGTCGGGCCAGCGCGCGGCGATCTCCTCGGCGCGTTCCGGCGTGGCGACGTCGACGATGCAGTAGCCGGCCAGTGCCTCCTTGGCCTCCAGGAACGGGCCGTCGGTGACGGTGACGACGCCGTCGCGGACGTGCGTCGAGCGCGCCTGCGAGGCGTCGGCCAGACCCTCGCCGCCGACCCACTCGCCAGTCGCCGACAGCTCCTCGACGATGTCGCCGGCGGTGTGCATCAACACTTCCTTTTCCGCCTGCGAAAAGCCGTTCCAAGCTTCGGTGTTCTGGTAGATCAGCAGGATGTAGCGCATCGAAATACTCCTCGTGGTTAGGGCTGGTCACCCTACGGTCGGAGCTGCCGGCGGGTTCTCTACATCGCCTCGCAATCTTTCTGCTCGGGCCTGCAGATACCGCTGTTCGGGGATGCTGGTGGTGCGGCGGGCGGCCTCTTCGTACCCAGCGAGCGCGGCCCGCGTGTCACCGGCCATCTCATGCAGGTGCGCGCGCACGGAGGCGAGCCGATGATGCTGCGCGAGCCGCCGGTCGTCATCCAGCGCGTCGAGGCTCGCCAGCCCCGCGCGCGGGCCCTCGACCATCGCGACCGCGACGGCGCGGTTGAGCGTCACGACCGGACTCGGCGACAGCGCCTGCAGGAGGTCGTAGAGCTTGAGGATCTGCGGCCAGTCGGTGTCGGCGGCCGTCGCGGCTTCGCCGTGGACGGCCGCGATCGCCGCCTGTAGCTGGTAGGGACCGAGCGGGGCGCGCGACAACGCCTGCTGGATCAACGCGCTTCCCTCCTGCAGCAGCGCGCGGTCCCACTTGCCGCGGTCCTGCTCGGCCAGCGGGACGAGCGCGCCGTCGGGACGATCACGCGCACCGCTGCGCGCCTGGGTCAGCAGCATCAGCGCCAGCAGCCCCGCGACCTCGCCGTCCTCGGGTAGAAGCGCGCGCGTCATCCGCGTCAGGCGGATCGCCTCGTGCGCGAGCTCGCGCCGCTGGAGGCGCTCGCCCGATGTCGCGGTGTAGCCCTCGTTGAAGATCAGGTAGAGCACGTGCAGCACGACGCCGACCCGCGCCGCGCGCTCTTCGCCGGGCGGAAGCTCGAAGCGGGCACCGGCGATCGTCGCCTTGGCACGGCTGATGCGCTGCGCCATCGTCGCCTCCGGCACGAGGAACGCGCTGGCGATCTGCGCGGTCGTCAGACCACCGACGGCGCGCAGCGTGAGCGCCAGCTGCGACGGCGGCGACAGCGCCGGATGGCAGCAGAGGAACAGCAACGTCAGCGTGTCGTCCTCGTCGGGAACGCTGACGCTCGGCACCTCCTGGGCGAACGCCACCTCCTCGCGACGAGTCCGCGCCGCCTCGGCCCGCAGGGCGTCGATCAGCCGGCGGGTGGCGACGGCGATCAACCAGCCGCGCGGATTGTCCGGCACGCCCTCCTCCGGCCACTGCTGCGTGGCCGCGATGAGCGCCTCCTGGGTGGCGTCCTCAGCGAGGTCGAAGCGGCCGTGGCGCCGGGTGACGGCGGCGAGCACCTGAGGTGCGAGCTCCTGCAGGTCCCGTTCGTTCACCGCACCTGCATCTTCCCGGTAGAGGTCTGACGGCGGACAAACACTCTGCCGCAATCTCTACTACAGTCTGTAGTACGAGGTTCTGTAGTAGGCCCCGACAGGAGAGTGATGAAGCCCCGCATCCCCAAGCTTGCCTCGACCGCGACGTGTGCCGCCGCCCTGCTCGGCCCGGCGGCGTTCGCGCACGCGGCAGCCGAAGCCCCGAACGCAGCCCCGACGACGCACGTGAGCATCAAGCAGTTCGCGTTTCACGCCAAGCGCGTCGTCGTCAAGAAGGGGAGCCGCGTCGTGTGGAAGAACAGCGACAGCGACCCACACACGATCAAGAGCGCGAAGGGTCACTTCTCCTCCGAGGCGCTCGACACCGGCGACACGTACAGCGTCGTGATGCGCCACGCGGGGACCTTCTCCTACATCTGCACGATCCACCCGTACATGCACGGCGAGATCGTCGTCCGGTGATGGCCATGGAACACGACAGCGAAGACGACGGGATCGACCGCCGCGGGTTCCTCGGCTGCATGGCCTGGGCGGGCACGGCGGTGGTGCTCAGCGCCTGCGGCGGCCAGGTCACCTCGCGAAACGCCTCGAGCGCCGTCGCGAACCCGCGCGCCGACTTCACGTTCGCCCAGATCAGCGACAGCCACATCGGCTTCAATCACGCGCCCAACCAGGACGTGGCCGGCACGTTCGAGCAGGCCGTGGCGCGCTTGAACGCCCTCCCGCAACGGCCCGCCTTCGTCGTGCACACCGGCGACCACGTCCACCTCTCCGCCCCGGAGGAATTCGACACCGTCAAGCAGATCGTGAGCACGATCAAGACCGATCGGGTCTTTCACGTTCCGGGCGAGCACGACGTCTTCGTCGACCAGGGCAAGCGCTACCGGCAGTTCTTCGGCAAGGGCTCGCACGGCTCCGGCTACTACAGCTTCGACTACAAGGGCGTGCACTTCCTCGCCCTCGCCAACGTCCAAGCCTCCGAATCCGAGACCGGTGCCGGCGGCATGAATGGCCTCGGCCGCCTCGGAGCCGAGCAGATCGCGTTCGTCAAACGCGACCTCGCACACCACTCCTCCGACACACCGCTCGTCATCTTCGGCCACGTCCCGCTGCTCGCCGTGTACCCGAAATGGGGCTGGGCGACGGAGGACAGCGCCCAGGTCCTCAAACTGCTCACACGGTTCTCCTCGGTGACAGTGCTCAACGGCCACATCCACCAGGTGCTCGCCAAACACGAAGGCCGGATCACGATGCACACCGCCAACTCGACGGCCTTCCCGCAACACCGCCCAGGCGAAGTGGCGCCGGGCGCGTTCGACCTCCCGGCAGGCGAGTTGCCGAGCCGCCTCGGGATTCGCACGGTGCGCTTCGTCCGCGGCCGCTCGCGACTCGCGCTCACCGACCAGACGCTCGCGTGACCTTCGGGCGGGCGAGCGCCTCGCGGCGCTCACCCGCCCGAGGTTCAACTCACGGGTTCGTGGTCGACAGCGTGAACGTCAGCGTCTTCGCGTAGGAGCCCGTGCGGAGCGCCTCGTTCGCGCCGATCGACTGCTTGAAGTCGATCGCGACGTTGTCGTTGGACACCGGAGCCGCGTACGTCTTGACCGTCGACGGCAGCGGCGTGCCCGCGACCTGCAGCGGGGAGGTGAGGGCGAACGTGCCGTTCACCAGGCGGCCCGGAGCGGTCGTGCTCGGGTCCGTGGCGGTGAGCGCTGCGTCGCCGGCGGTCGAGACGACCGTGGCGGTGGTCGACGCCGTGTAGTCCTTCGCGATGCCCGGCGTGAACGCGCCGAACGCGGCCTGCGCGCCGAGCGTCAGTGCGAGAGTGGCCGGGACGGTGCCGCCGACCGGAGCGTCGGCCGGGGTCTCGGCCGCGTGGATGACGACCCTGTCGACGATGGAGCCGACCGGCTGCGCCGCGGCGCCGCCATTGTTCGGGCCGCACCACGAGACGTTGCCGACTTCGACGGCGGCGTTCGGAGCCGCGCACGTGCCGGAGCGGATGTTCTCGACGACGAGGGCGTCGTCGCGCGCCTGGACCTTGACGTAGGTCCGGACGTGCTCCTGGTTCTCGACCGAGTTCGCGTAGTGGCGCTTGCCCGTCGGGTCCAGCGGGTCCGGGCCGAACTCGCCGGCGCGCGGGGTGCTCAGGTCGTAGTACTTCGAGCCGGACGCGGAGTTGCCCGTGACGTAGATGACGCCGCCGGGACCCTGCGTCACCTGGTTGGCACCAGGCTGCTCGCTCGCGTTGCCCTTCTGGCCATTCTTGAGCGCGTAGGAGCGCGAGTAGCTGTGATCGTGGCCCTGCAGGACCAGGTCGACGCCCAGGTCAGAGAAGGCGGTCGGGAAGTCCTTACGACGCTGCACGTTGTCGCTGTCGTTGGCGTGCGACGCCGGCGAGTAGATCGCGTGGTGATACACGAGGACCGTGTACTTCGCCTCGGCGCCGTGCGCGTTGACGACGCTGGTGATGTAGTTGACGTGCGCGACGTCCTTGGCAACGCTGTACGCGTTGCTGTTCAGGTGGATGAACAGGACGTTCTTGTACGTGTACCAGTAGTCGCCGCCGGACCGGGTGCTCGCGTCGCCGTTGTAGAAGTCCGCGGAGCGGTCCGTGTTGGGCGTCCAGAAGTGCTGGTCGTAGGCCCTGCCGCCGACGTCATGGTTGCCGATCGTGGCCGCCCACGGGTACGAGCGCAGCTTGTCGGAGCCCAGGAACGCGTTCCACTGCGCCTCGGTGTTGGCGGTCTCGACCTGGTCGCCGCCCGACACGAGCAGCTCCGCGTTCGGGTTCGCCTCGGTCGCGACCTTCAGCGTGTCCTCCCAGCCGGCGCCGTCCTTCGGCACGTTGCCGGACGAGCCGATCTGCGGATCGCCGAAGAACAGGAAGTCGACATTGCCGCTGAACTTCTGCGTCTTGAACGTGTACGTCGCCGACCAGCCGCCCTCGGCGCCGACCCGGTACGAGTACGCCGTGTTCTCCTGCAGGCCGTCGAGGACGGCGTGCGCGTTGAACCCACCGTTGACGGTGTTGGCGGCGACGGTCGCCGCGAAGGTCGGGGCGTTCGCGGGGAACGCGCCGTCCACCAGCTGCGAGGTCGGCGCGAGCTGCACCGACTGCGTCGTGTTGGCCGACGTGTACCACGACACGACCCGCTGCGACGGCTTGGCGCCGACGCCGAGCACGATCGCGCTGTTGGTCGCCGGGGCCTGGGCACCGGCGATGGTGATCGAACCGATGCCGAACGCTGCCGTGACGACCAGAGCCGCCAAGCCAGCGACCCCCGCCGAACGGCGTGTGGCGTTGCGGGACTTCAATGTCCCATTGGAGAGCTTCACCGACGTTCCTTCCCTCTTTCGTCGATACGAGTGCGAGATAGACCGCGGTCAGCTTCCAAGACCCGCTAGGCCGGATTGTGAAGAACTCGGTGAACCTGTCGTGTGCTGACAATGAGGTAGGTGTGAGCACCTCGGAGTTCAGAGGCGCGGTGTCGCGAGGTCGGCCAGCGTGAAATCGAGGTCCTGCCCGAAGTGCCGCCGCATCCGGGCTCGCAGCGTCGCGTACCGGCGCTTGGCCTCCGAGTGGCGCCCGCGACGGATGGCGAGCGACAGCAACAGGCGTTGCACATCCACGTCGAACGGTTCCATCTCGGCCAGGCGCATCAGGTAGGCGGCGGCGTTGTCGAGCTGGCCATCGGCCAGATGGAGCCGGGCCAGCGTGCGCAGCGCTTCGGCAGCAAGGCCGCGGAGCCGCTCGCGTTCGGCGAGGACCCAGTCCGCGTAGGGCTCGTCGGCGAGAAGCTCGCCCCGGTAGAGGTCCGCGGCTCGCGTAAGGGATGCCGACGCACCAGCTTCGCCTCGAGCAGCGGCGGACCGACCCGCGGCGACCAGCGACTCAAAGCGGTCGGCGTCGATCTCGATTCGCGTCGTGTCGAGTCGGTATCCGCCGCTCTCGGCGACGATGAACGAGGAAGGTCGGCGCCGCTGCCGCTCGGGCTCGAGCGAGTTTCGGACGACGTGCACGAAGTAGCGCACGTTGCGCAACGCGGCAGTCGCTCCAGCGGGCCAGAACACCTCGGCCAGTTCGTCGATCGGCACGGGGCGAGCGCGGTGGACGAGCAGGTACTTGAAAAGCTGCCCTGCGCGCTGCTGCAGCCATTGGCCGGCGATCGACGTCTCCGCGCTCGCGAGCCTGGTCCTTCCCAGGACGCCGACGGTGAGCCGAGGCGTGGTGATCCAGTGCGGTTCCGTGCGGCGGCGGCGGTCGCCACGCTCGCCGGGCCGGGCAGTAACGAGCAGGCCCGCGTCCTGAAGTTGCGTGACGGTGATCCAGAGCGCACTGGGATCGCCGTCGCGTGCAAGGTCGACGCGGAACTCGGGAATCGGGTCCTGCGCATCGGCGACGAGGTCGAGGAGGCACCGCCTGGCCAGCACGCTGGAGGGACGCCGGCAACCGAGCAGATCGCAGCAGCGCAGCGGCAGCTCGCCGTCGGGCCGGCGCAGTGGCCCCAGCAGCCGCTCCGCCTCCGGGTTGTTGCCGATCAGTCGCCCATCGTGATCGAAGGCGAGCACTCCGAACGGGACGGACGCGAGCACCTCTTGAGAGCTCAGCCCAGGCATATCCACCCGCCCCACGCCGCTGGTTCTGGAGATCCAATGTCGCCGAGGACGGCGCGCGGCGAAACTGGCCACGCGACCAGTGCGGCCCCGTCCTCGGCCGTGTCACTCGACGGATCCAACTCCCTACCAACACGCCCGCCAACCGAGGGTCAACCGACCCCACGTAGCGTCAAAACGGCCGAGTCCAGACCGCTCACACACCAAGAGACAAGCGTCCAAAGCGCTGATCGGCGGCGGTCTGCTCGCGCCGTCCGTCCAAGACGGGCGGCACTTGAACAAATCCAGCGGGAAGGAGTAGGAATGGCGCGTCTCGGACGTTGTGCAAGTGCTATTGCGGCGATGGTGGTGCTGCTGGGGGTCGTGTTCGCCGGGACCGCGAGTGCCGTGCGGCCCGGCAGTCCTGGAGCGAGCGGTCGGGCGAGTCTCTCGCAGTTGCCCACGGGGCTTGCCTCGGCGGTCAGAAGCGCCGTTGTCACTTCGCCACAGCAAAAGCTCCGGGTTCCGAACACCGCCCTGTTCGGGTTCTCCGTGTCGCTGAGCTCAGACGGCGGCGTGGCGCTGATCGGCGCGCCCAACACCGACCCGCCCAACGGCGCAGCGTATGTCTTTGCACGCATCGGCGGCATCTGGATCCTGCAGCAGAAGCTCCAAGTCATCCATCCCATCCCGTTCAGCGCCCGGTTCGGCTCGTCGGTGTCGCTGAGCTCAGACGGGCGCACCGCACTGATCGGCGCGCAGGGCACCAACCCAGCGAGCGGCGGACAGGACACCGCGTACGTGTTCGCCCGCAACTTCGCGGGCCTATTCATGCTGCAGCAAGAGCTTCCGAACCCGGCGGGTGCCTCCTCCGGCAACGCGTTCGGGTTCTCCGCGTCGCTCGGCTCGGATGGGCGCACGGCGGTTATCGGCGCGCCCAACACCGGCGGCGGCAATTCTCCCACCGGCGCGGCGTATGTGTTCGCTCGAGGCTTGTTCGGCGGCTGGACCCTGCAGCAAACCCTCCGGCCTAGCGACAACGCTTTCGACGCGTTCGGCTCCTCGGTGTCGCTGAGCTCGGACAGCCGTTCGGCGTTGATCGGCGCCCCCTCCAGGGACGGCGGCGCGGCGTATGTGTTCGCCCGCGGCCTCGCCGGCGGCTTCAGCCAACAACAGAAGCTCCAAGCCAGCGATCGCGCCTCCGTCGACGCGTTCGGTGGTTCGGTGTCGCTGAGCGGCGACGGGCGTACGGCATTGATCGGCGCCTCGCAGAAGGCGATCGGCCCGAACGACTTCCAGGGCGCAGCGTACGTGTTCACTCGCGGCGTCGCCGGCGGCTTCACGCAACTCCAAAGGCTGCAAGCCGCAGACGGCGCTGCCTTCGATGCGTTCGGGACATCCGTCTCGCTGGACAGCAGCGGCACCCGGGCGCTGATCGGCGCGCCCGGCGTCGACGGCGAGACAGGCGCGGCCTACCTGTTTGCTCGCGGCACCGTGGGCGGCTTCACCCAGCGCCAAGAGCTCCAAGCCGCGGATCGCGCGACCCGCGACTTCTTCGGCTGGTCCGTGACGCTGAGCTCTGACCACCGCGTGGCCCTGATCGGCGCGATCCAGATTCCGGACACCCCCGCCCCGCGGACCGGCGCGGCGTACGTGTTCCCCGGCCTCACCTAATTGCAGAAGCTCGTGTGTGTGCCGTCCGCCCGGGGGCGGCGCACACACGATCTAGCGCGCTGGCGTTTCGAGAGCGTCGTCACACACGGTCGGCGGCGCGGCGCTCGACCTCGCGCAGCAGCGCCTGGACCTTCGGATCGCGGCGCAGCCGCTCGTCGACGAGCGGGTTCAGGATTCCGCGCAGCACCGACAGGGGCGCCCACCGGCGTGGACGCACGATCCGCGCGGCGCGACGCTCGATCCCGGCCGCGATCGCGGCGCCCGCCACCTCCGGCGAGAGCCGCTTGTGCAATGGCTTCGGATACGTCGCGAGCATCCGGTCGGCGAGCGGGTCGGCGTCGATGGTCTGGTGCACCATGTCGGTGTCGATGAAGCCGAAGTAGGCGACGCCCGCGCTCGCGCCATGCTGCGCGAGCTCGACGCGTAGCGCCCGGCCGAGCTGCTCGACACCCGCCTTGGCGACGGCATACGGCGTCGCTCCGACGCCGTTGGCAAAGGCATACACCGACGCCACCAGGACGACGTGGCCGCCGCGCTGTGCGATGTGCGGCAGGCCGGCGTGGACGGTGCGCCAGACGCCCAGCAGGTTGACCTCGACCACCCGCTCGAAGACGTCCGGGTCCATGGCCAGCGCGGTCGTCACGTACGGGGCGATGCCCGCGTTGGCCACGATCACGTCCAGCCCGCCGAAGCGCGCGACCGTCGCCTCCACGGCGTTGCCGATCGCCTCGCGGTCGGTCACATCGGCAGCGAGCCCTATTGTGCGCGCGGCGTCGAACGCGTCGGGCGCATCGAGGTCGATCAGCGCAACCGAGGCGCCGCGCGCGTAGAGCTCGCGCGCGGTCGCGGCGCCGATCCCGCGCGCCGCGCCGGTCACCAAAGCGACCTGGCCATTCAGCGAGTAGCGGCCCATGAGGGGACTCTATTCCGGTTGAATACGTCGATGTCGTTGGCACATGGTGAGACCGCCGTTCGTGAGGCCGCTCCCGAGGTGGTTCGCCCGAAGGGCGTCGCGCTGGCGATCGAGTCCGCTCCGACCCTGCTGCTCGGGCTGCAGCGGACCGTCGGCAACGCGGCCGTGTGCCGGTTCCTCGCTCGCCAGCCAACTCCGGCGCAGACGCCCACGGCCACACCGGTCGCGAAGGTCGGGACCGTCGGCGGCAAGCGGCCGGCGATCACGGAGACGTCGAAGACGTTCGACGACTGCAACGCCGCGGTCGCATGGATCAACTCCGGCGTTTACACCGGCGAGGCGCAGCCCGTTTACAAGCCGACCGCCGGGAAGATCCGGCACAAGAAGCTGCCCGACGGGACCCAACAGGGCGAGGTCGACATCAGCTGGGCCTACGACCCCTCCTCGACGGCCGAGGTGATCGTCCCGACCTGGGCGGACATGACCGCCGACGAGAAGGCGGCGGTCGCCAAGTACAAGTCCGCGCTCAAGGCGCACGAGGTCATGCACTTCGACGTCACCGACAAGGTCGTCAAGGCGCTACCGAAGACGGTCAAGGCGACCGGCAGCGACCCGCTGGACGCGACGACGAACCTCCAGAACGAGGTCAACACGTACCAGTCGGACGCGCAGACCGCGATCGACACCGCGACGACGGACTACGACACGCTCACCGGGCATGGCGCGACACAATCCGCGGTCGGCGGTGTCGATGTGCACCTCGCATGCCCGTAGGTTGACGGGGACACCGGCAAGGAGTAAGACCGAACGATGGCGCACGCCTCCGGCGCCCGCAGCGTGTTGATCGTCGCGAACCGCACGGCCGCGACTCCCGGGCTGCTCGAGGCGGTCCGCCGGCGCACCGCGGAGGGGCCGTGCCGTTTCGCGCTGCTCGTGCCACGCGCGTATTGGGACGGGGACACCGAGGAGTCGGGCGTCACGCTCGAGCTCGCCATCCCGCTCATCGAGGAGGCTGCAGGCGGCCGCGTCGACGGGCTGATCGGCGACGAGGATCCGGTTCGCGCCGTAGAGACCGCGCTTTCCCAGCGACACTACGACGAGATCATCGTGTCGACCCTGCCGGCGCGCGTGTCGCGGTGGCTGCACATGGATCTGCCGGCGCGCCTGCACCGCATCGGCCTGCCGATCACGGTCGTGACCGCGAAGGAGGCCGACCGGCCGCTTGCGCCGAGCGGGAAGCCGCGAGTGTGACCTCGCGCCCGCGCCCGACGATCAGGGCGCGGAAAGCTCGGCCCAGACCACTTTGCCGTCGGGCGTGAAGACCACGCCCCAACGAGTGGCGACCGCGGCGATCAGCTGCATCCCGCGCCCGGACAACCGCGTCACCGACGCCTCGCGCATCGCGGGTGCGACCGGGCTCCGATCCCCCACCAGGATCCGAACGCTCGAGCCCTCCTCGCGGACGGAGACGGAAAACGACGAGCTGGCGTGGACGACCGCGTTGGCGGCGAGCTCGGTGACCACGAGGCGGGCGTCGTCCAGGAGCTCGCCGTCGTGGCCGAGGTGCCTGAGCGCATCGACGAGCAGATCACGCGCTCGTCCCGGAGCAGCGCGGTCGGCGGAGAACTCCCAGCTCGTCTCGACCCGCGGGGCCGTCACGACGGCCGAATGCAGATGGCAGACTCGCTTGAGCGCGTCAGCGTGCTCGTGGCCGACAACCGACGTGCGGCGGTACGCGCAGTACAGCGAGAAGGGGACCCGCGTCCCAAGCTCGTTCCAGAGCGTCTCGAGGTCGATGGCGGCGATGACATTGCCCGCGTCCCAGAGCAGCGCCACCATCTCGCCGTACGCCCGCACCGGACGCCGAGTGGCGGCGGCCGAGTGGACGACGCTTCCGACGACCTCGAAGAAGGCGTCGCGGTCAACTGCGCCTTCGTGCATGAACCGCGCCAGCATCGTCGCCGCGTCGAGCCACACGAGCGTGCCCACGTCGCGTTCCGCCGCGACATCGACACCCGCGCTGCGCAGATGCGCCTCAAACGCCGCACGATGCGCCTCAGTGGCGATGACGATCCCGACCGCCCCGGCGAAGACGCCTTGGCTCAGGTAGCCGCCGGCACCTTCGACCAGCTCCGCGTCGCGCACGTAGAACTGGACGACATGCTGACCGTCGTCGACCGCGCGGGGATCGATCACTGTTGACACTCGCGGCCCAGCGTAGCCCTGCCACGCGGCGGGCCGTTCGACTTACCTCCGTGTTGGGCCTAATACTGACCGCGAAGCCCGCTCACGCCGCGATCAGGCGCGATTGAAGCGCTCGGGCTCCTCGCAAGGACGCGCTCGGTCAGTTCCCGCGGGCGTAAGATCTGGGTGCCTCGTTTACACCCTGGGGAGGAACGATGACGAAGCCGATCCCCGAGGGCTACCACACCCTCACCACGTACCTCGCCGTCGACGACGCGGAGGGCGCGATCGACTACTACACGCGGGCGTTCGGCGCGAAGGAGCTCGGGCGCATGCCTGCGCCGGGTGGGAAGATCGGGCACGCCGAGCTGCAGATCGGCGACTCGCATCTCATGCTGGCGGACACGTTCCCGGGCCAGTCGACGCGACCGCCGAAGGAACTGGGCGGCACGAGCGCGAGTCTGTTCCTCTACGTCGAGGACGTCGACGCGGTGGTTCAACAGGCGATCGACGCGGGTGCGACGGTCACGATGGAGGTCGCCGATCAGTTCTGGGGCGATCGCTTCGGCACGGTCACCGACCCGTTCGGGCATGTGTGGTCGGTCGCGACGCACATCGAGGACGTGCCGGAGGAGGAGATGGCCGAGCGGGCCAAGAAGGCGATGGCGGGCATGGCCTCGAGCTGAGGATCGCTTCCGTCGCCGTACATCCGCGACGGCTCTCGAGCACGAGCGGTCGGGATCAGTCGCTCGAACACCCCCGCGACTCCTACTCGTCGCCTGTGGGATGCTTCGGTGCACACCGCCGTGATCCGCCTGAGTAGGTGTGTGCGTCGCCTTGGGCTCCATTTCCGTCATCGCCTGGATGGACGAGGTCTCCGCGGTGATCGCGGCGGAGGCCGATCACCTCACGCAGCTCGACGCGGCGATCGGCGACGGGGACCACGGCGTGAACCTCACGCGCGGCTTCCTCGCTGTCCGGGAGGCGGTCGCGAGCAGCGGCGATCTGCCGCCGGGCCGCCAGCTGATCCTCGCGGGAAAGACGCTGGTTTCGACCGTCGGCGGCGCGAGCGGGCCCCTCTGGGGCACGGCGCTGCGGCGCGCGGGACGTGCGCTTGGTGACGCGCCGGAGCTGGACGGCGCCCGGCTCGCCGACGCGCTCGACGCGGCGCTCGCGGGTGTCGTGGAGCTCGGGGCGGCGGAGTCCGGCGACAAGACGATGGTCGACGCTCTGCGGCCGGCCGTGGCGGCGCTGCGCGCCGCGGTGGAGCGGGGCGCGTCGCTGGCCGAGGCGCTCGAGGCCGCCGGGAACGCCGCCGCGGAGGGGGCCCAGGCGACGGTGCCGATGCAGGCACGCAAGGGCCGGGCGTCGTATCTCGGGGAGCGCTCGATCGGCCACGAGGATCCGGGCGCGGCCTCGACCGCGCTGATCGTGGCCGCGTTGGGTCGCGCGCTGAGCGCGTGATCACGACTGCTGGGCGGCTTACACTCTCGAAGTGGATTCGATAATGCCGAACAGCGAAGAGCCGACGACGGGGCGCCGGCGAGGCACGATCCAGTCGGTGGACCGGGCGGCGCGCATCCTGAAGGCGCTCGCGGGCGGCCCGCGGCGTCTCGGCGTGTCGCAGCTCGCCGACCAGCTCGCGCTCTCGCGTCCAACCGTCCACGCACTGCTGCAGACGCTGTTGGCGCACGGCTTCGTGGAGCAGGATCGCGACTCCGACAAGTACCAGCTCGGGCCTGGGTTGCTGCACCTCGGCTCCTCCTATCTCGACCTGAACGAGCTGCGGGCGCGCTCGCTCGTGCAGGCCGAGCGGCTCGCGCAGCAGACCGGTGAGGCGGTGCGGGTGGGCGTCCTGCACGGGCCGTCCGTGGTCGTCGTCCACCACGTCTTCCGGCCCGACGCCGCCTTCCAGGTGCTCGAGGTCGGCGCGCAGTTGCCCGCGCACGCCAGCGCGCTCGGCAAGGCGATCCTCGCCTACCAGCCGGACGCCCTTGTGGCCGAGCTCACCGCGGAGGCGCTCCCGCGGCTCACGAGCCGTACGCTGACGGCCACGGCCGTCACCGCGGAGCTGGCCGGCGTCCGTGAAAACGGCTTCGCGCGCGAGCGCGACGAGGCCGTGCTGGGCGAGTCGAGCCTCGCGGCGCCGATCGTCGACCACGGGGGCCACGCCGTCGGCGCGATCGGGGTCGTGGGCGAGACGCGGCGGATCTTCCCGCGCGGGCCGGCGAAGGGACTGCCGGAGGCGGTCACCGACGCGGCGCGCAGCATCTCGCGCGAGCTCGGCGCGCCGCGCTGGCCGACCGCCGCGCCCTAAAACCTCCAGCTACTCGACCAGCCCGGCGACGCAGGCCGACAGGGCCGCGACCGCGCGGTCGGCGTCCGGGCCCTCGGCGCTCAGCCTGAGCGCGGTGCCGCGTCGCGCGCCGAGCGCGAGCACGGCCAAGATGGACTTCGCGTCCGCGCGGCGATCGGCGGCGAACACCTGGACGTTCGCGTTGAAGCCGATCGCGGTGCGCACGAACCGCGCGGCGGGCCGGGCGTGCAGATCGACGTCGGCCGGGAGCCAGACGACGGACTCAGAGCTTTCGGGCATCGCGCGCCTCCTCGGCGGCCTTGACGACTTCATCGAGCGGCAGGCCCATCGAGGCGACGACGGCCGCCGCCACGGCGCCCTCGACCACCGGCGCGTCGGCCAGCCGCACGCCGCCGTTGCCGCTCTCGAGGATGTGCCGGATCGTCAGGACGGCGCTTCCCAGGTCGGCCAGGATCGCCACGCCATCACCGTCGTCGGCCCGGTGGATCGCCTCGCGTACGCGGCCCTCGTCGGTGCCAAGCGTGCCGTGCGAGTCGCCGCCAACGCCCTCCAGACGCACTTCGCCACCGGCCATCTGGCCGGCCAGCTCCACGACGCCCCGCGCGATCTCCGCGCTATGGGACACGACGACGACACCCACCATCCGCTTCCTCCTAAGGCTTGGCTAGGTCTGAATGCTATTCGACAATGCCGAATCGGTCAATGGCACGTGCGGCTTGACATGAGCACCTCGAGGGGTTTACGGTTCGCTAATCGGATTCGGCATTACCGAATCGAAGTCCGCAGGAGCGAGGAGGAGGACGATGCAGGAGCATTCCCTGGGTCAGCGCGCGGTCGCCGAAACGATCGGTACGGCGCTGCTCGTGCTGGTGGGTCCCGGCTCGGTGGTCGCGACCCTGGTCCTCGCAGGCGACAGCAAGCCCGCCATCACGGGAGCCGACCTGCTCGGCATCTCGGTCGCCTTCGGCCTGATCATCGCGGCGCTCGTGTACACGATCGGCAAGGTCTCGGGCTGTCACATCAATCCGGCGGTGACGTGCGCGCTCGCCCTCACCAAGCGGTTCCCCTGGCGCGAGGTGCCGGTCTACGTCGCCGCCCAGGTCGCCGGCGCCGTCATCGGCGCCTTCGCCATCTGGGCGGTGTTCGCACACAACGCGATCGACCTCGGGATGGGGATGACCTCGTTCAACGAGGACTCCAGCACCTGGGCCCAGGCCATCTTCAGCGAGGGCATCGGAACGTTCATGCTGATGTTCGCGATCCTCGGGATCGTCGATTCGCGCTCGCCCAGCGACCTCGCCGGCCTGGTCATCGGCGGCGTCGTGATCGCGATCATCATGATCGTCGGCCCGATCACCGGCGCCTCGCTGAACCCGGCGCGCGCCTTCGGGCCTGAGCTGGTCTCGGCGATCGGCGGCGGCGCGACGCACTGGGGCCAGCTGATCCCGGTGTATGTGCTGCCCGGCCTCGTCGGCGCCGGCCTCGCCGCCGCGGTCTACGACCTGCTGGCCAAGCCGCGCCGCGTCAAGCGGCCGATCCACGAAGCGGTCACCACCCCCGACACTGTCCCGGCCGCCGCGGCGCGCTGACAGAGAGGATCATCATGGCCACCGAAGTCTCCGCCGCCTCGATGCGAAAGCTGCTCAACGATCCCGCCGACGTCGTCAAGGAATCCCTCGCCGGGCTCGCGGCCGCGCACGCGCGGGTCCTCCGCTACGACGCCGAGGCGCAGATCCTTACCCGCACCGACGCTCCCGTCTCCGGCAAGGTCGCGCTGATCTCGGGCGGCGGCTCGGGGCACGAGCCGCTGCACGGCGGGTTCGTCGGGAAGGGCATGCTCGACGCCGCGTGCCCCGGCGAGGTCTTCACCTCCCCTGTGCCCGACCAGATGCTCGCCGCGACCAAGGCGGTCGACGGCGGCGCCGGCGTGATCCACATCGTCAAGAACTACACCGGCGACGTGATGAACTTCAAGCTCGCGGCCGAGGACGCCGCCGACGAGGGCATTCACGTCGAGTCGGTGCTCGTCGACGACGACGTCGCGGTCCAGGACTCCCTGTACACGGCGGGCCGGCGGGGCGTCGGCGCGACCGTGCTCTTGGAGAAGATCGCGGGGGCGAGCGCCGAACGCGGCGACGACCTCTCGACGGTGGCGGCCATCGCGCGGCGGGTGAACGAGCGCGCGCGGTCCTTCGGGATCGCCCTGTCCTCCTGCACGCCGCCGGCGGCCGGGAGGCCGATCTTCGACCTCCCCGTCGGCGAAGTCGAGCTCGGGATCGGCATCCACGGCGAGCCGGGCCGCCGGCGCGGGCCGCTCGGCACCGCGCGCGAACTGGCCCGCGAGATGGTGGAGCCGGTGCTCTCCGACCTCAAGCCCGGCGGCTCGCGCGTGCTGGCGTTCGTCAACGGCATGGGCGGCACCCCGGAGCTGGAGCTCTACCTCCTGTACCACGAGGTCGACAAGCTGCTGCGCGCCGCCGGCCTCGAGCCCACCCGCAACCTCGTCGGCAGCTACATCACCTCGCTCGAGATGGCCGGAGCGTCGGTCACCGTGCTCGAGCTCGACGACGAGCTCGAGTCCCTCTGGGACGCGCCCGTCGACACCCCTGCCCTGCGCTGGGGGGTGTGACGCGCCGTGCTCACCGAAGCGCCGCTGCGGTCGGCCACCATCGCCGCGTGGATGGCGGAGGCCGGCGCGGCCGTGCGTGCGCACCGCGACCAGCTCACGCAGCTCGACGCCGCGATCGGCGACGGGGACCACGGCACCAACTTGGTCCGCGGCTTCGACGCCGTGGAGCAGGCGCTGGCCGGCCGGGGGGAGGACGCCCCCGGCCGGGTCCTGATCACCTGTGGCAAGACCCTGGTGGCGACGGTCGGCGGCGCGAGCGGCCCGCTGTGGGGATCGGCGTTCCGTCGTGCGGGCCGGTCGCTCGACGACACGGCGGAGATCGACGGCGCCCAGCTCGCCGCGGCGCTCGATGCGGCGCTGGCGGCGATCCAGGAGCTGGGCGCCGCCGAGGTCGGGGACAAGACGATCGTCGACGCCTTGGCGCCCGCCGTTGTCGCGCTGCGGACCGCGCTCGGCGCGGGCGAGCCGCTCGTCCTCGCCCTGGAGGCCGCCGCCGCGGCCGCCGAGGAGGGCGCCCGCGCGACGGTGCCGCTACAGGCGCGCAAGGGCCGCGCCTCGTATCTCGGCGAGCGGTCGATCGGTCACCAGGACCCGGGAGCGACCTCCACGGCGCTGATCATGCGAGCGCTCGTGCGCGCCGTCTCGCGAGATGGCTGACGTGCTCCAGGGTCTGCCTGCCTCCCCCGGCCTGGCCGCCGGCCGCGCGGTCATTCTGGACGCGCCGACCAGCGCCGCGGCGGACGTGCCGCTCGAGGAGCGGCCCGCTACGGCGCTGCTCGCCACCCGCGCGCTGTGGGCGGCCGCCGACGAACTCGAGGCGCTGGCGCGCACGCTGTCCGACGCTGACGCCGAGATCCTGGAGGCCGGGGCGCTGATGGCGCGCGACCCCGAGCTGCAGGCGGCAGTCGAGCGCGCCGTGCTCGAGCACGGCCGACCGGCCGTCGCGGCGGTCCTCGAGGCCACGGACGCGACGGCCGCGGTGCTGGCCGCGCTGCCCGACGCGGTGCTCGCCGCCCGCGCCGACGACGTGCGCTCCGTCGGACGCCGGGCGGCGCGCCTTGTGCACGGCGCATCCGCGGCGAGCGGCGTGGAGGGCGGCATCGCGATCGCGCAGGATCTCGGGCCCGCCGACGTGGCCGAGCTCCAAGGCTGGGCGCAGGGCATCGCGCTCGCCGCCGGCGCCCCCACGGCGCACGCCGCGATCGTCGCCCGATCGCTCGGGCTGCCGATGGTCACCTGCGCCGGGCCGGAGCTGCTCACGATCCGGCCGGAGGTCGACCTCGTGCTCGACGGCGAAGCGGGCCAGGTGCTGGTCGCGCCGCAGCGGGAGCGCCAGGCCGCTGCGCGGCAAGCGACCGCGGCCCGGGCCGCCGCGCGCCGGGCCGCGATCGAGGCTCGTTCAGAGCCCGCCGTCACGACCGACGGGCACCACGTGACCGTCCTCGCCAACGTGGCCAGCGCCGCCGAGGTGGGCGCCGCGCTGGACGCCGGCGCCGAGGGCGTCGGGCTGGTGCGCACCGAGTTGCTCTGCCTGGATGCGGGGCGGTGGCCGGCCGAGGCCGAGCACCGTCGCGCGCTCCGCCCGCTGCTCTCCCCCCTGGCCGGCCGCGTGGCCACGGTCCGGGTGCTCGACTTCGGCGGCGACAAGCTGCCCCCGTTCCTCGCCGGCGATGACGACGGCAGCCGCGGCATCGCGCTGCTGCTGCGCCATCCGGCGGCGCTCGAGGACCAGCTCGCCGCCATCCTCGCCGAAGGGGCGGGATGCCGGCTGCGGATCCTCCTGCCGATGGTCGATGACGTCTCGCAACTGCTGGCCGCCGGCGAGCTGCTCGCGCGCGCCCGCAAGCGCACGGGTATCGAGACCGGCTCGCTCGGCGCGATGATCGAGACCCCGGCCGCTGTAGCGGGTGCGGCGGCCATCGCTGCGCACTCGGCCTTCCTCAGCATCGGCACGAACGACCTGACGGCATCGACGCTCGGCATCGACCGCTTCGCCGCCGGCACCGCGCCCGCGGATCACCCGCGGGTGCTCGCAGCGATCGCCCGCACCGTCGCTGCCGCACACGACGCCGCGCTCACCGTCGAGGTGTGCGGCGAAGCCGCGGGCGACCCGGCGATGCTCCCGCTGCTGCTCGGCCTCGGGGTGGACGAGCTCAGCACCGGTGCGGCCCGGGTCGGGCCAGCGCGCGCGCAGATCCGCTCGCTCTCGCTGGACGATTGCCGCAGGGCGGCACTCGCGGCGCTCGAGGGCGCGGCCACGCCGCAGCGCGGGTAAGCGGCGCTCATTGGAAGGTGAACAGCACCTTTCCGTGGCGATCGTTCCGGTCGGCGTGACCGAACGCTTCGCGGTAATCCGCAAGCGCGTAGGTCGCTTCAACCTGAGTGGCGAGGGTGCCGTTGTCCACCAGGTCGGCGAGCTCGCGGTAGGTACGGACGATCGTTGCCTGCGGCGTGCTGGCTAGCCAACGGTTCAGCCAATAGCCGTGAACACTCAGCCCCCTGAAGATGAGATCGACGATCGGGATGTTCAGAGGCTGTCGGTTTCGCGCGGTATAGCTGACGATTGGGCCGCCGGCCTTCAGGAGGGATGCGAGCTTCGCCACGGGCTCGCCGGCGACCGCGTCGATGATCAGCTCGAGCGGCGCGTCGCCGATCGCTTCGGCGGCCCGATCGGCGAGATCGCCGCCCTCGACCAGCACGACATCGGCGCCCGCGTCCAGCAGAGGGGTGACGGAGTCTGCGCGTCGCACCACGTTGAGCGTCCGCAGGCCTGCGTGCTTGGCCAGTGCGACGACATAGCCGGCTGTCGCCGAGCTCGCACCGGTCTGCGCGACCGACGCGCCGGGAGCGAGCTTCGTGTAGCCGTGCAAGAGGCAGTGCGCCGTGATCGGGTTGATGCCGAGCATCGCCAGCTGCATCGGGTCGCCGTCGGCGTTGACCGGGACACCGTTGCGTTCGTCGAGGACCGTCGTTTGGCGCCAGGTGGTTTGCTCGAGCGTCGGGACGACCAGCACTCTCTCTCCTACACGCGATGGGTCGACGCCGTCGCCGACTGCTATGACGCGGCCGACTCCTTCCGCGCCGATCGCGGCAGGCAGCTCCGGGCGCACCCCATAGACGCCCTTGATCAGCATCAGATCTGATGGGTTGATCGGTGCCGCTTCGATCGCGACGGTGAGCTGGCCGGGGCCGGGATCGTCCGGCTCGATCTCGGCGAGCTCGACGACGTCAGCGGGCGAGCCGAAGCTCGAAAGCTGAAGGGCCTTCATCGGGACCGCTCCTTGCGGGAGATCTCGCTCTGTGCGGCTTCGAGGATCACCTTCGTGACTGCAGCAGGCTGCGAGATCATCGAGAGATGCCCTGCCTTGACCTTGGTGATGCGGGCGTGCGCACGGTTGGCCATGAACAGCTGAATCGACGACGGAATCGCGTTGTCGATCGTGCCAACCAGATCCCAGCTCGGAATCGTCTTCCACGCCGGCGGTCCTGACGGCGCCGTCAAAGCACTGAACACCGCAGGTCCCTGCGTCGCCTCGAGAGCTGCGCCCTCCTTCGCGGGCAGGTCGTTGGCGAAGCCCTGCGGGAAGACGCTCGGCTTCACGTACAGCAGCGCATTGCCCGGAGCCGCTCCGGGGAACGGCACGAAGTTGAATACGGTGTTCGGTGGTCCGGCTCCGAGCACCGAACCGGGCTGGCTGGAGTCGAGACCGAGCGCGGACTCGCCCTGATCCGGAATGAAGGCGTTGATGTAGACGAGCGCCTTCACGTTCGGGTTTCCGGCGGCCGCGTTGGAGATCACCATGCCGCCGTAGGAGTGGCCGACAAGGACGATCGGGCCGGGAATCGTCTGCAAGAGGTCCGCAATCGTCTCCGCGTCGCCGTTGAGACTTTGCAGCGGGTTAGGCGGTGCGACGACGGAGTAGCCGTCGTTCTGCAGACGCTTGATCACTCGTGACCAGCTGGCGTTGTTCGCCCATGCGCCGTTCACGAGCACGACCGTCGGCTTGGCGTGCGTCGTCCTCGCCACCGCGGCGGTGGAGCGGGCGGCGAGAGTGACAGCCGCGAGCGCGGTGATGGCGCACACCGCTGCGACGATGGCTGCAAGGTGTTTCATCGCGTCACCGCCGGCGCACCGACTGCATTGGCGGCCTTCTCGATCAGGTCCGCGACCTCGTTTGGGTGCGAGATCATGGGGACGTGGCTCGAGGGGATTTCGACGGTGGTCGCGCCCATGCGCGCTGCGAACTGCCGTTCGGCGTCGGGCGCCAGCGTCTCGTCGTTCTGGGCGACCAGGTACCAGGAAGGCAATGACTTCCAGGCCGGGGCGCCCATGACGTCGCCGAGAACAGACGTGCTGAGCGGCTGCTGTACGGCGTAGAGCACTCTCGTCTTGGTCGGGTCGACGTCGGCGGCGAAGTGATTGACGAAGTCGTCCTCTGGGATCCAGTTGAAGCCGCGCGCGTCGGTGATTAGGTGGGCGAGCGCCGGCGCCGCAGGCCCCTGGGACAGAAGCGCACCCAGCGATTCGCCCTCGTCGAGGCCGAAGGCGGCGACATAGACGAGTCCGACGACGTTCGGAGCCTCGGCGCCGAGGGCGGTCATGATCTGGCCGCCGTAGGAGTGTCCGACGACGAGTGTCGGACCGTCCTGGAACTCGAGCACCTGGCGCAGCCGCGCGACGTCGTCGGCCAGCGAACTCATCGGGAACTGGGGGGCTCTGACCTGGAAGCCGTCGGCTTGCAGGCGCTCGATGACGCCGCTCCAGCAGGACCCATCGACTCCTGCGCCGTGAACCAGAACGATGTTCGGTTCCTTCGGTGGCATAGCCCGCTCCCTTCGTGAGGCCCAATGCTTTCGATGACGATCGTCATCGGAACACACCGTACCAAAAGCGATGACGATCGTCATCGAACTTCGGTATTCTGTGCGGAATGCAGGAGAAAAGCGAAGGTTCAGTTCCGAGGCGAGATCGGCGGCGGTCATCGGCGCGGGCGCGCATGGTGCAAAGCGCCGCGACGCTGATGCGCGAGCGCGGCATCCACGGCGTCGGGCTTCGCGAGGTAGTTGCGCACTCAGGTGGCCCTCGCGGCTCGCTCGGCCGCTACTTCCCCGGCGGCAAGACGCAACTCATGAGCGAAGCGATCGATGTCGCTCTCGCCGGCCTTTATGACGAACTCGAACGGACGCTTGCCGAGGCCCAGACCTTCCCTGAAGCCGTCGGCCTGATCCTCGCACCCTGGCGGCGCGTTCTCGTCGACCACGAGTTCGCGCTGGGCTGTCCCCTCGCCGCCACGGTCGTCGACGCCGCCGAAAACGACGGGCTCCGCGTTCAGGTCAGCGACCTGCTCGCCCGCTGGCAACGCGCAGTCGCCGACGTCTACATCAAGTTCGGAGCGTCGCCGGCCGTCGCGGACGAACACGCGACAGTTCTACTGAGCGCAGTCGAGGGCGCCCTCATCCTCGCCCGCGCCCACCGCAGCGCCGCCCCACTCGACACAGTCGAACGCTATTTCGCGGCCGCAGCTCCAAGCGCGACCGCCGGTGTGCCCACGCCGGCGCCCTAGCCGGTCACTCCGTACCGAGCGCGTGCCGCTGAACGTGATGGTCTGCGGGCACGCACACGCCGAGCCGCGCGCTCGACCTCGCGCAGCAGCGGCTGAACAGGGCTCGAGGCCACAGTTCTGACTCCGGCACGAAGAACGTATTTGCGGCTGATGTTGGTCGCCTCTACAGTCGCGTGACGGTGAGCGGAGGAGGGACGTGGAGGGCCTGGCTGTTGGCCGCGCTGATGATGCTCGGCTTGGCGGGCCCGGCAGAGGCCGCCGGCGGCTACCCGCAGTCAGTGACGGACACCGCAGGTCTCCTCGGCTACTGGCGTCTCGGGGAGCGATCGGGGACGACGGCGGCCGACGTCACCGGGCGCGCGCCGGGCAGCCTGCTCGGCGGCGTCTCACTCGGGGCGCACGGCGGACTGAGCCTCGACGCCGACACGGCTGCGCGCTTCGACGGCGTCGACGACGAGCTGCAAACCGGCGACAGCAGCTTGGCGCTGGCCGACGCGGGTTCGCTCGAAAGCTGGTTCTTCTGGGAGTCCGGGGTGGCGCTGATGCGCGACAACACGACCGGAAGCGGCTGGATCCTGGCCTACGACAGCGGCAGGCAAGTCGCGTACCGCGTTCGCGGATCCTCGTTCACGACTGGGCTTGCGGTCTCGCAGCTGCGCGACGGCTGGCATCACGTCGCGCTCACGGTGCAGGGCCAAGCGACGGCCTTCTACGTCGACGGCGAGCCGGTGCACGCGGGCACGACCTCCGGGAGCGCGCCAGTCGCGCTGCCGTGGCACGTGATGCGCAACGGCGCCGTCACGGGCCAGTTCACGCGCGGACGAGCTGACGAGATCGCGGTCTATGACCGAGCGCTGAACGCCGAGACCGTGCGCGCGCACTTCCTCGCCGGCCGCGACGTCGCCGACGTCACACCCCCCGCCGTGCCCTCCGGCGTCACGGCGACCGCGCGTTTCGGGAGCGTCGAAGTCGACTGGAGCGGCAACGGCGAGAGTGACCTGGACGGCTACGACGTGTTCCGGGGTACCAGCCCGACCGGACCGTTCGCGCGCGTCAACGCCTCACGCCTGGAGGCCTCGACCTACACCGACACCAGCGTCGCCGCGGGAACGACCTACATCTACGTCGTGACCGCGAGCGACGTCGCCAACAACCGCAGCGCCAACTCGGCCACCGTCACCGCCACGCCGCCCTCGACGACCGACCTGCTGCGCCAGTATGCGCCCGAGCTGCGCTATGAGACCCAGGAGAGCTACTTCGCCGACTCCGCGGCGGAGATGACCGACAACTACGTCTCCGGGTCGCAGACGAACTACCTCGTCGACGGCAGCGGAACGCGGATCGCCGCCGCGAACCCGGCAAACGCGCTGGCGGACCTGTCGCTCGGGTTCCTCGGCAACCCGCTCTACGCCGACGGGCGGGCGGCGACCGACAGCGACTACCTCGACGCGGCGAACACGACCTACCAGCAGGACGCGCAACGGATGCGCGCGGCCGGCTACGGCGACCGGATCTACGGGCGGGTGGTGAGTTCCGCCGGCCGCACGTGGCTCCAGTACTGGATCTTCTACTACTACAACCCGCAGAACGTGATCGGGTTCGGCGTGCACGAGGGCGACTGGGAGTTCGCACAGGTCGCACTCGATTCCGACGGCGCGCCGACGGTGGCCACCTACGCCCAGCACGACAGCAGCGAGCGCTGTGTGTGGAGCCAGGTGCGACGGACCTCCGCGGGTGCGCCCGTCGTCTACGTCGCGCTCGCCTCGCATGCGTCGTACTTCGCGCCGGGCGTGGCCTCGCGCGGCTGGCTCCCCGACGACTACCACCGCGGCGACGGCTACCGCGTGCGCCCCCAGCTCGAGGTCATCACGCCGTCGACGCCGTTCATGGCGTGGCGGGGACGCTGGGGCGCCTCGTCGTCGAGCCCGATCGCGCCACGCCGGCAGGGCAAGTGGGGCGACCCGGCGGGCTTCGAGTCCAATGCGGCCGCCTGCACAGCGCCGAGCAGCGCGGCGACCGCGACACGTCGGCGACCGCGATCGTCCGTGCCTGCGCCGCAGATCCGCGTGCGCCGGCTCGGCGGCGAGGTCGTCGTCGACTACCGCTTCCCTGCCACGCGGCGGCGGCCCGTCACCCTGCTGGTCAGCGTCGCGCCGGCCGGCGCGCCGGACGTCGCGACAGCCCGGCGCACAACGATTCGCTCCCGCACGGGCACGGTTCGGCTCGCGGTGGCTTCTGGAGCGGACGGTCCCGTCGTGGTGCAGGCGAGCGCGTTCTCGCAACGAGGTACGCGCAGCGCCGTCAAGCGCGTTCCCGTCTCCTGAGCGTGCGGCGCCTGCTCGCGGCCGCGCTGTTCGCCGCGGCCGCGTTCGCGACATGGCTGGCCTGGATCGCGTATGAGGTGCTGTGCGAGGAAGGGTGCGCCGGCCGGCCGTGGCCGCTCGTGGCGCAGCTGATCGTCGCCTGCTGCGGGCTGCCGCTCGTCGCGTTCGCCGCAGTCGCAATCGCCCGTGGGGGCGTTCGGCATGCGCGCCGGCTGATCGTCGCCGCGGCGATCGTCTACCTCGCGTGGGCGCTGCTGTTGATCGCCGCGTAGTCAGTCGATGACGTCGATCCACCCGAGCGTCCGCGAGGTGCCACTGGGGTTGGTAGGTCGGCTCAGGGACCGATGACCCGGCCTACCAGCCGGATGACCCGAGCGGGAAGCACGGCGTTGCGTTCCTCCTCCCAGACCCGTGCGCGCGTGAAGCGCCGGTAGCCCAGCAGCCGCAGCCCGAGGTCGGCGGGGCCCGATGCGCCGCCGTGGCTCTGAGCAGGCTCCGCGGTCAGCACCTCGATGCGGCACAGGTGCTTGACGTTCACAAAGCCGTAGTGCGCTGGAGCGACCAGCCGCACGGGTGCGCCGTGCTTTGCACCGAGCGGGGTACCGTCGAGCCGGTCCGCGAGCAACACGTCGTCCGCGAGCGCGTCCTCGAGGAGCATCACCGACCAGTGTCCGTCGAGACCGACGAGGCGAACGTGGGTCGCCGCCGCGGACGGCCGCAGGACCTCGCGCAGCGGGACGCCCTCCCAACGCAGCCCGCGCGCCGACCACCCGGCGACGCAGTGGAAGTCGGCGAGCAGCGTCCGCCGCGGGAGTGAGGCAAAGTCGGCGGCGGCGATCGTCGTCGGCGCATCGACGGCTCCGGCGAACTCGATGACGGGTGCGGACGGCACGGCGGGCGGCGGGCCCTGGTTGGTGCCGAAGCGCGGGAAACGGTCGAGCGCGCGTTGGCCAGGAGGGAGCGAATCATCCATACGCATCCGTATGGATACGCTAGCGTATGGTTCATGCCCGCGCAAGCTCGTACGCCGCGCAGCGACTGGATCGCCGCCGGCCTGACCGCACTCGCCCGTGGCGGCCCAGAGGCGGTACGCGTCGAGCCGCTGGCGCGTGAGCTCGGCGCCACCAAGGGCAGCTTCTACTGGCACTTCGACGACCGCGCCGGGCTGCTCGAAGCCATGCTCGACGAGTGGGAGCGAACGGTTGTCGATGACGTGATCGCCCAGATCGACGCCGGCGGCGGCGACGCGCGCGACCGCTTGCGCCGTCTGTTCGCGCTCGCCGGCTCCTTCCGCGACCTGCCCGCCGTCGAGCTCGCGATCCGCGACTGGGCCCGCCGCGATGCCGGCGTCGCCCGCCGGCTCAAGCGCCTGGACAACCGCCGCCTCGACTACATGCGGACGTTGTTCGCCGCGTTCGCGGACGACGACGCCGACGCCGAGGTTCGCTGCACCCTGGCCTTCGCACTGTTCGTCGGGCACCCGCTGATCGCCGCCGACCACCCGGGCCGCACGCGCAGGGACGTGCTCGATCTGGCGCTAGCTCATCTCCTGCGCTGACAAGCCATCGACACCGCGTCGACTGGAGGCCCAGAGACGGACGGCATCCCAATGACGACCGTGAGCAGCAAAGTCTGCGAGCCGGCGCCAACCAGCGTGTCGGGGGGACGATGATCGCGGCGATACGACCCAGAGCGCTGACAGGAAAAGGGCCGGCACGCGGGACCTTTAGGGCAGAGCCCTCTGCCGGACTCGAACCGGCGACCCCTTTCTTGCCATCGATTCAGAGCGTCGCGTGTAGTCCGCAGTCGTCGTCCGTTTTGCCTGCAGGACGGCACTTTTTCGGCTGACGCTCTGAGTGGGATCGAGGCTCGGGCGCAGGCCCGTGTGTCCCTGGTGTGTCTCGCGCGATGGCTGGACGAGTCGCGTGACGGCTTCGAGTTGGGCTGCCGCAAATGTATTTTTCAGACTGCCGAATCTGTCTGCTACGGCCTTGATTCGGAGCTTGTGCGGCGTCCGCGAGCGGTCGTGGCCAGAGACGTTGCGCGATTTGGGGGGGCGAACTTTGTTCGGGCCCAGCCTATACGGGGGGTGAGACAAGACCAGGCGTTCGAGCATCGGCGCGAGGATCGTTCGTGACCGGCTCATTGTTCGACTGCGGGGCCCAGCTACGAACGGCCCCGGGCGAGTCGTTTGAGATCTGCCTTCGCGTCCGGCGAACGGCCGACGGATTCGAGGCCGAGCTCTCGGACTACGCCGTAGTGCGAGAAGCGGGCCAGACGCCGTGGGAGGCCGTCAATCGGTTGTTTGGCGCACATCGGGCGCTGCTCGAGCGGCGGTGGCCGGCGTGATCGGACGAAGCCTGGAGTTCCTGCTCGATCTCGATCCGCCGTGGTTTGTGTTCTGCGTGGCGAGTGTCATCACCGTCCGCGGATCCCGGGCCGGCTCGGAGGGGCATCGGTCAAGTGGAGGTGACCAGCGTGTTGATCGCTGATGGCGTGGCGCGAATCCAGCGCGAGCTGTTTGAGCGGCGGTGGTTGCAGTGACGCCCGACGACTATCTCGGCCAGGCGGTGTTTCGCGTGCGTGACTACGGGGCCGAGCACGAGCACTTCCGCTTTGAAGTGGACCTCGCGTTCGATGGTCCGTCGGTGCTTGGCTGGGGCACGAGCCCGTGGGAGGCGCTGCGCGATCTCCTGGGCACGCATCCGGGGCAGTTCGAAGCGGCGCTTGCTTCGCAGGATCGCGACGTCGACGCGTGGGTCCTGCTGGGCGATTGGCACATGCTGCCCGAGGACGAGCTGGTCGGGCTGACGTGCATGGTGCTCCGCGATGAGCGCCGGGTGCCGGTCGATCATCAGCGGCCGTACATCTACATGCCCGAGGACGCGCCCGAGGTCCACGAGCTGGCGCGCTGGCTGCTGCATCGCTGGCGCGACGCGCGGGAGCTTGAGTCGTGACCGGGCTACGTGTGCGCTCGCGCTCGGGCCGCTCGAAGTCGCTGACTCGCGGCGACTTCATCCGCCGGCTCGGGCAGACGGTGCTCTGGCTGCTGGTGCTCGTGCTGCTCGTGCGCGGGGTCGCGCAGATGTTCGCACGCGAGCCGGTGGCGGTGGTTCCGGTGACGCGTGCTGTTCCGGCGGCTTGGCCGGATGACGAGGCGCGCGCGTTCGGCGCTGCGTTCGTGCGGGCCTACTTCACGGCTTCGCCACGGGAGCCGGGTGCGCAGGCGAGTGCGCTTGCGCGGTTCGTCTCGCCGGAGCTGGCGGAGTCGATCGCTCCTGAGGTCGGCGAGCGCTCGCGTGGCGAGTCGGTCACCGCTGTCACGTTCGCTCGTGCTGCGCGTGTGGGTCGCCGGCAGGCGCTGCTGACGTTCGCTGTCGCGGTGGGCGACGGGACGCGGTACGTGACCGTGCCGGTTGCGCGCGACGTTCGCGGCGGGCTGGTCGTCGACGAGCTGCCGTCATTCGCGGCGCCGCCCCGTGTGGCCTCGGTGCCCGAGTCCTCGGCGGCGCCGATTAGCGGGGTGGAACGGGATCAGCTGGGCGCGATCGTCGAGCGGTTCCTCCGTGCGTACGTGGCCGGGGATGCCGGCGGGTTGGCCTACATGGTTCTTGCGGGCGCACGGATCGCGACGCCCGGAACGCGGGCCTACGAGCTCGTCGAGCTGGTGTCGCTCGCCCAGGCCGAACCGGCGAGGGCAAACGTGCGCGATCTCGACGCGACCGTGCGTGTGCGGGAGCTGGGGTCTGGAGCGGTCTATTCGCAGCTCTATCGGCTGCGGCTCGAGCGGCGCGAGCGCTGGTACGTCGCAGACGTCAACGGCTCGAGGGAGGGCTGAGCGATGCGTAAGCAAGTGCAGTGGTGGCTGGTCGCGGTGTTTGTCACGGCGGCGGTCGTGTGGGTCTCGCTGACGATTGCCACGGCGGCGTTCGCTGCGGGTGACGGGGAGCGAGTCGGCGAGAACGTCGGCCGGTTGCTCGGCGGTTGGGCCAAGAGCCTGTACGTCGGCATCGCCGCCCTGGTCGCGCTGATGTTCCTGCTCAACCGCCGCTTCGCCGATCTGGCGGTGTTCCTGCTGGCCGCGGCGCTCGTCGGCGGATTCGTGCTCGCGCCCAACGAGGTCGCCGGCACGATCCGGGACATCTGGCGCACGATCACCGCGTGATCCGCGATGGCACTTACGACGTCCGCTCATCGCCGGAGAGCTTCCGATGCGGAGCTGGCTGAGCGCGCATGCCGTGGCGACGGCGCCGCGTTTACAAGTCTGGCCCAGCGTTACGACCGGCTGATCGGCCACACGATCCGGCAGAGGGCCTTCGGTTTGAGCCACGAGGATCAGCGCCAGGAGGCGTTGATCGGCCTGTTCGAGGCGTGTCGAGCACACGATCCAAGCAAGGGTGACTTCGGAGCGATCGCCACCGTCTGCATCCGCCGCAAAGTCTGGAGCGCGAAGTACAAGCAGCAATCGCACCGACACCGGATCCTCACTGAGGCCGTCGGGCTCGAGCATCGCAAGACCCCGGACGCACCCACGATCGCCGAGCGCCTGCCGGCCGGCGCGGCGTCCGATCCCGCGATGGTGATCGAGCTGCGCGACGAGCTGCGCGAGCGAGCCGCCAACTACCGGCCGCCTCGACCGCGGCGCAAGCCAAACCCGAGCCCGATTCCGGCCAGGCGCTACACGCCCGAGGAGATCGCCACGGCCGTGCGCCTGGTCGGCGAAGGTAGGACGCAACGCGAGGCTGCTGCAGCGATCGGGGCTACACATCACAGCGTGCAGCGCTGGCTACGGGAAGCCGCATGAGACGCCTATGGACCACGCGGGGCCGAGTGGCGACGCTGTGCATGAGCCCAGTCGTCGCCCCTCGAACCCGGGGTCGCACCTCATCCGGCACCCGCCTCCGTCAACAGCCCGCTTAGCCGTCGTGCAGCACCTGAGGCTTCACCGCATCACGCATCGCTGGCCGATTTCGCGTAATTGGCTACTACGGGCTGCGGGATTGGCCAATAGCCGAGCTTTGACGCTGCCGATTGCGCCCCCTTGCGCGGCGCCACGACATTCCGCTTATGCCCAGGTTCCGCTGGCACCGGATACGGCTGATAAGCGGAGACGCCACGCCGCGACCGAATGTCTTCTCACTCCAGGATGCGATGTCCCGGGCCGGGTTCGAGCCGAACAAGGTGCCACGATGGGTCCGTGGGAAGTCTTGCGAGCGTGTTCGACGTGTGGGACGCCGACACGGGTCGTCGAATCGCGAGCGATGCGACTCGGGATGACGCGCGACACGCGCTTGAACATCACGGGGTTTCTGCTGCGGCGGCGCGCGCATGCCTGGAGCGTGCTGACGATGGGAGCGGCCTTGCATTGCTCGTCGGCGGCTTCACGATCCTCGCGAAGGACGGTCAGGCGTGTCCCGGCCCTTGACGTGTCTCAGCGCAGCGGACGTTCCCGCTGTCAACCGGCGCAGCCGGTCATACCTGGCTCATCAGCGCAGGCGGCCGGCGGGGTCAAGAGGAGCCCGACAGGGCCGAGCGCAGCGAGCTGCGAAGCAGTCCTCTTGACGCCGACGGACGCCGGAGCTATCTGCAGGTGGCTAGGAGGATCACAGCAGGAGGTCGATCGAGCCGTAGCGCGGTTGTTGATCGGTGACGCACGCGCTGTTCGTCAATCCCGCCGCGGCGTCGGCGGTGTGTCGCAAGCGGTCGGTAGCCCGGCTTTCTTGTCGCTACGGCTTGAGTCGCTTCAGGTGCCGAATCGCCTCACGTCGCAGTCGCGGGTCGTCGTGCTCGAGGAGGTCCAGCAGTGTGGCGGCGATGGGCGCTTGCGACGAGGCGATCGTGGTCCACAGCTCGTCCGCGAGGATCCAGCGGATCAGTGCGAGCCCCGGGCCTGGGTCAAGCGCGTGCGCGCGCACGATTTCTGCGCGATGCGCCATCGGAGCGTAGATCTCGATGTCGTTGCGGGCTCCGTGCACGCCGACGCGGTTCGCCGCCGAGGCGCCTGTAGGCATGGTGTCGTGGCGCGCCGCGAGACGGTTGAGTTCGGATGGATGGACGTGGAAGGACTCGGGTCGAGCTCGTTGTCTCAACGCGTGCGCTCGATTCGCGAGGATGTGTGTTTCGAGCCAGCGACTGGCCCGTCGCCGGTGATACGGCGGCCCGAGCTCTTGTGCGCGTTCGCCGATCCCGCTGGCGAGAAGCAGGACGGTCCAGGTCATCGTTGGCGAGAGCGGACGCCCTGGGCTGGTCGGCTGTCGGCGGCGCCGCTCGATGCTGCGGCGGTGGAGCCACCACATGTTGCCTCGCTTGATCGCATCGATTTCGTGGCCACTAGCCAACGCGCGAACCTCGCGCTCGCTCAGCCCGAGAATCTGTGCTGCTTCATTGACGGTCACGTAGTCGGCGAGACTCACCCGAACGGAAGTGTGCCGGAGCCGGAACTATTCTGTTCGACTGACGCATCGGCGCTCACGGTGTTTGATGCTTCGCGTCGTCTTGCGACGGGGGGTCCGTCGCTTATCCGATGGCAGTCGATTGGCAGATCAGGACTTGGCGCGTAGGGTTTCCCGAATGGCACGAGTTTTCGGCAACATTGCCGGCCAGCCCGAGGGCCGCCGATATGTCTCGCGTCGAGAGGCGCATGAGGCCGGGGTGCACAAGCCGCTGCAGGCCGGCATTTCTGGCGCATCGGCTGAAGGAGCCGATTCAATCGTCGTCTCGGGTGGTTACGAGGACGATCAAGACTTTGGGGACACGATCGTCTACACCGGGCATGGGGGAAACGACCCGGCCACGGGCGTACAAGTCGCAGATCAGGTCCTCGAGCGGGGCAACGCGGCCCTCGCGTTCAATCACCGGCGAGGACTTCCGGTGCGCGTGATCCGAGGCGCAGGTGGCGACCCGACGATCTCACCCGAGACCGGCTACCGATACGACGGCCTCTTCGATGTCGATGACTACTGGGAAGAGACCGGAAGGTCCGGCTTCCGCATTTGGCGTTTCCGACTCGTGAAACGAGCAACGTCCGGGCGAGGCTCTGACGGGCCAAGCACCGGCGCTGGCGTACGCCGGCCGGCGACTGGGACTTCGCCGCGGCCCTCGGAGCCCGGTACGACGTACGTCCCGGCGGTGCCGACGGTGGCAGCGGACGGTGGAGAACCGTTCGAAGTAGACCCCGACAAGCTTGATCGGGCAACGAGAGCTCACGCCGAATTGCAGAACTTCCTCGCGGAGCGGCTGGAGGCACTCGGGCTCAAGCCACTGTCGCCGGCGCTGCCGCATGATCCGGAGTTCGACATCGCGTGGCGCCATGATGGGCGTCTGCACGTGTGCGAAGTCAAGACGACAACCTCTGCGAATCGTGACCGGCAGCTTCGCCTCGCGCTCGGCCAGGTTTTGCACTACGCGAAGCAGCTCGAGCAGCGGGGCGAGACGGTTCGCACGCTGGTGCTGACGCCGGGGAGTCCTCCGGAAACGGGCGACATCTGGTCCAGCGTCATGGACGGCGTAGGCGTCGGTTGGATTACCCGAGAAATGATCGCCGGGGACGACGTCGCCGCGCGCGCCGCGATCCTTCGCGGGATCTGACGGCTAAGACCCGCGCGACCGCGCGTGACTCGTCTGGCGTACTGGGCCCGATGTGGCTCGGCGCGCCGGCGAGGACGGCCGCCTGCGGCCGCCCGCAGCCGGCGCCGGCGGCGAGCGAAGCGAGCCGCCCTTGAATATGTAGAGATAGTCCGCACGGAACGAGTCGCGGCCGTGTTGTCGTCGAGTGAAGCGTTGCGCCGGCCCGCGGGCGGGCGCGATCTCAAACCGTCGCCCAAGGGGGACACGCGCCAATCCGGGGAGCCCACCGCGCTCGGCCGTCGGAGTGCGCACGGGCAACGGGCGCAGCGAGCGCCCACCATTCGCACTAGCCAGACCGGACAGGATCGGAGAGGATGCCGCAGCCCAACGCGCAGGCGCGGTTGCAACGGAACCCAAAGGAGCACGAATCAATTGAGGAGCTTGACCGAGTTCGAGGTATGGGCCCCGCACGGAAATGCTGCGCGAATCCTGCACGACGGCCTCGTCGCGGAGGGGATTATCGAGGCCGAATCTGCCAATGACTTCGGGAAGACGGTCTCGGAGGCGATGGCGCAGCTCGAGCGCCGAACGCGTGAGGTGTACGGGTCATTGCCTTCCTACAAGGACAACTTGCAGGCACAAATTCATGCGCTGCCGGCCGACCCTGACCATCCGCTGATCTGGGAGATCGCCAACCAACACATTTCGGACCTTGTGGGGTCGTCTCCTCAGGGCGCGGAGAGCGCTCCCGTTAGCCTTGTCCCGCCAGCTGAGGTTGCGCGGCGAACCTTTCTCATCCGCAACGTGCTGGCGATCCTAGCGCAGACGCCACAGAGCAAACGGCTCTTGGCAGAACAACTCAATGTGAGCGTCCTGTACTTCAACAACCTCGACTCAGTCGGAATCATGTACTGGCTGCCCGACCGAAACCGAGTCGTTATCCGACTTCGCCAACGGAACCCTGTTCGACTTCGCGAGGTGACACAACTGTTGGTGACCACGCTGAAAAAGATCGGAAATCAGCAGCTAGGCAATCCTGAACACTTCGTGGGATCGACGGGGTCGGTCGTTAAGAGTAATCCGCAGCATCTGCGGTTTACGTTCGATCGGGTGCAACTATTCACGCACTCCGTCGGAGACGAGGAGGAAATCGATCACGGCGAGGTAGTGCAGTTCGAGAGTCCAAAGTCAATCTACAGATTCATCTGGCGCCGGCGGGTGGAGAGGGTGGCGCGACTTGCCGTCTATGTCACGGCGGCATTGAGTATCGCGTTCTTCGCTACACAGTTTGTTGTCGATGCGCCAGATCTAGCCAAGACGTTTGAATTCTTGTCTCAAGTATTCGGCCGACTCTTCACCACTGCTCTCTGGGTGGTCTTTCTCCAGATCTTCGTTGAGCATGGCGCACTCGTTCGGGCCATGCGGAGTAAGGGCACGAAATTCGCGGGCGGGGCCGTGGTTCTCTGGGGCGACGCTCGCCGATACTCGTTGATCAACTAGATTGCGCGACGAAAGGGATGGATCGAAGTCGCGACCGCTCGTCCCCTCTCGCCAGGTCAGCTGGGACGGCGACCGACCGCTGGCGGGTCCGCTCGCAGACAGCGGCGGAACTGGACGGGCGAGCGGGTTGCTCTGAGCCTGGCGGCGCACCGCTGCTTCCACGCAAGACGCAGCCGTGCGTCGGGCGGGCCGTCGGACGTTCGGACTCGGCCGAGTCCCATGGAACAAGCAATTCAGCGCCTGAGGATCGCAATTGCCGTCGCCAAGGTGTCTCGTTGGATTGCAAACCCTGAACCGATGTCTCAGGTCCGATTGACCTTTGAATCCGTTTAGCAGAGGATTCGAGGAGCGATGAGCAATACATGCCTCGAGTGGGCTGACGACAACCAAACGCTCGTCTTTCGACGCCTCAAGAAGCCGGAGGTGCTCGAGCTGATCGAGCGCACGCAACTTCTGCACGGTGCATTGTGCAACAAGGTGACGTTCGATCTGTCGGGGATCGACACGGCCTTCTCAGCGCAGGCGCTTCCGCTCGTGATTGTCGCCCACGCCCTGCGACAGCGGGGGGTGCAGGTCGACCTCATCCTGCCCGGGGAATACGGGCTGCGTACGCTCTTTACCAATACAAACTGGGCGCATCTCATCGCTCCGCACCAGTTCGACGAGTCGACTTTCGACGGCCATCATATGCATGCAACCACCTATTCGTCGTCTCCTGTCCAGCAAGAAATCGTTAATGGCGTCATGGATCTTCTCCTCGAGGAGGGCCACATTGATCGCCCGATTCTCGGGGCGCTTGAGTGGGCGCTGAACGAAGTTACCGACAATGTGCTGGTTCACTCCGGCTCCCATGGCATCGTCCAAGTGACGCGCTACCAGAACGAAGCGCACATTGTTGTGTGTGACGCAGGGCGTGGTATTGGTGCATCAATGCGCGACGCCTTCCCTGCACTCACTGACGATGTAACCGCTACCCAGCGAGCGATACTCCCCGGAGTCACGAGCGGTCCCGGACAGGGAAACGGCTTGGCCGGGATCAATAGCATCGCCCGGTTGGCTCAAGGCGAAATCAGCCTCATCTCGGGTCGAGCTTTCGCGATGCTGTCGTACGGATCGGGGCGGAGCCGAGCGACATGGGCGCCGGTCGCCGGGTCCGTAGCGTTTCCGGGCACCGCTGTTGTGCTGCAGTTGCCACTCAACGTCCATCTCGACCTTCGCGAGGCATTGCGCTTTCAGTCGCCAGACTGGGAACCTTGGGACTTCATCGACGCTCGCTACGAGCCAGAAGACGGGGAACTGACGCTGCGGCTAGCGGAGGAGCGGCGTGGGGTTGGAAGTCGCGAGGCAGGACACGCGATCCGAACAAAGACCGAGAATCTGCTTGACATGAGTCCGACGGCGCGTCTCACCATCGACTTCTCCGGCGTGCGCATGATTGCTTCGAGCTTTGCTGACGAGTTCATGGGCAAGCTGCGGTTAGCGCTCGGGGTTGCCACGTTCGATGAACGAATTCGACTCATCGGCCTAGATCCGTCGATCGAGGCGGTTGTACGTGGTGCGATCTCTCAGCGAATGCGATAGAGCGTCATTTCGGCGACGACCGGCGCCGCCTCCAGGACGACGAGGAGCAGTGCCGTTGATGGCCCGAGTCGACTTCGTGGACCGCGAATCGGATTGGCCGGCCGCATACACACCGCGCTGGAACGGCAAGGTCGAGCGCTTCCACCAAACGATGGAACGCGAGTGGGCCAAAGGCCCGCGCTACCGCAACAGCACCACCCGCAACCGCGCCTTGCCACACTGGCTCGAGCACTACAACCAGCGCAGACCCCACAGCTCACTCGGCGCTCACAACCTCCACGGGCACGACAACTAGGCGAGCGTTATTGAGGGAGCCAGCCGGTGCACGCTCCGGACGTGAACTGGTGGCTGTTCGCGAATCCTACGAGCGCTGCGGAGCGCCAATGGTTGACTCCGCGAATTGCGGCAACATAACCCGCCTGTCGCCGAAGGTCATCCTGGAGGTCAGAGGGAGATGCGCCGTCGGCCAGCTCCTCGGCCACGTACTGCACCTGAATTCCCGCCTCCTCGATGGCCCTACGTTGGTAGTACTTCGCCAAGTCGAGCTTCGTGAAGTGAGTTTTCAATCGACTGGCGACGTGTGCGGGAACTGCTGGGGTGGGTTCGACTCGGTACTCAATCTCCGGCACCCCGCTCTGCACGGTGACGTCGGCCACGAGAAATGGGTCGACATCACTCAACCTGTCGAGATACAGGTGCAAGTACAAAGGAGCACCATTCTCGCGAATCAAATTCAGTTTGGCGGTATTGCATTCTCGGCAGCAGGGCACCAAATTGAGCGGGAGCACTGCAAACTCCGGGTATTGTGACCGTGGGAGATAGTGATCCAGGGTAGTTGCCTCTCGATAGCCGCACATCGGGCAATTGCCCCCCGGAACCGCATTCAATATTTGGTTGCGGACGTCCTCATGAGTCCGCAAAAATGCAGGGTAATTTGCCTTGAGGCGCCGTCGTGTTGTCCCCCCCAACGTGAGAGGCTGCAGAGCAGTAACGTCCGCCGCCTGTGCTTCGTAAGCGCGGTAGCTGGCAATGACGTGTGGTCGCACCAACTGTAGTGCCAGGCGCGTAGAGGATCTGCGGCGAGAAAGCACTGTGTCGAATAGTTCGTCCGCATCGACGATGGGCGGTTTAAGCGTCCGCATCGCCCAGCTGCTCTAGTCCTCGTTTCTCCGATCTGATGATTGCTCGGCCCTGGGAGCTGATCCTGCCTCCAAACAAGGCTTCGATGCGTTCAAGTGAGTGGGTAGCCGCTAGAGCACGAAGTACGCCCTGAAAGTCGCGATCGCTGTTGTCGAGATTGAAGATCTCAGTCGTCAGGAGTGACACGTTCTCTCCGAATGTTTCAATCTCCGGGGCTTCGACCCGTAGCCATCGGCCGTGCCGCCGCAGCACTAACACATTGCGGCCGGGAATCTCCTGAACCACGACAGGAGAGTGCGTTGCGACGATTCCGAACGAGTCAAAGAGCTTTAGGCCTGCTCCGATGGACTTCAAAAGCGCGGCGACCAGCGGGGGATGAAGATGCATCTCCGGCTCGTCGATGAGCACGAGCGTTCGGCGTTCGAGTCGAGCGCACAGTTGCACAACGATGTTCAGAACAATCTTGTGTCCTGCGCTCAAGCGCGTGAATGCGTCGTCCCAGGAGTCCCGTTTCGAGTCAACCTCGGGCATCTCGCCAACCATCGCGAAGGACGGTTCATCAAAAATCGGTTCGAGGATGAGCCGAAGTTGTCCCTCTCGAAGTTTTGTGGACGCAAGTTCGCGAGCAACGTGGAAGTCTTGGACGATGTCGGACAGGCTCTTAAGTTCAGTTGCTGCTGTCGAATTCACTACACCGATTCGCCGAAGCCCAATGTATGTATAGCGGCGTGCAGAGGTCTGACCGGTGCGGTCGCGTGCCTGTTCGAGGGCTGCTTCGGAAGCCTCGAATGCGCC
Organism: Solirubrobacter ginsenosidimutans; assembly: GCF_027587205.1. Next base: position 129,542 of record NZ_JAPDOD010000006.1, read on the forward strand.
TTGACCTGGGACCGGAAAGTCGTCAAAGGCACTGTACGAAACGGCGATCACTGCGCCTAACTTCGGTCGATCGCCGTCGAAGGCTCCGTACTGTTCAAACTCAGGCGTGGACAGCTCATGATCGTCGGCGGCCGCGACCATCGCGAGGTTTGCGAGGAGACGTGTCTTTCCTACACCGTTGTACCCAATAACTGCAATTAGCCGGGTCGGAAGCGGATCATGTGCGCCGAAGTTGAAGGAAACAATGTCGTTGTTCACATGTGGTTGGTAGCTGAAGGACAATTGGCCTTCGGCTAGATCCGGTTCCGTACCCGAAAAGAGTTCTCGTCCAAGAACGTAGGCTTGATGGGCTGCAGGAAATCGGAAGAGGGACGTCGCGTACCCAGGCTCGGGACTGAAACGTTCGTCAATAGCTGGAGATGCTGAGATATCTCGCATCCTGCGCAAGTAGTCGGTTGCGACTGTCGAGCCCGCGGCCTGTAGTGCCTCGTAATACGAGGTAGCTTGCCCGAGCGAACAGAAGTCCTCGGGCAACTGTTCAAACGCCTGCGGTGGCTCCGCTCTCCCGGATGTTCCCATGCCAAGTTGGAGAATCTTGACGTCCTCCAGGTCGAGCTTTCGCCCGTCTTCCAGCCACAGGGTGACGTGAAACATCGTCACGAACCCGTAGTCGTTCCATCCGTCTGGCCGTAGGACAGCCGTCGGGCGAGTCTCTGGTGCGGCCGAGCGGTACGAGAGTCGGAAGAACACGCGGGCGTCAGGTTCGCAGATCGAGTCGAGGAGCGAGTCGTTGGCAGGCTCCTGATGATCCGCGAGATAGCGCCTTCATGACATCGGCGCGTTACAGCGGGTTGACGGTTGCTGAGACCCCGAGAGCTTCGAGCTCCTGGGTGACCTTGGTCGCGACCTCTGCGCTTAGGACAAGCTGGAGAGTCGCCTGCCCATAGCTGACCTGTCTCTCGTCCAGCGCCTGGTACAGGACGCGGAACACCGATGCAAGATGGTCGCTGCTCAGGTCATCTCCAAGAAGGTTCTGGGTGAACGAGAACGAGAGCCGTTGTTCGGTCACGGCTGGTGTGGTGTGCCCCGCGGTGGACCCGCTCTCCCCGGCGCCCGCTCCGTTGGGCGGCTGCGTGCCACCTCCGGTTTCCTCCGATGGGGTGTCTTCACCCGCGGCAGGAGGCGTGTCGGCCTCAGGTAGAGGCTTCGGCTTCGCTAGCCGTAGCCCGGCGCTGGCGAGGTTGACTTGATTCGGGGCCGTGACGTCGACTGAGTTTCCGCCAGCGTCGACGATAAGGACTATGCCGGCAATCACCGCGTCGTAGATTGCCTGCTGGAGGTCCCGGTCCCCGCCGTAAAGCAGGGGAAGGCGCGGCGCGGAGTAGAAGGACGCGCGGAGGTCCGACAGAGTGCGCCCGTAGTCGTTCTCACGAAGATTGTGAACGAGGGCCTTGGCCGAAAACGCGCCTGCGTCCAAGACCTTGTCCCGCTCGGCGAGTGCTTTCCAGACAATCGTGCCGTCCAGGCCACTCGAGTGCTCATCCTCGAGACTGACCTGGTCGAGCTTGCGCTCACCTTCAGGATCGGGCTGAGCTAGAAAGACCACGTGCTGATAGGCGCGTCTAAGCGCCTTCTCGAGTTGTTCCTTTGCTTGGAAGAACTCCTTTGCACCGGTGGCCTTGAGGTCCTCGTCATTCTTGACTTCGTCCGCCTCGAGCGCACGCTGGCGAGCCAGGAATTCGATGGCCATGCCACGCGCGTTGGCGCGGCGCTGAGTGTCGATGACGGCGAACACCGCGCTGGAGGCCCACTGGACCGGAAGCTGTTCAGTGCCTTTGCCAAGGCCCACTGCAACGTTGAGCGCATGCATCGTCGCCTGCTCACTGCCGTTTCGCAAGCTGAACTGGGAAGGGTCGAGCACGACGAGCCTGGTCGTGTAAGCCGTGTCGAGGCCGGCGGTCGCCAGCACTTCGGTCGGGGTGCGTCCCGAGTCTCCCGCGACAAACATTAGGTCGCGAAAGGGCCCAGTCGACGAGAGTCGCCGAGCGAACTCGGCAACTACTGCGTCGCGCTCGGTTTCGGTAATCGTGCGGCGGATGTCGTTGACGAGCATCCGGTGTGTCAGGCGAGTGGACAGGTAGTAGCGGGCGGGCTTGTTGTGGCCCTGACCCGGGACGACTTCGACCGCCGACATGCCGTCAGCGCCGACTAGATCGTCAATCACGGTGTCCGCGTCGGTGACAGTAAAGGCCAGATCGGGGACGCTGCAGGCCGCCTTGACTTCAGGGGCACTTGCGCCGCGACCACGTCCAGGCCGCAGCGTACCGACCACGCTCGCCAGAAAAATAAATGTGGCGGCGCGCTCGGCCGCACGTGGGTTGGCATCGCCCCACATGAGCGAATTGCGCTCGAGGTCTTGTCGGCGGGCGCTGCCAGAGGTGTCCGCATTGTTGACAACTTCGCGTTCGGCGAGGCTGCGGTAGTTGGCAATTGTTCGGTCGTCCTCGACCAGGCCTGAGCCGAGGAGCGCCTCGCGGACGGCAGAGTCGCTCAGTGGCAAGTCGCCGGGACCGATGAGTGCGGGAGTCCATCCGCCGGCAAGGCCGCGCTGTTGCTGCGCGAACACGGTGGCGGCGAAGATGCGAATGGTCGAGCGCACGCGCTGAAAGCCGGTGACTTGGCTCCATTCCTCGCGAGCGATCGCCATTAGCTGCGGATGGAACGGGTAGCACTCGGCGACCTGAGCGGCCCATTGCTCTCGCCATTGGCCTCCGACCTGATCCCAGACGTTCTTGACCCACACGGGGTCGGAGTGGAGCGGATGGTACCTAGCGACTGTTGCCGCTAGGACTTCGGCGGCGGGGTCGCCGTCGAACAGTCGGCGGCGGAGGATGTCAGCGAAGTCTCCGACTTCGGTGACGGTCGCTGGTGTCCCGTTGCGTTCGAGCAACGAATTCAAATCGTCGCGGCGTGCGGCAGCTGCAGTCGAAAGGGAGGTCTTGTCGCGGTCAGACGCGATCATCACGGCGAGCATCGCGACGTGTGGCACGTCGTTGATGACATCGAGCAGCGCGCGCAGGAAGGCCATGTCCTGCGCCGCGAGGTCGGGCCGGTTAGCACCGTCGAGGCCGTTGCCGACATAGTCGAGGATCTCGTCCACGATGACAAGCACCGGTCGGTTGACCGCCCTGATCGCCTCGGCGATCCGGCTCTTGTCGCTGAAGTACGGCTGATAGCGCTCATACAGCGAGTAGTCCTTTGAGAACAGTCGCCAGAGAAACCTTTCGTACAAGCTGGTGGCAGGTCCGTCGAACTCCTGTGTGGGAGCGCCAGGAGTCATGTTGTCGCAGGGCATAACGATCACATGCGGATGCCCGAGGTCGGCGGGGAGGTCGCGTCCGAGTTTCTGTTTGGCCCGCAGCAGGATGCCTTCGCCAAGCTGTGTGCCAAGGAGCGCGGCGGGGTTCGCGGCGAGGTGGTAAGCACCAATACAAGCGTGTGACTTGCCGCCGCCCATCCCTTGATCAAGGCGGGTCACAGGGCGGGCCTTCTGATAGTCGTCTCCGGCCCCGAGCCTGACCGCGATCTCCGACAGAAGGTCGACAAGGCGGTCGGTCGGGTGAGTGATCTCGCCGTAGTAGTCGGCCGCGGCGTAGGCGGGCCTCAAGGCCCCGGTGCCGTACACCGCCTGGAACAGTGACATCTGCACGTCGTCGATCTGGCCGGAAGCGGCGACGACCTCCCGCCGAAGCTTGAGGGCTTTCCACCATGGGGTTGGATTCATCATCGTTCGCTCCCTCGCGGGTCCTGCTCGTCGGGCGTCATAGCAGTGTCCCTTGGCGATCGGCGAGTTCCCGCCGGCTGAGTGCCTCCATGACGTTTCTAGTCGCGGTGCTGGCGGCAGCGCCCACGCCGGCCTTCGCTCGGAGGACGCGCGTGAAGGCGATGGAGTCGGCGTCCCCGTGTGGCAGGCGGTCGGCGAGGAACTTCACAGCGGCCCACAAGAACGGGTCATCGGCAGAGCGGCCGGACGCTGCGAGGCATTCCCCCATCGCGTCCAATCCGTCTTCGGACGCGGCCGCGAGCGCGAGCACGACGTCGATGACGGGCGAGTCGGCAGTGAGCTTGGTCTCGAAGTCGCTCGATCGGGTAAATGCCACCCCTTTGGCGGCGTCGGGCACCAGAGGCCGGACGTCGTCGAGCTCCATCGACGCAGCGAGTGCTTGCCACCGCAGTTCAGACTTCGGCTGCACGTCGCGGCTGTACAGACGCACCCACCACAGGGCGAATCGGGTCGGTGCGTCGAAGCTCTCCAGAGCGACGCTATCAACGTCGACGGCCATCGCTCTCTGAACTGACGCGCGTGCGAGTGGGAGGAAGGTGTAGATGTCGACGTGCTCACCGCGAGCATCTAGGACCTCGCGGTAACGCCCGACAACCTCCATAGCAGGGCCCGCGGCAGCCATGAGCATGTCGGTTGGGGCGAGTCCCCACCGCTCCCAGTCTGGGTAGCGACGCTTAATCTCGGCTTCGATCTCGGCTTCGACGGTGCCTTTACGGCCGTCGGGGCGATTCGGAGGCGCTGGGCGGCAGGCCATGGTGAGGGTCGTCTCGATGTGGGCGTTCCCGTGTGAGCCGCCGGCTTCGGTGCGAGCCGGCCAGGAACCCGTCATCACGAGGTCCGCAGCACTGATGGCATCGAGCAGCCGTTGCCACACCTCGGGCTGACCATGCCCGAACACGATGGTTACCAAGCCGTCCTTGGGAACGACGCGACGCATCTCTTTGAATGCCGCCTGGATGTTCTTGTCGTAGTGCTCCCGAGTGCGGTGATCCTTGACTGTGAGTTTGCCAGTGCCCTCCTGCCTCTTAACGATGATCTCAAGGTCCTTGTCCTGCGCGCCGTACGGGTCGGAGGTCATCGTCAATTCGGGCCAGAGCGAGTGCAGACAGCGCTTGAGCCACGAGTAGAACAGGTCGGAGGCGTCGGAGTAGGCGATCATTGCGTCATAAGGCGGGTCCGTCACGACGACCGTTACCGCGCCATCTCGCATAGCGATGTTGGTCGCCGAGCCCCGCTCGATTTGCGCTGGGCGACCACGTTCGTCGGCGAGTAGGTTGCGCAAAACAGCCATTACGTTTGCCGAGATTGACGACCAAGTCCCGGGACCTTCACCAAGGCCGGCCTCGAAGGAGTCGTGCGAGAACGTGATCGAACCTTCATTAACGAACAGGTCGCCTACGCGTGAACCTCCGCTCGTTTGGAAGCGTGCGCCGCGGGTCGAGCGCCGCAGCTTTTTCACCATAACGGCGGCGGCATACCCGGAGAGCGCTCGCGCATAGTCGCGCGACACACCCGCGTGAGTCAGCTCCTGCCCAATCTTATTGATCGTCTGGGCAAGCCGTACGTAGTACAGAGTCTGCCGATCGACCATAAAGTCACCGAAGGTTCTCGCCCCGTAGATCGAGGGTCCGAGGATGTTGTTGTTTCCCGGTCGTATCTCCTCGGCAGGGATCGCAGGCAGGAATGGCGTAAAAGGCGGCTCGGTCCGAAGGGCCGCAGAGGCGTCCGCCACTGCGTCGATATCGGCCGGCGACGGCTCCCTGAATGACTTGCTGCCAGCCGCATCAATGTCGGCCACGAGCAGTAGAACGTCGGTGCAGTCCCCGTCGTTTACGAGTCGACGGTGAGACTCGAGCGAGTGGACGTGTTGGCAGTGTACGCACACGGCCGATTTGCCTTTCGCCTTTTTCCCGGTAGGCAAGATGGCGTTGCGCAGGGTGGGCTGATGAAGAGGCGGACCGTCGTGCACGACGGTACGGACGCTGCCATCTGACTGGCCGCTGACGTAATAGGACTGGGCGCTGTGCTTTCCGCGGGCGCGGATCAATTCGTAAGACCCGACAAGCGGAAAGATCCGCGAGCATTCCTGGCACGGGATGCCGACAGCCCACAGGTAGCCCCATGGGTATTCACCGGCGTCATTGCGTGGGTAGACGCTGCCCAGGGACTCGTCGAGTCGACGCGCGATCTCGTCGATCATCGCCTTGGTGTCTGCGAGAAGGCGATCCGACGAAGATCGGAGCAACGGTCCTTCCTTCGCGAAGGGCAGCCCAGGCTCGCCGGTCCAGTCGCGGAAGGGGAAATCGGTCAGTAGGTGGCTCGCCAGAACGGCGACTGGGCTGTAGTCAATCCCGTACGCCGTGATTCCCAGGCGCGACGATTCCAGAGGAATCATGCCCCGGCCGCTGAATGGGTCGAGAGTGCTGGCACCTTGCGGGTTGGCGGCCGCGATGCTGTCTCGTAGCTCCTTCCAGGCTGCGTAGCGACCGGTCATCGCTTCCTGTACGAGCGTCTGGAGCCGTTCTTGTTCGGCTTCGTCATCTGGCCACGGAAGAAGGCTGCATAGGACTGCGGCCTTCGCTTGTGCGCTTGGGCGCGCGGCGAACCAGGTGAAGAGATTGCGTTCCTGATTACCGGAGCCCCACCCAGCACCGGCACTTTCGCTGACTTCGGCGCAAGGGAACCAGCGCTCGATCATCCGAATCATTGATTGCTCCCTGGCGCGTTCTTGAGGCTGCTGCCCGGGACGCGAAAGATGGCGTCACCGACCATATCCGACGAAAACAAGGTGGCAGGGTCCGCGTACGTCCCGAAGAGGCGGCCTCTGCCGTTAGAGCACTGGTCGACGACGTAGAGCCAGTAGCTCGCGCGGTGCTGTGTGGCAATAAGGACCTCGTTGCCAGTCATGCGGATGCCCTGGCTCGCCGCATCGCCAGCCACGCCCTTCACTTCGACCTGACGAATCTGCGAGTGGCGACGTGCTTCGAGGTCGTAGCCGCGGCCTTCGGTGTGGACGTCCTCCACTGACCAACCGTCAGCTTCTAGGTACTTCTGAACGTGGCCCATCGCCACCCACTCGGATTGGGCGTCCCCGACGAGCTCGGGTGCGCCGGCAGGGATCACGCGCAGGCGGCCGACGAGCCTGGGCGTCGTGAGCTCCACCTGCACCAGTTGCTCAAGCTGTGAGAGCCGACGTTCAGTCTGCTGCTGGAGTGTGCGTCGGGTCGCTATGCGCTCGGCGCGGTCGTCAATGGCGTTCGCCAGCTCGTGCGGCAGATTAGTCAGGTCCTTGCGAGCTTGAGCGAACCACTCGCCTCTGATCCGGCGGTGCTCCGAGACGGTGGTGGCCGCCACGGCAGCGGCCTGCGCTTCTGCGGCCTGTTGGCGGGCGGGGTGCGCCGCTGTGCCGACGACATCACCCGGAACGAGGTTTGCGAGTGTTTCCCAGCGCACTGCGCGCGCGGTACCCCCATCGTCGACCTTGATGAGTGCGGCCCAGACGCTCGCGCGCTTGCCGTCGGACTCGGTCATTTTCGACTCGAACGCATAGAGGTCGTAAGCAGTCAGGCTCGTGGGATCGTGGACGGCGCCGGACCTGAAGACGCTCTCGGCGAGCTCGTCGTCGGCAATTGCGATGATGTCAGTGAAGGCGGGCTCGCCGGGACCAAGCGTAACGAGGCCGTCGAGCGCTATCGTCGTCGCTTCGAGTACGGCGTGGCCGCTTGTAGCAACGTGCGCGCTCGTTGACCCGCCAAGGCTAGCGGGCAATCCGGCCGCCCGAGTGAGGCGTCGGAAGCCGTCGCCAGCCGCGGTTTTGCGTACACCAAGCACCTCGGAGGCGTCGAGACGGTCGAGGTATGCCTCGACGATTGCCGGGTTGATCCGCGCGAACAGGTCACGCTGCAGCAACGTGAGTGCTGCGACAGCGTCTACCTGACTAGCGAGACGTCGTTCAGTGTTCGCGACCTGGCGCGCGATGCGCTCGAGGTCGCGGGACTTCACTTGGTCCGCGGCGTGCTTAGCGGCTGCTTTCTTGACCTCGTCGTTGCCGAACGCATCGGTTAGCCATCGCTCGTAGTCGACCCCGTGCACCTCGGCGACCGCGGAGAGACTGTCAAACATCTGCCCGCCGAGCTCGTTCGCCGCCGTGACAAAGTTGTTGAGCAGTACGAGTAGTACGGCTCCCTCGCGCGTGTCGGAGGCCACGAGGTTGTAAAGGAAGACCGGGCGCGTCTGCCCAACTCGGTGGATGCGCCCCATGCGCTGTTCAAGGCGAACGAGCGACCAGGGGATGTCGTAGTTCACGAGGACGTGGGCGGCCTGCAGATCAATGCCTTCGTTGCCAGCGTCGGTGGTGACGATCACCTGGAAGTCGCCGCGCATGAACGCGAGTCGGACCTCGTCACGCTCGGGGTTGGTTTGTCGGCCCGAGTACACCCGAGTGCTGAATCCTTCCGCACGGAGGCGGGCTGCTATCCAGTTTGCGGAGTCCGTGTACTCGGTGAAAATGACTGCTTGGTCGCCGTTGCCTGGGAGGACTCGGTTCGCGCCCAGGCAGTCGTCCATCAGTCGCTTCCACTTTGACGGCCGCCACGTTTCCTCGTTGATCGTCGCAGTGATCTCGTCAATCAGCTTCTTCGCTGCCGACCGTTCAGCACGGGACGCCGTTGAGCCCGCATAGACGACCTTTGCCTCGTCGGTCTCGCTCTCGTCGCCCGCGAACTCCTTGTCGGCGTCCAGCGCGGCTTCGGCTTCGCTCTTTTGGCCCATGTGGTCGTGGCGGCGTTGCAGTGTCTCGGCGAGAGCCTGGAGGGTAGATGCGGCGCGCTTGCCGTAGACCATGCGAGCAAGCGGCTGGGCGACCGGCGGAAAGAACTGATCGACCATGTCGAGGGCGGCCTGGTAGTACCCAGCCTCAACGATTGAGAGCGGAACTCCGAAGTTCTCAGCGGTGCGCTCCTTGAACAGACGCGTCTTGCCGTCGTAGTCGAACAAGTCCTCCTTCATCCGGCGCAGGAAGTGGATCGGTCCCGGACGGAGAGGCGATAGAGCGACGCTCGGGTCGTCGCCGGGGTCTGGGAAGATTTCCGGATCAGTCAAGTGCAGCAGGTGACGGAAGAGCCACTCCTTCCCACGGTGCGGTGTAGCCGTCATCAGCAACGCGCGGGGTGTGTTCTTGGCCAGAAGCCTGCCAACCTGGTTGAAGGTCGCCGCGGTCGGCGTCAGGCGATGTGCCTCGTCGAAGATCACGAGATCCCAGCCCGCGAGATCGGGACGGATGGCCTCTTGAACTGCCGGATTCATCGCGGCGAGCTCGAGCGAGACGACCCACAGGGGATGGGCGCCCATTGCGTCCTCGCGTACCGTGCTACCCGTCAGGTGGCGGAGGCCGCCGCCAAAGAAGCGTTTGAAGTCGGCTACCCATTTGGATGCGAGATTCGCGGGACAGACGACAATCGCACGCTGTACAAGGCCCAGGCGTTGCATTTCCCGCAGGTACAAGCCGGCCATGATCGTCTTGCCCGTCCCGGGCTCGTCGGCCAGCAGGAACCGAAGGAGCGGTTGAGGCAGCATGGCTCCATAGACCGCCGTGGCCTGATGAGCGTACGGGCGCAGCTGTGTGGAGGCAATCGCACTGGTTTCGGCGTTCGTGGCGGCCGCCGCCATCCAGCGTGTCCACATGCCGGCGAGCACGCGCGCCGAGTCGCCGGACCCGTCCGAAGCGACGCTCCGCACGCTCGCCGGCTGGCCCGGCCCGACCGCGACCTCGTACATGGCGCCTTCGTCATCGATGAGGATCAGCGCACTAACCGCAGGATCGGCGGTGGGGGCCACCAGCCGGATCGTGGCGAAGTCGGGGATGCCCGGGGCCTCGACGCGCACACGCTGTCCCTGCTCGAAGTGTTCGCCGCCCCCGGTCACGTTCGGCCCAACGTATCGGCTTCGGTCCAGGTGGCCGCGTGGGAGCTGCTCAATCACACCTCCACAGTCGCTTGACGTGTTCGTGGCCTGACAGGCCCAAGCGACGGAAGTCGACCACCCACCCTCCACGCTTCCCCGGTCGCCGGCGGCTCCTATCTACGGTTTCTGGCGAAGTACGGCTTTGGGAGCCGACATGCTCCGCCGAAATGGCCCGCTCTAGGACTCTACGCCCATTGCCGCTGCCGCTGACGGCTATGGGTTGGACCGCGCTCGGCGGCAGCACGATCTCTCAGACGGCGACGATTACACGGTGCGGCCGCCTCGCGCGGTCGGGTTTGAGATCGTGAAACGTGGGCGGCCAGCGAGTCGGCGCCGGCATCTCAGCCGTCGGGTTCGGAATCGGTCTCGATGCGGAGTTGCACGAGCACGTTTGCCGAGATTGCCTCTCCTCGACCCTCTGGTCCAAAGCCGTCATTCGTCTTTCCCTTGACGTTGACGCGGTCGACGTCGCAGTCGATGCCTGTTGCGATGTTCGCGCGCATCTCGGCGGCGACTGGGGCGATCCGCGGTGCGGCACAGAAGACCGTGCAGTCGATGTTGATGACTTCCGCTCGCACTCTGGCCATCACGGGCCGGAAGCGCTCCAGAAACTCGATGCTGCGGACGTCCTGATCTGCAGGATCGTCCTCGGGGAAGTGGTCTCCGAGCGACCCGACGGCCAGCGCGCCGGCGAGGGCATCAATGATCGCGTGAGCGACGACATCACCGTCCGAGTGGGTGTTGAAGCCGTTTGGGAAGTCCGGGAAGGCGACGCCGCCCAGCACCGTAGGGCAGCCTGGGTGTAGGCGATGGATGTCGTAGCCCCAGCCGATTCGGACTTCGGGCAACGCGTCAGCGGAGAATCGCGGTCCGGGGCAGAGTTAGATCAGCGTATCGGGCTTTCACTGCCCGGTCGCGCGAGATCCGGAGGTTGCGATAGCTTGGATGTGGACGTTCCAAACGTCCCTCCTGCCGCGAGAGCAACCAAGGGTGCGCGCAATGGCGAACGAAAGACTTCGGCGAGCGATTCAGCAGGCCGGGCTGCGCTTGGAGGACGTCGCAGAGCACGTCGAGATCGACGTCAAAACCGTCGAGCGGTGGATCACGAAAGGCCGGCTGCCGCACGCGCGTAACCGTGTGCGTGCCGCGCGGTTGTTGCACATCGACGAGCTCGATCTGTGGCCCGAAGTTGCCGAGAGCAGAGGCGGCCGTGGCGCGAGTGACGGCGAGCTCGTGCGTCTGTATCCGCACCGCGGCGCTGTGCCCCGTGACTGCTGGTACGAGCTGCTCGAGGCGACGCGCGAGCAATTCGACGTCCTGGTCCACGCCGGGCTGTTCCTGCCCGACGGCCGGTCCGACCTCGCCGCGCTGGTGCGACGCAAGGCCGAGGATGGCGTCAATGTGCGCCTCGTCTACGGCGATCCCGACTGCGACCCGGTTGCGGTACGCGGGGCTGAGGAAGGCATCGGGGATGGGCTCGCAGCGCGGATCCGGCTGGCACTCGTCTACATGCGCGAGGCGTTCGACGAGCCGAACGTCTCCGTCCGGCTGCACGCGACCACGCTCTACAACTCTATCTACCGCTATGACGACGAGCTGTTGATCAACACTCACGCGTACGGCGTGCCGGCGGGCCAATCACCGGTTCTGCATCTACGGCGCTTCCCGGGAGGGCGCTTGTTCGATCACTATGCGGCGAGCTTCGAGCGCGTGTGGGAATCGTCGCGGCCGCTCGTCGAGGCGCCGGCGGAGCTGGTGGCGTAGTCGTGGGTCGGCGGATCGACTTCCTCGACGACCCGGAAGCGCCGGCTGCCAATAGCCTCGTCCTCTCGGTGAATGTCGCAGTCGCCGACGACGGCGGCCGGCTACTGCTGATCCGTCGCTCCGACAACGACAACTGGGCGCTGCCAGGTGGGGCGATGGACCCTGGCGAGAGCATCTCGGACGCCGCGGTCCGCGAGACGAAGGAAGAGACGGGCGTCGACTGCGAGATCACCGGGATCGTCGGGATCTACACGAACCCGGCGCACGTGATCCTCTACACGAGCGACGGCGAGGTGCGCCAGGAGTGCTCGGTGGTGTTCACGGCTAAAGCAGTCAGTGGTGAACCGACCCCGAGCAGCGAGTCGACCGAAGTGCGTTGGGTTTCCATGGCCGAGCTCGACGGCTTCACGATGCACCCGTCGATGCGCCAGCGAGTCGGGCACTATCTCGACGGGCGCGATCGTCCGTACATTGGGTAATTGGGCGCGCCCGGGCGGCGGGCCGCTTATGGGCGTGCGTAGAGTGGCTGTATGGACCTCGTTGCTTGGTCGCGAGTCGAAGCTGAGGCACGGCTGTCGCCGCTGGGCAGCCGCTGGGCGCACACGCTCGGCGTGGTCCATCGCGCGAAAGGGCTCGCGGGGACCGCACCGGCGGCTGATCGCGAGACGCTGATTGCGGCCGCATACGTGCACGACGTCGGCTACGCGCCGGAGCTCGAGGACACCGGCTTTCACCCGCTCGACGGTGCGCGATGGCTTCGCAGCTGCGGCCACGAGCGCCTTGCGCGCTTGGTGGCGCATCACAGCGGCGCGCGCTTCGAGGCGGAAGCCCGCGGCCTGGTCGACGAGCTCGACATGTTTCCCGAGGAGCGCTCGGTGGTCGCGGACTTGCTCACCTACTGCGACCTGACAACCGATCCGGACGGACACCAGGTGACGCTCTCCGCCCGGCTGGCCGGCATCGACAGTCGTTACGCTCGCGACAGCGACGTCTCGCGCGGCATGCGCACGGCTGCAGGTCGGCTTGCCGCGCTCGTGCGCCGAGCTGAGCGGGAAATCGCTCGCTCGGGCACCTCGATCTAGGCGATAGCGAATCGGGGACGTTTGGCCCCGCAGAGACGTCTGCGAAAGGTCCCGGCAGGCGGTAGAGACGTCTCGTCGGTTGACGCACCCTTGGTCGCGTTCAGCGATCCAGGGCCTAGGAGGTCACTCGCAATGCGCCTTCCGATCGATACGTCTGGGTTGACGTTTATGGCTGCGACCGACGCGCGGCCCGTGACGGACTTCGACACCCGTCAGCACAAGTCCGATGAGAACGGCGAGCTGCTGTTTAACCTGCAGGTCGTACTCCTCGACGCCGACGGCGCCCAGGTGATCACGGTCAAGCTCGCCGGCGATCCCAAGGTCGGCCAGGGAGCACTGCTCGAGGTCGAGGGCCTCGTGGCGATGCCGTGGTCGATGAACGACCGCTCGGGCGTCGCGTTCCGGGCGAGCCGTGTCAAGTCGATCGGCGTCGCCGGCGGCTCGGCGAACGGCCGCTCGGCGGAGAAGGCCGCGGCGTAGGCGTCTGCCATGTTCCGGCGGACGTCGGTCGTGCACCTGGTGGATGAGCTCGGGCGGGCGCAGCGTCGCGAGCGGGCGCGGGAGGACGTCCAGCTCCTGCTCGTCGGGGTGGCGTGGGCGCTGTGGGGCGTGCGCGTCGAGCTGGTCCTGGTGGTCGCGCTCGCCGCAATGCAGCGGTGGGTCTCGGGGATGCTCGGGGACGTCGTCGGCGGCGTTGCGGTTGCGGTGATCATCGCGGCGGCGATGCTGGTCCGCCCTGTGCGCTGCGCGCTGTTGGGGCTGCTCCGAGCGATGCGGCTGCGGCGGGCATGGGCGCGAGCAACGATCGACTCGGGCGTCGCGTCCGGTCCGTTCCGCGCGCCAGGCGTGTGGTCGGTCACACGCGTGCCCGCCGGCGAGTTGCTGGACGTGCATGTGCGGCGCGGACAGTCGGTGGCGGAGCTCGACAACCGCAGCGAGCACGTGGCGGCGTGCCTACGTGCGCGGGAGGTTCGCGTGCTGCGCGATCGGCGCGACGCGGCCCGGGCGAGCGTGCTCGTGGTGCGACGGGATCCGTTCGAGGGAGCCGACCCGATCGCGTGGCCGATGGGCGAAGCGAGCGCGGTGTCGTTGTGGGAGCCGATCCCGGTCGGCGTCGACGAGCAGGGCGAGGGCGTCGTGCTCGAGCTGGTCGAGCGCAACATCCTGCTCGGCGGCGAACCGGGCGCAGGGAAGTCGGCGGCATTGTCGGTGCTGCTGGCGGCCGGCGCGCTGGACCCCAACGCCCGACTGTGGCTGCTCGACGGCAAGCTGGTCGAGCTCGCGGCGTGGGCGCCGGTCGCGCAACGCGTCGCGGGCCCGAACGGCGACCAAGCGGTCGAGCTGCTCAGGGAGGTGCGCGGGGTGATGGAGGAGCGCTATCGCGAGTTGCTCGCGCGTGGGCTGCGCAAGATCCGCCGCGAGGACGGGCTGCCACTGCATCTGGTTGTCTGCGACGAGCTGGCGTTCTATCTCACGCTGCCGGACAAGTCGCAGCGCCAGGAGTTCGCCGAGTTGCTGCGCGATCTCGTGGCCCGTGGCCGGGCGGCCGGCGTGATCGTCTGCGCCGCGACGCAGAAGCCGGGGACCGATGTCGTGCCCTCGGCGCTGCGCGACCTGTTCGGGTTCCGTCTGGCGATGCGCTGTACGACGCCGCAGGCCTCCGACACGATCCTCGGGCAGGGCTGGGCCTCGAACGGCGCGGACGCCTCGGAGATCCCCGGTGCGCAACGTGGCGTCGGCTACCTGCTGGCGGAAGGCGAGCGGCCGATCCGGATGCGCGGCTACTACCTCGCCGACGACGACGTCGCGGCGATTGCGGACCGCGCCGCGTCGCAGCGCACGGACGCGTGGCTCGCCGAGAGGGCCGAAGCATGAACGCGCTCGCGATCACCCGCGGACCAGTGCTCCACGAGGTTCTCAAGCGGGCGGCGGACCCGGATGAGTGGGAACGCTTCGAGCGCCAGCTGCGCTCCAACGGCTACTGCCGGCAGCCGGTCAGGCTCAAGGGCCGCGTCGACTCGATCAACACGAGCACGGGCGAGGTCTTGCGTTCCTACTCGACCGAGCGCGAGCCCGACGGCACGCTGCTGAAGTGCTGCGGCAACCGCCGCGAGGCCGTCTGCCCGTCCTGCGCGCGCACCTACCGCGGCGACGCCTTCCAGCTCGTCGCGGCCGGAATGCGCGGTGGCAAGGGCGTCTCCGAGACCGTGGCGACGCACCCGCTCGTCTTCCTGACGCTGACCGCGCCGAGCTTCGGGCTCGTGCACTCGCGCCGCGTCGTCGACGGTAAGGCGCGGCGTTGTCGGCCGCGACGCAACGGGGGCGCGTGCGCGCACGGCGTCTCGGTCGCGTGCAATGAGATCCACGCCGAGGACGACCCGCGTCTCGGCGAGCCGATCTGCCCGAGGTGCTTCGACTACGAGCACAACGTGCTCTGGAACGCGCTCGCACCCGAGCTGTGGCGCTACACGTCCAACCAGCTTCCGCGCGAGCTCGCGCGCCTGCTCGGCGTCAGGCAACGCGACCTCGACGTTCGCGTCTCCTACGTCAAGGTCGCGGAGTTCCAACGTCGCGGCGCGCTGCACTTTCACTGTGTCCTCCGCCTGGACGGCATCGGCGAGGACGGCGAGCTCGACCCACCCACCGAAGGCTGCGGCGCGCAGCTGCTCATCGACGCCGTGACCGCAGCAGTGCGGCACGTGTGTGTCCTCTCCCCCGCGCCGGAGGAGACCACGGACCGACTGCCCGGCTTCGCGCCCGCGTTGGCGCGCGAGATCCGCTGGGGCACGCAGGTCGAGGTGCGCGAGCTCGACACCCGCGGAGCCGAGGCGGCGTCGTACGCCGGCTACATCGCCAAGTACGCCACCAAGTCCACCGAAGCGGTCGGCGGCCTGATGTACCGCCTCGACGCCAGCGACGTCCAGCGGCTCAAGACGCGACCGCACGTCCGGCGCCTCGTCGAGACCGCCTGGCGGCTCGGTGGACACCAGCACCTGCACGAGCTGCGGCTGCGGCGCTGGGCGCACCAGCTCGGCTTCCGCGGGCACTGCTTCACCAAGAGCCGCCGCTACTCCACGACCTTCACCCGGCTGCGCCAGGCACGCCACGAACACGTCCTGCACCGCAGCGGCCAGCGACGCGACCCGAGCAGGGAGATCCGCCGCTGGGCCTACACCGGCTCGGGCTACAAGACGCTCGGCGACGCCTGGCTCGCGGAGTCAGGACGCAAGCGCGCGTTCGAACAGCGACGGATCGCGCGTGAGGAGCTTCGCACCACACCGGTGCGGCACAAAGACGGCGACAGAGGGAGGCTCAGATGAGCCAGGACGACGGGCAGGGCGAGCGGTACATCACGGCGCGCGAGGTCGGCGAGCGGGTCGGGCTCTCGCCGGAGACAATCCTGCGCTACTACCGCGAGGGACGGATCCCGGGCCGGCGGCTGCCCGGGCAGATCCGCCCGGTGCGGTTTGTGTGGAGCGAGGTCCAGGCGGTGTGGGACTGCGACCGGCAGCTCGAGCTCGGTGACGCCGCATGACCATCCGGGCCGGCGCGCCGGAGCAGATTCGCGCGCTGGCGACGGTCACGCTCGACGCCCAGGCGCTCGACGAACTCGGGCCGCAGACGATCGACCGGCTCGCCGACCTCGTCGCTCAGCGGCTCGCGGAACGAAACGCGCTCGAGGACGACCCGTTGCTGTCAGCGCAGGAGGCAGGGCGCGTGGCGGCCGTGCATCCGGAGACGGTTCGACGAGCGGTCCGCTCGGGCGCGCTACCGGTGGCCGGATACGTCGGTCAACGGCCGCGATTGCGGCGAGCAGACATCGATGCCTGGATTGCCCGCGACGAGACTCAGACAGTCGGTCGCCACCGTGGGTCGCTGAGGCGAAACCGGTCGGGCACGAGCGGCGAGCGGGTACTGGGCAATGCACTGCGAGCGGTGTCGGAGGAGGTGCGCGGGTGAGTGTGCATCGGATTGAGCGACCGGACGGGTTGGTCAGGTGGCAAGTGCGCTGGCGCGATGGTGGCCGCGACACGCGCGCCCGAAAGCGCACGTTCGACCGCAAGCGTGACGCCGTAGCGTTCGACGATGAGCTCAGGCGCCGACGGCGGCTCGGCGACCTGGGACTCGTGGTCGGCTCGCAGGAGACACTCAATGAGTACGTGTCCGAGACGTGGGCGCGCACACACGCCGTAACGTTGGCGCCGCGCACGGTGGAGACCTACGCGTCGTTGTACGACTTCCACATCGCGCCAACGCTCGGGCGGCTGAAGCTGGGCGAGCTGACCCCTGAGGTGATCGCACGTTGGCAGGCGGAGCGGATCGCCGCAGGGGCCGGGACGGTGTCGGTGCTAAAGGCGCTGACGCTGCTTGGAACAATCCTGCAGCTGGCGCTAGAGTCCGAGCGGATCGCGCGCAACCCTGTGCGGCTGGTGCGCAAAGCACGGAGGCCGGCTAGGAGCGAGGTGCGGCCGCTGGCGCCGGCGACGGTCGAGGTCATGCGAGCGGTCGTCGATGAACGGGATTCGACGCTGATCTCGGTGCTGGCCTACGCAGGGCTGCGTCCTCAGGAGGCACTTGCGCTGCGCTGGCGTGACGTCGGCGAGCGGACGGTCATGATCAATGCGCAGAAGACCGGGCAGCGGCGCAATGTGCGCCTGCTGGCGCCGCTACTCGAGGACCTGGACGTCTGGAGGGATGCGGGGGGCTCATCGGGTGCGGATGCATTGGTGTTCCCGGGCCACGACGGTGAACCGTGGGCGGCTCACGACTACAAGAATTGGGCGAAGAAGCTGCCGCGCGGACGGAAGCGCCCTGGCCAGCGTCGGCGCGCTGGAAGCCCGGGACCGTTTGCTCGCGCAGCCCAGGCGGCGGGCGCGCCTGCGGCGACGCCATACACGCTGAGGCATTCGTTCTGCTCGTTGCTGTTGCACGAGGGCCGCTCGGTCATCTACGTCTCGCGTCAACTGGGCCATGACGCGAAGCTGACGCTGTCGACATACGGGCACGTCATCGACGAGCTCGAGGACGCGCCGCGCGTGCCGGCGGAAGAAGCGATCTGGGCCGCCAGGCGTGGCCCGTGTGCCCCTGGTGTGTCCGAAGAGGAGGCGTCGTGATGCTGCGTGGAAGCCCCGGGAACGACAAAACCCCCGACGGTGCGGGGGTTTTGGTGAGGAGCCCTCTGCCGGACTCGAACCGGCGACCCCTTCCTTACCATGGAAGTGCTCTACCAACTGAGCTAAGAGGGCGTGCGGGGAAGCAGGGTAGCGCCTAGAGGGCGTCGAGGCGATCCGCGATGACGCGGGCGATGGCCAGGGACGAGGTTGCGGCCGGGGATGGGGCGTTGCGGACGTGGAGGGCGCCCGCGGTCTCGGCGAAGGCGAAGTCGTCGAGTAGGCGGCCGTCGCGGGCGATGGCTTGGGCTCGGATGCCTGCGGGGCCGGGCTCGACGTCGTCGACCGTGAGGCGCGGGACGTAGGCCGCGCAGGCCTCGACGAAGGCGCGGCGGCGGGCGGCGAAGGACATCTCGGTCAGGCCGGTTCGCCAGAACTTGCGCGCCATTCGCCAGGTTCCCGGCCAGGACAGGGTCGAGCGCGTGTCTTCCAGGTCGAACGAGCGGAGTGAGTAGGCGCGGCGGGACGGGGCCAGCAGCGCGGTCGGGCCGAGCCAAACGTCGCCGGAGCTCGTCTTCGTCAGGTGGACGCCGAGGAACGGCAAAGAGGGGTCCGGGACCGGGTAGATCAGACCTCGCACGAACCCGCGCGCGTGGGGGCGGAGCTTCAGGTAGCTGCCGCGGAACGGGACGATCCGGACGTCGTCGGGCTCGCCCGAGGCGACGGCGAGCCGATCCGACCACAGCCCCGCACACGCGACCGCCCGCGTGGCCGGGATCGGGCCCGCAGAGGTCTCCAGGATCGTCGAACCACCGGCACGGTCCAGTCGGGAGACGGTCACGCCGGTCTGGATCGTCGCTCCCAGGCCCTGGATCTCGGCGGCCAGGAAGCGTGCGACGGCCGCGAAGTCGATGATGCCCGTCTCGGGGGAGTGCAGCGCTGCGGCGCCGTCGGCGCTCGGCTCGATCTCGGCGATCTCCGACCGGGTGAGTCGCCGCAGGCCTGGAACGCCGTTCTCAAGACCCCTCCGCTCGAGCTCGTCGAGCGCCGCGAACTCGGTCGGGTCACGAGCGATGATCAGCTTGCCGCACTTCTCATACCCGATGCCGTGCTCGTCGCAGTAGGCGTAGAGCTTCTCGCGACCCTCCACACAGAGTGCCGCCTTCAGAGAGCCGGGTGCGTAGTAGATGCCCGCGTGTACGACGCCGGAGTTGTGCGAGGTCTGGTGTGCGGCGATCTCGCGCTCGCGCTCAAGAACCAGAACCCGAGCGGAAGGGCGGCGCAGCAGGATTTCTCGGGCGGTCGCGAGGCCGAGGATGCCGGCGCCGACGACCGCGACGTCCCAGGGGCGGTCCATCAATGGATCGCGGGCTCGCCGACGCCTCCGCTTCCGTGGAGGAAGTCGAAGTCGCAGCCTTCGTTGGCCTGGGTGACGTGGTCGGCGAAGAGCTGCGTGTATCCGCGGGAGGCGGGGCGTTCTCGGGGCACCCAGACAGAACGTCGCGCTGCGAGTTCTTCTTCCGAGACGAGCAAATCGAGCCGGCGGGAAGGAACATCGAGCACGATCTCGTCGCCGGTCCGCACGAGCGCCAAAGGCCCGCCCACGAACGCCTCAGGCGCCACGTGCAACACGCAGGTGCCGTAGGCGGTGCCGCTCATGCGGGCGTCGGAGATCCGCACCATGTCGCGGACGCCCGCCTCCAACAACTTCTTCGGGATCGGCAGCATCCCCCACTCCGGCATGCCCGGCCCTCCCAAAGGACCGGCGTTGCGCAGAACCAGCACGGATGAGGCGTCGACTTCCAGTGCCGGGTCATCGATGCGGGCGGACATGTCGTCGTAGTCCTCGAACACGACGGCGCGGCCGGTGTGCTGCCACAAGGACGGATCGGCCGCGGAGTGCTTGATGACGCAGCCGTCCGGCGCCAGCGACCCATGCAAGACGGCCAATCCCGCCTCCACCGAAAGCGGGTTCGACCGCGGGCGGATGACGTCGTCGTCGTAGACCTCAGCGCCGCGCAACGTCTCCGACACAGTCATCCCCGACACGGTCATCACGTCGTGCAGGTCGAGGCGGGACATAAGACCCCGCAACCCACCCGCCTCGAAGAAGTCCTGCATCAGGTACTCACCGGCAGGGCGGATGTTGGCCAAGCGGGGAACGGTGCGCGACAACGCGTCGAAGCGGTCGAGCGACAGCGGCACACCCGCTCGGCCGGCCATCGCGATCAGGTGGATCACGGCGTTCGTCGACCCGCCCAAGGCCAAGACCACCGTGATCGCGTTCTCGAAGGACTCCAAAGTCAAAGGTGAAGTGGGAAGCGAGACGATCCGGCGTCCGGAGGCAACCGCCATGCGTGGGTGCTCCGAATCAGCTGCGGGGATCGACGCCGCGCCCGGCAGCGTCAACCCCAACGCCTCGACCGCGGACGTCATCGTCGACGCGGTCCCCATCGTCATGCAGTGCCCGGGGGTGGAGGCGATCCGCTCCTCGACCTCCTCCCACTCGGCTTGCGTGATGTTCCCGGCGCGCAGCTCGGCCCAGTACTTCCAGACGTCGGAGCCGGAACCGAGGGTCGAACCGCGCCAGCGGGCCCGCATCATCGGCCCGCACGGCACGAACACGAAGGGCAGCCCGGCCGACACCGCTCCCATGACCAATGCGGGCGTCGTCTTGTCACACCCGCCCAACAAGACCGCGCCGTCGAACGGATAGGACCGCAACAGCTCCTCGGTCTCCATCGCCAGCAGGTTGCGGTAGAGCATCGTCGAGGGTTTCATGAACGGCTCGCTCAGCGAGATCGCCGGCACCTCGACCGGGAACCCGCCCGCTTGCCAGACACCGCGCTTCACGTCGGCCGCGCGATCGCGCAGGTGCGTGTGGCACGGGTTGATCTCGCTCCAGGTGTTCACGACCGCGATCACGGGCTTGCCCGCGAAGTCCTCGCGGTCGTAGCCCATCTGGAAGGTCCGGGACCGGTGGCCGAACGACCGGAGGTCGTTGACGCCGTACCAGCGGTGACTGCGCAGCTCCTTCACACCCGCAATCCTCCCATGACCATGGATCGCACCCTCGAGCTCCTGAAGTCGGTCAGCACGGCCACGATCACGACGCAGCTGCTCTCGCGCGGCCTGCGCAACGTCTTCCTGCACGGCGTGACGCCGCTCAACCAGCTGCCGATGGCGGGGCCGGCGTTCACGCTCCGTTACATCCCCGCGCGGGAGGACATCGACACGCTCGACGTCTTCAAGGACTACGACCACCCGCAGCGCAAGGCGATCGAGGATGTTCCGCCGGGTCATGTCCTGGTCATGGACTGCCGCAGGCAAACGCGTGCGGCGTCCGCCGGCGGCATCCTCGCGACGCGACTGAACGCGAGAAGAGCCGGCGGGCTCGTGACGGACGGCTCGCTGCGCGACACGCCCGAGGTCGCCAAGCTCGGCCTGCCCACGTTCGCGGCCGGGGCGAGCCCGGTGACGAACCTCGCCCAGCACCACGCGACGGACATCAACGTGCCGATCGGGTGCGCGGACGTCGCCGTCTACCCCGGGGACATCATGGTCGGCGACGCGGAGGGCGTCGTGTGCATCCCGCGGCACCTGGCCGACGAGGTGGCGGAGGCGTCACGTGAGCAGGAGAAGCTCGAGCGCTTCATCCAGTACGAGATCTCC
Organism: Solirubrobacter ginsenosidimutans; assembly: GCF_027587205.1. Next base: position 150,976 of record NZ_JAPDOD010000006.1, read on the forward strand.
AACGGCGCGCCGCTGCGCGGCACCTACCCGCCGGACGAGGACACGCTGCGGCGCTACCACGAGTCCCAGTTCTCCCGGTAACCGCTCAGGGCGCTCACAGGAAAACCCCAGGGTCCGGGGCCAAGCTCTGTCTCGTGCTGAAGCGAACACCCTCCCGCTCACCAGCCAAGGTCTCTGTCGCCATCGCGCTTGAACGGCGACCGACGCCCGTGTCCTCGGCAGCGCAGCCCTGGACACCCCGCGTTCGCAGGAACTGACCCCTCCGCGCGGACGCCCCCGATGGACAGCAGTGCAGCCGGGCCCGCCTGACCAGCGAGCTCGGCTGGACTGCGTTTCGAGCGGCCAGCACCACTGCTCGAGGGGGACAACCGCACCATCGATTGACCGGGTGGCGCCCCCGAGACACGGCCCCGGGGCGGTCAAGATACGTCTCGTGCTGAAGCGAATCTCCCCCTCGCGAAACAGCCTCACCTCGGCCGCCAATGCGCTCCAACCGGCAGTCGACGTCCGCGGACATGGCAGCGCAGCCATGCTCGCCTCCCAGCGTTGGCGCTGACCACGCCCACGCCAGAACTTCCCTAATGCAGAACAGCCGGCTAAGCCGGCTGAACTGCGTTAACTCTGCAACAACTTCGTGCCAATTCAGTCACGGCGGGGAGCGATCGCCCGATCCCGTGAGACCGTCTTCGGCATGGACGAGATCGTCACCGCCAAGGACCGCACCGCGCTGTTTCGCCAGGGGATCACCGTCGTCGACGCCGAGTGCACGGCCGGCCGGCTGACGCTCGAGGTCACCGGTGGGGATGACGAACGGGTGCGCGCCGCGGTTCGTGCGCGCTTCGGCGAGGAGGCGCGGGTCGAGATCCTCGACAGCTACCCCCGGCAGTTGTACGTCCACCGGTGCGCGGGGCACATGGAGCGTGAGGCCGGACGGCTTCAACTGCGGTGGGTGCTCTGGCCGGGACAGGTGCTCGCGGACATCGTCGTGGTCGAGGACGACGAGTGCGTCGTCGTCCTGGGGCTCATCTCACAGCCGCCGGTGATCGACGACGGCGAGCCATGCGACGTGCCCACCCACGTCTACCTCGAGCAGCCGCTCGGCGAGCGGAAGGTCTACGACGCTTGCGGCGGTGACGAGATCCGCTACGTGAACGTCTACGCCGAGATGGAGGCCGAGCTCGCGGCGGGCACCCGAAGCTCCGCCGGCGGTTAGCCGCGATGCAGGACAGCCGGGCACGCGGCGTCAAGTGGTCACGCAACGGGGCCGGACATCGCTCAGTGACCGCGGGGTCAACCGCACGTCGGACGGCGGCTGTCCACACCCTCGATTCACCGGGCAGCGCCCCCAAGGACACCCTCGCGGACCGGCAAGCTTCGCCTCGTGCTGAAGCGAACCTCCTCCTCGCCCAACAGCCTCACCTCGGCCGCCAATGCGCTTCAACCGGCAGTCGACGTTCGCGGACATGGCAGCGCGGCCATGCTCGCCTCCACGCGCTGGCGCTGACCACGCCACCCGCGTCATCTCCCCATTGCAGCGCAGCCGGCCATCGAGCCGGCTGAACTGCGTTAACGCCTCGCCGCGGTGAGCACGATCGTCGCGTAGGGCATCGTGAACCGCGCGTCGATCGCGGCCCCGGTGGCCGCGAGCAACTCGCCCAGCTTCGCCTGCGGCAGCCGAGCGGCGCCGACATCGACACACTCGCCCCACGCTGATCGGCGCCGCCCACATGCTCTTCACCGGGCCTCCCCCGGACGCCGACGACGTCAAGCGGGTGGTCAAGGCCGTCATCAGCCCTGCATGAGCTGGAGGGTGCCTGGAAGCGGCCCGAAGCACAGCACGGCGGCCGCAAGCCGCGCCTCCCGCGGTGTCGCGAACCCGGACATGGACGCGCCGTCGAGGCCGTCCGGCGCCTCGCGCCAGTTGATGTACGGCACCGAGACGATCCGGTCGTCGAGCACCAGCGCGAGGTGCTGGGAGGTCTGGAGTGGATCGCCCCCCAGGGCCTGGTCGGCGCCGCGCTGCGCCAAGGTGCGGGTCAGCGTCCGGAACGCCTGCCGGCCGCCCGGGGTGAGGTCGAGCGCGACGGTCGTGCCGTCGGAACGCGCGGCAGCGACGTCCGTGTTGGTGAGCGCGGGATCGTCCGCCAGCGCGAACCACCCGCCGTCGGCCTTCAACGCGCGCCCGCCGCTCCGCGAGGCAAGCGCGCGCGCCGCGGACTCGCTCAACGCACCCGCCTGGCCGGCGTTCGGACCACCCGTCACCGCGTCATCGGTCGGCACGGGCCGGCCATCGGGCCCGAGCACGGAGCGCTCCCAGTCGTAGATCGCGAAACGGCCGGGCGCCGTCGCGTCGGCGCCGGCCGCGGGGATCGTCAGGACACCTCCGCCGCTGGCCACCTCGCCGCCAACGCCGGCGGCCTTGACACGCAAGCGCAGGATCTCCGCGGCCTTCCCCGCGTCCCCGCCGACGACGCGATACGTGAGCGTGCCCGCGTTCTGCGCCGGGACCTCGTCACGACGCGAGCCCGGCAGGAGCAGCACGACCACGGCCACGAGCAGCGCGACGCCCACGGCTCCGGCGAGCGGCCGCGACACGCGAGCGCGGCGCCGCGGCGCCGGAGCTGCCGCACCCGCGCGCAACAACTCGGCGCGCAACCGCGAGACGTAGTCGCTGTTCATCGGCTCTCTCCAACTCGGTCGCGCAGGATCTTCAGGCCGCGACTCACCCGCTTGCGCACGGTCGACTCGCTGAGCCGCCCACGACGAGCGATCTCCGCGTAGCCCTGGTCCTCCAGGACATGCGCGCGGATCGCGTCGCGCTGGTCCTCCTCGAGGTCCTCGACCATCTGCGTCGCGACCTCCTCACCAAGCCAGCGGATCATCTCGACGTCCTCCTCACCCACAGCAACCGGCTCCATCCCGAGCCGGGCGCGCATCCGCTCCTCCGCCCGCCCCCGGCGGCGGTAGTCCGACAGCCGCCGGTGGGCGATCGCGAACAGCCATGCGCCCGCCCCCGCCTCCTGCGGCACATACCGAGCACGCGACACCAAAGCCGCCGCGAACGTCTCGGCGGTCAGGTCCGCCGCCACCTCGGGATTGCCCGTGCGGCGCTGGAAGAACCCGAGGAGCGTGCGGGCGTAGCGGTCGTAGAAGCGGCCGAAGTCCTCCAGATCACCGGAAGTGAGAAGGGCGTCGTCCGTCGCATCCATGTACTCACACCAATCGAACCAGCCACCGCGTTTGTGACCCAAGGATCGCGCTATCAATCCAGGCCATCACCGAAACGCCGCATCCACGCTTCGCGCGGGTCTATCCGGGGGTGGCGGCCCGGGCGGACCGGCGCGGCGCCGCGGAGCACCGCCAACGGCTGCTGCGCGGCCTCGCCGGTCGTGTGGTCGAAGTCGGCGCCGGCCACGGCGGGAACTTCGCGCACTACCCGCCGACGGTCACCGAAGTGGTCGCCGTCGAGCCTGAGCCGACGCTGCGAGGCCTCGCGGAAGCGGCCGCCAAGACCGCCGCCGTAGCGGTCACCGTGATCGCCGGCCTCGCCGAGGACCTGCCCTTCGCGGACGGCGAGTTCGACGCCGCGGTGGTGAGCCTCGTCCTCTGCAGCGTTCCTGACCAAGCGAAAGCGCTCCGCGAGTTGCGGCGCGTGCTGCACGCCCAAGGCGAACTGCGCTTCTACGAGCACGTCATCCCGCGAAAGCAACCGAAGCGGGCGCTGTTCCAAATGGCCGATCGAAGCGGCGCGTGGCCGGCCCTCGCCGCCGGGTGCCATCTCTCGCGCGACACGGGTGCCGCGATCGCCGCCGCGGGGTTCGTCATCGAGCGCCTCGACCGGATCGAGTTCCGGTCCGCCGCCCTCGAGCCCCGCCTGCCGTACATCCTCGGCACAGCACGACCGGGTGGCTAGCCACACCCACATTGACCGGCCACCGCCCCCAAAACCGGCACCCGCAAAGGGCAAGATCCCTTTCGTGCTGAAGCGAACCTCCTCCTCGCGAAACAGCCGCACCTCGGCCGCCAATGCGCTCTCACCGGCAGTCGACGTTCGCGGACATGGCAGCGCAGCCATGCTCGCTCCCAGCGCCAGTGCTGACCACACCGGCGCCACCATCTTCTAGAGACAGACCTCCCTACAGCGCGGCCGAGCCCACTCCCCGGGGCTCGGCCACGCCGTAACGCCATATCCTCCGCCGACCAATGGATGACGCGGAGCTCAGACGCCGCTTGTGGGAAGGCTTCGCCGCCCTGCAGACCCTGCTGGGCGGAAGCGCCCGCAACGGGTGGGTGCTCCGCAAGGAGGGACTGGTGGCGAGCGTCGTGCCGAGCGCGCCCGACTCACCGGCGCTCAACGCCGCCGTCGCGCTGAATCCCGAGGCCGCGCCCGACGCCCTCACCGAGCTGGAGATCACCTACGGCGACGCGGGGGTCCGCCGCTGGGCGGTGTGGATCGACGGCGGTGCCCGCCACATCACCAGCCAGCTTCGCGCCCAAGGGCTCGCCATCGCGTCCGCCTCGCCGGGCATGGGGGCGACAATCGAGAAGCTCGGCCTCGACCTGACGACCGCCAATGCGCACCCGAACGCCGGGCTGAGAACCGTCGGCCGTGTGAATGACCTCGCCTACGGCAACGTGGACTCGCGGCTGGAAAGAACGCTGACCACGCTCCAGGAAGGCACGCTCAGGGGCTACCGGGCCGACATGAACGGCGCGCCCGGCGCCGTCGCGCTCGCTCTGCACCACGGCGAAGACTGCGGCGTGTCCTTCGTCGCCACGGTCCCGCAGGCACGACGGCACGGCCTGGCGACGCAGGTGATGCGCTCCGCGCTCGCCGACGCCCAGAACCAGGGCCTGACCACGATCACGCTCCAGGCCACCGAACTGGGCGAGCGCCTCTACCAGCAGCTGGGCCTGAGAAGACTGGGCCCGATGGAGCTGTGGGAGCACCGGAGATGAGCGGCCTGAACCCGGCGCTCGAGGACGTCCACCACTGCCCGCGCTGCGGAAGGCCGCCCCAGATCGACTACCCGCGCTCGATCACCTGCACCCACTGCGGCTACGGCGCCTTCTATAACCCAAAGCCGGTGGCGGCCGTCATCCCGATCGACCCGAACGGGGACATCGTGCTGATGCGCAGGGGCTTTGAGCCCCGGCGCGGGCACTGGTCACTTCCCGGTGGGTTCGTCGACCTCGGGGAGACGATCGAGACCGCCGCCACGCGCGAGGTGATGGAAGAACTGCACCTTCGGGTGCAAATCACGGAGCTCGTGGGCGTTTATTCGCGTGCGGACGAACGCACGGTAGTTGTGGTCTATGCAGCGACCACACAGGGCACTCCCTCTTTGAGTGAGGAGGCCCTCGAGGTGCGGGCATTTGCGCCGAACGACATCCCATGGCAGGACCTGGCCTTCTGGAGCGAACACCAAGCACTAAGCGACCTCCTGTCAGGAGCTGGCTCAAGGTCAAGGTCCGCGCCCTCCTGAACCTGCGGCGCCTGCTGGCGCTGCTACTGGTCTTCGCCGCCACGCTGTTCGGCGGCTATCTCGCCCTCGTCAGCTTCCATGACGAGGATCGGCTCTCTGTCGGCGAGATCCGGATGTCGATCGACCCCGGGCACAAGGGGGCGCTGGACGTCTACGTGCCGCTCGTGGACTGGGGAGCGCGCTTCGAGGCGATCCGCGCGCCGCTGCGGGTCAAGGTCGATCTGCAGACGATCGACCGCACCGTCGCCCAATCGCTGGCCGAGGGCAAGTCGCTGGACGTCCAGCAGGTGCGGCGCGAGGCCCGCGACGCGCTCGCGAACTACCTGCGCAAGCTGATCGCGCTCGTCGTCGCGGCGGCGCTCGTCCTCGGCCTGCTGGTCGCCTTCGCGATCCGCTCCCGCGTGCCGCGGCTGAGATGGACGAGCCTGCTGGCGATCGTCACCAGCCTCGGGATCGGCGTCGCGCTGGTCGTCCTCATCCCCCCGCGAGGCGAGATCTCGGACCCGCAGTACTACGCCCACGGGCCGGACATCCCGCGGGCGCTGGAGGCGGTCGAGGCGGCACGAAGGACGAGCGGCGTCCTCGACCAGGAGCTCGACGCGCAGCTCGTCGGCCTTGCCCGCCTGGTCGTCGCCCCGGGCCGGCGCCGCAGCCTCGCCGATCAGCCGGTGATCACCGTGGCGTCGGACCTGCACAACAACACGGTCGGGCTGGGCGTGCTGGAGCGGTTGTCCAACGGCGGCCCGGTGTTCTTCGTCGGCGACCTCACCGATCGCGGCAGCCAGCTCGAGACGAGCCTCGTCCGGCGCTCCGCGCACAGCGGCAAGCCGTTCGTGTTCGTCACCGGCAACCACGACTCCGACTACCTCGCCCGCGCGCTCGCGGGCGAAGGCGCGATCGTCCTCACCCGCACGGGGCGGATGCGGGAGGACGGGACGACCGACAAGCGCCTCGTCCACACGATCGAAGGGCTGCGCGTCGCCGGCTACGACGATCCCTACGAGCGCCGCTCGGCGGAGTCCTTCAAGGACCGCTACGACAGCGTGCCCGACCCGGTCGAGCAGGACAAGTTCACGGGATGGCTGATGCCGCTGATCGGCAAGGTCGACGTCGTGATGGTCCACGAGCCGGCGCTGATCGCCCCCGCGCTGCAGATCCTCAAGGACAAGCCGCCGCAGCAGCCGCTGGTCTTCCTCGTCGGCCACACCCACAAGGCCGATCTGCAAAAGCAGCCGGGCGTGACGGTGATCAACGGCGGGAGCGTCGGGGCGGGCGGGACCGGGAACCTGAGCGAGCCGACGGCGCTCGGCATCGCCCGCTTCGTCTTCACGCTCAAGCCGAGCTTCCAGCCGCTGGCCGCCGACCTCGTGTCCATCAACCCCGGAACCGGCAGCAGTTCCGCCCGCCGGGAACGCCTGGATCCAACGGGCTAATAGAGTCACGCCCACGTTGTGGGATGAGCTGCTGGAGCTGGACCGCGGTCGCGTGTGGCACCCGTACGGGCCGATGCCCGCTGTCGTGCCGCCGCTGCCCGTCGTCTCGGCGGAGGGTGTGCGGCTCAAGCTCGCCGACGGGCGCGAGCTGATCGACGGGATGGCGTCGTGGTGGTGCGCCATCCACGGCTATCGCAACCCGGAGATCGACGAGGCGGTGCGGGAACAGCTGGACCGCATGGCGCACGTGATGTTCGGCGGCCTCACCCACGAGGGCGCGATCCGGCTGGCGGAGCGGCTGACCGACTGGACCGGGCTCGACCACGTGTTCTTCGCGGACTCGGGCAGCGTCAGCGTCGAGGTCGCGATCAAGCTCGTCCTGCAGTACTGGCACGGGGAACGGCGCAAGCTGCTGACCTGGCGGGGCGGGTACCACGGGGACACGTTCGGCGCGATGGCGGTCTGCGACCCCGACGGCGGCATGCACTCGATGTGGAAGGGAACGCTCGCCGAACACGTCTTCGCGCCGCTTCCGGAGTGGACGCCGGAGTGGGAACAAGCAGTTCGTCAGCTTTTCGAGGACCACGACGACCTTGCGGGTGTGATCGTCGAACCCATCGTCCAAGGCGCAGGCGGGATGCGCTTTCACCCGCCGGAATGCGTGGCGCTGTTGCGCGAGCTGTGTGACACGCACGAGGTCCCGCTCGTCCTGGATGAGATCGCGACCGGCTTCGGAAGGACCGGGACGCTGTTCGCCGCGGCCGAGCACGCCGACATCCTCTGCCTCGGCAAGGCGCTGACCGGCGGGTACATGACGCTGGCGGCGACGCTCTGCACGGCGGCGGTCGCGGAGCGCCTGAACGGGCCGCTCATGCACGGGCCGACCTTCATGGCCAACCCGCTGGCGACCGCCGCCGCGCTGGCGTCAACCAACATCCTCTCCAACGGCGCGTGGCGGTCCGATGTTGCGCGCATAGAAACCGGATTGTCAGCCGGTTTGCAGGACGTGTCCGGCAGCCGGGTCAAGGGCGCGATCGGCGTGATCGAGCTCGACGCACCCGTCGACGTCGCGGGGGTCACGGCCGTCGCCGTCGAGCACGGCGTGTGGCTGCGGCCCTTCCGGAACCTGATCTACACGATGCCACCGTACATCACGTCCGACGAGGACCTGACGCGCATCACCGAGGCGATGGTGGCATGCGCATCGTCGTAACCGGGACCGACACCGGCGTGGGCAAGACCTACGTGTCCGCGGCGCTCTGCGATGAGCGCAGCACCTACGTCAAGGCCGCGCAGACGGGCGATGACGACGACGCGCGCACCGTGCGCGAGCGCTCCGGCGCGACCGTCCACACGCTCGCCGCCTATCCCGAGCCGCTCTCGCCGGAGCGCTCGGCCGCCCGCGCCGGCGTGCCGTGCATCACGCCGCAGGAGATCGCGCGGTTCGTCGACACGCTCGAAGGGCGGGTGGTCGTCGAGGGCGCCGGCGGGCTGCTGGTGCGCTTCGGCGACGGCGGCACGATCGCCGACGTGGCCGAGCTGCTCGACGCGCCGCTGATCGTCGTCGCCCGCGCCGGCCTCGGCACCCTCAATCACACTGCGCTGACGGTCGAGGCGATCGAGCGCCGCGGCCTGCGATGCCTCGGCATCGTGATCGGCTCGTGGCCGCACGACCCCGATCTCGCCTCGCTCTGCAACCTTGACGACCTCGCAGCCATCGCCCCTGTCCTCGGCAAGCTTCCCGAAGGCGGCAAAGACCTCAAACTGGAGATCCCCGCATGATCCTCGACATCGCCCGTGAGCAGGTCCTCGAGCGGGGCGTCGGCCTCGACGAGGCGCAGACGTTGCAGGTCCTCCAGCTGCCCGACGAGCGGGTCGACGACGCGCTCGAGCTCGCCCACGAGGTGCGGATGCGCCACTGCGGACCTGAGGTGGAGGTCGAGGGAATCGTCTCGATCAAGACCGGCGGCTGCCCGGAGGACTGCCACTTCTGCAGCCAGTCGGGCCGGTTCGAGACGCCCGTACGGGCGGTGCGACTGGACATCCCGTCGCTCGTCCAGGCCGCGCGCGAGACCGCCGCGACCGGCGCCACCGAGTTCTGCATCGTCGCCGCCGTACGCGGCCCGGACGAGCGGCTGATGGCGCAGGTGCGCGACGGCGTGAAGGCCATCACCGAGGCCGTCGACATCAATGTCGCCTGCTCGCTCGGCATCCTCACCCGCGAGCAGGGCCACGAGCTGGCCGACCTGGGCGTGCACCGCTACAACCACAACCTCGAGACCGCCCGCTCGCACTTCGGCAAGGTCGTCACCACCCACACGTGGGAGGAGCGCTGGGAGACCCTCGAGCTCGTGCGCGAGCTGGGGATGGAGGTCTGCTGTGGCGGGATCATCGGCATGGGCGAGACGCTCGAGCAGCGCGCCGAGCTGGCGGCGCAGTTCGCCGCGCTGGACCCGGACGAGGTGCCGCTGAACTTCCTCGACCCGCGCCCGGGCACGCCGTTCGCGGACCTCGAGCCGGTGCCGGCGCTCGATGCCCTGCGCACGATCGCGGCGTTCCGGCTCGCGCTGCCGCGCACGATCCTGCGCTTCGCGGGCGGGCGGGAGCTGACGCTGGGTGACCTCGGCGCGCGCCAGGGCATGGTCGGCGGCATCAACGCCGTCATCGTCGGCAACTACCTGACCACGCTCGGCCGCGACCCGCAGGAAGATCTCGACCTTCTCGCGGAGCTCTCGATGCCGGTCAAGGAGCTCAGCAAAACCCTGTGATCACGGAAGTCGAGAGACGAGCTCTCGCGCCCTATTGCGCCGGGTGCGGCAAGCCCGTGCGCGAAGGGGAGCACGCCCGCTGCCTGCGCCCGCTGGACCCGCCCCGCTTCTGCGCGGACTGCGGCCGCAAGCTCGCGGTCCAGGTGCTGCCGACCGGTTATGAGGCGACGTGCGTCCGCTGCCCCTGATCGACCCGAGCCTGCACCGCGAGCTGCGGACGATCGAGAGCGCACAGGGCCCGAAGGTCACGCTCGACGGGCGCGAAGTCCTGCTGCTGTGCTCGAACGACTACCTCGGCCTCGCGGGCGATCCGCGGGTGCGCGCGGCCGCGGCGCGCACGGCTGAGCAGTGGGGCGCCGGCGCCGGCGCTTCGCCGCTGCTGAGCGGGCACATGGGCATCCACGCGGAGCTCGAGGCGCGGCTCGCCGAGCTCAAGGGCACGGAGGCGTGCGTCCTCTTCGGCTCCGGCTTTCTCGCCAACACCGGTGTGATCGCCGCGCTCGCGACCGACGGCATCGTGGCGTCCGACGCGCTCAACCACGCCTCGATCGTCGACGGCTGCCGCCTGGCCCGCGCGCAGACGCTGATCTATCCGCACGGCGAGGTGCCGCAAGGCGCCGACGTGATCGTGACCGACGCGGTCTTCTCGATGGACGGCGACATCGCGCCGCTCGAGGCGCTGGTCGAGACCGGGGCGCGGGTGATCGTCGACGAGGCCCACGCGACCGGCGTGATCGGCCCGCAGGGACGCGGGCTGGTGCACGAGCTGGGGCTCGCGAACGAGGTCATCACGGTGGGCACGCTGGGCAAGGCGCTCGGCTCGTACGGCGCCTTCGTCTGCTGCGACGCCGAGACCGCGGACGTGCTCGTCAACCGCGCCCGCACGCTGATCTACTCCACCGCGCTGCCGCCGCCGTCGATCGGCGCCGCCCTGCAAGCGCTCGAGCTGCTGCCGGAGCGCGTTCCGCGACTCCATGCCAATGCCCGGACACTCCGCGCGGCACTGCATCTGCCCGAGAGCGACATGCCGATCGTCCCGCTCGTGTTCGGCTCGCCCGAGGCGGCGCTCGAACGCTCGGCCGCGGCGCTGGAGCACGGGATCTTCGCGCAGGCGATCCGCCCGCCCACCGTCCCCGAGGGGACGAGCCGGCTCCGCCTGGTCGCCACCGCCGCCCACGATCCGGCCGATCTCGAGCGTGCGGGACAGATCCTTTATGAGAACGTTATGAGCGAAACGCGCTACGCTGTTCCTTGAAGGGAAGTAGTCCCGACGGGTGACGTACGTCAACACGGCCGCCGATAGCGGCCCGGCGTCATCGGCCTGAAGCAAGGCGGACGAAACCTTCTCCAACCACCAGGAGAAGACCCCTTGCTGCTCACCGCTGCCGCCGAAGCCGACAAGCTCAACCTCGACATCTCTCTCGGAACCTGGGCGATCCTCGGCGCGGTCATCGTCGCGATGCTCGCGTTCGACCTCTTCGTCTACGCCCGCGGGCACATACCGAGTGTCCGCGAGAATGCACTCTGGTCGGTCGGCTGGATCGTCGTGGCGCTGGCGTTCGGCGCGATCTTCTGGGTGTGGCAGGGCAGTGAGGCCGGTTCGCAGTACTTCGCCGGCTACCTGCTCGAGCGCTCGCTCTCGCTCGACAACCTGTTCGTCTTCGCGGTGATCCTGAGCTACTTCGCCGTCCCCGGCGAGAAGGTCCAGGGCAAGGTGCTCGCGTGGGGGATCATGCTCGCGCTCGTCCTGCGGCTGGTCTTCATCATCGCCGGCGCGGCGCTGCTGGACGCGTTCCACATCACGTTCTACGTCTTCGGCGCGCTGCTCCTCTACACCGCGTACAAGCTCGCCCGTCACGACAACGTCGAGATCGAGCCGGAGCACAACCCGCTGCTCAAGCAACTCCGCAAGCGGGTGACGATGACCGACGACTACGACGGCGACAAGCTGTTCACCAAGGTCAACGGCAAGCGCGTCGCGACGCCGCTACTCGCGGTCTTCGTGGTGATCGCCTCGACGGACATCCTCTTCGCGGTCGACTCGATCCCGGCGATCTTCGCCGTGACCCAGGAGCCCTTCATCGTCTTCGCCGCCAACGCGTTCGCGTTGATCGGCCTGCGGGCGCTGTACTTCCTGCTCGTGGGGCTGATGGACCGCTTCGTCTACCTCACGCAGGGCCTGTCGGTCATCCTCGCGTTCATCGGCGTGAAGATGCTGCTGATCGACGTCTGGCACGTGCCGATCTGGCTGTCGCTGGCCTTCATCGCCGGCACCCTCGCGGTGACCGCGGTCTTGTCGCTGCGGGCGGAGCCGAAGGCTAAGACGCCCGCGTAGCGCGGGCCAGCGCCGCGGCGATCAATAGGCAGCCCGGCGAGTACAGCCGGGCGTTGAACGTCGCGAAGGGTGGCTTGTCGCCCGCGGGCAGGAGCTGCGGGCGAGCCAGGCCGATCACGCCGCGGGCAGCGAAGGCGGCGGCGGTGATACGCGGGGCGCGCGCGGCGCCGAGCGCGAGCCCGGCGCTCACGGCGAGACACCACGCGGTATTCGGGACGGTGTCCGTGCCCTGGACCGCGTTGGCCAGCTGCTGCTGGTCGGCGAACGGGAACGGCGATCCGGTCGCCCACAGCGCGTGCATCGCGCTCAGCCCGAAGACCGTCGCCCGCCCCGCGTCGATCACGCGTGGGCCGCGACCGGGAGCGCGATCTGGACGTGCTCGTGGGTGCAGGGCTGGCCGGCCGCGACGTGGAACCGCCGCGCGGCGAGGTTCATGACCACCGAAGCGACCGTGACGGTCTGCTCCACCCACGGCTCGGCGGGATCGAGATGGCGGCACACGCCCTTCGGGTGGGACTCGTGGCTGCGCAGGGCGTCGAGCAACGGTTGCGTGCGGACGACCTCCAGGCGCGGGATCGTGCTCGGCGACTCCTCCGGCACGACGTCCTCACCGCGGCGCGGCGGCTCGAGGAAGTGGTTCGTGTGGGCGCCGACGGCGCCGCGGATCACGTTCGCCCCACCCGGGGACAGCTCGACGCTGGCGACGTCCTTGGGCGCCGCGACGGTCACCGCCGAACTGGCGCTCGTGGAAGCGCTCGTCAAGAGCTCGATCGCCTCGTCGACACTGCGGCACGTCTGCAGCGTCCGCCGCAGCAGCAGGTGGATCGGCGTGCCGTCCAGGCCGCCGTCGGCGGTCGTCTCCAGCAGGTTCAGGCACACGCCGAGGCCCGCGTCGTTGAGCCCGATCTTGCCCAGGATCCCGGCCTCGGTCAGCGTCGCGAACCAGCCATGCTCATGCTCGACGATCCACACGACCGTCGACGCGGCCGCGTCCGGATGCCAGTCCCAGTTCTGGGCGAGCAGCCCGCCCTGACCGACGACCGAGCACTCCGTCTTCGGGCCTTTGCCGGCGAGGATCTCGGTGCGCGCGTTGGCCGCCCGCAGCTCGAACTCGTCCTGCTGCGCGCCGTCGGCGATCCCCCGGATCTCCTCCTGCTCGGCGGCCTCGAGGTTGACCGAGTGGCCGATCGCCTTCGCGTCGGAGCCGTCGGTCTCGGCGAACATCCGGCGATACAGCGCGACCGTGTTCGCGACCGGCCGCGCCTGCGCGCGCCCGAACGCCAGCCCGCGTTCGTACGGCGTTCGCTCGTCGGAACGATGGACGGGGAAGGTCATCCACTGACGAAGGCTGCCACATCCTCGTGGCTGGCGAACCACACCTTCGCCCGTTCGGTCATCGCGGCGATCATCCGATCCAGCAGCTTCGCCCGGTGGCCGCGCCCGATCACCTCCGGATGCATGGTGTAGGTGACGTGGCGCCCGTCCTCGCGGGCAGCGTCGAATTCGGCGAGCCAAGTGGCGAGGAACGCCTCCGGCGCGGTGAACGCGTCACCCCGGCCGGGCTTCCAGTGCAAATGCGGCCAGTCGTCGAGGCTCCAATGCACGGGGAGCTCCAGCAGCCCGTCGACGACATACGGCCGGTCGTCGCCCATCAGGCTGCTGTCGTAGCCGAACCGGTGCTCCTTCAGCAGCGCGAACGTCTCGGGCGTGAGCTCCCAGCTGGGGCTGCGGTAGCCCTTCGGCGTGACCCCGAGCCGCCCCGCGAGCGCCTCGAGCCCGCGCTCGATCTCGTCGCGCTGCTCGCGAGCATCGATCGCATCGCTCTGCTTGTGCAGGTACCCGTGGTGGCCGATCTCGTGGCCGGCCGCCTGCACCGCCTTGATCGCGTCGGTATGGCGCTCCGCCGTGTCTCCGGGAACGTAGAACGTCCCCTTGATCGAGTGCTTCGAGAGGATCGCCAGGATCCGCGGCAACCCCCGCGTCACGCCGAAGCGCCCCTCGCTCAACGTGCTCAATCGCCCCGCGTACGCGGGATCGCTCCCGAGCCAGCCGCTCTCCGCATCCACGTCGAAGGTCAGCGAGACCGCGACCTCCGCCGCTCCAGGCCAGTCTGTTCGCATGAGCTGATTGTCCGTCGCGGGTTGAAATCGAGGCGGCGATCTGGAAATTTGGGCGCCCCCGTGACGTCGATGAGACACCTGCTGGTCGCCGCCGTCCTCGGGCTCGCCTTCCTCGCCACCGCCGCGCCGGCACGCGCCGGAACGTATGAGGTTCGCTCGTGCGGGACCAATTCGGCGAGCGCGTTCGTCCTGTCCAACGACAGCCCGTCGACGCTCGCCACCGGCACGCAATGCCCCCAGAACGGCTCGCAGTTGCTGAGCGGGGTGTTCGCCGGCGTCTCGAACGCGACCTTCACGCTCGCCGGGTCGGGGGCCTCGTGGACGATCGCCGCGCCGCCCGGTCTGCTGCTGCAGCGGCTCGACGTCCGGCGCTCGATCGGCCGGTTGAATTCGGCGTGGAATGTCGAGGTCTCGACCCCGGAGCGGGTGCTCGAAGGCTGCGGCAGCGCCGATTCCTCGAACTGCAAGCGCGGCAACGCCGGGGGCGAAGCCATGAGCTACCCGGACCTGGGTTCGCGGTCGGTGACCTTCCGGGTCGAGTGCCGCCCCTCCGACGAAGACGTGGCCTGCGTCGGCCGGCAGAACACGCAGGCGTGGGTCGCCATCTACAGCGCCACCGCGCAGGTGGCCGACCCGGCGCCCCCGGTTCTCTCGCCGTTGCTCGCTTCCGGCTGGCAGAGCGGGAGCGACAGCATCGACCTCCAGGCGAGCGATGCCGGCGGCGTGAAGTCGTTGAGCCTGTTCGCGGGCGACACGAAGCTCTTCGAGCGCCAGCAGGCCTGCGACTACTCGCGGATGCAGCCGTGCCCGCCGAGCCAGCACGAGACGGCGAGCGTCGACACCTCCAAGCTCACGGATGGGACGTACCAGCTCAAGGCGGTCGCGACCGACGCCGCCGATCAGCCCGGGACGGCGACCTCCGTGCTCAAGGTCGACGGCACCGCGCCCACGGCACCCACCGGCCTCGTGCTCTCGCGCAACCCCGACGGAACCTACGGACTCACGTGGGTCGACCCGGATCAGGGAACCGCGGCGCCGATCGCCGCGGCGCACGTGCAGGTGTGTGACGGCGCGACCTGTGACGCGAGCAAGGTGTTCGCCGGCAGTGGCATCAACCGGGTCGGTTCGCTGGACCTGCCGGCCGGAGAGCGGACGCTCAAGGTGTGGCTCGAGGACGAGGCGGGGAACGCGAACGCCGCCAACGCCGCGACGCTGACGGTCGACCCGACGACGATCGAGGCGCCGAACGTCCTGCAGACACGGCCGCCGGTGCTGGAATCCGGCTCGATCGCGCCGCCGAAGTTCCGGGTCACGAAGGCGCGGCGAAGCGGTTCGACCCTCACGCTGTCCGGCACCATCGCCAAGGGCGCCAAGGCCTCGATCACCGCGAAGCTCGCGAAGGCCATCCGAACCACGACGCTCACCACCGCCAAGGCGAAGCCAAAGAACGGAAAGTGGTCGCTGAAGCTGAAGCTGAGCTCCAGCCTGCGCCGCGCGAACTCGTACTACGTGAGCGTGAGCTTCGCCGGCGAGAGCGCGTTCGGCAAGTCCACGCTGCGCCGCCGCCTGGCCAAGAAGGCCGGCCGCACGGAGCTCAGCTTGCAGTCGGTGCGCTGACGCGCACCGCGATGCCCACGAGCTCCTCCGCCGGCACCGGGCGCCCGAACAGGTAGCCCTGGCCCAACCGGCAACCGAGTGCGCGCAGGGCGTCGGCCTGCTCGGGCTCCTCGATGCCTTCCGGGATCAGCACCAGCCCGAGCGATTCGCCCATCGCGACGATCGCCTGCAACAAGCCGCTGTCGTCGCAGGCATCGCGGGTGAAGGAACGATCGATCTTCAGCACGTCCATCGGGAAGCGGCGCAGGTAGCTCAGGGATGAGTAGCCGGTGCCGAAGTCGTCGATCGCGAGGCGGACCCCGAGCCGGCGCAGCGCCTGCAGGCGCTCGGCCTCCAGATCACCCACCAGCGAGGACTCGGTGACCTCCAGGACCAGCCGCGCGGCGTCCAGGCCGCCGTCGGCCAGTGCACAGGCGACCTCCTCGACGAAGCCCGGCTGCTCGAGCTGGGCGCCGGCGACGTTGACGGAGAGATAGGGCGCACCCGCCCACCGGGCGGCGTCGCGGGCGGCCTCGCGCAGCACCCAGCGGCCCAGCGGCACGATCAGCCCGGTCTCCTCGGCCAGCGGGATGAACTCGCCCGGGCCGAGCAGGCCGCGCGCCGGATGCTCCCAGCGCACGAGCGCCTCAAAGCCCGCGACCCGGCCCAGATCGAGATCCACGATCGGCTGGTAGTGGAGCACGAGCTCCTCGTTCTCGATCGCGCGCTCGAGCTGCTCGCGACGGTCGAGGCGCTCCACCGCGTGGGTGTGCATGTCCTCGGTGAACAGCGCGCAGCGGTTGGTGCCGGCGGCCTTGGCGGCGTACATCGCGAGGTCGGCGTTGCGCAGCAGGTCCGGGCCGGCCGCGGTCGTGGCGATGCCGATCGACGCGCGCAGATGCAGGCGCTTGCCCTCGAGCATGACGGGGCCGGCGAGCACGGAGAAGATGCGGTCCACGAACGCGTCGATCTCGGAGACCTCGCGCGCCAGGATCGCGAACTCGTCGCCGCCCAGGCGGGCGACCATGTCGTCGGCGCGCAGCGCGCGCTCCAGGCGCTCGCCGCAGATCTGCAGCAGGCGGTCGCCCGCCGCGTGCCCGAGCGAGTCGTTGACCTGCTTGAAGTCGTCCAGGTCGAGGAACGCGACGACCGCGGGCTCACCCGCGGCCAGCGTCTCGGCGATCCGGCGCTCGAACAGCGGGCGGTTCGGCAGACCGGTCAGCGAGTCCGAGAAGGCGAGCCGGCGCAGATGGCCGTCGTGCAGGCGCCGCCGTCCGGCGCGCTCCAGCAGGCCGAGCAGCGCGGTCACGCCCACCACCAGGAGGATCATCACGGCGACCGTGCCGATCCACGAGACGCGATCGCTGCGCGCCGCGAGCCGGCGGTTGAGCGCGGCGGCGCTGCGCAGCTCGTCACGCAGGTCGTCGAATGCCGGGTCAACCACGGCCACGACGGCTTCAGCGCTCGCGAAGTCGCGCGACCGCATCAGCGCGAACTCCTGCTCGAGCCCGGGCCGGAGGGTGCGGTAGGCGGCGAGCGCGCGGGTCGCACCCGCTCCGCCGTCGCCCTGGAGCGCCAGCAGCTGGCTGCGCATGGCGTCCAGTCGCGCGGTCACCTCGGCCTGAACGGGGAGCGGAACGCGGCGGCGCGAACTGGCCTCCCACTCGAGCGCGCTCAGCCGATCGGCGCTGGCCTCGATCACCATCAGCTGCTCGTACCGGCCGCGGCGGTCGTCGGCGCGGCGGTGGAAGGCGGCGATGCCGAGCGTCGCCACCGCGGCGAGCAGGGCCACGACGGTCGCGATGAAGATGGTGCGGCGGCTGCCCTGCATCTCCCCCGTGTAGTCGACCTGGGGGAGATGCACTTGACGCGCCATTTTTCGGGGACGAACGTCAACTGCGCCGGATGGTGAGCGAGCGCGAACCTGATCGAGCACACGTTCCGACCGCTAGGAGCCGAGCTTTGCCTTCGTGACCTTGCCCAGTGCGTTGCGGGGGAGCGCGTCGAGGTAGCGCACCTCGCGCGGGCGCTTGTGCGGCGTCAGGAGGCCGGCGACGTGGTCCGCCAGCTCCTTCTCGCTGGGCCGGGCCGCGCCCTCCTCGACGACCACCCACGCGACGATCCGCTGGCCGAGGTCGTCGTCGGGCTCGCCGGTGACGGCGGATTCGGCCACTGCCGGGTGCTCGTTCAAGGCGTTCTCGATCTCGCCCGCCCCGATCTTGTAGCCGCCGCTCTTGATCAGGTCGGTGGCGCGGCGCCCCACGATCCGGATGTAGCCGTCCTGGGCCCGCGTCGCCACGTCGCCCGTCGCGAACCACCCGTCACGCAGCGCCTCGGCCGTGGCGTCCGGGCGGTTCAGATACTCGAGGAAGAGGTTCGGCCCGCGCACCTGGATCTCGCCGACGGTCTCGTCATCGGAGACATCCAGCTCGGCGCCGGAGTCGTCCACCAGTCGCACGGACACGCCGTCCAGCGGCAGACCGACGGTCCCGGGCCGCCGATCGCCGTCGGCGCGGATCGCGGTGTTCATCAGCGTCTCGCTCATGCCGTAGCGCTCGACCGGCAGCAGCCCGCACGCCGCCGCGATCCGGGCGTGGTCGGCGGCGGGCAGCGCCGCGCTGCCGGACACCAGCAGCCGCGCCGAGCCCACGGCAGCAGCCAAGGACGGCGACGCCTCGAGATCGGCCGCGAGCCGGTGGTACATCGTCGGCACGCCGAAGAGCATCGTCGCCCGCCCCGCCAGCGCCGCACCCGCGGCCTCGGAGGAGAAGCGCCCGAGGTGCCACACGCCGCCGCCGAGCCGCAGCGGCCCGAGCACGCCGAGGATCAGCCCGTGCACGTGGAAGAGCGGCAGCCCGTGGGCGACGACGTCGTCGCCCGTCCAGTCCCAGGCGTCGCTCAACGCGTCGAGGTTGGACGCGATCGCGCGCCGCGGCAGCACGACGCCCTTGGGCGGACCGGTCGTGCCGGACGTGTAGATGACGATCGCCGGCGCGTCCTCGTCCGGCTCCGACGCCGGCAACTCACCCGCCGCGCGGAGGTCGACCGGGATCCCGTCGGGCCCGCCGAAGATCAGCTCGGGTGACGAATCGCTGAGGATGTGCTGTAGCTCGCGCGTCCCCGCCTTCGGGTTGATCGGGACGACCGGGACGCCCGCTGACAGCGCACCCACGACCGCGACGCAGGTCTCGAGCGTGGACTCCGCCCACACCGCGACCCGCCCCGCGCCCGCCACCCGCGACGCCACCGCACCCGCCGCGGAACGCAGCTCCGCATAACTCAGCGCATCCCGACCCACCCGCACGGCCTCGCGACCGGAGGTGTCAGACAAACCGTTCAAGAGCACGCCTGAAGTTCTACCCGGTGCATATTCGTCGCGACCTGCCGATCACCCAGGCTGATCATGCCCGGCATCACCACCGCACCCCGCGCCCTCGTCGTCGACGACGCACCCGAGAACCGGATGCTCGTCAGCGCCCTGCTCGTGCAGCAGGGCTTCGATGTCGCTCAGGCCGAGGACGGGGAGGCCGCTGTCAAGGCGGCCTCCCTCAATCCACTGGACCTGATCGTCCTCGACCTGGGCCTGCCCGACATCGACGGCGTCGAGGTCTGCCGGCGGGTGCGCGAGTTCAGCGACGCCCACGTGCTGATGCTCACGGCGCAGGACACCGAGCTCGACAAGGTCGTCGGCTTCGAGGCGGGCGCAGACGACTACGTGACCAAGCCCTTCAGCGTCGCCGAGCTCGTCGGCCGCGTGAAGGCGGTGCTGCGGCGCACGAGCGCGAGCGCCGCGGTCGCCCAGCGTCCGATCGCCCCCGACAACACCCGCCAGTTCGGCTCCCTGACGGTCGACGCGGTCGCCCGCGAGGCCAAGCTCGACGGCGCCGAGCTCGACCTCACGCGCATCGAGTTCGACCTGCTCGAAACGCTCACCGCCGCCCCCCGCGTCGCCTTCTCGCGCGCCCAGCTGCTCGAGCGCGTCTGGGGCGAGAACTGGTTCGGCGACGACCATCTCGTCGACGTCCACATCTCCAATCTCCGCCGCAAGCTCGCCGACGACCCGCGCTCGCCTGACTTCGTCGCCACCGTGCGCGGTGTCGGGTACCGGATGGGCGCCGGCCGGTGAACCTGGGGGCCGTCGCGGCGCCCGCGCTCGCGCTGCCCGAAGTCCTCGAAGAGGGCGTGATGATCTGGGACCCGCACGGCCTGGTCCTGAACGCCAACGAGGCAATGGCCCGGATGCTCGGCGCGCCGGTCGACGCGCTGATCGGCTCCCCGTCGGACCCGAGCCTGCTGCTCGCGCCCGGAGGCGGCTCGATCCCGCCCGAGCAGCTCCCCGCCCACCGCGTCGAGCGCACCAAGGGACGCGTCGACCAGGAGTTCGGCATCCCGCACGTCGACGGCGGCCACGTCTGGGTGTCCGTGCGCTCCGCGCCGCGCCCGGACGGCACGATCATCAGCGCATACACGCGGATCACCGAGGCCGAGGCCAAGGCCCGCTCGACCGCCCGCATCGCGACGCTGGTCGACGACTCGCCCGACCTCGTCTGGATGTTCGACAGCCACGGGCTGATCGAGTACGCCAGCCCGAGCTTCAGCGCGACGCTCGGCCTGCGCCAGGACGAGGTCATCGGCCGCCTGTGGCGCGCGCTCACCCACCCGCTCGACGTCCCGGTCCTGCGCGCCGCGATCGCCGACGCCGGCCCGGACGAGCCGCGCACCGGGATCATCGAGGTTCGCCTGCGCCGCAACGACGGCACGTGGGTGTGGGTCGAAGGCCAGGCGACGCTGCGCTTCCGCGGCGGCGCCGCGATCGCGGTCGAGATCATCGGCCGCGACGTCACCCGCACGCGGGCCGCCGAGGACAAGGGCCGGCGGATGGCCGAGCAGCTCAAGGCGCTCGTCGCGGGCGCCCCGTACGGGATCCTGATGCTCGACCAGACCGGCCACGTCGCCGTCGTCAACGAGCAGGCGTGTTCGCTGCTGGACCTCAGCGCGGCCGCCGAGGAGCTGATCGGCAGCCCGATGTCGGCGATGCTGAAGCCGATCGAACGGATGCTCGCCGATCCCGAGGCGGGCATGGCGCGGCTGAAGGAGATCGCCGACTCCGGCGAGACCGTGCGCTTCGTGCACTTCGAGTGCGCCGACGGCCGGCGCGTGACGTTCGACCACGTCCCGCTGGGCGAGGACGGGTCCGCTGGCCGGCTGTGGACGTTCCGTGACATCACGCAGTTCAAGCTCGCCGAGCAGGAACGCGAGCAGTTCCTGGCGACGATGAGCCACGAGATCAAGACGCCGCTGTCAGGCATCGCGGGCGCGGCGGAGCTGCTGTGCGGCGCGGGTCTGCCGGAGCGCGAGCGCGAACTGGCGCAGGTCATCTCCGACGCCGCGCAGGCGCTCGGCGGCCTCGTGCGCGACACGCTCGATGTCAGTCGCGCCGAGGCCGGCCGCAGCGAGAACGAGGCGGAGGACTACGACCCGCGCCGCCTGCTGACCTCGATCGCCGGCGTCCTACGCCCGAGCCTGCGCGGCCGTCCGCTCGAGCTGCTGGTCGACGTCGCCCCCGATGTTCCGGACGCGCTGCGCGGCGACCCTGCCCGCGTGCGCCAGATCGTCCTCAACCTGGCCTCCAACGCCGTCAAGTACACCGAGTTCGGCCACGCGCGCATCGGCGCCCGCATCGACGGCGAGCGCCTGCTGATCACGGTCTCCGACACCGGTCGTGGCATCGGCGAGGACGACCTGCAACGCCTGTTCGAGCCGTGGACGCGCACGCACACCCGCGCTTGGGCGGGCACCGGGCTCGGCCTGAGCATCGCCCGCCGGCTCGCCCGCGCGATGGGCGGCGATGTCACCGTCGTCTCCGAACTCGGCTCCGGCTCGGCGTTCACGCTCGAGCTCCCGCTCGAGGCGGGGGAGCTGAAGCCGATCGCGCCCGCGAGGGCCAACGCGACGCTGTCCGCGAGCCGCGTGCTCGTGGCCGAGGACGACGCCGCGCTTCGCCGCCTGATCGGCATGCAGCTCGAGCGCCTCGGCGCGCAGCCGACGCTGGTCGACAACGGCCAGGCGGCCGTCGACGCCGCCACGACCATCCCCTTCGACGCGATCCTGCTCGACCTGCGGATGCCGGTGATGGACGGCTTCGAGGCCGCCGCGGAGATCCGTCGCCGCGACCCCGAGATCCCGATCCTCGCGCTGACCGCCGATACGGCGGCCCAGGACGTGGAGAGCTGCCGCGACGCGGGCATGGACGGGCACATCGCCAAGCCCGTCTCGCTGCCGGCGCTGCGCGAGGAGCTCGACCGCCGGATCGCGCCGGTGATCGACGACGGCCTGCTCGACGAACTGGCCGACAACCTCGGCGGCCGCGCGCTCGTGAACCAGATGCTGCAGGTCTACCGCGACAGCCTTCCGGAGCGGCTCGAGAGCCTCCGCGCCGCCGCCGACCCGGACGCGTTGCGCGACGCCGCGCACGCGCTGCGCTCCCCCAGCGCCGGCTTCGGCATCGCCCGCCTCGCGGCGCGACTGCGCGTCGTCGAGACCGCCGCCCGCGACGGCCGGATGGCCGAGCTCGGTGCCGCGCTGGTCGCCGCCGCGCACGCGGATCGCGCGCTCGCCGCGCGCCTGAGCGGTTCTTGACCTCCGCCCGAGCAGGGCTTGAGGAGCCGCCGCGGACCTGACGGTCGCCGTCACGCCCGTCACCGCCCCGATCGACGCGACGAGCGAGGACCTGCGCAAGCTCGCCGAGTTCGCGGTTTAGGCAGCGCTCGAATACGCCGGCGCGAGCCAGCGCCGCAGCAGCATCGCGAGATGCACCGCGGCGGAGTCGTCGGTGAGCATCGAGTAATGATCGCCGCCGCTGCCCAGCACCTCGACGGGGCCGAAGCGGTCCCAGCCGAGCGCGCGACTGTCGGCGACGAGGCTGCGGGCGGCCTTGACCACGGTCAGCGGCGACCCTGAGGGCGTGTAGCTCGCCGTCAACCGGTGATCGCGCAGGACGCGGGCGGAGTGCTGCTCGAAGCAGCGTTCGATCGTGGCGAGCGCCGTGTCCTCGCGCAGCGCGCCCGCCGCCACCGCTCCCTCGGCGATGTGGGCGAGCGAGAGGCGCTCCGCGTCGAGGTTCAGCACGCGGCCCCGCCGGGCGCCGACGTACATCGCGAACGAGCGCAGCCGCTGCGCCTCGCCCGGCTCGGCATGCAGAGCGCCGGGCGCCGCGCCGTCGAGCACGATGACGCGCCGCGCGGGGGTCGCGAGCGCGTCCGCCACCACCCCGCCGACGCCCCAGCCCACCAGCACCCGCGGCGCCCGTGAGCTGCCGAGGCGCCCGCGGAGCCGGTCGGCCAGCTCCTCGACGGTCAGCCCCGGGTCGTTGCCCCAGAACCGGGTGATCGTCTCGAGCTCGAGCACCCTGACCGGCGTGCCCGCGGGCAGGTGAGAGGCCAGACGGGCCCAGCAGGAGGCCGACAGGGCGCCGGGGTGGATCACGCAGAGCTCGGTGGCAGGCATCACCCGCACAGAGCCCCTACCCGGCGCCGTGATACTTCGTTAGAGGAAATCGCGCACTAGCGCGTGATACTCCGGCACGTCCATCAGGAACGAGTCGTGGCCCCAGGGCGAGACGACCTCGTGATGGACGACGTCGGCCTCGATCGCACTCAGTTGTGCGGCGATGTATTCGGAGTGCTCGGTGCCGAAGCGCCAGTCGCTGTCGAAGGAGACCAGCAGGAACCGCGTCGCCGGTGCCGTGACGCCCTCCTCGGCGAACGGCTCGTAGTAGTCCATCACCCGCGACAGGTAGAGGTAGGAGTGCGGGTCGAAGCGCTCGAGGAAGATCTTCGCCTGGTAGTCGAGGTAGTGCTCGACCTGGAAGTCCGAGGTGAGCGTCATCGTCGCGTCCGGCACCTTGCGCTCGCGGTCGAACTTGCGCCGCAGCGACTCGTCGGAGACGTAGGTGATGTGGGCCATCATCCGCGCGACGTCCATCGCGTCGTGGGTGAGGATCGCGTGGCGCGCGACCTTCGAGAACGCGATGTTCTGCGCGCTCAGCCGCGCCGTCGCGCAGACCAGCACGGCGCGCTCGATCTCGTCCGGATGATCGAGCGACCACTGCAGGATCTGCATGCCGCCGAGCGACCCGCCGACCGCCGCGTGCAGCTTCGAGACGCCCAGCGCCCGCAGCAGCGCGCGGTGGACGGTGACCATGTCGCGGATCGTGAAGAGCGGGAAGTCCAGCCCGTAGCGCTCGCCGGTGGCGGGGTTCGTCGACGACGGCCCGGTCGTCCCCTTGCACCCGCCGAGGATGTTCGCGCAGACGACGAAGAACCGGTCGGTGTCGATCGGCTTGCCCGGCCCGATCAGCGTGCCCCACCAGTCCGC
The DNA here is from genome assembly GCF_027587205.1 of Solirubrobacter ginsenosidimutans. Next base: position 175,090 of record NZ_JAPDOD010000006.1, read on the forward strand.
GGCGTCCGCGTCCCCGGTCAGTGCGTGCGAGATGTAGACCACGGGGTCCGACGGCGAGCCGTACGTCGCGTACGCGATCTCGAGCGGCGCGACGTGCGCCCCGCTCTCGAACGTCAACCCTTCATCGAGGGTGAGCGTTTCAGCCACGGGTGCGGCGCGACGAGATGACGCCGGTGTCGAAGCCCGCGAGGTGCAGGCCGCCGTGGAAGCGGGCGTGCTCGATCTTGACGCAGCGGTTGGAGACGACGTCGAGGCCGGCGCCGTGCGCGATCTCGACCGCCTCGTCGCTGTGCAGGCCGAGCTGCATCCAGAATGCTCCCGCGCCCACGTCGACCGCCTCACGCGCGACGCCCGGGAGCTGATCGGCGCGTCGGAAGACGTCCACGATGTCAGGCGCCCCCGGCAGGTCGGCGAGCGACGGATACGCCTTGACGCCGAGGATCTCGGTCTCGTTGGGCGTGACCGGCCAGACCTCGTAGTCGGCGCTGGACGAGAGCAGGTAGGTGAGCACGAAGTTGCTCGCGCGCGCCGGATTGGCCGACGCGCCGACGACGGCGATCGTCTTCGCGCGGCGCAGGATGTTGCGGCGCGCGGTCGCGCCCGGCGGTTCCCAAGTACTCATCCGAGTGCCTTGTCGAGGTCGTAGAGGATGTCGTCGACGTCCTCGATGCCGACGCTGATGCGCACGAGCTCGGGCAGCACGCCGGCCGCCTCCAGCGCCTCGGTGGACAGCTGGCGGTGCGTCGTCGAGCCGGGGTGGATCACGAGCGTGCGCGTGTCACCCACGTTGGCGAGGTGCGAGCACAGCTCGACGCGGCCGATGAACGCCTCGCCCGCCTCGCGCCCGCCCTTGCAGCCGAACGAGAAGACCGCGCCGGGGCCCTTCGGGAGGTACTTCTGCCCCAGCGCGTAGTTGGGGTCGTCCGGGAGGCCGGCGAAGCGCACCCAGCTCACCCGCGGGTCCGCGTCGAGCCACTCGGCGACCCGCTGCGCGTTGGCGACGTGCGCCTCCATCCGCAGCGGCAGCGTCTCCATCCCCTGCAGGATCAGGAACGCGTTGAACGGCGAGAGGACGCCGCCGAGGTTGCGCAGGCCTTCGACGCGCAGCTTGGTGGCGAAGCCGTACTCGCCGAAGTTGTCCCAGAAGCGCAGGTTGCCGTAGGTCGCGACCGGCTCGGTCATCACCGGGAAGTTGCCGTTGTCCCACGGGAACCGGCCGCTGTCGACCACCGCGCCGGCGATCGAGGTGCCGTGGCCGCCCAGGTACTTGGTGGCGGAGTGCACGACGATGTCGGCGCCGAAGTCCATCGGGCGGCACAGGTACGGGGAGGCGAGCGTCGAGTCGACCGCCAGCGGCACGCCGGCGGCGTGCGCGACCTGCGCGAGTGCCTCGAGGTCGGCCACCGTGCCGGCCGGGTTGGCGACGATCTCGGTGTAGACGAGCTTGGTCCTGCCGGGCTGGATCGCGGCCGCGAACGCGGCGGGATCGTCGGGCGCGACGAACGTCGTCTCGATGCCGAGCCGGCGCAACGTCACGTTCAGCAGCGTGTAGGTGCCGCCGTAGAGCGCGCTGGAGGCGACGATGTGATCGCCGGCCTCGCACAGCTGCGTGAACAGCAGGGTCTCCGCCGCCTGGCCGGAGCCGGTCGCGACGGCGCCGATCCCGCCCTCCAGGCTCGCGACGCGCTCCTCGAACGCGGCGACGGTCGGGTTGCCGAGGCGCGAGTAGATGTTCCCGTACTTCTGCAGCGCGAACAGATCGGCCGCATCCTCGGTGTTCTCGAACACGAACGAGGTCGTCTGGTAGATCGGTACCGCGCGCGCACCCGTGGTCGGGTCAGGGCGCGCGCCGGCGTGGATCGCGCGGGTGCGCATCCCCCAATCCCGGTCCTCAGGATCACTCATGGGCCATGACGGTACCGGCCCGCCCATCTGGCCCAGCGTTCCGGCCTGCTCGGTGACCTACTGGGGCGGAGACATTTCCGCCACCCTCGACGCGTGCTCCCTCACCCTGCCGGGGGAGCCCGATGGCCGCCCACGACGGTTCTGTGGGAGAGTGCAAGGCGGATCCCGTCGTGCCGATGGAGCACGCTTAGGTCAGCACGGCGACATTTCGCCACGAAAACCTGCTTGCAGCTAGTGCTGGGGATCGTTCTGGTGCATCGCACGGGACGGCGTTGCGCCGTTAACTGGTGTGACCGCGGTCAGACACCGTCTGTAAAGCGACCCCTACCTCCGTATAGCTTCTCGGCCGCACAGTAAACGGTGGGGGGGAAATGTCCCGACGCGCAGGTCAATTGCTGGTAGTCGTTCTGATGGCGGTGGCGCTCAGTCCGAGCGTTGCCCAAGCCCATCAGAATCCGCCGAATTGCGATTCCAATAGCCCGACCCTGAGGATTTCGCGCGATCGCCCGGTCGTTCGCATCGGCGAAACCGTCACATATACGATCTTCGCTGGGAATCCTGGTCCCACAGCCTGTGACATCACCAACGCGACGATCACGCTGCAACTCCCCGGGGCCGACGGCAAGCCGACGGGGAACCCGATGACGATCGCGCAGGGCCTGGACCTGCTCAGCAACACCGCCGAACGCCAGGTGGGGCGGGTGACGACGCCGATCAATGTGACGCTCGGCGTGACCGACGCCGTCGTGCGCGTGGCCGCCAGCGGCGTCCTTCATGACGCTGTGGTCGACCACACGGCGGACGACTCAAAGACGCTCGGCACCACGGTGATCGTCAAACCGGGCATCGACGTGACCAAGACCGGCTCGATCGTCAATGGCGTGGCGCCGCAGGACGTGACCTACACGTTCACGGTCAAGAACGTCAGCGTCCCGCCGTTGCCGCTGGACAACGTCACCGTGTCCGACAGCCTCTGCCCGAACGTGACGGGCCCGGCCGCGGGCGGTGACGCCAACGGCGATCATCGCCTCGACGCGAACGAGACCTGGGTCTACACCTGCACGATGAACCATCCGGTCGCGGGCCAGTACGACAACGTCGTGACCTCTTGCGCTGAGCTCATCCTCAACGGCAAGACCGACAAGGTCTGCGACCAGGCACCGTTCAGCGTCGTGCTCACCGCGCCGCCGCTCGCGGCACCGGTGCCGCAGGGCGCGGTCAAGCCCGTCGCCGTCAACCAGGCGCCGTGCACCATGGCGCGGGTCAACAGCACGACGGTGCGCGCCGGCCAGCTGAACACGATCCGGGTGCGCGTCCGCAACGTCGACGCGGGCTCGAAGGTGACGCTCACGCTGCCAGGCGGCAAGAAGTACACGGCGAAGACCGACAAGACCGGGCTCGCGACCTTCCGCGTGCGCCCGACCAAGTCCGGCACGGCCAAGGTCACGGCCGCGGAGTGCTCGGATACCGAGAGCCTGTCCGTGAAGGCAGCCCGAAAGGTCGTGGCGCAGAAGAAGCCACGGGTCACAGGCTGACGTGCTGAAGAAGCATTTCGCAGTACTCGGCGCCGTCGCGATCTCTCTGATCGCGGCGGCGCCGTCGCGTGCGGCCACGATCGAGAACCTCCAGAAGCTGGGCAAGGAGTCGTACTTCGCGTACGTCGAGAAGGCCGTGCCCGCCAAGAAGGACCCGAAGACCACCGCCAAGACGGTCGGCAAGCTCAAGCTCAAGACCGGTGAGGGCACCGACGACCTCGTGCTCGTCCTCGCCCGCACGACCGACGCCAAGGACCGCGTGTGGCTGAAGGTGCGGCTCCCGATCCGCCCGAACGGCACGACCGGGTGGGTCCAGGAGAACGCGCTGAGCGAGCTGCAGCCGGTCGACAGCTGGATCAAGGTGTCGACCAAGACCTACAAGGTCACGGTGATCAAGGGCGGCAAGAAGGTCTTCAGCGCCAGTGTCGGCGTCGGCCAGTCCCAGTGGCCCACACCGAAGGGCCAGTTCTACATCCGCGCGAAGCTGACGAACTTCGGCGACCCGTTCTACGGGCCGATCGCGTTCGTGACCAGCGCCACGTCGGACACCCTCACCGACTGGCCGGGCGGCGGGATCGTCGGCATCCACGGCACCAGCCTGCCGAACCTGATCCCGGGCAAGATCTCGCACGGGTGCGTGCGTATGAAGAACGCGGACATCCTCAAGCTCGACAAGCTCGTCGAGGTCGGGACGCCGATCACCATCACCTGATCCCCTGCGCGGGGCGAAACCGGTTCGCCGGGTCGAGCTCGTGCTTGATCCGGCGCAGCCGGGGCAGGTTCGCGCCGTAGTAGGCGCGCAGCGCGTTGGTGAGATCGGGGTCGGCGTAGTTGGCGTAGGCGCCGCTGCCGTACGGGGCGATCAGCCTGCGTGCGTGCCTGACGCGCGCCTTCGCGACCATGATCGGCGCGTAGGACAGCACCTGGACGCTGAAGCGCTCGTCGCGGTGCGGGAACGCGGTGTCGGCGCGGTGTGGGCGGTTGATCGCCCCGCCGTAGGCGTCGAGGATCAGCGCCGCGCCGGTGTCGGCCGCGCCGAGGAACGCCGTGCGGGCGGCGTGGGTGAGCGGCTTGCGCACGTAGAGCGAGGAGGCGGCGAAGGTGGTGCGCGCAGGCTTGGCTCCCACCCAGCGCTTCTGCACCGTCAGGTAGTCGGCGCTCCCGACGACGGGGGTCCCGCCGAGCGGCCTGATCAACGCGCGCAGCGCGGGCTCTGAGCCCAGGTACTGGCCGAAGGCGCTGGCGCCGCCTGAGTCGAGCGTCAGGATCGCAGTCAGCGCCCGGGGTGCGTGCGGGGCGAGCGCATCCCACGCCGCGAGTGCCTCCTCTCGCGCGGCTCGCGGGTAGCTGATGCTGAAGAACGCGGCGTGGGTGACGTGGGGCGTCTTCACGCGGATCGCGGTGACGATCGCGAAGCTCCCGCCGCCGCCGCGCAGCGCCCAGAAGAGCGCGTCGCCGTCGTCGACCCGCCGGCGCTTGCCGTCCGCGGTGACGGCGTCGAAGCTCGTGACGCGATCGAGCGTCAGGCCGTAGGCGCGGCCGGCGAGCCCCATCCCACCGCCGAGGACCAGGCCGCCGACCCCGACGGTCGGGCAACTCCCGGCGGGGATCATCGCGCCGTGGCGCGCGAGCGCGGTGTAGACGGCGAGGGTGCGGGCGCCGGGCCCGAGCGTGGCGGTCCCGTCGCGGTAGGAGATGCGGTTCAGCGCGTTCAGGTCGACGACCACGGCGGTGGCGCTCGTCGAGTCGCCGTTGTAGCCGTGGCCGCCGGAGCGGCTGACGAGCGGGATCTCGAAACGGTTCGCCCACTCGACCACGGCGCGGACGTCCGCGGCGTCCTTGACCTGCACGACGGCGGGTGGCTTGACGCCGTCGTAGCGGCGGTTGAAGACCACGCGGGCGGCGTCGTAGCCGGCGCTGCTCGGCGTGAGCACCCGGCCGCGGACGGCGGCCTTGAGCGCGCGGACCTGCTTCGGCGTCAGGCGGCGCGCCTCGGCGAGGTCCGCACCCGCGAGCAGCGCGGCGGTCGCGGCGAGCAGAGTGCGCCGCGTGACCCTCCCCGTGTGAACAGTTTCACGGTTCACCGCTCAGCCGCCTCGGTAGCGTTGCAGGTATGCGCTACCGGCGATTCGTCGCTCTCGGAGACAGCACCACCGAGGGTTTGATGGACCCGCTGCCCGACGGGAGCGGGTTCCGCGGCTGGGCCGATCGCCTGGCCGAGATCCTCGCCGCCATCGACCCGGAGCTGCGCTACGCCAACCTCGCCGTGCGCGGGAAGCTCGCCCGCCAGATCCGCGAGACGCAGCTCGACGACGCCCTCGCCCTGGAGCCCGACCTCGTGTCGCTGCTCGCCGGGCTCAACGACATGCTGCGCCGCAACGTCGACGTCGCGGGTGTGGCTGCCGAGATCGACGGGATGGTCTCCCGTCTGCGCGAGGCCGGGGCAGACGTGATCCTGTTCACGCTGCCCGACCCCGTGCCGATCAACCCGCTCGCCAAGACCGCGGCGGGCGCGATCGCCCAGCTCAACGACGCGATCCGCGAGATCTCCCAGCGGCGCGGGACGTTCATCGTGGAGCTCGACGTGCACCCGGTCTCCTCCGATCGCCGGCTCTGGAACGAGGACCGGCTGCACGCCAACCCTGAGGGTCACCGCCGGATCGCGCTGGCCGTCGCGCACGCGATGGGGCTCCCGGACACCGATCTCTCGTGGGCGGCCGGATTCCCCTCCCCGCTGGGCCGGCGCTCGTCGGTCTCGCACGTCGTGTGGTTCGGGCGCTACTTCACGCCGTGGGTGATCCGCCGCCTGCGCGGGCGCTCCTCGGGCGACGGGCGTGTGGCCAAGCGCCCCGAGCTCGAACCGTTCACGTAGCGTCCTCGCGCCCGGGGAAGCAGGAGCGCGGGGAAGATTGCGAACGCGGTTAGACCCAGCGTCCAGGCGAACGCCGTGCCGAGCGAGCCGCCGACCTGCTGGAAGATCCGCACGCCGACGGTGGCGCGCGGGATCGCCTCGCGCTCGAGCCCGTGGTAGGCCGCGCTGATCACCGGGACGAACGCGGCGCCGCTGAACGCCCGCGAGCGGAAGAGCCGGAGGTCGAGCTCTAGCGTCTGTCGATCACGCGGACGGCTTTGCCCTCGCTGCGCGGGATCTCGCCGGGCGCCTTCACGTGGACGGTCACGCTGACGCCGATCCGCTCCCGGATCGCCTGTTCGATCTTGGTGGCGAGTGCGATCGGGTTGACGCCGGCCTCGAGTGGCTCGCAGCACACGGTGACCTCGTCGAGGGTCTCAGGACGCTCGACGACGAGCTGGTAGTGCGGGGCGACGCCCGCCTGGCCGAGCAGGACGTGCTCGATCTGGCTCGGGTAGAGGTTGACCCCGCGGATGATCAGCATGTCGTCGCGGCGGCCGCGGACCGCGCTCATGCGGGCGAACGTGCGCCCGCAGGCGCAGCGCTCGTGGGTGAGGCTCGCGATGTCCCCCGTGCGGTAGCGGATGAGCGGCAGCGCTTCCTTGGTCAGGGTCGTGAAGACGAGCTCGCCGTCGGTGCCGTCGGCGGCTCGACGGCCGGTCGCGGGGTCGATGACCTCGACGAGGAAGTGGTCCTCCTGCACGTGCAGGCCGTCGCGGGCTTCCGGGCATTCGGCGGAGACTCCGGGTCCGACGATCTCCGACAGGCCGTAGACGTTGAGGGCGATCAGGCCGAGCTCGTCCTGCAGGCGCTCGCGCATCCCCTCCGTCCACGGCTCGGCGCCGAACATGCCGATTTCCAGCTTGAGGTCTTGCCGGTCGATACCGGCCTCACGTAGACCTTGAGCGATGTGGAGCGCGTAGGACGGGGTACAGCAGAGCACTTGGCCCTGGAGGTCCCTGAGGAGCGTCGCCTGGCGCGCGGTGACGCCGCCGGAGACCGGGATGACGAGCGCTCCGAGGCGCTCCGCGCCCTGGTGGAAGCCGAGCCCGCCGGTGAAGAGCCCGTAGCCGTAGGCGTTGTGCACGATCATCCCGGCCTTCACGCCGGCCATCGCCATGCAGCGGGACATGACCTTCGACCAGACATCGAGGTCGTGCTCGGTGTAGGCGACGACGGTGGGGACGCCGCCGGTGCCGGAGGACGCGTGGATGCGCCGCAGCTGCTCACGCGGGACGGTTATGAGGCCGAGCGGGTAGCCCGCGCGGAGATCGTCCTTGGTGGTGAACGGGACGTTCTGCAGGTCGTCCAGCGACTCGATGTCCGGCAGGTCCGCGCCGCGTTCGGTGCGCTTGAGGCGGGCGACGACCTGCTGCAGCCGCTCGAGCTGGAGCGTCTCGAGGACGGTGCGCGGCGCGTGCTCAATCCTGACGCTCATGGGCGCGCCAGTTCTCCTCGAGGTTGCGGATCAGCGCGGGGCTGAAGTGACACACGGCCTGCTCGCGTGAGTACGTCGCCATGTATTCGCGGAAGGTACTCAACGGTTCCTGACCGATGCGCAGCGCCCGGCGGTTGGCGACGCCGCTGACGGCCCCGGCGCTGGCCAAGTGGGTGGCCGTGCGCTCGATGTACGCGTCCATCTCGCCGGGCGCGACGATGTCGTCGGCGAGCTCCTCGGGCGCGAGCTCGCGGTCGGAGAGGATCGCCTGGCGCGCGCGGCGATCACCCACGAAGCGCGGGAGCCGCAGGTTCGCCGCGCCGGGGATGATGCCCTCGTTTCTTGCGGGCAGCGTGCAGCGGGTGTTCTCCTCGGCGAGGATGTGATCGGCGACCAGCAGCAGCTGGCAGCCGCCGCCGATCGCGAACGTCTCCGCCGCGGCGATCCACAGCTTCTCGGTCTCCGGTCGGCTGAGGCCGCGGTAGATCTTGTGGACGAGGCCGAGGTCTCGCATCGGGAAGAACAGGTAGGAGATCTGGCCGCGGTAGAGGTGGGTGAGGTTCAGGCCGGCGCCGAAGATGCGGCGGCCGGCGTAGCGGGGGTGCTCGACGATGCCGCCTCTCAGCACGGCGATCTCGACCTGCGGGTCGAGCAGGACGAGGTCGATCGCGGCCTCCAGCGGGCCGGTCGTCGTGTCGTCCTCGGCGTTGAGGTAGCGGGGGTTTGAGAGCTCGACGGTGCCGACGTTGCCCCGTCGTGTGACGCTGGCCGTGCCGAGGTTCGCGTAGCCCGTCTTCTGGTAGTCGTCCTGGTGGTCGAGCGCGAGCTGCGTCGGGCGCAGCATCACGTCGATCAGGTGGGTGCCGGCGTCGGGGTTGGCGAGGACGTGGCCGAGCAGTTGCCCCTGCGCGATCTCGTAGCCCTCCTTGTCCTTCTGGAAGCGCTCGCGCTCGCGCTCGACCTGGTCGCGGCTCGGGGTCAGCCCCGGGACGCGGTCGGCGGCTGCGTAGACGAGGTCGTCGGCTCGCAGCCCGTCCTTGCCGTCGTCCGTCAGTTGCGCGTAGAGCGTGTGGACGTGGCGCTCCAGGAAGGCGTCCCTGAGGCCGTGCGGGTCGTCGGCGAACCCGTCCAGCCGCTCGCTCAGGCGGGCGGCGTCGCGCTCGAAGTCACCGTCGAACATCGGCGACATCTTCGCGCAGCCGCTCGCCCGGGGCGATGCGGGTGCGGACGATCAGCTCGGCGATCACCGTGGCGGAGAGCAGCTCGACCGCGAGCAGCGTGAGCAGGACGGTCAGCTGGACGCGGGCGGCCTCGGCGGGTGAGGCGCCGCCGAGGACGAGGCCGACGAACGTGCCCGGCAGCGTCACGATCCCGACGTTGCGGGTCTGGTCGATGGCCGGCACCAGGCCGGTCTTGATCGCCTGGCGGACGGTCGGCGCGAGTGCCTCACGAATCCGGTCGCCGAGCGAGAGCCGCGCTTCGATCTCCTCCTCGTCGGCGCTCAGGCCTTCGAGCAGGCGGCGGCCGGTGAGCGTCGTCGCGGTCATCGCGCCACCGATCAGGATGCCGGCGGTGGGGATGGCCGCGCGGGGCGTGGGTTCGAACGCCCCGACCGCGATCAGGATCCCGGCCGCGCCGACGGCGGGCACCCCGATCGCGGCGATCGCCCGCGCCCGCGCGTTGGGGACGGACTTGATCCGCCCGCCGCTGGTGATCGCCGCCGTGGCCACCATGCCGGCGACGAAGGCGATCGCGAGGACGTCGACCCGGAACACGAGCGCGATCAGCGCGCCGACCGCCGCGAGCTGCACGATCGCCCGCGCCGCCGCGATAAGGATCTCCCGGCTCAATCCGAGCTTGAGCCGGTGGGCGAGCAGCGCGGCGAACGCGACGAACGCGACGCCGCTCGCGACCTGAAGGACCCCGGAACTCACGCGGCGCCCGCCGCCGCACCCACGAGACGCAGCGTCGCGTCGGCGACCGATTCGGCGAGGGCCATGTCGTGGGTGGCGACGATCACCGCCAGGTCGCGGTTCGCCAGGGCCGCGACCGTCTGCGCGATCACTTCCGCGGTCTCCGGATCCAGCGCAGCGGTGGGTTCGTCGAGGAGGATCGCGTCGGGATCGCGGGTCAACGCCCGCGCGAGCGCGACGCGGGCGCGCTCCCCGCCGCTCAGCGCACGTGCGGTCCGCGGCAGGAACGAGCGGTCGAGGCCGGCGGCGGCCAGCGCCGCGTCGCGGACTTCATCGTCGAGCGCGTCGAGGGCGTAGGCGAGGTTGTCGGCGACCGTCCCCGGCAGCATCACCGGCGCCTGCGCCACCAGCGCGACCCGCCGCCGCAGTACCTGGGGCGCGACCGCGCGGATGTCCTCCCCGTCGAGCGCGACCGTCCCCGCGGCGGGTTCGGCGAGCCGGTTCAGGCAGCGCAGGAGCGTGCTCTTCCCCGCGCCGGAAGCGCCGACGAGCGCGAGCACCTTGCCCCGCGGAGCGTCGAAGGAGAGGTCGCGCAGGACGGCCCGATCACCGCGGCGAACGGTGAGTTCACGGACCTCGATGCCGCGGTTCATACCGTGTAGTTTCACGCGCTCATGGCCATGACCAACGAGGAAGCCCACGAACTGTCCCGCAAGCGCGGGACGTCGCGACTGATCTATGGCACCGCACGGGTGGTGCTCTCGCCGATCGCCGGCGTCTGGTACCGCTTCAAGGTGACGGGTGCGGAGTACGTCCCCAAGGACGGACCCGCGATCATCGCGCCGAACCACAAGAGCTTCTACGACTCGTTCTTCATCGGCCTCGCCACGCGCCGCCACCTGCACTTCATGGCCAAGACGGAGCTCTTCGAGGGCCGCTCCGCGCGGCTCTTGAGCGGCCTCGGCGCCTTCCCGGTCCGCCGCGGAGAAGCCGACCCCGACGCGCTCGAGACCGCCCGTCTGCATCTCGACAAGGGCCGCGTGCTCGCGCTCTTCCCCGAAGGCACCCGCCACCGCGACCCCGAGCAGCTGCGCGCGCCGCGCAAGGGCGCCGGGCGGCTCGCGATCGAGGCGCAGGCGCCGATCGTCCCGTGCGCGATCACCGGCACCGACCGCCTCTTCAACGGCTGGTTCCCCCGCCCGGTCAAGGTCCAGGTCTCCTTCGCCCCGGCCATCCAACCGTCGCAACTCGAGGCCACGCCCGAGGCCGCCGCCGACCTGATCGAGAACCAGGTGTGGCCGGAGGTCGAGCGCGAGTTCGCCAAGCTCAAGGCCAACCCGGGCCTGCTCGCGGCGATCGTCGCCGCCCTGTCCGCGGGTGCCGCCGGCGGCAGCATCGCCTACAGCAACCAGCACAAGAAGAAGCCCAAGCGCAAGGTCGTCGTGCGCAGGCTCAAGCGGCGCGGCAAGAAGAAGAGCAACAACCCCTTCAAGCGCTAAGCCGCGCGGCGAACGTCAACTTGTTCGGGCTCTGCCCGACGAACCTTGCTCTCGATCAGCGCGGCGCGCACGCGGGCGACGACGACCGCCGGCCGCGTGACGACCTCGCGCCACGTCGTCCGTAGCACGATCTCGCCCTGCGCTTCCAACACCGCTTGGCGCGCGGCGTCGTCGGCCCGCGCGAGGAGGTGACCGTGGTACTTCCGGCTGTCGGCCTCGAGGATCACGCGGTGCTCCGGCCAGCGGAAGTCGGGGATGTGGCGGCCGCGGCGGACGTTGACGTCGGGCTTCGGGAGGCCGCCCTGGTGCAGCACGGCGAGCACGATGTCCTCGTACTCGTTGCGGGTGGGCGCGGCGGTGGCGAGGATCTTGCGCAGCTTGGCCGCGCCGCGATGCCCGCGCGTCACGAGCTCGCTGACCTTCACCTGCCCGCGGTTGAGCGCCTCGTTGACCGCTCGGCGCAGCCCTGCGTAGGGCAGCTTGCCCGCGAGGTCGATCAGCGTTCGGGCCGGCGGCGTGACCGGAATGCCCTTGAACTCCGTGCGCTCGATCGACTGTGAGCGGTGCGTGTAGATGCCCGCGTGCCCGCGCGGATGGTTCGCGGTGACCTCCGGGAAGCGGTCGTCCCAGTCGAACCAGCCGTACAGCACCGCGGCCGAGAAGTGCGAGAGCACCGCGCTGGGCCCGCACGCCCTGACGGCCGCCAGGAACACGCCTTCGAGCGTGAGGTTCGGATGACGCCGTAGACGCCCCGGAAGATCGCGAAGAGGCGGCCATGCGCCACCCGCCATGAGATCGCATCCGCCGACATGCCGCAGGCGCGCAGGTCGGCGACGTCGAGCACGCTCCATTGCCGCGCGGCCAGCCACGCGCAACGAGCGTCAACTTTGTCGGGCTCTAGCCGATCAACCTTGCACTCGATCTCCATGGCGGCAGGATCGCCCGACCGCCTGCAACCGAACAAGACGCGTTCGTGACGAGTGTGTGCCGGAAGTGCGTCAATTCGGCGCGGAGACCGTGAGGAGGTGGCGGAGGAACACGTCCGGGTCCGGCCAGGGCATGTGGGGGCGTACCGTGCGGAGCATCGCGTAGCCGTGCAGGCTGGTCCAGACGAGGATGGCGAGCTCGTTCGCCGCCTCGCTGGAGAGCGTCGGTGTGCGCGCCTGCAGCAGGGCGACGACGCCGTCGAAGGCCTGGTCGCGGTGGCCGTGCACGTGCTTGTCGACGACCGGGCGGCGCGCGGAGAAGAGGATCGCGTAGAGCGCGGGCTTGTGCTCGGAGAACGCGAGGTAGGCGAGACCCATCGCCATCAACCGCTCGTCGGGTGTGCCGGAGACCGCGGCGGCGGCCGTCAGCTCGGCGTTGAAGGTCTCAAAGCCCGCGTCCACGGCCGCGTCGACGAGCGAGTCGCGGTCGGGGAACTGCAGATACAGAGCGGTGGGTGAGACGCCGGCGCGCGCGGCGATCGCCCGCACGGACACGCGGCTCGCGTCACCCACCTCGTTGAGGACCTCCGCGGTCGCCGCCAGCAACTGCTCACGCAGGCGGTTGCCCTCACCTCGGGGATTGCGTGGACGGCTCGACGCGGCGGACATGTCACCGAGAGGTTAGCGCTGACTTGACAGCTGTACATGTACTGATGTTCACTTCTGGGAATGTTGACCGCCCGCCCGAAGCGCACGCTGCTGTTCGTGGTCCTGTTCGTGATCGTCGCCGGGGTCGTCGGAGGCCCGGTCGCCGGGTCGTTGCAGACCGACGGCGGATTCGCCGCGACGTCCTCGGGCTCCGCTCGAGCGGAGGCGAAGATCGAGCAGGCGACCGGCACCGCCGCCACGCCGGGCGTCGTCGCGCTGATGGACACGCCGCAGCGCGCGGCGGCAGTACGCGAGCAACTCGCCGCGCAACCCGGCATCGCAGCGGTCGCCAAGGAGCCCACGCTGAGCCGCGACGGCCGCTCGGCCTACCTGCTCGCGACGCTCACGGCTGACGCCGACGACGACACCGTGGTCAACGGCCTCCAAGAGCGCTTCCCGGAGAACGGCGACGTCCTCCTCGGCGGCTCGCTGTTCGCGCAGCACCAGATCGGCGAGTCCGTCTCCGCCGACCTCGGCCGCGCCGAGATGCTCGCCTTCCCGATCCTGCTGCTGCTCTCGCTGCTCTTCTTCCGCGGCCGCGCCACGGTGCTCCCGCTCGTCGTCGGGATCACCACCGTGCTCGGCACGTTCCTCGTCCTCACGGCGGTCAATCAGGCCTACCACCTCTCGATCTTCGCGCTGAACCTCGTGATCGGCCTCGGGCTCGGCCTGGCGATCGACTACTCGCTCTTCCTCGTGACCCGCTTCCGCGAGGAGCTCGCCAAGGACAACCCGGACGCGGTCCGGACGACGATGCGAACGGCGGGCCGGACCGTCGCCTTCAGCGCCGTGACCGTGGCGCTGGCGATGATCACGCTGACGGTGTTCCCGCTCGGCTTCCTGAAGTCGATGGGTGTCGCGGGTGCCGCCGTGTCGATCGTCGCCGGCGCCGCCGCGCTCGTGATCACGCCGGCGACGTTCGCGATCTGGGGCACGAAGCTCTCCGTCAAGCCGCGCGGGCGCCAGGGCGGCTGGTACCGGCTCGCGCACGGCGTGATGCGCCGCCCGCTGCCGATCGCGCTCGCCACCGGCGCGCTGATGGTCGTCATCGCCCTCCCCTCGCTGCGCGCCGTGTGGACGCCGGTGGACTCGACCGTCATCCCCAAGGGCCAGAGCGCGCGCACCGTCGCCGACACCGTCGACCGCGACTTCCCCGGCGGCCAGGGCTCGAGCCCGCTCGCCGTCGTGCTCACCGCGCCGCAGTCCGAGCGCGCCGGAGTGGAGCGCTACGCCGCCACCCTCGAGACCCGCCCGGGCGTGCGCGCCGTCTCAGAGCCGCGCGCGCTGAACGCCACGACGTGGCAGATCGACGTGCTGGCGGAGGGCGAGCCGGTCGGCCCGGCGGCCCGCGACCTCGTGGGCGACCTGCGTGACGTCCGAGCGCCGTACCCGACGCTGATCGGCGGCGCGGCGGCGGACTTCGTCGACCAGCAGGCGGCGATCGGCTCCAATCTCCCCCTCGCCATCGGCCTGCTCGTCGGCCTGACGATGCTCGTGCTGTGGCTGATGACCGGCTCGATCGTGCTGCCGATCAAGGCGATCATCATGAACGCGCTGACCGTCGGGGCCTCGCTCGGCATCCTCACGCTCGTCTTCCAGGACGGGCGCTTCGAGGGCCTGCTCGGCTACACCGGCAACGGCGGTGTCGAGCCGACGGACTTCCTCGTCGCCGCGGCGCTCGTCTTCGCGCTGTCGACCGACTACGGCGTGTTCCTGCTCGGCCGGATCAAGGAAGCGCGTGAAGGAGGACTCACCGACCGCGAGGCGGTCGCCGTCGGCGTCGAGCGCACCGGCGCGGTCGTCACCGCCGCCGCGATCCTGCTCGCGGTCGCGATCGGCGCCTTCATCACGTCCTCGATCTCCTTCATCCAGCAGATCGGCGTCGCCACCGCGGCGGGCGTCCTGATCGACGCCTTCATCGTCCGCGCACTGCTCGTCCCGTCCCTGATGGGCCTGCTCGGTCGCTGGAACTGGTGGTCGCCACGCCCGCTCACCCGCCTCCACACCCGCGTCCGCCTCCGCGAGGCCACAACCTAAAGGGACAGTCCCTTTAGGTTCGCTCCGCACCGCCATCACGGCTCCTCCGCACGGGCCGAAGATAAAGGGACAGTCCCTTTAGGTTGCGACGCCGTCGATGAGGGTGACGGCGCGGATGATGCCGCCGCCCGGGTGCACGGTCCGGGCGAGGGAGGGTGGGACCGTGGGCGAGCGGTCCCGCCAGCCCAGCAGCAGCTCGTCGAAGGCGGGCAACGCAACGCGCGGGACCGGCCCGTCCTCGACGGAGCACGGGCCCGGCTCGCGGCAGTCGCGCTTGGGCAGGCCGGACCAGTAGGCGAGGTCGTCGCGGGTGGCGCCGGCGTGACAGGCGCCGTAGCGGCGGGCCAGCTCGTCCAACGCCGCCTCCCGCGAGCCGGGGCGCGGTAGCGAGAGTGCGACGAAGACGCGGTCCGGCGTCAGGGCGACGACGCCGCGCATCGCCGCGCGGGCGAGCAGGTGCACGATCGCCTGCCCGCCCACCGGGATGTCGTGCGCCGCCAGGTGCGAAGCCAGCTCCGCCCGCGTCGCCGGGACCCGCGAAGCGATCAGCGAGACCGCCCGGTCGGCATCGGCCTCGCTCACCCCCAGCTGCCGCAACCGACGCACGTTCGTCGCCTGCATCCGCGGGGCGAACAGCGGGTGCAGCCATTCCAGATCGGAAGCGTGCACGAGGTGCAGCGTCTGCCGCATCAGCCAAGTGATCCGCATCGAAGCGTCCGGCGCGCCGCCGCGAACCCCCAAGGCCAAAGCCGGTGTCCGCACGTCCTGCGCCTGCACCGCGAGCAGATGACGCAGGACGTCGCCCCCGGGCGCGTGCAGCCACTGGCCGCGCGCCCGCAGCGTCGCCTCACCCACCCGCGTCGAAGGCCGCGATCGCCCGCTTGGAGGCCTGGATGCGCCACGCGTCCTCGATCAGCTCGGCCAGCTGCTCCAGCCCCACCGCCTCCAGCCGGACGAGCACCGCCGGGTACCCGTCGTAGTGGGGCGTGATGAAGAAGACGTCCGGCTCGCCCTTCAACAGCGCGTCACGGTCGGCGAGGTCGATCACGCGTACCACCAACGCGTCGGGGTTGGTCCGCAGGCGGCACATGAACTTGCCGCGGACCTTCATCGACGGCGTCCCGTAGGACGTCCCTTCCTCGACGCCCGGGAAGCGCGAGCCGATCTCGACGACGTCCTTCCACTCGGGCATCGCCATCAGCCTACATTCCACGGCATGAGC
The DNA here is from genome assembly GCF_027587205.1 of Solirubrobacter ginsenosidimutans. The sequence continues at coordinate 191,184 of NZ_JAPDOD010000006.1, forward strand.
GACTTCGAGCAGCTGGCGAGCGCGATCGACGTGCGCGGAAAGGTCGTCGTCGACATCGGGTGCGGGGACGGAGCGTTCGTGCGCGCGCTCGCGAGCGCCGGAGCCGACGCACTCGGCATCGAGGTCACCGAGGACGCGGTCGCTCGCGCCCGCGAGAAAGACCCCGACCACCGCTACGAGCTCGGCGGCGCGCAGGCCCTCCCGCTCGCAGACCAGTCGGTCGACGTCGCGACGCTGATGCTCAGCCTGCACCACGTTCCCGACCCGAGAACGGCGTTCCCGGAGCTCAAACGCGTCGTCCGCGAGCACGTCTGGATCGCCGAGCCGCTCCCGGAGGGCGAGTTCTTCGAACTGCTGCGCCCGGTCGACGACGAGACCGAGGTGCGCGCCAACGCGCAGCGGGCAATCGCGGAGCAAGAGGGCTTCGACCGCGTCGAGACCGTCGAGTACGAGGTCACGCTCACGATCGGTTCCTTCGAGGCGCTGCGCGACCGCATCCTCGCGGCCGACCCGAGCCGAGCGGAGCGGTTCGCCCAACTCGAGGCCGGCCTGCGAGAACGCTTCACGCCCGGCGAGTACGTCGTGCCGATGCGTGCGGACCTGCTGCGGAGCGCCGGCCGTTAGCACCACCGGCCGACGCCCCGCCCTACCCCTGCCTTACGGCGTCGTCGCTGACAGCGTGAAGGTCAGCGTCTTGCCGTAGCTGCCGGTGAGCAGCGAGTCCGTCGCAGCCACCGGCTGCTTGAACTCGACGCTCACCAGACGCGCGCCGACCGGCGTCGCCCACGAGGTGAGCGCGAGCGCCGCCCCCGTGGAGCTCAGCGGCGCGAACGCCCCCGTGTCGGCCCGGACCTGGAGTGCCTGCGGCATCACCGACGCGCCGTTGACGAGGTGACCCGTCGCGGTCGCTGAAGGATCCCGCACCGTGAGCGCAGCCGCCGTGGCGCTCGACGTCACCGTCGCCGCCACCGAGGCCGTGTAGTCCTTCGCGACACCCGGGACGAACGTGCCGAGGTTCGGCGCGGCGCCGAACGTCAGCGCGAGCACGCCCGGCACGTTGCCGCCGACCGTGACCGGGACGTCGGTCCCGCCACCGGCCGCGGGCGACACCGTCACCGTGACTGTCTTGGTACCCGACAGACCCGCCGGATCGCTCACCTTGGCGACCGCCACGTACGTGCCGGGCGTCGTGTAGGTGAACGACGGGTTCTGACCCGTGGTCTCGAACGTACCGTTGCCGTCGAGGTCCCACGTGTAGGTCAGCGTGTCGCCGTCGGGGTCGGTCGCGGTGGCCGCGAAGGACACCGCGAGCGGAGCCACGCCCGAGGCGGGCGTCGCCGTCGCGGTCGAGACGACCGGCGCGGCGTTGGCCGTCGGCGCCACACCGCACGCCGCTGACGGAAGCACGCCCGCCGCGATCTCGATGCCCGCCCCGATGTGGGACAGGATGCCGGGCTCGGAGAACGAGGCCTGCGTGTGACCGAGGCCCGTGTACCAGGACCGGCCACCGTCGTACTTCTGGCACCACGAGATCGGGTGGTCGTCATCGACGCCGTCCGACCCGTCGTTCTCCGCGTACGTCGACTCGTCCATCTTCAACAGGACGTGCACGCCGGTGGTGCTGCGCGCACTGTAGTCGTCGCCGTTGGCGTTCGTCGGCGCCTTGTAGTTGTACCACTCGTCGGTCCGCGTCCAGCGGGCCGGAAGGCCGGCCGTGGACGGGTCCGTCGTGTCTTCCGTGACCACCGTCGCGGTGGGTGTTCCGTCCGGGTGGTTGCGGAAGTACGCGCCCACCAGGTTGCCGTACCAGCGCCAGTCGTACTCGCCGTCGGCGGCCGCGTGGATGCCCACGTAGCCCTTGCCGGAACGGATGAACCGCTCGAACGCCGCCTGCTGGGTGTCGTTGAGCGTGTCACCGGTCGTGGACATGAAGATCACGACCTTGTAGTGCGCGAGCACCGCGTCCGTGAACAGCGACGCGTCGTCGGTCGAGTCGACCTGCCAGTTCTTCTGCGTCCCGAGCGTCTTGACCGCGGCGGTGCCCACCTCGATCGAGTCGTGACGGAACCCGGCCGTCTTGGTGAAGACGAGCGCCCGCAGCTTCGCGGTCGGGTTGTCGGCGGCGAGCACCTGAACCGGGATGTCCCGGGTCGCGGTGCCGCCCTTGCCGTCGGAGACCGTCAGCTTCACGGTCTTGGCGCCGGCGGTGGTGAACGTGGTGTTCGCGGTGGCTCCGGTGGCGTCAGCCGTGCCGTTGCCGTCGAAGTCCCACGAGTACGTCAGCGTGTCGCCGTTGGCGTCGTTCGCCGCGGCGCTGAACGCGGTCGCGAGCGGAGCGAAGCCGGACGACGGCGTCGCCGTGGCGGTCGTGATGACCGGCGGCGTGTTGGTGCCGCCGGAGCAGCCCGTCGCACCGTTGACCTTGAAGTAGTCGAACGTCGCGGTCTGCCCGGAGCCGTTCACGCCGGCCGTGTAGAGACCGAAGCGCGGCGCGACCATCGGGTTGGTGACCGGATCGCCGACCTTCGTCCAGGCCGTCCCGTCGTACGAGATCTCGCCCTGGTAGCTGGTACCCGACTTGGTCAGGCGGAGATAGATCGTCGTGACCCCCGCGGGGACGTTGACCTGCGGCTGCGGCTGGATGATCGTGCCGGCCACATTCGAGCGATTCTCCGAGCGGTTGATCCGCGTGTTGTTGTTGTCGGAGATCGCGTTGAACTTGACGTAGTTGCTGTCGTCCAGCCAGGCCACGATGCCCGCCTGCTGGAACGAGTTGGACAGCGTCCAGGCCGACAGCTTCGCCTCGAGGACCCAGTCCTCGCTCGTGTGGTCGGCGGTCTGGAGGATGTAGTTCTTGTTGTTCGGCGCGATCTCGGATTGCACCGTGGTCAGCGTCAGGCCACCGTCGGCGACCTTGTAGAGCGAGGTGTCCTCGCGGACGATCCCGTTCCAGCGCGTCTTGTCCAGCGACGTGCCGTTGAAGTCGTCACCGGTGCCGCCGCTGCCCGAACCGGGCGTCGTCAGCGTGAACCAGTCGAACTCCGACGTGACGGTCGTCGCCGCCGCATTGCCGAGGGAGAACATGCCGAGGCGGACCGTGCCCGTGGGCAGGTTGGCCGGCTGGCCGACCTGGGTCCACGTCGTGCCGTCCGGCGACGAGTAGCCCCGGATCTGCGTGCCGTCGGACTCGATCTTCATGAAGAAGTCGGCCTGGTAGGTGGCGCCGAGCTGCGGGCCCGAATCGGCCTGCGTGTTGCGCGGCGTGCCCGCCACCTCGTTGATGAACTCGAAGTGCTCGGTCACCGGGTTGGTCGGCGTGTTGTCGGCCAGGCGGTCGAACTTCGTGTAGTTGTCATCGTCGCCGTAGACGATCAGGCCCGCCTGGTGGTACTGGCGGTTGCCGGCGTGCTTGATCTTGGCGGTCATCGTGAACGGCCCGGCCGGAGCCGCGCGCAGCACGATGTTCTTGGCGTTGTTGTCGCCGCCGTAGACGTCGCCGGTCTGCGTCGGGATCTTCAGCGTGCCGCCGGAGACGACGAGGTTCTGGTCGCGCCGCACGACGTCCCAGCCGGCGCCGAGGTCGGTGCCGTCGAAGTCGTCGCGGTACGACGTGCCGCAGCCCGCGGGCGCGGTGACCTTGACCGTGAACGACTTGGTCGTGGTGCCGCCCTGGCCGTCGGTGACGGTCAGCGTGGCGGTGTAGGTGCCCTGGTTGGCGTACGTGTAGCTCGGCGAGGGCTGCGCCGACGTGTCCGTCGTCGTGCCGGGGACGCCGAAGTCCCACGCGTAGGCCAGGGTCCCGCCGTCCGGATCGGTCGCGCTCGACGTGAACGCCACCGGAAGCGGAGCCGCACCGGTCAGCGGCGCCGCCGAGGCGGTCACCTCAGGCGCCGCGGTCTGCGCCGCGCCCTTGCCGATGAAGTCGATCCAGTTGATGTTCAGCAGCGACGCCGTCTGGCCCGGGTTGCGGGTGATCATGAACAGCTCGTGCGTGCCCGTCGGGACGGCGGTGAGCGGCAGCGAGACGTCCTTGAACGTCTGCCAGTTGCCCGTCGGGGTGATCAGCGCCGTCTTGCCCAGCAGCGGGCCGGTCGGCGAGTCGTAGCGCAGCTCGATCGTGCCGCCCGGGCCGGCGGAGGCCACGCGGAAGCGCGCCTCGGAGATGTCGGCCAGGTTGAACGGCTTGTAGGACGTGTAGTCGCCGTCCTCGATGAAGCCGATGTTCATGCCGCCGCCCCCGGTGTCGGAGGTCGTCTCGGTCTGCACGCCGGCGGTGCCGCCCGTCGTGCCGTCCGGGACGCGACCCGTGGAGGCGAAGAACTCCGCCTGCTTCTGCTTGGGCTGCAGGATCGCTTCCGCGCGGCCGGTGAGCGGAACGATGCCGCCCGGGCCGCCCTTGTCGGTGTAGGCGACGCTGATGACCGTGAAGGTGTTCGCCTCCGGGCCGTGGCCGGCCGTCAGGCCGGTCTGCAGCGTGCCCGTGCAGCCCGTCGCGGACGACAGGTCGTGCGCGTGCTCGTCATGGCCGAGCGAGATCTTGACCGTGATGTTCGCGCAGTCGATGCCCGCGCCGGTCGTGCCGTCCTCGGGATCGGTGACGGTGACCTTGTACGGGATCTTGTCCGTGAAGGACGCGAGCTTGCCGTTGAGCGGCGTGTCGATCGTGACCGTCGGCGCGCGGTTGCCCACCGAGATCAGGATGTTCTCGACGGCGGTCAGGCCCGTCTGGTCCTTGACCGTCAGCTTGGCCGTGTAGGCGCCGTTGGTCGTGTAGGTGTAGGACGGGTTGGGATCGGTCGAGTCGACGTTGCCGTCGCCGTTGAAGTCCCACGCGAACGTGATCGGGCCGCCTTCGGGGTCCTTGGAGTTCGCGCTGTTGAAGTTGACGGCCAGCGGCGCGAGGCCGTTCGTCACCGACGCCGTGGCGTCCGCGATCGGGGCCTTGTCACCCGCGACGTAGTCGATGCGGTAGACGCCCGAGTCGGCGTTGTCGCCGCCGAAGCCCGAGCCCCACTCGATCACGTAGAGCGCGCCGTCAGGACCGAAGTCGAGGTCCATCGGCCGCTTGTAGCCGGTGCCGAGGGCGAACGGGTCGACCGCCGTCATCGCGCCGGTCGCGTTGAGGTTCGCGGTCTTGATCCAGCCGTTGTTCCACTCCGCGATGAACCACTTGTTGTCGTAGAACGCCGGGAACTTGCGATCGGAGTCCAGGGACGGATCGAAGTGGTAGCGCGGGCCGCCCATCGGGGCGCCGCCGGTGCCGAGGTTCGGCCGGAAGCGTGCGTCGGTGTCTGAGAAGCCCATCCACGCGGTCGCCGGCTGGGCGGCCGGGAGGTTCGTCAGGCCGGTGTTGTTCTTGGACGTGTTGACCGGCGCGTTGCAGTCGAACTTCGCGCCCGAGACCTTGGTGGCGAAGTCGTAGTCGTTGTACGGCACGTTCTCGCGGATGCAGTACGGCCAGCCATAGTTGCCCGACTTCGTGAGGACGTTGTATTCGACCGAGCCCTGCGGACCGCGGTTCGCGTTCGTCGTGCCGGCGTCCGGGCCGTAGTCGGCGCTCAGGACCCAGCCCGTCGTCTGGTCGACGGTGAAGCGGAACGGGTTGCGGAAGCCCATGCCGAAGATCTCCGGCCGGGTCTTGTTGTTGGTGTCGGCGGCCTCGTCGAAGAGGTTGCCGGCGGGGATCGAGTAGGTCGTGTTGACGCCGGGCGGACCCGTCTGGATCTCGAGCGGCTTGATGCGCATGATCTTGCCGTTGAGGTCGTTCGTGTTGGCCGACGTGCGCTGCGCGTCCCAGTACTCGCGGCCCGTCTGCTCGTCGATCGGGTTGTAGCCGTCGGAGTCGAACGGGTTCGTGTTGTCGCCCGCGGAGATGTATAGGCTGCCGTCCGGGCCGAAGTAGAGCGAGCCCGACGAGTGGCAGCACTGCGCCGTCTGGTGATTGAAGGTCAACACCTTCTGCTCAGACGAGAGGTCGAGCGTGTCGCCGACCATCTTGAAGCGCGACACGACCTGCGTGAGCGTGTTGTCGGGCAGCTGCGAATAGAACAGATACACCCACTTGCTGAACGCGAAGTCGGGTGCGAGCTGCAGGCCGAGCAGCCCGTTCTCCTGCGACGTCGTGACCGGCACCTTGCCCGCCTGGACGGTCTGCCGGGTGTCCGGCTTCCAGACCATCAGACGTCCGTCGCGCTCGATGTAGAAGACGCGCCCGTCCGGGGCGATGTCCAACTCCATCGGGTTCTGTGTGTTGTCGTCCAGCGTGACCTTCTGGAAGTCGCCCGCGACGGGGGTCTGTGCCCGCGCCGCGCCGCTCCAGATGAGACACGCCAGCATCGCCGTGAAAACGGCGAAAACTGCCCTCCGACCCATCTACCTCTCCTCCTGATTGGTGACTGCTGACAGGCGGTAGACACGCTCCGCCGTTCCGGCGAGCACCCTCTGGCGCTCGCCCTTTCCCAGCAACCCGGACACGACCTCGAGCCACTGCTCGTAGGTCGTGGTCAGGCTCGCCACGGGCCAATCGCTGCCGAACAGGCAGCGGTCGGGCCCGAAGACGTCCAGGGCGTGCTCGAGGTACGGACGTGGGTCCGCCACCTCGGTCGTGAGCCCTGACAACTTGCAGACGACGTTCTCGTGCGTGGCCAGCTCGGTCAGCTGCGCGCGCCACGGATCGAGCGCGTGCGGCTTGCCGCAGTGGTCCAGCACGAACGTCGTCTCTTCACACGCTCCGACAAGCGCGATCAGCTTGTGCATCTGGTCTGCGGTGATGCAGGCGTCGAACGGGAGGTCGTGCTCGGCGAGCGCGCGGACGTTCTCGCGCACCGCGTCGAACACATCTGTCCCTTGCAACAGCCGGCGAACGCCCCGCACGAGCGGCCGCTCGGCGAGCGCCGCGAGATCGCACGGCTCCTCCAGCGGCGCGTGCGCGACGATCGCCTCGACGCCGTCGAGCGACTCGAGCCAGCCGAGTTCATCGCCGCGCGCGTCGGCCTCGACCACGACCGCGCGACCCTCGAACGCGGTGTGCGCGAAGCGCAGCGCGTCCGGGAGCCAGGGGTAGTCGAGCACCTCTGGATCCCAGAGGTGGACATGCGCGTCGACGATCACTCCTGCGCCTGCCCCGAGGTGACGCGGGAGACGATCAGCGCCACGAGGATGATCCCGCCGTTGAGCGCGTCGATCCACTGCGGCGGCACGCCGCCGAGGGTCAGCACGTTCTGGATCGTGTAGAGCAGCAGGATGCCGGTGAACGCGCCGAGCACCGTGCCCTTGCCGCCGTTGAGGCTGACGCCGCCGATCACGGCCGCCGCGAACACGGTGAAGATCGCCCCGGAGCCCTGGTTGGCGGCGACCGACGCCAGCCGCCCGCTGATCAGCAGCCCGCCGAGCGCGGCCAGCAGGCTGGCGACGATCAGCACGCTGAAGAGCACGCGGTGGGTGCGGATGCCGGCGGCGCGCGCCGCGTCGACGTTGCCGCCGATCGCGTACAGCGAGCGCCCCCAGCGGGTGAAGCCGAGCACGCCCCCGGCTGCCGCGAACAGCCCGACGCAGATCCACACGCTCAGCGGGATGCCGAGCGCGGAGTTCTGCCCCAGGTACGTCATCGACGACGGCAGCTGGAAGAACGTCTGCCCCTCGCTGATCCCGGTCAGCAGACCGCGCAGCGTGATCAGCATGCCGAGCGTGACGATGAATCCGTTGAGCCCGAAGCGCACGATCAGCAGCGCGTTGATGAGACCGATGACGGCGCCCACGAGCAGCACGATCGGGATCGCCCACGCGTTGCCGAGCACGCCGAGTCCGTGTGCCACGCCGACCGGCGCGATCAGCCAGGCCGCGATGCCGGGGGCGAGCCCGAACGTCGACTCGAGCGACAGGTCCATCTTGCCGACCAGCAGCACGAGCGTCTGAGCGAGCACCAGCAGCCCGACCTCGGACATCTGCTGCAGGACGTTGAGCAGATTGTCCGAGTGCAGGAAGACCGGGCTGACGATCTGCCCGACGATGCCGATGAGGATGATCGCGGGGACGAGCGCGAAGTCGCGCAGGCGGGCGATCCGGACGCGCGGAACCGCGCGGTGGGGAATTGCCACGTCAGCCACCGATTCCCTCCATCGCCGACACGAGCTCGTTGTCGCGCCAGCCGCTGTCGAACTCCTGCACGATCGCCCCGCGGAAGAGCACGATCACGCGATCGCACCCGCGCAGGTCGTCGAGCTCGTCGGAGACCACGAGCACGCCGGTGCCGCGCGCGGCGGCGCGATCGACGGCCTCCAGCAGCGTCTCCTTGGAGCGCACGTCGACACCCGCCGTCGGCGCGATCAGCACCAGCACCCGCGGGTCGCTCGCGAGCGCGCGCCCGAAGACGACCTTCTGCTGGTTGCCGCCGGAGAGATCGCTCACCGGCGCGTCCAGCCCGGACGTCTTGACGTTGAGATCGTCCACCAGCGAGCGCGCCACCCGCTCCCGCCGGCGCGGGTCCATCAGCCCCGCCGGGCCGAGCCGGTCAGGCACCGTCATCGTGATGTTCTCGGCGACGCTGAGGAGCGGGACCACGCCCTCGCGGTGGCGGTCCTGCGGCACGAGGCCGACGCCCGCGGCAAGCGCCGCGGGGACGCTCCCGGGCTTGGGCGTGTGCCCGCACACCTCGACGGTTCCGCCGCGCTGCAGCCCGACGATCGACTCGGCGACGGCGAGCTTGCCGGACCCGGCGCTGCCCGCCAGGCCGACGATCTCCCCCGCACGCACGGTGAACGCGATCGCGTCGTCGGAGAAGCGCAGAACGATCTCGCCGGTCGCGCGCGGCTCCCGGTGCGCCGTGACCAGCCGCGCAGCCTCGCCGGTCATCGCGTCGACGAGGTCGTCCTTGGCCAGCTCCGCCACCGGCGCGGTGAGGATGTGCCGCGCGTCGCGGAACACCGTCACCGTGTCGCAGATCTCGTAGACCTCCTGCAGGTGGTGGCTGATGAACAGGAACGTCACGCCCTGCTCCTGCAACGCACGGATGCGGTCGAAGAGCCGCGCGATGGCGGCGCCGTCGAGCTGCGCGGTCGGCTCGTCGAGGATCACGAAGCGCGCGCCGAACGACAGCGCCCGCGCGATCTCCACCAGCTGGCGCTGCTCGACCGTGAGGTCGTCCGCGAGCGTCTGCGGATCGACGTCGACCGACCATTCCCCCAGCAGATCCCACGCCCGGTCGCGCAGCCGGCGCCACGAGATGAACCGGCCCTGGCGATTGAGGAACAGGTTCTCGGCGACGGTGAGCGTCGGGATGATCGTCGACTTCTGGTAGACGCAGGCGACGCGCTCACGCCAGCCTTCGCGGTCCGAGAGCGCGGGCGCGGGCGCGCCGGCGAAGAAGACAACGCCCGCGTCGGGCGCCTGCAGGCCGGTGAGCAGCGAGACGAGCGTGGACTTGCCCGCGCCGTTGCGGCCCACGAGGGCGTGCGTCGACCCCGCGGCGACCGCGACTCCAGCGGCGTCCAGCGCCACGGTCGAGCCGTAGCGCTTGGACACCCCCACGGCCTCAGCTACTTGAGGTTGTTGCCCCACAGGCTCTTGTCGTCGAATTTGACGCTCTGCTCACTGCCGTACGCGCCGCCGTCGCGGGTGACGAGCGGGGCGGCGAGCTGGTCCTCGAGCAGGCCTGGGCGGACCTGGATGATGTTGGAGTCGTGGTCGGTCGGGCCGGGCTTGAACGTCTTGCCCTCGGCGGCCGCGGCGACGTAGTCGATCCCGTACTTGGCGTACAGGTCGGCGGGCTGGGAGACGGTCGCGTCGATCGTCCCCGCCTCGATGTCCTTCAGCTCCTCCGGGATGCCGTCGTTGGAGACGATGAAGACGTGCTTGGGATCGTCGGGCGGCACGAGCAGGCCCTTCTGCTTGAGCACCTGCTTGGTGCCGGCGAGCGCGAAGCTCGCCTGCATGTAGACGCCCTTGAGGTCCGGGTTGGCCGTCAGCGTCGTCTGCAGCTTGGACGCGGCCACCGCGCCGTCCCACTTGGTCGCGATCCCGAAGACCTTGATGCCGGGGAAGTCGGACTTCATGCACTCGTTGAAGGCCTCGGTGCGGTCGCGCCCGTTGATCGACGCGAGGTCGCCCTCGAGCATCGCGACCTTGCCCTTGCCGTTCAGCGACGTGCCGAGGAACTGGCAGGCCTTGGTGCCGTAGGCGCGGTTGTCGGCGCGCACGACCATGTATACGTTGCCCTGATCCGGGCGCGTGTCGATCGTGACCACCGGGATCTTCTTGCCCTCCAGCTGTGTGAGCGTCGGGGCGATCGCCGCCGTGTCCTGCGGCGCCATCACGATGCCCTTCACGCCCTGGCTGATCAGCGTCTGCGTGTTGGCGATCAGCTTGGAGACGTCATTGGACGAGCTGGTCGTCTTCAGCGTCACCCCGCCGTCGCCCGCGAACTTCGGGACGTACGAGATGTACGAGTTCCAGAAGTCCGTGTCCGCGCGCGGGTAGTCGACGCCGATCGTCGGCTTCGACGCGCTCGAACCGCCACTGCTGCCACCGGCCGCGCCGCCCGCGCTGTCGGACGCATTGTCGCTCCCGCAGGCAGCCACCGCGAGCGCGGTCGCGGCCGCCATCCCGGCGAGCACCGTCGAGGTCTTCATCGGTCACCTCTCTCCTGGGCTGAGATCACTCCGACCTGCCACTCGGGACCGTCGGGGTATTCGTGGCGGCGCACGGAGTCGGCGAGCATGCGCCCGCCGGCCCCGGCACCGACCGGCGCCACGTAACGGCCAGCACGGATCTCCACCGGCTCGGTGAAGTGCTCGTGGAGGTGATCCACGTGTTCGATCACGCGGTCCTCCCACGTGCCGCTGACGGCGACGTAGTCGAACATCGCGAGGTGCTGCACCATCTCGCACAGGCCGACTCCGCCCGCGTGGGGGCAGACCGGCTTGCCGAACTTGGCCGCCAGCAGCAGGATCGCGATGTTCTCGTTGACGCCGGCCACGCGGCTGGCGTCGATCTGCACGACGTCGACGGCATCGGCCTGCAGGAGCTGCTTGAACAGCACCTGGCTATGGCCGTGCTCGCCGGTCGCGACCTTCACGGGGGCCACCGCGCGCTTGATCGCGGCGTGACCGAGCACGTCGTCCGGGGCCGTCGGCTCCTCGATCCAGTACGGATCGAAATCGTGGAGCGCGTCGACCCACGCGATCGCCTCCTCGACGCCCCAGACCTGATTGGCGTCGATGGCGATCCGGACGTCGGGTCCCACCGCTTCACGCGCGAGCGCGAGGCGGCGGCGATCGGTCTGAAGGTCTCCGCCGACCTTCAGCTTGATCTGGGTGAAGCCTTCAGCGACCGCCGCGCGGGAGAGCCGGACGAGCTTCTCGTCGTCGTAGCCCAGCCAGCCGGGGGTCGTGGTGTACGCCGGATAGCCGGCGCGGCGCAGCTCCGCGATCCGCTCAGAGCGGGTCGGTTCGGCGCGGCGCAGGATCCGCAGCGCCTCCTCCTCGGTGAGCGCCTCGCGGATGTAGCGGAAGTCGACGAGCGCGACGAGCTCTTCCGGGCTCAGCTCGGCGAGATGCAGCCACAGCGGCTGCCCGGCGCGGCGCGCCCGCAGGTCCCACAGCGCATTGACGATCGCGCCGTGCGCCATGTGGGCGACGCCCTTCTCCGGGCCGAGCCAGCGCATCGGGCTGTCGGCGCCGAGCCGCCGCGAGAACGCGCCGGGATCAGCCAGCGCCTCCTCCGCGGCGAGCCCGACGACCAGCGGCGCGAACGCGCGCACCGCCTCGACCTGCACCTCCGTGCCCCGTCCGATGGTGAAGACGAGGCTGTGACCTTCGTCGCCGGCGCTCGTGCGCAGCACCACATACGCCGCCGAATAGTCCGGCTGCGGGTTCATGGCGTCCGAGCCATCGAGCTGTCGCGACGTCGGGAAGCGGACGTCGCGCACCACCAGCTCGGTGATGGACTCGGGAGCCGAGAGGTCGGAGGTCCGTCGAGTTGAAACGAGTGAAGTCATCTATACATCGAGGGCATGGCACGACTGGGACTTGGCTGTGCGCCGTTGGGCGGGCTCTTCTCGGAGGTCTCCGAGACCGACGCCCACGCCACCGTCGAGGCGGCGTGGGATGCGGGTGTGCGGTTCTTCGACGTCGCCCCGCAGTACGGCCTCGGGCTGGCCGAGCGGCGGCTGGGCGAAGCCCTGCGCGGGCGCAGCGACTTCCGCGTCTCGACCAAGGTCGGACGGCTCGTCGTGCCGCGCGGCGAGGGCGACGGGCAGGACGCGAGCCAGTTCGCCGGGATGACCGAGGAGCTGCGCTTCGACTTCACCCGCGACGGCGTGCTGCGTTCGCTGGAGGCCTCGCTGGAGCGACTCTGCGTGGACCGCATCGACGTGGTCCACGTCCACGACCCCGACGAGCATCTGCAGGCCGCGCTGACGCAGGCGATCCCCGCCCTGCTCGAGCTGCGCGCCCAGGGCGTGGTCGGCGCCGTGGGCGCGGGCATGAACCATGCCGCGCCCCTGCGCCGGATCGTCCGCGAGACCGACGTCGACCGGATCCTGCTCGCCGGTCGCTACACGCTGCTGGACCGCTCGGGCCTGTCGCTGCTGGACCTCTGCTTCGAACGCGGCGTGTCGGTGATCGCGGGCGGCGTGTTCAACTCGGGCGTGCTCGCCGACCCGCGGCCGGGCGCGACGTTCGACTACGCGCCCGCCTCCACGGAGGTCATCGAGTTGGCCCGCTCGATCGGCCACATCTGCTCCGAACAGGGCGTCCCGCTGACGGCGGCGGCGGTGCAGTTCCCCGCCCGCCACCCCGCCGTCGAGACGGTGCTCGTCGGCGCCCGCTCGGCCCGGGAGGTACGGGCCAACGCGGACGCCTTCGAGTTCCCGGTGCCAGCGCAACTCTGGGATGAGTTGGACTGATCTCACGGCGCTGTCGTCGAGAGAGTGAACGTCAGCGCCTTGCCGTACGCACCCGTGTGGAGTCCGTCCGTCGCGTCGATCGCCTGCTTGAAGGCGATCGCCACCGGGTCCATGCTCTTGGGCCCGCTGTAGGTCAGGAGCGGCGTAGGTGCGCTTGCGCCGCCCACGGGGGCGAACGCGCCGGTTCCGGCTTTGACCTGCAGCGCCTGCGGCATCACGTAGGTGCCGTTGACCAGGTGCCCGGTCGCGGTGGAGCTCGGATCGTGCGCGCTCAGCGTGGCGTTGAGCGCGCTCGTGGTGATGGTCGCGGTGAGCGAGGAGGTGTACTCCTTGGTGACGCCCGCGGCGAAGTCGCCGAGGCTGGCGCTGGCGCTCGAGAGCGTGAGGCCGAGGACCTGCGGGACGGTGCCGCCGATCGGGACGTCCGCGTTGACGGCGTCCACGAACGCCAGCGACTGCCACTTCGCGCGGTCGGTCGCCGACAGGACCTTGTTGAACATCGCGGTGCGGTCGAGCTCGGCGCTGATGCGCTGGCCGCCGCCCTGGTCGGCGCCGAAGCGCAGCTCGGCCGGCGCGCAGCCGTTGATGCCGAGGTCGGGCAGCGAGCCGCCGCCGATCCGGGTCCCGTCGACGTAGACGTCGAGGTTGCCGTCGCGGCCCGCGGTGATGACCAGGTTGATGAAGCGCCCGGTCGGCGGGACGGCGTTGGTGGTGACGCCGCGGCCGGAGGTGATGATGCGGACCTGGCCGGTGGGCGTGAGGTCGATCAGGAAGCCGACGTCGTCGCCGCCGCTGGCGGTCTTCCAGTCCCAGATCCGGCGGTAGGTCGTGCCGGCGTTGATCTTCACGTCGGCCGCCCAGGTCGCCTCGCGCAGGAAGCCGAGCGTGGTGTTGGGCGTGCGCAGGTAGCGCGGGCCGCTGATGTCGGCGCTCGTCCCGGTCGGGCCGGTGGCGAGGTACGCCGCGGCGCCGCCGCCGAACACGCCGTCACGGGCGTAGCTGGACCAGTCGCGCACCGTCGCGCCGCTGGTCGCGTCCCACGCGAACAGCGGGTTCTGCGCCGGGATCGGGCAGGGCGTCGGCGGCTCGGTGCCGGGCGGGTCGATGCCGATCTTGGCGTTGGACTGGGCGAGGTGGCGGACGGTGGTCGCCGGCGTGCCGCTCAGCGGCGCCTTGCTCAGCGCGCCGGTGGGCGCGGTCGGCTTCTGGATCAGGTAGGTGCCGTTGGCGGTCGCCGGGATCGTGAGGATCGCGGCGCTCGTCGTGGGCACGACGACCGTCGTCGCGTCATCGCCCTTGACCACCTGGGCGTCGCTGCCCGGCCACGGGTTCTTGACGCGGACGCTGCGGGCGGTCGGCCCGTTGACCAGCGCGGCCGTGGTGATCGCGCCGTCCTGGACCTGGACGTGGACCTTGGACTTGTGCTGGAGCGCGACGGTGCCCTCGGCGGTCCAGCCGGGCGGGACCGCGGGGGCGATCCGCACGAGGCCGTCGAAGTCCTGCGCGAGCGCCTCGTTGAGCGTGAGGGCGACGATGCCCACCTGCTCGTCGTAGGTGTTGGTCAGCGTGCCGCCGGAGCCGAGGTCGGCCATGCCGTTGCTGAAGCGCTGGAACGAGTTCGCCGACGCGCGGAGGCGGCTTGCGACCTCGATGCCGTTGCCCAGGCGGGCGGCGTCGACCGCGTCGTAGCTCCAGTCGTTGGAGTTGATGTTGCGGCGGTTGGCGTAGGTCGTCTTCGAGAGCTCGAAGTCGGCCGTCGTCTGATCGGAGATCAGGTTGTACGGGAACAGCGGCTCGAGATCGAGGTTCTCGGAGTTGTTGAAGGCCGCGGTCGGGTTGCTTGAGAAGCCGAAGACCGTCTGGTTGTTGCGGGTGGTCTGCGGATAATCGGGGATCTTCGGGATCGCCGCCTGCAGCTGGGTGACCAGCGCTGCGTCGGTGCCGAGCAGCTGGGCCGCTTCGATCACCGTCGGGAAGAGCGACTTCATCGCCGCGATGTCAGTGATCGGGTCAGTGACGTCCCATTGCGTCTCATGCGCGTTGGACGGGCTGGTGTGCAGCTTGCCGTCGGCGCCCTCGACCGCGTAGGCGAGCAGGAAGCGCGCCGCGTCGGCCATCACCGGGTAGTTGTTCTCCAGGAACGCCCGATCGTCGGTCGCCAGGTACTGGCGCCAGATGTTCAGGCCGACCTCCGCGCCCGTGCTCAGGTTGCGCTTGTTGTAGGAGGCGGGGCCGAAGGAGTCGCAGCTCGAGTTGCCCTCGTCGGTGCCTGTGTACCAGCCGCTGCCATCGAAGCGCATCGTCTCCGGCACGCAGATGCCGGGGCGCATGTTCATCCGCAGCGTCGTCCAGCTGCGGATCGCGTCGAGGTTGTCCCGGTAGAGGCGGAAGCGGGGGAGGTTGAAGTCCGCGTTGCCGGCGCCGAGGTTCGCGGCGAGCTGCATGCGCAGGTTCCAGAACCAGTAGTGGCCGCCGCCCCATGACTGGCTGTCACGGCTGAAGTTGAACAGCGGGTTGGTGCCGGCCTGGCTCGTCGGGAACGTGCCGCGCTCGCTGGCGCCCTCGATGTAGAGGAAGAGCGTGCGCAGGTTCTCCATGTAGTCCGCGGTGCCGTCGGTGGAGCTCAGGCGCATCAGGCCGACCTTGGCCCAGTAGTCGTGCCACCACTGCACGTGGCCGGCCTTCAGGCTCGCGGCGGTCGCGCTTGCGTCGGTGCCGATCAGCGCGGCCGCGGTGGCCTGCGCGTCCCCGCCCGCCCACGTGGGGCTGGCGACGATGATCCGGAACGTGCCGTCGCTGTTGGGCTTGAAGGAGACTTCGACGGTGCGGGCGTCGACGACGGAGGTCGTGACGTTCTGGCCGCCGGCGGTGAGCGCGGCGAGGCTGCCGAAGGTCTTGCCGGTGCCGCCTGAGGCGCTGCCGGTGTCCACCCACGTCTCGGCCAGGCGCCCGATCGCGCCGCTCGCGCCCGCCGTCGGGTTGCGCCCGTTCTGCAGGTTGATGCGCGCGGTCTGCGTGGTGTTCGGGTCGGCCCCGGTGACGTCGACGATCAGCTCGTCCTTGTCGGCGCGGACGTAGGTCGTCGCGGTCATCCCGCCGCCCTGCTGGCGGTAGATCGCGTCATACAGATCGACGCTCGCCGAGTAGTCGCTCGCGCCCGTCATGGTGGCGAGCCCCGGGATCGTCACCTGGCCGGGCGAGCGGCGCGTCGGCCACGTGTCCGTGCGGTTGATCTGCGCGGTGAAGCCACCCGCCGCCCAGACGGCGGCGCCCATCTGGCCGTTGCCCAGCGGCATCAGCTGCGCCGCCTGAGTCGGCGCGGACCCGACGATGATGTTCGCGCGGCGCACGAGGTTCGGGACGTCGACCTCGAACTTGTTGCCGATCCACGCCGTCGATGGCGCGGCCTGAGCCGTCGGCACTGCGACGACCAGACTTGTCAGCCCAGCGATCAGCCACGCCGCTACGCGGCGAGGGCTCCTCTCCCCCAGCATCAAACCTCTCCTCGTTTGATCCGTTTGACCGGCCGCGCAACTATTGCGCCGGGCTCTCATGAAGTCAAGGGATTCACCCGATGTTTCGTCCCGAATTCGTTTTCGCCCGCTTGATCGGCGAGGTATGGTGCGCAGAGATCGGAGGAGTGAGAGTGAGCGTCACCCAAGAAGCGATCAACAAGATCAAGGCCATGATCATCAATGGCGACCTTCGTCCGGGCGCACGACTACCGAAGGAGGCCGACCTTGCGGAGCAGCTCGGGCTCTCCCGGAACTCGCTGCGCGAGGCCGTACGGGCGCTCACGCTGATCCGCATCCTCGAGACGCGGCAGGGCGATGGGACCTATGTGACGTCGCTGGAACCGTCGGTTCTGCTCGAAACGATGACCTTCGTCGCCGATTTCCACCAGGACGGCTCACTCCTGCACGTGTTCCAGGTGCGGCGCATCCTGGAGTCCGCGGCGACGTCACTCGCCGCGCAGCACATCACCGACGAGGAGCTCGAGGTGCTGGATGACCTCGTCGGCGGGATGGATGCGTGCGTGACGGTCGAGGCGTTCGTCGAGAATGATTTGGCGTTTCACCGCACGATTGCGCTCGCCTCGCGCAACCCGGTGCTCGCTTCCCTGCTGGAAAGCTTCTCCTCGCGCACCTCGCGTGCGCGCGTGTGGAGAGGGATCACGCAGGCGGGCGCGATCGAGCAGACCAAGACCGACCATCGCGCGATCTACGACGCGTTGCGCCATCGTCGCCCGGACTTGGCCGGCGGGCTCGCGATCGCCCACATCGGCTCGGTCGAGTCCTGGTTCGAGCAGACGTTGTCGGAGACCGAGGCCGCGCAGGGAGTGGTGGCGTAGCGAGCGTCGAGTTTCTCGCGCTGTACTCGCGTAACTCGACGCTCGCGTAGGTGTGCGGCGTAATCTGCGCCCGATGGACGCGATCAGGGCTCTGCGGGACGGGTTGCTCGCCAACCGCGAGGACTGGGAGGCGGCCTGTGCCTCCTTCGCGTGGCCGGCGCTGGACGAGTTCAACTGGGCGCTCGACTGGTTCGACCCGTTCGCGCGCTCCAACGATGCGGTCGGTCTGCTGGTCGTGGAAGCCGATGGCTCGTCCGCGTCGTTGACGTTCGACGAGCTGGCGACACGCTCGGACCAGGTCGCGAACTGGCTGCGCGCGCAGGGCGTCGCGCGCGGCGACCGGATCGTCCTGATGCTCGGCAACCAGCTCGAGCTGTGGGAGACGATGCTCGCGGCGATGAAGCTCGGCGCCGTCGTGATCCCGGCGACGACGCTGCTCGCCGAGTCCGACCTGCGCGACCGGATCGACCGCGGCAACGCCCGCCACGTGGTCGTGCGCGCCGCCGACGCAGCGAAGTTCGACGGCGTCCCGGGGTCGTATTCGCGGATCGCGGTGGGCGAGGGCGTGCCCTCCGGCTGGCTCGACTACGCGATGGCGTACCGCGCGCCCGCGGAGTTCGCGCCCGTCGACCCGACCCACGCTTCCGACACGCTCCTGCTGTATTTCACCTCCGGCACGACCGCGCGGCCGAAGCTCGTCGAGCACACCCACGCGTCGTATCCCGTCGGCCACCTCTCGACCCTGTACTGGATCGGGCTTCAGCCGGGCGATGTCCATCTGAACCTGAGCTCGCCGGGCTGGGCGAAGCACGCATGGTCGAACTTCTTCGCCCCCTGGCTCGCCGAGGCGACCGTCGCGATCTTCAACTTCGAGCGCTTCGACGCCGCCGCGCTGCTGAACGTGATCGCCTCGCATGGTGTGACCACGTTCTGCGCGCCGCCCACCGTCTGGCGGATGCTGATCCAGGCCGACCTCGGCTCGGTGAAGACCCAGCTGCGCGAGGTCGTCGGCGCAGGCGAGCCGCTCAACCCCGAGGTCATCGAGCAGGTGCAGAAGGCGTGGGGGCTGACGCTGCGCGACGGCTACGGCCAGACGGAGACGACGCTGCAGATCGGCAACCCGCCCGGCGCGCGGGTGAAGCCGGGCTCGATGGGCCGCCCGCTGCCCGGGTACACGATCGCGCTGATCGACCCGCTGACCGGCGAGCCGGCCGACGAGGGCGAGATCTGCCTCCCGCTGGACCATCGCCCGCTCGGCCTGATGGTCGGCTATCGCGACGACGACGACCGCACCTCGGAGGCGATGCGCGGCGGCTACTACCACACGGGCGACGTCGCCTCGCGCGACGCGGACGGCTACATCACCTACGTCGGCCGCACCGACGACGTCTTCAAGGCCTCCGACTACCGCATCTCCCCGTTCGAGCTCGAATCGGTGCTGATCGAGCACGAGGCGGTCGCCGAAGCGGCGGTCGTCCCGTCGCCCGACCCGCTGCGGCTCGCCGTCCCGAAGGCGTACGTGGTCCTCGCCGCGGGGTTCGAGCCGTCGCGCGAGACCGCGCTCTCGATCCTCCGGTACACCCGCGAGCACCTCGCCCCCTACAAGCGCATCCGCCGGATCGAGTTCGCCGAGCTCCCGAAGACGATCAGCGGCAAGATCCGCCGAGTCGAACTCCGCGCGCGCGAGGACGCCGACTCGGGCGGCGGGTGGTCGGAAGCCGATTTCCCGGAGCTGCGGGGCTAGGTGGGTTGAAAGTCAACTGCGCCGGGTGGGGGAGGGGGAGTGGCGCACCCTCCGGGACTGACTCGCCGCCGTCCGCCGCTCGGCGCGGCTCTGTCGGCCCGATTTGCGGTGCTGGGATACCGACAGTTACGGGCGTGGGCTGGCCAGTGTGTCCCGCACTCGCGCTGTCCCGCTCGCCGTGATCGACCGTGCGCGCTTGAGGGCCGGATCTCGGATTTCGATCAGGTTCGCACTGGTCGAGTTGGCGCACTAATGGGGGTGACGAACATTTGCGTCCTCACAGGACGCATTTGTTCGTCACCCCCCTCGCGCATGACTTCGTTGCTCGCCGAAACCGATCACCGGAAGGCCCCGCGCGGACCGGGGTGTCAGCACCACGCCCGTAACTGCCGGTATCCCAGCACGCCACTTCGAACCAACAGAGCCGCGCGCCGAGCGGGTCCACGCCAGCCCGGGACGGGTGGCACTGCCACTCCCCCCTCCCCACCCGGCGCAGTTGACGTTCGTCCCGCCTAAGCGAACGCTTCCTCGAGCGCCGCCGCAGCGGCCTGGACGCGGTCGCGCAGGGCGACGATCTCTTCGCCGTCGAGGTCGTCGGCGAGGAGGATCTCGGCGTGCAGCGTGCGCAGCGCGCTCACGACGTGGTCCATCTCTTCGAGGAGGCGGGTGAGGCGTGCGCGGATGCGTTCGCGCACTGCGTCCGGCGCGTCGTCGGAGCGGAATTCGGCGATGCGCTGGGCCCGCGCGGCGTGGCCCTGCAGCGCGAGCACGAGCGCGTCGACCTCCAGGGCGACGTCGTCGAGCCCGAGCCCCGATTCCTCGACCGCGCGATGGATCGACGTGCGCGCCGCGTCGGCGGCGCGCAATCGCGCGGCGATCTCCGGCGACAGCGGTCGGAGCGGCGCGCGAGGTGCGGAGAGCCGCGCCCGTTCACCCACGCGCGTGGCCTCGTCGTCGTCGAAGAACGTCTGCACGACCAGCGCGAGCCAGCAGACGATCGCGACCAAGAGCAGCCACGGCACGGCGAGCACCAGACCCGCCAGCGCGATGCTCGTCGCCACGAGCACGTTGGCCGGCTTGGTCGCGGCGTTGACGACGAGCGCGCGGCGCAGGTCGCGGCGGGTTGCGGGTGGCGTGCTGCGCATGCGCTTAGAAGAAGGAGCTGATCGAGCGGTAGATCGACGCGATGTCGTCCGCGCCGCCCGTGTAGCTCTGGCCGCCGCTGGCCTTCGCGTAGGCGGCGAGCTCGTCCGTGTTGGGGTCGCGGCCGTAGGCGATCGTGAAGACGCGGATCTGGCCGGTCTCCTTCTCACGCTGTTGCTCGAGCGCGGCGATCACGTCGGCGGCGCTGTGTGTGGAGGAGGTGTCGTCGCCGTCGGTGAGGACCACGACCGCGTTGATCGCGTCGCGGTCCAGGTGGGCGCTGACGGCGTCGAGCCCCGCGAGGGTGGCGTCGCGGACGCGGGTGTCGTTGTCGGGCAGGATCGTGTCGGTCGCGGCGAGCAGCGGCGCGCGGTTGGTGCGCATCGGGGCGATCGCGACCAGCGGCGTGATCGTGTCCGAGAACTTGATCAGGCCGATCCGGTCCTGCGGCGCGGCCTGGCGGAAGAAGCCCTTCAACCCTTCAGCGGCCTGCTCGAGCTTGTTCTCCTCGCCCATCGAGCCGGAGCTGTCGAAGACCATCATCACGTTCGCCGGCTTGCGATCCGCGCGCCACGTCGCCTTGATCTTCGCCAGCACCTTCGGCTCGGGCAGGCGCAGCGTCCGCGCGGGCTGCTTGGGGTCGACGCCGTTGGCGGCGGTGACGAGGCCGGCGGGCGCGACGTCCGGGTCCGCGGGGCGGAAGCCCCGGCGGCCGGCGACCTCCGGCGTGATCTCGCGCGCGAGGAACGCCGCGAAGACCTGCGCGGCCCGGCGCTGCTCGTCGCTCACCCAGTCGCCCTGGAGCGTGATCAGCGGGTTGTCGGAGAAGAACGTGCCCTCACGCGGGTAGACCGCGACGAGCCGCTCGCCGTCGCCCGCGCGGCGGTTGAAGTCGATCATCGTGGTCTCTTCCATCGCCGCCGCCGAGGCGTAGCCCAGGCCGCGCCGGCGCATCTCGTCGGCGATGAACAGCGTCGTGTCCCCGTAGTGCACGATCGAGCGCTCTAGCGCCTGCACCTGGGCCCGCCCGCGGGCGACGTCGGCTTCGGTGAGGCCCTCCTTCTTGCCCACCGCCGCGTAGTAGGAGGCGGCGACCGCGGACAGCCCGGCGGTCGAGAAGTCCGGGTTGGTGTGCACGTACTTGAAGCTGCCGAACTGCGGCTTGCCGACCGCCGCCCACCCGCCCGTCGCCAGCTCCCCGAGCTGCGCGTAGCCGAGCGGCTGCTTCGGGTAGCCGTAGGCGTCGGCCAGCCGCTTCCACATCGCGATCACGAGCGGCGTGCGCACGATCGAGGGGTTCTCGTCGGCGACCAGCGGCCGGTCGGCCTCGTAGTTGACCAGCCGGCCCCAGAACGAGGACGCCGGCGACCACAACGTCGGGCGCAGTGTCCCCTTGGCGATCCGCGTCTCGGCGTCGCCGGAGGCGATGATCGAAGCGTCGACGACCACGACGTGCGTGCCGCTGGCGTGGTGCTCGGCGTTGAAGCGCTTGATCAGGGGCGCCAGCAGCGGTTCCTTCTCGGGCGAGTACACGAGCGACACCCGCAGCGCGTTGGCGGGCAGCTTGGCGGCCGGCTCCCGGGCCGGCCGCTCAGGGTCGCCGCCCCGCGAGGCGACGAAGGCGATCGCCACGGCGGCGAGCGCGAGGCCGATGATGAGGATGCGTCCACGCATGCCACGATCGTCGGGCTCCACGCGCCCGCGCACCATGGGCCCTAGGGGTGCGAGTTCACACCTCTCACGGCGTGTAGATCGACATGCAGAACGACCGCGAGGCGCCGGTTCCCGCGGCCGGCACGAAGCAGTCGACGAGGGCCTCGGCCGTGGACGCGGTGGGGTCCTGGACGAGGAACTTCAGCTCGTGGTCGCCGACGCCGTTGAGCGGGCTCGCCGCCCCGTCCTTGATCTTCAGCGTGCCGCCCGGGGTCACGGTGGTCGCGCCCGGGTCGCCGGTCACGGCGAGGTTCGTGGAGCGGAGGTTGCGAAGCGTCACCGTCGCGTCGAAGCCGGCGACGCCGTCGGTCTCCAGGCGGAAGCCGAGCGGCGAGGTCAGGAACGTCTGGGCGGGCACCGCCCAGGTCTGTGCGGAGCCGGCGAGCACTTGGCCCGCGGGCATGAAGGCCTTGGCGTCGAGGCCGTCGAGGGTGCTCGCGTCCTTGGCGTGCCCGGCCTCGTCGGCGCGGCCGGCGTGGGTCGCGTCATCGGCGGCGGTCGCGTGCGACGCGTCGTCGGCAGCCGCCGCGTGCGCGGCGCCGGTGGCCGTCGTCGCGGTGTCGGCGTGCGCGGCGCTGGCCGCCGACGGCACCGTGCCGAGCTTGGCGACGTCGAGCTGGTTCGCGGTGAGGGAGTGGTTCTTGATCCGGTCGGCCGGGAGCGAATGCTGCTTGAGCTTCGCGCCGCTGATCATCCCGGTCGCGGCGACGCTCGTCCCACCGAGCGCGACGAAGAGGGCGAGCGAGGCGACCACGTTGGCGTAGGTCAGGGGGAGTCGGGGCATGCCGATGACTCTTCCGCCTCGCCGGCACGCCAACGATGTGGCCGCCCCCACCGCGATGTGAAGGCAGCCTCCGTAATGCGCTCAGCAGGTCTTCGCCGGCACGGTCGCGCCCTCCGGGACGCACTGGCGGGTCGTCGCGAGCGGCCGTTTCGCGAACCTCGTCAGGCCCTTGCGACCCGAGCCCGGACGGTTGACCTTCGTGACGACGTAGTCGCCGATCAGCCCCGCCTGGGTCACCTTGATCGCGATCACCGTTCCCGGAGCCAGCGTCTTGCCGGCGAACTTCGAGAGGCGGATGCGCTTGCCGGCCGACGTCCGCTTCTGCGCGTAGGGACACGCCTTCCTGCCCGGGCAGAGGACTTCGACGACGGCGCCCTTCGGCGCGTCGTCGATGCTGACGCCGCTGAGCTTGACGCCCCTGCGGGTGACCGACGACCAGCTGACCGTCGCGGTGATCGAGATGCGCGCGAGCGCGGGCTTGGCGGCGGGCACGACCGGCGCGACGATCGGCGCGGGAACGACGACGACCGGCGGCGCGACGACGGTCCAGGAGCGGCTCGCCGGTGAGGCGTCCGCGTTGCCCGCGCCGTCGATCGCGCGCACGTCGAGCGTGTGCGGGCCGAGCGAGAGATCCGACAGCGCGTGGCCCGCCGGCCGGTTGCACGGCGCGAAGTCGTCGCCGTCGAGGCGGCACTCGTAGCGCCCGCCCTCGCCCGCGCCGCCGAAGCTGAACACGGCGGTGGTCTCCGTGGTCGTGCCGCCGGCGTCGGGACCGGTCGCGATGGTCGTGTCGGGCGGCGTCGCGAGCACGCGCCAGGCCCGCGACGCGGTACCCGGGTCCTGGTTGCCGGCCGCGTCGGTGGCGCGCACCTGCAGGGTGTGATCGCCGTCCTTGAGCCCGATCACGGTGAGGCTGCCGCTCGCGCACGGCAGCGCCGCGCCGTCGAGCCGGCAGGCGAACGTCCCCGCCTCGTCGCTGGCGAGCGTGAACGTCGCCGTCGTCGCGCTGCTGATCGAGCCGTTCGCCGGGCCGCCGGTCAGCGTCGTCGTGGGCGGGTCGGTGTCGACGGTCCACGTGCGACTGACGGTCGTGCCGATGTTGCCCGCCCGGTCGGTCGACGTGGCGCTGAGCGTGTAGGTCCCGTCGGCGAGGGCCGAGAGCGCGATCGACGAACCGCCGCACGCCAGCACCGCGCCGTTGAGCTTGCACGTGCGGCTGGTGAAGACCTCGTTGGTGCTGATCGCGAACGTGGCCGAGCGGCTGTTCGTGCGCGAGCCGTTGACAGGGCCGTTGGCCAGCGTCGTCACGGGCGGCGTCGCGTCGACCGTCCAGGTGCGCGTCGAGGCGCTCGCGTCCAGGTTGCCCGACGGATCCTTGGCCTGGACGCGCAGCGTCTTCGCCCCTTCGGGGAGCGCCGTCAGGTTCAACGTGCTCGTGCAGGGGATCGTCGTGCTGTTGAGCGTGCAGACGTAGGTGCCGACGTTGCCCGGCTGGGTCGTGCCGAGGGTGAAGCTCGCCGTCCGCGCGCTGGTGAAGCTCGCCTCCGCCGGACCGCCGGTGAGCGTCGTGTCGGGAGCGGTCGTGTCCTTGAAGTACACGCGCACCGCGTAGTCACCCGCGTCCCCCGCCGCCCACGTCCAACTCGACTGGTTGCCCGACGCCACGATGTCGGTCGGGTGGACCCACTCGTAGCGGTCGAAGACGAAGCCCGCCGCGGGCGTGGCCTTGAGCGTGTAACCGCACCCGCTGCAGTAGATGTCGCCGGACACGCAGGACGGCTGTGCCGCGTCGGTCGCGGTGGTGTCGGTGAGGCTCCCGCAGCGCTGCCGCGTGGGGTCGGGGTTCTGCGTCTCCTCGACGAGCCCGCCACCGCGGATGTCGATCGTCAGCTTCCACGCATGCGCGGTCGCGACCCCCACGCTGAAGAGCGCAACCAGTGCGGTGAGAACGACGAGCACGGCGTTGCGGCTTCTCAGCATGGGGGGCCTAGTCGGGGACGATGGCGACCGCTGGGATGAAGTAGATCAGGCGCTCGATCAGCGGGCTCAGCGGGGGCGACTCGCGCAGCAGCTCGATGAGCTCGTCGACGTTGTCCGTGCCGAGGATCTCGGCGTCCTCGTCGCCACGGTCGGCGGCTGCCTCGAGCTCGGCGAGGAAGTCGGGATCGCGGAGCACGGCCTGGCCGACCGCCGGCCAGCGCTCGCGAAGCACGATCCACCTGGCGAGATCCCGCGCCTCGAGGTTCGGCTCACCCCCGAACATCTCCCGCGAGCGGGCGATCTCGGTCATCAACTGCGCATGGTTGAACATGCGCTTGCTCTCACGCGGCAGGCGTGCCGGATAGTCGGCCATGAACTGCTCGACGGCGCGAAACTCCGCGCTGTCCAGGAACGATCGCGATACGAGGTCGCCCACGAGCGCATGATCGGCCGGCTGGACGCCGGCGATGACCTCGGCGGCGACGACGTCCGGTGTCAGCTCGCCCTGCTGTTTGAGGTCCTCGATCTTGCGCTCGTACGCCTGGCGCTGGCGCCGGCGCCGGCGGCGAAGCCGGCTCGACCAGAAGATCAGGCCGATCGCGACGACGAACGTGATGTACAGGCTCTCGTCGACGCCCGCCGGCGTGTTGCTCTCTTCGTCGGCCGTCGCGCCGACCAGGACGAAGAAAAAGACCACCCACACCGCCAGCGGCCACCACTTCGCCCGCTCGATCCAGCCGAGCCACTGGCGTCGCTCCGCCGCCGGCGCCGCAGCGTCGCGCACGAACCGCGGCCCGGTGCGCAGTGAGTCGCTGAAGCCCGAACTGACCCGGCGCATCGCCGCCGGATCGGGCGGCGGGAGCGTCAGCTCGACCTGCGCGATCTTCTCGAGATACCGGCGGCCGGCGTCATCCGCGCCCGCGAAGCGCACGGACGCCGAATCGGCGATCCGGCGCATGTCGGCGAGCAGGATCGTCACGACGCCTTCGTGCGCCAGCAGCTGGCTGGCGACGCGGCAGACCTCCAGCGCGCGCTCGCTCTCGCAGCGATCGAGGTCGTCGACCAGGATCACGAGGCGGCCCTCCCGGGTCGCATGACGGATCAGCGTGCCGAGCTGGCCCTTGACCTCCGCCATCGATCCGTGCGCCGCCGCCGAACGGGGATCGTCGATGAACTTCGCTGCGCTCTTGGCGGTCGCGAACACGCGCTGGAAGATCAGCAGCGCCACGAGCGCCACGCCCACGGCACCCGCGCCGCGGGCGGCGTCGGTGCCGATCAACGGAAGATCCGGTTGCAGGATCGCCACCGCGGTCGCGACGACCAGGCACAACGCCGCGGACGCCAGCGTCCGCCGCAGCCGCTCGCCGGACTCGAGCATCACGCTCGGGAGCGGGAACAGCGCGCGCCGCCACCACACCCGCCGCCGGCTCGCCTCGCGCGCGACGGCACCCGCGAGCGCCGCGCCCAGGTGCTCGGCGTCCTCGTGCTCCCACGCGTTGAACCAGCACACCAGCCGCGGCTGGTCGCCGTGCCGGCGGGCGACGCGACGCTCCAGCAGCGTCTGCAACATGCCGCCGACGGAGCTCTTCCCGCCGCCCCACGGCGCGCTGACCGCGATCGTCAACGGCGTCGCGGTGTGCTCGTTGTCGGCGACGAGGCACAGCGCGTTGGAGAACGCGACGAACCCGAACCCGTCCAGCGCGGGATCGCGGAGCGGCGTATCGGCCAGCAGCGGCACCCGTTCGGCGCCAGGCGCATCGCTCGGCTGCACGGTCATGGTGTTCATCGCCTCAAAGACAGGGAAACCCGGCCCGAAGATACATCGGTTTCTTCATGCGGCCAACCTCTCGCGGCGGGGCGGGGTCTCTCCCTCCATGCAGATCACCCCTCCGAGCCGCCGACGGCGGTCGACCATCTTTGCCCTCGCCGCCGTGGCCGCGGCGCTGATCGCCCCCGCCGCCGCGTCCGCCGGCGTCTTCTCCTACGACGAGGACACGAACACCACCGACCCGGCGGGGTACGGCAACGCGCCCGGCCAGCCGCAGAACCAGAGCTCGTCCGACCCGTGCAAGTGGACGGTGAAGGGCCGGCTGTACGTGCGCAACCCCACGCTCGACGGCATCGCCGACGGCGACCCGCTCCCGGGCGTCGAGATCAAGGTGTCCGGCGCCGACTGGCTCGGAACGGTCGGCAACGTGTTCGGCCGCTGGGACACCGTCCACACCAACGCCAACGGCGAGTTCACGGTCACGCACACCGAGTGCGATCAGCGCCGGGTCCGCGTCGAGGCGAAGTTCGAGAGCGCGAGCGGCGACCTGCGCGTGCTCGGGTCGAGCAGTCCCGAGTGGTACGTGCTCAAGGACACGGGCGAGCTGCAGCTACCCGGCACGATCGACCTCCAGGGCGAGCCGTTCGGGGGCGAGACCGGCGATCAGGCCACCGGTCAGGCGCGCACCGATGCGCAGGACTGGCTCCTGTATCGCCGGGCGATCGACTACGTCACCTCGCTCGGCCACTCCTTCCTGAACCCCGTCACCCTCAACAACCCCGCGTCGCTGCACGACGGCGACAACTCATGGACCGACCCGGTCTTCCACGGCATCCACATCGCCCCGGCCAACACCAACAGCCGCTGGAACATGCTGCACGAGCTCGGGCACGCGTTCGCCTACCCGCGCGAGCAGGGCGAGGACTGCCTGGTCTTTGGAGCGCTGGGGACCGACACGACGCACGGCGCCTCGGAGAAGCCCTGCGTCGCCTTCAACGAGGGCTTCGCCAACTTCTTCGCGAGCAAGCTCGACGAGGAGCTGACCGGCGCCGGGCTGATCGCGCCGCGCGACCCGTCGAGCTCTGACCCGCGTTCCCGCGCCTATCTGGTGTCCAAAGGCGTGCTGAACCTCGACGATGCGTCCCACAGCGACCTCGGCTTCGACCAGGCGTTCCGGATCCTGACCCAGGCGGACATCACCCGCGACCTGCTGGGCGACGGCCTCGGTCCCGCCAAGTGGGCGACGGACTACGCGGGCGCGAGCTGCGCCGGGCGCGGCGTGCCGAGCGGGTTGAGCGGCCTGGGCAGCGCGCTGAAGGTCCTCGGTGACGCGAACGATCAGTTCGACCTCCGCGACGCTGACCGGCCGACGATCACGCAGTTCTTCAATCGCGCCGACGACCGCTTGAGCGCGTTCGACGCGTCCGATGCGACCGCGTACCGGAAGCTCGTCGACCCGGCCAACGACACCGAGCCGCACACGCTCTACGGCTGCTGAGCCTCGTCGTCAGGCGCCAGGAACTCCGGGTCGGCGATCGCGAACACGCCCGCGATGACAAACGCGAAGAGCAGCGGCACGCCGAGCCAGATGATGTCGAGCACGACCATCAGGATCACGCCGATCACCAGGCACGACACGGCGAAGATGACGAGCCGGCTCATGTGTGGAAGCGCTGGTCGAGGGGCTCGTAGGTCTGGTCGAGCTGGCCGCGCAGCACCAGCCGGTACAGGTACCACAGCGACGGGCCGAGGATGAGCATGCCGACGGCGACGATGATGATCGTCGCCTGAAGCGTGGCGTCGGCCGCCGCGGCGGCGTCCAGCGTCAGGTGCGGCGGGAGCAGGTACGGGTTCTGCGCCAGCGCCCAGCCGACGACGATCGCGACGACGGCCAGCGCGGACGAGACGCGGGCGAGGCCGTAGCGCTCGGTCCAGACCAGGAACAGCGTGAGCCCGCCCGCCGCGGCGGAGACCAGGACCATGGCCAGGCCTGCGCCCGACGTCAGCCCGTCGAAGATCGCCCGCGAGTCCGAGCGCAGGATCGCCAAGCCGCCGATGGCGACGATGCCGCTCGCGCCGCCGGCCGCCAGGGCCCGCGCGCGGAACGCCGCGGCGAGGTCCGGCAGGCCCGCCCGCACCGAGTCACCCGCGAGGTACACGGCGGCGAGATACGCGCCGGTCAGCACGGCGATGACCCCGATCAGCGCGGAGGTGGGGTTCAGCCACGACGACCACGGGTCACCGGTCGCGTTGCCGAGCCCGACGCGGCCGGAGGCGATCCCGCCGAGCACCGCCCCGAAGCAGAACGGGATCAGCACCGACGCCGAGGCGAACAGCGCGCCCAGCACGCGGGCCTCGTTGATCGTCGCCGCCTGGCCGCGCAGCGCGAACGCGGTGCCGCGGAAGATGATCCCGATCGCGGCCAGGAAGAGCGGGATGTACAGCGTCGTGAAGATCGAGCCGAACGCCGTCGGGAACGCGGTCCAGCAGATCACGAGCACGAAGATCAACCAGACGTGGTTGGCCTCCCAGACCGGCGCCATCGACCGCTGGATCATGCCCCGCAGCCGCCCGCCGCGCGCGGCGCCGCCCGCGGTCAGGTCCCAGAAGCCGGCGCCGAAGTCGGCGCTCCCGAGCACCGCGTACGCCGCGATGCCGAGCACGATGAACGCCGCGCAGACCTCAGCCACGACCCGCCACCTCCGTCTCCGGCGGCTTGCGCGCCAGCCGGCGCAACAGCCACACGACCGCCGCGCCCAAGCCGATGTAGACGAGGATCAACACGACGTAGCCGACGCCGAGCCCGTTCGCGTTCGTGACCGCCGCCTCGGTGCGCATCACCTGGTAGACGATCCACGGCTGGCGGCCGACCTCGGTCACGATCCACCCCGCGATCAGCGCGACGAACGACAACGGCCCGGCCAGCATCACCAAGCGGAAGAACCAGGGCGAGAGCGGCAACCGTCGCTTGCGGTACCAGGTGACGATGAACCAGACGCCGAGCAGCGCGAGCCCGGTTCCGATCCCGGCCATCGTCTGAAACGCGTAGCGCACGATGTTCACCGGCGGACGGTCCGCGGGCGGAACCGAGTCGAGGCCGGTGATCGTCGCGTTCGGGTCGTGCTTGGCCAGCAGCGACAGCATCTTCGGGACTTCGATCCCGAAGCGCACCTCGCCGCGCGACTCGTCGTAGAACCCGCCGAGGGTGAACGGCGCGCCCGTCGTCGTGTGCTGCAGACCTTCCATCGCCGCGAGCTTCACGGGCTGGCGCTCGGCGACGGTCCGCCCCGCCCAGTCGCCCACGATCACCTGCACCGGCGCGACGAGAGACGCGAACGCCAGCGTCACGACCAGCGCGGTGCGGTGATAGCGATCGCGGCGCCCTTTCAGCCACGCGTAGGCGTACACGCCGGCGACGATGAACCCGCAGACCAGGTAGCCCGCCAGGTACATGTGGATCAGCTCGTGCCACATGTTCGAGTTCAGGAGCGCGGACCACGGCTGCGGGTCGAGCACCTCGCCGTTGGGACCGAGGTCGAACCCCGTCGGGTCGTTCATCCAGCCGTTGACCGCGATCACGTTGAACGACCCGGCGAACCCGCTCAACACGACCGGGATCCCGGTCAGGAAGTGCGTGCGCTTCGGGAGCCGGTCCCAGCCGTAGACGTAGATCGCGATGAAGATCGCCTCGACGAAGAACGAGATCCCCTCGAGCGCGAAGCCGATCCCGAACACCTCACCGAAGCGCGCCATGAACTCCGGCCACAGCAGGCCGAACTCGAAGCTCAGGATCGTCCCCGTCACCACGCCCACCGCGAACAGCGTCACGGCGACCTTCGACCAGCGTTTGGCGAGCGCCTTGTAGGTGGCGTCGCCGGTCCGCAGGTACAGACCCTCGACGAACAGCATCATCGCCGGGAACGCGATCCCGAAGCAGACGATCGGGATGTGGACCGTCAACGACAGCGCTTGCATCTGTCGCGCCTGGAGCAGGTCGGCGGCCGCGGCGACCACGAGGCGAAGATACTGTCACGCGGCAATGAGGATCGCTCGCGTGACCAGCTTCGGCTACGACCTGCACTACGCGCACGGCGAATACGTGATGTCCGGCGGGCGCACGATCACGTCGCTGCCCAGCACGATCGTCAAGCTCGAGACCGACGACGGGCTCACCGGCTACGGCGAGACCTGCCCGCTCGGTCCCGCCTACCTTCCCGCGCACGCCGGCGGCGCCCGCGCGGCGCTGCGCGAGCTCGCGCCCGCGTTGAAGGGCATCGATCCCCGCAACCTCAACGCCGTCTGGCACGCCATGGACCACGCGCTCGCGGGCCACGACTACGCCAAGGCGGCGGTCGACATCGCCTGCTGGGATCTGCTCGGCAAGGCCGCGGGCCTGCCCGTCAGCACGCTCCTGGGTGGGGCGACCGCCGCCGACTTCCCGCTCTACGTCGCCATTCCGCTCGGCCCGATCGCGTCGATGGTCGAACACGTCAAAGCGCGCCGGGCCGAGGGCATCCGCCTGTTCCAGCTCAAGCTCGGAGCCGACCCGCGCGAGGACGCGCAGCGCGTGCGAGCGGTGCTGGAGGCGACCGAGCCCGGCGAGACGATCATCGCCGACGCCAACGGCGGCTGGCGCCTGCAGGACGCGACGATCGCCGCGCGCGCCCTCGAGGACCTCGACCGCGTGCTCTTCGAGCAGCCCTGCCCGACGCTCGAGGAGTGCCTGATCGTCCGCGAGCGCACGACGCTCCCGATGGTGCTCGACGAGGTCATCACCGACATCGACGCGCTGCTGCGCGCGCGGCCGGCGATCGAGGCGATCAACCTCAAGATCGGGCGCGTCGGCGGCCTCACCAAGGCGAAGCTGATGCGCGATCTCGGGCAGCGGCTCGGCCTGCGGTTCACGATCGAGGACAGCTGGGGCGGCGACGTCACCACCGCCGCGGTCGCCCACCTCGCCGCCAGCACGGCCCCGTCCCAGCTGCTGACGGCGAGCTTCATGAACGACTGGACGCTCGAGCACATCGCGGGCTACGAGCCGCGCAGCCACGATGGCCGCGGACGCGCCCCGAACGCGCCAGGTTTGGGCATTACCGTCGACGACAGTAGCCTCACGCCGCTCACCACAGTCGATTGACGCAAGCCGAGGGCTGTGCGCGCTCCATAGCGTCACGAAGATGAGACTTCTTCGCCGCATCGCGGTCCTCGTGACCGCCTTCGCCGCGCTGGCCACGCTGCCCGCGGCCGCGCAAGCCGCCAAGCCCACCGTCGTCCTCGTCCACGGCGCCTTCGCCGACGCCTCCGGCTGGTACGGCGTCCAGACGATCCTCGAGGACAAGGGCTACAAGGTCGTCAGCCCGCCGAACCCGCTGCGCGGCGTGTCCGCGGACTCCGCGTACATCAAGAGCGTGCTGAGTCAGATCAGCGGGCCGATCGTCCTCGTCGGCCACTCCTACGGCGGCATGGTCATCACCAACGCCGCGACCGGCAACGCGAACGTCAAGGCGCTCGTCTACATCGCCGCCTACGCGCCGGACGCAGGCGACACCGTCCTGACCCTGAGCGCGCTCGGCAAGCAGGGGCAGATCGGGCCGGCCACGCTCGACATCAAGAACTTCCCGAACCCGGACGGCAGCATCGGTCAGGAGGGCACGATCAAGCTCAACGTCTTCCACGAGATCTTCGCCGCCGACCTGTCGAAGAAGCTCGCGCGCAACATGTCGCTCGCTCAGCGCCCGGCGTCGCTCGTCGCCCTCGGTGAGCCCTCCGGCCCGCCCGCCTGGAAGACGATCCCGAGCTACTACATGATCGCCGGCGCCGACAAGGCGATCGGTGCCGACGCCGAGAAGGCGATGGCCAAGCGGATCAGCCCGAAGAAGACCGTCACGGTCAAGGGCGCGAGCCACGTCGTCTTCATCTCCCAGCCGAAGACGACGGCCGACTTCATCCTGCAGGCGGCGAAGTAGCGGCGTCTTCCTCCTCCTTCGCCGGCCTCCACGGGAGGCCGGCGTTGAGGGCGCGTACCGCCGCTCGGCGCTGTTCGGTGGAGGTGCGGTCGAGCATGAGGACGCCGTCGAGATGGTCGAGCTCGTGCTGGAGCACGCGGGCGTGGCCGCCGTCGGCCTCGATCCGCAACGGCTCGCCAGCCGCGTCCTGGCCGGTGAGGACGACCGCGCGCGGGCGCTCGACCTCGACGTTGACCCGCGCCTTGCCGAGCGACAGGCAGCCTTCGAGCATCGTCTCGACGTCATCGCTGGACGACTCGATCTCGGGGTTGACGACGACGCGCGCGGGCGCGTCGTCCTCGTCGTCCGGGAGCCGGTAGACGAACACCCGCCGCAGCGAGCCGACCTGCGTGGCCGCGAGCCCGGCGCCGTCGGCGCCCTTCATCAGCTCCTCGAGCTCGGAGACCTGCTGCGCGAAGGCGCGGTCGAAGGTCTCGACCGGACGGGCTTTCTCGCGCAGGACCGGATCGCCCCACTGGCGGATGTGCGTGAAGGCGCTGTCGTCGGCCACGGCGGGGCAGGATAACGCCGCTCAGGCGCCGTCCGGATACCCGCCGCGGTGCAGCACCATCGGGAAATGGGGGAGCGTCTCCGGCTGCTTCGCGCTCTCGCGCCACCCGCTCGGCGCGGGAACGAAGCCCGCGATCGGCTCGAGCGCCGCGAGCAGCTCGCCGTCGCCGATCCGCGCCTCGATCCGCGCCAGCCGCTCCTGCGCGGCGGCCCGCGCCTCGGCTCCGGCCGGCGTCAGCCGGGCGACGTTGAAGCGTCCGTCCTTGCCGATCTCCGCGAAGCCGCTGCGCTCGAGCCAGCCGAGCGCCATCGCGTTGCCCTCCTTCGAGACGCCGGTCAGCTTCGGGAGATCGGCGACGCGCGCGTCGAGCACCCGCAGCGTGTTCGCGGCCACCGCGAGCGAGACCTTCGACCGCCGCTCGAAGATCAGCGCGATCGCGAGCAACGCGCGGGAGAGCAGGACGCACAGGGGCGCCTCCGCGTCGGCGGCGGCCCGCTCGCCGGTCGTCACGCGGCCGCGGGAGAACAGGCCGTAGCCGAGGATCGGCAGCGTGTCCGGCATCTCCACGTCGATGCGCCCGCTGAGCGCGGAGCGCAGCCGCTGGAGGTCGAAGCGCTCGGCCCAGCGCATCTCGACCGCTTCGATCTGCCTTGCGAACTCCGCGCTCGCCGTGAGCCCCGCCGGCGTCACGCGGACGACGCCGTCGTCGACGCTCACGTAGCCCCAGCGCCGCATCCCGTCGAGGTTCGTCGCTGTGTGCGCACGCTGCGCGATCTCGGCCTCGGTGCGGCCGTCCGCGTCGACGAACCGCAGGCAGTTGAAGTACATCGCGAGCGAGACGAGCCAGGGCGCGCCGCGCGGGCCGCCGTGGTCGGTGGTGCGGTGCGGGACGCGCGCCTCGAACCCGGCGTCGACCTCCAGCGTGTAGGCGACCAGGGCGTGTGAGAGCAGGCGGGTGAGCGGCATCGGCCGCCCCCATGGTGGCGGCGCCGCGGCCACGATGGGATGAGCGTTTCGGCTACTCGATGACGATCCACTTCAGGAAGAGCCCCATCGCGCGGGCCTCCTCCCAGGTCGCCTTCTCGTTGGCGCCGGTGTAGTGGCCGGGGTCGTCCTTGATCACGAACTCGTCGGTGACGGCCTGCAGCCGGACGAAGTGGCGGTACTGGCCGATCACGACCTGCCGGCCCGCGTCGAGCTGCGGGCCGAGCTTGGCGATGACCGTGCTCTTGTAGCGCTCGAGCGGGACCTTGCGCTCGATCTCGGCGGTGGAGAGGCCGCCGGCGTTGGCGGCGCGCTGCTCGGCCGTGCGGTTCTTCTTCGTCTCGTCGGTGGCCTGGTTGTCGGCCGCCTTCCAGTGATCCTTGCCGTAGCTCGCTAGGTCGTCGGCGGTCGCGAGGTTGCCCTTGGTCGCCTTGGCGCCGAAGTCGGCCGCGAGCGTGGCGATCGCGTCCGCACTCGGGATCGCGTTGAACGCGTCGTTCCCACCCTTGAGGATCGCGGCGTCGTTGCCGGTCTTGTAGCCCATCTGCCACGCGATCGCCGCCATCGCGACGTAGTCGGGGAGCCGCAGGCCGGCGAGCTCGGACCCCACCTTGCCCGCGGCCTTGTCGTCGATGTCCTTCTTGAAGACCTTGGCGATCGGCGGGATCAGCTCAGGGTGCTTGTAGTCGCCCGAGGACTTGCCGAGCGCCTCGAGCGTCATCGACAGCGACGTGATGTTGCACGTGTTCCAGACGTGCGTGATCTTCCCGGTGACCTTGTCCTTGCGATCGAACTCGAGAATGATGTTCAGGCCCTGGTAGTAGTAGGGCGAGAGCGTGTTCATCGCGCGGTAGAAGTGCGGCTGCAGCGCCGGTTCGAGCACCGCGACCTTGGCCCGCAGCGACCGGAACCCGGCCACGAGGTCGTCGCGCCCCTGCCCGGTCTCCTCGTTGCGCTCGTTGTGGGCGAGGCCCTTGAACGCGGTCTCGAGCGCGGCGAGCTCGGCCGCGGCGGCCTGCACGGCGGGCGTGTGCGAAGCGACGACGAGCGCCTCGAGCGCCGCGTCGGCGAGCGGCGCGCGCGGACCGGCGGGAACGGCCGGCGCGGTCGCGGTGGCGGGCGGTGCGGCCTGTGCCGGCGGGGCGGCAACGGGCGG
>NZ_JAPDOD010000071.1 GCF_027587205.1 Solirubrobacter ginsenosidimutans
CGTGGCCGGCGCCGCATGGCCGGGCGCGGTCTGGCCGGCTCCGCTGGCCGGCGCGGCCCGGGGCACGTCCCATCCCGGCGCGGTGCGCGCGGCGTCGCCGCCCCGCTCCGTCGTCCCGGCGTCGCCGGCCGGCGCGTGCGATCGCGGGCCGGCGCCCCACAAGGATGTTGTTGGCCGCCCCTCTCCGCGCGACCACAGGCCGTCGCTCGGGCCCGCTCTGCGCGGCGCCGGCGCCGCTGCCACCGCCGGCTCGATGGGCGCCGGCTCCCGCCGGATGCTCACCGCCGCGGCCGCGAGGGCGATCGGGGCTTGGACGATGAAGATCGCGCGCCAGTCGAAGGCCTCGGTGAGGGCGCCGCCGATCGCCGGGCCCGCCGCCGTGCCGACCAATGCGGCGCCCAGCCACAAGCGGCGGCCGGCGGGCGACTCGCCCGCGTCCAGCAGCGCGAACGCCGCGATCAATGCGGCCGCGCCGCCCACCGCCTGGATCGCGCGGAACGCGAGCAGCAGCTCGAGCGAGCCGGCGACGCCGCAGCCCAGCGAGCCCACCGCGAAGAGCACGAAGCCCCACGGCCCGACCCGCACCCGCGAGGCGGGCCAGATCGCCACGGCGAGCACCAGCGCGTAGACGCCGATCACCGCCGCGACGCCGGAGATCGTCGTGTGCATCTCGGCGAGGATCGGGGGGAGCGCCAGCGCGACGATCGACGCGTCGGCCAGTGCCAGCCCCGCCGCCACCGCGACGAGCACGCGTCTTGCGCCACTCATATGGGTCGAGCTTACGCGCGGCCGAAGAGCAGGATCGAGAGCTCGGCGGAGTCTCCGCCGTTCTCGCCCGCTTCATTGCTGAGCTCGCGCGCCCGGTCCAGCGCGGCGCGCAGGAGCCCGGAGACTTCGCTCATGCCTGCCTCATCCAGGCGCAGCGGCGCGCGCAGGACCAGGCTGGAGGGGAGGTCGAACCCGCCGCTGTCGGCGGCGGAGGTGACCTCGGTGACGATCTGCTGGAGGTTCTGGCCGAGGATGCCGCGACGGGCGGAGCGCGGGAGCTTCGTCCAGTCGCCCTCGCTGAACCAGACGGTCGTGACCGCGCGGTAGAAGTGCTCCAACGCGCCGCGGCGCGGTTCGGTGCGAACCAGCTCGATCGCGCCGAGGTCGCTCAGCAGGCGGATGTGGTAGCTGACCCGCCCGAGCGGGAGCCCGAGTTCACGGGCGAGTTGGTTCGGCGAGGCGACCCGACCGTCGAGCATTCCGAGCAGGCGGTGGCGAAGCGGGTGAGAAATCGCCCTCAGCAGCGATTCGTCAAGCTCGCCTGCGTCTTGCGCCGATTGCGTCTCGGGCTCAGCCATGGCGTGGATACGTCCGTGACCAACATACGCTCGCTGTGACCAATTGTCATCCTGCTGTCAATTCTGAGCAGGCTGACTTGGCTGTCCGCCTAATGGCGGGCGTCGCACTGATTGGTAAGCGTCAACGCGCAATTACGAGAGCATCGCGAGGATCGCGTCCGCGCTGACCACGTCGACCACGCGTGTGGCGGCCGAGAGATCGATGTCCGGGACCCGCCGCACGCCGAGCGTCGGCATCCCCGCGGCGCGTCCCGCCGCGACGCCCGGCGCCGAGTCCTCGACGACGACGCAGCGCTCCGGCGCGACGCCCAGCCGGGCCGCCGCGAGGAAGAACATGTCCGGCGACGGCTTGCCGTGCTCGACCTCGTCGCCCGCGACCGTGATCTCGAACGCGAGGCCGGCGCGCGCGAGCGTGCGGTTCAGCCGCTCGCGAACCGATCCCGAGGCGACGGCGATCGGCACGCCGCGCTCCCGCAGGTCGGCAACCGCCGTGATCGCGTCCTCGAACACCTCGAGCCGGTCGTCGATCAGTCCGAACAGGACCCGATTGAGCTCGGGGAGCAGCACCTCGGGCGCGGGCAGCGCGACGCGCGAGGCGAAGAAGGCGTGGGTGCGCGGATACGAGGAGCCGACGACCGCGGCGACGTCGGCGTCGGTGGTCTCGTAGCCGAGGCGCCCGAGCACATGCCGCCAGGTCTCCGCCGACAGCGGCTCGGAGTCGACGAGCGTCCCGTCGCAATCGAAGATGACGGCGCTCAACGCTGAACCGCGACCCACCGGCCCTCGGCGTGCGAGCGGGCGATCGCGTCACCGATCAGCGCCTGCTCGTGCCCGGCGGCGAACGTCGGGTAGTCCGGCTCGGCGGGCGGCTCGCCCGCGGCGACGGCCGAATAGACGGCGCGGTAGAGCTCGCGGAACGTCTCGCCGTAGCCCTCGGAATGCCCCGCGGGCATCGTCGTATGGGAGGCGGCGAACGGTTGCAGCTTGCCGGGATCGCGCAGCGACGCCTCGTTGGCCCGCTCGCGATGCCCGATCCACAGCTCCTCCGGCCGCTCGGCGCGCCATGCGGCGCTCGCGCGCGTGCCGTTGATCTCCCAGTGCAGGTGGTTCTTGCGCCCCGCGCTGACCTGCGAGAGCGTGACGACGCCGCGCGCGCCGCCCTCGAAGCGCACCAGCAGCCCCACGGCGTCCTCGGTCTCGATCGCGCGGTCGCGCGTCTCTCCCCCGCCCTCGGTCGCGAACGTCTCGACGTGCCCGACCGGCTGCTTGCGGATCGGCATGAAGGTGGTGAGATCGGCCATCACGGCGTCCACCCGCAGGCCGGTCATGTAGCTCACGAGGTCCAGCCAGTGCGAGCCGATGTCGCCGACGACGCGCAGGTCTCCGCCCTGCTCGCGCTCGAGCCGCCAGCTCCAGTCGGTGTCGTAGAGCAGCCAGTCCTGCATGTAGCCGCCGGTGATCAGCCGGACGTCGCCCAGGTCACCCTGCCCGACGACCTCGCGGGTGTTGAGGTTCTGCGGGTAGAAGCGCTGGTTGAAGTTGACGGCGTGGATGAGGCCGGACGCTTCGGCGAGCGCGAGCAGCTCAACCGTCTGCGCGCTGGTCATGGCCAGCGGCTTCTCGCACACGACGTGCTTGCCGGCGGCCAACGTGGCGCGGACCTCGTCGTAGTGCAGGTGGTTCGGTGTGGCGAGGTGGACCACGTCGACGCGCTCGTCGCCGAGCATCGCCTCGAAGGACTCGTACGGCTCCGGCAGGTTGTGGGCGCCGGCCTTGGCGGCGGCGCGCTCCGGGCTGGAGCCGACGATGCCGGTCACCTCGATCCCGAGCCGCCGCAGCGCCTCGACGTGGACCAGGCCGATGAAACCGGTGCCGACGACCGCTGCTCGGATGTTCCTGAATGAACGCAGGCGCGCAAGACTATGTGGTTTGGCGGCAACTGACGTATCAGCGCGCGCTCATTCCGCTCTCTACGGGCATGACCCCCTCCAGCAATGACCGTCGCCTGGCGTGGGAAAACGCCCGCGACGATGCCCACCTCGCCTTCCGCCTCTGGTGCGAAGCCCCGCTGGCCGCGCGGCGCGACGCGTACACGGTCTACCGCGCCGCCGCCGACCGCGAGGACGTCGCGGTCGCCGCGCTGATGACGGCGTAAGGTCGCGGCGGTGAGCCGCCGCCGCCCGCTCGACGTCCTCGCCGCCGGGATGGCCGGAGCAGTCGTGTCCGGCTTCCCGTCGACCGTGACGACGCTGCTCGAAGGCGGCGATCCGCTCGAAGGCGGGCGGGCGCTCGGGAAGGTGCTGCTGCCGCGCAGCGAGCGGACGGCGCTGCTCCTCGCGGCGGGCGCGCCCGTGCATCTCGCGCTCTCGCTCGGGTGGGCGGGCGTGCTGGGCGCTGTGCTCCCCGATCACGACGAGCCGGTGCTGGCGGCGCTCGGCGGCCTCGCCATCGCGGGTCTGGACCTCGCGCTGCTCGGACGCTTCTTTCCCCCGATCGCGGCCCTCCCGCAGGGCCGGCAGTGGGCGGATCACGTGGCGTTCGGGCTCAGCGTGGGGGTCGTGCTGCGAGCCACTCGGCAAGCGGGCCGTCGGCCTCGGCCGCGTACTGCGGCTGGATGACGTCGCCCGCCGCGACGAGTTGCTCCGCGACGGCCACGTGGTCGCGCCCCGGCTCCCGCCAGCCGTGTGAGCCGAACACGGCCGCGCCGAGGGCGTCCGGTGTCGCGCCGTTGGCGAGCAGGACCCGCACCCGGTCGGGCGCGCCGAACCACGCGGCGTGGGCGAGCAGCGACGCGGTCGGCGACCCGCCGACGACGCCGCGGAAGTCCGGGCCGTAGAGCTCGACGACGAGCGGGAGCGCCTCGGCGAGGATCAGCACTTCCTGCTGGTCGTAGTCCGGCGCCTCGGGGACCACCGGCGGGCGCTCGCCGCGCGCGATCGCGGCCACGGCGAGGTCGTCGAACTCGACGTCGGTCTTCGCGCCGTATCCCTCCAGCGCGCTCGCCACCTCGTCGCGGTTGCGCAGGACCGCGTGCTGGTAGGCGGTGCGCAGGCGCTCGGGCTTGCGCCACAGCTCGCCCCCGCGGTGCTCGAGGTCCGCCCCGGAGTCGACGAGCACGCGGATCGTCTCCGCGCCGCGTCCGCGGCGGACGGCGTGCGGGAGCAACTCGGTGGCGTCCGCGCCGTAGTCGAGCAGCAGCTTCACGTGCTCCGGGCGGTCGTCGTCGAGGGCGTGGGCGAGCATGATCGGCTCGACCGTCGCGCCGTACTCCAGCAGGAGCCGCAGGCATTCCGGGCTCACGGCCTCGGTCGCGTGGTAGACCGACTCGCCGTCGTCCGGGTCCGCCTCCGCGCGCAGCAGCACCTCCGTCAGCTCCGGGTCGTGGACGACGCCCGCGGCCCCGTAGAGCGCGGACATCTCGCCGTACTCGTTGGTGAAGGTCGCGTTGGGGTCGGCGCCGCGCTCCAGCAACTCGCGCGCGAGGGCGGGCGAGGCGAAGACGGAGTGCGCGACGTAGAGCAGCGGCGCCCAGCCGTTGGGGCCGCCGGGCGCGTTCGCGTCGCCCTCCCAGCCGTCGCCGTGCGCCAGCCGGACCCACGGATCGTCCGCGATCGCCGGGCCGTAGAGCGCCTCGGCCCGCGCGCGACGGCCCGATGTGGCGGCCTTGATGAACTCGCTCACATCGTCCATGTGCGAACAATGCTGCCATGCGCGCGATCCAGATCACCAGCAAGGGCGGCCCCGAAGTCCTCACGCACGCCGACGTGCCGGAGCCGGAGCCGGGCGCTGAGGACCTGCTCGTCTCCGTCGAGGCGATCGGCGTCAATTACCGCGACGTCTATGAACGCGAAGGTCGTGGCGCCGCGTACGGGAACGCGCCGCTGCCACTGATCGTCGGCGCGGAGGCCGCGGGCACGGTGCTGCGCGGGGCGGGTGGGTTCGCCGAGGGCGATCGCGTCGCCTGGGCGGCGGCGCCCGGGTGCTACGCCGAGCAGGTCGCGGTGCCGGTGGCCAACGCGGTCCGGGTGCCCGACGGGACGTCCACCGAGCTCGCCGCCGCGGCGATCCTGCAGGGGATGACCGCGCACTACCTCTCGCACTCGACCTACCCGGTGCAGGCGGGTGACGTCGCGGTCGTCCATGCCGCCGCGGGCGGCGTCGGCCTGCTGCTGACGCAGATGATCAAGGCCCGCGGCGGCACGGTGATCGCCACGACGTCGACCGAAGAGAAGGCGGAGCTGGCCCGCGCCGCGGGTGCGGACGAATCGATCCCCTACGAGGGCTTCGGAGACTTCGTGCGCTCGTACACCGGCGGCGCCGGCGCCCACGTCATCTACGACGCGATCGGCGCGACGACGTTCGAGGAGGGCATGGGCGCGCTGCGCACGCGCGGGATGTTCGTCCTGTACGGCATGGCCTCCGGTCCCGCCCCCGACTACGACCCGCAGAAGCTGCAGGCGAAGTCGCTGTACCTGACGCGTCCGGGCCTCCCGGGCTACATCGCCACGCGCGAGGAGCTCGAGCAGCGGGCGGGCGACGTCCTGAACTGGATCGCCGAGGGCAGGCTCGACGTGCGGATCGGCGAGCGCTACCCGCTGCAGGATGCCCAGCGCGCCCACGAGGACCTCGAAGCGCGCCGATCGACCGGGAAGCTGCTGTTGATCCCCTGACGTATCAGCGGGCGCCTTCGACGCTCATGTGGGGTGCATGACGACGTCACACTGGGTCGATAGCGAGCGTCTGGTACGTTCGCGAAACATGTCTGAGGTGGCAGAGCTCGTCGGGGCCGCCGCGGAGGGGGATCAGGCCGCCTGGAACGGCCTGGTGGACCGCTACAACGGGCTGGTCTGGTCCGTGGCGCGGTCCTTTCGCCTGCCGATGGCGGACGCCTCCGACGTGGTGCAGACGACCTGGCTTCGCCTGGTCGAGCACCTGGGTCGCTTGGAGGATCCGGAACGCGTCGGAGCGTGGCTCGCCACGACCGCGCGCCGCGAATCCCTGCGCTCGCTGCGCCACTCCTCACGGCAGGTTCCCACCGAGGAACTGCCGGAGACACCGACGGACGCGCATCTCGGGGCCGCGTTGCTGACGGCGGAACGCGATCAGGCGCTGTGGCAGGCGTTCGGCGGGCTCTCTGAGCGCTGCCAGACGCTGCTGCGGATCCTGGTCTCCGATCCGCCCGCCAGCTACGACGAGATCTCGTCCGCATTGGACATGCCGATCGGCAGCATCGGTCCGACCCGCGCGCGGTGCCTGGAGCGCCTGCGCGGGCTGGCCGAGGGTGAGGGCGTCACCGCCACCGATCAGAGGGAGCTGCCATGACCGATTCCGACGCCATCACCGAAGCCGCGCTGCGCGCACTCATCTCGCGGGTCGACCCCGTGCCGCCGCTGCTCAACGAAGCCGCGCGAGGCGCCTTCACGTGGCGCACCGTGGACGCCGAGCTCGCCGACCTTCTGCGCGACAGCGCGGACGAGGAGGCGGGTGCAGTGCTCGTGCGCGGGGGCAGCGGGCCACGGCAATTGAGCTTCGAGTCGCCGCGGCTCGGGATCGAGCTCGAAGTCGTCGCGACCGGTCCGCGCGAACGCCGGCTGGAGGGCCAGCTCCTCCCGCCCGCGAGCGCTTTGGTGACGCTCGAACGGCCGGGCGAGGACGGGCTGTCGGTGCAGGCCGACGAGCTCGGGCGCTTCTCGCTCGACGGCCTGCGGGCGGGTGTGGTGCGGCTGCACGTCGCGCTGCGCGGCGCGCAGATCGCGATCCCCTGGACGAGTATCTAGGGTTGGAGTTCGTCCACCAGGACGGCGAGCGGGAAGTCGGGCTGCGGCGCCGGCGGTGAGGTCGAGAGCAGGTGGGCGAGCGCCTCGGCGGCGGTCGCGAAGCCGTTGCGCGACATCGCGCGGGCGAGCATCGCGGCGGTGATCGGGCAGGAGAACGACGTTCCGTCCCACGCGGCCCAGCCGTCGAAGGTGATCCAAGGGTCGGCGGGATCGGGCTTGGGTCCGGTGGCGGCCTTGGACTTGCCCTTGTTGAACGTCGACTGCAGGTTCACGCCGCGCGCGGCGGTGTCCACCCACCAGCCGAAGTTGCTGAAGTCGGCCTTGCTCCAGTGACCGTCCTTCTCGTCGACGGCGCCCGCCGCGACGACCTGCTTGAACGCCGCCGGCCAGAACGGGCGGCTCTTGCCGGCGTTGCCGGCGGCGGCGACCACCACATTGCGCTGCTTGCGCATCGCGTTCAGAGCGCAGGAGATCGCCAGCGGCGCGGCGTCGTCCATCGTGTAGCCGCCCAGCGAGAGGTTGACGAGGTCGACGTCCTGCGGCAGCTGCTCCATCGCCTGCGCGACGGTCGAGTCGTCCCCCACGCCGTTGGAGTCGAGCACCTTGACGACGTAGACCTCCGCGGCGGGTGCGACCTGCAGGATCAACCCGGCGATGAAGGTGCCGTGGCCGGATTCGGCGTCCGCGTATTCGTCGTGGTCGACGTCCCAGACGTCATCGGAGGCGGTGGCCTTCTGCACGGCGGCGAGCCACGGGTGGGTGAAGAGCCCCGTGTCCAGGACGGCGATGCGGACGCCCTTGCCGTCGCCGCGGCGGGTGGTGCGCAGGGGCATCGTCTTCGGGGGTGCCGCGACGCGTACGGAGGAGCCCGGACCGCCCTGCAGCCGGGGTTCGCCGGTGAGCGTGATCGCGCCGCCTGCTTCTCCCACGAGGACGTGGTTGGGGGCGACGCGCACCGGGCCCTGTGGGCGGCCCGCGGTGGCCTTGCGCACCTTCGCGATCGCGTCCAGCACTTCTCTGGCCGGGTCCGCGGGGTTCTGCGGTGTGCGGGTGAAGGTCGTCACGCCGAACGTCCGGCGCTCTTGTGGCTTCCACCCCGTGAGGACCTTCGCGACGTCGGGGGCGTCGCCGGGGCCGACGAGGATCTGGCCGGGACGCAGCAGGAACGGTTTCTCTTTGTCGCTACAGAGCGCGACCTTGCGAGGGTCCCAGCGCTCAGGCAGTTCGCTCATGGCCGACACCCTCCCTGATCGCGGGGGTGGCGGGCAAGGGTCTTTTTGCGCGAGGCTTGCGGTTAGTGACCGCGCTGCTCGAAGACGCCGACGAAGCCGTCCGCCTCGTCTCAGCCGATGCCCGGGCCGCGGCGCGGCTGGCGTCGTCGGTGTTGTCGTCCTCCGTGGATCTCGAGGCCTCATCGACCGCGGAGCGTGCGCTGGGCTTGGCGGCGATCGAGTTCGGCGACGCGGAGGCCGCCGTATCGCACCTGCGGCGGGCGGTGTCGCTGGCGGTTGACGGCGGGTATGTGCGGCGCGAGGGCGAGGCGCGGATGTCGCTCTCGTGGGCGCTGACGCAGCAGGGCGCGATCGGCGAGGGGCTGGTCGAGGCCGACCGGGCGTTGCCGGTCTTGGACGGGTCGGCGCTGGCGCGTCTGCAGATGCAGCGGGCGCTGATCCTGCAGCGGCTGGGACGCTTCGCCGAGGCGTTGGAGGGCTACCGCCGTCCGCTGGCCGCGTTCCGCCGGGCGGGTGACACGCTGTGGGAGGCGCGGCTGCTCAACAACCGTGGCGTCCTGCAGGTGCATCGGGGAGCGCTGGCGGCCGCCGAAGCGGATCTGCAGCGCGCGATCGCGTTGCACGAGGCCGACGACCGCGGGCTGGCCGCCACCCAGGTCCGCCACAACCTCGGCTGGGTCGCGGCGCGACGCGGCGACGTCCCGTTGTCACTGTCTCTGTTCGACCGCGTCGAGGCCGAGTACCGCGTGCACGACGTGCCTTTGGCGCTGCTGTTCATGGATCGCTGCGACGTCCTGCTGTCCGCGCGGCTGGCGTCGGAGGCGCGCGCCAACGCGGTCGCGGCGGTCGCCGAGCTCGAGTCCGCGGGCATGGGCTCAGACCTCGCCGAGGCGCAGCTGCTGGCCGCCCAGGCGGAGCTGCTGTGCGGCGACTCGGCGGCGGCCCGTGAGCACGCGCTGGCCGCGGACGCCGCCTTCGTGGCGCAGCGCCGCCCCGCCTGGTCCGCCCTGGCCCGCGCGGCGGCGGCCCAGGCCGCGTGGATGGACGTGGGCGTGGCGGCCACGACCGGCGCCTCCGGCGACGCGACCGTCGAGTTTCTCGAGGAGAGCGCGAGAAACTCGACGCTCGGTGCGCGGGAGGCGCGGCTCGAGGTCGCGCTGGGTGAGGCGCGGCGCGCGATTCGGTCGCTCGACGCGGCCGGATGGGGCGTCGAGGCGCTGGATGCGCGGTTGATCGCCGGGCGGGCGGCGCTCGAGCT
Organism: Solirubrobacter ginsenosidimutans; assembly: GCF_027587205.1. The sequence continues at coordinate 9,614 of NZ_JAPDOD010000071.1, forward strand.
CGGTCGGCCGCGGCTTGCGCGGCGCCAGCTCGAGCTCGCGGCCGCCGCGCGTGAGCGGGGCCCGGTCCTGCAGCGGACGCGGGCGTGGCACGCGGCGGCGCTCCTGCGGCTGTCCAAGGACGATCGCCGTGGGGCGGGCGCGGCGGTCGCGGCCGGGCTGCGGGCGCTCGAGGCACACCGGATCACGCTCGGCGCGACCGAGCTGCGCGCGCACGCCTCCGGGCACGGTGAGGAGCTTGCGACGCTCGGCCTGCGGCTCGCGGTCGAGTCCGGATCGGCTCGGCGCGTCCTCGCCGCCGCCGAACGGCGGCGCGCGACCGCGCTCCTGGAGCGCCCCGCCCGCCCACCGGACGACGAGGAGCTGGCGAGCGAGCTGGCCGAGCTGCGCCGCGTCAGCGCCGCGCTCGACGAGTCGCTGCGCGACGGCCGCCCGGACGCGAGCCTCACCCGCCGCCAGGCCGCACTCGAGCGCTCGGTTCGCCGCCGCGCCCTGCGCACCCGCGGTGGCGCCACCGCGAACATAAATGGGGTCAGACCCCCTTTAGAAACGCTCGGCGACCGCACGCTGGTGGAGTTCTTCGCGCTCGACGGGCGGCTGCACGCCGTCACGGTCACCGGCGGCAGGCCCGCGCTGCACCGGCTGGGCGCCGAGGCTGACGTCAACAAGGAGGTCGCGTCGCTGCGCTTCAGCCTGCGCAGCCTCGCCACGGCCCGCCCCGGCTCGCGGGCCGCGGACGCGATGGCCGGCATCTGCGCGACCGTGGCGCAGCGCCTCGACACGCTCCTGATCGCTCCGCTGAAGCTCGCTGACGGGCCGCTCGTGCTCGTCCCCACGGGCGAGCTGCACGCGCTTCCGTGGTCGATGCTGCCCTCGCTCGCGCACCGCCCGCTCTCGGTCGCCCCCTCGCTCAGGCTCTGGCAGCGGGCCAACGCCGCACCCCCCGCCGCCGGCGCCGTCCTCGCTGCCGGCCCGCGTCTCCCCGCCGCCACGGAGGAGATCGAGACGCTCACACGACGCCACCCGCATGCCGTCGCGCTGACCGGCGCGCAGGCCACCGTGGCCAACGTCGCGAGCGCCCTTGACGGCGCCGACACCGCCCACCTCGCGGCCCACGGGCACTTCCGTGACGACAACCCGTCGTTCTGCAGCCTCGAGCTGGCCGACGGCGCGCTGACCGTCTACGACCTCGAGCGCCTCAATAAGACGCCGCGACGCCTCGTGCTCTCCAGCTGCGAATCGGGGCTCTCGACCGTCCACGCGGGTGACGAGCTGATGGGCTTCACCGCGGCGATGTTCTCGCTCGGCACTGCGACCGTCATCGCGGCCGTCGTTCCCGTCCCGGATGAGGCCACGAAAGGGCTCATGCTGGCCCTCGACGACGAGCTGCGCACCGGCACGCCGCCCGCCGCCGCGCTGGTGCGCGCCCGCGACGCGATCGACGAAGATGAGAACCGTCTCACTGCCGCCCGCGCAGCCTTCGTCTGCTTCGGCGCCGGCTGAACTACATTGGGTCCGGTGAAGACGAAGAAGTCGGTGCGCTCGACGGTCGAGCTCGTCCTGATCGTCGCGGCAGCGCTGTTCTTCGCGCTGACGCTTCAGGCACTCGCCGTCAAGCCCTATCGCATCCCCTCAGGTTCGATGGAGCCCACGCTCAAGCCGGGGCAGCGGATCATCGTCAACCGCTTCTCGCACCGGATCGGGACCGACCCCAAGCTGGGCGACATCACCGTCTTCTATCCGCCGCACGGGGCGGACACGAGCAGCTGCGGCAACCCGGGCGAAGGCCCGTTCTACAACGGCGGCGCGGGGACGCGCCGCCCGTGCACCAGACCGACGGCGACGCACTCCTCCACGACGTTCGTCAAGCGCGTGGTCGGCCTCCCCGGCGACCGGATCGCGATCGAGAACGGCCACGTGTGGCGCAACGGGGTCGCCGCGAAGGAGCCGTTCGCGCGGTCGTGCACCAGCTCGGACTGCAACCTGAACTCGATCACGGTCCCCAAGGGCATGTACTTCCTGATGGGCGACAACCGCGGGAACTCCGACGACAGCCGCTTCTGGGGCCCGGTCCCGCGCAAGTGGATCATCGGCAAGGCCGTCGTCTCCTACTGGCCGCCGGACAGCCTAGGCGGTCTCTGAACTAGGGATCCCCCTGATGCGGTAGATCGGCGGCGGCCGCAGTATCGGTCGCATGCTGATCACGGACCTCCCCTCGATCGACGTCGAAGCTCTCCGTTCCCGCCTCTTCGGCGACGTGTTCGGACCGGATGACGAAGGGTGGGACGAGGCGCGCCGCGCATGGAACCTGGCCATCGACCAGCGGCCGGCCGCCGTCGCGCTGCCGCTGACCGACTCCGACGTGGTCGCCGTCGTGAACTTCGCGCGCGAGGCCGGCCTTCGCGTCGCTCCCCAGGGCACCGGCCACGGCGCGGGCGCGCTCGCCTCGCTCGAGAACACGATCCTGCTCTCGACCAAGCGCATGCGCGGCGTCCGGATCGACCCGCAGACCCGCCGCGCCCGCGTGCGTGCCGGAGCCCTGTGGGCCGACGTCACCGCGCCCGCCTCCGCGTACGGTCTCGCGCCCCTGGCCGGCTCCTCGCACGACGTGGGTGTGGTCGGCTACACGCTCGGCGGCGGTCTGTCGTGGCTCGCGCGCAAGTACGGCTTCGCCGCCGACAGCGTGACCGCGATCGAGCTCGTCACCGCCGACGGGCGCCACATCAGGACCGACGCGCACAACGACCCGCAGCTCTTCCGTGCGCTGTGCGGCGGCGGCGGGAACTTCGGCGTCGTGACCGCGATGGAGTTCAAGCTCTACCCGGTCGAGGCGCTCACGGCGGGGGCGATGGCGTGGCCGTGGGAGCGGGCCGCGGAGATCTTCACCGCCTGGCGGGAGTGGACCGCGACCGTCCCGGACGACATCACGTCGCTGTGCCGGATCCTGCAGGTGCCGGACATGCCGGACGTCCCGCCGCCGCTGCGGGGCGCGAAGCTCGTCGTGGTCGAGGCCGCGATCCTCGGCGACCCAGACCTGCTTGCTCCGCTGCGCGCGCTGGAGCCGCAGCTCGACCTCTTCGCCGCGATGGCGCCCGCGGGCCTGATCGAGGTCCACAACGATCCGAAGGCTCCGGTCCCGGCGCTGACCGACCACCGCCTCCTGGCCGATCTGCCCGACAGCGCGATCACCGCGCTCGTCGGCGCCGCGGGCCCGGGCAGCCGCTCGCCCCTGATCTCCGTCGAGCTGCGCCACCTCGGCGGCGCACTTCCGATCGACGCGGCGTTCTCGCTCTTCGCCGTCGGCAGCCCGATCGACGCCCAGTCCGCGATGGCGATCGACCCTCGCCCGCCTGATGACCGCCACCGCGCCGTTCGACGCCGGCCGCTCGCTCCTGAACTTCACCGACAAGCCGGAGCACGTCGGCCGCCTCTTCGACGGCTACACCGTCAACCAGCTGCGCGCGATCAAGGATCGCGTGGACGGCGGCAACCTCTTCGCCGCCAACCACGCGATCCGCTAGCGCCCAGACGAAGGGGTCAGACCCCTCAACAATTCAAACCCAGGCGCAGAGCCAAAACGAATGTTGAGGGGTCTGACCCCCCCTTAAAGCGTCAGGGGGTCGGGCGGGTGGCCAGGGCGATGCCGCTCTGGGGCACCCGCCACGCGACCGTGAGCTGATTGGTCGTGAAGTCGAACCCGGCGCTCGGATCGGCGAGGAAGGGTCCCGGCGCCGAGGCCGCCTCGGCCGGGCCGAAGGCCGCGGCGCCGTTGGACAGCGGCGCGACGAGGATCTGGTTGTTCGTCGCGTCGACGGGCGCGATCATCGTGACCGCGGCGGCGCCGCCCGAGGACGTCACGAGGTTGCCGAGGCCGATGGCCTGGAGGCTGTCAGTGGGGGCGATCGGCGCGAGGTCCTGCGGGGCGCCGATCGAGCGGCCGTTGACCAGCGCGGCGCGGACGGCATTGCGCCCGCTCCAGGCGATGATGCCACGGCCCGTCGAGGTGTACGCGGCCTGGATGACGGTGCCGCCGGGGATCGTCGTGTCCGGGTAGGCCTCGAGCTGCTTCGCCGGGAGCAGGAACCCGCGGCTCGCGCTGCGCGAGGTCGCCCACACGGTCGCGTTCTGGCCGGTGTTGCCCTCGCTCACGCGCTGGTCGACCCACGCCACGGTCGCGCGGCGGTCATTGCCCAGCGCGACGGAGAGATGCATGGCGGCGTTGACCTTGCCGAGGTTCTGGATCGGCCCGAAGCGCTTGGAGGAGCCGTACCAGAAGCGCGCCTGCACGGTCCCGTGCAGATCCCACGCCGTCAGCACGTCGCCGGACGCGTTCATCGCGACGGCGACCGAGCGGATGCTGGCCCGCTTGTCGGAGACGCGCTGGGTCGCCGACGGCGCGTGCGTGCCGAGCTGGCGGACGAGGTAGACGTAGCCGCCGCCGCCCTCGAAGGTCGCGAACGCGCCGGCCGTGCCGGCGTGCGGCACCGCCGTGGCGGCCACGCGCGCACCGCCCGTGTCGGGTCCGCGCAGCGTCGTCGTCCAGGTGCTGGACGGCCCGGGCGCGATCCCGATCTTCACGCGCCGGCCTGACGGCCCGACGTACATGATCCGGTCGCCCGCGGCCCAGGCGCTGAAGGTGGTGTCGAAGTCCGGGGCACCGGACCAGGTGGTCGGGTTCTGAGGGCCGGCATCACCCAGCAGGCTGCGCAGCGTCGGCGCGCCGGGGATCGAGCCCGCGCCGTTGAACGCGACCGCGCCACCGCGCGTACGGGTGAACAGGACCTGCGGGCCGCCGCCCGCCTGGGAGCCGGGAACGGCGACGGGGTCCGACCAGGGCGCGGCGGCCTGGGCGGTGGTGACGGGAATCAGCGCCACCGCGAGAGCGGCGGCGGTCAAGAGTTTGGGGAGGAACATGTCCTTCACAATTAGAAGGCCAATGTGAGTCTGCGGCTACACAAAGGTGTGCGTCCGAGGACACCCTCCCCCGCCGACCGGACCATCGTGTTGACTACCCGACCCTGATGTTCCGCCTGGTCGCCGCCATCCTCACGCTCCTCGTCCTCGCCCCCGCCGCGAGTGCCCACGCGTCGACGGTCACCCCACCCCCGCCGGAGCACCGCGCCGACCCGAGCCTGACCACGTACGTCCACCGCCTCGGCCCGTACACGATCGGCTCCTACGAGACGCTGCTCAAGAGCGCGGTCCCGAAGCCGCCGCCCGTGGCCGGGGCGATCGTCGCGATGGACGCCCGCCTCGTCGACAAGGCCGGCCACGTGATCCCGCAGCAGGTCACGATGCTGCACCACCTCGTGTTCACCAACGGCGGGCCGGACGGCAAGCGCGGCGACCCCATGTGCCCGCAGAAGTCCACCCGCGAGCGCTTCTGGGGGACGAGCGAGGAGCTGCGCCCGATGACGCTCCCGCCCGGCTACGGCTACCCCACGGACCCCGCCGACCAGTGGCACGCGTTCGTGATGGTGATGCACCACCGTGCGGGCGACCGGCAGTTCTACGTCGAGTACCGGATGACCGTCGACACCCGTCCGGTGATCCCGGTCAAGCCGTATTGGCTGAGCATCGTGCCCTGCTCACCCGACCCGCAGTGGACGGTGCCGGGGAGCGGGACCAAGACGCAGACCCGCGACCGCACGTTCACGATCCCGGCGGCCGGCCGGATCGTCGCCGCGGGCGGCCACCTGCACGGCGGCGCGCAGGCGATCGAGCTCAGCCAGCCGCGCTGCAAGGACCGCACGCTCGTCCGCAACCAGCCCGCCTACGCACCCGCCGGCGATCCGCTCTACAAGGTGCGTCCGCTGCTGCACGAGCCGGACCCCAAGAACATCAGCTGGTGGCAGTCGGCAACCGGCTGGCCGATCAAGAGGGGCGAGCAGCTCAAGGTCACCGCTGCCTACGACAACATGAGCCCGCACACGCGCGTGATGGGGATCGAGCACGTCTACGTCGCGCCACCGCTGGATCCGAAGGCGGCAAACGGCTGCGCCTCCGGGCCCACCGACGCCCAGCGGCTCGGCGCGGAGTTCACCGCCGCCCGCATGACGCCGCCGACAGTCACGCTCACCCTCGCCCGCCTGGACCGCAACGGCATCGCCCGTGCGACGACCAAGGGCACGGGCACCCAGCGCACCGTCCACGGCGACTTCGCCTCCGTCTTCGTCCGCGACTTCACCTACGGCCCGCAGCAGCTGACCGTGCCCCGCGGCGCGACCGTCCGCTGGCACTTCGCCGACGCCCAAAGCCACGACGTGACGCTCGCCAACGGCCCGGAGGGCTTCGCCTCACCGTGGCTGAAGGCGGGCGACAAGTACTCGCACACCTTCGAGAAACCCGGCACCTACCTGCTGCAGTGCTCCCTGCACTCGGCGCAGATGTCGCAGGTCGTGAAGGTCACGCGCGCACGACCGCGCCCCCGCGACGAGGATCCCCTCCGCCGCTGAACGCGCGCGTCTCGTGATGGCGCTCGACGGCTTGGCAGCCGCCGAAGAAGAGGTTGGGCTCGCGGAACCACGCCAGCGAGCGGCCCGCCGCCTCCAATGAAGCGCCGTCGATGCCCGGCTCCGCGTAGACGACGCCGTCCTCGAAGTGCAGACGTGGTGCGTCGACCGCCGCCTGCGCCTCCATCCCGTGGTCGATCGCGTTGACGATCACCTGCAGGATGGCGCTCCGGATCCGGTTCGAGCCGGCCGAGCCCACCACCAACTCGGGCGCGCCGTTGTCGAGTACGATCGTCGGCGCCATCATCGACGGCAGGCGGCGGCCGGGCGGGTGGGTGAACCAGCCCGCCGGCGAGAGGTCCTCCTCGCCCATCATGTTGTTGGCGTGCACGCCGGTGCCGGGGACGACGATCCCCGAGCCCTCGCCGTTGGTGGTCGTGACCGCGCAGGCCCACCCGTCGGCGTCCAACACGCTCACATGCGTGGTCGAGCCCAGACGCGACGACATGAACTCCGGCAGAAACCCTGGCTCATGCAGGTGGTCGAGGAATGCGGGCGTGCGCTCGGCCTGCGCCGCCTCCATGACCGCGACCAGGTCGGCGGACGTCGGTTTCCCGGGCGTGCGCTCGAGCACCGCCAGCGCGTAGGCGATCAGCAGCCCGCCCGCGCTCGGCGGCGGGTTCGTCAGCACCTCGCGACCGTGGTAGCGCACCCGCACCGGCTCGCGGGCGATCGTCTCGTAGCCCGCGAGGTCCTCGCGCGTGAGCGTCCCACCACGCGCGATCACCCACTCCGACACCGCCGCCCCGATGTCCCCGGTGTAGAACGGCGCGGCGCCGTCGGCGGCCAGCCGCGCGATGCCGTCCGCAAGGTCCGGATCGCGGACCACATCGCCGAAGCGCGGCACCTGCCCGTCGACGCAGTAGCGCGCGCGGGACTCCGGCGTCGCCACCGCGATCGGGCGCAGCATCTCCCACAGGATCGCCTGCTCGCGGTTGACCTCGACGCCACGACGAGCGTGCGCGATCGCGGGCGCGGCGAGCTCGCTCAAGGGCATCGTCCCGAACCGCGCCGCGGCCGACGCGATCCCCGCGGGCACGCCGTACACACCCACCGACGACGCACCGATGTGGAAGACCTGGACCGCGTCGCCGAAATCGATCACGACCGCGTCCAGCGGCAGCCGCGAGTCGGCCACGGCGCCGTGTCCGGACGCCTCGACCATGAAGTCCAGCAGGACGGGCTCACCACCCGGGGGCGCCACGAGCATGTACCCGCCGGCGCCCAGGCCCGTGAGCAGCGGTTCGGTCATGAACGACGTCATCAGCGCCGCGAGCGCCGCGTCGACCGCGTTGCCGCCGGCGCGCAAGGCATCGGCGCCGGCGCGTGCGGTCAGGGGGTGACCGGCCGCGACGACGCCGCGCTCAGCCACCCCCGGGCCCACTGCTTAAAAGCGTGGGATGAACTCTGGGACGTCGACGTCCGTCGTCCGTACCGGACGGCGTTCTGGCTCACGCGTGCGCGTGACGCGCGGCTCGCCGATCGGCTCGCGCAGCGACGAGCGCTCAGCCCGCGGCGGGCGAGCCTCCTCGTAGCCGGTCGCGACGACGGTGACCCACACCTCGTCCTCGAGCTTCTCGTCGACCATGGCGCCGAAGATGATGTTGGCGTCCGGGTGCGCGCTCTCCTGCACCGCGCGGGCGGCCTCGTTGACCTCCCACAGCGAGAGGTCGCGACCGCCGGTGATCGAGAGCAGGATCGACTTCGCGCCTTCCAGCGTGGTCTCCAGCAGCGGCGAGGACGTCGCCTGCGCGGCGGCGTCGACGGCGCGCTTCTCGCCCGAGCCCATGCCGATGCCCAGCAGCGCGCTGCCCGCGTCGGCCATGATCGTGCGCACGTCGGCGAAGTCGAGGTTGATCAGGCCCGGGAGCGTGATCAGGTCCGAGATGCCCTGGACGCCCTGGCGCAGCACGTCGTCGGCGACGCGGAAGGCCTCGACCATCGACGTCTGCTTGTCCAGCACCGACAGCAGCCGGTTGTTGGGGACGACGATCAGCGTGTCGACCTCTTCGGCCAGCGCCTTGATGCCGGCCTCGGCGGCCTGCAGGCGACGGGTGCCCTCGAAGCCGAACGGCTTGGTGATGATGCCGACCGTCAGCGCGCCCAGCTCGCGGGCCACGCGCGCCACGACGGGCGCCGCGCCGGTGCCGGTGCCGCCGCCCTCGCCCGCGGTGATGAAGACCATGTCCGAGCCCTTGAGCAGGGACTTGATGCGGTCGTAGTCCTCCATCGCGGCCGCGCGGCCGCGATCGGGGTCGGAGCCCGAGCCCAGCCCGCGCGTGATGTCCGCGCCGATCTGGAGGGTCACGTGCGCGGCGCTCTGCTGGAGCGACTGCGCGTCCGTGTTGAGCGCCAGGAACTCGACGCCCCCGACCTCGGCCTCGATCATGCGGTTGACGGCGTTCACGCCGCCGCCACCCACGCCGACGACCCGCAACTGCGGCGTGCCGACGCGGTCCTCGCGCGCAGCGCCCCACTGGTAATCGCCCGCGGCGGGCGGGGGGATCTCGCGGTCACGTACCGGCTCTTCGGGCGGGGCCATCATGTCTCCGGGGATTTCACTCGAGAAGGCGTGACGAAGCCGCTCTTGCGGCGTGGGGGTCGCCCGCTCGGGCACGACCGGCTGTTCAGTCGGTGCGGAGGGCTCCTCCGCCCGCGGCGTCGCAGGCTCCAGGCCCTCGGTCTCCGTCTTGCGGAACAGGTTGGCCAACGGGCCTTCCCGCATGCTCGCCCGCTTGCCGCTACCCATTCGAGAGCACCTCCTTCGCCAACCGGCGATACGAGTCGGCCGCCTGCCCGTTGGGGTCGTATTTCAGGACAGACATCCCCTTCACGGGTGCTTCCGCGAAACGGACGGTCTTCTTGATGCGGGCCCCGAACACACGGTCCCCGAAGTTCTCCTCGAGGATCTCGATCGCTTCCTTGGCGTGCAACGTCCGGGTGTCGACCATCGTCGGCAAGATGCCCAGGATGTCCACTTCCGGATTGAGGTTTTCGCGGATCATCGCCAGGGTGTTCTGAAGCTGTGCCAAGCCCCGCATCGAGAGATACTCGCACTGCACGGGGACGATCACCTTGTCGGCCGCGGTCAGCGCGTTCACCGTCAAGAGTCCCAGAGAGGGCGGCGTATCGATGCAGATGAAGTCGTAGAGCTCCGCGATCGGCCGTAGCGCCTTGTCCAGCGAGCGCTCGCGGCCGATCTTCACGGACATCGCGATCTCCGCGCCGGCGAGGTCGATCGAGGCCACGGCGACGTCGATCTCGCAGTGCTCGATGATCTCGACGATCGGCAGGTCGTGCACCAGGACGTCGAACATCGAGCGCTCAAGCGTCTCCGGATCGATCCCCTGCGACATCGTGAGGTTTCCCTGCGGGTCCATGTCGACGCACAGGACCCGGTGGCCCTCCTCGGCGAAGGCGGCGGCGAGATTCAACGTCGTGGTCGTCTTGGCGACCCCGCCTTTCTGGTTGGCGAAGGCGATCACCTTGGCGCCGGTCACGTCACGCTCCATTCGAACATCGCGGGGAACCCCATCAGGCTCCCTCGTTCGTGCCGCAGCCTGGGATTCCTCCCGCGGGGACTTGTCGAGGGGATGAAAGTCAACGGCTCCGGGTGGGGAAGTGGGCCGCTTCTTGGTGCCACCCGTCCCGGGCTGCCGTGAGTCCACATGGTGGCCTGCCTTCCCACCTCGTGCGGTGGTCAAGACCGACCGTCAAGACACGTGGGATGGTGAGCGAGCGTCGACTTTCGTGAGCAGAGCGCGAGAAACTCGACGCTCGCGTCGCGGGTCGACCGCGGCGACCGGGCCGGACGGCGGCGAGTCAGACCCGAGGCGCGCCACTTCCCCCTCCCCCACCCGGCGCAGTTGCTCCTAGGCGGGCACGACCATGACCGGGACCCGCGCGCGCTCGGCGACGCGGCCCCGGCGGCCGACGACGATGGCCTGGGCGCCGATCGCGTCAATGCGGTCGAGCACGGCCTGGACGGCGTCCTCGTCGTCGGTCTCGTGCACGTGGAGCACCTCGACGGCGGCGCCGCGCTCGGCGGCGAGCTTCGCCGCGGCGGCGGTGACGACGATCCCGCGGGGCGAGCCGTCCACCGCGACGAGCACGGGCGCGGCGAGCGGCGGTGCGATCTCGACCTCGATCTCCTCCTCGGAGACGAAGTACGCGCGGCCGGCGAGCAGGACGAGCAGCGCGACGACGACCGCGCCCGCCCCCACGAAGAACGGCGTCGACGGCGAGACCCACTCGGCCAGCTTGCCCGCCAGCCACGGTGCCACCGCGCCGCCGGCGAAGCGCACGAACGAGTACGCGGAGGAGGCGATCGGGCGCTCCACGGGCGCGATCCGCATCACGGACTCGGTGAGCACGGTGTTGACGACGCCGAGCACGGCGCCCGCGCCGATGACCAGCACCGCGAGCAGCGCGGGCGTGCCTTCGCCGAAGCCCATCACGGCGAGGATCAGCGCCAGCGCCGCGTACATCGCGCCGAGCGTGGCGACGACGCCGAAGCGGCGCTTCAGGCGCGGGGCGACGAAGACCGACGTGAACGCCAGCAGCAGGCCCCAGCCGAAGAACACCGCGCCCAGCGCGTGCGCGCCCATCTGCAGCGGGAACGGCGTGTAGGCCAGCAGCGTGAAGAAGCCGAAGTTGTAGAAGAGGGCGACCAGGCCGGTGATCAGCAGGCCGCGGTGGCGCAGGGCGCGCAGCGGCTCGGTCAGGCCGACCTTGCGGGCCGGCTTGGGGATCTCCTCGAGCAGCACGAGGATCGCGACGAACGCGATCGCCATCAGGACCGCGGTGCCGAAGAACGGCCCGCGCCACGAGATGCCGCCCAGGATGCCGCCGAGCAGCGGCCCGGAGGCGATGCCGAGGCCGAGCGCGGCCTCGTAGAGGATGATCGCGCCGCCGACGCCGCCGGTCGCCGAGCCCATGATCACCGCGAGCGCGGTGGCGATGAAGAGCGCGTTGCCCAGGCCCCAGCCGGCGCGGAAGCCGACGATCTCGGGGATCGACCCGGAAGCACCCGCGAGCGCGGCGAACGCGATCACGAGGATCAGCCCTGCGAGCAGCGTCTTGCGCGGGCCGATGCGGCTGGAGACGAACCCGGTGACGAGCATCGAGACGCCCGTGATCGCGAAGTAGCTGGTGAACAGCAGCGACACCTGGCTCGGCGTCGCCTCGAGATCCTTCGCCAGCACCGGCAGGATCGGATCGACCAGGCCGATGCCCATGAACGCGATGACGCACGCGAAGGCGACGGCCCACACCGCTTTGGGTTGCTCTTTCAGGTTCATTCTTCGGGTCCCTCTTCCATCAGCTTGTCCAGCACGGGCAGGGCCGCGGCCAGGGCCTCGCGCTCGGTGTCGGTGAGCGTCGCCAGGCGCGCTTGCAGCAGCACCTCGCGGGCCTCGCGCATCGCGTCCAGGCGCGCACGCCCGTCACCCGTCAGGTGCACGAGCACGGCGCGGGCGTCGCCCGGGTCCGAGCGGCGCTCGACGAACCCGTCGCGCTCGAGCCGGCCGACCAGCGCGGTCACGGTCGGCTGGGCGACGGCCTCGCTCTCGGCGATCTCGGTGATGCGGCGCGGGCCGGTGTCCCGCAGCGTCGCCAGAACGGACGCCGCGGTGCGGCTCAGCTCACGTTTCCCCCGCCGGCCGAGTGTGTGCCAGAGCGCCGTGAGGCGCTTGTCCAGCTCGTCGGCGAGGTCTTCCATACGACAAACAATATAGCGTGGCTATATATATCTGCAAGCAGAAGCGCAGACCCCCGAGTGGGGCGGTCTGCGGGGGCTACGACGCTCGGCAGGCTGCGGGCAGCTGGACCACGGTGCGCGGGTCCGGAATGAGCTGCTCGCCGGGGAACTGCTCGGTGCGGCAGAACGCGTACGTGAACGTCGAGTAGTTCAGGACCGCGCGGAAGGGATAGCCGATCGAGCCCGCGACGTTGGTCTGCACCTTCGGGACGTGGCGGACGATCGTGTAGCAGTCGAAGATCCCGACCGGGCCGGTGGTGGGTGTGCCGGCCGAGTGGGTGCACGTCGTCGGGCCCTGGACCTTGGAGATCTCGCCGGTCGCCGCGCGCTTCTGCGCGTCGGCGGTGATGGCGGACTCGACGCTCGTCACGAGCTGCTGGCGCGCGCTGTCGACCTCGAGTGCCGAGGCGCCCGCGGCGGGCTTGAGCGCAGCGAACTCGCCGGTGCGGGGCTGCTGCAGCTTGATCACGCGCTCGCGGTTGACCTTCTGCGCGTGGGCCTGCTCGGCGGCGGCCTTGGCGTTGCGTTCCGCGATCCCCTGGTTGATGCGCGGGATCATGATCGCCAGGACGATGCCGAGGACGACGGCGCCGACCGCGGTCCAGAGCGCGAGCTTGCGCCACGGAATCGGCGGCACCTCGACGTCGCGCGGCGCGGTCCAGATGTGCAGCCAGACGCCGACGATCTCGATGACTGAGGCCCTGCGCTGGTTTCCGGCAGTTCCGTCCATAGGTCAGCTCGAGAATACATGCGCCCAAACAGACGGTCCAATCGGCCTTGCGTCCACTGACACTGCGCCCGTATCCTCGGCTGCGTGAGTGATACCGAGCGCATCCACGAACACGAAAAGCCGCGGGCGCCCGAGCACAAGCCGGAACCCGCGGAGGACCCAGCCGGCCCACTCAAGGACTTCGTCTCAAACGTCGGCAACCAGGCGTTCGGCGGCGCGATCGCGCGTACGCAGGGCGCGGGCATCATGCCGAGCGGCGAGGTCCATTCGAGTGTGCAGTCCAAGATCGACTCCACTCGCGGTGGCGGCACGGGCCTCGACGGCGGCGTCCAGGAGAAGCTCTCGCCCTCGCTCGGCGACCTCTCCGATGTCCGCGTGCACACCGATTCGACCGCGCACGATCTCAATCACGCGGTGTCGGCGCGCGCGTTCGCGACGGGCACCGACGTCTACTTCGCCCAGAACGAGTACAAGCCCAACACGTCGGACGGCGACAAGCTGATCGCCCACGAGCTCGCGCACGTCGTCCAGCAGCGCGGGGCGCCCACGAGCGGCCCGCTCACCGTTTCGAATCCTGGCGATGCCATGGAGAACGAAGCGGACGCCGTGGCCGAGAAGATCACACCGTAAGTGCGCGCCCCGGCGACTACGACGGATTCTGACGGCCCCCGCCCGCCGCTGATCTGGCCAGCGATCCGCCGTAGTCGCGGCACCGCGCACCGTGGCTGAAATCAGCTTCGGCTTCATCGACCGCCGCGTCATGGCGGCGGTCGAGCGGGTCGCCGGGTCAGATCCCGATCCGGGCGACCCGTTCCGCGGCCTGTACATCTCCGACGAGGTCGCGCTCCGGCTCACCCAGGGCGACAGCGTCTCCGACGCCGACGCGCGCCTGAACCACGTCGTCGCCCAGCTCGGGCTGGACCTGCTCGAGGCCGCGGTGCTCGCGGTCTGCGCGGCGACGGAGCTCAACCCGCGCTACGGGCGCCTGTACGCCTACCTGCAGGACGACGTCACGCGCAAGCTGCCGAGCCCGCGGCTCGTCGGCCAGCTGCTCGAGGGCGAAGGCCTCTCGCCCGCCGACGTGATGGGCGCCTTCGACACCACCGGGCGTCTGCGGCACCTGGGCGCGCTGAAGCTGCTCGGCGACGCGCAGACGCCGCTCGCGGAGCGGCCGGTCAAGGTCGCCGACCGGCTCGCCGCGGTCCTGCTCGGCGGGCGGATGGACGAGTCGCCCTCCCCCACCCGCCTGCGCATGGTCAATCACCCCGTGCACGACCCCGGCCGCACGCAGGCGGTGGAGACGATGGCTGCGCTGCTCGCGCGCCCCAGCACGCTGCCGGTCGTGCTCGCCGGCCCGGACGCCGACACGCTGATCGCCAAGGCCTACGGCCGCCAGCTCGTCGCCGTGCACGTCAAGGATCTTTCAGACCGCGACGTGATGGCCGAGGCCGCGCTCGTCTCCGCGCTGGAGGACCGGCCGGTGATCTTCGAGGGCCTCGAGGACATCGAGCCCGCCGACCGCGGGCGCCTGCTGCGGGTGATCGAGACGCGGCCTGAGCGCACGATCCTCGCCGCCCCCACCCGCACCGCCGCGCTCGCGCTGGGCGAGCGCACGGTCCTGCTGGTCGAGGCGCCCAGCCCGAGCTTCGCCGAGCGCACGCAGGCGTGGGCCGACCTCACGGGCACGGCCGAGACCGCCGACGTCGCCGCCAAGTTCCGCCTCTCGATGACGCAGATCGTCGAGGCGTCCGAGGTGGCGCGGCTCTCCGCGACCGCGCGCGGCGCGGACACGCCCGAGCCCGCCGACCTCGACCTCGGCGCCCGCCAGGCGTCCTCGAGCCGGCTCGGCGAGCTCGCCGCCCGCCTCCCGCCGGGCTTCAAGTGGGAGGACCTCGTGGTCCCCGAGCGCCAGAAGGAGCTGCTGCAGTCGATCAGCGCCTATCTGCGCCACCGCGACCGGGTCCTGAGTGACTGGGGCTACGAGAAGACCGTCGCGCGCACCCAGGGCCTGAAGGTCCTGTTCGCGGGCGAGTCGGGCACCGGCAAGACAATGGCCGCGCAGGTGATGGCCGCCGAGCTCGGGCTGGAGATCTTCCGCGTCGACCTCGCCACGACGGTGAGCAAGTACATCGGTGAGACCGAGAAGAACCTGGACCGGATCTTCGGCGCCGCCGAGGGCTCCAACGCGATCCTCTTCTTCGACGAGGCCGACGCGCTCTTCGGCAAGCGCTCCGAGGTCGGCGACAGCCACGACCGCTACGCCAACATCGAGGTCGCGTACCTGCTGCAGAAGATGGAGGGTTACCCGGGCGCGGTGATCCTGGCGACGAACTTCCGCCGCAACATCGACGACGCGTTCGTGCGCCGCCTGGACTTCGTGATCGACTTCCCGTTCCCCGAGCCCGAGGACCGCAAGCGGATCTGGGAGCGCGTGCTCCCGGACGAGGCGCCGCGCGCCGATGACGTCGACCTCGATTTCCTCAGCGAGAAGTTCAAGCTCTCCGGCGGCGCGATCCGCAACTGCTCACTCGCCGCCGCCTTCCAGGCCGCCGACGACGACACCGGCGCGATCTCGATGCGTCACCTTGTGCGCGCCGTCGCCCAGGAGTACGGCAAGCAGGGCCGGCTCACGCTCGAAGCGGACTTCGAGCGCTTCCACGACGTGATCCGCGTCGGCGGCGGGCGCTCGAACGGCCACTGAAGGTCAGGGCGGTGGCCGCCGCGCCGCCCACCACCGCGAGCAGGCTGAGCAGCGTCACGAGGTCGGCCTGCGGCTGCGCGGCGATCAGCAGCAGCGCGCCGAGCGCCGCGCCCCCGATCGCTCCCGCGGGCGTCCCGAACCACCCGCCGGCCAACCCGCCCGCGGCGCCCGCCGCAAACGCGCCCACGAGGCCGACCGCGACGAACGCGCTCGTCCCCCAATCGTCCGGGAGCGCCCGCCCGAGCAGCACGGCGAGCACCACGCCGGCGAGCGTGAAGCCGAGCAGGCTGCCGATGACGCCGCGCGCGGTCACTTGAGCCGGATCGTGTCGAGAACCTCGTTCAAGCGCACGCGATCGAAGTCCGCTTGCGGGGCGCGCATGAGGAAGTCCAGCTGCGCGTTGTCCTTGGTGCGCACGAGCAGGTCGATCGTCTTGACCGGCGTCGTCCCCGCGCCGGTCTTCTCGATGTAGTCGGCCTCGATCACGCGCGCCTGCTCGGCGCCGTCGAGGTCGAACTTCGCGTCGCGCGTGATCTTGTAGTTGCCGCGGCGCAGCGTCTGGTCGGACTTGAAGGCGTCGATCGAGACCGGGAACGGGGGCGGCTTGACGTCGCGCGCGACGGCCGCCTGCGGCGCCAGCCCGCCGGTGCCCTTCGGCCCCTGCGCCAGGCGGCTGCCGTTGACCTCGCTCACTTCCCACGCCGACGGGTACGCGAGCGTCCAGCCGTCGCCGCTCAGCGTCTTGAAACCGTCCGGCGCGGACGCCGATTCGGCGCCGCCGCAACCCGCGAGCACGAGCGCGAGGATCATCGCCAGCCGCTTCACTTGACGCACACCTGCGAGGGGACGAAGCCCTGGCCCGGGACGTAGTCCATCGCGCCCGTCAGGTCGGAGTTGTTGGCGTCGAAGGTCACGCCGCCGCCACCCACGCCGAGGTCGACCTTGGCGCCGGCCTGGCTGGAGCTGGTGTCGTAGGTGCGCACTTGCGCCTTGGCGTTCTGCAGGACTGCCTCCTTGAGCTGCGCCGCCGCGGCTGCCGTGTCCGCGGGGCCTCCGGTGACCGGGTTGATACCCCGCAGCAGGCCGAGCGTAGCGTTCTGGATGTCGGGGTTGTCCAGCGGCAGATCGAGCTGGATCTGGATCTTCTGGCCGTCGCCCTGGTTGGCCTTGATGTCGAGCCCTTGCACCGCGCCGAGCGCCGTCTGCAGGTCCTTGTACTTGCCCTGCAGCTGCAGCTTGCCCTCGTAGGACCCGCTGACGGTGACCGTCAGCGCCTTCGGCTTGCCGTCGGACGTGAACGTCACCGCGAGCGTCTCGTCGCCGGCCAGGGCGCCGCCGACGCCCTCGCCCACGAGCAGGCCGCCCTCGCCCTTGAGCTTGCCGTCGATCTTGTAATAGGCGGTGATGTCGCCGGAGTTGGGCTTGCCGTGCGTGAGGTTCTTGCGGATGCCCAGGGCCTGGCCGAGGTCGATCGAGCCGCTGGCGTAGCCGCCGGGCGAGTCGACGCCGATCGAGGCGTTGCCGCCGCCGGTCAGCTCGTACGCGATCGATTCCACGGGCGGCACGTCGATGTCGACCTTCTTGCCGAGGATCCGCGAGCCGATCGGGCCGGCCGCGATCGCGATCGCCGAGTCGGTGACCTGCTGCTCGAACTTGTCCGCCGCCTTCGCGCTGGGCAGGACGAACGTCACCTGCGGCGTCTGGCCGGCCTTGACCGTGCCGTCGATCTCCGCGCCCATCTTGAGCTCCTTCGCCAGCGGCGGGCCGATGCCGCCGCTCGTGGGCAGCTTGACCGTGATCGCCACCTGGCCGTTGGCGCGCAACTGGCGGACGTACTCGACGCCGCCCTCGAGCTTGACCTTGAAGAAGCGGACGTTGAACTCGCCGTTGAGCGTGACCTTGTCGCTCGATTCATTGACGACGCACTCCGAGAGCACCGGCGGCTTGGCCGAGCAGTCCTTGCCGATGATCCGGCAGATCGCCTGCTGGACGTTGTCGGCGATCTGGGTGTTGATCCCGGTCGCGAACAGCGCGAGGCAGATCGCCGAGATGACGAGCAGGATGCCCATCCAGTCCGCCGTCGTCTGTCCCCGCTGCCCGCGCATTCGCACGCCGTCAAGGTCGCGCGCAGCCGGGGATCGCACATGAGGCGCGACGCCTCACTTTCGCCTGGGACCGGTCCTAGGACCCGTGAGGGAATAAACGGGCCCTGAGGACCGTCTTGGCGTGTGGTGTCACGCCAGCAGGAGAAACAGCCTCGCGAGCTCGCGCAGGTTGTTGTCGAGGTCGCTCTCGGAGAGCTCCAGGCCGGTGCGGGTGCGCAGCTCGGCGCGGATCGCGGCACGGTCGCGGGTGCCGTCCAGCAGCGTGACCAGCAGGCGGGCGGCGGGCTCCTCCATGCGGATCGTCGTGTAAGCGAGCGAGGTGAGCTCCTCCTCCGCGCCCGCGGCCTGCCAGCGGGCGAGCGGCGAGGCGATCGGGCGATCGGCCGGCTCCATGGCACCCACCAGGGCGCCCGCGTGCGGCAGCAGCCGCTCACGCCGGAAGCCGTCCAGCAGCGCCCGGGACAGGTCGCCCGCGTCGGCGCCGAGGCGCTCGCGCAGCGTGGCGAAGTCCAGCGTGCGGCCGGCGAGCGGCGCGAGCTCGGCGTACGCGTCCGCGAGCAGACCCACCTCGAGCGGCTCGGCGTTGGGCAGCACGGCCCAGTGCAACCGCTCCGCGAGCTCGGGCAGGGGCTCCACACCGGCGGGAGCGTCGGCCTCATGACACAGGACGCTCTGGCGGAAGTGGCGTGCGGTCAGCAGGTCGGTGTAGTTCTCGAACGCGATCCGGTCGCCGCCGGCCAGCTGCCACAGCTCCGGCTCGACCTCGGACGGCAGCATCTCGGTGCGCAGCCCGTACAGGTCGGCCTCGCCGACGTACCCCAGCTCGTGACGCGCGGCGTGCGCGGCGAATTCCGCGAACCAGATGCACGAGAAATGCTCGCTGAGGTCGTCGTGCACGAGCCGGTACAGCGGCGCGTCGGACAGCGGCGGGACCTCGCGGTGGAGCAGCGCGCCGTAGGTGTCGGCGGTACTCACCCGGTGCTTGGCGAGGAACGTGTAGAGCTCGCGTGCCTTCTCCGCCTGGGCGGCGGGATCGCCGGGCGCGACATCGCGCGCGTGCCACAGGCCGCTGTCGCGCAGCATGCGGCGGAAGTAGCCGCCCGGCTCGGCGTTGTAGGAGACGTACGCGACGCCGCGCGGCGCCAGGAACGAGCGGATCGTCGCCAGCAGCGCATCCTGCGCGTCCGGCGGGACCCAGCTGTAGACGCCGTGGGCGACGATGAAGTCGAACTCGCCGAGGCCGGCGATGTCACGCACGTCGCCGTGCATCAGCTCGACGTTGGTCAACCCGATCTCGGCGATCGCACGCTGGCCGTCGGCGATCGGGAGCGCGGCGAGATCGACCCCCAGCGCGCGGATGCCCGGGGTCGCCGCGGCCATCGCCATCAGGTTGCCGCCGGCACCGCAGCCGATCTCCAAGACGCGCGCTGTGAAAGGGTCAGGGGGATGCAGCCCGTACAAAACCGCGACGGTCGCCAGACGGTCTGGATGCGTCTGCCCATACGGGAAATTGGAGTATCGGACGGCGTCGTAAGCGAAGTCAGGCATCGGTCCTGCATTTTTCACACCAAGCTCGCACAGGACAGTAGGGTCGGCCCGTGCTGACCGTCGAAGTGCCGCTCAACACGATGCTCGCGGACCTCGACGAGACCCTTCGGGGTCTGCTCAAGGACGAGCTCGAACGCCATGGTTTCGAAGGTGTCGACATCGCGTTCGACGCTCCCGCGCGCGAGTGGTCCGGCCAGCTGTCCAAACCGACCGTGAACATGTTCCTCTACGACCTGCGCGAGTCCGAGACGATGCGCACGAGCGAGTGGTCGCGGATGACCACGGACGGCCGCACGTTCGAAGGCCGCCCGCCGATGATCATGGAGTGCTCCTACGCCGTCACGGCGTGGACGCAGGCCGTGGAGGACGAGCACCGGCTCCTCTCCCAGGTCCTCGCGATCTTCAACGCCTACCCGGAACTGCCGCAGGCCGCGCTCAACGGCCGCCTCGCCAACGGCTCCCAGGCGGGCCCGATCAAGGCCCGCATCGGCCAGGGCAAGGGCGAGAAGTCCGACTTCTGGAGCGCGATCGGCGGGCAGTACAAGGTCTCACTCGACTATGTGGTGCGACTCTCGGTCGACTCGGGCGCCAAGCTCGAGCGCGGCCCGGAAGTCCGCACACAGACCGTGCGCACCCGCCTCGCCGACGGGCCCGCACGCGCGGTCATCGAGATGCACCGCTCCGTCGGTCGCGTCTCCAACAAGAAGGGCGAGCCGCTCGCCAACGTCTGGATCACGCTTCCTGACGTCGGCACCTGGACGGCGAGCTCCGCCGACGGGCGGTTCCGCTTCGATCGCCTGCCCCCCGGCCGCCACCGCCTGCTCGCACGCACGGCGGACGGCAAGGAGGCCGACGCGCATCTTGAAGTCCCGGGAGCCGGGGTCGACCTGGTGATGGGATGAGTCGCGGGGTCTGCCCAAAAGGCTGCCTCGCGGACTCTGGCCGCAAGGACCGCGGACCGGAAAGGTTGGGACATGGCAAGTGAGCCCCGTCCCACCGTCCTGCTCGGAAATCTCGGACCGATCATGCGTCTCGGCATGAAGCGCGTCCTGATGGAGCAGGGCTGCGAAGTGGTCGGTCAGGAGGACCGGCCCAGCGCCATCGTCGGGGCCGCGCATCGGCTGCGCCCCGACATCGTGGTGCTCGATCTCGACAACGGTTCTTCGTACGAGCTCGCCCAACTCGTACGAGGCGCGTCTCCCGAGACCACCGTCGTGCTCTGGGCCAGGGAGGAGGACCTCATGGAGGTCCTCGAGCCGGTCAAGAGCACATCGCGCCTTGTCTCCGCCCCCATCGTGGAGCGGCTTCGAGGCGAACTGAGCGGCCAGCACGTCCACGAGTGAAGGAGTGAAATGCCCACGTACCTGACTCCCGGCGTTTACGTCGAGGAGGTTCCGTCCGCGAACAAGCCGATCGAGGGCGTGAGCACGTCGATCGCTGCGTTCGTGGGCTTGGCGCCGGGCGGCCCGGTCAATACGCCGATGCGGATCTCGAACTGGACCCAGTTCTCCAAGATCTACGGCGACCCGAACGAGCCGGACAACGGGCCGTTCATGGAGGGCGCGTACCTCGCGCACTCCGTTTATGGCTTCTTCCAGAACGGCGGAAACCTGTGCTGGGTCGTCCGCGTAGGCGATGACGGCGGCTCCAACGGCGCCGGCGCCGCGGCTCGCGCCGCGCTTCCGGCCGCCGCCGACGCCTCTGTGGAGACCTACGGCGCCGTCGCCCTGGGCGCCGGCGAGACCGAGGTCGAGATCGCCGAGGAGCCCACCGCGGGCGAAGGCGCCGACAAGACGTACACGGTCCGCGTGTCCTCGGGCTCCGACAAGGAGGAGTTCACGGGGCTGTCGACCAAGAAGGGTCGCAACAACCTCGCGACCAAGGTCAACGCGCAGTCGAAGTTGATCAAGATCGAGGAGACCGGCGCGGCTCTGCCCGAGGCGCAGCGCGCCCCGGCGACGGGCACGTTCAAGCTGTCGGCCCCGTCGATCGACCCGTCCAAGGTCAAGCCCACGCACTTCGAGGGCGACGTCGCCCGCCGTAAGGGCATGGGTGGCCTCGCCGCCGTCGACGAGATCACGATGGTCGTGATGCCCGACATCATGACCCTGGCGACCGACAACGGCGACGACGTCCAGATCCGCGATCTCCAGGGCAAGATGATCGCCCATTGCGAGATGGCCGGCGACCGCATGGCGATCCTCGATTGCCCGCCGGACATGCTCCCGCAGGAGATCCTCGAGTGGCGGATGAACACCGCCGGCTACGACTCGAAGTTCGCGGCGCTGTACTACCCGTGGATCGAGGTCCAGGATCCGCTGACCAACCAGCCGATGATGGTCCCGCCGTCCGGCCACGTGGCCGGCCTGTGGTGCCGCACGGACGCCACCCGCGGCGTCCACAAGGCCCCGGCCAACGAGGTCGTCCTCGGCGCCAACGGGCTCGGCTTCCAGATCACGCAGGCGGAGCAGGGCGGCCTCAACAAGGTCGGCATCAACTGCATCCGCGCGTTCCCGGGCCGCGGCATCCGCGTGTGGGGCGCCCGCACGATGTCGAGCGATCCCGAGTGGCGCTACATCAACGTCCGGAGGCTCTTCAACTTCGTCTCCGAGTCGATCATGGAGGGCACGCAGTGGAGCGTGTTCGAGCCCAACGACGAGAAGCTGTGGATCCAGCTTCGGATCGCGGCGACGAACTTCCTCACGCGCGTGTGGAGCGACGGTGCGCTGTTCGGCTCCACGCCCGCGCAGGCGTTCTACGTCAAGTGCGACTCCGAGACCAACCCGCCCGAAGTGATCGAGGCCGGCCAGGTCATCTGCGAGATCGGGATCGCGCCGGTGAAGCCGGCCGAGTTCGTGATCTTCCGGTTGAGCCAGTTCAGCGGCGGCGAAGGCTCCGCCGTCAGCGAGTAGTCGACGTCGTCTAGGTTCGAGTAGAAAGGAACGACCGGCATGCCGGCCAATGACAAGGAAGCACACGTCCCAATTTGGTTCACCTTGAAGATCGGTGGCGCTGAGTCCGCCGGGTTCTTCAAGGAGGCCACGGGCTTCGACTCCGAGAGCGAGGTCACCGAGATCAAGCGGTCCCTGCCCAACGGCAAGACCGACATGATCAAGGCGATGGGCAACACCAAGTGGGGCGACATCGAGCTCAAGCGCGGCGTCGACCAGGACAAGACGCTCTGGAACTGGCGCAAGATGATCGTCGACGGGCAGCTCAAGGAAGCCCGTAAGGACTGCACGGTCACGATGCTCGACTACATGGGCTCGCCCGTCGTCACGTACTCGATCATCAACGCCTGGCCGAAGAAGTACACGGGCGTCGGCCTCAAGGCCGACTCGAACGAAGTGGCCGTGGAGGGCATCACGCTCTGCCACGAGGGCTTCGAGATCCAGTAGCCGTTTTGAAGTCGGAGTACGCCTTCACCCTTCCGCGCGGTCTCGTCGACAGCGCCGGCACCGTGCACCGCGAGGGCACGATGCGGCTGGCGACGGCCCGGGACGAGATCGAGCCGCTGCGCTCCGTGGAGGTACGCCAGAACGAGGCGTACCTCTCGGTCCTGCTGCTGGCCCGGACCGTGACGCGGATCGGGGAGTTCACCGAGATCACCCCCGAGTTGGTGGAAGGTCTGTACGCCGCCGATTTCGACCACCTCCAGCGCCTCTACGAGCGGATCAACTCCGACGGCGAGGCGGTGGGGGTGGTGTCCTGCCCAGTGTGTTCGGAGCAATTCGAAGTGGACCTCACCGAAATAGAGGACGGGCGCCTGGGGGAATGATGCGGCCGTCTCCCGAGGAGCTCCTCGGGGAGACGGCCCGCCTTGCCTATCACCTGCACTGGCCGCTCGAGACCATCCTCGACCTCGAGCACGCCGACCGCCGACGGTTCCTGCGCGACGCGGAATCCCTCGCCGTCGCGTCCGGGAAATTCGAGTACCTGATCGAGGAATAGTCCTTCATGGCCGACGACACTCCACCCTCCTCCCGCCCTCCCATCCGCATGGGCATGCGCGTGGTCGCGCGCCACAGCGCGGGTCGCTATGGCGGGCGTGCGCTGGCGCGCGAGGTGGCGGATTCGCGGCGGCCGAAGCTGCTGGACGCGGCGACGCGGCTCTCGCGCTCGCCCGCGCCCCCGGCGCCCCCGGCGCCTCCCTCCGCGTCCTCGGCGCCAGCGCCACAGACCGTCGCCGCGCCCGCCCCTGCTGACGCCGGCGGTTTCCAGCGCCCCGACTGGGCGCCGCCGGACATGAGCGACTTCGCCGCCGAGTGGATGTTCGGCAACCCGAGCTCCGCCGGCTCCGACCTCGTCTCGATGGCGCAGGCCGAGAAGATGCCGGAGCCGTCGAAGGAGCAGAAGCTCGCGCGCTTCATCGCCCGCGGCGGGCTGGAGCGCTCGCGCGGCGCCCGCATCGTCGAAGGCGCCGGTACCGGCATACCGATCTCCTCGGAGGAACTGGGGATCTCGCGCACCGAGGACCCCACCGCCGAACCCGCGCCTGAGGAGCCGTCGACACCGCGACGCCTGTCGGCGCGCCCGCCGGGTGAAGTGCCCGCGTCCGTCGCCCGCACCCCCGCGGAGCCGTCTGTGCCGTCGCCGGAGCCCCCGGCCGCGCGCCGGCTGTCCGCGCGCCCGCCGTCGGTGTCGGGCACGAGCACGCCGTCGGTCGCGCGCACGCCGGCCGAGGCGCCGGCGGACGTCGCCGCGTCGTCAACGACTTCGAGCGCCGCGCCGACCTCGTCGCGGACGTCCATCGCCCGGACACCGGCGCCGGCCGCCGAGCCTCCGGCCTCGTCCAGCCCGAGCATCGCGCGGACCCCGGCACCGGCAGCGGACACCCCGTCGTCGTCGCCGGCCGCCGAGCCCTCGTCGTCGACGCCGAGCGTCGCGCCATCCTCTGGGTCGAGCGCGAGCGTCGCGCGCACGCCGGCGCCGGCCGCCGACGCCCCGCCGTCCTCGTCGAGCGCGAGCATCGCGCGCACCCCGGAACCGACCGCCGACGCCCCGTCGAGCACGAGCGTCGCGCGCACCCCAGCACCGACCGCCGAGCCCCCGAGCGTCGCGCGCACCCCGGCGCCGGCCGCCGAGACGACGCCGCCGTCGAGCCCGAGCATCGCCCGCACGCCGACCTCCGACGCCGCCGCCGCGCCGCCCTCGGACACGAGCGCAACGCCTTCCACACCAAGCTCGAGCATCGCGCGGACGTCCGCGCCGGTCGAGCCGACGCCCCGTTCGCCTTTGGACCCGCCGCCGCCGGTCAGCGACGCGCCGGAGCTCGGGTTGCCGCCGGTGGCCACCGGGCCGGTCAAGGTCTCGCGCAAGGCGGTCGCCGCCGCGCCTGCGCGGCCGGTCGTTCGCCGGGTCGCACGGTCCGCCGAACCGCCGATCATCCCCGTCGAGCCCGCCCCGCCGGAGGTGGTCGAGGCGGCACCGGTGGCCGAAGAGCCGGTCGCCGCTCCCGCGCCGGCCGAGACTCCACGCCGAGGCGTCTTCCGCCGCATCGCCGACATCTTCCGCGGCGGCGACGACGACGGGCCCGATCCCGATGGGCCGGCCTTGATCGAAGCCCCGGCCGTAGAAGCCGACGCGGCGTCGCACACCGACGCCACCCCGAGCCGGCCGGCCGAGTCCCCTACCGTGGCGCGGACCCCCGCCGGCGGCGCCGCTCGAACGGTCGCGCGCAGCGCGGCCCCCGCGCCGGACGCCGGACGGAGGGTCGCGCGGACCGCCACCACCGAGCAGGAGGCCCCGGCCCCGGTGACCGCCTTCGACGAGGTGGACACACCGGGCGGCGACTTCGCGACCGGCGCCACGCCGTCGATCGCCCGCACTGAAGCCGACGCCCCCGCAACCCCGACCGGTGACGTCTCGAGCGCCCAGCCGACGATCGCGCGGAGCGCGGCGCCGGATGCCGGCGCCCCGGACACACCGACCGTCGCCCCGACCGCCACCGGCCTGAGTGCGCCCGCTTCGCCGGCCGCCACCGGCGCCACACCGTCGGCCGCCCGGACTGCTGCCGGCGGCCCGACGAGCGCTCGGCCGACGGTCTCTCGGAGCGCGGTCCCTGCGCAGGATGCGGCGCCGACCATCGCCCGGACCACCGCCTCGGACGAGACGACCGGCGACTCCGCCACCGGCGGCCAGGCGGACCCGGCAACCGGCGCTCAGCCGACCGCCGCCCCGGATGCGACGACCGGCGACCCGGCCACGACCGGCGCGCGACCGACCGTCTCGCGGACCGCCGCCCCGGAGCCGACGACCGGCGACTCGACGGCCACGACGACCGGCGGCCAGCCGACGATCGCACGGACCGCCACGCCCGACGCGACGACCGGCGACTCGACGGCCGCGACGAGCGGCCCGGCCACGACCGGCGCGCGACCGACCGTCTCGCGGACCCCCGCCCCGGACACGACGACCGGCGACTCGACAGCCACGGCAACCGGCGGCCAGCCGACGATCGCACGAACCGCCGCGCCCGACGCGACGACGGGCGACTCGCCGACCGCCGCGGGCGGCCCGGCCACGACCGGCGCGCGACCGACCGTCTCGCGGACCGCCGCCCCGGACACGACGACCGGCGACTCGACGGCCACGGCGACCGGCGGCCAGCCGACGATCGCACGGACCGCCGCGCCGGACGCGACGACCGGCGACTCGCCGACCGCCACCGGCGGCCCGGCCACGACCGGCGCGCGTCCCACCGTCTCGCGGACCGCCGCCCCGGAGACGACGACCGGCACCCAGCCCACCATCGCGCGGACGGCCGCGCCGGGCACGACAACGGACGGCCAGCCGACCATCGCACCGACCGCGTCGCCGGATGCGACGACCGGCGACTTGACGGACCCGGCCACGGCGACCGGCGGCCAGCCGACCATCGCACGGACCGCCGCGCCCGACGCGACGACCAGCGACTTGACAGGCCCGGCGCCCGGCGGCCAGCCGACCATCGCGCGGACCGCCGCCCCGGGCACGGCGACCGGCGGCCAGCCGACCATCGCGCGGACCGCCGCGCCGGACGCGACGACCGGCGACTCGCGGACCGCCACTGGCGGCCCGGCGACCACCGGCGCGCGACCGACCGTCTCACGGACCGCCGCGCCCGACGCGACGGCCGGCG
>NZ_JAPDOD010000072.1 GCF_027587205.1 Solirubrobacter ginsenosidimutans
CCCGCGCGCATCGCCGCGCCCGCGCGACGCCGCCCCACCCGCGTGCATCGCCGCGCCCGCGCGACGCCGCCCCACCCGCGTGCATCGCCGCGCCCACACGGCCCGCCGACCCGCGCACGGCTCCCCACCCACCGCGCGCGGCCCGCCCGCCGCGACTACGCGGGCGGCTTGAACGTGCCGATCGTGAACGTCGCCCCGTCGGGGTCGCGGATCACGGCCATGCGGACGTACGGGACGTCGAACGGCTCGACCAGCACGGTGCCGCCGAGGGCAGGTGTGCGTGCGGCGGTCTCATCGGTGTCGGCCACGGAGAAGGTGACGGCCCAGCGCGGCGCGCTCTCGTCACTCGCCGGCGGTTGCATCCAGCCGATGGCGTCCGAGAAACCGTCGGGCGCTCCGAGCTCCTTGTGGGAGGCGAGCGTGCCCGGAGCGATCGACTCGAGGTGATCGCCGTAGCCGGGGACGCGGATCATCACGGACGGGCCTGCGCCGAAGTCGACGTCCTGGTACTCCCAGCCGAACACCGCGGAGTAGAAGGTCTTGGCGGCGTCGATGTCGCGGGTTTCGAGGTCACTCCAGTTCCAGGCGCCGGGCGCGTTGACCAGCTCCGCGCCGGACGCCTCACCCGCCTGCCAGACCCGGAATGCTGCGCCTGCCGGATCGGCGAACACCCCCATCCGACCCGCTGCGCTGAAGTCGAACGGGGCGACGAGCGTCGTCCCGCCCGCACGTTCGACCTTCTCTGCCACGGCGTCCGCGCTCTCGACGGCGATGTAGGTGTTCCACGCGGGCGGCGCGTCATCGCTCGCCGCGTCCCCGATACCGGCGACATCGAGCCCGTCGACCTGCGCCAAAGCGAAGCGGGGTGCGCCCTCGGGCGTCACCTGCTTGTACGACCAGCCGAACAGCCCGCCATAGAACGCCATCGCGGCGTCAACGTCACTTCGCTCGGTGTCGATGAAGCAGCTGACACTCGGCGGATATGTCTCTCGGGGGGTCATGAATGGCAAGCTACGGGCAATTGCGGTCAGGAACGGTCCGCAATCAATCGTTGTCCAAGAGCGGCATCTCGATGCCGGAATCGCGACCGAGCAACACGCCCCGCGTGAGCACGCTCGAGCCGAACTTCTCGCGCACCTCGTCGACGGCGCTGTCGAGCGCGAGGGTCCGCACCTTGTCGACCTCGAACGCGAGCTGCACCGCATCGACGTCTTCCAGATTCGTCAGCGACAGGCCGACGAGTGTGCACCCGCGCGCGCGAATGGTCGGCAACGCCGACTCCAGCAACTCCCGCGCCGCACCGAGCAGCACGCGCGACTCCGCCGACGCCTGCGCGATCGTCAGCGAGCGTGTGACGCGCGAGAAGTCGTCGAAGCGCAAGCGCAGGATCACCGTCCGCGCCACCCGCCGGGCCGCGCGCAGGCGCCGCGTGATCCGGTCGATCAACCCCACGAGCACCTCGTCGAGGAACTCCGGCGCTTTCGGTTGCCCTCGCCTCCCGATCGCCCGCTGCCCGCCGATCGATCGTCGCCTCCGCCCCACCTCCACCCGCCGCGGGTCACGATTGTTCGCCAAGGCGTGCAGATGCCGGCCGGACGCCCTGCCGAGCATCCCCACCAGCGCGAGCTCGGAGACCGCCGCGACCTCCCCCACCGTCGTGATCCCGCGCGCGTGCAGCTTGTCCGCGGTCTTGACCCCCACCCCCCACAGCTTCTCGACCGGAAGCGGGTGCAGGAACTCGAGCTCCCGCGCCGGCTCGACGAGCAGCAACCCGTCAGGCTTCGCCACCCCCGACGCGACCTTGGCCAGGAACTTCGTCCGCGCCACGCCGACCGTGATCGGCAGCCCCACCTCCGACGCCACCCGCGCCCGCAGCCGCGCCGCGATCTCGACCGGCGCCCCCGCGATCCGCCGCATTCCCCGCACGTCGATGAACGCCTCGTCGATCGACAGCCCTTCCACCACCGGCGCGGTGTCCTCGAACACGGCGAACACCGCCTTCGACGCCGCCGAATACGCCTCGAACCGCGGCGGCACCACCACCGCGTGCGGACACAGCTCCCGCGCCCGCCCACCGGGCATCGCCGTCTTCACGCCGAACGCCTTCGCCTCGTACGAAGCGGCCAGCACCACCCCCGCCCCGACGATCACCGGGCGCCCCAAGAGCCGCGGATCGTCCCGCTGCTCGACCGACGCGAAGAACGAGTCGAGGTCCGCATGAAGAATGTTCGCCTCATCAGTTGACACGAACACATGTTCGCCTATCATGCGGACGGAATGCGGACCGGGCACACTCCTGGCGCCGGTCGCCGTCGTCGGCCTCCGACAACTCCACCAGAACCCCGCGGTCTCGCGCCGCGCCGTGGCGGCCGGAGCGATCGCGGGCATCGCGCTGTCCGCGGCCTTGGTTCCGTCGCTCAAGCGCCGGGTTGCGCGCCGGTAACGCGGACGCGGCACACTCCATGGCAGGCAGTCCCAGCGACGGGGAGGAGACCCGCCCATGAGCACGATCACGGGAACCCGCATCGACCAGGTGTTGCACGACGCCGTGGAGTCGGGGGTGGTGCCGAACGTCGTCGCGATGGCGGCGGATGCGGACGGCCCGATCTACGAGGGCGCCGCCGGTCCGCGCGTGGCGGGTGGGTCCGACACCGTCACGGCCGACACGACGTTCCGCATCGCCTCGATGACGAAGATGGTCGCCACCACGGCCGCGCTGCAGCTCGTCGAGCAGGGCAAGCTGGACCTCGACGCGCCGGTGCAGACCTACCGCCCGGAGTTCGCCGACCTGCAGGTGCTGGAGGGCTTCGACGGCGATACGCCGAAGCTGCGCGCGCCGAAGAGCAAGGCGACCGTGCGCCAGCTCGCCAGCCACACGGCCGGCCTGGCGTACTGGTTCTGGAACCAGGACATCGTGCGCTGGGAGGAGGTCACCGGCACGCCGAACGTCCTCTCCGGCGACGAGGTGATCTTCACCGCGCCGCTGGTCGGCGATCCCGGCGAGATCTACGAGTACGGGATCAACACGGACTGGCTCGGCCGGGTGGTCGAGGCGGCGAGCGGCACGACGCTGGACGCCTATGTCGCCGAGCACATCCTGGGGCCGCTGGGGATGGAGCACACGGCCTTCGCGATCGGCGACGAGCAGCGATCGGACCTGGTGCCGATCCACCTGCGGGGCGAGGACGGCGACTGGGCGGCGACGGAGATCGACTGGGCGCGCTCGCCGGACTACTGGGCCGGTGGGCACGGGCTCTACGCGACCCCGCGGGACTACCTGCGCTTCCAGCGGATGCTGCTCGGCGGCGGGACGCTGGACGGCGTGCGGATCCTCAAGCCCGGGACGGTCGACGCGGCGTTCAGCAACCAGATCGGCGAGCTCGACTTCCCGAGCACGATCAGGACGGCCGATCCCGGCTCGAGCGCCGACTTCCTTGCGGGCCCGGGCTACAAGTTCGGTCTCGGGCTGCTGCTGAACACCGCGGACGTGCCCGGGATGCGCGCCGCCGGCAGTGGCGCATGGGCGGGCCTGTTCAACACCCACTTCTGGGTGGACCGCAAGACCGGCGTGACGGGAGCGATCTTCTCGCAGACGCTCCCGTTCGTCGAACCACCGGTCTTCCAGGTGTACGCGGACTTCGAGACGGCGCTCTACGCCTCTCTGTAGATCGGTGCACGAGGCCGCGGCACCACGCCGCGGCCTCGCCCACCGGTGACGCGCTACACGTGCATGAGGACGGGGGCCTGCCCGCCCTCGGTGCCCGGCTCCTCCACGACCGGCTCCGGCTTCACGCGCGGGAGCAGGAACGCGACGAGCAGGGCGGGGACGATCAGCGCCGCCGCCCACCAGTAGGTGTGGGTGAACGCGCTCGCCATCACGTTGCGCACCGCCAGCGGCAGGTCCGCCCCCGTGGCGCCGAGGCCATTGCCGGCCCCGCCACCGCCGGGCAGCCGGTCCTGCAGCGCGACCGTGAGGATCACGGACATGACCGCGGTGCCGATCGAGGCGCCGACCTGCTGGATGATGTTCAGCGAGGTGCTCGCGCGGGCGACCTGGGCGTGGCGCAGGGTCTGCATCGCGCCCGACATCAGCGGCATCATCGAGAAGCCCATGCCGATGCCCATGACGAACAGGACCGCGCTGAGGGTCACGTAGGACGTGTCGCCCGTCAGCTGCGTCAGGCCCAGCGTCGAGGCCAGCAGCACGGCCAGGCCCGGGATCACGAGCTTGCCGACGCCGGTCTTGTCGGTCAACTGGCCGGCGATCGGCATCGCGATCATCGCGCCGATGCCCTGCGGGGCGAGCAGCAGCCCGGAGGCGAACGCCGTCTCGCCGCGGACGGCCTGCAGGTACAGCGGCAGCAGGAGCATCGCACCGAAGACGCTGATGATCATCAGGATCAGCGTGCCGGAGGCCACCGCGAAGGTGCGGTTCTTGAACAGGTCGAGGTCGATCAGCGCGTGCGGTGTGCGCAGTGCGTGCAGGACGAACGCGACGATCAGCGCCGCGCCGATCAGGGCGGGAGCCCAGACCTCGGGCGCTCCGAACCCACCCGAGGAGGCCGACTTCGCCAGCCCGAAGATCATCAGTGCCAGGCCCGGAGACAGCAGGGCCAGCCCGAGCAGGTCGAAGCGCTCGGCGGACTGGGGCGAGTCCTTCGGCAGGATGCGCGACGAGGCGATCAGGGCCGCGATGCCGATCGGGACGTTGATGAAGAAGATCCAGCGCCAGGAGAAGTCGTCGACCAGCCAGCCGCCGAGGATCGGGCCCAGGATCGGGCCGAGCATCATCGGCACGCCGATGATCGCCATGACGCGACCGACGCGGCTCGGGCCGGCGGCGCGCGTGAGGATGGTCATGCCGGCCGGCATCAGCATGCCGCCGCCAAGCCCCTGGAGCACGCGGAAGAAGATCAGCGATTCAGCCGACCAGGCGGCGCCCGACAGGGCAGAACCGGCGAGGAAGAGGCCGATCGAGATCATGTAGAGGCGCTTGGTCCCGAAGCGATCCGCCGCCCAACCGGTGACGGGGATGACCGTGGCCAGCGCCAGCGTGTAGCCGGTGACGATCCACTGGATCGTCGAGAGCTCGGTGTCGAAGTCACGAGCGAGCGTGTTGATCGCGACGTTGACGACGGTCGTGTCGAGGATCGACATGATCACGCCGAGCACGACCACGCTGGCGACCATCAGGAGCCGGCGATCGAGACCCTCACTGGCTTGCGCGGACCCGTTGGATCCGGTTACAGACGACATGGATCAGGTTTCCTTGGGGAGGGGTTGGAGAATCGGGAGCAGCACGTGGTCGACGAGCTCCTCCAGGAATGCTTGGTCGAGCGGCTCGCCCGTGATGACCGCGCGGGAGAACACCAGCGAGCCGGCGACGTCGGAGAGCAGCGGCGTGATGCGCGCGTCGGCGGAGAGCTCACCACGCGCCACGGCGCGCGCGATCAGCCCGTCATAGCGTCGTCGTTCGTGCACGACGATCTCTTCACGCATCAGCGTGGCGAGCTCCTCGCTGTCGCGCAGCTGGCTGATCAGCCCGCCCGCCAGGTGGGCGTCCTCGTGGACGTGGGTGACCATCGCCCCGAGCATCGCGAGCAGGTCACCACGCAAGCTGCCGGCGTCCGGCAAGGAGTCGATGGCGGCGTGCTTGGACCGGATCGCATCGACGATGATGTCCTTCTTGCCACGCGGCCAGCGGCGGTAGATCGTCGGCTTGCTCACGCCGGCTCTGGCCGCGAGCGCGTCGACCGTCATGCGGTCATAGCCGACCTCCGCCACCAGCGTGATTGCCGCCCGCAGGATCGCCTCGGCGCGACGTGGGTCGCGCGGACGGCCTCGCAGTGTCGGTTCGGTCGGCACACCCATATTTACGACACCGTATCGTAAACCTTGAGGCGCGCAGTGTCCTCTTGGCACAACCGTCCACTCCCGCCGGGACAGCGCGGTCTGACAAGGCCAAGGCATAAGGTGCTGGTGTGACCCTCACCCTCGGCTACAAGGCGTCCAACGAGCAGTTCGGCCCGGTTGAATTGCTCGAGCTCGTACAGCACGCGGAGCAGCGCGGCTTCGAGGTCTCCGGCGTCTCCGACCACCTCCAGCCGTGGCGCCACAACGGCGGCCACGCCCCCGGCGTCCTGCCGTGGCTCGGCGCCGCGGCGGCGACGACCTCGAGCATCGTCCTCGGCACGAGCGTCCTCACGCCCACCATGCGCTACCACCCGGCGATCGTCGCGCAGGCGTTCGCCACGCTCGGCTGCCTCGCCCCCGGCCGGATCTTCCTGGGCGTCGGCACCGGCGAGGCCATGAACGAGACACCGATCACCGGCGGCGAGTTCCCCGGCCGCAAGGAGCGGCGGTTGAAGATGGCCGAGGCGATCAAGGTCATGAAGCTGCTCTGGGAGCACGAGCGCGTCGACTTCGAAGGCGAGTACTACAAGCTGCGCCGCGCCACGATCTACGACCGGCCGGACACACCGGTCCCGATCTACGTCGCGGCCTCCGGCCCGCTGGCGGCCAAGCTCGCCGGCCGCGTCGGAGACGGCTTCATCTGCACGAGCGGCAAGGACCCGCAGCTCTACGTCGACCTCCTGGCCAACGTCAAGGAGGGCGCCGAGAAAGCGGGCCGCGACTACGACCAGATCAAGCGCATGATCGAGGTCAAGGTCTCCTACGACCGCGACCCGGAGAAGGCCGAGAAGGCCACGCACTGGTGGGCCGCGCTGGCGCTCACGCCGGAGGAGAAGGAAGGCGTCGAGGATCCGGTGGAGATGGAGCGCCTCGCGGACGCCGCGGTCGACCGCGCCCACACCCGCTTCATCGTCTCGGGCGACCCGCAGGAGGTCGCGGACAAGATCCAGCCCTATATCGACCTCGGCTTCAGCGAGCTGGTGTTCCACTTTCCGGGCGATGAGCAGAAGCGCTACATCGACGAATTCGCGACCGACATCTTCCCGCTGCTGAGGACATGAGCACGTTCGAGATCCTCGACGGCCGCTTCGCCACGCTCGTCAAGTCGACGGCGAAGCTCGAGCACCTCTACGAGGGCTGCCGGTGGGCGGAGGGTCCCGCCTACTTCCCCGCCCAGCGGGCGCTCGTGTGGTCCGACATCCCGAACGACCGCATGCTCCGCTACGACGAGACGACCGGCAACGTCGGCGTCTTCCGCTCCCCGGCCGGCTATACGAACGGCCACACAGTCGACGGTCAGGGCCGCCTGGTCAGCTGTGAGCACGGCAACCGCCGCGTCACCCGCACCGAGCACGACGGCGCGATCACGGTGCTCGCCGACGAGTACCAGGGCAAGCGCCTCAACAGCCCCAACGATGTCATCGTCGCCTCCGACGGCGCGGTCTACTTCACCGATCCGGCGTATGGCATCGAGAGTGACTACGAGGGCCATAAGGGCGAGATGGAGCAGAGCGGGTGCTTCGTCTTCCGCATCGATCCGATCGACGGCGCGCTGACCAAGGTCATCGACGAGATGGACCGCCCGAACGGCCTCGCGTTCAGCCTCGACGAGCGCCTGCTGTATGTCTCCGACACCGGCGCGCCGCGCAACATGCGCGTCTATGACGTCGACGATGACGGCACGCCGTCCAACGGCCGCGAGTTCGCCAAGTGCACGAACGGCGGGTTCGACGGGTTCCGCCTGGACGAGGCCGGCCGCATCTGGACGAGTGCCGGCGACGGCGTGCACTGCTACCACCCGGACGGCACGCTGATCGGCAAGGTGCTCGTGCCGGAGATCGTCGCGAACGTGGCCTGGGGCTGGCCCAAGCGCAACCGGCTCTACATCGCGGCGACGACTTCGCTGTACGCGGTCTTGCTCCCGGTGACCGGAGCGAAGACGATGTAGCCATGATCGACCTCCATATCCACTTCCCGATGCGACTGCTGGGAGGGGTGGAGGCCCCACGTGACGTCATCAGAGGCATGACGCGGGTGCGGGGCCGGGAGGACGGCAAGCTCCGCGCGGCGGTGCTCGCGATCGCCGCGCGGCTGTTGAACTTCCGCGAGTGGGACGGGACCTGGCGGGTCACGCCGCAGCTGCTCGAGCAGGGGGACGTGAGCATCGTCTGCAGCGTGCTCTATCGCCCGTTCAGCGAGATCGACCTCGACGAGCCGTACGCCGCGCCGCCGGAGAGCGCGTACTACGGCAAGCTGCTCGAGTTGCTGGAGGCGACCGAGCAGGAGGTCGCGCGGCACGGCGACGTGATCGTGCGCACGCGCGAGGACCTCGACAAGCCGCAGATGCGCTTCGTGCACTGCGTCGAGGGAGGCTTCCACCTCGGCGCCACGCCCGAGGAGGTCACACAACACGTCCACGAGCTGGCGGACCGCGGCGTGCTCTACATCACCCTCGCCCATCTCTTCTGGCGCAAGGTCGCCACCAACTCACCCGCCCTCCCCTTCCTCCCGGACGCGGTCTACAACTTCGTGTTCCCGCAGGACAAGAACGCCGCGCTCTCCCCGCTCGGCGAGGCGGCCGTGCGGGCGATGTACGAACGCAAGGTGCTCGTGGACATCAGCCACATGCGCGAGGACGCGATCGCCGAGACCTTCAAGCTGATCGAGGCGCTCGACCGGCAGAGCGGGCGGGACCCGCTCGAGTACCCGGTCATCGCCTCGCACTCGGGGTATCGCTTCGGCGGCCAGACGTACAACGTCTCCGACCAGACGATCGTCAAGATCGCCGCGCGCGGCGGCGTGGTCGGGCTGATCTTCGCCCAGCACCAGATCAACGACGGCCTGCGACGTTCGGACACGGACACGCTGGCCGAGTCGGTCGAGATCCTCGCTCGCCACATCGATGCCATCGGCCCGCAGCACGTCGCGCTCGGCTCCGACCTCGACGGCTTCATCAAGCCGACGCTGGGCGGCGTCGAGACCGCCGCGGACCTCAAGCCGCTCGCCGACGCGCTCCGCGCGCGCTACCCCGCCGACGCCGATGCCATCCTCGAAGGCAACGCCCGCCGCGTGATCGACCGGCGCTTCGCCTAGGAGGCGGCCCAGCGGAGCAGGCGCACGCCGCGCATCTCCACGTGCATCTCTCCCCCACCGTGCGCGACGCGCAGCAACACGGTGTCGCACGCGGGGCAGCGCAGCACCGTGCCCATCGCGGACTCGTAGACCATCGCCTGCGCGACCGAGCCGGTCATCCCGCAACCGGCACAGGTCGCGGTCGCGACAGTGACATCGAGTGAGAAGACCTCGGACAGGGTGCCCGCAGCCGCGTTGCCGTCGAGATGTTCCATGGTCACCCTCCGAAACGCTCCGTCCTGATGTCCGCCGGCGCCTCGCCGAGGGCGACGAGGTGGTTCGCGACGGTCTCCACGAACGTCGTCGGGCCGCAGACGTAGGTGCGACCGCCGAGCAGCGCGACCTCCTGGAGCATCGCGCGGTCCACGCGTCGCTGGTAGCCCGTCCAACCGGCGGGCGCCCGCCGGGTGTACGTCAGCACGACCTCGACGCCGAGCTTGCCGAGCTCTCGCGCGTAGAGGACGTCGTCGGCCTCGCGGGCGGAGACGAGCAGCTTCGCCGGGACCTGGCTCTCCACGTTGTGGCGGTGCCGCAACATCGACATCAGCGGCACGAGGCCTGAGCC
This sequence comes from Solirubrobacter ginsenosidimutans, assembly GCF_027587205.1. The sequence goes on from NZ_JAPDOD010000072.1 coordinate 9,611, forward strand.
GCCCGCGATCAGCATGATCGGCTGCGGATCGCTCGCGTCCCACACGAACCAGCCGCCGAACGGGCCGCGTACCTCGAACTGGTCGCCCTCGCGCGCGACGTCCACGAACCACGGCGAGACCTCCCCGTCGAAGACCTCCTCGACGGTGATCATCGGTGCACCGTCCTCGGGCGCGCTCGCGATCGAGTAGCGCCGCTGCGCGGCGTACCCGTCCTCGGCGACCAGGCGGATGTCGAGGTGCTGGCCGGGACGGTGGCCGTTCCAGCCCGGGACGTCGAGCGTCAGCGTCGCCGCGCGCGGCGTCTCAGGCGAGATGGCGGTGACGGTCGCCACCCGCCAGTCAGTCGCCTTGATAACGCTGCTCAAGCCAGGGATCCCCGCGGTCGTGGTAGCCCAGCGTCTCCCAGAAGCCTGGGTCGTCCTCCTCCGTGAAGAACAGGCCGCGCACCCACTTCGCGCTCTTCCAGAAGTACAGGTGCGGGACGAGCAGGCGAGCGGGGCCGCCGTGCTCGGGCTCGAGGTCGTCGCCGTCGAAGCCGTAGACGACCCACGCGCGCCCGCCGGTGATGTCCTCAACGGGCAGGTTGGTCGTGTAGCCGCCGTCGGAGAACGCGGTGACGTAGCCGCCGAGCGGCTCGACGCCGTCCAGCAGCGTGTCGATGGACACGCCCTCCCAGTCGGTGTCGAACTTGCTCCACGTCGTCACGCAGTGGATGTCGACGGTGGGTGTCTCCTTGGGCAGCGCCTGGAATTCCTCCCAGGTCCAGCTGCGCTCCTGGTCGACCGCGCCGGCGATGGTGAACGTCCACTCGTTCAGCGGAGTCTTCGGGGTCGGGCCGGCGGAGAGGACCGGAAAGCCCCGTTCGAGGTATTGGCCCGGCGGCAGCCGATCCCCGGGCGTCGTGTCACGCCGGCGATGAAACCCCCGCGTGATCATGCGGCCGTGCCGAATTGGTCGAGCATGCAACCGGGAAGCTACATGCTCGTCCAATTGCGGACTAGGACCAGGACGCGCGGGCCTCGGCCAGCGAGGGCAGCAGGAGCGTCGCGGTAAGCGCGGCGGAGACGGTGAGGACCTTGATCTTGTTCATGTCGAGCAGGTTCGCGAGGAGCGGCAAAGGCTCGGCAAAGGCTCGTCAAACCTTGTAGAGCCCGGTGTATCCGCTCACCGCGGTGCCGTGCGCCTGCACCCAGGCGTCGATCGCGCCGTTGCCGGAGGCGAGCACGTACTTCAGCTCCCCCTTGGCGATCATCTGCTGCAGCTGAGCGACGGTCGGCGAGTTGTCCTGGCCGCTGAAGCCGCCGATCGTGACGACCGCCTTGCCGGTCTTGATGATGATCGGCGCCGTGGTCTGTGAGCCGCTGGCGGCGAGCAGGTACTTGGCGCCGCCCTGGTTCTTCTCCAGGTAGGCGAGCATGTCGGAGGAGACCGACGCGCGGCCGCCGAAGCCGCCGCCCGCGGGCGGGCCGCCGGCCTGGGCCGAGCCGCCGGTCGGAGGCGTTCCGCTCTGCGCCCCGCTCGGCGGGGCGCCGCCGCCAAACCCGCCCTGCGCCCCGCTCGGCGGTGTCCCGCCGCGGAAGCCGCCGCCACCACCGCCCGGGCCGCCGCCGAACCCGCCGCGCGACATGCTCGCCGGACCCGCGAGGACGTTGTTGCCGTTGAGGCCGTGACCGAGGTTGGCGACCGCGTAGGACGCGGGGCCGGCGAAGAGCGCGAACGCGCCGCTCACCGTCACCGCCACGAGCGCCGCCCGGGGCGCGCCGCGGCGCAGCGCAACCGTGCCGAGGACCGCGATCGCCGCCGCGACGGGGATCGCAACGCGCAACCACGGTGCGAAATCGGTGGTGCGGGACAGCAGGTCGACGGCGAGCCAGGCCGTTCCGGCGGTCGTCGCCGCCAGCAACGCCACTCCCGCCCAGGACTCCCGCGCCGCGCCCCAGAGCGCGACCAGGCCGATCCCCGCCAGCGCGGCCACGGCCGGCGCGAGCGCGCTCACGTAGTACGGATGGAAGATGCCCTGCTGGGTCGAGAAGACCAGGACGTGGACGAGCGCCCAGACGCCGAAGAGCACGAGGCCGGCGTGGCGCAGGTCCGTCCGCGCGGCGCGGCGGGTCGTCCAGAGCCCGAAGACCAGCGCGACGCCCGCGAGCGGCAGCAGCCACGCGATCTGCGCACCCACCTCGGTGTTGAACATGCGCAAGAGGCCCGCGGAGCCGCCGAACGTCGGCCCACCACCGCCGCCCATCCCGCCGCCCTCGCCGAAGATCCGGCCGAAGCCGTTGTAGCCGAAGATCAGGTTCCACGGGCTGCCGTCGGTGGAGCCGCCGATGTAGGGCTTCGAGCCGGGCCAGAGCGTGACCGCGAGCGGCCACGCGGCGCTCACGGCGACCATCACCGCGAAGGCGACGGCGAGCTGCCGCACGCGCACGAGCAGCGCCGGCTTACCCGTCCACAGGTAGGCGGCGCCCAGCGCCGGCACGACCATCCAGCCCTGGAGCATCTTGGTCATGAAGGCCAGTCCGACCACGGCGCCGGCCAGCGCGAGGTGCTTCCCGCGCCCGGACTCGAGCGCTCGGACCGTGAACCACGCGGACGCGACCAACAGCAGGACGAGCAGCGCGTCGGGGTTGTTGACGCGCCCGATCGCGATCGTGATCGGCGTCAGCGCGAGGGCGAGCGCGGCGATCAGGCCCGCCGCGTCTCCCGCCACCCGGCGGACGGTCGCGAACAGCAGTGCGACGGCCGCGATCGTGCACAGCGCCTGCGGCAAGAGGATCGAGAAGGACGAGAAGCCGAAGACCCGTGCCGAAAGCCCCATCAGCCACAGCGAGAGCGGCGGCTTGTCGACCGTGATGAAGCTGCCGGGGTCGATCGCGCCGAAGAACCAGGCCTTCCAGCTCTCAGAGCCGGCGCGGGCGGCCGCCGCGTAGTACTCGTTCGAGTAGCCGCTGATCGTCAGGTTCCACAGGCACAGCGCCGCGGCCAGCGCCAGCACCGCGACGAAGGAGACCTTGACCCAGTTGGGGCGCGACCAGACGGCCGGGCGCGAGAGCGCGAGCGTCGACATCAGCGGCTGACCAGGTCCAGCGAAGGGCGGATCGAGCGGCGTTCGCGCGAGAACACCCACGTGCGCATCGCGACGTAGCGGGTGATCGTGGCCGTCAGCGATGCGGCGACCAGCACCGCGAGCTCCAGCGTCCGCGACGGATCCGGGTCGAGCCCGCTCAGGACGGCGAGTGCACCGTTGGTCAGTGCCAGCGTGAGGATGAACACCAGCGCGCCACGAACGTGATGGCGCGCGAGGTCGTCGCGTCCGGTGACACCGAACGTGAAGCGGCGGTTGGCGGCGGTGTTGCCCACGGCCGTGATCGCCAGCGCGGCGGCGTTCGCGCCGAGCGAGCCGAGCAGCGGCGCCAGCACGAGGTAGAGCACCGCGTAGGCGAGCGTCGACAGGACGCCGATCCCCATGAACTTCGCGATCGGGCCGCCGCCCAGCAGGCGCGCGACGCCCCTGAGATCGGTCAGCGCGGTGTGGACGATGTCGACGCGCGAGTCGGGGTCGTCGACCCAGTCGACCGGCACCTCGTGGATTCGCAGGCCGCGCCGCTGCGCGAGCACCAGCAGCTCCGTGTCGAAGAACCAGCCCTGGTCGACGACGTCGCCGATCAACCCGTCGAGCACGTCGCGGCGGACGGCCTTGAACCCGCACTGCGCGTCGGTGAACTTCGCCCGCAGGGCCATGTGGAGGATGCGGTTATAGGCGCGCGAGATGAGCTCGCGCTTCGGCCCGCGCACGACCCGCGAGCTGTAGGCGAGGCGGGTGCCGATGGCGAGGTCCGAGTGGCCGGACATCAACGGCGCGACGAGCGGAAGCAGCCCGCGCAGGTCCGTCGAGAGGTCGACGTCCATGTACGTCACGACCTTCGCCGGGCTGGCCGACCAGGCGGCGCGCAGCGCGCGGCCACGGCCCTTCTGCTCGAGCCGCAGGTGCCGCACGCTCGGCAGCGTGATCGCCAGCCGGCGGGCGATGTCGGGCGTCGCGTCGACCGACGCGTTGTCGGCGATCACGATCCGCCAGCTGAACGGAAAGCCGTCGGACAGGAACCGGTGCAGGCGGCGAACGCTCTGCTCGAGGCCGGCGGCCTCGTTGTAGACGGGGACGACGATCTCGACGTCCGGCGCCGCCGCGGCCGCAAGCGCGCGCCGCGGGGCAGGATTCTCAAGAAGCGAGGCGAGCTCGGGCATGACCTCAGCATCGGTCCGCCCCCCAAGAGCCCGCTGGGACCACCCTGAGAGAACCCTGGGACCTAAAGGGACAGACCCCTTAGGTTTCCTTTAGGTCGCGTTTCGCCGTGCAACGCCGGTTCTCGACCCGTTCGCGACTTAAACCCCACCTAAGGGGTCTGGCCCCTTAGGTGGGGTTTAGGTTCCGGCGAGCCAGGCGAGGGCGGTGCGGGTGAGGGTGGCCGCGTCGGGGCGCAGGTGGGTGCCGGCGACGTGGTCGATCTCGGCGAGGGCGTTCTCGGGGGTGAGTGCGGCGCGGTAGGGGCGGCCGTGGGTCATCGTGTCCCACGCGTCGGCGAGGGCGAGGAGCTGGGCGCCTTCGGGGATCGCTTGCGCCGACAGCGCGGCGGGGTAGCCGGCGCCGTCCCAGCGTTCGTGGTGGTGGCGCACCCACGACGCCTGCTCGGGGTCGAGGACGCCCGCCGCGAGGCCGGCGCCGATGGCCGCGTGCTGGCGGACGTGCTCGAGCTCCGGGCCGGACAGCGGGCCTGGACGCGAGAGGAGCTTGTCCGGCAGCGCTGCTTTGCCCACGTCGTGCAGGCGGGCGGCCTGGTGTAGGCGGGCTTGGCGCGAAGGGTCCCAGCCGAGCGCTTCGGCCAAGGCGACCGCCAGGTCGGCCACGCGCGCGCCGTGCTGCGGTTCCGCGACCTCCGCGAGCGCGTCCAGCCCACCCACCCGCCCGCGGGCGATCCGGCCGGCCGTCCGCGCCGACCACACCAGGGCGGCGTCGCGGCCGAAGGCCTTCGACCAGTACAGCGCCTCGTCGGCGCGGCGGAGCAGGTTCTCGGGGCTGCGCGCCGTGCTCAGGTCGCAGATCCCCATCGACGCGGTGACCCGCAGGCCGCCGGCGAACGGCGTGGCGTCGATCGCCGCGCGCAGCCGCTGGGCGGCGATCAGCGCGCGCTCCGCGGAGTCGTCGGGCAGCAGCCACGCGAACTCCTCGCCGCCGATCCGCCCGACGGCGTCCACGGCTCGCGCCGCACCCGCGATCCGCCCCGCCGCCTCGGCCAGGACGCGGTCGCCCGTCGGGTGACCGTGAACGTCGTTGATGGCCTTGAAATGGTCGAGATCGATCACGACGAGGCTCAGCGGCCGGCGTTCGAGCGCGCAGCGTGCAGCTTCCGTAGCCAACCGCTCGCGAAACGCGCGCTGGTTGAGCAGGCCGGTCAGCCCGTCATGCGATGCACGGTGGGCGAGCACGGACGGCGCGCTCGCGTCACGCACCGTGATCACGCTCCCGTGCGCGGCGCCGATGTCACACGGCGAGACCGTGACGAACCGCGACCGGCCGTGCACCTGCACCTCGCCGGTGCCACCCGGCGGAAGCCAGTCCGGCGCGGGCCGGCCGGTGAGGTCTTCGCCGGTGAGGCGGTGCAAGGCACGGTTGGCGAGGACGACCTCGCCGTCGCAGACGACGAGCACGCCGTCGGGCAGCAGCTCCAGCGCAGCCGCGGCCGCCGTGTGCGTGAGGTCGGATCGCGTCACGTTCCCAACGTCGGCCCGCACCCTGAGCACACCCCGCGAGAACCCTGGGAGAAGGCTGAGACCGGGCTGGGCCCGGCCTTCGCCAAGGGGGGTGCCCCGGGAAACTCTCGCGGAGCGATACCTAGACCGGGCACCCCCTCGTCATTCGGCGAGCCGGCGTTCGAGGAAGCGTCGTTCGGGGTCGGAGGCGCCGCCCAGCTCCAGGGCGCGGCGGTACGCCTCGCGCGCTTCCTCCACGCGGCCCAGCCGGCGGAGGAGCTCGGCGCGGGTGGAGTGCAGGTAGCGGTAGCCGTCCAGGTCGAGGGCGTCGCAGATCGCCAACGCGCCCGCGACGTCACCCGCCTCCGCGATCGCGACGGCACGGTTGAGCGACACGACCGGTGAGCGGGTGACCGCTGCCAGCTCCGTGTACAAGGCAACGACCTGCGGCCAATCGACCGGCGACTCGAGCTGCAGCGACGCGATCGCCGCCTGCAGCGCGTACGGGCCGCGCGAGGCCAGCGCGCGCGAGAGCAATAGACGCCCCTCCGCGATCTGCCCGCGATGCCACAACCCACGGTCCTGATCGGACAGCAGCACCAGCTCACCACCCGCGAACCGCGACGCCCGCCGCGCGTCGTGGCAGAGCATCAGGGCCAGCAGGCCGAAGACCTCCGGCTCATCGGGCATCAGCACCGCCAGCACACGGCCCAACCGGATCGCCTCGCTCGCCAGTTCCCCACGCGAGTCGTAGCCCGCGTTGAAGATCAGGTACACGACCGCCAACACGGCGGCCAGCCGATCCGGCAGCAGCTCGTCCGCCGGCACGACGAACGGGATGCCGGCCCCGCGGATCTTCGCCTTCGCGCGCGAGAGGCGCCGCTTCATCGTCTCCGGCGCCACCAGGAACGCCGCAGCGATCTCCTCGGTGCTCAGCCGGCCCAGCGCCCGCAGCGTCAATGCCACCTGCGCCTCGCGGCTCAACGCCGGATGGCAGCAGGTGAAGATCAGCTCCAGGCGCTCGTCGCGGATGTTCGGCTCCTCCGTCACAACAGACTCCTCGACCAACAGGGGCAACTTGGCCGCGAGCACCCGCTCACGCCGGAGCCGGTCGATCGCCCGCCGCTTCGCCACCGTCACCAGCCACGCGGTCCGATTCGCCGGCTCCCCCGAGCGCGGCCAGTGCTCGGCCGCGGCCACGAACGCCTCCTGGGCGGCGTCCTCGGCGAGATCGAAATCGCCGAGGATGCCGACCAGGATCGCGACCACGCGGCCCCACTCCTCGCGCAGGTTCAGCGCAGGAACCCCCGCACCGGGCGGATCTCTACGCACCCGCCCATGCGCGCCGCCGGAACCCGGGCGGCGAGCGCGATCGCGCCGTCGAGGTCGTCGGCCTCGATCACGTAGTAGCCGCCGAAGACGTCCTTGGTGTCCGCGAACGGGCCGTCGGTGACGAGCGTGTCACCGTCGGCCACGCGCACCGTCGTCGCCATCGAGACCGGCTGCAGGTGCGCTGAGCCGACGGCTTCCTCGCCCACCGCCATGTACTCGGCGGTCATCGCCGACCGCTCGTCGTCGCTGAGACCCTCGTAGTTGGAGGGCCGCTCGTAGATCAGGAGTGCGTAGTGCATGACTCAGAGACGAACGAGCATCGCACCTGGGGACAGCTAGCCGAGATGATGCACCTCCTGCAATCCGTAGACCGGCGTGTCGAGGCCTTCCAGCCGCGCCTTCAGCTGCAGCGCCAGATAGAGCGAGTAGTGGCGCGACTGGTGCAGGTTGCCGCCATGGAACCACAGCGCCTCCTGCTGCGTCGGCTTCCACATGTTGCGCTGCTCGCCCTCCCACGGGCCCGGGTCCTTCTTGGTGTCCGAGCCCAGGCCCCAGACCTTGCCCACCTTGTCCGCCACCTCAGGCGAGATCAGCTCCGCCGCCCACCCGTTCATCGACTTGTAGCCGGTGGCATAGACGATGACGTCGGCGGGCACCGAGCGCCCGTCCTCCATCACGACCGAGTCCGCGGTCAACCGCGCGACCTGCCCGTTGACCAATTTGATGTCACCCGATGCCACCAATTCCGACGCGCCGACGTCGATGTAGTACCCCGACCCGCGCCGCAGGTACTTCATGAACAGGCCGGAGCCGTCCTCGCCCCAGTCCAGGTCGAAGCCGGCGGCCTCCAGCCGCGCGTAGAAGTCGGCGTCGCGCTCGCGCATCTGGTCATACAGCGGGATCTGGAGCGCGGGCAGGACGGCGTACGGAAGCGACGCGAAGATCATGTCCGCCTTCTCGGTCGTGACGCCGGCCGCGACCGCCTCCTCGGAGTACAGCGCGCTCAGCCCGATGTCCATCAGCGTGCTCGACCGCACGATGTGCGTCGAGGAGCGCTGGACCATCGTGACATCGACGCCCGCCTCCCACAGCGCCGCGCAGATGTCATGCGCGGAGTTGTTGGACCCGATGACGACGACCTTCTTGCCCACGTAGCCGTCCGGACCCGGGTGCCGCGACGAATGGTGCTGCTCACCCAAGAACTCGTCCTGCCCGGGCAGCGCGAGCTGGTTCGGCTGCGACGACATGCCCGTCGCGAGCACGAGCTGCTTTGGCCGCAGCACGACCTCCGAGCCCGCGCGGTCGACGACCACCTCCCACTCCGAGCCGTCGAACGAGGCCGAACGCACCGTCGAGGAGCCCCAGTAGTTGAGCTCCATCACCCGCGTGTACATCTCCAGCCAGTCGCCGATCTTGTCCTTGGGCGAGAACACCGGCCAGTTCTCGGGGAACTTGATGTACGGGAGATGGTCGTACCAGACCGGATCGTGCAGGCAGAGCGACTTGTAGCGCTTGCGCCACGAGTCGCCGGGGCGCTCGTTGCGCTCGACGATGATCGTCGGCACGTCGAGCTGCCGCAGCCGCGCACCCAGAGCGATCCCGCCCTGCCCGCCGCCCACGATGAGCACATACGGCTGCTCCACATACCCCAGCTCCGAGGCCTCCTTCTCGCGGCGCTCCAGCCACGACAGGCGATCGCGGTCGGCGCCATGCTCGACCCCGCGCGGGCGTCCCGGGCCCTTCGGCTCCTCGAACCCGCGCAGCTCGTCCAGGGCGGTCAGCAGCGTCCACGCCTTGCCGCCGATCAGGCGGAGAATCCCGCTCCCCCGCCCCACCGCGGTCTCGAAGGCGAACCACGCCTCGGTCACCCCGTCTGCCTCGGTCGGCTCCTGGGTCGTGTGGAAGCCGTGCGCGCCCGCGTCGGTGTGCTCGAGCAGGTCGCGCACGCCCGCCGGCCCTTCGACGGTCTTGATGTTCCAGGTGAAGGCGATCAGGTCGCGCCAGTAGCTCTCCTCGCCGAAAAGCTCGGCCGCGGCCGCCGAGTCGCCGGACGCGAGCGCGTTCTCGAAGTTGCCGAGCCACTGATCGACGGACATGTCTCTCCTCCTGCCGGAACCTGTGCGCAGGGGATTATCGTGCTCGCGTGCCGGCACCGGGGGTGCGGCGGGTGGTCAGTTCCGCCGGGACGCCCAGTCGCGAAGCAGGGCCTGGACACGGACGTGGGCCGGCACGCGAGCGATAGCCCATTGTGTCGCGGAATCCGGGATCGACAATCCCCGAGCGCTCTAGTTCCGCACCGGAAGTCGGACTTCGAACGCCGCGCCGCCGCCTGGCGCGTTCGCAGCCGACACCGACCCGGCGTGGCCGTCGACGATCCCGGCGACGATCGCCAGCCCGAGGCCCGCGCCGTCCTTGCCGCGCTCGCGCCCGCCCTCGGCGCGCCAGAAGCGCTCGAACAGCGCATCGGCGTCGTCGGTCGGCAAGCCTGGCCCGTGGTCGCGCACCTGCAGCTTCACCGCACCGTTCTCGCGCACCACGGAGACCTCGATCGGCGTGCCCGAAGGCGTGTGCACGAGCGCGTTGCGCAGCAGGTTCGCGAACACCTGGCGCAGCTGGTCGGCGTCGCCCGTGACGGCGACCGGCTGGGCGTGCAGCTCGATGTCACGGTCGGGATCGGTCGCGCGGGCGTCGTCGACGGCATCGCGGGCGAGCACCGAGAGGTCGACCGAGCCGTGCGCCGCTTCGCGCACCTCGTCCAGCCGCGCCAGCGTCAGCAGGTCCTCGACCAGCACGCCCATGCGCGCGGCCTCGTCCTCGATCCGGCGCATCGCCTTGGCGATGTCCTCCGGCTCGCGGGCGGCGCCCATGCGGAAGAGCTCCGCGTAGCCGCGGATCGATACCAAGGGCGTACGGAGCTCGTGCGAAGCGTCGGCGATGAAGCGGCGCAGCCGCTCCTGGCTCGCCTCGCGCGCGGCGAACGCGTCCTCGAGCCGGTCGAGCATCCGGTTCAGCGCCAGCCCGAGCCGCCCGACCTCGGTGCGCGCGTCGGTGGTCTCGACGCGGTGGGAGAGATCCCCGCCGGCGATCGCCGCCGCGGTGTGCCCCATGCGATCCAGCGGGAGCAGGCCGACGCGCACCACGACGAGCGCGAAACCGCCGATGAAGCCGAGGGCGACGACGATCACGATGCCTTCGACGAGCAGCAGGCGCTCGAGCGTCTGGTTGGTGGCGCTCATCGGGATCGCGGCAACGACCGTCGTCCCGTTGAAGCCGGCCTGCGCGAGCACGCGGTAGTCGCCCATCGGCGTGTCGACGGTCTCCGGCTCGCCGACGGCGATGTCGGCCGGCAGCGTGGGCTTCTCCCCCGTCTCGTCCAGGCCCAGGAAGCCGGACGTGATCACCTTGCCGGAGGAGCTGTCGCGCAGCTGGCCGAACGTGTCCTGGGGCGCGCCGCCGCCGGGCGGCGGGCCGCCACCGCCACGGCGGTCGCCACCGCCGCCGTAGGGCTCGACGTCGCCGGAGAGCTTATGCTGCAGCCCGATCGTCGCCCCCGTCAGCTGGGCATCGACGCGGTCGAGCAGGAAGGAGCGCTGCGAGGCGTACGTGACCGCGCCGACGAGCAGCATCCCGGCCGCGGCCAGGACGAGCACACCCGCGACGAGCCGGCCACGCAGCGAGGCGATCATGCCCGCGGCGTCCTCAGCGTGTAGCCGACGCCGCGCACGGTGTGGATCAGCGAGGGACCGAACTGATCGAGCTTCTTGCGCAGGTAGCTGATGTAGGTCTCCAGCACCCGCGCGTCGCCGCCGAAGTCGTAGTCCCAGACGTGGTCGAGCAGCTGCGCGCGGGTGAGCACGCGGCGCGGATTGAGCATCAGGTACCGCAGCAGGCGGTACTCGGTGGCGGTGAGCTCGATCGGCTCGCCGGCGCGCGAGACCTCCCGCGAGTCCTCGTCGAGCTCCAGGTCTTCGAACGACAACCGGCTCGACTCGGGCTCGGCGCGGCCGGACCGGCGCAGCACGTTGCGCACGCGCGCCAGCAGCTCCTCGAGCGAGAACGGCTTGGTGACGTAGTCGTCGCCGCCGGTGGTGAGCCCGCGGATCTTGTCCTCGGGGGCGTCGCGGGCGGTCAGGAAGATGATCGGCGTGCCGGCGCGCTCGGCGCCGAGCCGGCGCGCGACCTCGAAGCCCTCCATGTCGGGGAGCATGACGTCGAGCACGATCAGGTCGGGACGGAAGGCGGCCACCTGAGAGAGCGCTTCAGCGCCCGTCCCGGCGGCCTCCACCGTGAAGCCCTGGAACCGCAGGGCCATCGAGATGACGTCGACGATGTTGGGCTCGTCGTCGACGACCAGGACGCGGTTGCTCTCACTCATCGCGGTCAGTATCGGCCGCGAAGCTGTGAGTTTCCTGGGAGGCGTCTGAGCGGTTACCCGCGCGTGAAGTCGGGGCGATCGAGGACGCGCAGCCAGCGGCCGTCCGGTTGGCGGCGCACCACCTGGGCACGTGCGCCCGCGTCATCCTGCGGCTCCGTCGCGGTCAGCGCGAGGTCGCCGCTGATCAGCGTGGTCAGCGGCTCCTCGTACTCGAAGTGCGGCTGCTGCGCGAGCATGCCCTCGTAGAGCGCGACGATCGCGTCGCGGCCCCGAGTGATCTGGCCGGGCGGGAACGCGATGATCGCGTCCGGCTCGTAGAGGTCCGCGAGCCCCTCCGCATCGCCGGCGTTGACGCGCTCGACGAACAGGCGGGTGATGTCCTCGGGTGTCTGTGCGGTGGTCATGTCCTTCATGGTGTCCACGAATCCGCATACGTACAACAGCTGGTTGTGATGGGAGCTAGCATCGCTGCGTATGGAACTGCGGCAGCTGGAGTACTTCGTCGCGGTGGTCGAGGAGGCGAGCTTCACGCGTGCCGCCGAACGCGTGCTCGTCGCGCAGTCGGGCGTGAGCGCGCAGGTGCGGCGGCTCGAGGCCGAACTGGGCATCGCACTCCTCGATCGCGGCGGCCGGACGGTGACGCTGACCGAGGCGGGCGCGGCGGTGCTGCCGTTCGCGCGGGCGGCGCTGGCCGCGGTGGGCGGGGTGCGCGAGGCGGTCGACGCGCTGCGCGGGCTCACCCGCGGGCATGTGCGGGTCGGGATGGTGACGGCGGGGCCGGCGGTGACGCTGACCGACTTGCTGGCGTCGTTCAACGCGCTGCACCCGGAGGTCGAGATCACACTGATCGAAGACGCGTCGGACGCGCTCTTCGCCGCGCTGCGCTCCGGCGAGCTCGATCTGGCGTGCGCGTCGCTTGGCCCGAATCCGCCCGAGGGCGTCGAGACGCACGTGATCATCGACGCCGCGGTCGTGGCCGCCGTCCACCCAGGACACCCGCTGGCACGGCGTGAAGCGATCGAGCCGGCGGAGCTCGCCGCCTACCCGCTCATCTGCCTGCCGCGCGGGACCGGGGTGCGAGCGCTGTGGGACGCCAAGGGTGTGCGCGCGCGGGTGGCGTTCGAAGCGTCGGACCCGAGCGTGCTAGCCCAGCTGGCCGCGCGCGGGCTCGGCGTCGCGATCCTCCCCGAGCCGGCCGCCGCCGGCCTGCACACGCTCGCGCTCGGCCTGCGCGGGCAGATCGCGCTGGCCTGGCGCCCGGGCGGGCCTTCATCTCCCGCGGCACGGGCGTTCATGGAGCACGCGAGGGGTAGCGTGTGAACCACCATGCGCGCACCGTTTCAGCTGGACCTGCACGTCCCGAACTTCAACTGGCCGGACACCTCGCCTGAGGCGTTCTTCGAGAAGCTCGTCGAGATCGCCCAGACCGCCGAGGAGTCCGGCTTCAGCTCCATCTCGATGATGGACCACCTCCACCAGATCCCGCCGGTCGGCCCGGCGGAGAACTGGATGATGGAGGGCAACGCGATCCTCGCCGCCCTGGGCGCGCGAACCTCCAAGATCAACCTCGGCCTGCTGGTCGGCGGCGTGACGTATCGCAACCCCGCGCTGGTCGCCAAGCTCACGACCACGATCGACATCATCTCCGGCGGGCGTGCCGTGCTGGGCATCGGCGCGGCGTGGTTCGAGGCGGAGCACCTGGCCTACGGGTACGACTTCCCGCCGCTGAAGGAGCGCTTCGAGCGCCTGGAGGACGCGCTGAACATCACCCGCATGATGTTCACCGAGCCTGTATCGACCTACGCGGGCAAGCATCACCGCGTAGAGGGGGCCTTCAACAACCCGAAGCCGATCCGCGGCGACATCCCGATCCTGATCGGCGGCAGCGGCGAGCGCAAGACGCTGCGGATGGTCGCGCAGTACGCCGACGGGTCGAACCTGTTCGGCGACGTCGAGCGGGTCAAGCACCTGCTCGGGGTGCTCGAAGGCCACTGCGACACCCTCGGCCGTGACATGGGCGAGATCACCAAGACGCGGATGGGGACGATGTACATCGCGCCCACCCACGAGGCGGCGATGGCGAAGCTCGAGCCGGCCGTGGCCGGTGCGGCGGACCCGGATCGCGCGCGGGCGCAGGCCTTCGTGGGTGAGCCGGACGAGGTCGCGGCGCAGGTGCAGGCGTACCTCGACGCGGGCCTGGACGGCATCACGTTCTCGATGCCCGACGTTCACGACCTCGAGTCCGTCGCCCTCGCGGGTGAGACGCTCTCGGCCGTGATCGGAACCAAGACCGTCTAAGCGACCATCCCCTCGCGCTGCAGGTAGAAGCGGTTCGTCGCGGCCTGGTCGCCGCGCAGGGTCTGCCGGAACGCGAGCAACTCGGGCGGCGCCATCAGGTGCGCCGCCCCGAAGTTGGCGTCGAAGTCCTCAAGCGTCGCCGCGTCGCGGCGGCGCTCGTACTCGGGAAGGTCGTCGAACGATTGAGCCAGCAACTCGGCGTCGCGCAGCGCGTCGCAGACGCCGAGCGCCATGAACGGATCCTTGTGCACGCCGGCGTCCCCGACCAGCGCCCAGCCCGGACCGTGGGACCGGCGCACGAAGTTCGGCAGCTGGGTCGCCCCGCACACGCGCTCCTCGCGCCGACCCGCCCGGATGCGCTCGCCGAGCCCCGGCGTGGCGTCGATCACCTCGTACATCGCCGCGTCGATGTCGCGCTTGACGCGCGCGAGCTCGGTCAGCGGCCACGCGATGAAGACCCCGAACAGATCGTCGTTGGTCGGGAACGCGAACACCGCCGTGCGGTCGCGGACGATCACCGAGAGTCCGGGCTCCGGGACGCCGCTCCAGTAGCTGAAGTACCACACGGAGATCGCGGGCTGCTCGCGCAGGACGGGCGCGCCGACCTGCTTGGCGACGCCCGAGTTGCGTCCGTCGGCGCCGATCACGATCCGCGCCTGCTCGCTCTCGATCCCGGTGACGCGGTCGCCGTCGAAGGACAGGCTGCGCACCGGGTGCGCCTCCCGATACTCCGCGCCGGCCTCGATCGCGGCCTCGACCAGGATCGCGTCGAGCGCGCTGCGACGGGGGCCGACGCCCATCGGGATGCCGCCGGCTTCGAGCTCGGTCCCGGTGAGCGGGAAGTCGCCCATGTCCGAGGTGAACTGCGTGACCCGCGGGCAGCCGCTGGCCAGGACCCGGTCGAGCAGACCCCACTCACTCAGGCGCCGCGGACCGTGCCGGTGGATGAAGTGCCCGTGCGGGATGTCGCTGCCGAACCGCGCGCGGTCGACCAGCAGCACGTCGCGACCGCTCCTCGCGAGGAGCATGGCCGTCGCCGCGCCCGCGCACCGGGCTCCGATCACGATGGCGTCGTACATCGACTGCCTCATTTGGGACCCTAACCGACCATGGCGACCGTGTCACCGGCGGATGTGCAGCGCATTGCGGCGATCGAGAGCCCGGTCCTGCGCAACCTCGAGATCACCCACGCGTACTCGCTGCTCGCGGCGGCGGTCGCGGAGCGGGGTTCAAGCGGCGCGAACTGGTGCGTGTTCGCGACGTGGGCGTCGCGCCAGGCGGGTGCGACGATCCGCGGCGAGGACGCGCTGGACGTGCTGACGGACCGCCTGGGCGGCGGCTCGCTGCTGCACCCGCTGCGGACCTTCGGGCGCTGGCTGCTGCGGCGCGGGCTGCTGAACCGTGGGTCGCGGCTCGGCCGTCTGATGGGTCGCCTGCACACGCCGTTCGACGCCGTCGAACTGGCGAGCGACGCCGTCGCGCGCGGCAACCGCAAGGTCTTCGAGGAGATCGGCTACGAGTTCGCGCGCTGGCTGGCGGCGGCGGATCTCGACACGTTCCTGAGCGGATTGCGCGCCGGCGACCCGCCAGATGGCCAGCGGCTGCTGCGCTCCGCGTTCACCCGCTACTCGGACCCCGCGTCCGGTCCGCAGGAGCTGCTGCTGGCGAACCTCGAGATCGGCCTGCACGAGCAGACCCGCCTGCAGCCGGAGATCTGCGAGGCGCTCGACGCCGCGACGATCACCGCCGAGGAACTGGGCCGCCGCCTGTGCCCGAACCGCCGCCCGCGGGTCCAGAAGGCCGCGGGGCTGCTCGCGGCGCCGGTGCAGGGCTGGCTCGCGGAGCTGTCGCGCGAGATCATCACCCACTCGCTGATGGTGCTCTCGGTCCCGGGCCGCATCCTGCTGCTCGGCGCGAACCTCGACGACCCGTTCCCCGAGGTCCTGCGGGTGCTCTCCGACGAGGAGCTGGCGGCGCTGGTCGCGATGTTCGAGCCGTCGGGCGTCGACCACTCGGGCGCCACCGACTGGTCCGACCTGCACCAGCGGATGCACTACATCGTCCACCTCTTCCGGGCCTTCCACGAAGACCGGGTGTTGTTCGACGCGCCGTTCACGCCGGTCCAGGTGAAGGCGATCCTCGCGGGCGTGATCCCGGACGGGGACCTCTAGCGGCCCGGCTCGATCAGGACCTTCAACGTGCCCGCCTTGACGAGCTGCTCGAGCGCGTCGCGGGTGCGGTCGAGCGGGTAGGCGCCGGTGACCAGCGGCTCGGTCTGGACGCGGCCGCTCGTGATCAGCTCGATCGCGTCCGGCCAGTAGCCGACCGAGCCGAGGACGCCGATCAGGTCGACGTCGCGGACGACCATGCCGTCCCAGTCGAACGGGATCGTCGGCGCGCCTGAGAGGCCGACGGCGACGACGGTCCCGCCCGGGCGCACGGCCGCGAACGCCGCGGCGATGGCCGCGGGGCCGCCGGCGCAGAGGATCGCGACGTCGATCAGGTCCTGCTCGCCGATCGCGTCGAGGATCGCGCGCATGGCCGCGGGGTCGCCCCAGCCGCCGCTCGGGGTGAGCGGGCCGTGGGCGTGGCCGGCGTGCGGATCGTCGTGCGCCTCGCCCGCCGGCACGGTCGCGCGCGGGAAGCCCAGCGCGGCGGCGAGCGTCAAGCGGTCCTCGCGGGTGTCGGTCACCACCACCGACGCGGCACCCTCCGCGCGGGCGCACTGCGCGGCGAGGAGGCCGATCGGCCCCGCGCCCACGATCAGCACCCGCTGTCCCGCGACCCGCCCGCGACGGACCGCGTGCAGCGCGACCGAGGTCGGCTCGACCAGCGCGCCCGCGCGCGGCTCGAGTTCCACCCTGTGGGCGTGCGCCGCCGGATAGAGCATCCGCGAGGCCATCGCGCCGTCCATGTGGACGATGCCCGTCTCGGTGCGGCGACCGCACAGGTGCGCTCGGCCCGCCAGGCAGCGCACGCAGACGCCGCAGCCGATCGCGACCTCTCCGACCACCCGGTCACCCGCCGCGAACCCGCTCACGCCCGCGCCGACCTCGACAACGGTGCCCGTCCATTCGTGTCCCGGCACGATGGGATACGCCGCGATCCCCATCCGGAAGTAGGCGAGCGAGCCGTCGAAGATCTCGATGTCGGTGCCGCAGATGCCCACGGCCGTCGGCGCGATCAACAGCTGCCCCTCCCCCGGGGCAGGGTCGGGCCGCTCGACGAGCTCGAGCACTTCGGCACCGTGAAACTCGATCGCGTGCATTCAGCCTCAACCAGGATTGAACAACCGTCGAAGGAACTCCGGACGGCTGATGATGGTGACGGAACTCGCGAGGGCATAGCGTCGCGCCGCGAATGAGGACACTCCTTCCGCCCGCCCCTGGATCAGCACCCGCCAACTCGGACCGCGAGCAGCGCGTCCGCGAGCTCGGCCGCAGGATCGCCGCCGGGCAGGCTGCCGCGGGTGGAGGGCGCACCCGCGTACTCGAGGACCGCGGCATGGAGCTGCTCTCGCGCGATCCAGCTTTGAAGGCGGCGCTCTTCCGTCTTGTAGACGTGGCCCCGGCGTGCTCGGGGCCGCGCGAAGTGGCCGCCCACCTCGCCTCTCTCCTCGGCGAGGTGGAGCGGCCGCTCGCGCCCGTCAAAGCCGCGCGCCGCGCGTCGCTGCGCCCCTCCACGCGGTACGCCGTGGGCAGCGTGGCCGGCATCGCGGTGCACCGGATGGCCAAGCGGTTCATCGTCGGCGCCGGGCCCGCCGAGGCCGTGCCCGCCCTCCAGCGCCTGTGGACCAGCGGCGCCGCGACCTCCGTGGACCTGCTCGGCGAGGCGACCGTCACCGCCGCCGAGGCCGACCGCTACGCCCAGCGCTGCAACGAGGCCCTGAGAACGCTCGCCCGGGCGGCGGCGAACTGGCCCGCGCAGAAGACCCTCGAAGCCGACTCCCACGGCCCGATTCCGCGGGTCAACCTCAGCGTCAAGGTCACCGCGCTCACCGCCCGCGTGCGCGCCGAGGCGCCCGAGTTGGGGATCGAGGACGCCAAGCACCGGCTCCGCAACCTCCTCCGAACGGCCAAAGCCGTCGGCGCGCACCTCCACGTGGACATGGAGTCGATGGACTCCCGCGACCTGATCACCGAGCTCGTGATCCAGCTGCTCAACGAGCCGGAGTTCCGCGACGGACCGTCGGCCGGGATCGTCCTGCAGGCCTACCTGCGCGACGCGGACGAGCAACTCGACCGCCTGCTCGAGGGCTACGCGGCCGCCCAGCGCTCGCTGCCGCTGACGATCCGCCTGGTCAAGGGCGCCTACTGGGAGCACGAGACCGTCGAGGCGCGCCAGAACGGCTGGACGCCGCCGGTCTTCGAGGCCAAGGTCGAGAGCGATCGCAACTTCGAGCGCCTCACCCGCCGCCTGATCGCCGAGAAACAGCTCGTCCGGCCGGCGATCGCGTCGCACAACGTCCGCTCGATCGCCCACGCGCTCGCCCACGCGGAGAACCACAAAGACATCGAGTTCCAGGTCCTTCGCGGCCTCGGCGACGACCTCCAGCAGGCGCTCGCCGGCATGGATCTCCGCGTTCGCACGTATTGCCCCGTGGGAGACCTCGTCGCCGGCATGAGCTACCTCGTGCGCCGGCTGCTCGAGAACACCTCCAACGATTCCTTCCTGCTGAGCCGTTCCCGCGGCGATGACCTCGACCAACTTCTCGCCGCCCCATGAACTTCATCAACGAACCCCTCCTCGAACTGCGCCGTGCCCCCGTGCGCGAGACGCTCGTCGACGCCCTGGCGGCGCTCGACGCCCAGCTCCCGCTGCGCGTGCCGGTGATCGTCGGCGGCGACCGCCGCGACGCCCCCTCCTTCGAATCGACGGACCCGGGTGCCCCCGACCGGGTCGTCGCGCTGGCGACGTCGGCGACCACCGCCGACGTCGATGCCGCGGTCCGCGCCGCAAGCGCCGCGGCACCCGCGTGGGAGGATCGCGGCGCGCACGCGCGCGCCGCGATCCTCTCGCGGGCCGCCGGTGAGCTGCGCCGCCGCCGCTCCACGCTCGCCGCGCTGGCCGTCCGCGAGTGCGCGAAGCCGTGGGCGGAGGCCGACGCCGACGTGTGCGAGGCGATCGACTTCCTCGAGTACTACGCGCAGCAGGCGATCGCGCTCGAGGGCAGCAACGGCCTCGTGCAGCTGCCCGGCGAGCGCAACACCATCCGCTACGCCGCCCGCGGCGTCGTCGCGGTGATCGGCCCGTGGAACTTCCCGCTCGCGATCCCCTGCGGCATGGTCGCCGCGGGCCTGGCGACCGGCAACGGCGTCGTGTTGAAGCCGGCCGAGCAGTCACCCGCCTGCGCGCACGCGGTCGTCGAGGCCCTGCTCACCGCCGGGGTCCCCGAGGGCGTCATCAACTTCCTCCCCGGCGAGGGAGACGTCGGCGCCGCGCTCGTCGCCCACCCCGGCGTTCACACGATCGCGTTCACGGGCTCGGGCGCCGTCGGCCTCGAGATCCTGCGCAAGAGCACCGAGCTCGCCCCCGGGCAGCGCCATCTCAAGCGCGTCGTCGCCGAGATGGGCGGCAAGAACTGCGTGATCGTCGACGCCGACGCCGACCTCGACGACGTCGTCCCCGCCCTCGCCTACAGCGCCTTCGGCTTCGCGGGGCAGAAGTGCAGCGCGGCGAGCCGAGCGCTCGTGCACGAGCGGATCGCCGACGCGCTGCTCGAGCGCCTGCACGGCGCCGTCGAGGCGCTGCTCGTCGACCAGGCGCAGCGCTTCGGCGTCGACGTCCCGCCCGTGATCGAGCCCGCCACGCAGGAGCGCGTGGCGCGCTACCTGCAGATCGCCCGCGACGAGGGCGCCCGCATCTATCAGCCGAGCGATGCGCCCGAGCACGGCCACTTCGTCGCGCCCGCCGTGGTCGACGGGCTCCCCCGCGGGAGCCGGGTCGCGGAGGAGGAGATCTTCGGCCCGTTGCTCGCGGTCCAGCGGGTGGCGAGCGTCGACGAGGCGTGTGAGATCGTCTCCGACTCGCCGTTCGCGCTGACCGGCGGCCTGTTCAGCCGCGACCCCGGCACGGTCGAGCGGGTGAGCCGCGCGCTGCCGGTCGGCAACCTCTACGTCAACCGCCACATCACCGGCGCGATGGTCGGCCGCCAGCCGTTCGGCGGCAACCGGCTGAGCGGCACCGGAACCAAGGCCGGCGGGCCTGACTACCTCTTCCACTTCGTCGAGCCCCGTGTGGTGACGGAGGACACGATGCGTCACGGACTCGTCGTCTGAGGGTCCGTCCGGTGTGAGCCATCATGATTCGGCCGTGGAGGCCGGACTTCAGGAGATCGTCGACGCCCTCAGCGTGCGCCTCGGGCGACCCGTCCTCGTCGACGACGTCGACCTGCGCCCGCTCGCGTACAGCATCCAGTTCGGCGAGCTCGACAGCGTGCGGACCGCGAGCATCCTCGGCCGCACGGCCCCGGACGCCGCCCGCGACACGCTCTTCGGCCAGGGCATCCGCAGTGCGCTGGAGCCGGTCCGCATCCCCGCGTTCCCGGGGATCGGGATGGAGGCGCGGATCTGCATCCCGATCCTGCGCGCCGGCCGCCGCCTCGGCTTCCTCTGGCTGATCGAGGACCCGCCGGTCGACGACGGCGAGCTGCGGCTCGCGCGCGAGGCCGCGACCGAGGCCGCGGGCGTGCTGCAGTCCGAAGCCGACACCCAGCTCGACCGCCGCCGCCGCGAGCAGGAGCTGCTCTCGGCCCTGCTCTCCCCCGACACCCGCGCCTCAGCCGGCGCTGCTGCGGTGCTCGAGGCCGATCACTACGTCCCGCCGCGCCCGCTGATCGTCATCGCCGGCTCGGGCAGCGCCGTCTCGGACGCGATCGACCGCTTCCGCGCCCGCGTCCCGGTCAAGCACTCGCTGTGCGCGGAGATCGGCGGGCGGGCGGTGTGTGTGGTGGGCGCGCAGGCGTCGATGCGTGGGGCACAGCTCGCCGAGACGCTGCGCAGCGTCGTGCCCGAGGGCACCGCGGCCCACGTGGGCGAGGGTGACGCCGTGAGCGAGCTGAGCGAGACCCGCAGCTCCTACCGCCGCGCGCTCGCGGCGCTGCGGATGGCCGAGGACCGCGGCGAGGACCTCGCGCGCTGGGACGAGATGCGCGCCTACCGGCTCCTCACCGCGCTCCCGCCGACCGCCTACGACGACATCCCCGAAGGGCTGCGCAAGCTGCTGAGCGGCGGGCACGAGCAGCTCGTCCTGACGCTCGAGACCTACCTCGATCACGCGGGTGACGTGAAGAGCACCGCCGCGGAGCTGTGGCTGCACCGCACGAGCCTCTACTACCGGCTGCGCAGGATCGAAGAGGTCGCCGGCGTGGATCTCAACCGCGGCGAGGACCGGCTCCTCTGCCACGTCGCGCTGCGGTTGGCGCGACTCCAGCGCTCCGGCGCCTAGCGCAGCGCGCCGGAGGCGATGTCGATCATCTCGCCCGTGCGCACGAGCTTCACGCGCGGGCGGCCCAGCGGCTCGCCGAGGCCGGTCTCGTGGGCGTCGATCGCGCGCCAGCCCTCCCACGTGACCAGTTCCGGGCACTGCTGGGAGAGGAACTGCTCGCAGGCGGCCGCATCGGCGTTCTTGGGCGTGTTCAGCTTGCCCGCGTCGCGGTCCTCGAGGATCCGGGCGACGGTGTCGGTCGCGTCCTTCTTGTTGGTCCCGATCACACCGGAGGGGCCGCGCTTGACCCAGCCGACCACGTACTCGCCCACCTCGTGCTCGCCGCTCTCGCCGAGCACACGGCCGCCGAGGTTGGAGATCAGGCCCTTGCGCTCGTCGAACGGGATGCCGGCCAGCGGGGCGCCGCGGTAGCCGATCGAGCGGATCACGAGGCCGCAGGAGATCACTTCCTCCTCGCCGGTGGACACCGCGCGGCCGTCGACGATCTCGTTCTTGACGATCCGGATGCCCGTGACGCGGCCGTCCTCGCCCTCGCCCAGGATCTCGACGGGCGAGCGCAGGAAGCGCAGGTCGACGCGGTGGTCGTGACCGTGGGGCTCGCGCTGCGAGTACTCGCGCATCAGCTCGACGTTGCGCTTGTTGGTCGGGTCGCCCTCGGTCTGGAGCCAGTTCGCGCTGAAGGCGTCGAGCTCCATGTCGGCGGGGTCGACGATGATGTCGGCGCGGGTGAGCTCGCCCAGCTCGCGCAGCTCGGGCGTGGTGAAGGCGGCCTGCGCCGGGCCGCGGCGGCCGAGCACGATCACCTCGTGTACGGAGGCCGAGGCGAGCGGCTGGACGGCGTGATCGGCGGTGTCGGTGGCCGCGACCTCGTCCGGGTCCAGCACGAGCATGCGGGCGACGTCCACGGCCACGTTGCCGTTGCCGATCACGACCGCGCGGGTCGCGCTCAAGTCGAACTCGTGGTCGGCGTAGTCCGGGTGGCCGTTGTACCAGGCCACGAACTCAAGGGCACCGTGACTGCCGGGGCGGTCCTCACCGGGGATGCCGAGGCGGTTGTCGCTCGCGGTGCCGACCGCGTAGAGCACGACGTGGTAGCGGTCGAGCAGGTCCTGGCGGCTGATGTGCTCGCCGAGCTCGACGCTCCCGTAGAAGCGAAAGCCCGGGTGCTTGGCGGTCTTCTCGTACACGCGGGTGACGCTCTTGATCTTGGGGTGATCAGGCGCCACGCCGGCGCGGACCAGGCCGAACGGCGTCGGGAGGACCTCGAGCAGGTCGACCTCGAAACCGGCTTTCAGGAGCTGGTCGGTCGCGTAGAAGCCGGACGGGCCGGCACCAACCACGGCGGCACGAGGGGCGATCTCGCTCATATGGCTCTTGATCGTAGAAGGAGCGCGATCGACGGGACGAGGAAGATGCGGATCAGGAAGGTGTCGACCAACAGCCCGAGGGCCACGGTGAACCCGACTTGGAAGAGGCTCTCGAGCTCGGTGGCCAGCAGCGTGCAGAAGGTGCCCGCGAGGATCAGGCCCGCGCTGGTGATCACGCCGCCCGTCTTGACCAGGCCCTTGACGACGTCTCCCTCCTCACGGATGCGGGTGATCAGGAAGATGTTGTAGTCCACCCCCAGCGCCACCAGGAACACGAACGTGAACAGCGGCTGGGCGGGATCGGACTTGCCGAAGACGATCGTTGAGACCCCGAGCGCGAACGCGTAGGAGAGCAGCACCGTGGCGATCACGTAAATCGGCGCGATCAGACTTCGCAGCAGGAACGCGACGATGACGAACACCAGCGCCAGCGCGAGCGGGACGATCAGCTTGGCGTCCTGGCTGAGGCGGTGCTCGTTGTCGAAGATCTCCGCCGTCGGCCCGCCGACGAGCGCCTTCGGGTCCAGGCCGCGCGCCTGGGCGCGGATCTGCGGGATCGCCTTCGTCGCGTTCTCGGTGAACGGGTCCTCGTTGAGCGTCAGCTTGACGAGCGAGAGCAGGCCGTCTTCCGAGAACCCGACCAGATCGGCGGAGTAGACGTGGGCGCGCAGCGCGGGCAGCGCGTCGGCGACCTTCTTGGCGTCGACGAGGACGTCCACCGGCCCCGCCTGGCCGGGCGGGAACTTCTCCTGCAGCTTGCGCAGGCCCTGGACGGACTCCGGCGGGTTGCGGAACTGCTCGCTGAAGTCGAGCGACTCGGTGCTCTTGAGGTTCCCGAGCGCGCCCGCGAGGAGCAGGGCGCCGACCGACAGGGCGAGCACCAGCGGCTTGCCCTGCACGAGCGCGCCGATGCGCGGCCAGATCGTGCTCTGGCGTGCGTGCTTGCGCTGCGGGAAGCGGCCGAGGGCGGAGATCACCGCGGGCAGGAGGGTCACGCCGGCGAGGACCGTCACCGCCATGCCGATCGCGAGCACCGGGCCCATCCAGCGGGTCGCGTTGTAGCCCGCGAGGCCGAGCACCAGCATCACGGCGACGACGATCCCACCCGCCGAGACGATCGCCGGCGCCGTCCGCCTGAGGGCCGTGCGCATCGCGTGCTCGTGCCCGATCTCCTCCCGGTAGCGCGAGAGCAGGAGCAGGCAGTAGTCCGTGCCGGCGCCGAACATCAGCACGATCAGGATCGCCGTCGCCTGGCCGGTGGCCTGATAGAGGCCCGCCTTGGCGCCCGCGTAGGCGAGCGCGGCCGCGACCACGTAGGCGATGCCGACGACGACCACCGGCACGAGCGCGACGATCGGCGACCGGTAGATCAGGCCGAGCAGGACGATCACCAGCGCGAGCGTGACGATCAGCAGCGTCGTGTCGATGCCCTCCAGCGCCGCGGTCTGGTCGGCCGCGAAGCCCGCCTCGCCGGTGACGAACGCCTTGTCCGAGACGCTCGCGCGCATGGCCTTGACGTCCCGTGCGACGGTCTCGGTGGCGTCCTGGCTCGTCCAAGCCGTGACGAGCTGGGTCGTCTGGTCCTCGGAGGTCGCCTTGATCACGCTCGACTGCGCGAACGTGATCGGCGGCAGCTCCCCGCAAGCGAGCTGCACCGGCGTGATCACGCGGACGATGTCCGGGATCGACTTCGGGTTGCAGAGTGCGAGCGCGTCGGTCGCGATCCGCTCCGGCGTCTCGTTGGCGTAGAGGATCACCGCCGTGGTCTCGCTCCCGCCCTTGAAGCGGGTCGAGATCAGATCGTCGACCTTCGTCGACTCGGCGTTGCGGTCCTTGAACGCGTCGCTCTCGTCGGAGGCGAGCGTCTGCAGTTTCGCTTGGAACGGGATCGCGACGAGCGCGGCGACGAGCCAAGCCGCGATCACGGCCCATTTCACGGCGCGAAGTATCCCTTAAAGCGTCGAGTGATCCAAAGTCCATGCTTTTGCGGGCAGAAGCGGGTCGAGCGTGCGCTGCTGGAAGCAGCCCTGCCAGAGGCCGATGCCGTACGCGAGATCGTCAGCGAGCTGGAGCGGTGACTTGGTCGCGAGCGCCGCGGCGAGCGGGGCGCGGGTACGTGGGAGCGTGAGCGCGGCGGCGGCGGAGAGCGGCCACCAGGCGCGGGTCAGGGCGTCGGCGACGACCCGTCCTGAGTGCCAGCTGCCGCGGGCGACGAGGTCGAAGGCGGTGCGTTTCGGGTCAGGGACGGCGTCTTCGAGCTGGCGGGCGGCGAGTGCGGTCGCAATGCCCACGATGGCCAGCGCGAGCGGGGGTCGCTTCGCGGCCAGCGTGACCCACGCGGCCGTCGTCCATGGTGAGACGTTGAGCGGGCGCGCCTTGCCGGGGTGTCGCTTCGCGATCCCGGCGGCGGTGCGCCCGTAGTAGACGCGGCGCGTGAACCACTTCGCGGGATCGGTCCGGTGCGCGTGCGCGACGTGCGCGGCGGGCTCGTAGCGCACGTACGGCACCCGCCACGCGAACTCGACGTCCTCCCCGCCTTCGAGCGTCTCGTCGAACCGCAGGTGCCGGCGCACGACGATCGCCGCCCCGGGCACGAACGGCACCCGCCCGTACGGAACGACGCGCGCGGGCGCGGGCCCGCGGTCGAGCGGCGACCGCGCGGCCTCGTACGCGCCGAGCGCGTCCGCGGCGCGGCGCCGCAGGGCGTCCGCGAGCCCG
>NZ_JAPDOD010000073.1 GCF_027587205.1 Solirubrobacter ginsenosidimutans
GCGGGCGGCAGCGCGCGCCGCGAGGGTGTGGACGGCGAGGTCGCGACAGGCGACGCGGCGGCTGGCGACGGCGGCTGGGCCGGCGCCGCCGGCGGCGCGCTGCGGCCCGCGCTGGTGCGGATCGTCGAGGCGGTCGAGCCGCTGCCCGCGTACGTGCTCGATGCGACCCTCGACCTGCTGGCGTGGAATTCCGCCGCGGCGCGACTGTTCGGCGGGCTCGACGGGAAGCCGAACATCGCGCGGCTCGTCTTCACCGACGCCGGCTACCGGGCGCGACTCGTCGCGCCCGGGGAAGTCGAAGCGGAGGCCGCGGGAGCGCTCCGGCTCGGTCTCACCCGCGACCCCGCCAACGACCGCCTGCGCGCGCTGGTCGAGGAACTGCTCGACGCCTCGCCCGTCTTCGCTGCGCTTTGGGCCGCGCAGGACGTGCGCGACAAGACCCACGGGCGCAAGGCGTTCACCGATCCCGAGGTGGGTGCGTTCGAGCTCGAGTGGGAGCGGCTGACCGTGCCCGGGGAGGCCGGGCTGGCGCTGCTGGTCTACAGCGCGCAGCCCGGTACGACCGCGGCAACCGCCCTCTCGCGGTTGGGGATGCTCAGCAGCGCGTCGGTTTAGGCGCGCCCGGGGCGCGGCAGAGCGTCTGGGTGCGTGGGTCGCCCTTGCGGCGGATCGTGTAGCGCTTGACGCGGGCGACGGTGTTGGGGGAGGAGACCTCCACGGTGATGGTCGCGCCCGCCTTCACCCGCGTGCGGAACATCTTGGTCATCGAGACGCCGCCCTTGGCGCTGGCGGCGAACGTCTTCGGCCTCGGGCAGCCCTTACGCTTGCCGGAGCACGTGACGGTGACCGTCGCGGCCGGCGGGGCCTCGCTGACGCGCAGCGTCTTGACCTTGATCGACGACCCGTGCTTGGTCCAGCTGAATCCGATGACCGCGCTGAGGCGGCCGGCGGCGTCGGCGCCGCTGCAGTCCTGGTCGACGCCGTCGTTGGGCACCTCGGGCGCGCCTGGGTGGACGTGCCGGTCCAGGTCGTCGCAGTCGACGTCCGCGGTGTAGCCGTCCTTGTCGACGTCGACCTTGGGCGCGGGCGCCGGGGTCGGGGCCGAGCCAGGCGGCGCGGGATCGGGGCCGACGCCCCACACGCCCGTCCAGCTCGGGGGCGAGCCGTGGGCGCCGTTGCAGTTGGGCGCCCCGCCGCCGAAGTTGCCGTAGTCGTCGCCGCCGACCGCGTCCAACGGGCTCGCCCAGCCCAGCTTGCCGTTCTCGGCCTCGGTCCAGCCGTACCAGTTGTTGCGATTGCCTTCCGCGTTGCGCATATCCCCGCCGGCCTGCTGGCAGATGATCCAGTTCTTGCCCTGGGGGAGATAGCCGACGGTGGTGGTGCCCACGACGACGAGCGAGCCGCCGGAATAGCCGTCACCCGGCCGGTACCAACTGCACTCGTAGTGGCCGTTGCCGATGTCCGTGCACGGAACCTGCGCGGGAGCTGCATCGGCGACGGCGGGAAACACAGCGGCGAGCACGAATGCGGCCGCGAACGATCCTGCCTTCATCCGGGCCCAGTCTGCCGGGATCGGGTTGGCTCAACCTTGGGGTAAGTTCGGGCGATGACCTCGCCCGCCGACGTCAAGGCCCGACTGGACGCCGAGCGCCGCGGCGTGCCGTTCCTGCTCTACCGCGACGGCGGCGGAACGCAGGTCATCCTCGCCCTGGCCGGGCCCGTGACGGTCGGCCGGCGCTCCGAGCGCGACGTCGCCCTCCCGTGGGACACCGAGGTCTCACGCCTGCACGCGCAAGTGGAACCGGTCGGCAGCGACTGGATCGTGGTCGACGACGGGCTCTCGCGCAACGGCACGTTCGTCAACGGAGAGCGCGTCAACGGCCGCCGGCGCCTGAAGGACGGCGACCGGATCGTGTTCGGCGAGACGCCGGTCGTGTTCCGCGCGCCTACGGACGCCGAGGCCGAGTCCACGGCGGCGATCAAGCTCGGCACGTCGACCGTCCCGCTCAGCGAGAACCAGCGGAAGGTCCTGGTCGCGCTCTGTCGCCCGCTCAAGGACTCGGCCTACGCCGCGCCCGCCACCAACAAGGCCATCGCGGACGAGATCCACCTCTCGGTCGATGCGGTAAAGGCCCATTTGCGGGTGCTTTTCGAGCGCTTCGGACTCGATGACCTTCCGCAGAACCAGAAACGCGCTCGCCTGGCGGCCGTCGCATTGGTGAATGGTGTGGTGCGCCAGCACGAATTCTGAGTGCCGGGTGTCCTGAACGTTAGACCGGGCTGTGGAGGGACATCCACGGGCAGATCTGGCGCGGCCCTTAAGGATCTGTTCATATATGCCGCGAGGAGGGCTGTCACCTGGGTGACGGCCCGAGGGTCTACACAGACGGAGGACTTGCCCATGGTCGGGAAGAAGTCGCTGACCGCGCTTTGCTGTGCGTCAGCGTTGTTGTTGTCGGGTGGAGGAATCGCGTACGCGGCAGCCGGCGACGGGAACCCGTACGAGTCGCTGGTCGAGGTCACGGTCCCGAACCAAGACGCCGTCGACTCCGTCGTCGAGCACTACGACGCCGCGGAGTACAAGCGCGTCGAGGCCGACGGCAGCATCATGCTCAATGTCTTCGCCACGGCTGAGGATCTGGGCCAGCTCAAGGCCGCCGGCTACACGATCGGCGCCACGATCGAGGACTCCAACACGGGCTCGATCCGCATGGAGCAGCGTCAGGCCGTGCTGGACGAGGAGGCCCTCGCGGCCGACCTCGCCGAGAACGGCATGCCCAAGGGCGGCACCAAGTTCCAGGGCAAGTCCGTCGTCCCGACCCCGGGCGACACCGTCATCCAGCGCGCGGTGACATTCACCGACGTGGTCGGCCCCTCGGGTGGCACGACGACGGCGCGCTTCCTCTACGTCGAGGCGTTCAACAAGTCGACCAAGGTCACCGGCACCACCACGGTGACGGGCCCGACCCTGGCGCTCACCTACGCGGGCGCTGACGGCGTCTACAACGCGACGGCGACCAACATGGGCCGCTTCGTGGACACCGATCCGACGCCGGATTACTACATGTACCACCGGCAGCTGATCCGCCTCCCCGCGGGCGTCACCGACCTCAAGACGATCCGCATCGCCACCGCGGCGACCACCGGCGGCGCGTCCGCCAGCGTCGAGACCTTCCCGGTCACCGAGTGGCTCGGCAAGGACCTGCCGCCGCACGTCGCCGGCTTCAAGAACACCCCGTTCTTCACGCACTACATGGACCCGACCGAGAACCGGGCGGACCTCGACGCGCTCGCCGCGGCGAACCCGAACCTGATGTCGGTCGTGAACATGCCGGAGAAGACGTCGGGCTACCAGCGCAAGTCGCAGGCGATCATGTCCGGCTCCAACGGCATCGGCACGGCTCCGGCCGCCCTCGTCGGCGACCCGCTGTTGGACACCACCGGTGAGATCACGGCCGCGCAGCCGGTCGCGAACATCCCGTTCACCGCTACCGCGGGGCAGGCCATCCTCGCCACCGTCGACGGCGTCCCGTCCGGCTCGACCGACCTCATCCTGGCGATCAAGGATCCCTCCGGCGCCACCCTGCAGACGGTCGATACGGGCACGAGCCCGGAGGTCATCAACCGCACGCTGACCACTGCCGGCACGTACACCTTCGTGGTCTCGGGCTTCCAGGGCGACCTGGGCGACTTCACGTTCAAGGTCCAGCCGGTGCTCGGCAGCGCCGCGGCGGCGCAGGCCTCCGCGGTCGTGCTCACCTCCAAGGACTGGGGTCAGGACGGCGGCGATCAGGTCATGTCCGAGTTCCGCAGCCAGACCGGCGCCAACCGGCCGCTCAGCGTCGCGGTCAACGGCAAGCTCGTCGAGGTCTTCCTCGGCACCGACGCCGCGGGCGCCCTGAACTCGACGGCCGCTCAGGTCGTCGCCGCGATCAACGCCAAGCCTGAGGCCGCCGCGCTCCTGACGGCGATGACGTACCGCGGCAACGCGGGCGCCGGCATCGTCCCGGTGCGTGCACGGGTCAACCTGGACGACTTCCTGATCGCTCCCGCAAGCGTCGCGCGCGGTCCGTTCCAGCAGCACCTGTACCGCATCGGCTCGCACCGTGACGGCACCAAGCCGGGCGTCTTCCTGTTCTGCCAGCAGCACGCTCGCGAGTGGGCCACCGGCCTCACCTGCCTGCAGACGGCACACGAGCTGGTCGAGAACTACGCGACCGACCCGTACACCAAGGAACTCCTGGACAACGTCGAGGTCTTCATCTCGCCGAACTCCAACCCGGACGGCGCGCACTACTCGATGTACGACTCGAGCGTGCAGCGCAAGACGATGCCCAACTACTGCCCCGCCACGGGCAACTCCGACCCGGCCGCTCGTACCACGTGGGGCACGGACATGAACCGCAACAGCGGTTCGTACTCGCTCTTCGATGGCTACTTCGGCGCTTCGACGAGCTGCACCAGCGAGACCTACGCCGGCCCGTCCGAGTACTCCGAGCCGGAGACCCGCAACGAGGGCTGGGTCCTCGACACGTTCCCGAACATCAAGTTCGCCAACAACATCCACTCCTACGGCGGCTACTTCATGTGGGCGCCGGGCGCGTACAAGAACGACGGCTTCCGCACGACGTCGCCGGCGCCGAACATCGGCATCGAGAAGTACTTCTTCGATGCGGGCGAGAACATCCTCAAGCGCATCAAGGATTCGCGCGGCACGGTGATCCTGCCGGAGCGCACGGGCCCGATCGCCGACGTGCTCTACAGCGCGGCCGGTAACTCGGCCGATGACGCGTGGTACCGCAAGGGCGTCATCAGCTACTCGTTCGAGACCGGCGCGGACCGCATCCTCAGCACGAGCACGGGCACCGCGGCCACCATCGTCGGCTTCCAGCCGTGCTTCGCGGGTGTCGGCACCGGTGGCGGTCAGGGCTCCTGCCCGACCAACGGTTCCCTCTCCAACGAGGGTCGCGACGAGGCGCTCGAGTTCGCCGCGGGCAACTTCGGCCTCGTCGAGTCCGCGTACGCCTACGGCAAGGACGTCACGCCGCCCACCACGACGCTCGACGCCGACGGCGTCACGCAGTCCAAGAGCCCGATCAACTTCCGGTTCTCGATGGACAGCGAGCCGTCGGTCATCCACTACACGACGGACGGCTCCACGCCGACCCTGTCGTCACCGACGTATGAGGCACAGCGTGCCCGCAGCGTCGGCCAGGTGCTGACGCTCTCGACTCCGGGCGTCAACACGGTCAAGTGGCTGGCGGTCGACATCAAGGGCAACACGGCCGCGGTGCAGACGAAGTCGTTCCTGCTCGACACGGTCGCTCCGACGATCACCACCAACATCGCCGACGGCGCGGTGTACACGCAGGGCCAGCCCGTCCCGCTCACGTTCTCGTGCGCGGATGAGGCCGGCGGCTCCGGCATCGCGACCACCAACGGTTGCGTCGGCTCCACCGCCTCGGGCTCCAACCTGCCCACCGGCACCGCCGGCATGCAGGTCCTGACCATCACGGCCACCGACGCCGTCGGCAACGTGACGGTCAAGACGGTCAACTACCGCGTCCTGGACGCCGTCAACACCGGCGGCACGGTCGGTGGCTCCGTCGGCGCCACGCTCGGTCTGACCCTCGGTACCGCGCCGTCGTTCGGCGCGTTCACCCCGGGCGTCGACAAGGACTACACCGCGGCGACGACGGCCACGGTCGTCACCACCGCCGGCGACGCCGCCCTCTCGGTGGCCGACCCGAGCGCCATCAACACGGGCAAGCTCATGAACGGCACGTTCACGCTCGCCCAGCCGCTGCAGGCCATGGCCACCAGTGCCGGTGGCACCGGCTCGGCCTTCAAGCCGGTCGGCGGCTCCGCCGCTCCCACGACGCTGCTGACCTACTCGGCGCCGAAGTCGAACGACGCGGTGACGATGACGTTCAAGCAGACCATCGGGCGCACTGAGGCGCTCCGTACGGGTCCGTACTCCAAGACCCTGACGTTCACGCTGTCCACGACCACTCCGTAGACAGCAGCACTGCACGCGGGCCCGGCTCGAGCGATCAGCCGGGCCCGCTGCCGTACTTGGTGATGAGCCGTTCCAGCTCACCCGACAGCTTGGTCAGCGGCTTCGGGAAGTGCGCGTCGCTCCAGCGCAGCGTGCGCCCGCGGTAGCTCAGCGAGTACTCGAACTGATCGCAGCACTCGGACTTGCCGTCGGCCTTGACGTGGGCGAGGTCGGCCGCCCGGATGAGGCGGGTGAGGCGGTCGCGCTCGGCCTTCGTCAACCTGGCCTTACGCTGTCCGTTGCGCCGGTCGTCGAAGGTCGCGTTGCCGTCGGCCTTGATCGTCGTGCCGACGCTGACGCCGGCGATCCCGCCTGAGCGGGTGTACTTCAGCGTGCCGGTCAGCGCCGAGGCGGGCGTCGCGTCGTTGCCACAGGCGACGACCAGCAGGGCGAGCGCGGTGGCGAGCAGGACTCTCATCAGTCCAGTGTCTCGAGCCATTCGTGCACGCGCGCGAGCTGCGCCGGGATGAGACCGAGGTCCGGTTCGGTGGTGACCAGCAGCGTCTGGCCCGGGCGAGCGGCGGCCCACGCGCGGCAGGCCGCGTCGTGGTGGTCGTCGATCCACGCCAGCGGGCGATCAGGGCCGGCGAACGCGTCGATCCCGCCGAGCTTCCAGTGCCCCCCGTAGCCGGGGCGATCGGCGAAGCGCACGTGCGGCCAGCCGGCGGGGAGGCCCAGGAGGTGCGGCAGGTGGGTGTCGGCGCGATCCTTCCAGCCCGTGCACCACACGCACTCGAAGGTGGGGGCGAGATCTCGCAAGACGGACGCCGCGCTGGTCGACAGCAGGTGCGGGACGCCGTCGACCAGGGTCGGCAACACAGAACCAGGCTCCGCGCGCGCCGCGCCGAAGAGCGAGAGGACGCCGTCCACGTCGATCAACAGCAACGGTCGTGTCACGCGTCAGGACCCAGACCTCTCGCAAAACTCTTATTGAGCGCCTCGAATCGCACAGGCCCACCCCAATGGGGGAGGTTACGCGCCGAGTCTTGAGGGAATCTTCATACGGGACGTTAGGCTGGCGCGATCCGCACTCAAGGGTCGCGGGCCGTGGACCGATGTAGAGAAGGAATCGCTGGGGAGGTCACTTTTCAGAGTGGCTGGCGAGGAATCTCTACTCATTCGACGTACGAGGACACGTTGTCGCTGAATCTGGGCATTTTGCTGGCGTTCACCTGCGCGATCGCCACGCAGCTGGGCTTTCTTTATAAGCACAAGGGCGCGAACGAGGCCCCGACGGTCGACGTCCGTCATCCCTTCCGCACGGCGAAGCAGCTCTACAGCTGCAAGTGGTTCGCGATCGGCATGGCCGTCGCGACCGGCGCGTGGATCTTCCACGTGGCCGCCCTCGCCTACGCCCCGCTGTCGGTCGTCCAGGCCGTGCTCTCCACCGGCGTCGTGATCCTCGCCGTCATGGCCGAGCGGATCTTCGGCTTCCAGGTGGCCCGTCGCCAGTGGGTCGGCGTCGCCATGACCGCGCTGGGTCTGATGCTCCTCGTGATCACGCTCCCGGCCGTCCACGGCGCTCACTCCGGCTATTCGCTGGTCGGCATGATCCTCTTCGAAGGCGCGATGCTCGTCATCGGCGCGCTGCTGATCGGCGGCAAGCACCTCGGCATGCCCGATCACCACCACGGCGTGATGCTCGGCGCCGCCGCGGGCGTGCTCTTCGGCGTCTCCGACATCGCCATCAAGGGCCTGACCGGCGCCGACGGGATCGCCGGGGTCGTCACCTCGCCCTGGCTCGCGGTCACGGTCGGCGCCTCGGTCATCGCCTTCTACGCCTCGGCCCGCGGCCTGCAGGACGGTGAGGCCGTCCCGGTCATCGCCGCCACCTCGACCGCGGCGAACGTCTCCTGCATCCTCGGCGGCATCGTCGTCTTCGGCGACCCGATGCCCTCCGACACCGTCGGCATCTGCGTCCAGGCCTTCGCGTTCGTGCTGGTCGTCGCCGCCGCGCTGGTCACGCCGCCGCCGGTTCGCGCGGCCGCGGTCAACGCAGCTCACTGATAACCCAGGAGTTTTCGCAGTAGCGACCGCAGCTCGCGGTCACCCGCTTCGCCGATCGGCCGCGTCAAGTCCTCGTTCGCGGCCAGCAGCACGGCGGTAGCGCGCCCCAGCACGTCGCGGCCTTCCCCCGTGACGTGCACTGCGTTAAGGCGCCGGTCGGCCGGATCGCGCCGGCGCTCGACCAGCCCCGCCGCCTCGAGCGCGTCGACCAGCTCGACCACGACCGGCGTGCTCACCTGCAGCCGGTCGGCGAGCTCGCGCTGGGAGTTGGTGCCGTCGGCCAGGCGGGTGAGCACACCGAACTGGCGGACCTGGATGCCGAACGGCTCCAGCACCGCGTCCGCACGGTCGTGGAAGCGGTGATGGGCTTTGGAGAGCAGGAAGCCCGTGCGGTCGGCGAGCGGCGGCGCCGGCGGGGCGATCAGCGGCCGCAGCAGGGCGTTGAGCCGCTGGTGCTCGCCCGGTGAGAGGTTCGCGGTCAGCTCCGCCTCGGCGCGCACCATCCGCGGCAGCATCGCGCCCATGTATTCCAACCCGGTGGGTGTCGCGTGCAGCGCGTACGCGCGCCGGTCCTGCGGGTTGCGAACGCGCTCGACGAAGCCGCGCGCCTCGAGGCCGTCGATGAGCTTGACCATGACGGTGCGATTGACGCTCAGGCGCTCGGAGAGGTCCTGCTGGGAGAGCGGGCCGAGCGCCTGCAACGTGGCCAGGACGCCGACGTCGCGCGGGTGGCCCTCCTCGCCGAACTCGCGCGCGGAGATCGCCGCGGCGCGCATGAAGGCGGTGCGCAGCAGGTAGCCCGTGTAATCCAGAAGGCGGTCCACGCCGTACACCACTATACGTCGTGAGCCACATGATTAGGCAAATTGACGATAAGTCGATCTGAAGATAGGGTGGAAGGCATGGACCGCAAGTGGTTGCCCCTCGTCGCCGTCGCCGCCGGCGTCTTCATGCTGCTGCTCGACGTCACGATCGTGAACGTCGCCCTGCCGGACATCCAGATCGCGCTGCACGCATCCCTGTCCGACCTGCAGTGGGTGATCGACGCCTACGCGCTGACGCTCGCGGCGCTCCAGCTCACCGCGGGCTCGCTGGCCGATCGCTTCGGCCGCCGGCTGCTGTTCGCGATCGGCATCGTCGTCTTCACGCTCGGGTCGCTGCTGTGCGGCCTGTCCGGCAACTCGACCTTCCTCAGCCTCAGCCGCGCGTTCCAGGGCATCGGCGGCGCGATCATGTTCGCCACCGGCCTGGCGATCATCGCCAACGCGTTCCACGGGCGCGACCGCGGCGTGGCCTTCGGCGTCTTCGGTGCGGTCACGGGCGTGGCGGTCGCGGTCGGCCCGGTGATCGGCGGGGCGCTGACCAGCGGCCTGTCCTGGCGCTGGATCTTCCTGGTCAACATCCCGGTCGGGGTCGGGGCCCTGTACGTGACGCTGAGCGCCGTCGAGGAATCGCGTGACCCCAACCCGCGCCCGGTCGACTATCTCGGCCTCGTCACCTTCAGCCTCGGACTCGCCGCGCTCGTCTACGGCCTGATCCGCTCCAGCGAGGACGGCTGGTCGGACACGGGCGTCTGGGTGTCACTGATCGCCTCCGTGGTCCTGCTGCTCGCCTTCGTCGCCGCCGAGCTGCTGCAGAAGCGGCCGATGTTCGACCTCTCGCTGTTCCGCAAGCCGACGTTCGTGGGCGGGTTGATCGCGGCGTTCGCGATCTCCGCGTCGCTGTTCGCCGCGTTCCCCTATCTCGTGCTCTACATGCAGACGGGGCTCCACCTGTCGGCGATCGAGGTCGGCGTGCGCTTCCTCGTGCTCTCCGGGCCGATCTTCGTCACCGCCGCGATCGCCGGCCGCGCCACCGAGAACGTGCCCATCCGCTTCCTGATCGGGCCCGGGTTCGCGCTCGTGGGCATCGCCCTGCTGTTGATGCGCGGCCTGGAGCCAGGCGGGAGCTGGACGCACTTCATCCCCGGGTTCATCGTCGCCGGCGTGGGCGCGGGCCTGATCAACGTCCCGCTGGCGTCCACCGCGGTCGGCGTGGTCGAGCCGGCGCGGGCGGGCATGGCCTCCGGGATCAACTCCACGCTGCGGCAGGTGGGCATCGCCACGGGCGTGGCCGCGCTCGGGACGATCTTCTCCCACCACGTCTCGCAGGCTCGCGGGCAGAACCCGCTGGTCGGGCTCGTGGACGGCCTCAACGCGATCCTGCTGGTCGGCGCGATCCTCGCCCTGTTCGCGGCGTTCACGTCGCTCATCCTCATCCGGAGCAAGGATTTCGTCAGCTCGTCGCCCTCTTGAGCGCGCGGCGATAGGCTCGTCGCGGCATGTTGCCGCTGCGGGCCCTGCTGCGCGAATTGGAGCTGGAGATCGCCGCCGGAGAGGCGGGGCTCGATCGCGCGGTGCGCTGGGTGCACATCTCGGAGCTCTCGGATCCGACGCCGTGGCTGTCGGGAGGCGAGCTGCTGCTCACCACGGGGTTGGCGATCGGCGACGACGCCGAGGCCTACGTCTCCCGGCTCGCCGCGCACGGGCTGACCGGCCTGGGCTTCGGCGTCGGCTTCGGGCATGAGCGCCTGCCGGAGCCCTTGCTGGCCGCCGCGGCCGCGCACGGGTTCCCGCTCTTCGCGGTTCCCTACGAGCTCCCGTTCATCGCGATCACCGAGAAGGCCTTCTCGCACCTGGTCAACGAGCAGTACGCGGTCCTGCGCCGCGCGCTGGCCGCCCACGAGCGGCTCGAGCGGGTCGTCCTCTCCGAGCGCGGGCTGGACGGCGTCGCGGCGGAACTGGCGTCGCTGATCGGCGGCCCGGCGCTGATCTACGACGGCCGCGGCGAGCTGCTGGCACGGCGCGGAGAGGCCCCGGTGGCGGAGCTCTCGGCGGAGATGCGCGAGCGGGTGCACGCGGGGGCGCGGCGCGGGTTCGTCCCGGGCGCGCTGGCGCCGGGCGCGCTCGCCCTGCCGGTGGCGCGGGCCGCGCAGCCCGCGCCGCGGGGGGACGGACCGCCGCCGGAGGCGTGGTTGGTCGCGGCCAAGGACGCGGGCGCGCTGACCGAGCTCGACCGCCTCACGCTGCACCAGGCGGTCACGATCGTCGCGCTCGAGCTGCTGCGCCGGCGCGTCGTCGACGACACCGAGCGCCGCCTGGCGGGCGACGTCATCAGCGCGCTCGTCACGGGCGATCTGGCGGGTCCGGAGCTGGCACGGCGGTTGGAGCCGTTCGGGCTGCGCGATCGCGTAGGCGTGCTCGTCCTGGCGCCGTCGCGGGCGGCGCGTGGGCCGGCGGAGGAGGAGCTCGTGCGCGCCGTGCGCGAGGAGGCGGGCGGCGGCTTGGTCGCCCCGACCGGCAAGTTCCTGTGCGCGCTGCTGCCGGCCTCGGGCGACGAGGAGCTGTTCGCGCTCGCCGAGCGCCTGCACGCGCGGGTCGCGCGGGTGGCGGGCGAGCCGCTCGGCGGCGGTGCCGGGCGCACCGTCTCGCCCGGTGAGCTGCGCCGTGGCTTCCACGAGGCGCGCTGCGCCCTGGAGGCCCGCGAGCTCTCCGCCAACGGGGTGGCCAACGGCATGGTCAAGCTCGCCACCTACCGCGACCTCGGCTCCTTCCAGCTGCTGCTGTCACTGCAGGACGACGACGCGCTGCGGCTCTTCTGCGATTCGATCCTGGCCCCGATCGAGGAGTCCGAGGGCGCGTACGGCGGCGAGTTGATGCGCTCGCTGGAGGCGTTCATCGAGAGCAACGGGCAATGGGAGCGCGCAGCGAAGGCGCTGTTCTGCCACCGTCACACGCTGCGCTACCGGATTCGGCGCGTGGAAGAGCTGACGGGCCGCTCGCTGGACAGCGCGCGGGATCGCATTGACTTCTGGCTCGCGCTCCGCGGCCGGGAACTGGTTCATACCGAAAGGACCTAGATGAAGGTCGGCGTCCCCACCGAGATCAAGACGGACGAGTACCGCGTCGCGCTGACGCCGGCCGGCGTGCGCGAGCTGGTCGAGCACGGCCACGAAGTCGGGATCCAGGCGGGAGCGGGGGAGGGCTCGGCGATCGCCGACGACGAGTACACCTCGCAGGGCGCGCGGATCCTGGCCGACGCGCCGGCGGTCTTCGCGTGGTCGGACATGATCGTCAAGGTCAAGGAGCCGCAGCCGTCAGAGGTCGCGCTGCTGGAGCCTCGCCACACGCTCTTCACCTACCTCCATCTGGCGCCGGACCCCGACCTGACGCGCGGGCTGGTCGAGTCGGGCGCCACGTGCGTCGCGTACGAGACCGTCGAGGACGCCCGCGGACGGCTCCCGCTGCTGGCGCCGATGAGCGAGGTCGCGGGCAAGATCGCCACGCAGGCGGGCGCCTTCATGCTCGAGAAGCCGCTCGGCGGCCGCGGGATCCTGCTCGGCGGCGTGCCCGGCGTGGCGGCGGCGAAGGTGATGATCATCGGCGGCGGCGTGGTCGGCATGAACGCCGCGTTCATCGCGCTCGGGATGGAGGCGACGGTCTACGTCTACGACCGCAACATCGACCGGCTGCGCGAGCTCGACATCGCCTTCAACGGGCGCGCGGACACGTGTTACGCGTCGACGCTGGACATCGAGCAGCGGCTGCCGGAGGTCGACCTGGTGATCGGCGCGGTGCTCGTCCACGGCGCCAAGGCGCCGTATGTGATCCGGCGCGAACAGCTCTCGCTGATGAAGCGCCAGGCCGTGCTCGTGGACGTCTCGATCGACCAGGGCGGGTGCTTTGAGACCTCGCGCCCGACGACGCACTCCGACCCGGTCTACGAGGTCGACGGCGTCCTGCACTACTGCGTGGCCAACATGCCCGGCGCGGTGCCGGTCACCTCGACGCGCGCGCTGACCAACGCGACGCTCCCGTACGTCCTGCACGTCGCTGACGCCGGGGTCGAGCAGTCCTCGCGCGAGAACCCGGGCCTGGCCAAGGGCGTCAACGTCGTGGGCGGCAAGGTCACCTACCAGCCGGTGGCCGAGGCGACGGGCCAGCCGTACACCGAGCTCTTCGCGGCGCTGGCGGGCTGACCGCGTTGTACGACGCGGTGATCATCGGCGCGGGCCACAACGGCCTGGTGGCGGCCGCGTACCTCGCCCGGGAGGGGCGGTCGGTGCTCGTGCTCGAGCGCTCAGACCACGTCGGCGGCGCGGCCGTGTCGGAGCGGCCGTGGGCGGGCGTCGACGCGCGGCTCTCGCGCTACTCGTACCTCGTCTCGCTCTTCCCGCGGGCGATCGCGGCGGAGCTCGGGCTGGCGATCGAGCTGCGCCGGCGCTCGGTGTCCTCCTATACGCCGCGCCCGGACGGCACCGGGCTGCTGGTCCGGACCACCCGGCCTCCGAACCGCCACTGGGCGGACTTCCAGGCGATGACCGAGCACGTCGCGCGCGTGGTCTTCCCGACCTTGACGGAGCCGCTGGTCTCGCGCGACGCCCTGCGGGCGCGCGTGGGTGACGACGCGATCTGGGATGCGCTGGTGGAGCGGCCGCTCGGCGAGGTCCTCGCGCGCTACTTCGAGGACGATTTCGAGCGCGGGATCGTCGCCACCGACGCCTTGATCGGGACGTTCGCGGGCCTCGACGACGAGTCGCTGCGCCAGAACCGCTGCTTCCTGTATCACGTGATCGGCAACGGGACCGGCGACTGGGATGTGCCGGTGGGCGGGATGGGCGCGCTGACGGGCGCGCTGGCGGGGATCGCGTACGGTGCGGGCGCGGAGATCAAGCTCGGCGTCGAGGTCACCTCGATCGAGACCGACGGGGTCGCGGCCGAAATCCTTTACGAGGGTGGATCGGTGCAGGCGCGTTACGTGCTCTGCAACGCCGCGCCCGCCGTCCTGGCGTCGCTGTTGGGCGAGCCGGCCCCGGACCCGCGACCCGAAGGCGCGCAGCTGAAGCTCAACATGCTGCTCAAGCGGCTGCCGCGGCTGCGCGACCCTTCGGTGGACCCGTTCGAGGCGTTCGCGGGGACGTTCCACGTCAACGAGGCCGCCACCCAGCTCGCGCTCGCGTACGGGCAGGCCCAGAGCGGGCTGGTCCCCGAGCTGGCGCCCTGCGAGGTCTACTGCCACTCGCTCACCGATCCCTCGATCCTCGGCCCCGAGCTGCGCGAGGCGGGAGCGCAGACCTTGACCTGCTTCGGGTTGCACATGCCCGCACGGCTGTTCGAGCGCGAGCCGTCGGTCGCCAAGGCGCAGGCGATCGCGTCGACGCTCGCGTCGCTGAACAGCGTGCTGGCCGAGCCGATCGAGGACTGCCTGTGGATCGCGCCCTCGGGCGAGCCGTGCCTGGAGGCGCGGACGCCCGTCGAGCTCGAGGCCGAGCTCGGCCTCCCGGGCGGGAACATCTTCCACCGCGACCTGCTGTGGCCGTTCGCGGAGACCGAGGCCGAGGTGGGGACGTGGGGCGTGGAGACGCCGCACGCCAACGTGTTCGTGTGCGGGGCGGGTGCGCGGCGGGGCGGCGGCGTGTCCGGGATCCCCGGCCACAACGCGGCGATGGCGGTCCTCGACGGATGAGGAGACGCTCACGAAGAACCTGACGTTGACGTTAACATCTGGTTCTATGGCGATCGAAACAGCAGCAACGGCTCGCCGGCGCAGGATCGGGGTCCACGCCGAGCACGAGCACTACAAGTGGTGGGCCCTGTCGTGCACAAGCCTCGGGATGCTCCTGGCGACGATCAACTCGGGCACGCTGATCATCGCCCTTCCCGACCTCGAGCGGGCGCTGGGGACGAGCATCCTCTCGCTCGTCTGGGTGATCCTCGCCTACATGATCTCCTCGACGGTGCTGGTGCTCTTTGCCGGCCGCCTGTCGGATCTCTTCGGCCGCAAGCAGGCCTACGTGGCGGGGTTCGTGCTCTTCGCGCTGGCGTCGCTGGGCGCCGGGTTCGCGGGCGGCGGGACGGAGCTGATCGTCTGGCGGGTGCTGCAGGGGATCGGCGGCGCGTTCCTGTTCGCCAACTCCGCCGCGCTGGTCACCGACGCCTTCCCGAAGGAGCAGCTGGGCCTGGCGATGGGCACCAACACGATGGTCGCCGCCGTCGGCCTCGTGATCGGCCCGGTCCTGGGCGGCGCGCTGGTCGCTATCTCCTGGCACTGGGTCTTCTGGTTCAACGTCCCGTTCGCGCTGCTGGGCTCCCTGTGGGCGGCGCTGATCCTGCGCGAGCTGGCCAAGCCCGACAAGGTGCGCGGCTACGACGTGCCGGGCGTGGTGGTCTTCGTGCTCGGGCTGACCGGGCTCGTGTTCGGCCTCTCGCGCGGCGGCCTGAACGGCTGGAGCGATCCGATGACGATCGGCGGCATCGTCGCCGGCGTCGTGCTGCTGCCGATCTTCGTGCTGATCGAGCGCCACCATCGCGCGCCGATGCTCGACCTGACGATCTTCCAGAACCGCCTGTTCGCCGCCGCCACGGGCGCCGCGTTCATCAACGGGCTCTCGCGGTTCGCGCTGATGTTCCTGTTCGTCTTCTACTTCCAGGGCGTCAAGGGCCAGGACCCGATCACGGCGGGGATCGAGCTGGCGCCGATGGCGATCGGGATGCTGATCGCATCGCCGCTCGCGGGCGTGTGGGCCGACAAGCGCGGGTCGCGGATGCTCTCGGCCGCCGGGATGGTCGTGAGCGCGATCGCGCTGGCGGGGATGACGATGCTCGGCGTGCACACCGCGTACTTCTGGTCGGCGCTGTGGCTATTCGTGGTGGGTGTGGGCTCGGGCATGTTCAACAGCCCCAACACCGCGGCGATGATGGGCACGGTGCCGACCTACCGGCGCGGGATCGCGGCGGGCGCGCGGACCGTCCTGCAGAACACGGGCGCGGTGATCTCGATCGCGTTCGTGCTGGCGGTCGTGACCTCCTCGGTGCCCAAGGACACCCTGTTCAAGATCTTCTCGGGCGTCACCACGGGCCTGTCCGACGCGACTTTGGAGCCCTTCGTGGCGAACATGCACACGGCGCTGTGGGTGCTGGCGCTGACGTCGCTCGTCGGCGGCGGGATCTGCCTGATGCGGCCGAAGGGGGACTGATGCGGATCGGCGAGCTGGCGCGCGCGGCGGGGACGACCCCGCGGACCGTGCGCTACTACGAGGAGATCGGGCTGCTGCCGGGGTCCGACGAGCGCGCCGCGGGGTCGCATCGCGAATACGGCTCCGACGATGTCGCGCGCGTGCGCGAGCTGCTGCGCCTGAAGCAGATGCTCGGTCTGACGCTCGACGAGCTGAAGGTCGTAATGCACGGCGAGGACGAGCGGGCCAGGCGGCGGCGCGAGTACCACGAGACCTCGGACCCGGCCGAGCGGCACCGGCTGCTTGAGGCGGCGCAGGCCCACACCGACTCGCTGCTCGCGATCGTGGGGCGGCGCAAGGACGAGCTCGAGACCTTCGAGGCCGAGCTCAACGAGCGCCGCCAGCGCCTGGCGCACCTGCTGCGCGAGCGCGTCGTATGAGCGCGGTGGTGGCCGATTCGCTCGTGGTTCGCTTCGACGCGCTGACCGCGGTCGACGACGTCTCGCTGGAGATCGAGTGCGGCGAGGTCTTCGGGCTGCTCGGGCCTAACGGGGCGGGCAAGACGACGACGCTGCGGGTCCTGACCACGCTCCTCAAGCCGGCGTCGGGGTCCGCCTTGGTCGCGGGCTTCGACGTTGGTTCCGACGCACTGTCCGTCCGCGCCTCGATCGGCTACGTGCCGCAGGCGCTCTCGGCTGATGGCGGTCTGACCGCGGCGGAGAACCTCGACTTCTACGCGCGCGTCACCGGGGTGCCGCGGGCCGAGCGCACGGCGCGGATCGCCGCGGCCGTCGAGGCGATGGAGCTCGAGCCGATGCTCGATCGCCTGGCCCGCACGTTCTCGGGCGGCATGCTGCGGCGGCTCGAGATCGCGACGG
Organism: Solirubrobacter ginsenosidimutans; assembly: GCF_027587205.1. The sequence goes on from NZ_JAPDOD010000073.1 coordinate 16,937, forward strand.
CGCTGCTCAACCGTCCCGAGGTGCTCTTCCTCGACGAGCCGACCGTCGGCCTCGATCCCACCGCGCGCGAGCTCGTGTGGGAGCGGGTGCACGCGCTGCGCGCCGAGGCGGGGACGACGGTCGTCGTCACCACGCACCTGATGGAGGAGGCCGAGCGCCACTGCGACCGGCTCGCGATCATGGACGCGGGGCGGATCGTCGACCTCGGCACGCCCTCAGAGCTGCTGTCGCGCCACGGCGAGCGGTCATTGGAAGCCGTCTTCCGCGCGGTCACCGGCCGCGTGATCTCCGACGAAGGGAGGATCAGCGATGTCCGCTCCCAGCGCCGCGTCGCCCGCCGCCTCGGCTGAACGCGCCCGTCCCGTCGCGCTGGCGGGCGGTCCGCTGCGCCGGCTCGCCGACGGCACGTTCGCGATGGCCCTGACCGAGTGGCGCAAGCTGCGCCACAACCAGCTCGACCTGCTGACGCGGTCCGTCCAGCCGCTGCTGTGGCTGTTCGTGTTCGGCGGGGCGATGAGCCGGCTGCGCTCGATCCCGACCGGCGGGATCGACTACCAGGCCTACCTGGCGCCCGGGGTGATGGCGCAGGCGGCGATGTTCGTCGCGATCTTCTTCGGACTGGCCGTGATCTGGGAGCGTGACGTCGGCCAGCTCCAGCGCCTGCTGGCGACCCCGCTGCCGCGCTCGGCGATCGTGCTCGGCAAATCCGCGGGCGCCGCGACCCGTGCGCTGGTCCAGGCCACGCTGCTGCTGGTCGTGGTGGCGATCGCCGGGATCGGGCTCCGCTGGAGCGTCCACGGCGTGATCGGCGCGCTCGTCCTGCTGGCGATCGGCACGGCGGCGTTCGCCTGTCTGTCGATGCTGATCGCGTCGATGGTCAAGGAGCGCGAGCGCTTCATGGGCATCGGACAGCTTGTGATGATGCCGCTGTTCTTCGCCTCCTCCGCGCTGTATCCGCTGGCGATCATGCCCGGGTGGCTGAAGGTCGTCGCGCACGTGAATCCGCTCACCTATGAGGTCGAAGGTCTGCGAGGCTTCCTGCTCGGCGGCGGGCATCCGTACCTCGACATTCTGGTCTGTCTGGGCTGGCTGATAGTGCTCGCGACGGCGGCGACCGGCGCGTACCCCCGGGCACTGCTGTAAGCGCTGCTACCATCCGGCCCCGTATGCCGACGACGTCCCAGCTGGTCCGAAAGGGCCGCAACCCGAAGACGAAGAAGCTCGCCACCCCCGGCTTGAAGTCCGGCAAGGGCCGCAAGAAGAAGGTGGCCGCGCCTCAGCGTCGCGGCGTCTGCACCCGTGTCTACACCACCACGCCCAAGAAGCCGAACTCGGCTCTGCGCAAGGTGGCCCGTGTGCGACTGACGAACTCGATGGAAGTCACGGTGTACATCCCCGGCGAGGGCCACAACCTGCAGGAGCACTCCGTCGTGCTCGTGCGTGGTGGCCGCGTCAAGGACCTTCCGGGCGTGCGTTACAAGGTCGTCCGCGGCACGCTCGATGCCGCCGGCGTCTCGGATCGCAAGAAGGCCCGTTCCCAATACGGAGTCAAGGCCAAGTAATGCCCCGTCGCGCAGCCGCAGGTCGCCGGACGATCGATCCGGACCCCGTCCACCGCTCCAAGCTCGTTCAGCAGGTCATCAACAAGGTGATGCTGGACGGCAAGAAGTCGACCGCCGAGCGCATCGTGTATGACGCGCTGGCGATCCTCTCGGAGCGCACGGGCAAGGAGCCCGTCGAGGCGCTGGAGATCTCGATCAAGTCTTTGACGCCGGTCCTCGAGGTCCGCTCCCGCCGCGTCGGCGGCGCGACCTACCAGGTCCCGGTCGAGGTGCCCGCTCCTCGCGCCCGCACGCTTGCCGTCCGCTGGCTCGTCGAGTTCTCGCGCAACCGCCGCGAGAAGTCGATGGCGCAGCGCCTCGCCAACGAGCTGATGGACGCGCAGTCCCAGCAGGGCGGCGCCTACAAGCGCAAGGACGACATCTTCCGCATGGCGCAGGCCAACAAGGCCTTCGCCCATTACCGCTGGTAGATCTCGGCTCCGAGGTTGCTGTTCGCGCGCCGGCTTGCCGGCGCGTTGTCGTTAACGGGCGTGGTTGCAGCGCGCGAGCGTCGAGTTTCTCGCGTGGTACTCGACAAAGTCGACGCTCGGCGGCCGCCGACAGGCGTGCGAGCTGCCCGCTGGGGAATACTGCACCTCATGCGGGCGATCGGGGTGAACCAATGGGGGGAGCGCGACGCGCTCGAGCTGCTCGACGTGGAGCCGCCGCCTGTCGCGCCGGACGGCGTGCTGGTGCGGATCCGCGCGGCGGCGCTGAACCCGGTCGACTACAAGGTTCGCCAGGGCAAGCTCGCGGGGCTCTTCCCGTACCACTTCCCGGTCATCCTCGGGTGGGACGCGGCGGGTGTGGTCGAGAAGGTGGGGCCCGCGGTGACGTGGTTCAAGCCCGGCGACCCGGTCTACGGGTACTGCCGCCGGCAGGACCTGCAGTACGGCACCTACGCGGAGTTCACGACGGTGCCCGAGGGACACCTCGCGCACATGCCGCCGGAGCTGACGTTCGAGGAGGCGGCGGCGCTGCCGCTGGTCGCGCTGACCGCGCACCAGTCGCTCGAGCTGGTCGGGCTGCGCGGCGGTGAGACGCTGTTCATCACCGGCGGGGCGGGTGGCGTGGGCCACGTCGCGATCCAGCTCGCGCTCGCCCGCGGCGCGCGGGTGATCGCCTCGGGGTCGGAGTCGAGCTTCGACTTCATCCGCGAGCTCGGCGCCGAGCCCGTCGACTACCACGACGAGGCGCTTCCGGAGCGCGTGAAGGAGCTCACCCACGGCGGCGGCGCCGATGCCGTCTTCGATCTCTTCGGCGGTGACGGCCAGGAGCAGGCGTTCAGCGCGCTGCGCCAGGGCGGCCGGCTGGTCTCGATCGCTTCGCCGCCCGCGAAGCGCGAGCACTACGAGACCGGCTACGTCTTCGTCCGCCCCTCGGGGTACGACCTCGGCGAGCACATCGCGCCGCTGGTGGCGGCGGGGAACCTGCGCCCGCACATCGCCGCGACCTTCCCGCTGGAGGAGACGGCCGCGGCCCACGAGCAGCTCGAGGCGGGGCACGTGCGCGGCAAGCTCGTGCTCACGATCGGCTGAGCGCGTCGACGGCCGCGTAGGGCGGGGCCGCGAAGCTGCGGCCCCCGTCGCGGACGCCGAGCGCGGCGTCGATCGCGGCGCCGTGGGCGACGCGGTACAGGAGCGAGCCGGTGCTGATGCGGGCGACGCCGAGCTCGGCGAGCTGGGGCACGGTCAGCGTGCCCGGCAGGAAGAGGACGTTGAGCGGGACGTCGAGCGCCTCGGCGAGCCGGGCGATCTCCTGCGGCTCCTTGACGCCCGGGACGAAGATGCCGTCCGCGCCCGCGGCGACGTAGGCCTTCGCGCGCTCGAGCGTGGCGTCGACGCCACCATCGCCCAGCCAGTAGGTGTCGATGCGCGCGTTGATGAAGACGTCGTGCGCGGTGACGGCGACGAGCACCTGGGCGAAGTGATGCGGGTCGGCGAGCTGGTCCTCGAGGTTGACGCCCGCGACCGGCCCGAGACGGTCGAGGTACGCGGCGACCTCGGCGGGATCGGTCGAGAAGCCGTTCTCGATGTCCATCGTGATCGGGACGGGGAGGTGGGTGAGCCGGTGGGCGAGGTCGATCGTCGCCTGCGCGGTCTCCGCCGCGCCGTCGTGCAGACCGAGCGCGGCGGCGACGCCGAGGCTGGTCGTGCCGATCGCGGGGAAGCCGGCCTCGGCGAGCGCGGCGGCCGACGCGTGATCCCAGGCATTGGGGAGGACGAGCGGGTCACCGGGGCGATGCAGGGCTCTGAATGCGCTGATCACCCCGTGACCCCCTCGACCAGTGCGCGGGCGTGAGCTTCGCCGGGACAGCGGCGCGAGCCGGCGCCGAAGGGCCGGCCGGTGAGATCGACGAGCACGGTCTCGCCGTCCTCATTGACGCGACGGGTGACAGGCACCGGCAGATCATCCCCCCGGACGAGCCCAGCCGTCGCCTCGCACGCCTGCACGAGGAGCTGGACGCGCGCGGCGACGGCTTCGGGTTCTTCGTCGGGGAGGAGATCGAGGAGGGTTCTGAGCGCCGCGTCGGCACCGTCCGCGCGGGTGTGCGGGTGGTAGGCGGCGGCGACGAGGCGGGTGGCGGCGACCGCGTCGGGGACGTCTTCGGCCGCGATCCCGAGCGCCTGCGCGAGCACGGTGACGGGGATATACGCGCGACGAAAGCAAGGTTCGTCGGGCAGAGCCCGATCAACCTTGCTCTCGCGCCGTGCCGACTCGCGCAGCTCGGCCGGGTCGAGGTCGGCGAGCAGCGCTTCGACGAGCGCGCGGCGGCGGGCGTGGGTCTCGCCGTTGGCGAAGCGGGAGACGGTCGCGCGCAGCCACGCGATCGTTCCGTACGGGCCGGGTGGGCCGGGGTCCGGCACGGGGGCGTCGAGCAGCATGGACGCAAACGCTATGCCCGCGACGCTTCGGCGCCGGCCGAAACGTCGCGGGCGTAGCCTGGGACGCATGCCCGACCTCGCCGACGTCGCCGCCGCGCTCGCCGACCGGACCCGCGCGCGGATGCTCGAGGAGCTGCTGGGCGGGCCGCCGCTGTCGGCCGGTGCGCTCGCGGTGCGGGTCGGCGTGGCGCCTTCGACGGTCTCCGGCCACCTGCGCAAGCTCGAAGCCGCCGGACTCGTCACGATCGCGAGCGTCGGCCGCACGCGGGAAGCCCGGCTCGCCGGCCCGCATGTCGCCGAAGCCCTCGAGGCGCTGGCGAACATCGCCGGCGACACGGCGCGGCCGATCGGCCTCAAAGCGGTCAACGCGCGTGAGGCGATGCGCGAGGCGCGCTCGTGTTATGACCACCTCGCGGGCCGCGCGGGGGTCGCGCTCGCCGACCAGCTGGAGGATCACGGCGCGCTGGAGTCGCGTGACGGCGTGTTCGTCGTCCCGCCGCAGGCCGCGCGCTACTACCGCGAGCGCTTCGACTTCGACCCCACCCGCTTGCACACCCGCCGCCCGCTCGTCCGCGCCTGCACCGACTGGACCGAGCGCCGTCCACACGTCGCCGGCGCGCTCGGGAAGGCGCTGCTGGACGCCCTGCTCGCCGACGGCTCGCTCAAGCGCCGCAACGACGGCCGCGCGCTCAACGTCACCCGCGACTTCCTGTCCGACGACCGTCGCAGCGCAGCCGCGTAGATCCCGCCATCTGCGGAAGGTCTCATCAACCGCCCATACGTAGCGTTCGCCGCAGAGAGGGCGATCGACGAGAGGGGTCGGGATGCACCGCTGGATCATGTTGCTCATCGCCGCGGTGGCGGCGGCGGTGGTCGCCGCCCCGGCCGCGACGGCGGCTCCGCCCGACGCACCGGCGCAATGCCGCGTGAACCAGCCTCCGGGGCTGTGGCCCGGCGACTACATCGACCTCGGCAGCGGCGAGTGGGACACGAACCTCCATTCCGGCCTCAACAGCGACTTCACCAAGCAGGTGCAGCCGATCGGCCACGTGAAGGCGCTGATGATCTTCGTCGACTTCCCCGACGCGCCCGCGTCCGCCGCCAACCCGAACCAGGGCGGCCGCGACTGGCGTGACCAGCAGTCCTACTGGGAGTTCCTCAAGCAGTCCGTCGACTTCTTCAACGCGAGCTCCAACGGGCGCTTCCAGCTCGACGTGACGCTGAAGGCCGACAAGTGGTTCCGCATGCCCAAGCCGACCACGGCCTACGGCATGACGCGCGCGACGTTCAGCATCGCCAACCAGAAGGCGTACGCGCGCGAGGCCGTCCTCACCGCGGATCCGGAGACCGACTTCTCGCCCTACCAGCTCGTCTACATCATGCCCCCGCGCAACGCGACCCAGATCGCGTTCTCGCCGGAGCTGAACCTCTACACGGACAAGATCGAGGTCGACAACCACATCGTCAAGAACGGCGCCACGTTCGGCCAGGACATGTTCAGCTGGGGCCCGAAGATCATCAACCACGAGACCGGCCACGCGATCTCGCTGCCGGAGTCCTACAACGGCAGCGGCACCGGTGCCACCCACCTCTGGGTCGGCGGCTGGGACCTGATGGGCAACATCGCCGGCGCCTCGCCCGAGTACATGGCGTGGAACAAGTGGAAGCTCGGCTGGCTCGACGACTCCGACTTCGGCTGCCTCGCGAGCGACGGCAGCGCCGAGTACACGCTCAGCCCGGTGGAGACGCCACCGGACGGCGGTCTCACCAAGAAGGGGGTGGTGATCCGGACCAGTGCGACGTCCGCCGTCGTGGCGGAGCTGCGGGCGCCGCTCGGCAACGACGCGACCGAGACCGTCTCGCCGGGCGCGCACCGGATGTGCGACTGGGGCGTCCTGCTGTACAAGATCGACGTCACGATCCTGAACTCCTACGGCACCGTGAAGGTGCTCGATGCGATGCCGGGCTCGACCGCCGCGGGCTGCAGCGACGAGAACGACATCGCCACGCTCGGCAAGGGGCAGGGCGACGGACCGGCGCACTACGAGGACCCGGCCTCCGGCACGCAGTTCGACGTCGTCTCGATCACGGACGGCGAGAGCGCCCGCCTGAGGGTCACGCGCGCGATCACCCGCATCGCCGCGACCACCGACGGCCTCAGCGCGACGCTCACCGGCACCCACTTCGCCGCGCCCGCGACCGCCACCTACGAGTGGGCCTTCGGCGACGGCGCGACCGGGACCGGCGCGACGGCCACGCACGCCTACGCCGCCCCGGGCCGCTACCCGGTCACGCTGACCGTCAAGGACGGCTCGACCGTCCTCGGCACCGCAGCCCAGAACGTCTCCACGAGCGGCGGCACGGTCACCGTCACCGGCCCCGCGACCACGCCCGGCGCCGGCGAGAACGTCACCGTCACCGCCGCGCTGACCCCCGCGCAGAGCCGCGACCTGACCTTCGAGGTCTATCGCCGCAGTGGCGCGAGCACCTACACCCGCGTGCTGCAGCAGGTGACCGACGGCACCCTGAGCTACTCCTCACCGGTCGCGGCGTCCGACGTCGTCGTCGCGTGCGCCGAGAAGACCTGCGGCGACCCGGCCAACCTGCGCCCCGGCGCGGGCTCCACGACGATCGACTGGGCCTTCAAGCCCGGCGCCGACGGCTACGCCGAGCTCTGGGACGGCCAATCGCCCGCCGGCTGGACCGCGCTCGGCACCGGCACGGTCGCGCGGAACTTCCTGACGAGCCTGGCGACCGCCGGCGGGGCGACGAGCGCCAACCCGGGCGCCCTCTACTACGCGTCGCGCCAGTTCAAGGACTTCGAGCTCTCCGTGGACTACCGCACGGCCGCGACCAGCAACAACGGCGGCGTCTTCCTGCGGTTCCCGCAGCCGGCCACGGTCGCCGACATCGATCGTGGCGGCTACCAGGTCGCGATCCTCGACAACGGCTCCAACGCGGCGCCCGCCACGCAGCGCACCGGCGCGCTCACCCAGGAGCGGGTGACGCCGACGACCTTCGCGCCCACCGCCCTTGCGACCACGGCCTACAAGCCCACGCGCGAGTGGAACACGCTCACGATCAGGGCCGTGCGCTCGCACGTCCAGACATACGTCAACGGCGTGCTCGCGAGCACCCACGACAGCGCCACCCGCAACCACCGCGCCGGCTATATCGGCCTGGAGAACGCGGGCAACAACCTGATGTACCGCAGCGTCCGCATCAAGGAGCTCGCGCCGGACACGGTTGCGCCGACCGTCACGGTCGACGTCCCCGCGCGCCTCTCGCTCGGCGCCGCGGTCGGGCTGAGCTTCAGCTGCGCCGACGAGTCCGAGCTGGCCACCTGTGTGGCGACGCTCGACGGCAAGCCGGTCTCAGGCGGCGAGGTGCTCAACGCGAGCCCCGGCCCGCACACGTTGATCGTCACCGCGACCGATGCGGAGGGCCACACGACCACCCGCACGATCCCGTACGACGTCGTCGCGGCGGCCGGCGGCACCGTCGGCGGAGCGGTACCGGCCACGCTCGCCCTGACGCTTGGCGCCCCGGCGACCTTCGGCGCGTTCACCCCGGGCCTCGCGAAGACCTACACCGCCCAGACCACCGCCACGATCACGTCGACGGCCGGCGACGCGACGCTGACGGTCGCGGATCCGGCCGGCACGATGCGGCTCGTCAACGGCGCGTTCACGCTCGCCCAGCCGCTCACCTCGAGCCTGCCGAAGAGCTGGAGCGCCCCGACCTCCAACGAGGCGCTGCCGATCACGTTCTCCCAGGCGATCGGCGCGACGGAGGCGCTGCGAACGGGCGCCTACGCCAAGACGCTGACGTTCACGCTGTCCACCACCACGCCGTGATCGCGCGAGCGTCGAGTTTCTCGAGTGGTACGCGAGAAACTCGACGCTCAGTCGCCGGAGACGGCCCGCGAGCGGCCATCGGGGTCCGTCACGCGGACGCTGATCTTCGCTCCGCGCCCGCGAAGCCGCAGGATCCGGGTCCGTCCCGCCGGGATCCGGGCTGTCGCGCGCGCGGACCCGAGGCGCGTCGCGACGCGGCAGGTGTCGCCGGGGGCGCTCAGACACGCGACATCGACGCGCGCGTAGGCGCCCGCGCGGGCGAGCGAGGCGACCGTCGCCGCGGTCCGCACACACGCCCCCGCGGGCACCACGGAGGTCGACGAGGCAGCGGTGACGTCCGAGACCAGCGTGCACGCCTCCGTCCGGTAGGCGATGTGGGCGCCGTCGAAGCTGAGGCCGCCGGCCTCGGCCGTGATCGGGCCGCGGAAGAGCCCCGTCCCGGTCGCGCCGTCGAGGACCGCGACGCGCACGCCACCGTCGAGGCGGTTCGAACCCACGAACGCCACCCGCCCACCCGCGGTCGCGACCTCCTCCGCACGCGCCGGCGTCGCGAGCACGCGCACCTGCCGCGCGCCCGCGGGCGCCCACAGCACGACGTCCGAGCCATCGCCGGTGGCGGTGGTCGCGGCGACGCCGCCCTCGGGGGAGACCGCGAGGCTGGTGACCTGGGCGTCGAAGCTGCCGAGCGAGATCTGGTGCAGCTCGGTGCCCGAGCGCAGGTCGAAGACGATCAGCACCCCGTCGGTCGACGCCACGCCGACGCCGCCCGCGGCCGCGACGAACCCCGGATCGCCCTCAGGCGGGAGCACGACCTCGGTCTTCGCACCCGCCACCGAGCGCAGCGTCGGCGTCGCCTCCTGCGTGAACACGCCCTCGGTGGTCACCGAGAGCGGCGGCCAGAGCGGGTCGAACGGCTCCTCGCCCACATCACCGGCGAGCTCCCGGAAGACGCCGTCGGCACCCGCGGCGTACAGGCGCCCGGGCGCGCTCGGGGAGTCGAGGCTGCGCAGTTGCACTGCGACCTGCGCCGGCGAGGCGGCCAGCCACAGCGCGTCGCGATTGCGGATCGGCACGTCGCCGAAGGGGACGGCGGGCCCGCCCGAAAGTGGCGCGGAGGCGAACTGCATGACCCCGTCGGACTGCGTTCCCCAGAGCACCCGATCCCCGAACAGGACCGGCGTGGGGCCGTCGGCGACCGCGCGCAGCTGCGCCTTCGCGGGGGCCGCCACCATGAACACCAGCGCCGTGACGACGCACCCGAGACGAAACATCTGGTGCGGTTGTAGCGGACGCGATGAACGCGACGCCCTCCGCGTCTATCCCCTGCTATATTCGCTTGCCGTTGCGGAGCGAGAAATCTCGCTGCTGCGACCCCGGTCCTTCACATGGAGTCACGCGAGACATAGCCCCCCGCGAACAGGGCCTCGTAGCATGTGAAACGACTCGGGCCCGGAAGGGCCCGTTTCTTTGCCCGCAGTCAGGGCACCCTACGCAGGAAGACCGCACACAGAGAAGAGACATCTCCATGCCGCGCAAGTTCACGCTCGAAAAGACCCGAAACATCGGCATCATGGCCCACATTGATGCGGGTAAGACGACGACGACCGAGCGCATCCTCTACTACACCGGCCGGTCCCACAAGATGGGCGAGGTGCATGAAGGCGCCGCGACCATGGACTGGATGGAGCAGGAGCAGGAGCGTGGAATCACGATCACGTCGGCTGCGACCACGTGTGAGTGGGCTGACCACCGCATCAACATCATCGACACGCCCGGCCACGTCGACTTCACGGTCGAAGTGGAGCGCTCGCTGCGCGTGCTCGACGGTGCAGTCGCCCTGTTCGACTCTGTTGCAGGTGTAGAGCCACAGTCCGAGACCGTCTGGCGGCAGGCCGACAAGTACTCGGTCCCCCGAATCGCGTACATCAACAAGATGGACCGGATCGGCGCGGACTTCGAGCGCGGCGTGCAGACGATGATCGACCGCCTCGGCGCCCATCCGGTGCCGATCCAGCTGCCGATCGGCGCTGAGGGTGACTTCAAGGGCATCATCGACCTCGTTGCCATGAAGGCCGTCGTCTACAACGACGACCTCGGCAAGGACGTCTCGGTGACCGATATCCCGGGCGAGCTGGCCGACGAAGCCGCACAGGCGCGCGAGCACCTGCTCGAAGAGGTTTCGCACTACGACGACGAGCTCGTGGAGCTGATCCTGGAAGAGCAGGAGGTCCCGACCCCGCTGCTGGTCGCGGCCATCCGCAAGGCCACGCTCTCGAGCCAGATCACCCCGGTGCTGTGCGGCTCGTCGTTCAAGAACAAGGGTGTGCAGCCGCTGCTGGACGCCGTCATCGCGTACCTGCCTTCCCCGCTGGACGTCAAGCCCGTCGTCGGGCTCGAGCCGGTCCGCGGCGGCGAGGACCGCGAGGCGACGCGCCAGGCTGACGACTCCGCCCCGTTCGCGGCGCTGGCGTTCAAGATCATGGCCGACCCATACGTCGGCAAGCTCACCTACTTCCGCGTCTACTCGGGCAAGCTCGAGGCGGGCTCGCGCGTGCTCAACGTGTCGAGCGGGCGCACCGAGCGCATCGGCCGCATCCTGATGATGCACGCCAACGATCGCGAGGACGTCACCGAGGTCTACTCGGGCGACATCGCGGCGGCGGTCGGCATCAAGCAGGTCGTCACGGGCGACACGCTCGCGGCGCCGGACAAGCCGATCAAGCTCGAAGCGATCACGTTCGACGACCCGGTCATCTCCGTGGCGATCGAGCCCAAGACGAAGTCCGACCAGGAGAAGATGTCGGTCGCGCTCGGCCGCCTGGCCGAGGAGGACCCGACGTTCCAGGTCCGGACGAACGAGGAATCAGGCCAGACCGAGATCTCGGGCATGGGCGAGCTGCACCTCGAGGTGCTGGTCGACCGCATGATGCGCGAGTACAAGGTGGACGCCAACGTCGGCCGCCCGCAGGTCTCCTACCGCGAGACCGTGCGCGGGACCGCCACCAAGGTCGAGGGTCGCCACGTGCGCCAGACCGGTGGCTCGGGCCAGTACGGCATCGTCTACATCGACCTCGAGCCGGCTCCCGGCGAGGGCTTCGACTTCGTGAACAAGATCAAGGGCGGCTCGATTCCGGTCGAGTTCATCCCGGCCGTCGAGAAGGGCGTCGAAGAGGCGCTCGGTACCGGCGTCCGCGCCGGCTACCCGGTGGTCGACGTGCGTGTCACGCTCGTGGACGGCAAGTTCCACGACACGGACTCTTCTGAGATCGCGTTCAAGATCGCCGGCTCGCTGGCGTTCAAGGAAGCCGCCCGGCGGGCCAAGCCGGTCCTGCTGGAGCCGGTGTTCTCGGTCGAGGTCGTCACGCCCGAGGAGTACATGGGCGACGTCATCGGCGATCTCAACCGTCGCCGCGGCCGTGTGAACAACATGGAAGAGCGCGGCAACGCGAAGGTCATCAGCGCCCACGTCCCGCTGAGCGAGATGTTCGGCTACGCGACCGACGTGCGGACGATGTCCCAGGGCCGCGCGACGTACACGATGCAATTCGACAAGTACGAGGAGGTGCCGCCCAACATCGCCGAGAAGGTGGTCGAGGGCCGCACCGGAGTGCCGGTTCCCGCGTAGACGCGGTAGTCTGCACGGGTTCGCCTCAGAACAAGATTTCCAGATAGGAGCGAATAGAAAGTGGCGAAGGAGAAGTTCACGCGGGACAAGCCGCACGTCAATGTCGGCACCATTGGTCACATCGACCATGGCAAGACGACGCTGACGGCGGCCATCACCAAGGTCCTTTCCGAGAAGTTCGGCGGGCAGGCCCGGTCCTTCGAGGAGATCGATAACGCTCCTGAGGAGAAGGCCCGCGGCATCACCATCGCCACGTCCCACGTCGAGTACGAGACGGAGAACCGTCACTACGCGCACGTGGATTGCCCGGGGCACGCCGACTACGTGAAGAACATGATCACGGGTGCCGCCCAGATGGACGGCGCGATTCTCGTGGTCTCGGCGGCGGACGGCCCGATGCCGCAGACGCGCGAGCACATCCTGCTCGCCCGTCAGGTGGGCGTGCCGTACATCGTCGTGTTCCTCAACAAGGCCGACATGGTCGACGACGATGAGCTCCTTGAGCTCGTCGAAGTCGAGGTGCGCGACCTGCTCAACGAGTACGACTTCCCGGGAGACGACATCCCCTTCGTCATCGGTTCGGCGCTGAAGGCGCTGGACGGCGACGAGGAGTACGTCAACAAGATCCTGGATCTCGCCGAGCAGCTGGACACGTACATCCCGGAGCCGACTCGCGAGCTCGACAAGCCGTTCCTGATGCCGGTCGAGGACGTTTTCTCGATCACGGGTCGCGGCACGGTGGCCACGGGCCGCATCGAGCAGGGCATCGTCAACACGGGCGACACCGTGCAGATCGTCGGCATCCACAAGGAAGTCGGCTCCACGGTCGTCACCGGCGTCGAGATGTTCCGCAAGATCCTCGACGAGGGTCGCGCCGGCGACAACGTCGGCTGCCTGCTTCGCGGCATCAAGCGTGAGGAGATCGAGCGCGGGCAGGTTCTCTGCAAGCCGAACTCGATCACCCCGCATACGAAGTTCATGGCTGAGGTCTACGTCCTCAAGAAGGAGGAGGGTGGCCGCCACACTCCGTTCTTCAACGGGTACCGGCCGCAGTTCTACTTCCGCACGACGGACGTGACCGGCGTCGCCAACCTGCCCGAGGGCACGGAGATGGTCATGCCGGGCGACAACATCCAGATGGAGGTCGAGCTGATCCAGCCGATCGCCATGGACCCGGGCCTGCGTTTCGCCATCCGCGAGGGTGGCCGCACCGTCGGCTCCGGCGTCGTTACGGAGATCAAAGAGTAAGTAGCTAGTTCCCCGCGGCGGGCGACCATTCGCCCGCCGCGAGCGCAAGAGGTCTGCAGATACGACTATTAGAGGGCGGGCCCCGGAGCCCGGGGGCCGCCCTCATTGCGCGCAAGTACCCAGCACAGATTTCACTCCAAGTACCGGACAGAACGTGGCCATAGCCCAGAACAAGATCCGCATTCGTCTCAAGGCGTACGACTCGTCGGCCATCGAGACCGCGGCCAAGGAGATCGTCGAGACCGCGACGCGGACTGGCGCCACTGTCTCCGGCCCGGTGCCGCTGCCGACGGAAAAGAACGTGTACGCCGTGGTGAAGTCCCCCTTTAAGGACAAGGACTCCCAGGAGCACTTCGAGATCCGGACGCATAAGCGCCTGATCGACATCCATCAGCCCACCCCCAAGACGGTCGACTCGCTTCAGCGGCTCGATCATCTGCCGGCCGGTGTGGACATCGAGATCCGACTCGCCTTCAACTGATGCCCGCCATCCTCGCCAAGAAGCTGGGAATGACCCAGCGTTTCCTCGACGACGGTCGTGTCGAGCGCGTGACGGTGCTCGAGGCCGGGCCCTGCCCGGTGACGGCCATCCGCACGCACGAGGCCGACGGCTATGAAGCTGTTCAGCTCGGGTTCGGCGCGGTGCGCGAGAAAGCCCTGAACAAGCCGCTGCTCGGCCACCTCAAGAAGGTGGACGCGCCGCCGGTGAAGACGCTCGTCGAGTTCCGCGACGAAGCCGGTGAGCTCGTCGTCGGTGACACCGTCACCGTCGAGACGTTCGAGGTCGGCCAGACCGTCAAGGTCTCCGGCGTCGGCAAGGGCAAGGGCTTCCAGGGAACGATCAAGCGTCACAACTACGCTTCCGGCCCCAAGTCGCACGGCTCGCACAACAAGCGCGCCCCCGGCTCGATCGGTGCCTCGGCCACGCCCTCGCGCGTGTTCAAGGGCATCCGCGGCCCCGGCCGCATGGGTGGCAAGCGCGTCACCCAGAAGGGCCTGACGATCGTCGAGCTGATGCCCGACCGCAATCTGATGATGGTCCGCGGCTCCGTCCCCGGTTCCAAGGGAGACACCGTGGAGGTGCGTACCGATGCCTAAGGCCCCCGCACTGGGTGGCGGCAGCGCCGTCGATCTGGACGCCGACGTCTTCGAGCAGCCGTTCAACGGCCCGCTCGTGCACGAGGTCGTCGTGGCCGAGTTGGCCGCTCGCCGTCAGGGCACGCACTCCACCAAGACCCGCGGCATGGTCTCGGGCGGCGGCGCCAAGCCGTGGCGCCAGAAGGGCACCGGTCGCGCACGCGCCGGCACCAGCCGCTCGCCGATCTGGACGGGCGGCGGCACGGTCTTCGGCCCGAGCCCGCGTCACTACATCCTCAAGGTCAACCGCAAGGCCCGTCGTGCCGCGCTGCGCTCCGCGCTGTCGGTGCACGCCGAGCGCGCGACGATCCACGTGGTCGACGCGCCCGGCTTCGGCGATACGCCGAGCACGTCCAAGGCGGCCGAGCTGCTGAACGCCCATCGCGGCGGTTCGGTGCTGGTCGCGCTGGGTGACGACGAGCTGACCGCGGCCAAGTCCTTCCGCAACCTCGCGCGTGTGATCGTCCTGCACGTCGACGACATCGGCGTGGCCGATCTCGTGCGCGCGGCGACGCTCGTCATCTCGCAGAGCGCGCTGGACAACCTCACGGCGCGGGCCCGCAAGGAGGCCAAGGCCTGATGGACCACTCACAGGTGATCATCCGCCCGGTCGTCTCCGAGAAGAGCTACGTCCTGGCGACCGCCGACAAGTACACGTTCCGCGTGCACGACAAGGCGCACAAGACGCAGATCAAGCAGGCCGTCGAGGCGCTGTTCGACGTGCACGTCGTCGAGGTCCGCACTTCCAAGGTCCCCTCCAAGCCCAAGCGCCGCGGCGTCACCGCCGGCCGCACCCGGGCATGGAAGAAGGCCGTGGTCCAGGTGCGCCCCGGCGAGACCATCCCGATCTTCCAAGGCCTGGAAGCAGACCTCTAAGCCATGCCGATTCGTAAGCCAAAGCCCACATCCGCCGGACGGCGCTTCATCACCTTCGCGGACTTCGCGGAGATCACGAAGACCGAGCCCGAGAAGAGCCTTGTCGAGGGTCTCAAGAAGTCCGGTGGACGCAACGCGCTCGGCCGCAAGACGGCACGGCATCGCGGCGGCGGCGCCAAGCGCCTGTACCGCAAGATCGACTTCAAGCGCACGAAGGACGCGGTGCCCGCGAAGGTCGCCGCGATCGAGTACGACCCGAACCGCACCGCGTACATCGCGCTGCTGCACTACGTGGACGGCACGAAGTCCTACATCATCGCCCCGAACCGCCTGCGGGTCGGCATGACGGTGATCTCGGGCGCCGGCGCCGACATCCAGGTCGGCAACGCGATGCCGCTCGCGTCGATGCCGGTCGGCACGCTCGTCCACAACGTCGAGCTCCAGCCGGGGCGTGGCGCGCAGATGGCCCGCTCCGCGGGTGTCGGCGTGCAGCTGATGGCCAAGGAAGGCGATTACGCGACCCTGCGCCTGCCCTCGGGCGAGATGCGCCAGGTCCGGATCGACTGCCGGGCGACCGTCGGCGTGGTCGGCAACTCCGACCACCAGAACGTCACCATCGGCAAGGCCGGGCGCAAGCGCCACCTCGGCGTGCGCCCGCAGACGCGCGGCAAGGCCATGAACCCCGTCGACCACCCGCACGGTGGTGGCGAGGGCGGTGGCTCGCTGGGCAACCATCCGCAGACGCCCTGGGGTGTGCCGACGATCGGCTACCGCACCCGCAAGAAGGGCAAGCAGTCCGACCGTTACATCGTCCGCGGCCGTCGCCGTGGCAAGAAGGGTGGCCGCTGATGAGCCGTTCCTCAAAGAAGGGGCCCTGGGTCGAGGATCGGCTCTTCGAGCGCATCGAGAAGATGAACGACGCGAACCAGCGCACCATGGTCCGTACGTGGTCGCGCGCGTCGACGATCTTCCCGGAGTTCGTGGGTCACACGATCGCCGTGCACGACGGGCGCAAGCACGTCCCGGTCTTCGTCTCGGAGTCGATGGTGGGTCACAAGCTCGGCGAGTTCGCGCCGACGCGTACCTACCGCGGCCATGACTCGAAGGGCAAGGTGCGATGACCGAGTCCGAAGACAAGCGCGACGACGTCGAGGAGACCCCGGTGGAGGAGACTCCCTCGGAGCCCGTCGACCAGCAGGAGCGCGCCGACGAGGAAGCCGCTCGCGCCGCTGCCGCGGCCGAGGAGGCTGCTGAGGCGGCCGACGAGGCTCCGACTCCGGTCGCCGAGGCGGCTGCCGCCGAGGCCGAGGAGCTTGCCGAGGAAGCCGAAGAGGCTGCCGAGGCCGTCGCTGAGGCGCCCAAGCCCAAGCGCGCCCGCAAGGCTCGCGAGGCTGAGAAGGCTGCCGATCAGGCTGAAGAGGCCGCCGACGAGGCCAAGGACTCGGCGCGGCGTTCGCGCGCCCGCCGCGGTCGCAAGGCCGAGGAGCCCAAGGCCGTGCCGGTCGGGCTGAAGGTCTCCGCGCAGGCCAAGTACGTGCGCACGTCCGCCCGCAAGGCGCGGCTCGTGTGCGACCACATCCGCGGCAAGGACGTCACCGAGGCGCGCGCGATCCTCGCGTTCACCACCCGTGGCGCCGCCGAGGCGTGGACGAAGCTGCTCGAGTCGGCGGTCGCCAACGCCGAGCACAATCACGAACTCGTGGGCGAGGATCTCCGGATCCTCAGCGTCCACGCGGACGAGGGGCCGACGCTCAAGCGCTACCGGCCCCGCGCCATGGGGCGCGCCACGCGGATTCGCAAGCGCACCTCGCACCTTTCCATCACGCTCACCCCGAAGGAGCTCTAACCCGCTATGGGTCAGAAGGTTCATCCCGAGGCGATGCGCGTGGGCTACATCCACGATTGGAAGTCGAACTGGTTCTCTGAGCGCAATTTCTCGGACTTCCTGATCGAGGACGTCCGGATTCGCGATCACATCACGAACAAGCTCGCGCACGCAGGCCTCTCAGACATCACGATCCGCAAGGACGCGGCCGAGGTGGAGGTCAACATCCACACGGCGCGCCCGGGCATCGTGATCGGCAAGTCGGGCTCCGAGGTGGACGCGCTGCGGCGCGATCTGCACCGGATGACCGGCAAGGCCATCAAAGTCAACATCCTGGAGATCAAGCGCCCGGAGCTCGACGCCAAGCTCGTCGCGCAGTCGATCGCCGAGCAGCTGCAGAACCGCGTCGCCTTCCGGCGCGCGATGAAGCGCGCCCTGACGAGCGCCATGCGCTCGGGCGCCAAGGGCTGCAAGATCCAGGTCGGCGGCCGCCTCGGCGGCGCTGAAATGGCCCGCTCGGAGTCCTACTCCGACGGTCGCGTGCCCCTGCACACGCTGCGCGCCGACATCGACTACGGCTTCTACGAGGCCCGGACGACGTTCGGTCGCATCGGCGTCAAGTGCTGGATCAACAAGGGCGAGATCATGCCCGCCGGCTACGCCGGTCAGGACCTCACCTCGCTGGACGAGCCCGCCGGTGGCCCGCAGCAGGGTGACGACGACCGCCGTGGCGGCCGTGGCCGTGACGGCCGCGGACGCGGCGACGGCCGTGGCGGCGGAGGCGGCGGTGGCCGTGGCCGCGGTGGTCAGGGCGGCGGCGGTGGCGGTGGTCGCGGCGGCCAGGGCGGCGGTCCCGGTGGCCGTGGCGGCCAG
>NZ_JAPDOD010000074.1 GCF_027587205.1 Solirubrobacter ginsenosidimutans
GCCACGGGCGAGGTCTTTCCGACCGAGCTCGGCCTGTTGCACTTCAAGCGCGCCGAGAACTAACGTCGATACGGACGTGCAACTCGGCCAGTGGCACGGGCGCTTGGCCCCGATTCGAGGGTTGACTGGGCGGCGAGCGCGAGGCACATGAACCCGCCGGCGCGGCTGGCACGAGTTCGCAACGGGCGCGTATCCGCGCATCCAGATCGGGGCTCGCTCGCACCGCACCCCGTCTGCATGCACAATTTGCCGGGAGCGCAGGAATGACTGACGGATCGCGAAGATGGATCACGATCGGCACGCTCGCGCTGACCGGCGCGGCGGCCGGAGGCGTGACGGGGTCCGTCGTCGCGCCCGAGGTGACGGGCGTCGTGGCGTCGCTGGCGCTCGCCGGATTCGGTCTCGGTGGGATCGTGGGGACGCTGTTCGCGGGTGGGTGGAGATCGTCGCCCGATCCGACCGCGACTACTCCGGATTCTCATCCCGAGCCGGGACCGCTGTCGAAGCCGGAAGCGCCGCGGCCGGCAGCGCTGGCTGAGTCGCGCACGCCACCGGACACCCCGGCGAAGCCGGAAGCGCCGCCGGCTGCCGTCCCGGAGCCTCCGCCCCTTGAGGACGCGGAGCCGGGGTGGTACCCGCTCGCGGATGGGACGCGCCGCTACTGGGATGGAAGTGCGTGGACCGATCACGTCTGGCGCGAGCGCGCCGCTAGTGGCACGCGTCGCCCCGCGAAGCCGCGCAGGCGCGGGCGATCACTGTGACCGCCCGCGCGACGATGCGCTGATCACGCATTGCTCGCGCGGAAGCCGTGCCGACGCGCCTAGCGTTGGCGGGCGAGCTTGAGAACCGGCCGGTCGCCGAGGGCGGCGGAGCCGCCGATCAGGAGGGTCGTGACGATCGCCGCCGGCCAGTCGTCGAGCGACTAGCCCGCGACGCGAGCAGCGTCGGCCTCGGGTCATCCATCGAGCCGTAGCGCGAAGCCCAGAACGTCCGTCGTCGCGGCGGACGCGCGACGAGCGCGCGCACCACCTCCAGTCGCCGCATATCGAAGGACCGATCCGCGTGCCGCCCAACCGGCCCGGAGCGGTTCAATTGACGCTGTCCTCGAGAACAGAGCGACCGCGTGCGCGAGGCACGTCATCGGAAGGAGCCCCGGTCAAAGCGGGACGGCGAGCACTCGGCGCGCGACGTTGAGTCGGCTGCGCACGGTGCCGACCGCGATCTCAATCCGCAAAGCGGTTGTGGAGGGGGATATGGGCCACGACGAGCGTGCCGCGGCCATCGGGACTGTGGACGCGGAGCCGGCCACCCAGGGCGGCGAGCCGGTCGCGCAGGCCGACGAGCCCGCTGCCGCCGGTCCGTGCGCCGCCAATGCCGTCGTCGCGTACTTCGACGCGAAGCGTGTCGTCCTCGACTCGAGCGCTGACCGCAGCTTTGCGGGCGCGAGCGTGCTTGGCGACGTTCGTCAATGCCTCGGCAACCACGAAGTAGGCCGTCGCCTCGATGGTTGCGGGCAGGCGATCGACGCAGACGTCGAGGTCGATGGGCACCTGCGTCCGTGAGGCAAGCTCGTGGAGGCCTGCGTCGAGCCCGCCGTGCGTGAGAGCCTCGGGGAGGATCCCATGTGAGAGCTCGCGCAGCTCGTCGGTGGCGCGCTGCGCGTGCTCGAGCGCCTCGCGTACCAGGATCGGAACTTGCTCGGAGTTGCGGACGAACTCGCGCTCTGCCAGCTTCAACACCACGACGGTGTGCACGAGGCGCTGCTGGGCCCCGTCGTGAAGATCCCGGACCACGCGGCGCCGTTCCTCATCGGCCGCGGTCACGATGCGGGCGCGAGACGCGGCGAGGTCCGCCCACGCCTGGACGTTGGAGATCGCCGTGGCGAGCAACTCGGTGAACTCTGCGACACGAAACTCGACCTCGGTTGGCAGCGGTTCGTCCTGTCGCGTGGAGGCGATGATTGCGCCCCAGAGCCTGCCCTCGACCACGATCGGCGCGCCAACCGCGGAGCGGACGCCCCCCTCGCGTAGCCGCGTTCCAAACTCACCGCTCGCACGCGAGTAGTCGTCGAGACGAGCGGGACGTCTTGTTCTCAGCACGCGCGCGCTGACGCTTTCGCCCTCGAGCGAGATGTTGTCGCCGACGACGAGGTCCGACTCGCTCGACGCGGCGACGACCGTAGCCGTCTTGTCGCCCCCATAGCGCAGGATCGTTGTGTTCTCGACGTGGAGCAGCCGTTCGATCTCCTCGCCGACCGCCGCGAACACCTCGCGCGACGGTGCCTTGCGCGCCACCTGCGTCGCTACGCGGCGCAGGCCCGTCTGCTCCTTGGCCAAGCGCTCGACCTCGGTCCGCGTCTCGCTGTTGGCGATCGCTGTAGCGACCAATTCAGTGAAGTGCTGGAGCCGGTTCTCGGTGTCCGGCGGGAGCGGCTCGGCGTGCGTCGCGTGGACGAACAGCGCGCCCCATATCCGCCCCTGAACGACGATTGGGCTGCCGACCGACGACCGGATATCGAGCGCTTTCCGAATCGAGGCTGCGACTGTGCCGGCGACGCCGTCTTCGCCGTCGCTGCGCGCCGGCCGCCGCGTCTTCGCGATCGTCTCGGCCAGTTGACCGGCTCCGGTCAGCAGTGCGAGCGGGCTGACGACCTCGGAGTGCCAGTTCGCGGCCCAGGTGGCCACGGGCGTCGCCGTGTCGTCGTTCTCGTAGCGAATCATGCCCGCGAGATCCGCGCCGAGCAGGGCGGCGACCTCCTCGGCGACTGCATCGAACAGGTCACTCGGCGGCACGCCCCGCGCCACGAGCGTCGCTACGCGTCTGAGCGCGGCCTGCTCGTTCGCGAGTCGAGCGACCTCGGTCCGTGCTTCGCTGTTCGAGATCGCGGTCGCCACGAGCTCCGTGAATTCGGCGAGGCGGTCCTCGGTGTCCGCGGGAAGCGGTGCGCCACGAGTCGAGTGCACGAACAGCGCACCCCACACTCGGCCTTCGACCACCACCGGACTCCCAACGGAGGAATCGATTCCCAGCCGCTCACGAACGAAGGCGGCGATCGGCCCGGCGACGCAGGCCCAGTCGTCCTCTCGGGCCGCCCGCGCCGTCTGTGCAATCGCCGTGGCCAGCCGATCTCCCTCCAGCGACCACGGCCCGCGGACCTCTGGGTGCTGGCCGACCGCAGCCCAGGTCGCCACTGCAGTCACAGTCCCGTCGGCCTCGTAACGGATCATCCCCGCGAGATCCGCGTCCAGCAGCCCGCCGACCTCCGCGACCACGGCGACGGACAGCTCGCTCGGTGACACCGCCTCGGCGACCAGCGTCGCTACCCGCCGCAGCGCCGCGTGCTCGTCCGCGGCACGCCGGCGCTCCTCCATGTCGGTGAAGGCGACAACGGCGCCGCGCCCTTCCGGGGTCTCGAGCGCTACCGACACGTAGGAGACCGGCAGCATCGAGCCGTCACGGCGAACGAACCAGTCGAGCTCGCTGTGGACCGCATCGCCGGTCTCGAGCGGCCGCAGCAACGGGCACTCGCGGGCAGGGAAAACCGTTCCATCCACATGCCGGTGGTGGATCGTCGCGTGCCGGGCGCGCCCGGCCAGATCTTCCGTACGCTCGTACCCGAGCGCGGTGGCCGCGGCGGGATTGGCGAATCGGATCACGTCCTCGTGATCAACGATCCAGAAGGGCTGTCCGCACGTCTCGAGCACGGCAGCGAGGAGCGCCTCCGCTCCAACCCGCAAGCCACTGAGATCGATCAGGGACTCTGGCATCCGACCCTTCGGCGGCAGTCTATGAGGTCGGGCCAGGCGCCGCCCCGTCAGACGCGTGACGCCCGTCAGGCCGCCAGGATCGGGCACACGGCGTGACGATCAATCTGGCGTTGGCGGCCTGGGTCGAGTTCTTCCGCTCGCGGTCGCGAGGGTCGCGAATCGGACACCGTGCCGGGGGCGGGCAGCACAAGCCTTCGCATCTGCGATACACCGGTGGACGCCGTTTCCGCGGGCAGTGTGGAACGGCTGCTGAGAGGGAGGAGTTGGACATGACGGCGCCTGTTTCGCGTCGCACGTTTCTCGTCACCGGCGCGGCTGCGGCCGGGACGTTGTTGCCCGGCGTCGCCTACGCGCGGCGCCCGACGAACGGCGGCGTGCGTTTCACGCTCAACGCGAACGTGCTCGACGGTGGCGAGCAGGTCACCTCGGTCACGCTCGAGACCGCCCGGCTCGGGCCGATCGACCCGGCCAGCCTGACGACCGGCACCTTCAGGGTGCATGCGAAGGCGACCAGCCCGATCCCGATCGCTGCCGGCGATCTGATCTTCAGTGAGTACGACCTCGATCGCCCGGTGACCGCCGCGCGGCTCGACCACTGGGGCAATATCGTGCTCGAGCTGGCATACGGCGAGGGCCAGGTCGGCGGCGGCACGCTCGGCTACATCCTGGGCAAGGGTCGCAATGTCGTACTCGACCTCGTGTACACGATCACGCAGACCGCGCCGCTGCGTCTGCGCAATCGCCGCCCGGTCACGATCGGCCGGTTTGTGCAGGGAGAGCTGTCGGATCCCGAGGTGGATGCCTTCAGCTATCACGTCTCGGGCTCCGGGATGAAGTACCGGCTGTACTCGCCCGATCGCGGGCGCGGCTTCCATAGCGCCGGCCGCGGTGGGCGCCCTCTCGTCGTCTGGTTGCACGGTGGTGGCGAGGGCGGCCTGCTGCCGGATGGCTACTACGACAACGAGACGACGTTGCGGGCCAACCGCGGAGCATTGGGCTTCGCGACCCAGGAGGCGCAGCGGATCTTCGGCGGAGCGTACGTCGTCGCCCCGCAGAGCACCTCCTACTGGATCGAGGACGGGCCGCGCTTCGCGCCGTTGATCCGCGAGATCATCGACGAGCTCGTCCGCCGCAACCGGATCGATCGCGAGCGCATCTATGTGGCTGGCTGCAGCAACGGCGGCTACATGACCATGGAGATCACATCGGTCTACCGTGACCTGTTCGCGGCGGCCGTGCCGATCTGTGGCGTTGTGGCGTCGCTCCAGGCGGGCGGTCCACCGCTGCTCACGGACGCCCAACTGCAGGCGATCGACACCCCGACGTGGCTCGTCGCCTCGCGCGACGACCCGACCGTGCCGGTCGAGCCCAACACGATCCACGCCCAGGCGCTCATCCCCGGTTCCGTGATGACCCTGTACGACCATGTCATCTGGAACGGCCACCAGTTCAGCGGGCACTGGTCGTGGATCTATGTGGCCCGCAACGACCCGGCCATCAACGGAACGCACATCTGGCAGTGGATGGCCGCGCAACACGCCGACAACGCCGGCCCGGCCCGCCCCGGGCACGGCCGCCGCGAACCTACGAGGGCGAGTTAGCTCTGCGCGCGACAGCGGACGAGATCTGATTCCTGAGTAACGACATCTGCGAGCCGTTCGCCGGCGACGATCCTCGCGCGTGACTGTTGGCAGCGCCAGTCGCTAGGTACCAGCTGGAACGAGTGACCACCCGGTGTCGCCGGTGCCGGTCTGCTTGCGATATGTGCCCGTGGAGTCGCCCGCTCTGAAGATGCAGGTGCATCCTTGTATTGCTGACACGGCCGACTCCGGCGCTGCTTCACCCTCGAAGGTGCAGATTCCGCCCGGGTTGCCGCTGATGATCGGGAAGAGCGTCGTGATCGCGGTGTCGTTCTGGTCGACCTGCTTCCACGTCCTGCCCGAGCCGTTGTCAATCGCAGTGAGCAGCGGCGTCTTGTCCAGCCGTGATCCCTCGCCGCGGGAGAGATAGACGCCGCTCGCTGCCGCCCCGGCGCAGCTCACACCGCCGACGCGGACGTTGGCCATCGAGTGCGCTCCACGTGATGCGAGGTCGATCGCGGCCCTGAGCGGCCCCGTCGTGCTCACGACCTCCAGCCCATCGATCTGGACGTCGTCGGCGTCGCGGTTGAGCGCGGTCACGGCCAACGCCGATTTGCCCGCCGGCGACGCGGCCTCGTACCGGATCCGCGGCGATCGGACGCGCAGGTTGCGGCTGTCCGCGACGTAGATCGGGTAACCGGTGACGCCGGCCAGGAACAGCCCGCCGTCGATGAACGTGCTGTTGCCTGCATTGGAGATGTCCAGCACGTTGCCCTTCGCGCTCGTCCCGGTCCGTTCCAGGTGCAGGTTCGACAGCACGAGATCGTTGTTGATCTGGCGCACCGCCACGGTCGGCCCGTGAACGTCGGCCGGGTATGCCTCCGACGAGAGCACGGTGAGTCGATCGACGTGAAGATCGTCGGTGGAGAGGATGTTCACGCGCCCCGCGAGCACCAGTACGTCCGCCACGCGCATGTGCGCGACGCGCGGCCCGTGGCTCAGGCCGCCGATCGAGAACGCGACCGACGTTCGCCCCAACGAATTGTCACAGACGCCGTGGTGAATGCTCAGATGCTCCATCGTGCCTGGGTCCGTGCCGGTCGGCTCCATGTCGATCGGGCTGTTCTTGCTTCCGTCGATATAGAAATCCGAGATCTCGATCCTCGAGAAGCCCCGCTGAAGCGCGATACCGCTCCGCGCGCCACGTCCGATGCCGGCGCCGTGCATGAGCAGCCCCGTGAACCGGCAGTCGGTGACTGGCGCTCCGGCGCCGAGAAAGCGAAGCTGGTCACCGATGCATTGTCCGAAGTACAACCGATGACCGAAGATGTCCGTGGTCGGTGTGCCGGACACGCTCACCACGCTGATCAGGTGCACCTCGTCACCCGGATCGGGGTTGGTGATCGTGCCCGTCGAGACCCCGAAATCCGTGAGTTCGATCCGGGCTGCGCCGTCGAGCATCAGCGCGTGCCAGTCCCCACTGTCGCCGACGCCTTGCTGGATGATCCTGGTCGCGAAGCGACCTTGACCGGCGAGTGTGAGGTCTGAGACGCCGGGACCAAACTTGATCGACCAGTTCTTGGTGCCGTCTGCTTGGTCCACGTAGATCGCGCCCTGTGGCAGCACGAGCCGCGCTCGGGTACCGGAACAGGCGCTGATCGCGGCATTGATGCCAGCCGTGTTGTCCGACCCCTTGGCGGGGTTGTTGGCGACCACGTTGTAGGGCGCGAGTCGCAAATCGACATAGGCATCCATGTGGGCTCCATGAAATCGAAGTTAGAGCGATCATCCCACAGGGCAGCGCGTAAGAAACGACACCGATCACGGGAAAGTGCTGTGTCCGTTCGGGTCCAGGATCCGCTCGAGTGCGTAGATGCCTCCGACCCGTACGGACGGCTGCGTGTGGCCAAGCAGTTCGACGGCGCTCGATAGCGATCGGTGATCATCGACTCACGGTCGTTCGCATTGAGCGGCCCCGCTCAAGTCAACCGATTGCTCGCAGGACGAGGACCCGCGTAGAGCGTTGAGAGGGCTGGCGGTCTGAGCCCCGCAACTGCGGTTCGCGTCCGCCGGACCTCGTCCCGGCGGGCGCTGCGCAGTCAACAGGTTGCGACGGCGGGGTCCACAAACGGGGTTCCGTGCAGGCTCCCGGAGGTCTGCCCGTTGTTGTAGAACGCGTCTGCTGAGACGTAGTACGCGCTGTTCAGTGCGCGATGATTTCCACGCGGACATCGGGCTGGTCGGGGACCGTGTAGACGCGGTCGATGCCACGTCGCCAGCCGAGCGGCAGCAGGAAGTACTTGCCGTTGCCGTAGCCGAGCAGCCGCAGCCCGGCGTAGTGATGCCGGTACCGGGCGTCCGGCAGCTTGAGGTCGGTGTAGATGACGCGAGGCCCTTCGATCACGAGGTCGTCGTGCGAGAGCACGGCGACCTCCGACAAGGCGGCGTCGCGGCGCTCGATGTCGCGGTAGCGCGCGCGTCCGTCGCGGACGGCGAGCAGTGACACCGTCCAGAACAGCGCCAGCAAGGCGAGCCCAACCAGCGCGAAGGATGTGGCCGGCCCACCACGCAGCCAACTGTCGCCGCCCGTCGTCGGCGCCGTCGCAGACACGTACGCCAGCAACGAAAACCCGATGAGGAGCGAGGTCGGCAGCCATGCGAACGCCAGACCCGGGTTGTCCGGGACGATCGTCCCGACTCGATGGGCGAACCAATCCGACATCGTCGAAATGGTTCCGACGACGACGAGCGCCGAGCCGATCATGGCTGCGCGAGCGCGCAGCTTGGCGCCGCGAAGTCGGCCTTTCGCAACGGCCGTGTGCACGACCGTCCCGGCGAAGACGACGAAGCCCAGCAGCAGCAGCGGGGTGTAGGCCGAGTCGACGCTGGTCAGCACCAGATCCGTTGACGAGACGCCCATCAGCTTGGCGTCAAGGCCAAAGTGCCGGTAGGTCGTCTGGGACCGCATCCAGCCGAAATAGACCAGCAGCCCGGTCAGCACCGCAGTCTGGCCTAGGAGTGCGGCGACGACCTTCCAAGTTGAGGTCTGATCGAACGGCACGGCGGTCTGTGCAGCGCGCCTTTGATCGAGACGCCTGTGGGCGCGCGCCACCGTTCTACGGATCGCTGTCGCCCGGAGCGGGTCGGGTGGTGCTCGCGCTGGGGGCGGGTGTCGACGTGGTCGTCGGCGTGGGCGACATCGTCGCCGTTGCGGTTGGCGTTTCCGTCGCCGTGGCGGTTTCGGTCCCTGTGGCGCTCGGGTCCTCCGTGACCTGCGGGCCTGGTGTGTGTATGCGGGTGGGCTGCGGGCTCTCAGTCGGAGTCGGGGTCGGGGTGCTCGTGTGGTTGCCATCGTGCGTCGCGGTCGCAGTCGCCGTCTTCGTCCGCTCGGGAACCGGCGTGTCGCTCGCCGTCGTTGTCGAGTCTTGCTCGGCGGCATCGCCGCCCTCGCCAGAGGAACCACCACAGGCGAAGGCGACTCCGACAAGTCCCAAACACGCAAATCGCACTGCCGCGCGCATGTGGGTCACGCTAAGGGCATCCACTTCGATGGACAAGTCCTCGGTGGCGATGCCCAGGCTGCTGCGCTGCCGACGTGCCGAAGCCCGCCGATGATGGTCGCCGCAGGATTCGCCGTGCGCCGACGGGCTGGCCAATTCTCTCCTGCCGTTTCGGGACTGGGCGTCTCTATGCGTTGGACGTCCGTCCAGACCGCAGGGTCCGTGCGCAGGTCACCGTCATGACGCAAGCCCTCCTGTGCGGTCAGGAACTCGGCGAAGGGGAGCCATGAACAAACGCAGGGCACCCGGACGCAACTCAGCAGCCGCGCGAAGCCACGCACGCCGCCCGTCGCGCGACCGAGCTCTTCCCGACCAATGCCGAGGTGGCGGCCACTCTTGGCTGGTGTCTCTACATCGTCGGCGAATTGTCGGCGTCGGTCGAGGCTTGACGTCGCGCACTTGAATTGAACGACGAGCTTGTGGACGCGCGCTGCAACCTCGGTCTCGCGCTCCTAGTCGACGGCTACGACGATGAAGCCGCGATCGCCTACCAAGACGCAGCGCGTGCGCTGTGCGGTGATGACGCCGACACATTCGGCGCGATGCGATCGAGGACCTCCGGGGTATCGACCCGGTGGTCGATAGCCGCGCCGAGCACATCGAGAGGGCGCTCGAGTTGCTCGAAGCTGTCAACGACGCCTAGCTCTGTCCGAAGATAAGCGCCAGCGTAGGCGAGATCCCGCGGATAGGGAACCTCGCACAAGAACTTGAGCACGCGAACTCCGCCTTGGGGTGGACTCTCCGCTCCGGCCTACTCTCGGATCGTCAGACTTCGCGAGCTCGACTCCGCCCAACGAGATCCAGTCTCCCGGCCGGGCGTCCCTCGACCGGCTCTTGGTCAACTCATAATCCGACGCGCGGAGTTTCGATCCCTCCCTGGCCCATCGCACCATCCGCGTACTGTCTGCAGCGGATGCGACTCGCTTACGACGATGTTGGCGCCGGTCCGTGCGTCGTCCTGATCCACGGGCATCCGTTCGACCGCACCCTCTGGCAGCCGCAGCTCGAGGCCCTGGCCGGCGACTTCCGGGTTGTGGCGCCCGATCTGCGCGGCTTCGGCGAGAGCCCCGTGACACCGCACCTCGTCAGCCTGCGCGAGTACGCCGAGGACGTCGAGGAGCTGCTCGCGCATCTCGACATCGACGAGGCCGCGATCGTCGGGCTCAGCATGGGCGGCCTCGTGGCGATGGAGCTCGCGACCGCGCAACCCGAGCGCTACTGGACGCTCGGGCTGGTGACGACCACCGTCGAGCCCGCGAGTCCAGGCGAGCGCGTCCAGCGTCGCGAGCGGGCAGACCTCGTGGAGCGCGACGGCATGCAGGTCCTGATCGACTACATGCACACCGGCGTCTACGGCCCGCACTGTCCGCCGGCCGTTCGCGAACGGGTTGACGCGATGATGGCCGGCGCCCCGGTTCAGGGAGCGGCGGCGGCCCTCCGCGGCCGGGCGGAGCGGCCCGACTACCGCTCCCGGCTCCGGCAGCTCGACCTTCCCGCCTTCGTGTGCACCGGCTCCGACGACCCTTGGTCGAACGCGACGGTGACCGCCGAGATCGTCGAGCACCTCCAGCGCCCGGAACTCGTGGTGATCGACGGCGTCGGGCATCTCCCGAATCTCGAGGCCGAGGCCGCCTTCAACCGCGCCCTGGCCGGATTCCTGGCACGACACGCCCCACCCTCGTAGCTCGCGCGGCGTGGACAGGCTTCGGCGTCGACCCGACACTGCTTAGTCGACCGAGTCAAGGGATCCGATTGGGGCCAAGGGGGCCGTTGGGACCCAAGGGCCCGTTCGGGCCGAGCGGTCCGTCCGGACCGAGCGACTCGGCGGGGTTGCCGCGAGGACGGGGACGTCGGTTGCGGCCGAGGGGGCCGTCGGGGCCGAGGGGTCCCTTCGGACCGAGCGGTCCGTTGGGGCCGAGCGGCCCGTCCGGGCCGAGCGGATCGACTCCAGACGCGGGCGGCCGCTTGCGGGGAGTGGTCTTGGCAGCGGGAGTTGAGCGGGGAGGGGCAATCGGAGTCGGGCGGGGTGTGCGCGCCGGGTGCGGCCTCTCGCGCCCGCTGGGCTGCGGCTGCTCGGCGGTCGTGGGCCTGTCGAGCCGCTCGGCGGCGGTGATTCCCACGAGGCACCCAACGCCGGCCGCACCGGCAGCGGTCGCCGCGACGACGGCAAGGAAATGTCGTCCGTTCAGCATCACCGCAAGGTTCGCGGTCCACCGCATCCCGGCCCGCTGATCGTTCGCACGGCGTCGACTGGACCCCCGGGAGCGCGACGTGCCGGCGCCGCGCCCGCCGCTGTCGCGTCAATTGGTGGCTGGAAGACCGCGAGTGTCGGGGACGGGGATGGCAGCCGCGACCACGGTGCCCCCGTCGGGCGGGCTCTCAATCCGGAGCTCGCCATCGAGGGCGGCGAGCCGGTCCGCGAGCCCGGTGAGACCGCTCCCGTCGGTGCGGGCGCCTCCGACGCCGTCGTCGCGGATTTGCACCGCGAGCGTGCCGTCCTCGATCAGCAGCGTCACCTCCACGTGTTCGGCGCGCGCGTGCTTGGCGACGTTGGTCAGAGCCTCGGCCACGACGAAGTAGGCGGTCGCCTCGATCGCGGCGGGAAGCCGGTCGACCGACACGTCGACCGCGACCGGTACCCGCGTCCGCGACGCCAGCTCCCGCACGCCGGCGCGCAGCCCACCTTGGGTGAGGGCCGATGGGAGGATGCCGTGGGCGAGCTCGCGCAGCTCGGCGTTCGCACGCTCGGTGTGCATGAGCGCTTCGGCCATGAGCGCGAGAGCGCTGTCGTCGTCCGCGTTCTGGACCGCGCGGTTCGCCAGCTTCAGCGTGATGATGCTGTGGACCAGGCGCTGCTGAGCTCCGTCATGCAGATCGCGGACGACGCGCCGGCGTTCATCGTCGGCACCGGCCACGATCCGCGCGCGCGACGCGGCCAGCTCCGACCGCGCCTGGACGTTTGAGATCGCGGTGGCCACCAGCTCCGTGAACTCCGTCATCCGCGACTCCGCATCGAGAGGCATCGGCTCCGCCCGCGAGGATTCGACCCCGAGCGAACCCCACAAGCGCTGGTTGACGATGATCGGTGTTCCCACCGCGGAACGCGACCCCAAGCTTCGTGCATCTGCGGCGACCGAACCCGTCGCGTGCTCGTGCGCGTCGACGCGGGCGGGCCGCTTCGTCCGATAAACCAACGCCGTGACGCTGTCCCCATCGAGCTCGATGCGACGGCCAACAGGAACCGTGCCGCCCAGCTCGCCCCAACTGCCGACGACCGTGGCACCTCCGCCGGGCTCGTAGCGCCAGACCACGGCGGCGTCTGTCTTCAGCAGCCGCCCGACCTCCTCGGCCACCTTGGCGAAGACCTCCTCCGGGGGACACTCGCGTGCGACGATCGTTGCAACGCGCCGGAGCGCGGCCTGCTCATCCGCCAGCCGTTGAACCTCTGATCGTGCCTGGACGTTCGAGATCGCCGCCACCACCAGCTCGGTGAACTGTGCGACCCGTGACTCGGCATCCGCAGCCAGCCGGTCCAAATGCCACGTTCCAGCCACGAGCGCGCCCCACAGACCCCTGTCGACGAGGATCGGGCTTCCGACCGCGGAACGCAGTCGAACGGTCCTTGCCCGTGCCGCGATCGAGCCCGAGGCGTGCTCGTAGTCATCAAAGCGGGCTGACCGCGCAGTCCGATACACCAACGCGGTCACGCTGTCTCCATCCAGCGTCAAGCGGCGGTCGACCGGCAACGCCTCGGTCATCTTGCCCCAGCTGCCGACGACGGTTGCACCGCCGTCAGAGTCAAAGCGCAGAACCGCCGCTCCATCGACCTCGAGCAGCAGCGCCACCTCGTTGGCGACTGCGGCGAAGACCGTTTCCGCCGCTGCTCCCTCAGCCACCAACGTCGCAACGCGCCGCAACGCCGCCTGCTCCGCCGCGAGCCGCGCCGACTCCCGCCACCGCGCCGCCAGCTCGCTCACCACCACCGCCGCCGCCAAGAACCCGGTCAGTCGCAGCCAGTCGCGCGGATCGGTGGGCACGAGCGAATACTTCGGAGGCACGAAGAGGTAGTCGTACGTCAGCGTGCTGGCCACCGCGACCAGCACGCCAAATGCCGTGCCCCACACGATGGCGACCGGAATCACCGCGAACAGGTAGAGCACCGCGACGGTCGAGGCCGAAGGGTCACTCTCCAGCAGCTCGAGCACGCCACTCACCGCCGCGACCAGCGTCGCACTCACGATCCATCCGGTCAGCCGCCGGTGGGTCGGCCGCATCATGTGAACATCATGATCGCTGGCCGCACATGCGATACCCGAGCAGCCGATCACCGGCGAAACGGATCCGATGTGCCGGAAGAGCACGCGCTCCGTGCGGTGCGCGCGATAATGAGTCGCGCATGACCATCATCGGTCTCCCGCCGTCGGGTCTGCTCGGTCGTCGGAGTGAGTGTGAGGTGCTGGCTCGGCTCGTCACCGGGCTCCGAGCGGGTCAGAGCCGGGTGCTGGTCCTCCGCGGCGAGGCGGGCGCCGGCAAGACCGCCCTGCTGGAGCATCTGGCGGCGTCGGCGTCCGGCTGTCGAATCGCCCGCGCAGTCGGGGTCGAGTCGGAGATGGAGCTCCCGTTCGCCGGCCTGCACGCGCTCTGCGCGCCGATGCTCGGCCGTCTCGGGCATCTCCCAGGCCCGCAGCGCGAAGCGCTGAACACGGCCTTCGGCCTGAGCGTCGGACCTCCGCCGGCACGTTTCCTGGTCGGGCTGGCGGCCCTGAGCCTGCTGGCCGACACCGCCGAGGAGCAGCCCCTGGTGTGCATCGTCGACGACGCGCAGTGGCTCGACCAGGTCTCTGCGCAGACGCTCGCGTTCGTCGGGCGCCGGCTGTTGGCCGAGCGCGTCGGATTGGTGTTCGGGCTGCGCGAGTCCGGCCTTCAACACGAGTTCGAGGGGTTGCCGGAGCTCGTGGTCGCAGGGCTGGCCGCCGAGGACGCGCGCGTGCTGCTGGACGCGGCGTTTCCGGGGCCGCTCGATGAGCGGGTACAGGAGCGGATCCTCGGCGAGGCCGGTGGCAACCCGCTCGCGCTGATCGAGCTGCCGCGTGGATTGACGCCGGCGGAGCTTGCGGGCGGGTTCGGGCTCGCCGACGCGCGCCCTCTGGCGAGCCGCATCGAGCGCACGTTCCTGCAGCGCGTCCAGTCGCTGCCGCGCGACTCGCAGCTGCTGCTTCTGACGGCCGCGGCCGAGCCGCTGGGCGATGCGAGCCTGCTGTGGCGCGCCGCCGGGCGGCTCGGGATCGGCGACGACGCCGCGCGGCGCGCCGAGGGCGCCAGATTGATCGAGCTCGGCGCCCGCGTGCGCTTCCCGCATCCGCTCGTCCGCTCGGCGGTCTACGGCGCGTCGGCCCCGGGCGACCGCCGCGACGTGCACCGCGCGCTCGCCGATTCGACCGACCCGGTCCTCGATCCCGACCGTCGCGCCTGGCATCGTGCGCACGCGACGGCGACGGCGGACGAGGCAGTGGCCGCCGAGATGGTGCACTCGGCCGATCGTGCGCAGCGTCGTGGCGGCCTGGCGGCAGCCGCCGCGTTTCTCGAGCGGGCGGCCGAGCTGACGCCCGACCCTGGACGACGCGTGGAGCGCGCGCTCGACGCGGCACAAGCGAAGCTCGACGTCGCTGACCCGGGGGCCGCCTACGAACTGATCGCGGCGGCCAAGCTCGGCCCGCTCGACGAGCTCCAGCGTGCGCGGCTGGAGCGGTTGATCGCGCAGATCGTGTTCGCTCGCCGGCGCGGGCGCGACGCGCCGCCGTTACTGCTCCAGGCGGCCAAGCGGCTCGAGCCCTTGGACGCCGCCATGGCCCGCGAGACCTATCTCGACGCGATGGCGGCGGCGATGTTCGCCGGGCGCCTCGGCACCGGCCCGGACGAGCGCGAGGTGGCCGAGGTCGCGCGGGCAACGAACCCGGTGTACGTCTCCGGTGCCGCCGAGGCGCTCCTCGACGCCCTCGTGACGAGGTTCACCGAAGGCTACGCGGCGTCGGTGTCGCCGCTCTCGCAGGCCCTGCGCGCGTTCGGCGAGTCCGACGGCGGCAAAGCGGACCGGCGCTGGTTGTGGCTGGCGTGCCGGCTCGCGCAAGACCTCTGGGACGACGAGCTCTGGGATGTGCTCGCGACCCGCGGCGCGCGCCTCGCTCGCGACGCCGGCGCACTCAGCCTGCTCGCGGTCATGGCGAACTACCTCGCCGCCCTTCACGTCCATTCCGGAGCGTTCGCCACCGCTGCAGCGCTGATCGACGAGGTCGACGCGATCACCGAGGCGACCGGGCTCCCGCCGCTCAAGTACGCATCTCTGATGCTGGCCGCATCGCGCGGCGAGGAGGCGCAGGCGCTCTTCGAAGACGCGTGGCGGAACGGGATGGAGCGCGGCGAGGGCTCGGGGCTTGGACTGATCTTGTGGCTGACCGCGTTGCGCCACAACGCCGACGGCCGCTACGGCGAGGCGCTCGCGGATGCGCAGCGGGCCTGTGAGCACGAGGACGTCATGGCGTACGGCTGGGCTTTGGTGGAGCAGATCGAGGCCGGCGTCCGCGTCGGCCGGCCCGACGAGGCCGCCGCAGCGCTGGACCGCCTCAGCGAACGCACGCAAGCGAGCGGCACCGAATGGGCCCTCGGGATCGAAGCTCGCTGCCGCGCCCTGGTCAGCGACGACGAGGTGCTCTACCGCGAGTCGATCGAACGGCTCGCGCGCAGCCGCGCGGCACTCGAGCTCGCCCGCAGCCGGCTTCTCTACGGCGAGTGGCTGCGTCGCGAGAACCGCCGCACGGACGCGCGCGAGCTCCTGCGCGCCGCCCACGACAGCTTCAGCCACATGGGCGCCGAGGGGTTCGCCGAGCGCGCCCGCCGCGAGCTGCGCGCCACCGGCGAGACGGTGCGCCGGGTCACCGCGGACACCCGCGACGTCCTGACGCCCCAGGAAGTCCAGGTCGCGCGGTTGGCCCGCGACGGCCACACCAACCCGGAGATCGGCGCCCAGCTGTTCATCAGCCCGCGCACCGTCGAGTACCACCTGCACAAGGTCTTCCGCAAGCTCGACGTCAACACCCGCAAGGAGCTTCGAGCCGCACTCGCGGAGCAGCCTGCCTAGCGCGTGGTCTCTCGACCCTCGACCGACGATGACCGGAGGCATAGGACGATGCGGGTGTTCTTGGCTGGCGCGACGGGCGTGATCGGTAGCCCGCTGGTGCCACAGCTCTTGAAGGCGGGGCACCAGGTGACGGCGATGACCCGCTCAGTGCTGCGTGCCGCACAGCTCGAGGCGGTCGGCGCCGACCCGGTCGTCTGCGACGTGTTCGAGGCCGACGGGGTTCTGGCGGCCATGCGCGCCGCCGCGCCCGACGCGGTCGTCCACCAACTCACCGCGCTGCCGGCGCGCCTCGACTGGAGCGATCCGAGCGTGTTCGACGCCAACAACCGCGTGCGGACCGAGGGGACCCGGATCCTTGTCGATGCGGCGATTGTCACCGGCGCCACCCGCATGGTTGCGCAAAGCATCGCGTTCGCGTACGCGCCGACGGGCGACCGCGTCAAGCACGAGGACGCAGCGCTGTTCACCGACGCACCAGCGCCATTCGGCGGCGCGGTCGCGGCGGTCGCCGAGCTCGAGCAGCTGGTCACGGGGACAGCCGGTATCGAGGGTCTGGTGCTGCGTTACGGCATGCTCTACGGCCCTGGCACCTACCACGACCGCCGCGGCTCCACGGCGGCCGATGTCATCGCGGCTCGCGTGCCGCTCGTGGACGGTGCCACCGGTATGTACAGCTGGCTGCACGTCGAAGATGCCGCGTCAGCGGCGGTCGCGGCGCTCGAACAGGGTGCGCCGGGGATCTACAACATCGTCGACGACGAGCCGGCGCCGCAGCCGGAGTGGCTGCCCGTCTTTGCGCGGGCCCTTGGCGCCGATCCGCCCGCGCCGGCGGAAACGCTGCCGCCACCCGAGGACCTGGTGATGGCGCTGCGCGGGGCGACGAACGCAAAGGCCAAGCGCGAACTCGGATGGCGACCACGGCACGCGAGCTGGCGGGAAGGCTTTGCCGCAAGCCTCGTGTGAGCTCCCAGGCGGCGCGCCGCGTGTGGCTCTAGCCTTGGGTCTCGTGCCTCCGAGCGTCCCCCCTCAGCTGATCCCACTGCTCGAGTCGACCGCGATCGCCTTCATCTCGACGATTGGTCCCACGGGTGCCCCTCAGACCACCCCGCAGTGGTTCCTCTGGAAGGATGGTGCGCTCCACTTCAGCCTCGTGGAGGGCCGACAGAAGCTCCGCAACCTCCGCCGCGATCCTCGCCTCTCGGTCGTTGTCGCCAACCCGGCAGACCCCACGTGGTACGTCGAGTTGCGCGGACACGTCGACGCTCTCGTGCCGGACCCCGAACTCGCGCTGGAACGCACGATCGCGCTCAAGTACGCGGGCTCCCACGTCGACGTCGAGCCTTCGGGAACCGCCCGCTACGCCGCCACAGTCGTCGTCGAGAAGCTCACCCACCAGCTCGGCCACTAGCCCGATGGCGCGGGTGACGGTCTATCGCTTGGGCTTGGGTGCGCGCAGCACGGCGCGATGACGGGTGACCAACGGAACGCTGCCCGCCGACGTGACGGTGATCGCCACGGTGGCCGTGAGCTTGCGCTTGGAGCCGCGCGGGACGTCAGTCGTTGTGGGTGACGAGCAGTATCGGTTCGGCGAGCGTGTTTCCGGTGATGTGGATCAGGATCCGGCCGTGCATTCGGTCGTGGCGGGCGAGGAGCTTTCGGCCGTAGGCATTGAGCTTCACGCGGGTCGTGGTGCCGGGCGGGGTGCAGGTGAAGCGTTTGTGTGCGATGCGAAGCGCGTCCGCGACCAGGACCAACTCGACGGGGGTGGTGGCTGGGCACGTCACGCGCACTCGCACCGCGTCGCGGCGAACCCTGAGGCGGTGTTTGCGGGGAAGCTTGAGCCGCAGCGGTGCGGCGGGCGGGCTCGCCGCAGCCGCAGCCGTTGCCCGCGCGGCGTGGGTCGGCGACGTCGGCCGCGGCAGTTCTCCATCCGTGAGGCGCGGGCCGCCGACAGACCGCCGCAGTTTGTCGACGCAGCGCCCGTTGGCGTCAAAGATGACACCGAAGTCGTTGATCAACTCTACGTACAAGGGAGGCGGGAGCTGAATGATGCTCGAGGTCTCCATCTCCGAGGTCTCGCGCTCCGTGTTGTCCGATGCCGTGTCGCGGCCCGGTCCGCCGACCATGCAGTCGTGGGTGCCTTTGCCGCCGGCGATGACATCGTCGCCGGCACCGCCGAGGAGGACGTCGTTCCCACCACCGCCGTCGATGCGATCATCGCCGCCCATGCCACAGATGATGTCATCGCCGGGAGTGCCGGTGAGGTCGTCGTCGCCGTCGGTCCCGATGAGCGTGCACGCGGCCGACGAGAGCCGGCAGCTGCCGTCCGCGGACGGCGTCCGTAGCTCGATGCCCGGATCCTGCGTCTCGACCGGCGCCGCGCACCCGCTCGGTCCCGGGGCGACCGCCGGGGCTCCCGGCGGATAAGACACCAGGGCACCGTGGCGCTGCGCCACGCAGTAGTACCTGGGTGCGAGGCTGTACACGCCGTAGTACTGAACGCTCTCGCCGGTGTCCAGCGTGCGGCGACTGCTGGACTCCACCTCAGGGAATTCGTTCCGGTTGTTCTCGGCGCGGTCGGCGCCGGGGCCGCCGATCATGCAATCCTGGCCCGCGGCGCCGGTCAGGACGTCGTCGCCCTCGCCGCCGATCAGTACGTCGTCCCCGCCTGCACCGTCGATCCGGTCGTTTCCGCCGAAGCCACAGATGACGTCGTCGAACGGGCTGCCGGTCAAGACGTCATCGCCGTCGGTGCCCAGGATCGTGCACCCGGCCGACGTCAACCGGCACACACCGTCAACCGGCCCGGTCTGAATCACGCCGACGCCTGGGATATCGATGGTCTCCGCCGGCGTGGCGCACGCGCTCGGCGCAACCGGCGTCGGCGTCGCTTGACGCGAGGGCGACACGCGCGCACTACGCACTGGCTTCGACGCCGGCGCGGACGCCACCGTGTCAACCGTCATCGTCGGCGCGGCCGTGGCGCTCGCTGGGACCGCCGCGGGAGCCGGCTCGACGCTCCCTTCCTCGGCCGCGTGCGCATCCTGCCCCGCCGTCGGCGTCACCTCGAGCGCGGCAGCCGACTCTGACGTCGCGACCGGCGTCGCGATGCTCGCCGCACTCGGGGCCGCGCTCGGAGTCGCGTCGGGCGACGGCGTGGGGGTGAGCGTCGAGCCAGGCGCCTCGGTGGGAACCGGCAGCACCGTTGGCACGGGTGGCTCGTCTTGGACCGGCGTCGCCGTCGGCGTCGGCGTTCTAGCCGCCTCAGCCGTGGCCGTCTGTGACCCGAGCGGCTCCGTCGATTCCGACGCGTTCGCCCCGGCGGACGCGCAGAGGGCAAGCGCGGCCAGACACGTCACGCCCGCGAGCCGCTCGACACCCATGAGCACACCCAAGCCCACGGCGCCCCAAAAGTCAAGGAACACTGATCAATGCACCGCATGCAGGTGCGCGGAGCGGGGGAGCGCGGCCGATCGCGACGCTGCAATGATCTGAACCTGAGTAGATTGAAGGCCTTCGGGAGAGCGGTCGACCTCGTGGACCGGATTCCTGCGGTGGTCGAGGTGCGACCGAGTTGGGTTTGCGGAGCGAACGCCGATACCGTCCGCTCCACCAGCATGGAATTCCGAATTCTTGGGCCACTTGAGGTCGCCGACGATCGTGGCATCGTGGCGCTTGGCGGGGTCAAACCACGCGCGATTCTCGCGCTGTTGCTGCTGCGTGCCAATGAGCCGGTGAGCGCCGAGCGGCTCGCGCTCGCGCTGTGGGGGGAGGAGGCGCCGGGCCGAGCGATCAAGACCGTGCAAGTGCACGTCTCGCGGCTGCGCAAGGCGCTCGGTGCCGGGGACATCGTCGCCGCGACCCCGGCCGGGTACCGCCTGCGGGTCGAGCCGGGAGAGCTCGATTCCGAGCGCTTCAACGCGCTGGTGGCCAACGGCCGCGACGCGCTCGCCGCCGGGGAGCCCGAGCGCGCGGCCGCCGTGCTGCGCGAGGCGCTGAACCTGTGGCGCGGACCGGCACTCGCCGAGTTGGTCTTCGAGCCGTTCGCCCAGCAGGCGATCGCCGGCTTGGAGGAACAGCGGCTGATCGCGCTGGAAGCTCGTGTCGACGCCGATCTCGCCTGTGGTCGGCACGTCGCGCTGATCCCCGAGTTGCAGCAGCTGCTGGCCGCCCGTCCGACGCGTGAGCGAATCGCGGGACAGTTGATCCTCGCCCTCTATCGCAGCGGGCGCCAGGCCGACGCCCTGGCCGCGTATCAGACGACGCGCGATCTGCTTGTCGCTGAGCTCGGGCTCGAGCCGGGCCGCGAGTTGCGGGCGCTGGGGCAGCTCATTCGCCAGCAGGACCCGGCGCTGGACGTCGAGCCGGCGAAGGAGCCCCTGGTGGCGGTGCCGGCCCCGGTGGCGGATTCCCGGGGGCCCGCGGCGGGCGTGACCACGCCGCCGGTCGTCCGCCGCTCGGTCGCGGTACTGGTCGTGACGCTTCGCAGCCTCGGCGGCTCCAACGACACCGATCCCGAGGTAGCCCGGCGCCTGATGACGCTCGCCCGACACGAGGCCGGCCAGATCATCGTGAGCCACCGCGGTCGTTTTCACGTTGGCCTCGGGTTCCAGCTACTCGGTCTGTTGGGCTCCCCGTCTCCGACGAGGACGACGCGTTCCGCGCGGTCAATGCCGCGGTCGACCTGCGTAACGCAATCCAGAAACTCATGCTTGCGAGACCCGGCACGCTCGAGTTGCGGATCGGGCTCGACGCGGGGGAGGTCATCGCCGAGAACGTGGACAAGGAAATGTCGCTGTTCGGCCACCCCCTCGACGGCGCCGTTGGCCTCGCGAGCACCGCGGGTGACGGCCAGATCTTGCTCAGCGAAGCGACCCGCCGGCACGCCGTCGAATCGATCCGCGTCACGCGCGTGGACTCAGGCACCTGGCTCCTCAGCGAGATCGTCCCTCCAGCGCGCTCCTCGGGAGACCAACACGCCGAGCCGCCGGCTCTTGCCGCCGATTCGCGAAGCGTGCCCGACGTGAGCGAACACGAGTCGCCGCATCCGACCACCGCCCCCAAGCCTCGACCGCCCCAAAATCGAGAGGTGGGACTCCGTCGCAAGGAGATGGCACCTGCGACTGCAGAGCCGCGCGTCCTGGTGTTTCTCTGCCATTCGTCCAACGACAAACCCGCGATCCGCCGCCTCAGACGGCGTCTGAGCCGTGACGGCCTACAGACATGGCTGGATGAACAGGAGCTGATCCCCGGCGAAGATTGGGCTCGTGCCATACGAAGGGCCGTTCGCAGAGCGGACGTCGTACTGGTGTGCTTGTCCAAGGACTCCGTGACGAAGGCCGGATACGTCCAGAGAGAGATCCGGGATGTCCTCGACGTAGCCGACGAGCAGCCCGAAGACGCCATCTTCGTGATCCCGGTCAGGCTCGAAGAGTGCGATGTTCCCGAGCGTCTGAAGCGATTGCACTGGGTCGACCTGTATCGCCGAGGCGGATACAGCCGGCTGCTGGCCGCGCTGATTGAAATACCCAATCGGCGCGTCTAGCCGAGCTCGACTCGATCTTGAGCGCTGCAGGATCGCCAGCGACGCCATGACGACCTGAGAGTCGAGGCTCGAACCGCGTCGCAGATGGATGGGTCGAAGCCGCACGCGTGTGGTTTGTGCCAAGCGGGCGGCGTTTCATCCCGACCGGGTGAAGCGTCCTGACCCGCCCGCCTGGATGCTGGGCACATGGACCGTGCGCACACGCGGCACGTCGGGCTCGGCATCACCGGCGCGCTAGTGACCTGCACTCGCGATGCCGCCGCACTGAGCCTCTGGGCGGCGAAGGCCGGCTCGAACACACCGCTGCTCGCTCCGCTTCGGCGGCCGGCTCGGAGGATCGCCGGCGCCGCGGAGCATCGCGGCGCACTCAACGAGGCGCGGTTGCTGTCGGACGCGAGGCACATCTCCTCCGAATGGCTCGCGGGCGCGGTGCGCGGCCCGCTGCTCGAGCACGTCGTTCGCACGCTGGTCGAAGCAGGGGCGCTCGAACGGGTCGCCGTCCACCTC
This sequence comes from Solirubrobacter ginsenosidimutans, assembly GCF_027587205.1. The sequence goes on from NZ_JAPDOD010000074.1 coordinate 22,095, forward strand.
CAGGTCACCGAGCAGCTAGCGGCCGGGGAGGAGCCACGGCGCGTCGTCATTCAGATTGCTCGCAGCGACGAGCGACCTGACACGCTCGCGAGACAGACGGACGGACTCGTCGACGACCCCGGCGATACGTGGCGCGACGAGACGCCCGTGGACGACCAGCGTATGGCCGGCCTCGGACGGCGGCGGCTGCACACGGCACTGCTCGCGGGGTTCGAGGAGGGCGCTGCTCCGGCATAAGCCGCGCCCGGGTTCGCCAGGTGATCGCCGACCGCGTCCGGCGCACCCGCTCCCGGTCAGGCGCCGGTGTGGCTGGTGATCGTGTGCAGCATCGCGCAGGTAGCGGCGGTTGGCGGGGATGGCGATCGCCATTTGGAATTGCGGTGGGTAGTCGCGGATCGGGACGCACACGATCTCAGCGGTGGTCTCGACGAACGATCGCGGTAGCAGCCCGACGGCGAGTCCGTGGCGGATGAACTCGAGCATGGTCGCGGTGTCGTTGAGCTCGTAGGTGACGGTGCGGGTCACCCCCGCTGCGTGAAGCGCGAGCGGGCGGACCCAAGCGCGAAGAGCGCGTTCGCGTGTGTAGTACATGCCCTGGGTGCGACCAACGGGCAGGCTGGGGCGAGTCGTCAGTCGATCAGCGAGATCACGATCTTCCCGGGGAGTTCCCCGCGATGCTTGCGCTGGATCAGCCCGGCGGCGTCATCGAGCGGGCACCGGTGGCCGACGATCGCCGTCAGCTCGCCCGCGTCGACCTTGCGTGCGAGTTCCGCGAGGCCGGCCCGGTCCGGCTCGACGACGAAGTAGACACCCTGGTCGCCGACGGCCTCCGGGGGCTGCTCCACGATCGAGACCACCCTGCTGCCCGCCTTGGTACGGGCCAGGGCCTCGCCGCCGACGGTGTCGAACACGACGTCGGTGCGGGGGAGTTCGCCGAGATCGTCCGCTTCCAGGTCGAAGAACGTGTCGGCGCCGAGGTCGGTCGCCAAGCCACGCACGCTCGCGCGGCCGGTTGCAGTCACATGGGCGCCCGCGAGATGGGCGAGTTGGACGGCCAGCGCCCCGACACCGCCGCCGGCGCCGTGCACGATCACGGACTGGCCGGCCGACAGGCCGCCGTGAGTGAACAGCCCCTGCCACGCCGTCAGCCCGGACAGCGGGAGCGTGGCGGTGGCGACGTGGTCGGCGCCCTCCGGCTTGCGGGCGAGGTTGCGGGCCTCGACGGCGATGAACTCCGCCGCGGCTCCGTCCCGGTACCAGTCGGTCAGCCCGAAGACCTCGTCGCCGACGGCGAGCTCGGCGACACCGAAGCCGACCGCGGCGACCGTTCCAGACACCTCGTGGCTCGGGATCGTCGGCGTCCGCGGGCGGCCGAGCCGATCCTCCCACGTCGACGGCCAATCAAGTTCGCCGGGCGTGTATCCGGCGGCGTGGACTCGCACGAGTACGTCACCGGTGCCGATCGGTGGGACCGGCGCCGTGTCGACGGCAAGCTGTTCGGGACCGCCCGCTGCGGCGGCGCGCAACGCGCGCATGGAAGTCGGGAGCTGGGACATGGTCCGTCACGCTAGAACGCGGGCGAGAGGACGCGGCTCGGCCGGAAGGTCCGCTCTTTACGGACCATCGAGACGCGCGGCTACCGCTCGTCGGCCTCGAGCGTGACCGTGCCCGTCGCGCCGTCCCGCTTCGCCTGCTCGACCCGCGCGGCGCCGTTCGTCGTCGCGGCTTCGGCGGTTGCGATCGCCAGTGCACTGTTCGCGGCGCATCCGCCCAGTCGCCGGTAGGCCTCGAACCTCCGGTCATCGAAGAACTGGTCCAACGTGCTGTGGTGGGGAAAGACTCCGTCTTCCTCCTGGTAGTTGGCGAGGTCCCAGGGCGAGTCTTCGGTGACGACGCTGCGGACGTAGATCAGGCGCCCAGGTGTGGCATCGCGGGGGTAGCGCACCGTGCCCTTCGCACACGCCGCCTTGGCGCGCAGCGGCGGCGTCTTGCTCTCGGCGAGCAGCTTCGTGTGCTCGTCCATGTCGATCTCGATGTTCAGTTCGGTGCGGGCGAGCGCGATCGCGTCACCGAGCGCGTTGGTCGTGGAGCCGCCGCCGGCGTCGAAGCAGTAGATCGTCCGGCATCCGCGGCGCAGCAGCTCGACCAGGCCGAGGTTCTCGTAGTGCCCGCCGTCGCTGACATAGAGGAACTTGTCGTCGAGCCGGTTGCGGCCCCACAACTCCTTCCAGAGATACTCCGGACGCGGCCGGTGCCTGAGGCTCACCTTGTCGCGGCCGCGCGGTGCCAGCGACTCGATCTTGTCGCCGCCGGTCTTCTTGTTCTCCTCGTTGACATGGCGCGGGTTGGGGACCCAGACGCCGAGCCTGATGTTCGCCAGCGCGAGCAGGAAGCTGAGCGGGCGGTAGGTCAGCTTGCCCATTGACGGAGACAACGCGGCTCCCGACATCGCCACCGCGGCGGGGAGGGTGACATCGCGCCGGCGATTGCGTCCCAACTGCTCGTAGACCTTGGTCTCTGTCGCGCCGGTCAGCGGGCCTCCGACGGCCGTCGGACTGAAGGTGAAGCTCGCCACGGCGCGGCCGGGAGGCGTTGCTCCGGGGTCGGACACGTTGGCCGCCGCGCAGACGATCAACATGGGCCAGCGGGACAACGACTTGGCGGGGTCGGCATCCGGCTCAGGCGGTGCGATGTGCGACTCAGACAGCTCGACCATCGTGTCAAACGGCCGCTCTTCAGCGATCGCCTTCCCGTTCGCTTCGACCTGGTCGTCCTCCGACGGCGCTCGCGCCTCGTCGCCGTTCTCGTCGTGCCACACGCGGCGCAGTGCGAAGGCCGTGGAGAGCCTGCGGCGGTAGAACGGATGGAGCGACACGGTCGTGAGGTCGATGCTGATCCACATCGCGATGCGCGCGATCGCGGCGAGGATGAGCACGGTCTGGCCGGTCGCCGTATCGCCGACCGCGACCAGGACGCCGAGCACCGCGATCGCGAGCAGCAGAATCGGGCCGGCGAGCGTCACGACGACCGCGATCACTGCGTCGCGTACGGGCTTGGCGTATTTCCCGAGCTTGCGCTCAGCGTTTGCGAGCGCTTTCTGCTTGTCCTTCACCTGGCCGCGGACGTGCGAGATCGCGGCAAGCGCGAGCGCGCCCATCGACGAGAGGGCGGTTCCGATCGAGCCCTGCACCGCGCTGGTCGCCGAGTTGTCGGTCCCCAAGGAGGCGGCCCAGGCGGCGAGCGCAGGTACCACGATGAACAACGTGGCCAAGGCGCAGGCGAGCACGAACAGGCGGACCTCCCAGGTTCGAGCGAACGCCCTCAGACGCTCCTTCTTCGGCCGCCAGAGTACATCGAGCATCGCGAGCGTCAGCGAGAGCCCAGCCACGGAGACGACCGCGAGCAACGGCCCGAGCGGAAGGTGGAACGTACCGTCCTCCAGGTGCTGATACGGACCGTTGGCCAGGAGACCGGCCACGAGCCCGAGGATCAGCACGGGAAGCCCGATCAGCAGGACGTTCACCGTCAGGCCGGCGACCATGCGCAGCCCGAGATAGAGCTTCGCCGTGCCGTCCGGCGCGAGATAGCCGAGGTGGTTGCGCAGGTACAGCTCCTCCGGCGAACCGGGATGAAACGGCGGGGCGTGATCCGTGACCAGTCTGGGATCGGAGTCGTCGGCGTTGGGCGTCCCACTCCAGCGCTTGGCGATCATGCAGAAGGCCGCCGCGATGTACGAGCCACCCGACACCGCGGACAGGTACTTGACGTCCCCTCGGGTCTGCGTGTCCGCGAGGACGACCTGCAGCGCGCCGAGATTGAACGCCGCGGATCGGATCCCGCCGCCGGAACAGCAGACGCCGATGCCGTCGTGAGGCGCCTCGTAGAGCCCGGTGTAGCCCGGCGTCGGTTCCTCGCGCACCCCGTAGAGCAGCCAGCGCCGTCGCGCGCCGCCGGACCGCTTGGTGCGACCCCAGCCGCCGACGTGGTCAAGCATCCCTTGGTCAGCACGCTCAAGCGTCGCCTCGGTATCGCTCATGGACCGACGCTACGCCCCGCAGCGCGTGCAAGTCAAGTTCAGTGATCAGGGTCTACATACTGCCGCGACTGAGCTCGATGTCACTGCAGGACGGACGCGCCGGCGATCAGGTGTAGCGCAAGTACTGCCCCACGGCCTCGGTGATGATCCAGTCCGGCACTTGGCCGATGTCGACGACGCCCCGCGCGACATTGTCGATCAGTCCGCGGGCATCGCTCAGCTGCATTGCCTTCTCCTGCGCGAGCTCGGTCTGCGCTTTGGAGTCGCCGAGCACATCGATCTCGAGGTTGCTGAGCACGTATTCGCGGACCTTGTCGGCCACCCCGTGCACGACCTCCTCCTCGTCCGCATCGTTTCCCCACGCCTGCAGCGCGGCCTTCCCGTGGTGCATCGCAACCTCGGCACCGAGCTCGGTGGCCGCGCTGTAGACCGCCTTGCCCTTCGCGTTCTTCCAGCGAGTCACGATCGCATCAAGGTCCGAGAACGTATGCACCTCATTGAGCGCCTTGTGCATCGCCATCTGCGCGGTATTGAGCGCGCTGTTGGTGCTGCCCCGGCCCGCCCACAGGTTGCGCGGATTCCCGTTCATCACGAAGAGGCCGACCTTGAGGACCTCCTCGTCGGTCAGGTCACCGTCGCCGGCGCCGGACCGCTGGCGGCCCGACACGACGTGCTGGAAGGCTTCGGCGAACGCCATGCCGGATACGGGATCGGGAGGGGTGGAGAACGCGTTCCGCATCGGTTGGATGACCGCGTTTCTCTGCGCCGCGTACGCCTTGGTGACGAACTCGCGCATCGTGTGCCACGCCAGGATGTGCCGTCGGTGCTGTCCGGCCTTGACGGGGATGTTCTGCTGCGTGAAGAGCGGGAACGCCGGCCGTCCGGTGATGCCCTCGCCGGACATCTCGACCGTGCCGAAGCCCGAGCCGCCGCTGCTGCTCTCGATGCCGGCGTGCCAGCGGACCGCGTCGGTGGCGATGCGGTGACGGTTGGGCTTGTCGTTGCTCAATTGCGCGAGCGCCTTGAGCCTCGCGACAACCTTCTCGGCGTCGGCGTCGAGCTCGTCGTCGACCGTGCCGCTGAACGCCATATCGAACGTGCCCTGGCTCAGCACGTACTTGATCGCGGTCGTCCAGTGCGGGTCCCACTCGGGATCGGCGCTGCCTGCGGAGACGATGTCGGTCATGTACTGGCGCGGCGTGACGGGCTTGCGCTGGAGCTGCGCACGAGAGAGCAGCCGCGTCACGGCCTGGTTGCCCATCGTCCGCTGGAGTGCATCGATCTCGTGCGGCGTGCGGACCCGCTGCGGCTCTGGCTCGGAGTGCTCTCGGCGCCGCTCCTCGCGCTCGATCCGGTCATGCATGCCGGCCAGCCTGCTCGGACAGAGCCGTGCTGCGCAAGCCGCCGAGCGGTGCGCACCCTGCGCGTCACGTCGCGCCGCAATCAGGATCGTCAGCCCACGGACTCGAATTCGGGGGACTAGGACCGTCGGATGAGCTCCACGACCGGGATCAAGCGCTTGGTGCGCAGCTGGTAGGAGCCGAACGACGGTTGGTGGGCGACCACCCCGGCGAACAGGCGATCGCGGTCCTCGCCGGAGGTGATCACCGCGGTCGCATCGAAGGTCTCGCCGTCCATCTCGACCTTGACGCGGGGGTCGGCCTTGATGTTGTGAAACCACGGCGGGTTCCGGTCGGCGCCGGCCATCGAGGCGACGACGACGAGGCGGCCGTCGACGTGGTGGAAGGCGAGCGGCACGGTGCGCTTCTGGCCGGACTTGGCTCCGGTGGTCGTCAACAGCATGAGGTTGCGTTCGAGGTTCCCCGGGACCTTGTGGTCGTTCTGCCGGAAGTACTCGATCAGCGCCTCGTTGAACCGCCGTGTGCGTGACGCGGAGGGATCCCAGGCGGACGTGCCGGGTCCGCTGGGCGACCGGAGCTCGTCCGTCAGGGCTTCAAGTTGCTGGTTGTTGAGCTCGATTTTGGACATCCCAACGCAGGTAACCGTCCAGGCATGCATGGTCCAACGGCCGTCCGCCCGGTTCCGGCTCGTCCGCAGGCCATCTCGCCATCGAGGCGGTTGTCCGGTACGGTTTGAACGCGCGTCGTGACTGGCGCCTCGGGTGGAAGTGACCACCGGGAAGCGGCGCGCTCCTGACGCCGCGCGCCTGGGCACCGAATCCGACCGTTCGGAGGTGCCCGTGCCCACCGTCCTTGAAGCCGCCGACGCCCGTGTCGCTGAACTGCTCGCCGCCGAGCAGACGCGCCAGCACGACACGCTCAGCCTCATCCCGTCCGAGAACCACGTCTCACCCGCCGTGCTCGCCGCGACCGGGTCCGTCCTCACGAACAAGTACTCGGAGGGCTACCCGTCGCGCCGCTACTACCAGGGAAACCTCGTCATCGACGGCGTCGAGAGGCTCGCGGTGGAGCGTGCGCAGGCGCTCTTCGGCGTCGAGCACGCCAACGTTCAGCCGCTGTCGGGGGCGCCCGCGAACCTCGCCGTCTACGCGGCCTTCCTGGAACCGGGTGACACCGTGCTCGGCATGTCCCTCGACGCCGGCGGGCACCTCACGCACGGCTGGGGCGTGTCGGTCACGGGCCGCTGGTTCCGCGCCGTTCGCTACGGCGTGCGCCGCGAGACGGGCGTGATCGACCTCGACGAGGTCCGCGAGCTCGCCTTGCGCGAGCGGCCGAAGCTGATCTGGTGCGGCGGCACCGCGATCCCGCGCACGATCGACTTCGCGGGGTTCGCCGCGATCGCCGAGGAGGTCGGTGCCGTGCTGGCGGCCGACGTCGCCCACATCGCGGGCCTGATCGCCGGCGGCGCGCACCCTTCCCCCGCGGGGCACGCCGATGTCATCGCGACCACGACGCATAAGACGTTGCGCGGTCCGCGTGGCGCGATGCTCATGTCAGGCGACAAGCACGCACGGGCGCTCGACCGCGCGGTCTTCCCCGGCCTGCAGGGCGGCCCGCACGACCACACGACGGCCGCGATCGCCGTCGCGCTGCATGAGGCCGCGCAACCGGCCTTCGCGGAATACGCCCGTGCGATCGTCGCCAACGCGGTGGCGCTAGCGGACGCGCTGATCGAGCGCGGCTACGACCTCGTCTCGGGCGGCACCGACAACCACCTGTTGCTCGTCGACCTCACGGCCCAGGACGTCGGCGGCCGGGCGGCCGCAGAGGCGCTCGAGCAGGCGGCGCTCGTTTGCAACTACAACACCGTCCCGTTCGATCCGCGCCCGCCACTGGACCCGTCGGGCATCCGTCTCGGCACGCCCGCGATCACGACCCGCGGCCTCACGCCCGACCACATGGCCGACCTAGCGCGCTGGATCGACGAGAGCGTCCAGGCCGCCGGCCGGGAGGACGCTGCGGCGCTGCAGCGCATCCGCGGCGAGGTCGTCGAGCTCGCCCGCGCGTTCCCGCCGCCGGCCTAGCCCGGGCACGCCACATCGAGACGGGGCGGCGGCCTTGACTTGTCGCGGTGAACGGACGACTGTGTCCGGACGTCGGCAACTCCGTGGTCCATGCAGAGGAGAGCTCGATGAGAAGAGGACGCACACCGCTTCCTGAACTGCTGCACGCGGTGGCTCGCTCGCTCGGAATTGAATGGGGTCAGGGCTCAGTTCGAGGTCTTCGCTGCCGTCACGCGACTTCGGCCACGGAGGGCACTGACCGCGGTTAACCCCAACCCGAGGAGGACACGTCCATGTCCGCTCCGCACGCCAGAGGCCGTATGCGCAGGAGAAGGAAGGCGGTGTTCGTCGTCGCTGTCGGCGCTTGTCTGGCCGCGGCGCTGGCCGTCCTCGTCGGCCAGGGCGCCCTCGCTTCCGCACACCCGGGCAACGCTCCGTGGCTCGATCCGCACAAGCCGATCCAGGCGCGGGTGAACGCCCTGCTCGGTGCGATGACCTTGCCCGAGAAGGTCGGCCAGATGGACCAGCAACTGGTCGACAACTTGACCGGTCCGTCCGGCGGATGCGGCAGCCAGGGCTGGGCGCAGCTCAATCAGAGCTGCATGAAGACGTGGCTGGTCGACAACAACACGGGCTCGTTGCTCGCGGGCGGTACCGACAATCCGCCGGATACCACCGGCCACGGCGGCAGCGGTAACACCGGCTACGACTGGGCCAACGAGTACAACCTGATCCAGCAGTACGCCATCCAGAATTCGCGGCTGCACATCCCGGTGATCTTCGGGGTTGACGCAGTGCACGGCTTCGGCCATCCCTGGCAGGCGCCGCTCTATCCCCAGTCCATCGGCATGGGCGCCACCTGGGATCCGCCGGCGGCTCGCGCCGGCGGCGTCGCGACCGCCCAGGCGGTTCGCGCGACCGGCTGGAACTGGGTCTTCGCCCCAGTCCAGGATCTGGCCCGCGACAACCGGTGGGGACGGACCTACGAGACCTGGGCCGAAGCGCCGGTGCTCGCGACGGCAATGGGCGGCGCGAACATCGGAGGCATGCAGGCGCCCGGTCCGGCCGGCTCGCTCGGCGTCGCGGCGACGGTCAAGCATTTCGCCGGCTACTCGCAGTCGATCAACGGCCACGACCGCAACGAGGCGCTGCTGCCCCTGAGCTACCTGCAGAGCGTGATCCTTCCGTCCTACGCCGGCGGTATCGACGCCGGGGCTGGGACGGTCATGGCGGACTCCGGTTCCATCAACGGCGTTCCCGCCACCGGGTCGCACTACCTCCTGACCGACATCCTGCGCAACCAGTTGCACTTCCAGGGCGTCGTGATCAGTGACTATCAGGACGTGCAGGCATTGCAGACCGCGTACCACGTCGCGGCCACCCCGGCGGAGGCGATTGCCAAGGCCGTGAACGCGGGTGTCGACATGGCGATGTACGTGACCGGCCCGGATCAATGGCAGACCGCCATCCTCCAGGCCGTCCAGTCGCACATGATCTCGATGGCACGGATCAACGAGGCAACGCGGCGGATTCTCACGCTGAAGTTCCAGCTCGGCCTGTTCGACCAACCGTGCGTCAGCAACCCGAGCAGGCCGTGCGTCGACGCCAACGCCGCCAACGCGGCGGTCACCGCTGGGCGAGCCGGGACGCTCACGGCAGCGCAGGAGTCGATGACCCTGCTGCGCAACCAGAACAACACGCTCCCGCTCTCTTCGTCCGCCAAGATCGTCGTCACCGGTCCGAGCGCCGACTCGATGACGAACCAGCTCGGCGGGTGGAGCGTCAGCTGGCAAGGCGTGTTCGGTGCCGGTCACGTCTGCTGCATGGGTCTGCCTGACCAGATTCCCCCCGGTACCACGGTGCAGAAGGGGATTCTGAGCGGCGACCGCAACGCCGTGTACGTGCCGGACGGCGCCACCGCCGCGAACACGCCCGCCGACGCCTACGTCGTGGCGGTCGGTGAGAAGGCGTACGCCGAAGGGCTGGGCGACAACCCGGCGCCGCAATTGCCGCCTGACCAGAAGGCTCTGATCAAGGCGCTCGAGGACACCGGCAAGCCGGTGATCGTCGTCGTCATCGCCGGACGTCCGGTCGGCCTGGGGCCGGATGCCGAGAACGCGAACGGCATTCTCATGGCCTACCAAGGCAGCACCGAGGCCGGCCAGGCGGTCGCCGACGTGATCTTCGGCAAGATCAACCCCAACGGCAAGCTGCCGATCAGCTGGCCGTCCGACGCCGCCGCACCGGGAGGGGACTTCGACGGTTCCGCATTCTCACCGCTGGGCGACCAGCCGAAGTTCTTCGACCAGCTCCCGGGCACAGGATCCGGGCAGGGGCACGCCTACAACCCGCTCTACCCGTTCGGGTTCGGCCTGTCCTACACGACGTTCACGGCGAGCGGCCTCTCGGTGACCGCGAATGTCTCCCGCCGAGGCACGGCGACCGCGACGTTCACGGTCAGCAACACCGGAACTCGTAGCGGGACCGACATCGTTCCCGTCTACGTGTCCCAGCCGGTCAGCAGCGTGATCGTGCCTCCGCAGAGGCTGGTCGGATTCACGCGCGTCACGCTCGACGCCGGCCAGTCCAGGACCGTCAGCGTCGAATTCCCGGTGTCGACACTGGCCGAGACGCAAGGAGACATCGACGCGTCCGGACCACCGACCGTCGAGCCCGGCAACTATGTCGTCCAGTTGAACAACAACGTCACGACGCCGTACGACGTCGCCGCGTCAGCACCCTTCACCATCCGCTGATTCACGATCGCTGGATCGCCGCGCCAACGCTGGCGCGGCGATGCCGGTCGCCCATGGCAAGACCGTGCCGAACTGGACGAGCTCGCCGTAATACGTGGGGTCGAAGCTCTCGGCGAGCACGAGTTCGACTGGCCAGGACGCCGCTTCGGCCGGGGTCTGGGCCTCGCTCATGTCTGCGAACCAGGGGCGGGAGGCGTCGGTGTCGATCAGGCCCGGGCAGAGCGCCATGAGGAGCTTGCCCTCGGCGAGATCGGCGGGGCGTCGCGTCCGGGCTACAGCGCGGACGGCGGCGACCTGGGCGACCTTGGACGGGATGTTCAGCCAGCTGCCGTAGCCCTCGGCTTCGGCGCGGCCGTCGTGGACGGCCCGCCGCCACTCGGCGACGAGGGCGTCGACGGCGTCGAGGCTGTCGGCGGCGGCCGCGGCGAAGCGATCGGCGATACGGGCGTCGAGCTTGTCGAGCGTTCCGAGTGCGCTGGCCACGACGATCAGCCGGCCGCCGCGTCGTAGGCGTGGGGCGAAGGCGCGGAGCATGTGGCTGGTGGCGAGATTGCTGGTCTCGGCGAGGGCATCGACCTGTTCGGCGGGATCGTCGTCGGGCGTCATCCGCGACGTGGCGTTGGAGAAGACGATGTCGACCTCTCCCAGCTCAGCCGCCAGGTCCGCGATGGCGTCGCCGTCGCGGACGTCGAGCACGCGGCCTTCGACGCGGGCGATCGGCTGGGCCTCGGCGACGGCGGCCACGGCGGCTTGGACGCGTCCCGGGTCGCGGCCGGTGAGCAGGACGCGGTCGTGCGGCGCCATGCGAGCGGCCAGCGTCTCGACCAGCGCGAGGCCGAGGCCTTGGTTGGCGCCCGTGACGAGGGCGATGCGGGGGTCGGGCATGACCTCAAGCTAGCCGCGTCGACCCCATGCCGATGGCGACAATTCGGCACAGCTACCATGCGTCATACGCATGGCCACGGACTTCTCGCCGACCGGGTTGCGGGTGTTGCGCGAGGTCGCGCAAGCGGGCTCGTTCTCGGCCGCGGCACATTCGCTGGGCTACACGCAGTCCGCGGTGTCCCGGCAGGTGGCGGCGCTGGAGGCCGTCGCCGGGCGCCGGTTGTTCGATCGCAGTCGGCTCGGTGTCGTCCTCACGCCGGCGGGATCGCGCCTGCTGCCCCGCGCGATCCGGGTGCTGGACGAGCTCGACGCCGCCGTGCGTGAGACGGCCGGCGAGGTTGTCGCGGGTGGACCGGTGCGGCTGGGAGCGTTCGCCACGGCGGCCGCGGGGCTCGTGCCGACGGCGCTGGCCTCATTGCCTCAGGACCCGAACGTCACGCTGCGCGAGGGGACCACGCCCGCGCTCACTCGTGCGCTGCGAGCGGGCACGCTCGATCTCGCGATCCTCGCCCAAACGCCGCCGTTTCGGCCGCCGGACGCGGAGTCGCCGCCGCTTGAGCTCACGCTGCTCTCGGAGCGCGAGCTGGTTCTCGCGGTGTCGTCGAACCACCCGTTCGCGAGCGCCCGAGCGGTCGAGGTCGATCAGCTCAACGGCCAGATCTGGGTCGCGAGCCGCTCCGACGCGGGCGACTCGCTGCTCGGGGTGTGGCCAGGACTGGCGGAGCGTCCCGACGTCCGCTTCGTCGTGCGCGACTGGCTGGCCAAGCTCCAGCTCGTGGCCGCCGGGCTCGCCATCACGACGCTTGCGCCGATCGCTCGTGAGGTCCTGCCCGACGGCGTCCGGGTCGTCGCCGTGCGAGGCGAGCCACAGGAGACGCGGCGCCTGGTGCTGGCGCGGTTGCCCGGCCCGCTCGGCGGCGCCACCGCTCGCGTGGTCGACGCGCTGATCGCCGCCGCGCGGGCGTAAGCCCGTTGCATCTCACCGGGTGCTGATCTACCGTTGGACGTGACTATGCCCACCATTTCACCAACCTCATCTACTAATGGACATCGTCCTTCGGGGGAGACCTCGGAGGCTCGGATTGCCAAGGCCTTGGCGCATCCGC